>CAVWIS010000054.1:0-160670 GCA_963755055.1 uncultured Alphaproteobacteria bacterium | reverse complement strand
GCATTGCTACGTTGAGAATAGATGCGACGAACCTCTTCTGCGAAGAATGTGGGGCGACGCTCGGTATCAGTTGCGAGGCGTGCGGGCACGTCAATCGGCCGAAAAGCCCGCTTTTGCGGCCACTGCCGTAAATCTCTTGCGTTTCACTGGCAACGCACTTCTACAGAAACCGTTCTGCGCTCATTGAGTGAAACTGGCGGGGAACGCAAACGGGTTACTGTGCTCTTTGCCGACATTCGTAATTCCACAAACCTGATAGACAGTGTGGGCGACCCCGAGCTTGGCATGAGGCGTCTTCAGCCAGTGCTTGATCTCATGAAGAGTGCTGTTGATCGGTACGAAGGTATCGTCAACAAAATGCAGGGCGACGGGGTCATGGCGATTTTCGGGGCGCCCGACCCCATGAAGATCATGCTGTTCGTGGTTGCTTGGCGGCTTTGGCGATGCAGGACGCTGTCGTACGCCTTGATGACCCCAGCTTGCAGATCCGCGTTGGACTTCACACTGGCGAGGTCGTTGTTCAAGCGGTGAACACTAGTCTTTATCAAACCTATGATGCGGCTGGTGCTGACGTTCATCTTGCAAGTCGCATGGAGCAGATGGCCCGTGGCGGTGGCATTCTGGTCACTAGAGCAACTTACGAAGCGGCCAAGCAATTCGTGAATGCCGAACTTATGGGCCCGAACAAGTGCGGGGCATAGCGACCCCCATAGAGGTCTACCAACTCACCGGACTTCGGCACGCTCCGCGAGCGACCGATTTCGGAGTGGCCCTGCACTGTCAGCGCTGCGCGGGCGCAAGCAAGAGCTTGAGGCACTAGAGAGAGAACTCGCGAGCACACTGAAGGATGAGGCTCGCGTAGTTGGCATCGTAGGAGAGGCGGGCGTCGGAAAGAGCCGGCTGTGTTTCGAGTTCGCAGAAACTTGTCGACGCCGAGGAATCGGTGTTCTCGAGGCTCGGCTGCTGGAGCATGCGCAGGCCACTCCATTGCAGCTAGTCCTCGACCTTTTTCGTGGTGCATTCGGAATCCAGTTAAATGAAACTCCTGAGGTCTCCCGCAACCGCATCAAAAACGTTCTGAGCCGACGGGGGGATTTCACTGAAATATTACCACTTCTTACCGATTTCTTGGGCGTTCCTGATCCGGCCTATCGCGTTTCAAATGACCCCGTTGCGCGGAAACAGCAGTTGTTGGAGTTTATTCCGCGATTTATACGTGGGCGATCTCACCTTGATCCCGCAGTTTTAGTGGTGGAGGATTTGCATTGGGTCGACGAGGCAAGTGAAGAGTTCCTCGAAACTCTGATTGACGCTATCGTCGGGACGAAGACGATGCTGATCGTAAACTTCCGACCAGGTCTTGTTGCGCCCTGGACCCAGCGGTCTCATTATCGTCAGATAAACCTTGCACCATTGGAGAGGGACCAATTAAATCTACTTCTCGAAGATATGTTAGGCGACGACCCGTCGTTGGTTCTGCTCCGCCGCAATCTTGCCGAGCGGGCACAGGGCAATGCTTTCTTTATGGAAGAGCTCGTTCGCTCGCTCGTTGAACGGGGCGACTTCGAAGGCAAGCGCAGCGCCTACCGACTCAAGAGCGGGATCGATGTGATCCCATTGCCCGCAACTATCCAAGCTGTCCTGGGCGCTCGGATTGATCGGCTTCAAGAGCAAGCCAACAGGTCTTACAGACCGCAGCCGTTATTGGTCGCGAGATCGCCCTCCCCGTCTTACAACGGATGATCAGCTTGCCGGCGGGCGACTTCAGGCAAGCGCTGAGGGAACTACGGAAGGCGGAATTGATTTACGAACTAGTTCCGTATGAGAATGAACTTTTTGCGTTCCGACACCCTTTGATTTAGGAAGTAGCATATGGCTCGGTACTTCGTGAGCGGCGCCGTAAATTGCACGCGATTGCAGCGGCCGCAATGGAAGAGTGCTTCAAGGATCGCGCAGAGGAGCGTGCAGGCTTGCTAGCATACCATCTGGAGCAGGCCGGTGAAACCTTCAAGGCTGCCCAATTTAACATGCGGGCGGCCATTTGGGTTGGCGCTAATGACCCTGCAGAGGCGCTGAGACGATGGAAAAAGATCCGCGAACTGCTCATATCTGGAGAACCATCTTCTGCAGCGAATTATCTGCGGATGGTTTCTTGTGGACAAATAATCAATTTTGGCTGGAGACAAGGGATATCGGCGGAGGAGGCCAAGCGCTACTTCGACGAAGCCAAACAGCACGCGCTCAGTTTAAATGACATCCGAGCAAATGCCCTGATCCTCGCCGCTTACGGGCGAGTCCTCGGCGCCAGTGGGTCGGCTGACGAATACGTCGAAAGGGTACAGGAAGCCCAAGCGCTCGCCGAAGGTAGCGCTGACGCGAGTTTGCAAGTAACGCTAAAGGCGGTGCTTTGTCATGCACTGCGCCTCTCGGGTCGCATGTCTGAGGCTCTGAAGGTCAATATCGATGCCACGGAGCACGCTCATGAGGTTGGTAAGTTCGATCGACAGATGCTCGGCTTCGACGTTGGTGTTTGGCTCACAGCTATGCGGGGACAAACGCTTGTCATGCTGGGTCGGGGTGACGAGGCACGGTCCTTTCTGGACCGCGTGTTGCAAATGGAAGAAGGCCAAGTTGACGCGACTTATCACGTAATACCAAGCCTGGCCTACGTGGATCTGGCTTGGGCTGAACGCGACGCGGTCTCGGCACGGGAGCATGCGAATTGTGCTTTCTCGCTGGCCACGAAAAACGGGAGCCCCTACCTGCGGGTATATGCCCAAGCCTACCGTGGCGTGTCTCTGGCGATAGCAGGGCATTCAAGCCGCCATCGAAGACCTTTCAGCGGCTTTACGTCTCGCACGATGGTGGAAGGCCGGCCTCGGAAGCGGAAGCCTGCATTCTGGCGCACCTAGCCGAGGCATTTCGGCTCAAAGGTGATGTCGCAACCGCGCTAGATACTGCTCGAGCGGCGATAGGCGTTGCAGTCGAACGCAATGCTCGCGGCTCGGAATTCCTTGCGCGGATCGTGCTATCAGAAGCGTTAATGGCATCCGCCATTCAAGATCGGGAAGGCGCTGCACTTAGGGAACTCGACCGAGCAGATGTGCTGGCGAACGAAACTGGGATCAGAAATCTATGGATCGCTTGTTAACCTCAGAGCGCAGCCGTTAATTACCGGGAAAGGGAGCGTGAAATCTGCTACCGCTAACTAGGTCGTCGTTTCCGAAGTGCGAATACTATCAGGCGGCCTTATCGAGCTTGTAGGTCCCAGGTGTGGACGCGAATTTCGTAAGAAAAAGCCCTCGACGAGGTTGAGCCAGGAGCCATGCTTTGGCGAGCAGTGAACGCGAACGTGCCCGGCAGGCTGCTCGGGGCGAGCCCTGAGCTTGTGTTCGCCGACATACGAAGCCAGGGCGGCAATGACTGCCGCATAGGGTTGGTCGGCGATGTCCGCGGAGCCGGGCCTGGTCGGCCTTCGGCGTCCTCGTCCCACCCCCCCGCTAGGAGCGCTGCCAGCAGCGCATGGGCGGGATTCTCCGCCCATTTCGGGAGGCGTCCAGGCGCTCCAGGGATCAGCCGGCGCAGGACGGCGAGATTGCGGGCGCTGTCGCGAGCAGAGCGCCTTAGCGCGCGGCTCGGCGATGCCGGCGGCGTTCAGGGCGTTGGCGATCCCTTCGCGTGACGGTCGCGCCAGCGAGCGCACTTCGCCGCGCGAGACCGGCCGCTCATCGTAGGCCTGCAGAACGTAGGGCCGCGCTCCACGAGACTCCGGGCAAGACCAGGCTCCGGCTCGGCTCAGCAGCATGATATCGGCGCAGGCGCGTTAGCGAGAGCCCGCGCCGCGGCGGCAGTCGTCGCCACGAGGCAGCGAGCGCGTAGGCGGCCGCCAGGTCGTCAGGCAGCTCACTGAGCGTGGCGTGGAAGAACGACCACCACCTCATCCGTAGAAGTCGCCTGAAGCGAAAGAACGGACGGCTCCCCGCCAAGCCAGCGTAGGACTTCGGCGGCGTCCTGGTCGCGGTCGCTGAGGACAAGGTCTTCCGTCAGGGGCCATTGGGTGGCGAGCGACCAGTTCCCGCGTTCCGGGCGTGTAAGCGCGGGCGGCGTCGCCCATCGTGCGCGTGCACATCTTGAGCCAGCGGACCGGCGAGGCTGCCATTCGGGGGAGTGGCCCCGACCAGAAATCAGTTCCCTTCGCCCTCTCCAGCCACTTCCAGCGAGACGGCATTGGCGTTGTCCTGGACCAGGACGCCAACGGGACGTGCCCGTCGGGCACGAACGGGGCGCAGGGTCGCGGCCGACGCAAGGCCGAGGGGGCGACGGGGCGCGGGAGGGCGCGATGGTCCGCTGTACCTCCAATGCTGCCTTGATGGTGCAGCGCCGCGCACGGCGCAATGCCAACAACGGTCATGGGCGGCAGAAGCCGCATCGCTTCGAAAAAGAGCCATCCAACCGCCCCTCGCGTTCAGCGGCGAGTTGTAGCTCCGCCACACTGGCCGCGCATATCTTGCGTAGTTCCTCCCCGTAAATGCGCCCGGCGCTTGCGGTCATTTTGATTGCAGCCCGCGCGATGGAGAATGGCATAGTGCCGACTGCCCACGCGTCGGACATTCAGGACGAATCCGTGTGGGTGCGCTGCTGTCCAAGCTAGATAGCTCAAATCGTCGTTACAGAACCGGATCATCATTGTTCCTGTCTGTTTGATCATCTTTTCAAAGACGTCAAAAACATCGGATCATGTGTCTCCATGCTGGCGCTGGTTCCAGAGGCCTGAGCCCTGTAGACAAGCGAGCGATCCTAAATATGCCCCGCCAGCCGGGCGATGGAGGCGCATGAGTGTAGACCGCAATGCGCGCTGCCAACGCTTCGTCGAAACGACGCGCGTACTCGGTATCGACGGTGTACGAGGTCGCTCATGCCACCATCCTTTCCACATACTCGCAGGCGTTGGCACAGGGCAGTGTGAGTTGGACGATGCTGCCGGCAATCTGGTAGTCGACCTTGCGATACTGATGAAGGCGAAGAAGTTCTCGCTCTACATCCGACGGAAGCATGAGGAACATCCGCCAGTCTTCCGATTCGATAACTTTGCGCGGGCTGCGCGTCTCCTCCCGAAGAGCGTATAGAAGGTAGAGGAAGCTCCGCTCTGGCAGGTGGTAGCTCGCGAACTCTTTGACGGCGCCTCCGCGGAGCAAGCCGAAATCGACCGCCATCTTGAGCAGAGCGGCTGCAACGCGTCTTAGAGTCTCTCGGTTGAAGCATGTTCCATGGTCCCACCTCGTCGCCCGACACTGCGAAGGTGCTCGTAAAGGTCTTCGGTTCGAACCCGATAAGCCCCGACACAAAAGTTGGGAAAAGCCAATTGATCAGGAAATCACGAAGCAAAAATTCATCGCGAGTCACATGCCAAAGGAGGATCGGCTTCCATTCTTCGATGGGGCAGCCATTCTTTGCGAGGAGTACCAGCGCGCGATCACGAGCATTTGGATCAAATCGTCGGTTCAGCACTTTTGCGATGTCTCGAAGCCAAGTGGCGGTGCTGGCCCCGATGAATTTTCGCGTTTCAGACGATCGAGGTTTTCCTTCTTTGAGGAGCCAAAATCCCACGCTGCGAAGACGGCATACGTCTCATCGATCATGGCTCCCTTGATGAGAGTGAACGACGAAGCGACATGGGATCGGTCCGGCGGCTTCATGCGTTGTCCAGGCGCGCATATGGGACGGCCAGCGCGCCTGGCTCACCACGTGCGAATCCGAGCGCAAGCGATGTGATGTCCTGGTTTGTACCGGTGAACGGAGCAGGAAAGGCACCGCGCGCCCTTCAGCGGACCGCCGCAAACGCGAGAACAACTCGGAATTTCGTCCGTGATTAGATTGAACGATTGGAGCGCCGTCTTCAGGTCGGTCTCTTTCAGCGCTCCATTCCAGAAAAAACGGCTTCCATTCGTCAGCCTGATCAAGCCACCGTTCCCAATGCGCCTCGAACTCCTCTTCGACTGCTTCAGGAAGTTGCCAGAGGGTGACGCTTTGCGGCGGATCGAAAACTTCACGACAGCGAAAGGCCGCGACCGCGAATACGGAGCGAGCCTGCGCGAAATAATGGGTGCGTGGAAATCCTCGCCGGACCGCCGCATTCCAAGCCGGCTGAGCTGCCCGCGGGTATTCCACCACTTGGCGAGATCCATCTCGCCAACGCGGGCCACGACCAATCGCAACTTCAACAGCCGATCAAAATCAAGACAGCGCCTTCGCCATTATTCCGAGCTCGCCGGTGCGACAGGGATCAAGTCGGACGCTAAAGCCGCAACGGGGGGATCTAGCGAATTCCTATCGGGTAGCGAAGGCATTTCAGTTCCTCGTCTAATTTCATATTTAAATAGCGTGAGGCGGAGCCCGGCTCCGACGCACCGACGACCCGGCCGGGGCAGTGGCGACGGCGAGTAATCCAGACCATCTCGGTAATACGGTCACCTTCACTCGGCCGCACTGATTTGCGCCCTGGATGCGAGGTTTTGATGGTTTCGCTCATATCATATATTCCCTATGACCATGGCTTCGTCTAGTCCTCCTGCTGACTTATGCCCAGCATGTCGGGCGGCCCGGGCCCTCCTGGCCTGGTCCCAACAGGACTTGGCCAAGGCGGCCGGCGTGGCGACCTCGACTGTCGCCGACTTCGAGCGGGTCATCGGACCCCCGTTGCCAATAACGCCCAAGCCATTCGCGGGCGCCCTTGACGGCGCGGGTATCGCGGTCCCTGCCCACGGGCGCGGCCATCGGGCCGGCCGTTCCGATTATCACCGCGTCCGATCGTCCCGGCGACGTCGATCCGCTGGGTCGAGCGCGGAGGACCTTTCAAATGGGCGAACCGTACCGACGGCGCCGTCAGTCTGCCGACGCTCCTCGCTGATCCTAATCCAAGCCAACCTGGCGCCGCCGCCCGACTTCGCTTTCCCGCTGACGAGGCCTTCGGCATCCGCGCGGGATGGTCGCACCACGACCGAGACCGGCAGCGCCTACGTGCCCCGAGGGCGACGCGGGTTGGGAAATCGGCGCCCAGCGCAAGATCATCGCGCAGAAGGCGAGCGACGATTATCGCAAGCGGACGGCGAGCCCGCGCCGCTGGACCCCCCAGCGCCGCAGACGTTTTCGTCACCCCACGCCACTGTCCGAGAAGGACCGAACTGGGCCAAGGCGCTCCAGGACCAAGGCCCCTGGCGGGAGGTCCGCGCCTATGATGCCAACGACCTGGTCCACTGGATCGAGCAATTCCCTGCCGTCGGCCTCTGGCTAGCCACCCGCCTGGCAAGCGTCCGGCTTGTTACCCGGTACGTTACCCGGAACCATCAAAGAGGCTGAGCTTGCAAACGAAATTTGAGCTAAGTTATTTGGCGCGCCGGAAGGGATTCGAACCCCTGACCCCCAAATTCGAAGTCTGGTGCTCTATCCAGCTGAGCTACCGGCGCCGCGTTCGAGCCATAGCGCGATCGGGTGGCTTCGCCAAGCCCGGCACCTTGGCGCCCGGCGGGCCGGCTTACCTGAGCACGGTCTCGACCTCGCTTCCCATGCTCTTGACGTCAGGCGGCGGCTTTCCCGCGCACGCGCTCGGGCGCCGGGTCGGCGAGCTCGAGGCCGAGCCCGGTGACCACGACCCGGTTGCGGCCGAGGCTTTTCGCCCGGTAGAGCGCCTCGTCGGCCTGGTCGAGCAGGGTCGTCACGTCCTGCTCGGGGTCCTGGATGATCGAGACGCCGAGGCTGGCGGTGGCGTTGACCGCAAGGCCGCCGACGCTGACCGCGGCGGCGGCGAAGGCCAGGCGGACGCGTTCGCCGACCGCAAAGGCGTTGTCGCGGCAGGCATTGGCGATCACCACGGCGAACTCCTCGCCGCCGAGCCGGCCGACGAGATCCGAGGACCGCAGGTTGGCGGTCGCGGTCTGGGCAAAGAGCTGGAGGACACGGTCGCCGATCGAATGGCCGAAGCGGTCGTTGATCGATTTGAACCGGTCGAGGTCGATCATGAACACGGCCACCGGCTCGTCGCGCGAGGCCTGCCGCCTGATGAGCTCGCCGGCATCGTGCAGGAAGGCCCGCCGGTTGGCGAGCCCGGTGAGCGGGTCGATCAGCGCGGCGGTCTTGTGGCGCAGCTCGGTGCGCTCCTTGGCCATGGCGAGCAGGATGAAGGCGCTGGAGATGGTGGCGAGCAGCGCCTCGGCGCTGATCACGGTGAGCCAGGCGCTGGCATAGGCGTGGTCGGCCTGCGCGCCCGGCAGCAGGGCGCTCAGCGGCGTGCGCAGCAGGAAAACCGCGCCGTGGGCGAACATGATGAAGATCGCCGGCCAGCGCGACACCAGCCGCTCGCCGCGTCCGCGCCAGAACTCGTAAGCCGTCAGCCAGATGAACGATGCCAGAATGGCGGAGCTCAGCAGGGCGCGGACGTCGGGGCCGGCGAGAAAGCCGGTGAGCTGGGTGGCGAGGATCCAGATGGTGGCGCCGGCGATGAGCGATCCCGGCCGCGGCTCGCGACCGTCGAACACGCGCGCCCCGGTCCAGGTGACCGCGTACGAGGAGAACAGAAGGGCATCGGCGAGATCGATCGAGACGAGGTCGTGCACGGCGCCATACATGCCGTAGAGGGCGATCGACGCCGCCCGCAGGAGGTGGGCCGAGCCCCACCAGGCGACCGCGGGGATCGCCGTGTTCTGGATCCACACGAACATCAGCAGGAGGCCTCCACGTCAACCGTCAGTAGAAAAAGCGTCTTGACGTCGATGGACATGGAAGCCGATACCCAGCCGTGCCGCGAACCCCGCGACCGATGCTTAGCCTCCGATGGGCAAAAACTTGGTGAACGGCCCCCTTTCGCCCACCGGATCGTGGCGGATTGGTTACCGCAGCGTTGTCGGCCGGGCGCGACTTGTCGCCAGATCGGCGGAAACGGACCACAATGCGGTCTGGAACGAGTGGGTCGACCCGAAGAATCCCCCGGCCCGCGCCGGCCTGCAGTCGCCGCAGCTGTGGCGGCCGGGAATGCGTCGAGATCATGGTCATCGCGGCGACTTGAGCCCGAAAGCCCGCCTGCGGCGCCTCGCGCTCTTGGACGCCGCCGGCTACCTGATCATCCCGGCGCTGCGCGGCAGGAACAGCGAGAGCTCGGGAATGCAGATGATGAGAACGAGGCCGACCATGAGCGCCAGCAGGTAGGGCCAGTAGGTCTTGGCGTGGCGACCGACCGACACCTGGGCGAAACGCAGCGCCATCAGCAGGCCGACGCCCATCGGCGGCAGAAAAAGGCCGATGCCGACGGCGGCGGTCTGCACGATGTCGAAATGGATCGGGTGGATGCCGAGCTTCACGGCGATGGGAAACACCACCGGGATCAGCACCACGGCGGCCGGCAGGCCCTCCAGCACCATGCCGAACGCCATGGTCATCAGCGCGGTGCCGAGCAGAAACAGCCAGTGCGAGGATTCGAGCGGCGCCAGCAGCTTTCCGAGCAGCACCGGGACCTCGGTGACGCCCATCAGGTATTGGAAGATCGTCGCCACGGCGAGCAGGAAGACGACTGCCGCGGTGAGCAGCGCGCTCTCGTAGGCGATCCAGAACATCTCCCGGTAGGAGACGTTGCGGTAGTAGAAACGCGCCGCCAGGAAGGCGTAGAACGCCACGATGGCGCCGGCCTCGGTGGCGGTGAAGACGCCGAGATAGAACCCGCCAAGGATCACCACCGGTACCACCATGGGAACCGTCGCCTGGCGCGATGCGGTGAGCAGGAAGCGCCAGCTCGGCCTGGTGTCCTTCGGCCAGTTCATCACGCGGGCCTGAATGAACACCAGGATGCACAGGCAGACCCCGATGGTCGCCGCCGGAATGAAGCCGGCGAGAAAAAGCGCCACCACCGAGGTGTTGGTGACCTCGCCGATCACGATCATGAAGATGGCGGGCGGCACCAGCATGCCCATGGCGGTGCCCGACGAGATCAGCGAGGCGCCGTCCTCCGGACGGTAGCCGGCGCGCTTGAGCGAGGGCATGAGCGTCGAGCCGAGCGCGGAGACTTCCGCCATCTTCGACCCGCAGATGTCGGAGAAGAAATAGGACACCACGATCACCGACATGCCGAGGCCGCCGCGCAGCCAGCCGACCAGCGCGCGGGCGAGATCGACCAGCGCATGCGACATGCCGCAGCGCTCCATCAGGGTGCCGGCGAACACGAACGACGGAATGGCGAGCAGCACCCAGTTCTGCGAGCCGGCCACCAGGCTCGAGGGGAGCATCTGCAGCGGATAGCCGCCGATGGCGAGGCCGGCGATCCCGGCGATGCCGAGCGCAAACACGATGGGCATCGACAGCGCGATCAGCGCGACGAAGATCACCCCGGTGGTGGCGAGCAGCATCTAGATCTCCTCGGGGTCGTGGGGCGCCTTCGGATGCAGCAGGCCGGCCGCGGCGCCGACGCCGTAGATCGCGATCAGCGTCCCGCCGACCACCGAGGATGCGTAGAGCCAGGCGAGGTTGATCTCCAGGCCGGGCGTGGTGAGCACCGAGTTGGTGGCGCTGAGCCGGAAGCCGAAGATCGCGGTAAGCGCGCCGAAGGCGGCGATCGCCAGGTGATTGATCCGGTCGATGATCGCCTGGATGCGCTGGGGAAACCGGTGGGTGAGCACCGCGAGCGCGAAATGGGTGCGCTCCATGATCGCCACCGCGGCGCCGATCGCGGTCAGCCAGGCGAGCAGGAATTCTCCGACCTCCTCCACCCAGAAGAAATTGACGGTCGGCCAGTCGAAATAGTCGGTGATCGCCACCACGACGTAGCGCAGGAAGACCCCGACCAGGAGGTCGATCATGGCGAAGATCAGCAGGGCGGCGACCACGATCTTGGGGATCGTGCCGATCGCGGTGCCGAATGTGATGGGGGTCTTCACGGGAGGCGACAGGTCGCCGGACTGCAGACTCGACACCCTTTAAGTCCCCTCCCCGCCCATTCCCGGCGACCGTGCCGAAGACATCGGCCAGCGTTACTTGATACCTCGCGTGCCACGATTTCCTCCCTCCCCCCGCTCTTGCGGCGGGGAGGGATGGGGTGGGGGGTCGGGCCGCAAACTCTGAGCAACAAGTAGTCCCCCCACCCCGACCGCCTTCGCTTCGCTCAGTTGGTCGACCCTCCCCGCCAACGGGCGGGAGGGTGGACTCGCGGCACGGCCATGCGCAGAACGCCGCAACATCATACGCGGATGGCCCTGCCCCCTCAGGTAGGGTGAAAGCGCGGGGTCAAGCCGAATACCCGGGCCGTCACGCCTGGGTCTTGGTGATCTCGTCCCACAGCTCGGTGTACTGCTTCTGGTAGCCCGGCCAGATCTTCTCCTGCGCGATCTTGCGGAATGCGTCGACGTCGGCGGCGTTGACCACCATGCCCTTGGGCTCCAGGAGCTCCTTGGCCTTCTCCAGGCTGTCGACGCTCTCGGTATCTTTCCGGATGCGCTCCTGCGCCTCGCGCGAGACGTCGAGCAGCAGCTTCTGCTGATCCTTGGTCAGGCCGTTCCAGATCTCCAGATTGATCACGTTCACGGTCGGCCCGTAATTGTGCGAGGTCATCGAGCAGTATTTCGAGACCTCGTAGACCTTGAGCGCCAGGATGTTGACGATCGGCAGGTCGGCGCCGTCGATCACCTTCTGCTGCGCCGCCGGGATCACCTCGCCCCACGGCATCGGCACCGCGTTGCCGCCGAGCCCGTTGATGGTGTCGCCGAACACTTTTGCCTGCTGCACCCGCAGCTTCAGGCCGCGCAGGTCCTTGGGCTCGACGATCGGGCGCTTGGAGTTCCAGAACTGACGGAAGCCGTAGTCGAAGAAGCACAGCACCTTCAGCTTGTATTTTTCCTGGAACTGGGCGTCGAGCCGCTCGCCGACCTTGCCGTTGAACATGCGGTAGGCCTGGTCGTAGCTGCGCACCAGATAGGGCACCAGGAAAACGCCCATCTCCGGGAACACCGTGGCGGCGGCGCCGGCCGGATTGCCGACCGCGATGTTGCCGGCCTTCACGGCGTTCATGATTTCCAGCTCCTTGGTGAGCAGCGTGCTCCCGTGGAACGGCATGTCGAGCGCGCCGTTGGAGCGTTTGGTGACCTCCTTGGCCATCCAGGCAAAGGCGACGGCCGCCGATTCCGGCTCGGCGTTGATATGGGCGAAGACCAGCTTCTTCGCCGCAGTCTGGGCGAAGAGCGGCGCCCGGCCGGTCGCCAGGATGCCGGCGAGCCCCGCCGACGCGCTGGCGAGGAACCTTCGCCGGCTGTGCCGACGAGACACGAGATTGCGTGCGATATCCGTCATGGTCGTCTCCCGATTGTCTCGTTCTTGGCGTCGCGAGATTTGGCTGATCTGCCCGGGTTATGCACCCCGCCGTCGCCGGGGGTCAAGCCGATTGCCCGCAATGGACGGCGAGCCATACCGTGGCCTGCCCGCGCTCGGTCCACTCCACGCGGTGGCGGGTATGGGGCGGCAGATGCACGTAGTCGCCCGGCTGCAGCGCCCTGGCAGAAGCCTCGCCGTCGATCAGCAACCCGGCGGAGCCGGCGAGCACGACGACCCACTCGGCCCAGTCCTGGTCGTACCAGAAGCCCGGCGGGCTCGACTGGCCGCGCGACACGATGCGCTCGATCCTGATCCCGGGCGCGGCCAGCAGCGCGGTGACCTGCTCGGTTGCCAGGTTTTCCGGCAGGCCGGCAAGAAGATTGCCGGACACGACCGTCACGGCTGGGCCCGCTCGGGCTCCGCGGCCTCGGCTGCGGCCGGGCCGAGCGCAAAAGCCTCGGCCAGGAGCTCGTAGGAATGCCGCCGCGCCGCGTGGTCGTAGACCATGGTGGTGATCATCACCTCATCGGCGGCGGTGGCGGCGATCAGCGGCGCGAGCTTCGCCCTCACGGCCGCCGCGGTGCCGACAAAGAGGCGCGACCGGTTGCGGCGGATCGCCTCGCGCTCGGCCGGCGAATACGGGTAGGCGAGCGCGTCGTCGGGGCTGGCGAAGGGAAGATACTCGCCCTTCATGCGGCGGACGAAATTGAGGTCGGCGGATGCGGCGAGACGCTCGGCATCGGCCTCGCTGTCGGCGCAGATCGCAGCGGTCGCCAGGATCGCCCACGGCTTGTCGCGCGCCGCCGAGCGCGAAAAACGCCGCCGATAGTTTTGCATGGCGGCGACCGCGTCGTAGCCGGCGAAGTGATGGGCGAAGGAGAAGCCGGCGCCGATCGCGGCAGCAAGCTCGGCGCTGTAGTCGGAGGAGCCGAGCAGCCAGATCGGCGGCAGCGCCACGTCGGACGGCATCGCCCGGATATTGCGGAACGGATGGTTTTCCGGGAAGGCGCGGGATTCCAGCAGGATGAGCTCCTGGAACCGCTCGAGGAAATCGTCGTCGGCGTTGACGTCCTGGCGCCGGCGCAGCGCATAGGAGGTGACCGGATCGGTGCCCGGCGCCCGGCCGATGCCGAGATCGATGCGGCCCGGATAGAGCGCCTCGAGCACCTTGAAGCGCTCCGCCACCATCAGCGGCGCGTGGTTCGGCAGCATGACGCCGCCCGAGCCGATGCGCATGCGCTTGGTCACCGCCGCGATCTGCCCGATCATGATGTCGGGCGCCGAGCTTGCGATCGACGGCAGGTTGTGATGCTCGGCCACCCAGTAGCGCGTGTAGCCGAGACCATCGGCAAGCTGCGCCAGGTCGAGGCTGTTGCGCAGCGCCGTGCGGCCGGACATGCCGGCGGCAACGGGCGACAGATCGAGAGCCGACAAGGGAACCATCGGGGCGATGTAAGCGCATCGATGGCGCTTTGGCGAGGGTGCGACACAAAGGATTTGCCGCCCTGCAGTGCGCGCGCACATGATGCGACGGGTTTCAAGAGACGGAGGACGGCATGCAGAGCGGCGTCTATCGCTATCCGGACATGGACCGGATCATCTACGGAAAGCCGTTCGCCGAGGTGCTCGGTCCCGAGGTCGAGCGGCTGGGCGCGCGCGCCGTGTACGTGCTGGCGAGCGGGTCGCTCGCCCGCGACACCGACGTGGTGGAAAAGATCCGCGGCGCGCTGGGCAGCCGGTTCGCCGGCCTGGCGCCGCGGATCGGGGCGCATACCCCGCGCACCGACGTGGTGGAAGCCGCCAATGCGGCGCGCGCGGCCGGCGCCGATCTCATCGTGACGATCGGCGGCGGCTCGGTCACCGACGCGGCAAAAATGGTCGGGCTCTGCCTCGGCAACGGGGTCACCGAGCCGGCCGGGCTCGACGCCTTCCGCGGAACCACGCAGCCCGACGGCAGCGTCAAGCGGCCCCAGGTCGCGCCGCCGGGGGCGCGCTTCATCGCGATCCCGACGACGCTGTCGGCGGGAGAATTCACGGCGTTCGCCGGCTGCACCGATACGGTGCGGCAGGTGAAGGAAAGTTTTGCCCATCTGGCGATGGCGCCGCGTACCGTCGTGCTCGATCCCGCCGTCACGGTGCATACCCCGGAATGGCTGTGGCTCTCGACCGGCATCCGCGCGGTCGACCATGCGGTGGAGGATATCTGCGCGACCAACAGCCAGCCGATGTCAGACGGTGCCTCGCTGCACGCGCTGCGCCTGCTCGGCCGCGGCCTGCGCGCCGCCAAGGCGGACCCAAAAAATATCGCGGCGCGGCTCGACTGCCAGGTCGGCGCCTGGATGTCGGTGGTGGGCTCGCAGACCGGGGTGAACAAGGGCGCGAGCCACGGCATCGGCCACGTGCTCGGCGGCACCGCCGGGGTGCCGCACGGCTATACTTCCTGCGTGATGCTGCCGCCGGTGCTGCGCTTCAACCATGCGGTCAACGCCGCGCGCCAGGCGATGGTCAGCGAAGCCATGGGGCGGCCCGGCACACCGGCGGCCGATGCGGTCGCCGAGCTGATCGCCGATCTCGGTCTGCCCGGCCGGCTGCGCGACGTCGGCGTCAAGGCCGAGCAACTCGACCTGATCGCCGAGCAGTCGATGCACGACCGCTGGCTCCACACCAACCCGCGAAAGATCGACGGGCCGGCGGTGGTGAGGCAATTGCTCGACGCCGCCTGGTAGTCAGGAGGCGGGCCGCCCGTGGAAGCAGAGACCAAGATGCCCTCCCTGCACCCGGCCTCGCTGTGGGCCGCCACCGCGCCGCCCGTGCCGGATCTGCCGCGGCTCGAGGGGGCGGCGACTGCCGACGTGGTCGTGGTCGGCGGCGGCTTTTCCGGTCTGTCGACCGCGCTCCACCTGCGCGAGGCCGGCTGCGACGTGGCCGTGCTCGAAGCGATGGATGTGGGGTTCGGCGCGTCCGGCCGCAACAACGGCCAGGTGATCCCGACACTGACCAGGCCCGACCCCGACGACATGGTGGCGCGGTTCGGCCCGGAGGCGGGCGAACGTTTCGTCGCGCTGGTGCGGGATTCGGCAGCCACTCTGTTCGATCTGGCGCGCCGCCACGGCATCGCCTGCGATGCCGAGCAGACCGGCTGGATCCAGCCGGCGCATTCTCCCGGCCGCATGCGCCTGAGCGAGAAGCGGTTTCGCCAATGGAGCAGCCGGGGCGCCCCGGTGGAGCTGCTCGACCGCGCGGCGGTGTCGCGCATGCTCGGCTCGGAGGCCTATTTCGGCGGTTTCTGGAATCCGACCGGCGGGCACATCAATCCGCTGGCGCTGGCCCGCGGGCTCGCAGCAAGAGTTGTCACCCTCGGCGGCCGCGTCTTCGTCGGTTCACCGGCGACCGCGATCGAGCGCCTGCCCGGCGGCTGGCGGGTGGCAAGCGGGCACGCCGAGATCCGCGCCCGCGCCGTGGTGGTCGCCACCAATGCCTATACGGAGCACGTGATCGATCGCATCCGGCGCACCGTGGTGCCGGTGCTGTCGTGGCAGATGGCGACCGAGCCGGTATCCGCCAACGTGCGGGCAACCATCGTCCCGGGCCGCCAGGCGGTGTCCGACACCCATGGCGACCTGCGGTTCTTCCGCTACGACCGCGACGGCCGCCTGGTCACCGGCGGCGGCCTGATCGTGCCGTTCGATGCAACCAACCGTCTGCCGCGAATCGTCGGCGCGCGGCTGGCGGAGATTTTTCCCCAGCTCGGCGTGCCGCGCTTCGACTATGTGTGGAACGGCAAGCTCGCGATGACGCGGGACTATTTTCCCCACGTGCACGAGCTCGGGCCCGACGGCTGGACCTGGATCGGCTGCAACGGCCGCGGCGTTGCGCTCGGCGTCTCGATGGGCCGCGAGCTCGCCCGCGTCGTCACCGGAACCGACCGCCGCGAGCTGGCGCTGCCGGTCGAGCCGGTGCGGCCGATCCCGCTCCACCGGCTGGCAAGACTGGTGGCGCCGCTGGCCCTGATCGGCCGCCGGGTCAAGGACCGCCGCGAGATGGCCGGCTGAGGCCTACCGGGCGCCCGCCTGGCGGCTCATCTCCTCCAGGATCGGGCGCAGCGCGTCGAGCTCGCTGCCGAAGCCGGCAAAATCCCCCGCTTTCAAACGCTCGAGTGCCTGACGATAGTGATCGAGCGCCTCGCGCGCGCGGTCCGCCACGGGGCCGGCGAGCGCCACGGGGCCGGGCGCGGTCGGGGCCGGGCCGGCCTCGCCGAACAGCGCCGCCAGCGCCTGGGCGAGCGTCTCCTTCATCACCACGTGGTCGCCATAGGCGGCGATCACCCGCTTGAGCTCCGGCAATTGTCCCTGCTCGGCCCGCAGGTAGAGCGGCGAGACGTAGAGGATCGAATCCTCGATCGGGATCACCATCAGGTTGCCGCGGATCACCCGCGAGCCCATCTGGTTCCACAGCGACAGCTGCTGGGAAATCTCGGTGTTCTGGTTGATCCGCGCCTCGATCTGGAACGGTCCGTAGACCAGCTTCTCCTTGGGAAACTCGTAGACGATCAGCTTGCCGTAGTCGGGCTCGTCGCAGCGCGCCGCGAGCCATGCGATCATGTTGTCGCGGCGGCTCGGCACCATCGGCAGCATGACGAAGAACTCGGCCTGCGGCTCGCCCGGCAGGCGCATGATGATGTAATAGGGCGTCATCAGGTCGTTGCCGCCGCGGGCCGGCTGCCGCGGGAACTGCCAGAGATCCTCGCGATTGTAGAAAACGTCGGCCGCCTCCATATGGTAGGCCTGGAACAGCCGCGCCTGGATCAGGAAGAGATCCTCCGGATAGCGGATGTGCTTCTTGAGCCCGGGCGGCATGGCGGCCAGCGGCTTGAACAGCTCCGGAAATATCTTCTGCCAGGTCGCGGCGACCGGGTCCGCCGGATCGATCAGATAGAACTTGACGGTTCCCTCATAGGCGTCGATCACGATCTTGACCGAGTTGCGGATGTAGTTGATGTCGCCACCCCGCGCGAGCTGCGCATAGGGAAAATGCCGGCTCGTTGTATAGGCATCCTGGATCCAGAACAGCCGGCCTTCGTCGACCACCATGTAGGGATCATGGTCGAGCCGCAGGAACGGCGCGATCGTGTTGACCCGCTCCTGGATGGCGCGGCGGAACATGATCCGGCTGTCGCCGGTGATGTAGCCGGACAGCAGCAGGTTGATGTCGTTGAAGTACCAGGCGAACAGCAGCTGGCGCAGGAGGCTTCCGAGCGCGACGCCGCCGCTGCCGTCATAGCTCGCATAGGCATTGTCCTTGCCCTTGGGATAGTCGAACTCCGGCGTGCTCCCCTTGACGACGACGTAGGTATCGGTCTCCTCGCCGTAATAGATGCGCGGCTCGCGGACCGCCGGGCCGCCGGCCGCCACGGGAGGAATGTCGCGCAGATAGAACAGCGGCAGTCCTTCGACGCTGGTGCGGGTGACCGGGCTCATCACCACGCCGTTGCCGTGGGTGAACAGCACGTGCCGGTTCACCCAGGTCTGGGCATTGGCGGGCAGCAGCGAGGATTTGAGCTCGCGCGCGGTGAGCATCACCTGCTGATAGGTCCCGTCGATCCAGTAGCGATCGACGTCGACGTCGTGGAACTTGTAGTAGGTGCGGATCTCCTGCAGCTGCGCGTAGGTGTCCATCAGCGGCTGCCCGTCCCACAGCCGGATATTGTCGATGGTCGCCTTGTTGGCCTCCAGCGTCTTCGACGTGAGCTCCTGCTCGGCCGGGAACGGCCGCGTCTCGATGCGGTCGAGGTTGTAGGCCTTGCGGGTCAGCGCGATGTTGCGCTCGATGTAGGGTTTTTCCCGCTCGAGCTCGCTGGGCTTGACCACCACGCGCTGGAACAGGCCCGGGATCACGCCGGAGAGCAGGAAGGAGCCGCCGAACACGAGCCCAGCCGCGACCGCGGGAAGCCGGTAGCCGCGCGCCGGGATATTGGTCCATGCCAGGCATGCGGCGACGATCGACAGTACGACCAGCACCCAGAGCGCGGGCAGACCGACATGGATGTCGGTGTAGCCGGCGCCGACCACCACCCCGTTGTCGCCGTAGAGCAGGAGGTAGCGGTCGAGACCGTACGACCAGGCTTTCACCACGAAGAAGAAGCCGAGCAGCGCCGAGGCGTGGGCGATCGCCACCGGCGACATCGATCGGTGGCCAGGCTGGACATCGACGTGACCGTGCACCCAATAGATCGCGCCGGCGAACGCCGCGCTGAGGAACAGCGTGATCAGCATCCAGTTCTTGATGACCACGTAGGCGGGCAGCGAGAACAGATAGAAGCCGATATCGTTGCCGAACAGCGGATCGCTGGTGCCGTACGGTACCTGATGGACGAGCCGCAGGAAGACGCTCCAATTGTCGACCTCGGCCGCCGCGACCGCCGCGGCGAGAAGGCCGGCGCCGACGATGACGGTCAGGCCCCAGGGCAGCCGGTGGCGCAGGTATTCCAGCAGGTCCGGCGTCGTCATCGTGTGGGGGATCGTCCACGCCGGGCGGGCGGCAGACCGGGTCGCCGGCGATCCCGAAAGCCGCCATGCGATGAGCCCGTTCACCCACAGGATGACGATGGTCGGGGCGAACACCGCGAAAAACACCGCCGCCTTGGCGCCGATCGTGGTCCAGAAAACCGTCCGATAGCCGATTGCGGAAAACCACAGCCAATCGACCAGGAAGTCGCCGGTGAGCCCCAGCGCGATCAGGCCGACGGCCAGGACGAAGGCCGCGATGATGAGCGCCCCGACGACGCCTCGCGGCGGCGCCCGCCGGCTTGGTCCTGCGATCCTGTCGGTCATGGCCCCGATGATAGCAGCGATTCATCGCGGCGGAAGCGGCTCGGGATGGCGTCGCGCCGGCGCCGAATTGACCAGGATCAAAGATTCCGCTTCGCCCCCGGCTAGCCTGCGCCGGCGCGAATCGCGCCTTCGAGAGGCAGGATCATGATCAAGGACATCGTGACGTTTCTTCCGGACAGCGCCCCGGACGATCCGGCGGCAGGCTACGCGGCCTCGCTGGCGGCAACGTTCAAGGCCCATTTGACCGGGATCGCGCTGGCCTTCGAGCCGGAGATTCCGCCCACCAGCGGTCCGGCGGTCCGGGTGTTCCTCGAGCAGCGCAAAGACCACCAGACGACCGCACAGGCCACGGCGGCGCGCCTGGACGATTTGATGAAACGCGACGGCCTTTCGGGCGAGACGCGGGTGCTCGCCACGACGGTGCGGGGAGCCTCGAGCCTGGTCGGCGGGATCGCCCGCCGGTTCGACATTGCGGTCATCGGGCAGGCGCAGCCCGAGAGACCAATGCCGTCGCAGGCCATCATCGAGGGCGCCCTGTTCGAATCGGGGCGTCCGGTGCTGGTTGTCCCCTACATCCAGAAGACCGGGTTCCGGACCGACCGCGTGATGGTGTGCTGGGACGCCAGCCGGGCCGCGGCTCGCGCGCTCGCCGATGCGATGCCGCTGTTGCGCGGCGCCCAGGCGGTCGACGTCGTCATCGTGGCCGGCGAATCCCACAAGAGCGACCGGGTGCCGGGCACCGACGTGGCGCAGCATCTGGCCCGCCACGTGCCCCATGTCACCGTCGAGCACATCACCGCCGACATCGATATCGCCGCCGCGCTGCTCAATTACGTGGCGGACCGGTCCGTCGATCTCATCGTCATGGGCGGCTACGGCCATTCGCGCATGCGCGAGCTCATTCTCGGCGGAACCACCCGGACCATGCTGCACTCGATGACCGCGCCGACCCTGATGTCGCATTGAGGCGCGGTCCGCGGGCGGCGCTTTCCGCCCGATGGGTCGAGCCGCAGGCGAAACCCATCAGCCATGCGGGACAAGCCCGCGCATGACGCCGGGATTCTACGAGCGCCGGATGTGCTCCAGCCCGCGTCTTACCCCACCGCGGCGGCGTCGCCCCAGACCTCGCTGATCGGGACCCAGCCGGCGCCCAGGCCGGCTTGTTTTCTGCTTGTATTGTCTGCCGCCGCGATCGGCAGCTGGACCACTCGCGGCGCGGTCGCGTCCGGGCGTGCCGGCGGCCCGGCTTGTTTCCGCCTTGTATCTTCGGCTGCCGCGGCGGGCGCTTGTTCGGCGCTTGTATCTTGCGCCACCTCCGCCGCCTCGGCCGCCGCGCCCGCGGCGGCTTGTTCCTGCGCTGTATTCTGCTCCCGCTCGGCGAGCCGGGCCTCCAGCCTTGCGGCGGCACCGAGGCAGCGCACCGCGCTCTCCACCACCCGGATCAGGTCCATCCCTTCCGAGGGTGCGAGCTCCCCGGCCGACACTCCCTCGAGGATCGCGGCGACTGCGGCCGGCACATCCGCCGCGCCCGTGATCCGTGGCAGCGGGAACCGCACCGGCCGGCTCCTGCCGCGCGGCATGAGACGGTCGAGGCAGAGCCGCAGCGCGCCCAGATCGCCGCCGAGCGCCCGCTCGATCGCCTTGCGTGCCAGCGCCTCGCCTTCCTGCTCGAACAGCCCTTCGGCGATCAGCGTCGCGCGGTTGCGCGCTCCCGGCGGCCGGCCCGCCGGATTTCCACTCTGACCCTTCACGAACGTCATGGCTCCCTCCGTTGGTCTGTATCACACGTAGTGTGTTTACACTTATTCTTGTACACTGTCAAGTGGGCGGCGGGTCGCCTTCGAGACGCCCCGCGTCCGAGGCGCGGGGCCCCTCAGCTCAGGATGAGGAGCAGAAGCTCGGTCCGTGAGCTCGCGTTGCTGAGCCGAGGGTGCTCGACAGCGAGCCGGAGTCAGCGGGTCCGGTTACTGAGGCGAAGCCGCCGCACCGGCGGGGCGGTCGGGTGCGCGGCTCGTTGACCCAAAGCGGACGTCTGACGATCGTGTTCTCGCCAGATCAATCTCCCTGGATGACCCCAATCGTGGCCTTGTTGTTGTACCAGCGTGCGGCCCCATCATGGAACGGCAGGATCGTGTTGCGTGCGAAGTTGGAGGGAACGGTCTCTGCCGCCGCGGGATGAATTTGCATCGTTTCGCCGGGATCATCGAAAACTGCGTCCAAAATTGCGTAGGAAAGGTCACCCGCCAGATCGGCCCGCGCGACGGCAAAATTGTAGACGCCGATAGTCCGATAATTACGCCGGAGCGATGGATATGTACCAGCCGCGATAATCGAAGCCGCGATTTCCGGAAGTGCCAGGCGCACGGCAACCATCTCGCTCGGCGTCAGAGCTAGATTGCGAGTATTGCCTTTCTTCTCAAGCTCGGCGACCTCAGGCACCGGAACGCCCGCGACCACGACCAGTGCGTCGAGCTTGCGCGTACTGAGCTGAGCGGCCAGATCGGTCCAACTCCCCGTTACGAAGTTTGCGGATGTCTTGATCGCCTTGAACACCAGCGGCGTGTAGACGCCGCCCGTGCCCCCCTGGGGACCAATACCGACCTGTTTCCCGGCCAGATCGGCGACCGATTGAATGCTCGCGTCAGACATAACGACGAACTGGAATGGTGTGTCGTACATTGGAAACAGGGCCCGTGCGCTACGGAACTGTCGTCCACCGGTCCATTCTCCAGTGCCGTTCCATCCCTGCTGCGCGATGCCAAGCGTGACAAACGCGAGCTGAACCTCGCCGGTTTCGAGCAGCTTGATATTCTCCACTGGCCCTTCGGTCTCCCGTATGGAGACGGGCAGGCCAAGCTTCCGGGTCAGCAGCCGCGCGAGGCCCTCGCCGTAGAGCTGATAGGTGCCCCCGCGCGACGCGGTGCCGATGATGAGCGTGTCCGGCCAATTTGCCTCTCCCGATCGGCCGGCGCTTGGCAAGCCGAGAATTGCGATCGCGATCGTGGCGATCCGGAGCATTGCGTTCGTCATGTCCAGCTCCCACTCACGTGGTCATGGGCTTTGGCGGCCCGGCCTGCGCGATGTCGTCCTCGACCAGCACCTTTTCGGGAACACTGGCCTCTGCCTCGGTTTCATTGTTTAGATGCGCACGCATCCTATCGACATCGAGTGCGCTTTCCCATTTCGAGACCACCACGGTTGCGACGCCGTTGCCGATCAGATTTGTGAGCGCTCGCGCCTCGGACATGAAGCGATCGACACCCAGAATGAGCGCGATCGATGCGACCGGGATCGTGCCGACGCTCGCCAGCGTTGCGGCAAGCACGATGAAGCCCGAGCCGGTTACGCCGGCGGCACCCTTCGAGGTCAAGAGCAGGATCCCGACAATGCCGAGCTGTTGGACGAGACTGAGGTCCGTGCCGGTCGCCTGCGCGAGGAAAAGCGCCGCCATCGTGAGGTAGATGCATGTCCCGTCGAGATTGAACGAATACCCTGTCGGGATCACGAGACCGACGACCGATTTCTCACAACCCAGATTTTCCATCTTTGCGATCATGCGCGGCAGCACGGATTCGGAGGACGACGTGCCGAGCACGATCAGCAGCTCTTCCTTGATGTAGCGGATGAACTTGAAGATATTGAATCCCGCCAGCCAGGCAAAAAAGCCGAGCACAATCACGACGAAGATGATGCAGGTGACATAGAACGCCACCATCAGCTTGGCGAGCGACAACAGCGTCACTATCCCATATTTGCCTATCGTGAACGCCATCGCGCCGAATGCGCCGATTGGCGCAACCTTCATGATGATCCCGACCACGCCAAACAGCGCGTACGAAGCCTGATCAATCACGTTGAGCAGCGATTTTCCACGCTCGCCGAGCGCCTGCAGGCCGAATGCGAACAGGATCGCGAACAACAGCACTTGCAGAATTTCGCCTGACGCAAATGCACCAACAACCGTGTTGGGGATGATATCCATCAGAAACTGGATCGCGCCCTGCTCCTTGGACTTCGCGACGAAGCCCTGGATCGCTCTGGTATCGAGACTCTTGACGTCGACATTCATGCCACCGCCGGGTTGCAAGGTGTTCACGACGATGAGGCCGACGATCAGCGCGAAAGTGGTCAGCACCTCGAAGTAGATCAGTGCCTTGAGGCCGACGCGCCCGACCTTCTTCATGTCCTGCATGCTGGCGATGCCATGCACGACCGTACAGAAGATGATCGGCGCGATGATCATCTTGATCATCTTGATGAAGGCGTCGCCCAACGGCTTCATCTGCTCGCCGACGTCCGGATAGAAGTGTCCAAGCGCGATGCCGATGGCGATAGCCGTCAGCACTTGCACATAGAGACTGTGATAAAATGGCTTGCTGTGGGTCGCGCTTGCCGCCGCCGTCGCATGCGCCATGCCGCTCCTCCTCTATGGTCACCTGCGGTGTCCAGTGCGTGTTCGCACCGGCGCGGCGCCCTAGCGGCAAGCCTAAGCCAGACGATCGCTGCCAGCTAGTAGCCGGCGTCCGGAATTGTACCCCGGCGCGGCATCGAGGAGGCGGGCCATCTCGTCCGGGCTGAGGACGACCGGCAGCTTCCGCGGCTCGTGGATGAATGACGTGTGCTCGACGATGGCGTATCGCTTGAGCGTGACCCGGAAAAAGAACCGCAGCGCCGCCACGGTCGCGTTCACGGCTCCCGTGCCGACGCCGCTCTGCGCCACATGCAGCTGAAAGCGTCGGATGTCCTCGAAGCTGCCTTGCGGCGATCGCCCGAGGAAAGCTGCCAGGTTCTTGATCTCGCGGATGTAGCTTTGCTGCGTCTTCGCGGATAACTTCCGGATCGTCATGTCTTCGATCATGCGCCGGCGCAACGGGCTGATGACCTCGTTGGTCATGGGGGTGCTCCTGTCTTGAGTGAGGTTGCGAACCCCTCAATCTCAAGACAGGACGCTTCCATCGCTATGGTGTTGGCCGGCCCGCGTGCCGCAGCGCCCTACCGCGCGAGCGGTTTAGTCCTGTGACCCGTTGCGGACCCACGCATTGCCGGATTTAATGCCAAACTGCGGCGTGTAGTGGATTCTGACAACAACTCATGACTAACACTTCTGACGCGGTGACCTAAATGCGGCGCTGGTTTCTCAGCTATCATTCGCTTGATCTTGCCCTCGCCGAAAGGCTTGCAGCGGCGATCGAGAACCGTGATCGGGGTTCGCGGGTGTTTCTTGCGACGAAGGACCTGCGAGCCGGCGGCTACTGGCAGAAAGCACTGGCCAAGGAGATTGCGCAAGCAGATGCATTCATTCTGTTGATCGGCCAGAACGGAATCGGGCCCTGGCAGGTGACCGAGTATAACGAGGCGCAAGACCGCAGCGTGAAGGACCGCCCATTTCCCATCATTCTCGTGCTGCTGGAAGGGCAGATGGCGCCAGGCCTTCCGTTCTTGCGCCAGTTCAATTGGATCATCAGTGCCGACCCCACTGGGGAGAAGGACCTGGGGCGGCTGATGGATGCAACCGCGGAAGCAGGTCCGCCTGGCGAAGTATGGCGTTACACCTCGCCCTATCGCGGCCTGATCGCAATGACGGAGGCCGACAGCGACTTCTTTTTCGGCAGGGAGCGAGAAACCGTCGAGGTGCTCAACGCGCTGGCAACCGGTGCGGACCGGGTTCCCGTGCTGCTCGGCAATTCCGGCGTTGGCAAATCCTCGGTCGCGCAGGCCGGCGTGCTCGCATCATTGAGGCGCCAGGCGTGGCCCGAGCGCGCGAACGTGACCGCACCCTGGCCGCACCCGCTCCGGGAGAGCCGCCGATGGTGCTTCCTCAAGCTCACACCCGGCACCGAGCCGCTGAAGGCGCTGGTCGAATCGTTCTTTGACACTTGGCAGTTCGGCGCGACCGATCCTGAGCGTGTAAGACAGCAAACCGACTGGGAAGAGCTTTTGCGCGACGGCAAGGGGTCGCTGCGCGATCTTCTCAATGCCACCGAGCGCCGCTACAAGGAACTGGGGCAGATGAAGCCGCCTGGGTTCCTGCTCTATGTCGATCAGGGTGAGGAACTTTACGTGCGCGCCGAGGAGCGCCAGCGCCGCCATTTCTCGGAAATAGTGGCGCAAGGCGTTGCCGACCCGCGCCTTTGCGCGCTGATGAGCCTGCGGGCGGACTTTTTCGGCGAATTGCAGAAGGATACGCCGCTCTACAAGGCGCACCGGCTAATTAGCGTGCCGCCGTTGGGCGAAGCCGAATTGCTGGCGGTCGTGACGCAGCCTGCCAAGCTTCTGTCGGTGGGCTTCGAAACCGATCATCTCGCCGCCGACATCGCCCGGCGGGCGGCCGAGGAGTCCACCAGGGATGCCGGCGCGCTGCCCCTCCTGTCCTATCTGCTCGACGACATGTGGCGGCGCATGCAGGAGCAAGGCGTCAACATTCTTCGCCTGCCGGCGCAATCGATCGACCTCGGCCGCGTGCTGGTCGATCGCGCCAATGCGTTCATGTCCGGCCACCCCGGTTCCGAGGACAGGCTTCGCCGCATTTTCACGTTGAAGCTCGCCACGGTGCGCGAGGACGGCGAGCCGACGCGCCGGCGAGCGTTGCGTTCGGAGTTTTCCGACGAGGAGTGGCGGCTGGTCAGCGAGCTTGCGGATCATCCGAACCGTCTCCTGGTCACTGCCACTCCCGAGGGCGGCGAGACCTATGCAGAGGTGGCGCACGAGGCAATCTTCCGCCGGTGGCAGACGCTGCGGGATTGGATCGCTGCCGAGCGTGAGTTTCTGGCCTGGAGGACCGGGCTCGAAGCCGCTCGCCGTGCTTGGCGGGCAACACCGGACGGTTCGAAGAACGACGCGCTGCTCATGGGCTTCGCGTTAGCGCAGGCGCAAACTTGGCTCGCAAAGCGCTCGGAGGATTTGCCCAGGGCCAACACGGAATTCATCCACCTAAGCGTCAAGCGCGAAAAGACGGCGAGGGGCCGCACGCGGCGAATGCTGGCCCTCGTAGGTGTGCTTGCCGGCACTATCGCGGGCTTGGGCTATGCAGGTTGGTCGAACCGAACCTACCTCAAGGCGCAAGCAGTGGCGCTGGTGGAGGTGTTGTGGCCCAAGGTGCTCACCGCCGAGAAGGAACGTGTGCTGCAGCCGAAGGAACCCTTCAGGGAGTGTGCCGACTGTCCCGAGATGGTGGTCGTGCCGGCGGGTGAGTTCATGATGGGATCGCCCGCGAATGAAAAGAACCGTGATGACAATGAAAGCCTGCCGCGCACGGTCGTGATCGCCACGTCCCTTGCCGTTTCCCGGTTCGAGGTGACGTTCGACGAGTGGGACGCCTGCGTTACCCTCGGCGGGTGCGCCCATCAGCCGTACGACCAAGGCTGGGGACGCGGCACACGGCCGGTGATGAACGTGAGCTGGGATGATGCCCAGCAATACGTGGCGTGGCTCTCGCGGCGCACCGGCAAGCCCTATCGCCTGTTGTCCGAGGCCGAATTCGAATACGCGGCGCGCGCTGGCAGCGCGACGGCCTATCCCTGGGGCGACGAGATCGGCGAGGGGAACGCCAATTGTGGTGGGTGCGGCAGCGAGTGGGACGGCCGGCAGACCTCACCAGTCGGGTCGTTTAAGCCAAATGCGTTCGGCCTTTACGACATGCAGGGCAATGTCTTCCAGTGGATCGAGGATTGCTATCACGGCAACTATAACGGGGCGCCCACCGACGGCTCCGCCTGGACGTCTGGTGATTGCAATCGCCGTGTCCTTCGCGGCGGCTCCTGGGGCAGCGTTCCACCGAACCTCCGCTCGGCCAACCGCATCGGGAACGCCACCGGCAACCGGTACAACAGCCTCGGCTTCCGTGTTGGGAGGACGCTTATCCCTTGAATCTTTACCTCACTCGGCATCCCAACTCCGCGGGGATTTGCCGGCCCGGCGCGGCGGGCGCCGCGCTTGCGCGCCGCCTTGGCAAGGGCCAGGCGAAAGGAATATCTAGGCTGGAGAACATCGGCTGGGCTGCCTATCTCAAAAGAGCCGGGATGGGAAACGAGGCATGAATGCGGTTTCAAACAAAAGGACTCGCAATGGCAAAGAACACGATTTGTCTCTGGTACGATAAGGACGCCGAGGCCGCTGCCCGTTTCTACGCCGAGACCTTTCCTGACAGCATCGTGGGCGCCGTCCACCGTGCACCCAGTGACTACCCGTCCGGGAAGGCGGGCGACGTGCTGACGGTGGAATTCACGGTTGCCGGCATCCCTTGTATGGGGCTCAACGGCGGTCCCGCGTTCAGACATAACGAAGCCTTCTCGTTCCAGATCGCCACCGACGATCAGCACGAGACCGACCGCTACTGGAACGCCATCGTCGGCAATGGCGGCCAGGAGAGCGCGTGCGGCTGGTGCAAAGACAAGTGGGGCGTGTCGTGGCAAATCACGCCGCGTGTGCTGACCGAGGCGCTAGCCGCCGGCGGCGATGAAGCAAAGCGCGCATTTGATGCGATGATGGGCATGAAGAAGATCGACGTCGCCGCGATCGAGGCGGCGCGCCGCGGCTGACGTTCCGATGTGGATCCATCGAGGATTTTGCGGATCTTCAGCTTCGGTAGCTTGTTGATCGGTATGGCAGCAATTGGTCATCGGCAGCGCAGGCGGGGCAGATTGGAGAGGACGGGTTTTGACCCAACTCGGACATTGTGGAATCCGATTTAGTCACTTCCAGCTTGCGGGGTTCGGCAGGGTGAAGACCGCGCATGGCGATGCGATGCCGCGGAGCGTATGCGTTCCAAGCGCGATCAGCGGCGTCTCCGTCTCGGCCGCAAGCGCGCCGGACACAAGGACCGTCTTGCGTAGCGGTTTGCACAGCCCCTCCAGCCGGCTAACCAAATTGACGGCGGTGCCGATGGCAGTGAAATCCAGGCGATCCGCTGCGCCGATATTGCCCAGAGAATCTCGCCAAGATGCAAAGCGGCGCCGAAGGGTAGGGCTGGCAGCCCCTGCCGAAGCCGCTGCTCATCCAGATGTGCCATGCCGACGCGCGCGGCGGACACCGCGCGCAATGCGGCATCGCAGGCGCCCCGCGGCGTTCCTCCGATGACCGGAAAGATCGCCAACACGCCGTCGCCGATAAATTTCAGCACCTCGCCGCCGAAAGCATGAACCGCGCCCGCGATGCGATCGAACCAGGTATTCAGCGCTGCGATGACCACCGCGGGAGGATTGTTATCCGATAGCGCGGTGAATCCGCGCAGATCGGCGTAGAGGAGTGCCGCCTGGATGGTCTCGCCGATATCGCGGCGCAGGGGTGCCGCCAGCACCCGCGCCGCGCTGCGCCGGCCGAGATAGGCTTCCAGGGCCGCCGTCAACGTAGCGCGCGCCGCGAGGGTGGCGAGCGGCGCGGCGGCAAAGCGCGCCGCCTGACGCAGATTGTCGATTTCGCTCGGCGTGAACGGACGCGGCCCGATCCAGCTCAACAAAGGCCCATCGTTCTTTGGTCCGACAGCATCCTCGTGAACGACGCCCGCCGCGATGGTTGCCAGCCAGCGCCGGCCGGCATTGTTCGGCGAACCTGACTCCTGCACCGCCACAGGCGCGCCAGGCGCAAACCCCAAAGCTTCAATGACTTCCCTGCTGTCGGCGCGCCACAACCATGTACGTCTGGCAATGAGCGGGTGCGGAACGGCGAGCGTCAGAGCACCGCCCGCGAGCGGCACGCCATCGGCAAGCAGATGTGCGCCGAGTTCGGCCAACAGCCGGTCGGCGCCCGCGGCCTCGGCGGCGGCATCGACAAGCCAGGAAAGCGTCGAAGAAAGCACCATGGAGCGATCATGCGTTGACGCACCATTCTTGTCACGACCCATCCTCGAAGATGCGCGTCAATGCGGTTTTGCTTCAGAAATGATCCGACGCATTGGCAGTCCGCCGCTCAGAGCACGCAGGTGACCCCAGCTCATCAGCGCTGCGCAGGTCCGCGATCAATTCCGCAATTTCCACCGCCGGCTGTAATGGTCAGCCGGTCCAGATAATGCGCCCAGCCCCTATTATGGCTGGCGCACTGCGCCTCGTTGGGAAGACCGCTATGGGTCATGCGCAATAACGTGCCGCCGTTTCGTTCGATCAGATCGATCTCGATCAAGCTCGATCCCGGCGGCACCTCTTGGCCGCCCTCCCAACCGAAGGTGTAGGCGAGACGGTGGACCGGCACGACCTCTCGGAACGCGCCGCGCGCCACGCGGGCGTGGTCGCCGCCGACGCCCTTGAGGAGATAAAGCCCGCCCGGATACGCCTCGCTTGTTGCCTCGGCGCCCATCCAGCTGACGATCTTTTCCGGATCGGTGAGGAAGGCGAAAACCGTAGCAGGCGGCGCGGCGATCTGGGTCTCTCGTCGGACGACCAGCGGTTCATTCATTGATGCCTCCTAGGTCGACGGCGCCAGAAAAAAACGGCGACTTGGCAAGGATGCCATGCCTGCCGATAGCATGACCGCTGCCGCTGAAAAGACAGAATTACGGCAGGTCCCGTCAGTAGCTCGTGGACAAAACTACTTCGGCGGCGGAGGATTTGAAAGGGGCGCGCGATGTCTCCTCTTGTGAAGGTTTTCGGATGCCGGCCGCCGACGAACCGTGCCGCGCGCTCCAGCGGCAGGTTGCGAACCCTCAATCTCAAGACGGGACGCTTCCATCCGCTACCGCGCTGGGCGCGCCCCTTGCCGCAGCGCCATACCGCGCTCGCGCTCGTGGCACCCGAACACTGGGGAACGTCGCCGTCGACAACACACCGGCGAAATCGATCGTCAACCGGCTGGTCAAGCTGCTGCAATATCTTGATCGCAATCACCCCGACGCCGGCTGGGGCAGCTACATCCAGAACGGCCGGCCGAGCTGGCAACGGATCGCCATATCCGGGCAGTCACAAGGAGCGGGCATGGCTGCCTTCATCGCCAAGCAACACGAGGTCGCAGGGGTCGTGCTGTTTTCCAGCCCCTGGGATTACGTCCAGCGGGGCCGGCGACGAGATCTGGCCCCCTGGCTGGGCTTGCCAAGCCAGACACCGCCTGCTCGCTGGTTCGGCGGCTATCACGCGCGCGAAAACATGGCCGACCTCCTTGCCCGGTCCTATGCCGAGCTCAAGATCCCTCCCGATCACATTCGCATCTTCAACGGTGACTTGCCGGCGGATATTCGACCAGGGGGCGAAAATCCGTTTCACGGCCAGGGTCTCTTCAATCGGGCCTATGCTCAACAAAGGAAATTCTTTCTGCGGGCGGCAGCGCCGTAGAGATTTCGGCAAGCGGACATCGCCGAGATGGCATCGGCGGCGCGGATCCAGGATGGGAATGCCTCGTCCCGGCACAACGCCGACCCCACCCGGTTGGCCCGGTGCGGGTCCGGTCACTGGGGCACACCGGCCCCGTGCGAGGCAGGCCGTCGACGCAACCGGCGCTCCCGCTCGTGACCCGGAGCGGACCCAGCCGTCGAGCGGGCCGCTGACTATTCTCAGGGAATTTGATATCTTGCTATCTGACCTAGGGCCGCCCGAGTTGACGAATGCAAAATTGGACAGCCCGCGCTCACCACTCTATCCATTCGGCCACCCTATCGAGCGACAAACGTGAGCCTCAACATGACTGACACATATGAATACACGCCCCCGCAAGTCTGGGTCTGGGAGAAGGACGACAGTCCCAAGTGGCGCTATGGCAATATCAATCGCCCTATCGCGGGCGCGACGCATGAGAAGGAGTTGGCGCGCGGAAAGCATCCACTTCAGCTCTATTCACTAGGGACGCCTAATGGCGTCAAGGTTACGATCATGCTGGAGGAATTGCTGGCCGCCGGTCATAGCGGAGCGGAATATGACGCTTGGCTGATCCGGATCGGTGAGGGCGACCAGTTTGGCAGCGGATTTGTCGGCGTGAACCCAAATTCCAAGATTCCGGCGCTCATGGACTATGGCGAGCAGACGCCGCGGCGCGTGTTCGAATCCGGCGCAATCCTGCTCTACCTGGCGGATAAATTCGGCGCCTTCCTGCCAAAGGAACGCGGCAAGCGCACCGAAGCGCTGAACTGGCTATTCTGGCAGATGGGTTCAACACCCTATGTGGGCGGCGGCTTCGGGCATTTCTATGCCTATGCTCCGGTGAAGATCAAATACGCCATCGACCGTTTTACAATGGAGCTGAAACGCCAGCTCGACGTGCTCGACCGGCAGCTTGCGGACAATCATTTCATCGCGGGCGACGAATATACGATTGCCGATATGGCGATCTGGCCGTGGTACGGCAACGGGATGTTGAACGGCGCCTCCTACAACGACCCGCGCAAGTTCCTGCAGACGCACGAATATAAGAATCTGACGCGCTGGACGAAAGAAATCGGCGAGCGCCCGGCCGTCAAGCGCGGGCGGATGGTCAACCGCGCCAGCGGGCCGCTTGAAGAACAATTGCACGAACGACATGACGCCAGCGATTTCGCGACCAAAACGCAGGACAAGATCGCCGCGCGCGCAACCCCATCGTAATCTCTCGTAAATCAAGCCGACGACCCAACCTCACTTCTGCTGCGTGCTGACGAAGTAATCGAATGACAAAGCGCAATATCGGCTTTGGCACGAAGCGACCGCCAAGCCCTCCATCCTAATTCCAGCCGCTTTCGGATCAATCCGGACCTCGCCCTAAAGACCAAAAAGCGAAACTGGTCCAGTTCCGCAATCCGCAGGTTTCTCGATCGCGGTCATGGCACCGCAGGCGCGGCGGCTATCGCTTTGCTTCCGCGGACAGAACCTCGATGAAGTCGTTCAGCTTCATGCCAACCCTGCCTCCGCGCAGGGAAGCCGGGCCGTTGACGTGCGACAGGATGCCGTCGCGGTAGAGCGCGCGGGAATCGCCAATGGGCGCGCTGTCCGCGGAGATGGCGCCCGCGACAATCCCTTTTCGTTCGAGATCGGCGAGCCGTGCGATGCCGGCCCCGTCCATGCCGCCGCCGGCATCGCTGAAGAACACCGCGTAGATGTCCAGTGGAACCGCATTGTCCGGTCGGCCTGCGGAAAGCGCGCCGTGCGACGCCGTGACGACGATCCGGCCCGCATCGTCGGGCTGCAGCATGCCGATGGAATTGGCGCAGATCAGCGCCGGCTCGCCGGGAACGTCACGCATGACGAAGCGGGCGCCCTCGGTGATGGGTGGCGGCGCGACCGTCGGCACGGTTGCCGCGCGCATGCGCTCGGCGCAGTTCCGCACGCTCTGGCCCGGCCTGCAGCCGAGCGCCGCAGCGGTGCGATTGACGTAGCTGATGATGCCGTGCGCGAGCATGTGGTCGCCGTCGCCGACGTGGCACGTCCGCGCATCCGCGGTCGCTGCGGCCAAGTCGATCTGGTCGAGAAAATCCAACCCGACGATGCCGGCGTTGTCCTTGCCGATGCCGGCATCGTTCATGATCACGGCACGAACCGGCCACTTGGCAGCATTGAAGGCGTTGTAGCGACCACCATAGGACCCGGAGACGACGACATGCGAGCGGTGCTCGGCGCGGACGTTCGAGCAACTGGCGACCGTCAGGATTCTTGCCTCTTCGTTTGCGGCGCTCATCAATATTCCTCCTGTGCCGGTTACCCTGATACGACCGGGCCGCCACCGATTTGACGGGCAGTCATCGGGCCAAGCGGCGAAGGATCAGTTCGGCTTCCTCGGCAATCTCGCGCACGATGTCGCCCGCCGATTGCAGCTTGGACAGCAGGCCGACGCTCTGTCCTGCCCACAGCGACATGGAGTTCGATGTCGCCCTCCGCATCCGCGCCGGGCGTGTAAGATTGATAGCGCACGATCGGCCCCGCCGCTTGCGACCTGCCGATCACCTCGTCCTCTCCGGGGCGCTTGCCGCTCGGCGGACGCCCGGCCGCCTCCCACGCGTCGACCGTCCGGTTTCGCAAGGTGCGATGGGGAGCGTTGGGCCAGCGAACATCGAAAAGATCTTCCAGGAAAACCGTCTCACTCTCGTTCGCCTGCAGCAGGCGCTCGCGATATCGGGGATGGATGGCGGCCTCATGGCTTGCAAGAAAGCGCGTTCCAATCCAGGCGCCCGCGGCGCCAAGGGCGAGAGCCGCCGCAAGACCCCGTCCGTCCGCTATGCCGCCGGCGGCAACCACAGGCGTCGGCGAGACAGCGTCGACGACGGCAGGGATGAGCGGCATGGTCGCCACCCTTCCCCGGACATGGCCTCCTGCCTCCCATCCCTGCGCGACGACGATATCAACCCCGGCGTCGGCCGCACGCCTGGCGTCAACCGCCGAACCCACGGTGTGCATGACGATCGCCCCGCCCGCTTTCGCGCGAGGGACCAGGGACGCGGGGTCGCGCCAGAAGAAAGAGATGACCGGAACCCGCTCGTCGATGCAGGCTGCCAGGCGCTCTTCCTGAGGGAAGTCGAGGTTCAGGTTGACGCCGAACGGCCGCGGCGTCAGGGCTCGCATCTCGCGGATCTGTCGGTGGACGGTGTCGATGTCCGCTCGCCACGGCACGAGCATGCCCAGTCCGCCGGCATTGCTGACGGCCGCCGCAAGCGGTGGGCCCACCGCTCCGCCCATGGGAGCCTGAATGATCGGCAGGTCGATACCAAGCCGCTCGCACAGAACGGTCTTCATCTGTCGCACTCCCCAAGCCCGCTTGATCCGCGAAGCTTCCAGCACCTCCGGGGGATCTCACTTCGGCGGATGCCTTCTCACCGCGTCCTCGTTGACGTCGGCGCCCCAACCGGGCCCGGCCGGCACGATGAGGTGGCCGTTCTCGATGCGCGGCGGCTCGGTGACGAGGTCATCCTTCCAGGGCACGTCGTCAATGTCGATCTCCATGATGCGGAAGTTCGGAATGGCCGCGCAGAAGTGGGCGCTCATCAGCGTCGACAGGTGTCCGTAAAAGTTGTGCGGGGCACAGTTGACCTCGTAGGCTTCCGCCATCGCGGCGATCTTCGTCGACTCGAGGATGCCGTTCCAGGGCACGTCGATGATGCTGACGTCCATGGCATAGTTCTCGAAGAAATCCTTGAACTGGCGCCGGCCGAAAAGGCTTTCGCAGCTCGCAAGCGGCGTTCCAATCGAGCGACGGATGAGGGCGAGCGCGCGCGGGTCGAAGCTGTCGATCTCGACCCACATCAGCCGGTGCCGCTCGAGAGCACGGACGAGGCGGATGTAACCCTCGGTCTTGAAGTTGAAATTGAGGTCCACCAGGAACTCGACATCCTTGCCGGTGCCATCGCGGAAGGCTGCAAGCTGCTTGTCGAGTCCCTCCTCGACGCGGAGCAAAGGGTTGAGCTCGGGGCCGCCGGGCGAACGGCCAAACCCCGGCATGTAGAGCTCCGGCCTCGCTCCGTCGAACAGAAAGATGTTGGTCTTCAGCGCCGTGAAGCCACGCTCACGCACCTCTCCGCCGAGCCGGCTTATGTCGTCGAGGGTGCGGAGCGGCGCGAGGCCCATCTTCTCCGCGTGGTGCAGGCGGTAAGTGCCGCAGTGCGACCAGTAGAGGCGCAGGCGATCGCGTACCGGCCCGCCGAGCATCTCGCAGACGGGCACACCGAGGGCTTTCGCCTTCACGTCAACGAGCGCGTTCTCGATGGCCGCGATCGCCTGCTGGATGAGACCGCCCGGCGCCTGGCGGGTGCGCGCATAAAGGTTCGCGGTGATGCGCTCGACGGGCCGAGGATCGAGACCGATCAGTGTCTCGGCGAGCTTCATGATGACGGCGGTCAGCCCCTTGGAGCCGTAGCTCTCGTTGTACTCCGACCAGCCGACGACTCCCGCGTCCGTCTCGATTTTCAGGAACGAGAAGACGCGCCACCCTGCGTCCGCGTGCAGGTCGACGATGCGAGAGATCTTCATGGAGCCTCCTCCAAGGGCAGGGCCGGAAAAATATCCGCACGCCTATTGTCAGGGCACGAGCATAGCCCGGCACGAGATGGTGGCAAGAATTGACGCAGCCGGCCGGGCACAGGATCATCGCGTGGCGGGCAGAGAGCAAACCAGCCGGACGTGCTACCGTTACGCGGGCCGAGCGCGAGCTTGCCCGAGCCGGTGTGCAACGGAGCAGTAGAATGAACGCCAACCCTCAACCGACCGCCTACGGCCGCATTTTCCCGCCGCGCGCAGACTGGCTCGCGCGGGCACCGGTCGAGCCGATCATCGAGCCGGAGCTTAAGATCATCGACACCCATCATCACGTCTGGCGGGATCGCGGGCGGTACATGCTCGACGAGGTGCTGGCCGACACGGGGAGCGGCCATAACGTGGTGGCGACGGTCTTCATCGACTGCCGTTTCCAATATCGCACCGATGGGCCGGCCGAGCTGCGCTCCGTCGGCGAGGTCGAGGCGGTCGCCGAGCTGGCGGAGCAATGCGAGGCCGACCATCCCGGCAAGACCCGCGTGGCCCAAGGCATCGTCGGGTATGCCGACCTCACGCTCGGCGATCGCGTGGAGCCGGTGCTGGCGGCGCTGGTCGCGGCCGGGCGCGGCCGCTTCCGCGGTGTGCGCAATTCGGCCGGCTGGCATGAGGATCCGGTGATCGGCAACAATCATCACGGCGCCGGTCCCGGCCACTACCTCCGCGCGGATTTTCGCGCCGGTCTGAACCGGCTCTCCGCCATGGGCCTGTCGCTCGACGCGCTGGTGTATCATCACCAGCATGCCGACCTGCTCGATCTGGCGCGCGCCTGTCCGGACGCCAACATCATCATGAACCATACCGGCATGCCGCTCGGCTATGGCCCGTTCTCCGGCAAGGAGCGTGAGGTCTACGCCCAGTGGCGCGCCAAGCTGCCTGACATCGCCGCCTGTGCAAACGTCAGCATGAAGCTTGGCGGCATGATGATGCGGCTCGCGGCTTATGACTACAACCAGCTGCCGGCCCCGCCGTCCTCGCAGCAGCTGGCGGCCTTCTGGCGACCTTATATCGAGCCTTGCATCGAGCTTTTCGGGCCCGAGCGCTGCACCTTCGAAAGCAATTTTCCCGTCGACAAGATGGGGATCGGCTATGCGGCCTTATGGAACGCCTTCAAGCGCATCGCGGCCAAAGCGTCAGCCGACGAAAAGGCCGCTTTGTTCAGCGGCACCGCACGGCGCGTCTATCGCCTGCACTGATGAGAAGAAAACGAATGAGCGACTGGAGCAAGGTGACCAGGCCGATCCCCGTTCCAAACGAATGGACGAAGCCGTTCTGGGATGCCGCCAAGCGCGGGGTTCTGGAGCTGCAGCGCTGCCAGAGCTGCGGACATTTCCAGCATCCGCCCTATGCGACCTGCGTCAAATGCATGGGAATAGATTTGAGGTTCGAGGCCGTGCGCGGTGCCGGCACGATCTACGCCTACACCATCATGTACCACACCGGCGACCAGCGCTTTGCCGCCGCCGTCCCCTACGCCAGCATCATCGTGGAGCTTGACGAGGCGCCCGGCGCGCTGCTCGCCGGCAATCTTCTCGGAGCGCCCTACACGCAGGCGAAGGTCGGACGTCGGGTGGAGGTCATCTTCGAGCTGCTCAACGACGACATCACGCTGCCGCAGTTTCGTCTGGTGGATGCGGCGCCTGCCGACTAGCGCATGTTCCGGCGAAGTGGATGCCGGTTCGCCGATAAGAACATGCGCAAAGCAAGAGTCTGCGCCCGTTTCCGGCCGCAGCAGTGATCGGGTGCGATTCAATACGACCGGAAACGGCTGCAGGGGAGAGCCGCATGTGGGAGAACCGTTGCAAGGTGGCCGTCAGCGGCGTGGGCTTCTCCAAGGTCACGCGCTCGGCCGAGATCCCGCTCGCCGCCCATGCGCTCGAGGCCGTGAAGGGCGCGGTTGCCGACAGCGGGCTCGAGATGTCGGACATCGATGGGCTCGCCACCTATCCGGAATTGCCGGCGACGGGCCATGCGGAGATCGACGGCATCACCATCGTCTCCGTCAACTGCATGATGGCGATGCTCAAGCTGCCCAATCTCACCTGGCACATCCAGGTGGGCACGACCAATATCGGCGGCGCCGTTCAGCAGGCGGTCAACGCCCTGCTCGCAGGCGTGTGCAGGTACGCGGTGGTGTGGCGGGCAATGCATAACCCGAAGGGGACGTACCAGAACCTTCCCGGCAGGCAGGCCGCGGGCGCCGCGCAGTTTACCGCGCCCTACGGCTTCGGCGGTCCCGGGCAGGCCATGGCGGTCGCCTATACGCGCTGGCTCGAGCGCCACGACCAGGATCGCACCAAGATGGCGACGTTGGCGCTGACCCAGCGCCGCCATACCCAGCACAACCCGCATGCTTTCTTTTACGGCGTGCCGCTGACGCGCGAGGACTATCTCAAATCGCGCATGGTTGCCTATCCGTTCTGCCTGTACGATTGCGACATTCCAGTCCAGGGGGCAGTCGCCGTCGTGCTGACAAGCGCCGACCGGGCGCGGGACCTCAAGCCGAGGCCGGCCTATCTGGCGGGCTATGGCCAGCGGCTGCACTTCGAGGTGGCGGGGCGCATCGGCAGCCTGTCGAGCTACATGGAAGGTGGCAGCAGCTCCGCCAAGCTGACCTGGGAGCGCTCCGGATTCACGCCGAAGGATGTCGACGTCGCGCAGATCTACGACGGGTTCTCGGCCTCGGTGATCTATGGCCTGGAGTCCTACGGCTTCTGCCGGGAAGGCGAGGCGCTCGATTTCATCCAGGACGGGCGCATCGAGCTCGACGGCGCCCTCCCGCTCAACACCTTCGGCGGCAGCCTCGGCACCGGGCGCATCCACGGCCTGTGGCACATCATCGAAGGGGCGCTGCAGGCATCCGGGCGGGCCGGCGCGCGCCAGGTCAAAGGCGCCAACGTCTCGTTCGTGGGTGCCAGCGCCCCGATCGTGACCGGGACGACGTTCATCTTTGTCGGCGAGCCTTATTGAGTTCCGGGGGCATTTTCCGCCGAAGTGCGGGACGGACGGCAATACCGACCCTGACGCGCGGTGGGATCAGGCTGGCGTGCCGGCAACAGCGGCCCGGTAACGCTCGAGTGCCGTCTCGACGACGCGATCGATGTCCTGCTCGAGCAGGTAGCGCTCGCGCGCCAGGGCGAGGGCCGCAGCGCGGATCTTCTCTGCGTAGTCGGCCTCCGAGGCGTAGCGCTCCCGGATGGAGGGGCGGGGATCGCCGGTCTGCCGGCGGGCCTGCGCATCGTGCGCAAAGAACAGGGTCAGTCCGTTCATCGGCACGATCTGCTCGGGCGAGCCGGTTGCCGGATCGCGCGGGTTCCAGCCGGCGTGCGTGCCGACCGGGACCGCGACATCAGGCAGGCGAATGCCGGCGATCTCGTTGCCGTCGGCATCGACGCGGGAGACGAGCGCCGGATAGAACGCGCCTTCCTTGGCCGGATAGCGGCCGACGCCGGTCGCCTCGTCGGCGCCCATGTCGACGGTGCGCACGAACGGAAGACGTTGGGGGTCGGGCGGCGTGAAGCCGGGCAGCCGCGCGAAGAGCGCGAGCACCTCCTCGCGCGGGACCGCAGTGCCGTCGGCGAGACGCGGATGCCGGCTCGGCGGCGGCTCGACGCCCTCGGCGATCCAGCGGTCGAGATTGATCAGCGCCGCCCTGAGCAGCGGCCGGTAGTCGAGCACGTTGAGCGGATAGCGCGCGACGGTCAGCGTTCCGGGATTGGTGCGCGACTGGCCGAGATAGCCGGGCGTGTGCTGCACGCTGGAGAACAGGTAGCTGCGCGAGCAGGGGTGCTCGGGGAGATCCGCTTTGCCTGCCGTGTCGACATGGGCGAGCGCCCCGTCGCCCCGCCAGTATTCCGCGGCGCTGTCTGTGTGCACCATCTTCGGCACGGCGCCCGCCCGTTCGAGCTGGTCAAGAAGCCCCGCCGTCGCGCCGGTCAGCGGGTCGCTCGTCGGCACCTCGGCGAAGGGAAAGACGTGGCCCCAGAGCGGCGTCGTCTGGTTGGACGGCTGCGCGAAGCGGTGGTTGAAGGCACCGCGCCTGGCGCCTGCCACATGGCTCTGGATCCCGTCAAATGCGGTGGTGCCGTCCTCGCACACGTTGAGGCCGAGGCTGAGGAAATGCCGCAGCATGCGTCCGGTCTGCGATATTCCCCAGGCGATCAGCGACGTGAAATTGCCTTGTGTGGGATTGCCGGGTGACGGGTTGCGCAGGAACGGCGCCACGTCGCGCAGCGCCAGCAGCCCGAGGCCCGCGATCGGGGCGCGATCGGTCTCGTACACGAGTTGGTAGATGAGGCCCGGCTCGAAGCCGCCCTCGAGATGGATGTGCTCGAGCGACGGCGCGAGCGCGCCTTCCGTCGTCTCTCGTGCAAAGCGCCAGCGCTCGCGCGGAATGATCCTGTCCTCGTCGTCCTCGTAGTCGCGCACATAGAGCGCGGCCCGGGGTTGCGCCCCCGCCGCCGCCGGCAGCGGCCGATGAACGCGATCGGCAAGCAGCCACGTCTGGTGCCGCTCGCTCGGGCGGATCTCGACCATCGTCTCGCCGCCGATGGGCTCGTTAATGGCTGTTCGTTGGCCAGACGCAACTGGTGTGCTCCGCATGGCGCTCGGCGCGACCAGCCCCATCAGGGCCTCGCTTCCGTAGACGTCCCACTGCCAGCCGATCGAGACGACCGTGAAGCCGCGCTCGAACAGGAAGCCATCGCCCGGATGAGCCTCGCGTGCGATGGGTGCGTCATGCGGCGCGCAGTTCAGAATCGCGACCACGCGCCGGCGCCCGCGGTTCGGCAACTCGACGATGGCGCGCCTGTTGCCGCGAGCGGGATCAATCGGCATCACGATCGAGAAATCCGCCTCAAACGCGACGAGGCCGTCAGCGTTGCGCGGGGCGCGTGCCAGATCGACGATGCGGTTGTTGGCCGGGTGGAGCGGATCGACGGCGAAATGCGCGATCCCATCGATCTGCTCGAAAGCGCCTGCACTGCCGAAGCTAAGACCATCTGCGTAAGGGCCGCGCCGGACAATCTTGAGCCTCTCCAGCGCCATCGCGATCTCCTGCCAATGCGTACCCGACAGTGCCACCATGCCGTCCCCTATGCCAGCATCAACCCGAAGGGGACGTACCAGAACCTTCCCGGCAGGCACGCCGCGGGCGCCGCGCAGTTTACCGCGCCCTACGGCTTCGGCGGTCCCGGGCAGGCCATGGTCCATACACAGAGCTGGCCTGTAGCCGATTCGCTGAAGGGATTTACATGGTTTAAGCTATCAAAAGCTGCCCTCGAGACGGGACATGCCGAGGTCTCCGCCGGGATAAACGGGCAGCATTGGTGGCCGTCGGCGGCGCTCCGGCGTACGTAGCCGGAATCCTTTTCGCCTTTGCAATCCGCATCCCGGATGTCGGGGCGCCGCGCTGCCTTCAACGCGCGGCGCTGAAAGGGGGACAAGATGGAAACCTGCTCCGTCGGCGATCTCAGTCGTCGTCAAATCCTGAAGATGTCGGCCGCGCTAGCTGGCTCGGGCGTTCTCTCGAGCGGCCTGACCGCCCCGGCGGCGGCCGCGCCCGAGGGCACGATGACGTGGGGCGTGCACATCACGCTGGCGTCCCGCTGGCTCGATCCCGCGGAGACCGAAGGCATCATCACGCCGTTCATGGTGCTCTACGCCCTGCACGACGCGCTCGTGAAGCCCATGCCGGCGGGGATCAATACGCCGAGCCTGGCTGAGTCGTGGACCCAGTCGAAGGATGGGCTCGAGTACGAGTTCGTGCTCCGCAAGGGGACCAAGTTCCACAACGACGAGCCGGTCACGGCCGAGGACGTGAAATTCTCGTTCGACCGCTACCGCGGCAGCGGTGCCAGACTCCTCAAGGAGCGAGTCCGCGAAGTCCAGATCGTCGACCCCGCACGCGTGCGCTTTCTTCTCAAGGAGCCGTGGCCCGACTTCATGACGTTCTACGGCACCTCGGCGACGGGCTCCGGCTGGATCGTGCCCAAGAAGTACGTGGAGAAGGTCGGCGACGACGGCTTCAAGAAGGCGCCGGTCGGCGCCGGTCCCTACCGGTTCGTGAGCTTCAACCCCGGCATCGAGCTCGTGCTCGAGGCCTACGAAGGGTACTGGCGGAAGACGCCAACCATCAAGCGGCTGGTGCTGCGCAGCATGCCGGACGAGACGACACGCGCCGCCGCGCTCAAGACGGGCGAGGTCGACATCGCCTACCTGCTGAGCGGCCCCGTTGCGGAGGACATCCGGCGAACGCCGGGGTTCAAGCTCGTCGCGCCCAAGGAGTTGCCGGCGGTCTTCTGGCTCGATCTGCCGGACCAGTGGGACCCGAAATCGCCGTGGCACGACCAGCGTGTGCGTCAGGCGCTCAGCCACGCCATCGACCGGGAGTCGGTCAACCAGGCCGAGACGCTCGGCTTCTCGAAGCCGACGGGGTCGCTGATCCCGCGCGCGCTCGAGCTCTCGCGGTGGTTCGATCCCGATCCCTACGACCCGACGCGGGCCCGCAAGCTCCTGGCCGAGGCCGGATACCCGAACGGGTTCGACGCCGGCGACTTCTACCCGTGGCCGCCCTACTTCTCGATGGGCGAGGCGCTCGCCGGCTACATGCAGGCGGTCGGCATCAAGACGCGGATCAGGACCATGGAGCGCGGCGCCATGACGTTAGCGTGGCGCGAGCGGAAGCTCAAGAACGTGATCGTCGGTATTACCGGCGCCGGCGGCAACGCCGCCACGCGCCTCGAGGCGTACGTGAGCAAGGGCGGGATCTACACCTCCGGCGTGATTCCCGAGGTCGAGGACCTCTTCCAGCGTCAGGCGCGCGAGCTCGACCCGAAGAAGCGCGAGGCGCAGCTGCACCAGATCCAGGGGATCCTCCACGATCGCCTGACCCACGTGCCGATCTACGAGCTCGCGTTCATCTGGGGCGTCAATCCGCGGGTCGAGGAGCCCGGGGTCAACCTGATCCGGAGCTACGCCTACTCGGCGCCCTACGAGGATCTCAGGCTCAAGCGTCCGTGACACTATTCGGCAGGTCCGTCCGGCTTCTCGCCGAGTGCCAGCATCTCCATCCCAAGCCCATAGCCAAGGAGGTCGTGCATGTGCCGCCTGAGCGCCTGGGTGAGCAGGAGGCGGGTGTAGCGCAACAGCAGGGTTGGCCGCCGGGCCAGATCCTCCGCCAGCTCCCATGCGCGCGCCAAGAGCTTGTCCGGCGGCAGGACCTCGGCCACGAGTCCGAGCTCCAGTGCCTTGTGGGCGTCGAGCGTCTGCCCCGTCAGAAGGAAATAGCGGCCCCGGTTCATGCCGAGCAGCAGCGGGTAGACGATGTGCATGCCGTCGCCCGGAACCACGTCGGACGGGAAGTGCGCAGAATCCTGGAACTGCGCCGTATCGGCGGCCAGCACGATGTCGCAAAGAAGCGGGATCTCGGAGTGGCGCCAGGCTGGCCCGTTGACCGCGCTGATGATCGGCACCTCGATGTCGAGAAGCTTCGTGAGCAGATGCCGGCCCTCCCAGTGGATGCGGTCGATCCGCTCGATGGACGGACGCGTCGGGAAGGACGAGGTGCCGGGATTGGCCCGCGGTCCTGAGAACTCGTTGCCCGTTCCAACAATGATCACCACGCGGTTGTCGTAGTCGGAGCCGACGTCATAGAACGCCTCGGGCAGCTCGCCGTGTGGCAACAACCCCCAGCGCAGCGGGCCGCCATCGGTGTGCAGCGTCATCTGCAGAATGCCGTTGCGCCGCTCCATCCGGATCGTCTTGTACTTGTTGGCGTAGCTCTCGAGCTTGCTCATCACGGGCCTCCGCAGTGGATCGATGTTGACGCGGCAGAACGGCTGTGGCGCTTCCGGAGCGGAGCTTCGCGGACAGGCCTGTGCCATCCCCGACGAATGGCGCACCCCTATTTGAAGCCGGCGAGCTCCGCCACCGCCTCCAGTTGCTCAGCGTGGCGGGAGATCGGGTTCAAGAGCAAGTGGTTTGCGCCGGCCGCCACCAATTCCTCGAGCCGCTCGCGCACGTGCTCGGGCGTGCCGTGGATGCCCGAGGCGTCCGTGCCGGGCGGATTGTGGTAGACCTCGGTGAACCAGCGCTCGAGCTCGCGACGCGCCACGGCGGGCCGCTCGTCGACGGCCATGAACACGCGCTTGGATACCGGAAACGTCGCGGGATCGCGGCCGGCCGCCTCCAAGGCCTGCTTCAGGATCGGCACTGAGGCCTTGAACTCGGCGATGCTCGATCCGCCCGAACCCATCCAGCCGTCGGCGAGCGACGCCGCCCGACGCACCGCATCCGGGTGGCCGACGCCCATCCACAAAGGCGGGTGCGGCTTGCGCACTGGCCGGTGTGGCCAGCTTGACGTTCTCCACCTGGAAGATCTGCCCGCGGTAGGTGACCCTGTCCCCGGTCCACAGCGCCTTGATCAGCTCCACCTCCTCGCGGAAGCGGCGCACGCGCTGCGCCACGGGAATTTGGAAATCCCGGTAGTGGTGCGCGCGGCCGAGCCCGACGGCCAGGATCGCCCGTCCTCCGCTGACGAAATCGAGCGTCGCCCACTGATTCGCCACCGTCAGCGGGTGATGGATCGGCAGCACGACCACCGCGGCACCGACCCCGATCCGCTGGGTAATCGAGGCCGCATAGGTCAATGCCACGACAGGATCGAGGCAGGTGCCATCGTCGACAGTATTCTCGGTGACCCACAGATCCCGGAAGCCCAATTCCTCGGCGCGGCGCGCCACGGCTCCTATCGTGGTCAAAGCCAACGGATCAGGCGAACGGTGCGGCAACGACATGCCGAGGTCAATCTTGTCTCGCAATTTCACGGAGCTTTGCCTCGTCGGATGTCTTTGATCAGCGTGATCCGGGCGCAGACGGGGGGCGGGGAAGCAGGTTGGTTAGCATGGCTCTCGCCGACGCCGGCGTCCATGTTTTCCTCAGGCCGGTTCCTCGCAACGTCGTGATGTTAATGGTCATCGTGAAGCGCCATCCGGCAGCACACCCGGCAAGGAGGCGATGTCGGAAAGGATATGATCCGGCGCAGGCACGTCCGGGCTGAGGCGCAATCCGCGCCGGTTGATCCAGGCAACCGTCAGTCCCAGAGGTTTGGCTCCCACGAGGTCGGTGAATTGCGATTGACCGGAATGGAAGATTTCGTCGACCGGCAACCCCGAGCGGTCAAGCAGATATCGGAACAAGGTCCCGTCGGGTTTATAACCCTTTGCTCTTTCAGCCGTACACACGAGATCGAAATCGAAGGAAATTGGCGTGGCTTGCAACAGATCATCGTCGATGTTGGAAACGAGCGCGATGCGATAGCTCTTTCGTAGAAGTCTCGAGCGTCGGCAAGACGTCGGGGTAAAGCGTCATTTCCTGACAAGCCGAAAAGAAGTGGTTGATGAGCGACGGGTCCGCGTCGTCGACCTTGAAATGCGCAAATGTCTCTTCCAGAGATGTACGACATATTGCCTTGTAAGAACGATATGGCTCCATGTAGTGAGCAATGTTGCGGCTTTCCCAAAAATCATGGAAGGATAGAGGGTCGATGTTTGCCGCTCCGGCATGGCTGAGAATTGCCTGAAAAGCCTTTGCGTTGGCAGGCGGTGTGTTGACCAGCGTGCCGTAGACGTCAAACGACAGCAGTCTGTACATTCCGCTTTCCTTCGTCTGCCGGCCACGACTGCCGATCTTGGCCGCTCAGAACACCCCGTCCGCCGCCAGATCCGCGATCTCGCGTCTGGTCATCCCCAAGAGCTCGCCATAGACATAGTCGTTGTCCTCGCCATAGCACGGCGCGCCGCGGTCGATGCGGCCGCCAGCGAAGGCGGGGCTCTCGCTGAGCTTGACCGGCACCTCGGCCACCGGCCAGCGGCCGATCCTGGTGCCGGTCACCTCGGTCAACCACTCAAGGTGGGCGAGCTGCGGATCGTGATCGCAGCGATCCTCGGCGGTCTGGCAGACGCCGGCCGGTACGCCGGCTTGCTGCAACGCCAGCATCAGCTGGCGGGCATCCTGCGCTTTGCTCCACTGCCCGATCATTGGGTCGAGCGCATCCTGGTGCGCCAGTCGCGCGGCAAGGTCGACAAAGCGGCTGTCCTCGGCCCAATCGGGGCGCTTGGCAACCTCGGTCAAGGCGCGCCATTCGGCCTCGCTGAAGCACGCAATGGCGAGCCAGCGATCCTCGCCGGCGCAAGGGTAGACGCCGTGCGGCGCCGCCGGCTTATAGGGGGAGCGGTTGCCGATGCGCGACCAGATGCGGCCGTTTGCCGACCAGTCAAGGATGGCGGTGCCGGCAATGAACAGGCCCACCTCGGTCTGCGAGGCGTCGATCCACTGCCCCTCGCCGGTGCGGGCGCGATGGAACAGCGCGGTCAGCATGGCCAGCGCGAAGCTGTAGGCACCCATCCAGTCGAGATAGGAATAGCCCCACCCGGCCGGCATGGCGGGCTCGGGCAAGCCCGACATCTCGGAGAGACCGGCGAACGCGTTGGCGATCGGGCCGACGGTCCGAAAGCGGCCGTAGGTGCCTTTAGCCCCCATGCCCGACTGCTGCACGTAGATGATGTCGGGCTTGATGGCGCGAAGCTGGTCGTAGCCGAGGCCCCAGTTGTCGAGCACGCCCGGCGAAAAACCTTCGGCGACGATATCGGACATCGCCACCAGCCGCCGCGCGATCTCCAGGCCCTTGGGATGCCGGACATTGAGCGAGATGCCGCGCTTGCCGGGATTCTTGTTGTTGAACTGCCCGCCCATGTCGGGATCGGTCACACCGCGCAACGGCGCCGTGGCGCGCTCGCGCGCCGCGCGGCCGCCGATCGGCGCCATCGCGGCAAGCCGCGTGTCCGGATGGCTCTTGAGCTCGACCTTGAGACACTCTGCACCGAAGGAGCTCAGGAACCGGGTGCCGCCGGCCGAGGCCAGAAACCAGGTGAAGTCGAGGACGCGAATGCCGTCCAGCGCAAACGGCTTGCCGCGCCTCGATGGTTTTCCCGCCCGCGCCGGGTCCGGGCTCGGATCGATCACCGGCGCGCGGCGCTCCGACAGATCGTCCACCGTCCCGGCATCCTCGTTGAGCTGCGGGGCGCGGCGGCCCGGCGCCCAGCCGGTCGCCGTGCTGATCCACTTGCTGGTCGCGTAGCGCAACGACCGGCCAAGCTCGGGATGCTCGACGTCGGTGCAGCTGCCGCGCGCGATCCAGTGCGGATCGAGGGCGTTCTCGTGCGGCTTCCTGAGCGGCGCCCACAGCATCCCGGCCTGCTGTGCCTCGCGCCACGGAATTTTCTCATAGGTGAAGGCGCGCACGAAACGCGCTACCGCCTCCATGGCGGGATCGCGCCGCGACGTGTCCGGTGCGGTCCCCGGAACAAAACGCCCGAATCTCGGTGGCGTCGCGTTCTGCGGATCGAGCCCCGGCTCGATGCCGTAGCGCTCCATCAGCGCGATCAGCTTGATGCCGTCGTCCGGCCGGTTGCCGAGGTTGGCCATCACCCAGCGTCCGTCCTTGGTATGGGCGATGGTCGGGTGCGGGGAGATCGACTCTGCGCGCATGGCGGCAGGTCTGGCGCAACACCGGCGCGCGCCGCATGACCCAGGTCATCAGGTCGACCTCGGTGCATTTGGCGACGGCCTCGTGAACCGCGCAGGAGACCTGCTGACCCAAGCCGGTGCGGTGGCGGAACATGAGCGCGGCGACGATACCCATGCTCAGCTGCTCGCCGGCGACGTGATAGGCGTGCCACATCTGCGGTGCCATCGGCGGCAGGTCGTATGTGCCGTCGGGGGCCGGATCGTAGCCGCAATTCATCATGACGCCGCCGAGCGCCAGGTGGACGAGATCGCAGGCCTGGAAGTCGCTCCACGGGCCGTCATCCCCGAACGGCGTGACCCGGGCGTGGATCAATCCGGGAAGCTTTTCCCGCAACGCTGTCGCCCCCAGCCCCAGCGCATCGAGCGCTCCTTTCGGCGTGGACTCCAGCAGAATGTCGGCGGAGGCCACCAGCGACCGAAAACGCCCGGCGTCGCTCTCGCGCTGCAGATCCAGCTCGATCGAGCGCTTGCCGCGGTTGTACTGCCAGAAGAACAGGGATCCCTCGGCATCCACGCGATCCTGGTAGAACGGCCCGATGCGCCGCGTCGGGCTTCCCCGCGGCGGCTCCACCTTGACGACGTCGGCGCCGAGGCCTGCGAGCGTCAGCCCGCAATATTCCGCCAGCTCATCGGCCAACTCGATGACCCGGATGCCCGACAGCGCGCCGGGGCGCGACCCGCGATCGGGGGCTGGTTCCTCGTTTGCAGCCATGGTTTCTCTCCGATCGCCGCCGCTTGAGCTGACAAAGCATACTCTATGTCGTCTCCGCGTGCCGCCAGCCGCGACCCGGAACGGATGCGAGCAGCTCTTGCGTATAGGCGTGACGCGGACGGGCGAACACGTCGGCGGCATCGCCCTGCTCGACCACCTCGCCGTCCTGCATCACGGCGATGCGGTCGCAGATCTGCGCGGCGACCCCACGCTCTGGCACCCCGGCGGCCACCAGGGCATCCCGTTGCAGGTCGAGGACCTGGGTGCCATCGGCCTTGCAAACTCGCATGTAGCCGACGAGGTGGGCGCCCTTTCCGGCGCCACGCAAACGACCGTTTCGGTGATCCCCTGTTTTCGACGATCTTCTCGCTTGTTTCATGTCACAAAACCGGTCACCTTTTCTAAACTCGATCAAGGGTGATTGCTCGATTCCAACCGAATGTCGAGCACTGGGATTTGTGGCGATTGGGGCTGGCTGGCCGGTTCCATCCGCAAACCGGTGGCCGTCGAACGTCGGATGAACAATGCACTCAGCGCTTGACCCCAAGGCCGCAATGACCTTTCGATAGGGATCGCGATCGCCGTGGTGCCGATCGCCCGAGTTTCCCCCTTCCCGGTGCTTTGAGGCGTTCGTCATGGCTTTTCTCAAGCTGTTGGCCGCTCCCATCCGACGCCTGCTGAACTTTCCACTCTTTCAGTTCATGCTCACCATGGCCGTCATTCTGTGGCTACAGGCCGCCGATAGTGGGTCGGTATTTGGCGAAATATTCAGTGCGTTGGACCTCCTCGTGGATTCGACCGTGAGCCTGTGCGCGAGGATTTTCCAGGTGAAGTCCTTCACAAAATCTTGGCTCACAACCGGATTCATGATTGCCTACGTCTATATAGCCGGCTTGTTGATTGTGCTTCTGCTGAGAACCCTCATCCAGGCTGTTGTCGAGGCTGTAGCGCGCCGCAACACGTTCGGCTTGACGAATGCCATTGCGCGACAGCGGGGAATCGCAGCCTATCGGGCATGGCTACCGCTCGAGCGGATCAGGCCGCCGCATATCTCGCAGCCGCAATGGGAAGAAAGATTCGCCTGGCCCGCCGACGACAAGCCACCATACCCACCGTTCATGTATCGGGTACTGCGCGGCGCAGTTATCTACTTGGCTGTGGGGCTGACTATCGCCACTGTGCTGCAGCTATTCACGCCTTTCCCCGTCCTGATTTGGCTGAGCAAGATCGGAAGAAGCTGAGCGACTAAACTGCTGCATGAGCCAAATGCCGTCAGCCCATTTCAGATGGAGAGCGAAATGAGAATCGGACGAAATATGTGCACCCTTCCTGCGCTCGCGACCCTGTTTGTGCTCGGAACAACTCCGCCCTGCGCAGCAGTCCCGTCAATGGATCCGACAGTAAAAGTTGCAGCCCAAGGCGTCGTCACCACACTTCGCGCAGCATACCGAAAACACACTCAGCAACGCTTGTACCCGCACGAACGTCGGTCCCGAGCATCCCGAGGCTCACCAGTCCACGCCCCAGGATGCCCCGGATTATTTTCCTGGAATCCCGCAAACCCTGATCGCGGGTATTGCGATCCCGGCTTCAGCAACCACGGAAACATCAATGGCTGCGCTTTCGATGAAGGCTACGGGCGTTGGTCATCTTGTTATCCGCGTTAACGCATGGTGGAGCGAGGCAAAAAGCCGACAGCGCGCGCCAAGGCGGCCGTGCCCCGGTTCCCCGACCGCGTACAGACCGAACTGTGCGGCGAGACCGCCGCCGCGCCGCGGCTCGGTCTGCGCCAGGGCTGCACGCGGCCGGCCGGCGCCGAGCGCCAGCGCGGTTGCGGAGATCAGCGGGTTGCGGCGGGTCGGCTTGCTGTCAGCAGGTTCAGAGGCTGCGCGCGGCGGCATAGCGATTTACCGGGCGCTTGAGGCCGAGGTTCTCGCGTAGCGTCTTGCCTTCGTATTCCTTGCGAAACAGGCCGCGGCGCTGCAACTCGGGGGTGATCATCTCGACGAAATCCTCGCATCCGCCGGGAAGGTGAGCAGGCGTAATGTTGAAGCCGTCGCAGGCGTCATTCTCGAACCAATCCTGCATGACATCGACGATCTCGGTTGGTGTGCCGATCAAACAGAAGCCGCCCATGCCGGCCACTTCCTGGTACAGCTGCCGGATGGTCGGCTTTTGCCGTTTGACGCGCTCGAGCAGTTGGGCGCTGATGCTGCGTATCTCCGCCGGCCCGAATTTGTCGATCGGAATGGGACTGTCGAGCGGGTATCCCGACAGATCGCCGAACGTCTGGTTGAGCCGCGCCAGGCCAACCAGCGGGTCGAGCAGCTCCTGCAACTGATCGTACTTCATCCGGGCCTCGGAAGCTGTCATTCCCACGATTGGACGCAGCGCCGGCAAAATCATCAAGTCGTCGCAGCTGCGCCGATATTTCGCCAGTCGCCCCTTGAGATCGGCGTAGAACGCTCGCGCCAGCTCTCGTGAGCGGTGGACCGCATAGACGATGTCAGCCGTCGCCGCTGCGAGCTCGCGCCCCTGCTCGGACGCGCCGGCTTGCACGACGATGGGGTGAACCTGGGGCAGGGGCCCGACGTTCAAGGGCCCACGGACGGAGAAGAACCTGCCCTTGTGGTCCAGCACGTGCATCTTTGTCTCGTCGAAGAACCGGCCGGAGCCCTTGTCGAAGGGGAAGGCGTCCTCTTCCCAGCTGTCCCAGAGGCCCATCACGACGTCGACAAATTCGGCCGCGCGCGCATAGCGCGTGTCGTAATCGAGATGCTGCTCGCGACCGAAATTCCTGGCCTCGGCCTCCGACCAGGAAGTGACGACATTCCAGCCGGCGCGACCGTTGCTGATGAGATCGAGCGTCGCGAACTTGCGGGCGATATTGAACGGTTCATTGTAGGTGGTGGAGGCCGTGGTGACGAGACCGATGTGTCTTGTCACCACGGCGAGCGCGGGCAGGAGCGTCAGGGGCTCCATCTCGACGATCTCATAACCTGATCGTGCAAGCGATCCGCGCGGTACATCGCGCTCCCGGATGCCGATGCCATCGGCAAAGAACACCAGGTCGCACTTGCCCCGCTCGGCCGCCTGCGCGCTGCGCGCGTAGTGGTCGAACCGCAGGGTGCCGTCCGCCGGCACGTCCGGGTGCCGCCACGCGGCGGGATGATATCCCAGGCCGCGTATCGACATGCCGAGATGCATCTGCCCGCGGCTCATGATGCCCTCCCTGCCCGTCAGGGATGCGGACCCCACGGAGCCGCCGTGAGAAGCTTGACCTCCTGTGACATGACGAGCGGCCGAAACCTGGAGGCGAACCCTTCGATGAAGTCCTTGTTGGCGAACACGCCTGCCCAGTGCTTTCGCCGATCAGCGTCGTCATCGAACTTCCACAGATGGACGAGCTGATTGATCGTGCCGGTGTCGCCCTGGAAGTAGCCCACGAGCTTGCTGTCATGCCCGCCCTTCTGCAGCGCGGGGAAGCCGAGCTCCTGATAGAGCCTGGTGGCTTCCGCCATCTTGCCGACGTAGAGTGTGTATGTCCTCAGCTCGTAGAGGGCCATCTGCCATCCTCCTTCAGTTTCTCCAGGCGCATAGTGCCCTATCCGCGCGCAAAGGCCGAGTCCGTGCGCAAGCCTCAGCCCTGCGCCTCGGGAGGAGAGCGTTGGGGTGGGGGCCGCCGGCCTGGGGGGCGACGCAAGGCTATCGCATATGGAGAACTGACCGAGCCCCGGGCGCGCTTTACCTCCCCCTGGAGGGGGGAGGTCGACCGTTCTGAGCGCAGCGAAGGGCGGTCGGGTGGGAGTGACAGCGTCGCGGCAAACGCGGTGCGCGTGGCTCTTACCCCACCCCGGCGAGCTTACGCTCGCCGACCCTCCCCTGTCAGGGGAGGGATGAAGCCGTTCCGCGGCGACGCATCAACAAACCACATGCGATAGCCCTGGGGGGCGACGGGTGGGCCGGCACGGTGAGCGCCGCATCGATCAGGCCGCTGCCTGCAAGGCCATGCGCGCGGCCTTCTCCCCGATCATGATCGACGGTGCATTGGTATTGCCGGACGTCAGGGTCGGCATGATCGAGGCGTCGGCGACGCGCAGGCCGGCGATCCCGTGCACACGCAGCTGGTCGTCGACGACAGCAAGCGGGTCGCTGCCCATCCGGCACGTTCCGACCGGATGATAGGTCGTCTCCGCCGTGCGCGTGACGAAGTCGAGCAACTCCTCGTCCGAATTCACGCGCGGACCCGGCGCAAACTCCTCGGTCTCGAGCCAGGCCAGCGCCGGCGCGGCGACCAGCCGCCGCACGATGCGCATGCTTGCGAGCACGCAATCGCGGTCGGCGCGCTCGGCCAGAAAGTTGAAGCGGATCGCAGGGTGTTTGCCTGGGTCCGGCGCGCAGACATGCACGCTGCCCTTGCTCTCCGGGCGCAGCTGATGGGTGATGATGGTCATCCCGGGCTCCTTCGCAAGCCTGACGTCCGGCGTAGTCAGGAAGGGCTGCATGACGAGCATGGCGTCAGGGCTCTCGAGGCCTTCGCGCGTCTTGAAGTAGGCGCGCAGCGGAGACGCCGGATGGCTCAAAAACCCCTTTCGCGCCGTCAGGTAGAGCAGCCCTTGCCACAGCGCCCCGAGGCCGCGTGCGCGCTCGTTGAAGGTGACGCCATGCCGGCCGACGCGCCATTTCATGCGCGGCGCCCAGTGGTCCCGCAGGTTCTCGCCGACACCGGGCAGATCATGGCGAACCTCGATGCCCAGGCCCTTGAGGCGTGTCCCCTGGCCGATGCCGGAAAGCTCCAGCAGCTGCGGTGACGCGATGGTGCCGGCCGCCACGATCACCTCGCGGGCAGCGCGTGCCTCGCGCTTTGCGCCGCGAGTGAAATATCGGACACCCGCGCAGCGGCGACCTTCGAGCACGAGGCTTTCAACCATCGCATCGGTCTCGATGGTGAGGTTAGCTCTCGCGCGCGCCGGGTCGAGATAGCACCTCGCCGTGCTCATGCGCCGGCCACGGCTGATCGAGGCCTGCGTCATGGCCATGCCGTCCTGGTCAAGGCCGTTGTAGTCGTGCGCTCGCTTGATCCCGATGGATTCGGCGGCGGCGAAGAAGCCGTCATAGAGGCGCCCGCTCTCGTCGCTGTTGGTGATCCTCAGGGGCCCCTCACGACCCCGGATCTCGTTGTCGCCGCCGGCGTAGCTTTCCATGCTCCTGAAGATCGGCAGCACGTCCTGGTAGCTCCAGCCGCGGTTGCCGAGCTGTGCCCAATGATCGTAGTCCTGCCGCTGCCCGCGCACCCACACCATCCCGTTGATGGCACTCGACCCTCCGAGCATGCGCCCGCGTGGAACGGGGATTGCCCGCCCTCCGGTATTGTCCTGGGGTTCGGAAGTATAGAGCCAATTCACGCCGGGCCGATTGATGAAGCGCGCGAAGCTGATCGGCACCTGCGACAGCGGATGGGTCTTGCCTCCCGCCTCCAGCAGCAGAACGTGAAAACGGCCGTTCTCCGTGAGGCGATTGGCGAGCGCCGCGCCCGCCGATCCGGCTCCAACGATGATGAAATCGACCGTGCGTTCGTCCATGGGGCCTGGTCCTCCGGTTGGTTCCGCTCACGTCTTGCGCCAATGTCACCATCGAGGACGCTGATTGTCGAGAGCGTGCTGAGATTGGGTAGCATTCGATTAACCACACGGCAACGCCTGCTCTTGCATTGTCGAACCGCGCAACGCGCCGCCGCGACGACTGTCGGTCCGTCGAGGGTTCGCGGACGATCGAGGAGATCCGATATGTATCGATTGATGCTCGTGGCGGCCGCCGGCCTGCTGCTCTCGGCCGGTTCGGCCCTTGCCTGCAGCCCGGCCGAGCTGGTGCAGAAGCAGAAGGCCATCGCCGAAGCCACCAAGGCCGCCTATGCCCGCGACCCGGCCGGCGACGAGGCGCGCCGCGCCCGGATGCAGGCGGTGATCGCGCGCTACGCCGATCTGCAGAACAGCCGGGACGGCGGCTACGTCATCAAGATGATCTGCAAGGAGCACGACGAGCTTCTGGAGATCTACAAATAGCGCGTCGGCCCGAGGCGCCTATGCGGTCCGGGTGCCTTGCGACGCCCGGACGCTGATCGGCTTGCAGCCCCTGCGAGGCGCGGATAGATTCGCGCCCCGGTAGAGCGGAGCCGAACGATGGATTCGTTCCGAGACGTGATGCGTAGATCCTGGAGGACGCCGCAATCGCCGATGATCCTGAAGATGGGTGGGTTGGGAACGTCTTGAGGTTTTGGTTCGAGCAGACTGAGCCGAACCAATGGTTCGAGAAGGACCCAGCGTTTGACGCGAGCATTCGCAAGCGTTTTCTCGGCTTGCATGACATTCTCGTGTCCCGCGGAAATAACGGCCTCCTGGCTGATGCGCAGACCGCGCTTGCCGCGGTGATCGTGCTGGACCAGATGTCGCGCAATATGTTCCGCGACACGCCCCGCGCATTTGCCGCCGATCCACAGGCGCTCTCGGTGGCGGAGGCCGCCATCGCCCGAGGACTTGACGCCGGCCTGACCAAGGACCAGCGCATGTTTCTCTATCTGCCGTTCGAGCATTCAGAGGATCGCGGGTCGCAAGCTCGCTCGGTCGCCCTGATGGCAAGTCTCGGTGATCCGGAGCTGCTAAAATGGGCCGAGGCCCATAGGGCGATTGTTGACCGATTTGGGCGCTTTCCGCATCGCAACGGCGTGCTTGGACGACCTTCGACCCCGGAGGAAATCGAGTTTCTCAAGCTGCCGGAAAGCTCTTTCTGATCGCAACTGACTGCTTTCCACCGGGCCGCAAGAGCGCTCATCCGGACTATCGTAGCCAGCGCTTGATCGTAGCTGCCACCTGTGTCCCAATCCTCTCGGCCGTAGCGGCCCGAGGCGACGACGCGTCAAGCTCGCGACTCGGTTGCCACAATTGATCGATCCTCGACCCGCATTGAAAGAGAGCTCGGGAGCTTTCCAGCCAGCAAGCTGCAGCAGCTGGCTCTCCCGCCTGCAGCTCCTTGTAGCGGTCCGAGGTAAACCGGGAGAGCGCGAACAGGATATTCGTCAAGCCGGCGCTGTCCACCAGCCTCTCCAGCTCGCGCCTCGCTTCAGTACCGTCCTCGACATCGACGGTGGGGCGATTTCCGTTCTCCAACAATCGGTAGGCCATCTGTGCACCCCCAAGGTACCAGAGCACGCTCCAAACTCACTGGGCAGAAATGCCCGCTTGTCGGACTACCTGAGACCACACAGCCTGTTCTTGGCGCATCGCAGCGCCATGTCGTTCCGAAGTGCTCGGAGCGGCCTCAAGTCCCATGCGTTGCAGTGCGGTCCGTACCTCATCCGTGAGGAGAATATTGCCGAGCGCTACGTTCAGCTTGGCAATAACGTCCGCCGGCGTACCTTTCGGAGCCAGGATGCCGTAAATCGTCGCCGACTCCAGTTCCTTGATGCCGTTTTCGATGAATGTCGGAACATCCGGTAATTCGCTGGCGCGCCTGGACCCGACAACAGCAATGGCGCGCAATTTGCCCTCCTTTACATGTGGCGCCACTATGGAAAGCGGCAGAAAAGCCATGCCAACTCGACCGGCGATGACGTCAATGACTGCCTGACTCATCCCCCTGTACTCGACGGGATCAACGCGAATTCCGGTCGTCAGCTTGAGCTGTTCGGCAGCCAGGTGAGAGAGCCCTCCACTGTGTGCATAAAGGAGCCCGGGATTTTTGCTCGCCAGAACGGTCAGATCAGAAACGGTGCGTACCGGCAGGCTGGACGCCACGACCAGAACGAATGGCGCGGTTGCGACGAGCCCCACGGGCGCGAAGTCCCGTTGCGCATCGTAGGAGGCATTCTTCGAAAGAGACGGACTGATCGCGAGCGTACTGGTGTCGCCCAGCAGCAAGGTATAGCCATCCGGAGGTGCTTTGGCGACCGCCTCGGCGGCGATTCGGCCTGCTGCTCCGGGCTTGTTCAGGACAATGACCGGCTGCTCGAGGAATTGCGGCAGCTTCGTTGCAACCAGGCGCGCCGACACGTCGGCAGCGCCGCCTGCCGCAAACGGCACGACCAATGTGACCGGGCGCGTCGGATACTTGGAGGCTGGCAGCGGCCGCGGTTTCACGAGCTCCTGGGGCAGCGGCGCGGTGGCGACCGGGGGCCGTGCAGATGGTGTTGCTTCCGGGGCTGGTGCGACTTTGGGCGGGGCAAGCGCGGCCAGCCGAGAGCGCGCCGCCGCGGCCGCAAGCCCGGTCGGATATTTCCGCAGAAACTCTTCCCAGACCTCCTTGCTGTTCAGTCTTTCGGCGAACTCGAAATCGCGCCGTGCTGCCGCGTCCGCATCCATGGGCGCCGGCTCCGGCTTGCGGGCGGGCGTGATGTCCGGTTTGCGGCCCGGCAAGCCGGCGAGATAGACATCGCCACCGATGATCTGGTCGTAGTAGGCGGGAATCTGCTCATGACCGATCGCCTCCGCCATCTTGAACACGTCCTGGCGCGTCTGCGTCGCCACCGCTTTGAGGTCAAGGCCCGGCGTCTTGAGCTTCTCGATGAACACGCGGGTGAACACCGAATTGGGATGCACATCGCCGGGCAGGCGGTCGAGCGCCTGCTGGCCGAAGCCGGCCGAGTAGATCGAGAACACCCCCTGGGGCGGCGTGGAGCGCGCCAGCCCGCGGCTCCCGCCGACCGAGCGCAGATCGCCGGCCTGCAGTGGGTTGTTGCGGCAGGCGTCGAGTACCACCACGGCAACGCGCGCGCCCGTGCTGGTGATCTGCTGCAACACCGTGATCTCGGCTACCGCCTGCTCGGCAAGCCGGCCCTCCTCCGCCCGTCCGGAGGCGCGCGGGGCCGGAATATTCGATGGCAGCAGATAATTGGCGCCACTGAGCGACACGCCATGCCCGGCAAAGAAGAAGAACGCCACGTCGTCCTTGCCGAGCCGCGCCGCGAGATCGAACAGCCGATCCACCATCAGCGAGCGATCCAGATTCTCGCCGTAGAGCACCTCGAAACCGAGACCGCCAAGCGTGTCGCGCACGGCGCGCGCGTCGGCGATCGCGTTGTTGAGCTGCTGGCCGGGGGCCAAGTTGGGATAGGCGTTGTTGCCGATCACGAGCGCCACCCGCTTCTCGGCGATTGCGGGCGTAGCCCCAAGCATCCGGAAACCGGCGAGCGCGAACGCGGCGAAGAGCAAAGGCGAGCGCATAGTTCCTCCCCAGAAGAGCGATTCTCCCCGTCGTGATCGCTGCGGCATGCTCAGACGCCGGCCGCGAATTCCCGCAGCTCGACCTTCCTGGTGGGATCGTCGAAGACGCTCGCCGGCCAGGGCAGGCCGTAATGCTCGCGCAGCGTCGTCCCCGCGTATTCGGTGCGGAACAGCCCGCGGCGCTGCAGGAGCGGGATCACCTCGGCGCTGAACACGTCGAGCTGCGCCGGCAGCAGCGGCGGCATGATGTTGAACCCGTCCGCCGCGCCGTCGGCGAACCAGTCCTCGATCAGATCGGCGATCTGCTCCGGCGTGCCGGCGGTGACGTAATGCCCGCGCGCGCCGGCGAGATAGCCGAGCAATTGCCGCAAGGTCGGCTTGTCGCGCCGCACCAGATTGAGGATCACCTCGGTGCGGCTGCGCGCCGCCTCGACCGAGCTCGGGTCGGGAAAATCCTCCGGCGACGAGCGGCCGGTCGAGCGGCAGGTGCGAGAAATCGTGCCCGCCGAAGCGGCCCGACAGCCGCTTGCGCCCGACCTCCGGATCGGTAAGCTCGTTGACCTCGCGCGCCAGGCGCTGCGCCTCGGCCTCGGTCGCGGCGATCATCGGGCTGAGGCCCGGCAGGATCAGCACCTGCTCCGGCATTGCCGCCCCTCGGCCGCCGCCAGCCGCTTCAGATCGGCATAGAATTCCTGCGCCGTCGCTTTCGCCATATGGGCGGTGAACACCGCATCGGCATGCCGCGCCGCGAAGCGGCGGCCGGTGTCGGACGAGCCCGCCTGCACCAGCACCGGCCGACCCTGCGGACAGCGCGGCATGTTGAGCGGCCCGGCCACGGCATAGAAATCGCCGCGGTGATTGATCGGCCTGATGCGCTCGCGCTCGCGCATACAGCCCGCCGGCCCGGTCGTCGACCACCGCATCCGCGGCCCAGCTGTCCCACAGCGCCTTCACCACCGCCATGAATTCCTCGCCGCGGGCGTAGCGGTCGGCATGGCTGACCTGCCCGGCGCCGCCGTAATTTTCCGCCGCGGTCGCGAGCCACGAGGTCACGATGTTCCAGGCCGCGCGGCCGTTGCTGATGTGGTCGATCGAGGCGAACTGCCGCGCCAGGTTGAACGGCTCGGTGTAGGTGGTCGACGCGGTGGCGATCAGCCCGACCCGGCTGGTCGCCACCGCCAGCGCCGCCAGCACGGTGATCGGCTCGAGCCAGGTGCGCGGCGCCTGCGCGACATCGCCGCCGAGCGCCAGCTGATCGGCGAGGAAGATCGAATCGAACAGCGCCGCCTCGGCCCGCTGCGCCAGATCCTGGTAATAGCGGATGTCGGTCAATGGCAGCGGCGACGAAGCCGGATGGCGCCACGACGCCTCGTGATGGCCGCGGCTGTGGATGAACAGGTTGAGGTGCAATTGCCGTTTCATGGTCCAGTGCTCGCTTCTAGGGCGGGTCCCGTATTGTCCTGGGCTTCGCAGGTATACAGCCAATTCACGCCGGGCCGATTGATGAAGCGCGCGAAGCTGATCGGCACCTGCGACAGCGGATGGGTCTTGCCTCCCGCCTCCGGCAGCAGAACGTGAAAACGGCCGTTCTCCGCGAGGCGATTGGCGAGCGCCGCGCCCGCCGATCCGGCTCCAACGATGATGAAATCGACCGTGCGTTCGTCCATGGGGCCTGGTCCTCCGGTTGGTTCCGCTCACGCCTGGCGCCAACATCACCATCGAGGACGCCGGTTGTCGAGGGCGCCGCTGCGATTGAGTAGTCGTGGCGATCCTCGTCTGCGGTCAGGTCGGCCGCGGGACCAATTCGAGAATGACGCCGGTGGCGGCGGCGGCCGGCACGGCGATGCCGGTCGCGCTGCGCGATCCGAGGCCGCCGACGCAGGCCGCGGCGCGGTCGAGATCGTCGACCCCGGTCCCGGTGGGCACGCGCCAGCGGCCCGCCAGGGCTTCAGTGCGGAGGCGCAAACCAGCAACAGCCCCGGCACTTCAAACGTTCGCAATGTCTAGTCCGGGCAGGCCGGCGCTAGGCAAATCGCCTAGTGCCGACGTCGAACGGTCTGTTCTGGTCTGTGCTGCTATCCTGCGGCGATCGACGCAGCGACGCGGAGGGCGACTCCCCGAACAGTGTTCGGTACTCCACCGAGAAGCGTCCCAACTCCCAGAAGCCATGGGCGGTGGCGATCTCCGTCACTGTCGAAGCCCCCGAGTCGGCGAGGACGAGGGCGCGGTGTGCCAAGTGCATTCGCCGAAGGTACAGGTAACGTACCGGACCCACGCCGAGGTACTCTTGACAGTACAGCCGCAGCGAGCGTTCCGATGCGCCCACGGCCTTGCAGACCTCCGCGAGATACAAAGGCTCGCAGAGTTTCGCCTCCAACAGATCTTCAAACCGAGCCATAACCGCCGTGCGCTCCCGGCCGCCAGCCCTCATCTCAGCCGACGTGCCTTCGGTCAGGCAGGTGATCATAGCATGGACGAGCGTGTTCTCCAGCGCCCGAGTGACCTCGGGGTGCGTGAGGATATCGGGTTCAGTTTTGACCAGGTGTTCAGCAGCTGCATGCAGATTCATCAGCCTCGACATGAGTGCGGGACTCGGCCGCACGAACTGCGCGACCGATGGTGCGCTCACATCGCGGCCGGCAAGCGCATACGCCGCAGCTGCAAGATCGTCATGCGTCATGGACATCGATCTCCAATGACACGACGAGCCGCTCCGATAATGGAGTGTGGAGCCCAGGCCGTGCACGACGATGTCGACTGGCAGCATTTCCATGCCGTTGTAGTGCGTCGCCGCCTCGTTCGCATCAGCGAGGAACAGAATCGCGGCTCGCGTCGGATCCATTGCGGCATGGTAGACGCGAGGAAGATTTTCGTTGGCGCACATCATCCAGAGCCGGTTCAGTTCGATTCGCGTCAGCTTTGCCCGGTAATCACCCTTAGAAGTGACGCATAATTCCACTTTTGCGCCCCACAGGGCCGCTTGAAATTGAAGAGGATCTGTAAAGCCTAAGGTGCCCCTGATAGGTCCCCTGTCCATTGTCACCACCAATGCCGTGCTGGATGTCCTATTGATTAGCGGCAAGAGTAAGTTGTGAGGCTGATGGGTCCACTGAACGTAGGTTCACGGACTCTATACGTTGGTTCAGTGGGCAGCCTGGTAGCTCAGGTTGCGCGCCGTAGTCTCAACCGGCGTGCCGCTTCTTTCCGCACACCAACGCGCGCCTTCGATGGCGGTGATGGCGGTGGCTCGTGCGGCGCGACCTCGCCGCGCTCAATGAGTCTGGTGGCACATTGCGGCCGGGCCGGTCGCATCGAAACGCGCCTGCAACCGAAGGCAAAGCGGCCGCGCTACCGAGCAGTCGAATGCCCTTATGGTTCTAACGCGAATGACCCACAGCGGCCCGTCGAGCGCCTCCACGCCGGGAAGGCTTGCCGTCGGGCATCGCGATTCTCGTCCGTCGTTCAGGTCGGCCGAGGGACCAATTCGAGAATGACGCCGGTGGCGGCGGAGGCCGCCACGGCGATGCCGGTGGCGCTGCGCGATCCGAGCGCGCCGACGCAGGCCGCGGCGCGATCGAGATCGTCGACCTCGATGACCAGCGCGACGCCGCCCTGCTCCGGCAGGTTTTCGGCCGCGGCATCGGGATGGCGGCGCAGCACGCCGTCCCGATCGAGAAAAACGAACATGCCGCGCCCGGTCCCGGTGGGCACGCGCCAGCTGCCGTCGCGATCCTCCTCGACGCGGGCGTCGATCAGGCGCGCCAAATGCTCGGCGGCGGCCAGCGGATCGGGTGCCAGCACCTCGACCCGCACGATGCGGCGCGCCGTGTTGGGATGGGCCTGCAGCTCGGGAATCCACACGGCCTGCGGCGTCACGTGCTGGCAGGCGAAGATGCCCAAGCCGGCGGGGGCCTCGTTTGCCGGCCACTGGAACACCCGGAACCTGGCTTCGGTCGAGGTGCCGTCCGGCAGGGTGACGGGACGGCCGAAATCGAGCGGGCCGGTTGCCACGATGCCGTTGTCGGCAAGCTCGACGACGCCGGCGGCCGCATCGTCGGTGCGAAACGCCGCGCGCTCGATGCCCTGGCGCCGCTTCAGCCAGTCCCGGCTTTCGGCATTGTGCTGCGTATCGACGACGACGCCGAGCAGCTCGAAATAATCCGGGTCGAGCATCAGCGTGTAGTTGCCGGTGCCCATGTGGGCACTGTGGGTCCCGGGCGGCGACAGGGTGAACCCCAGCCGCTTCCAGGCTTGCGCGGCGGCGGACAGATCGCGGACCATGATCACCACGTGATCGAGGCCCAGGAGATGCTTCATCATCGGCCGTCTCGTCTCAGGCCAGTTCGCGGCGAACGATGGCGGCGCCGGCGGCGAGCGCCTGCAGCTTGCCGAACGCCACGTTGCGCGCAAGATACTTCATGCCGCAGTCGGGCGCCGGGATCAGCCGGTCCGGCGCCAGGTATTTCAGGCCGTTGCGGATGCGGGCGGCGACCTCGTCGGCGGACTCCACGGCGCTGGCGCCGAGATCGATCACGCCGAGCAGGATGGTCTTGGCCGAGAGCTCGGCGAGCACGCCGAGGTCGAGCTTCGGCTGGGCGGCTTCGATGGAGATCTGTTTCGCCACGCTGTCGGCGAGCTGCGGCAGGAACGAGTAGCCGGTGGGCTTCTGACCCTTCACGACCGCCGCATAGCCGAAGCACAGATGCACCACCGTCGGCACGGTAATTCCCGCGAGCGCCCGGTTGATCGCCTTGACGGCGAACCGCTTGGCGGCCTCCGGATCGTTGCGCAGCCACGGCTCGTCGAGCTGGATGACGTCGGCGCCGGCCGCCACCAGGTCGTGCGCCTCGGCGTTCACCGCGGCCGCGAAGTCGAGCGCCATCTCCTCGTCGTCGCGATAGAACTCGTTCTTGGCCTGCTGCGCCATGGTGAACGGCCCCGGCAAGGTGATCTTCGCCACGCGGTCGGTATTGCGGCGGAGGAATTCCAGGTCGCGCACCTCGACGGGATGCCGGCGGAGGATTTTTCCCACGACCCGCGGCACCACGGTCTCCTGGCCGGCGCGGTTGACGATCCGGCCGGGATTCGCGATGTCGACGCCGTCGAGCGCGGTGGCAAACCGGTTGGAGTAGCTCTCGCGCCGCATCTCGCCGTCGGTGACGATATCGATGCCGGCGCGCTCCATGTCGCGGATCGCCAGCAGCGTGGCGTCGTCCTGGGCCTGCTCCAGAAACGGCTCGGCCACCCGCCAGATTCCCTCGAGCCGCACGCGCGGCACGGTCTTCGACAGCATCTCGCGATCGACCAGCCAATCGGGCTGCGGATAAGAACCGACCACGGTCGTCGGCAACAGTTTTGGCGACATGGCTTTCCCTTCAGGCGGCCGGCGCGACGGCCACGATGGCGTCGGCGGGCTCGCGCGATGAATCCCGCCGCCCGGCGGTCTGCCAGACCACGGTCCGGCGCTCGATGAGACGAACACCGAGGTCGAACAGCACGGTCAGCACCAGAACCATGATGACGGCGGCGAACACGTGGGCGCTGTCGAGGATGGTGCGATAGCGCGTCACCAGATAGCCGATGCCGGCGGCCGATGTCAGCATCTCGGAGACGACGACGCCGACGATGGTGAGCGCGCCACCGAGCCGCAGTCCCGCCAGCACCGTGGGGATCGATGCCGGGATCACCACCCGGGTGATCTGCTGCGGCAGCGAGGCGCTCAGGCTGCGGGCGACGACGAGGAGCTGCGGATCGATGGTGCGGATCCCGGCGGCGGTGGCGAGCGTCACCGGAAAGAACCCGTACACGGCGGCGAACGCGATCTTGGATTCCGAGCCGATGCCGAGCCAGGCGGTGAAGATCGGATAGAGGATGACGATGGGGATCGCATAGAGGCTGGAGAACACCGGCAGCAGCAGGTTGCGCAGCAGCGCCAGCCCGCCGATCAAAGAGCCCGCCAGGATGCCGCCGCCGCAGGCGAACAGCATGGCGAAGGCGACCTCATAGAGCGTGACCAGGAGGTTCTCGGCGTATTCGTGCCGGTCGGCGACCGCCACCGCGATGGTCGAGGAGAGCGGCGGCAGGAAAAGCTCGGCGACGAGGCCGAGGCGCGGCAGCGCCTCCCAGGCGAGGAGAACACCCGCCACGATCAGCCAGCGCACGGTCGTGGGCTCGGGTCGTCTGAAAGTTTTCATGCGGCGGTCCGGATCTGCTGCCAGATCCGGTCCCTGAAACGGCCGAACGTATCGGTCGCCATCATCTCGTAGGTGCGCGGCCGCGGCAGCGTGATGGCGATGCGGTCGATGATGCGGCCGGGCCGCGCCGACATCACCAGCACCTCGTCGGCCAGATACACCGCCTCGGTCAGGCTGTGGGTGACGAACAGGATGGTTTTTCCGGTCTCGCTCCAGATGCGCAGCAATTCGTGGCCCATGGTCATCCGGGTCTGCTCGTCGAGCGCGGCGAACGGCTCGTCCATCAGCAGGACCGGGGGATCCTGCACCAGCCCGCGGGCGATCGAGACGCGCTGCTTCATGCCGCCGGAAAGCTCGTGCGGATAGCGTTTCTCGAAACCGGCAAGCCCGACCAGATCGAGCATGGCCAGCGCGCGAGCCCGCCGGCTCTCGCGCGGCGCCCGGCGCAGCGTCAGGGGAAACTCGACATTGTCGAGCGCGGTGAGCCAGGGAAACAGGCTCGCCTCCTGAAAAACCACACCGATGCGATCGGGATCCGGCCGCTCGACCGGCGCTCCGGCACACGCGACCGTCCCCCGAGTGGCATTGCGGAGCCCGGCGAGGATCATCAGCAGCGAGGATTTCCCGCAGCCGCTCGGCCCGACGATGACGACGAATTGTCCGGCGCCGACGCTCAACGAGATATTTTGCAGCGCCGGCACTTTCCCGTTGCGCCCCTCATAGACATGGGTCAGGCCGACGACCTCGATCGCGGTCGCTACAGCCGCGTCGTGGAGTCGCGTCACGTTCGCCACGTGCTGCATCGAGCCTCCAGGCGGCGGACCGCCTCGTTGACCAGGATGGCGAGGACCGCGATGAGGACGACGCCGGCGAGCAGCTGGCGCATCATGAAGTTCTCGCCCCAGTTGGCGATCAGATGGCCCATCCCGGTGCGCGACGCGTACATCTCGGCGAGGATCACCCCGGTCAAGGTGAAGATCATCGAGATGCGCAAGGCCTCGAGCAGGATCGGCAGCATGCTGGGCAGGTAGACCCGCCGGACGATCTGCATGGGCGTCGCCCCGTAGGAGCGCGCCACCAGGAGATGCTCGGCGCGCACCGACTCGACCGCCGCGGTCGCGCTCATCATGACGATGAAGATGGTGGAGAAAACCCCGAACGCCACCTTTTGCGCAAAGCCGATGCCGAAGACCAGGATGAACATCGGCAGGAAAATCGACTTCGGCACGCTGAACACGAAGAAGAACAGCGGCTTGAAGATCTGTCCGAGATAGTCGCTCTCCGCCACCAGGATGCCGATCGCCGCCCCCAACGGCACCGCGATGACGAAGGCGACCAGAACCTCGGCGGCGGTGACCGCGATGCCGGACTGCACGTCGGCACGGCGAAGAATGTCGAGAAGAGTCGGTATCACGTCGCTCAGCGGCGGCAGCAGCCTGGCATCGACGAGATCGAGCCGCGGCAACGCCTCCCAGGCCGCCAGGAACAGCGCCAGCAGACAAAGCCGCGCCAGAATCAGGCCGAGACGGGACACCCCTCAGGGCCTGGTGGGCGCCGGCCGGAAGGTGCCGACGAAGGTCTCGGCGGCCGGCGCCAGGTTGGTCATGCCGCCGAGCTCGGCAAGCTCGAGGGAACGCACGATCCATTCGGGCTTCATCTCGCCGTCCACCGACAGCTTTACGATGTTGCCGTCGTATTCGGCGGCGGCGACGTCGGGCGCGATCTCGTCGATCGCGGCGATCAGCTTGATCGCCTCCTCGCGGTTCGCCCGGAGGTAGACGAGAGCGCCATAGAGGGCGTTGAGCGCCTTCTGGACGAGCTCCGGCTTCTCCTTGATCAGCTTGTCGGGGGCGATCCAGCCGGCGGTCAGATGCGGCGGCACCTCCGCGCCGAAGTCGAGAATGCTGCGCGCCTGCTTCGCCTGCATGACCTGGAAGGTCAGCGGAGAATACAGCACGACGGCATCGACGTTGCGCGACAGCAGGTTCGGCACCAGCCCGCCGCCGCCGAGCGGCACCCGGGTGAACGCGATCTTGCGGTTGGCGATGGTCCACAGCGCCAGCAGGTCGGAGCCCGATCCGGCCGACGTGATGCCGACTTTCTTGCCGGCAAGCTCCGCCGCGGTGGTGATTTTTGAGTTCGGGCGGCACCATCAGGTGCCAGCCGAAATAGCCGAGCGACCCGCCGGCCACCAGCTTCGAGGCGATGCCCTTGCGCAACCCCGCCGCGACCAGCGCCGGCGGGTCGAGGATGAGGTCGGCGGCGCCGGCGGCCAGCGCCTCGAAGCATTCGGCGCCGCCGCGATAGATCGTCAGCTCGGCGCGGATGCCCTCGCGCTCGAACAGCTTTTGCCGGACCGCCGTCTCGGCGACGATCGTCGGCCAGTAGGTCTTGGTCGGCAGGCCGATGCGCACGGTGTCCTCGGCCAGCGCCGCGGTGGCGGCAGGCAACGCGACGGCGACAGCGAGGGCCGTGGCCGCCAGGACGCCTCGAAACGACCGCGCAACTCGTCCGCAAAGCTCCGACCGCATGATGGCGCTCCCCCGATTGACCGCTGGCGCGCACGTTACACACTCGCGATGCGGCCTCGCAAGAACGGGCGCGCGATGCGCGAAGCCCGGTGGCTTCACGCACGCCTCGGTGGGCTGCGGCCCATCGCAGGGCTATCACATATGACGTGTGAGGCACGGCGGGGCCGCGAGTTTACCCTCCCGCCCGTTGGCGGGGAGGGTCGACCGGCCGAAGCGCAGCGAAGGCCGGTCGGGGTGGGGGGACTATTGCTTGCACCGAATTTGCGGCCAGACCCCCCACCCCATCCCTCCCCGCCGCAAGAGCGAGATGCACACGTCTTGGTGCGGCAGAGTGACTCGGGATGAACATTTTGGGTTCCGCTTTGCCGATGGCGTGTGATTCTATGCGCGACGCTTTGGTCGAACCGGGGTGTCGCCATGTCGCTGAGAACCTTGTCATTGGGTCGGTTTGGGGATCGTCGCCTCGACAAAAGGGGGCGGCGCTGCTCCAGCGCATGGTTGCGCGCCCGACGGTCTGCTTGCGCCGCCTCGGACGCGGGCGCAGATCGCGGGAGGTAGCGTTCGGGCGGTTTTTGGCAAACCGCAAAGTGACTGTTGATCGCCTGATCGAAGGATGGGGCGATCGGACGGCATCGGCAGTGGCCGGCCGGCATGTGCTGGCGATCCAGGACACCAGCGAGATCAATTTCTCCACGACGCCGCGGCGTCGGCGCGGGCTCGGCGAGATCGGCAAGGGGGTCGGTCGCGGCCTGCTGCTGCACGCCATGTTGGCGGTGGATGCCGGGACTGGCGGCTGCCTCGGCCTGGTGGCGGGACGGATCTGGACGCGCAAAGGCCGGGTCAAGGTCGCCCACCAGAAGCGCCGGCTGAAAGACAAGGAATCCGAGCGCTGGCTGACGACCGCCACCGAGAGCAAGCCCGTGCTGGCCGCTGCCGCGATGGTCACGGTGGTGGCCGATCGCGAAAGCGACATCTTCGCCGAGTGGGCGAGGCTGCCGGAGCCGAACTTCCATCTGATCACCCGCTCCATGCACGACCGTCGACTGGCGAGCGGGGAACGTCTCTATGCGGCGGGCGAGCGTTTTGCCCTGACCACGACGCGGCTCGTCGATCTGCCGGACCGAGCTCTCAAACGCCGGGCCCGTCTGGCGACGCTGAGCCTGCGGTTCGGTCGGGTCGAACTCGCCCGCCCCAAGAACACCACCGAACGTGATCTGCCCAAAACTGTGCCGCTGATGCTCGTCGAGGTGGTCGAAGCCGATCCCCCCGCAGGGTGCGAGCCGGTGCACTGGCGCCTTCTCACCACCCATGAGGTCGCCGATGCCGAGGCGGCCTGGCAGATTGTCGATTGGTACAGAAAGCGCTGGATCATCGAGCAATTCTGGCGCGTGCTGAAGCTTCAGGGCCTCAAGCTCGAAGACAGTCAGGTCGCAACCGCCGAGCGCCTCGTCAAGCTCACCGCCATCGCCACCAAAGCCGCCTCCGTCACCCTCCAACTCGTCCAGGCCCGCGACGGGAGCACCTGCGAACCGGCCTCCGTCGCCTTCGCGCCACACGAAATCCAAGTCCTGGCCAAACTCGATGCCGAGTACGAAGGCCCCACGGCCCTGCAGAAAAACCCTCATCCTGCCGCAACTCTCGCCTGGGCCGGTTGGATCATCGCCCGGCTCGGAGGTTGGAATGGCTATCCCTCCTCCAAGCCTCCCGGTCCTATCACTTTCAAGAACGGCCTCGACGAATTCTATGCCATCGCAGCCGGATGGAGCCTCAGACATGTGCGCATCCCCTAGCGCAAGAGCGGGGGGAGGGAGGAGTTTGAGGCACGCGAGGCGCCAAACAAAGCAGGCCTGCATCCTCGGCAGGGGCCCGGCCATATGCGATTCCCCTGCGGCCCATCGGGCCCCGCCGCGGCTACGAACGGTCACCCATGCGATGGAGCAGACGCCCTAGGCGCCTCGCGCGTTCCGCGCCTCGGCGGTCCCGCAACGCCGTCGACCGCCTCGGGGCGGCGGCGCAGCCGCGACTTGCGGGCGGTCCCGATCGCGAACCCATTCTGCAGGACTTGCCGCTCGATCGGTTCTTGCAGGACCGGAACGCCGTCGAACCGGCCGTCGATCGTCTCGGCACCGTAGCCGGTGACGAAGACGATCGGGATCCCCTTGGCGATCCGCCATTACCTCCCTCCCGCCCCGGGCAAAGACGCCGGTCGCGAACCTGGCTCAAGCGGCGGGGCCGGTCGAGCCGGCCGTGCGCGACGGCGCGAGCGCCGCGTCACCCCTTGACGGCGCCGGCGGTGAGGCCGTGGGTCAGGTGGCGCTGCAGGAAGGTGAACAGCACCGCGACCGGCACGGTGCTCGGCACCGGCAAGGACGACGCCAGCGACGCGATCGATCGCCGGGTCGATTTCAAGGTACCGAAGTGCTGAGGGCGCGACGCGCAGGACGCGCCCGCCAGGCCGTGAGGCGGCCCCGTCCGTCCCGCTGCTGCACGATTTGTTAATGGCATTGTGCCAAGTGCACGAAGTCGAGTGTTCTGTGCAACTGCGTCTCGGCGTGCCATGGACAGCGAGCGAGAGTGCCGGCTGGAGGCTGCCCGATGCCTCCTCGAGGCCGACGCGGAGCGCGATCCCGCCCGGCGAATCCAGCTGACCAGGACGGCCGCAGCCTGGCTGGATGTCGCCGTGCAGACCGCAATCAACGCGCAGGCCAAGGCCGCCGTATCCTCCACGCTCGGTGATTTGCGGGCGCCCCGGGAAACCAGGGCTCTCTGGACCATCCGGGGTGCGCCGATCGTGCGGGCCGAAAGATAGCGGGCTTCGCGGCCACGCCAACCTCGCCGGAAGCCGGCTACAGCCGAGCCGAGACCTCACACCATGACGTTACCCCAAGTCGGGCTTTACCCCGACGTTCGGCCTTTCAAGGCCCAAATGCGCCTTGAGCGCTTGCCAACCTTTCGGTGTGACATCAACTGCGCGCGTAGCGGGCGGGCGCTGAAACCATCCAAGGTCGCAAGCTCGTGCTGGTCGGCCCGCCGGTCACGACCCGCATCCCGGCCGACACGAAGTGAGCCGTGATGGGGCACGGCAGGGAACAGAAGTCTCAGGCGCCGCGTGCGTTCCGCGCCTCGGCGGTGTGGCGCAATCCGGCAACGCCGTCGACCGCCTCGGGGCGGCGGCGCTGCCCCGGCCTCGACTTGCAGGCGGGCCCGATGGCGAACGCGCTTTGCAGCATTTGCCGCTCGATCGGCTTTTGCAGGACCGGAACGCTGGCGAACCGGCCGTCGATCGTCTCGGCGCCGTAGCCGGTGACGAAGACGATCGGGATACCCTTGGCGATCAGCAGATCGGCAACCGGGTAGATCAGCTCGCCGCCGAGATTGACGTCGAGAATGGCCGCATTGATGTCCTGGTCGGTGGCCGCCGTCATTGCGTCGGCCGCCTTGCTGTAGGCGCCGAGCACCTCGAAGCCGAGCTCGACGAGCATGTCCTTCATCGCCATCGCGACCAGGGCCTCGTCCTCGACCAGCAGCACGCGATTGTCGGCGAGCACTCGCGGGGCCGCCACTACGTGCTCTCTCGTCTCGGACACCTGGCTGCCGGGGCTGCGCTCGGGCAGCTTGAGCTTGTCGCTGCGCGGCACCGAGAAGGTGCAATGCAGGCCCTCTGGCCGCCAGTCGAAGGTCGCGGTGCCGCCGAGCTGGCGCTCGATGCTGGCGCTGATCACCCGGGTGCCGTAGCCCTTGGTGGAGGGCGCCGCCACGGCCGGTCCGCCGGTCTCCGACCATTCGAGCACCAGGCTGCCCGGCCGCACGTCCCAGGTCAGCCTCACCCGGCCCGGCGCCGCCGACAGCGGACCATACTTGGCGGCATTGGTGGCGAGCTCGTGCAGCGCCAGCGCCAGGGTCTGCGCGGTGGCCGGTTCGAGCACGACGTCGGGGCCGACCGCCACGATCTTGTCTCGGTCCGTCGTGCGGTAGGGCGCGAGCTCCTCCTCGACCAGCCGGCGCAGCTCGGCGCCCTGCCAGCGCGACTGCGACAGCAGGATGTGGGCGCGCGCCAGCGCCCGGATCCGCCCCTCGACCGCCGCCACATGGGCATCGATGCTGCCCGCCCGGGTGAGGCGCACGATCGACTGCACGACGGCGAGCGCATTCCTGGCGCGGTGATCGACCTCGCGGGCGAGCAGCGCCTGGCGCTCCTCGGCATCCTTGCGATCGGTGATGTCGACGGTGACGCCGCTCATCCGCACCACCTGGCCGTTCTCGACGCTGGCCGCCGCCGTGCCGATGCACCAGCGCATCTCGCCGCTGGGCCGGCGGACCCGGAACTCGGTCTGGAACGACTGGGTGTCCTGGTTCACCTGGAACCATGCATGCAGCAACCGGTCCCAGTCCTCCCGATGAACCAGGGCGCAGATGTTCTCGATGGTCACCGAGAAGCTCGCCGGGTCGACGCCGAAGATCCGATACTGTCCGTCGTCCCAGGTTCCCCGCCCGGTCGCCGTGTCCCAGTTCCAGGTTCCCATCTGGCCTGCGGCGAGCGCCAGGCTGCGCAGCTGCTCGCTCTCGACGAGCCGGGCATTGGCGGCTTCGAGCGCCGCGGTTCTCTCGGCGACGCGGCCCTCGAGCTCGTGGTTGAGCTGCTCGAGCTGCCGGGTCTTGCGATAGAGCTCGGCGAAGACCTTCACCTTGGCGCGCAGGACCTCGGGGATGACCGGGACCGGAACATAGTCCACCGCCCCCATCTGGAAGCCGCGCAGCTGGTCGACGTCGGTCAGATGGATGGCGGAGATGAAGATGATCGCGGTCTTCTGGAAGCGCGGGTGCTCGCGGATCATCGCCGCCAGCTCGAACCCGTCGAGATCGGGCATGCATACGTCGATCAGGACGACGGCGATCTCCTTTTTCAGGAGATGCTCGAGCGCCTCCCGGGCCGACGACGCCTTGACCAGGGTCTCGCCGAGGTCGCGCAGGATGACCTCGTAGCTCAGAAGCTTGGCCGGCTGGTCGTCGACCAGCAGGATGGTGACGTGATCGTTGGTCATCTCGTCCTACCGGTGAAGCCACATACGCAGCGACGACAGAAGCTGCTCGGTATTCACCGGCTTGGCAAGGTAGTCCGATGCTCCGGCCTCCAGGCACTTCTCGCGGTCGCCCTTCATCGCCTTGGCGGTGAGCGCGATGATCGGCAGCCGGCGCAGCCCCGGTTTCGCCCTGATCACCTCGATCGTCTGGTATCCGTCCATCTCCGGCATCATGATGTCCATCAGCACGATGGCCAGATCGGGGGTCGAATTCGATCATTTGTATGGCTTCGTTGCCGGTCGTGGCGGTGAGCACTCGCATACCGCGCCGCTCCAGCACGCTGCTCAAGGCGAAAATGTTGCGCGCATCGTCGTCGACCAGCAGCACCGCGCGCCCGACCAGGTCCTCGTCGGAGCTGTTGAGGCGCTCCAGCATGTTCTGCTTCTCGGTCGGCAGGTCGGTGACCACGCGATGGAGGAACAGCGCCGTCTCGTCGAGCAGCCGCTCGGGCGACTCCACCCCCTTGACGACGATGCTGCGCGCCATGGTGTGGAGCTGCGCGTCCTCCTCGGCGGAGAGCTCGCGGCCGGTGAACACCACCACCGGCAGGTCGGCGAGCGCCGCGTCGGCGCCGATCTCGCGCAGCACGTCGAATCCGGTCATGTCGGGCAGCCGAAGATCGAGCACCACGCAGTCGCACGGCTCCCGGCGCATGGCGTCGAGGGCCTCGCGGCCGGTGCCGACGGTGACGATCTCGATGTCGTCCCAGCCGAGCAATTCGGAGATGCCCAGCTGCTCGGCGGCATTGTCCTCGACCACCAGCAGGCGCTTGCGCCGCGGCTTGGCGTATTCCTTGATGCGCCCCAGCGCCTCGCGCAGGCCCTCGGTGGTCGCCGGCTTGGTGACGAACGCGAACGCGCCGCGCGACAGGCCGTGCTGCCGGTCCTCGTCCAGCGTGATGATCTGCACCGGGATGTGCCGGGTCGCGGGGTTCTGCTTGAGCTGGCTGAGCACCGTCCAGCCCAGCATGTCCGGCAGGAACACATCGAGCGACACCGCGGTCGGCTGATACTGCCGGGCGAGATCGAGCGCCTCGGTGCCCCGCATGGCGACCAGCACCTTGAAGCCGCGGTCGCGGGCGAGATCCACCATCACCCGCGCGTAGTGCGGATCGTCCTCGACGATCAGGAGGACGGTGTCTCCCGGCTCGACGTTGCGCCGGTCGTCGCCGATCTGCTCGAGCGGACGCTCCGGCAGGCCGGCGGCGTGGAACCCGATCGAGGGCACCGTGGAGGGCGCCTCCGCCGGCGCGATGCGGACCGAGGTGGCCGGACCGACGTATTTGAGCGGCAGGTAGAGGACGAAGGTGCTCCCGGTACCCGGCGTGCTGCGCAGGTGAATTTCTCCGCCGAGCAGGTTGGACAGCTCGCGGCAGATCGCCAAGCCAAGGCCGGTGCCGCCGTATTTGCGGCTGGTGCTGGCGTCGGCCTGCTGAAAGGCCTCGAAGATGATCTTCTGCTTCTCGTGGGGAATCCCTATCCCTGAATCGGCGACCTCGAACGCCACCACCGCCGGCGCCTGGCGGAGGACCGGATGATCGCTGCCCCAGCCGCCGACCGCCGCGGAGACGCTGAGCCGCACGCCGCCGTGCTCGGTGAACTTGAAGGCGTTCGACAGCAGGTTCTTCAGCACCTGCTGCAGCCGCTTGGCGTCGGTAATGATGCTGCGCCCGAGATGCGGGTCGAGCTGCACGTCGAACGAGAGCTGCCGGTTGTCCGCCTCGTGGCGGAACGGCCGGGCCACCATCTCCAGGAGATTGGAGAAGAAGATCTCCTCGGCGTCGACCGTGACGGTGCCCGACTCGATCTTCGACAGGTCGAGAATGTCGCTGATCAGGTTCAACAGGTCGGTACCGGCGCCATGGATGGTGCGGGCGAACTCGACCTGCTTGCCGCTGAGGTTGCGGTCGGGATTGTCGGCCAGCTGCTGGCCGAGGATCAGGATGCTGTTGAGCGGCGTGCGCAGCTCGTGCGACATGTTGGCGAGGAACTCGGACTTGTACTTCGAGGTCAACGCCAGCTCGGTGGCCTTCTCCTCGAGCGCGCGGCGGGCCTGCTCGATCTCCTGGTTCTTGCGCTCCACCTCGACGTTGCGCTCGGCGAGCTGCTGCGCCTTCTGCTCGAGCTGCTCGTTGGTCTGCTGCAGCTCGCGCTGCTGGGTCTGCAGCTCGCCGGCGAGCTGCTGCGACTGCTTGAGCAGCCCCTCGGTCTGCATCGTCGCCTCGATCGAGTTGAGCACGATGCCGATGGAGTCGGTGAGCTGCTCGAGGAAGGCGATCTGCAGCGCCGTGAACTCGTTGACCGAGGCGAGCTCGATCACCGCCTTGACCTGGTTCTCGAACAGCACCGGCAGCACGAAGATGTTGCGCGGCATCGCCTTGAACAGCGCCGAGCCGATCGCGATCACGTTGGTGGGCAGCTGGGTGATCAGCATGCGCCGCTTGTCGGCGGAGCATTGGCCGATCAGCCCCTCGCCGGTGCGGATGTAGGACGGATGGCCGTTGGCGATGTCGTCGGCGAAGGCCGACAGCAGCTTGAGGCCGGGCGCCTCGTCGCTCTCCATCTGGTAGATCACGCCCTGCTGGGCGTTGACCAGGGGGGTAAGCTCGCCGAGCAGCAGGCGGCCGACGGTCGAGAGATCGCGCTGGCCCTGCAGCATGTTGGTGAAGCGCGCGAGGTTGGTCTTCAGCCAGTCCTGCTCGGTGTTGCGGTCGGTGGTGAGCCGCAAGTTGTCGATCATCGTGTTGATGTTGTCTTTGAGCTCGGCCACCTCGCCGCGGGCGTCGACCTGGATCGAGCGGGTCAGGTCGCCCTTGGTCACCGCGGTGGCGACCTCGGCAATGGCGCGCACCTGGGTGGTGAGGTTGGCGGCCAGCAGGTTGACGTTGCCGGTCAGATCCTTCCAGGTGCCGGCGGCGCCCGGCACGTTGGCCTGGCCGCCGAGCCGGCCTTCGACGCCGACCTCGCGGGCGACCGTCGTCACCTGGTCGGCGAAGGTCGCCAGCGTATCGGTCATGTTGTTGATGGTCTCGGCGAGCGCCGCCACCTCGCCCTTGGATTTCACCGTGAGGTTCTGCTTGAGGTCGCCGTCGGCGACCGCGGTCACCACCTTGACGATGCCGCGCACCTGCTCGGTGAGATTGGCCGCCATGACGTTGACGGTGTCGGTCAAATCCTTCCAGGTGCCGGCGACGCCGGGCACCTGGGCCTGGCCGCCGAGCTTGCCCTCGGTGCCGACCTCGCGGGCGACGCGGGTGACCTCCGAGGCGAACGCGTTGAGCTGGTCCACCATGGTGTTGATGGTGTTCTTCAGCTCGAGGATCTCGCCCTTCACGTCGACGGTGATTTTTCGCGACAGGTCGCCGCGCGCCACCGCGGTGGTCACCTCGGCGATGTTGCGCACCTGGGTGGTGAGGTTGGCCGCCAGCAGGTTGACGTTGTCGGTCAAATCCTTCCAGGTGCCGGCGACGCCGGGCACCACCGCCTGGCCGCCGAGCCGCCCGTCGGTGCCGACCTCGCGCGCCACCCGCGTCACCTCGGCGGCGAACGAGCGCAGCTGCTCCACCATGGTGTTCAGCGTCTCTTTCAGCAGCAGGATCTCGCCGCGCACGTCGACGGTGATCTTTTTCGAGAGATCCCCGCCGGCGATGGCGGTCGCCACCTCGGCGATGTTGCGCACCTGGGCGGTGAGGTTCGACGCCATGAAGTTGACGTTGTCGGTCAGATCCTTCCAGGTCCCGGCGACGCCGGAGACCTGCGCCTGGCCGCCGAGCTTTCCTTCGGTGCCGACCTCGCGGGCAACGCGGGTGACCTCCGAGGCAAAGGCGTTGAGCTGGTCCACCATGGTGTTGATGGTGTTCTTCAGCTCGAGAATCTCGCCCTTGACGTCCACGGTGATCTTTCGCGACAGGTCGCCGCGCGCCACGGCCGTCGTCACCTCGGCGATGTTGCGCACCTGCGCGGTCAGGTTGCCGGCCATCGAGTTCACCGAGTCGGTCAGATCCTTCCAGGTGCCGGCGACGCCCGGCACGTTGGCCTGGCCGCCGAGCCGCCCTTCGGTACCGACCTCGCGGGCGACGCGCGTCACCTCGCCGGCGAACCGGTTGAGCTGGTCCACCATGGTGTTGAGGGTCTCCTTCAGCTGAAGGATCTCGCCGCGCACGTCGACCGTGATTTTTCGCGACAGGTCGCCGCCGGCGATGGCGGTCGCCACCTCGGCGATATTGCGCACCTGCGCGGTCAGGTTGCCGGCCATCGAGTTGACCGAGTCGGTCAGATCCTTCCAGGTGCCGGCGACGCCCGGCACCTGGGCCTGGCCGCCGAGCTTGCCGTCGGTGCCGACCTCGCGGGCGACGCGGGTCACCTCGGCGGCGAAGGCGTTGAGCTGATCGACCATGATGTTCATGGTCTCTTTCAGCTGCAGGATTTCTCCGCTGACGTTGACGGTGATCTTCTTCGACAGGTCGCCCTGCGCCACCGCGGTGGCGACCTCTGCGATATTGCGGACCTGACCGGTCAGGTTGCTCGCCATCGAGTTCACCGAGTCGGTCAGGTCCTTCCACGTACCGGCCACGCCGCGCACAACCGCCTGGCCACCGAGCTTGCCCTCGGTGCCGACTTCGCGGGCAACGCGGGTCACCTCGGAGGCGAACGCGTTGAGCTGGTCGACCGTGGTGTTGATGGTTTCCTTGAGCTGGAGGATTTCGCCGCGCACGTCGACGGTGATCTTCTTCGACAGGTCGCCGTTGGCGATGGCGGTCGACACCTCGGCGATGTTGCGCACCTGGGCGGTGAGGTTCGAGGCCATCGAGTTGACCGAGTCGGTCAAGTCCTTCCAGGTGCCTGCGACGCCGAGCACGTTGGCCTGGCCGCCGAGCCGCCCGTCGGTGCCGACCTCGCGGGCGACACGCGTCACCTCGCCGGCGAAGGCGTTGAGCTGATCGACCATGGTGTTGATGGTCTCTTTCAGCTGCAGAATCTCGCCGCTGACGTTCACGGTGATCTTCTTGGACAGATCGCCGCCGGCGATCGCGGTCGCAACTTCCGCGATGTTGCGCACCTGGGCGGTGAGGTTGGAGCCCATCAGGTTGACGTTGTCGGTCAGATCCTTCCAGGTGCCGGCGACGCCCGACACGTAGGCCTGGCCGCCGAGCTTGCCTTCGGTGCCGACCTCGCGGGCGACGCGGGTGACCTCCGAGGCGAAGGCGTTGAGCTGGTCCACCATGGTGTTGATGGTGTCCTTGAGCTCGAGAATCTCGCCGCGCACGTCGACGGTGATCTTGCGCGACAGGTCGCCGCGCGCCACCGCGGTGGTCACCTGGGCGATGTTGCGCACCTGGTCGGTGAGGTTGCCGCACATGGCGTTCACCGAATCGGTGAGATCCTTCCAGGTGCCGGCGACGCCGGGGACGATGGCCTGGCCGCCGAGCTTGCCGTCGGTGCCGACCTCGCGGGCGACGCGCGTCACCTCGGAGGCGAACGAGCGCAGCTGGTCGACCATCGTGTTGATGGCTTCCTTGAGCTGGAGAATCTCGCCGCGCACGTCGACGGTGATCTTCTTCGACAGGTCGCCGTTGGCGACCGCGATGGTGACGTCGGCAATGTTGCGCACCTGGGCGGTCAGGTTCGACGCCATCGAGTTCACGCTCTCGGTGAGGTCCTTCCACACCCCGGTGACCTCGCGCACATTGGCCTGGCCGCCAAGCTTGCCGTCGGTCCCGACCTCGCGGGCGACGCGGGTCACCTCGGAGGTGAACACGTTGAGCTGCTTGATCATCGTGTTGACGATCGACGCCGACTGCAGGAACTCGCCCTGCAGGGGACGCCCGTCGACGTCGAGGCGCACGGTCTGCAGGAGATCGCCCTGAGCGACGGCGGCGATCGCGCGCGTCACCTCGGTGGTCGGCCACAACAGGTCGTCGATCAGCGTATTGATGGAGCCTTCCATCTCGCCCCAGGCGCCGTTCGCCAGCGCGAACTTCACCCGCTGCCGGGTCTTGCCTTCCCGACCCACGACCTGGCCGACGCGATCGAGCTGCTGGGCCATGCGCTCGTTGGCCGCGACGATCTCGTTGAAGGTGTCGGCGATCTTGCCCATCAGGCCGAGCTGGTCGCCCGCCATGCGCACCGAGAAATCGCCGACCCGCACCGCCTGCAGGGCGTGCAGCAGCCCGTGCAGATCGTCGGCCGGACCGCCGTTGAGCGCCTGGGCAGGAAGCTCACCGGCAACCGGAACGGGGGAGGCCCCGTTGGCCCTTACGTCACCGACGGTATCGCTGGACTGCATGGCTCTCTCCGGAACGAATGGTCTGCCGGGACGGGCGAGATCGAGGATGCCGCATTGGTTGGAGACGACGCAACCGATGGCTGCGCCCTGGCGACGGATACCACGATCCGACGCCGGACTGTCGCGGCAGGGAGATGAGCGGCAAGATACGGCGATCTTTTTGCCTTGCGGCCACGGCTCCGCCCCCTTCGGAGCACCCGCTGCACACGCAGGGCATACGGGCGCCGAAGGGCGGAACGCCTGCGGGGCATATAGGTTCCGCTGGGGCAGGATTTTTTCTCGCCCTGGCCCCGCGCCCCGAGGCCCGGGAGGTGCGGCGAAGCACCGGGGGCTCGACGGGCCGCGGGACTTTTGCCATGTGGACGCCTCGCCCTCGGCAGGCCGAGACGCCATGACCCGCGCCTTTATCCTCGTTCTCGACTCGGTCGGCATCGGATCGGCGCCGGATGCCGCCGCCTACGGCGACGAGGGTGCCGACACGCTCGGTCACATCGCCGAATGCTGCGCGCGGGGCGCTGCCGACCGCGCCGGGCTGCGCGGGGGACCGTTGCGCCTGCCCAATCTGGCGGCTCTCGGGATCGGCGGGGCCTGCCGGCTGGCGACCGGCCGGGTCCCGCCCGGCCTGCAGCCGCCGTCGGCGCTGCGCGGACGTTACGGCTCAGCCCGCGAGACCTCCAAGGGCAAGGACACGCCATCGGGCCACTGGGAGATTGCCGGCGTTCCGGTCGGCTTCGACTGGGGCTACTTCCCCCAGACGGTTCCCTGCTTTCCCGCCGGGCTCGTCCGCGATCTGTGCGAGCGCGCCGCCCTTCCCGGCATTCTCGGCAACCGGCATGCCTCGGGCACCGGCATCATCGCCGAGCTCGGCGAGGAGCACATCCGGACCGGCAAGCCGATCTGCTACACATCGGCCGACAGCGTTTTCCAGATCGCCGCCCACCAGCAGGCCTTCGGCCTGGAGCGGCTGTACGACGTCTGCCTGGCCGCCCGCGATCTCGTCGATCCGCTGGGCATCGGACGGGTCATTGCGCGCCCGTTCGTCGGAACCTCGGCGCACGATTTCCGGCGGACCGGCGACCGGCGCGACTACGCGGTCAAGCCGCCGCAGCCGACGCTGCTCGACATCGCGACGGCGGCGGGTCGCCAGGTCATCTCGGTCGGCAAGATCGCCGACATATTCGCCCATTCGGGGACCGGCCTGGTGCTCAAGGCGGACGGCAATGCCGCCCTGTTCGATCGCACCCTGGAGGCCGCGGAGCGGCTGCCGGACGGGGGTCTCGTGCTCTCAAACTTCATCGATTTCGACTCGGTGTACGGGCATCGCCGCGATCCGGCGGGATACGCCGCGGCGCTCGAGGCGTTCGACGCACGGCTGCCAGAGCTCGATGCCGTGCTCGGTCAGAGCGACCTCGTCGTCATCACGGCCGACCATGGCTGCGACCCGACCTGGCCGGGAACCGACCACACGCGCGAGCAGGTCCCGATCCTGTCATACGGGCGCGCCGCGCCGACAGGCTCGATCGGTCGGCGCCGCACCTTCGCCGACATCGCCGCAACGGTTGCGGTGCATCTCGGCCTGCCGCCCACCTTCGCCGGCTCGGCCTTCTGACGGCGTGGTGCCCAGGCGGATACTGCGGCGAGCGACTTGTCCAAACGGTCGCGATGATCGGCGGATCGCACACGCGAAAGTCGCAGCCCGGCTCGATGGCCACGTACGTAGGTTCACGTATCTCTCACTAATTGCGCATACTCTCACCGCAGCTATCCCGGGAGAGATGACATGCCGCAGGTATTTCAGCAGGACGTCCTGGACCTGATGGTCGTCGAGCGTCGGCAGGACGTTCGCATCATGGTCAGCATTCCCGGCAAGTACAGTCTGACGAGCCGACGGGATGCGCACGGCAACCGCCGCGAGTTTGCCTGCCGGGTGGTGAACATGTCGGCGCAGGCCATCGTGCTGGCGGCGCCGGTGAGCGGGCCGGTCGGCGAGCGGGTGATCGTCCGCCTCGATCGCTTCGGCCGGCTCGAGGGGACGATCGCCAGGATCATGGAGCGGGGCTTCGTCCTGAACCTGACGCTCACCCAGGACGAGCGCGACAAGCTCGCCGGCAAGATTCTCTGGCTCGACCAGCACAAGAACTTTGAGCTGCCGGAAGGCCGCGGGCATGGCCGCATCGTCCCCAAGGATCCGCATTCGACCCTCATGCTGCCGGACGGTACAAGCGTGAGCTGTCTGGTCATCGACATGTCGGTCTCCGGCGCCGCGGTGTCCGCCGACATCGTTCCGGAGATCGGCATGCCGCTGGCCATCGGCCGGGCGGTCGGCCGGGTGGTACGCCGCTTCGGCGAAGGCTTTGCGGTGCAGTTCGTGACGATGCAGAGCGCCGACACGCTCGAGCAGACGGTCATCTGTCGCTGAAGCGGGCGTCACGGCCCCCGGTCGGGCGAACGTGAGAACGCCTCGTTGGTCTCTCGCCGCCAGCCGTAGGCGATGCTTCTGGCGAGGACGGGTTCGAGGACGACGGCGCGGGTGGCCGCGCTGGAGCAGACGATCGGGCATCCACGATCTGGCGCAGGTCACGCCACGCTGAATGCAGGACCGGCTGCAGCAGACATGGTCGACGGCAATTTGTTCACTTTTTGTTCTTGGAACCTGCCGCGTTTCGATGTGCGGCGGATTTAGGTCGAGCCCGGAGCGATCGTCGCGACCGAGATGGAGGCCGGCCGCTCTGCCTTCGATCGCTCACCCGAGGTCGGAACCCGGATGAGATGTCCCATCTGCCGCGGAGACCATTCGTGGACGCGCGATGACGTCTGGTTCTCCGCAGCGGCGGCGTAAAGGCTCCGCCCGACGCGCGACACTAAAGCGGTTCCCGGTCATATGGAAGCATATCCCGCATGCCGGAAGTAGTTGGCGCATTCTCGAGCACTAAGCTGCGGCAAGAACGAGCGAATTGTTCGGTACAGACCGGGAACAGTCCGCTCGGCAGCCTTGCGCAGCAGGGCCTTGAATTTGCTGTACGGCAGCTCGATGGGATTGAGATCGGGCGAATACTTTGGCAGGAAACGTACTACCGCCCGCGCTTTCTCAATTGCCTGTTCGACACCAGGAGCCTTGTGGGAACTGTAGTTATCCATCACCACGATGTCGTTGCGCCGCAGCGTCGGAATCAAACACTGCTCGACATAAGCCAGGAACGTCTCTCCATTCATCGGCCCTTCGATCACCATCGGCGCGGTCATCTTGTCATGACGCAAAGCGCCCACAAAAGTGAGCGTCTTCCACTCTCCAAACGGGGCGTGGCCGATCAACCGAACACCCCGCGGAGACCTCCCTCTGATCCGCACCATGTTCGTGGTCACGGCGGTCTCGTCGATAAATACCAGGCGGGCAGGGTCAAGCATGCCTTGCTCTCGGATCCAGCGTCGGCGCGCTCGGGCCACGTCGACTTGTCGTCGTTCCTCCGCCTGCAGGCTTTTTTTTGAGGGTGATGTCGTGCCGGTGGAAAAAACGCGAGAGCGCGCTGCGGCTGGTTCGAATTCGCCGTCTGCGCAAGACCGCGACCATTTCCACCAAAGTCAAGTCGGGCTGTTCGGTGACCACAGCCAAAACCCGCCTCGCGATTTTCTCCAGGGGCGACACGCTGCCTCCCCGCGCCTTCGGCGCCGCGCTTTTCTTGTGGCGCCATCGCTGCAGCCACTTCACCGCCGTACTCACACTGACCTCGAAGCGCTCGGCTGCCTCACGCCGCGACGCCCCCATCTCAACTGCCTCGATGATGCGTTCCCTGAGGTCCCCAGAACAGGCCTTCGGCATCGCCAGCCCCCGCAAAGGAGAATCAATGCCCACAGACTTCTCACCCGTAACTTCTTGGGAATCCCTCCGATTTAAATCGGTCGGGAACCGCTTTAGTGCGGTGGATTTGAAGTTCCGATCAGTTGTGCCGCGCGCTCATCATCGGAACTTCAAATCCAAAAACCGCACTAGAATCATTAAGTTGCTAGTGCACCTCTTGATTCCGAAGTTCGCACGAGAGGATGCCGCCAAGTGATGCGAACTTCGGAATTGGTGCACTAGCCCAACTTCGCCGATTTGGAGGGCGTTGCGAGATTTTTGCGTGTCTAAGCCATTGATTTTGTGAGATTGGAGCGCGCCTTTTTGGGCAAAAAGCGCTGTAGTGCCGACCAAGTCTATTTTCATGGTTGTTTTTCTGCGGATAATCACCGGCCATGTTCTTGCGCGCCAAGATTTGGCGGAAGGACGGCAAGGAGCACCGCTACTGGAGCCTTGTCGAGAACAAGCGGGTCAGCGGCGGTCGGGTGGTCCAGCGCCACGTGCTGTATCTCGGCGAGATCAACTCGTCGCAGGAACTGGCATGGCGCAAGTCGATCGAGGTGCTGGAAGACGGCGCCGATCGGCCGGTGACGCTGGCGCTGTTTCCGGAGGATCGCTGCGAAGGGGTGCTGCCGGACGCCTCGGTCGTGCGGCTGAAGCTGTCGCAATTGCGGCTCAACCGCCCGCGGCAATGGGGAGCGTGCTGGCTGGCGCTCAAGCTGTGGGAAGAGCTGCGGCTCGATCGCTTCTGGGCCGAACGTCTTTCTCCCAGCCGCAAAGGCACGCGGTGGGATCAGGTGCTTGTGGTGCTGGCGGCGTACCGGCTGATTGCGCCGGGAGCGGAGTGGCATCTGCATCGCGAGTGGTACGGCCGCAGCGCCTTGGCGGACTTGCTGGGCGCCGACGCGGCGCTTGCCGACAGTCACAAGCTCTATCGCTGCCACGACCGGCTGCTGGCGCACAAGCAGGCGGTGTTCGACCATCTGGTGGGGCGCTGGCGGGATCTGTTCAATGCCCGCTTCGATGTTCTGCTGTACGACTTGACGAGCACGTATTTCGAGGCCAGCCCGCCGTTTCCCGACGGCGACAAGCGTCGTTACGGCTACTCGCGCGATCACCGGTCGGACTGCGTGCAGGTGGTCATTGCGCTGGTGGTGACGCCGGAGGGGCTGCCGCTGGCCTATGAGGTCATGGCCGGCAATACGGCGGATAGCACGACGCTGCGCGGCTTTCTCGACCGCATCGAGAGCCAGTACGGCAAGGCGCGCCGCATCTGGGTGATGGACCGCGGGATACCGACCGAGGCGGTGCTCGAGGTGATGCAGCAATCCGATCCGCCAGTCTCGTATCTGGTGGGCACCCCGAAGGGACGGTTGAACCGACTGGAGCAGCAGCTGATCGCCCGCCCGTGGCACGAGGCCCAGCCCGGGGTCCAGGTGAAGCTGCTGCCGCAGGACGGCGAGCTCTACGTGTTCGCCCAGAGCACCGATCGGGTCGCCAAGGAACGCGCGATGCGCCGGCGGCAGCTCAAGTGGCTGTGGGCACGCCTGGCGCAACTGGCGCAAATGAGCCTCACGCGCGAGGAACTGCTCATGAAGCTCGGCGCCGCGCGCGCCAAAGCCCCGACGGCCTGGCGCCTGGTCGAGGTCACGGTGGAGCCCGGCAGCGCGGCATTCACCTATCGGATCGATCGCCCAAAGCTGCGCCGGGCGCGGCGGCGCGAAGGCCGCTACCTGCTGCGCACCAACCTCACCGAGCACGATCCCGCCAAACTGTGGACCTATTATCTCCAGCTCGTGACGGTGGAGGAGGCCTTCAAGGACCTCAAGGGCGATCTCGCGATCCGCCCGATCTTCCACCAGGATGAGCAGCGGATCGAGGCGCACATCTTCATCGCGTTCCTCGCCTATTGCTTGCACGCCACCTTAAGGCGCCGCTTGCAGGCTCTGGCGCCAGGATTGACCCCACGCAGCGTGCTCGAGAAATTCTCCGCCGTGCAGATGATCGACGTCCATGTCCCGACCACGGACGGACGCGAGCTGGTGCTCACCCGCTACACCCAGCCGGAGCCCGAGCTCGCCTTGCTGCTCGACAAGCTCAAGCTCGATCTGCCCGCTCAACCGCCACCCAAAATCAGCGCTGCGCCCGGCGATCCGCCAACCCTCGCGTAGTGCCGACCTTCGGGGGGCCACCCGTGATAAATCAATCACTTAGCCTCTTCGTACCCCTCCAATCGGCGAAGTTGGGCTAAGCCCGCGGACGAAGCCCCACGAAGGCCGGTAAGCCCAGTCGTGGCGACCCCAGGCGAGCGCCTGCGTCAGCGCATCGACCTGATCGTCGTGGCGGCCGGGGAATGCCAAGAGCTCGGCGGTGAACTCCTCGAGCCATGCGGCACGCCGGGGAAACCGCACCGAGCCGCCCGCGAACAAGTCGCTCTGCGCAATGACCCGCGCCCGCTTGTCGGTATCGGGCTTGTAGGTCGTGACGTTGAGCGATTGCTCGCGCAGGCTCTGGATCAGGCCGCGGCTGATCGGGGAATCCTCGATGAGAAGCGTAGAGGAGCCATAGCGTTCCTTGACCTCCATGACTTTGCGTTTGAGTGCATCGAACAGGAAGCGGCCACGCACGACTTCGAGCACGTAGAAAACCTCCCGACGAATGAGCAGCACGACACAGGCCGAATAATCGCCGGATTCGATCTCGCTGAGCGCGATGTCCCAGCTCGCCACGATCCGATCGCCGGACTGGCACCGGAGGTCGTCGACCTCATAGGTCGTGAGCCACTTGCGCTTGATGATGGTGCCGCCGGGCGGAATCGGGCTCTGCTGGTACTGCGCCGAAAAGGCGATCGGCCCCATCTCGCGCTTGAGCTCGGAAAGCACATGGACGGGCTCGTGGCCGGGGTGGAGCAGCTCACCCCGCTGTCGCGGGTAGGTACGGCCATCGCCCAGAGAGAAAGTCTCCGACCGCTGCGCGATCGCCGGAAAGCTCAGAAGCTCGAAGCCGCCGCGCTCTTGCAGGTAACCGGCGAGATCGTCCTGATGCACCCGCTGCATCACCAGGACAATGCGGGTCTTGGTCTTGTCGTCGCCGCGTGACAGCAGCGTGGACCGGTACCATTCGATGACCCGAGCCCTGACGGCCTCCGACATGGCATCACCGGGTTTTAGGGGATCGTCGATAATAATGAGGTTGCCGCCGAGGCCGGTAAGCGTGCCCTCGATGGAGGTGGCGATGCGCTTACCCCGCTTCGTCGTCGCGATCTCGCGATCGGTATCGCGAGCAAGCCGCATCCCCGGAAAGGTGGCTTGATAGACCGGATGGTTGACCAGCAGCCGAAAATCGTTGGCATGGGTGCGGGCGAGGCCGTCGGAATACGAGACGACAACGACGCGCTCCCAAGGATAATGTCCCAGGAACCAGGCCGGCAGCGCAACGGAAGTGCACAGCGATTTTAGGGTTCGCGGCGGCAGATTGATGACGAGGCGGCGCGTCTCGCCGCTGGCCACCTGCGAGAGTTTGTCGGTGATGGCTTCGATATGCCAGTTGGGCTTGAAGACGACGCCAGGCCGCACCACGCTGAAGGCGAACTGGGTAAATGCCATCAGGTCCTGCGCCAATGCCGCCTGGAAGATGACTTGCGGGGGATAGTCGACCGGCACGGGTTGCGAGTGGGTGCGCATGACGTCAGCTCCGGGGCTGGTCTTCGGCATCATCGTCCAACAGCTCCGGCGGAGCGAGAACCGGCTCCGCCTGTGGCGCGCGGTCGTATTGTCGGTCGACATAGGCCGCAAGGATTGCTGGTTGGCTCGCGGTGAGCGCTTCCTGCATCGCCTTTTGGTGCTGCCCGGCGAGCAGATCGACGCCCAGTTTGTCGGCGAACATGATGAGGTCGCGCCGCGCATGGCGGTCGCCTTTGGCATACTGCGCGACCAGCTGCTCGATGCCGGCCGCCGCCATGGTGCGATCCGCTCCCTTTCGCCTTGCTTGAGCGTCACCTTGTTGCCGAGCGCCTGCTCGAACAGCCGCTTGAGATCTGGTGCCATTGACGGGGGCGCCCGCTTGCGGCCCTTCGGGTTGCCGCTCTGGCCGGGCTTGAACCGGAACGCCTTCGGCGGACGGCCCGGGCCGACCTTGTAGTCCGGCACGGTGCTCGAGGCGGCGGGGATCCGCGAGGGGCTATGCCCATCGCCTCCCTTCGAAGCTTGCGTGACGGTCATGTGCGTGCTCCCGTCACGCGTTGTGGGCAACCGGCGATGCCGGCATCCGACCTCGACCCTTGCCGGCGACAGCAGCCTTCCCAGCGACCGCGGCGGCGATCGGCCTCGTCCGAATCGTCCTCTTGGCCTCAGGGTCCTCGGCAGTGCGCCCGCTCGGGGTGCTTGGGGGTCCCTCGGCCAGCTGATCGAACGTCAGCCCGGTCACGGCATCCACCGCATCCTTCCGGGTCGAGGCTTGCCAGCGACGAACCGCGACATCGACGTAGCGGGGTTCGATGTCCATCGCGTAGGCGCAGCGCCCGATCCGCTCCGCCGCCATGATGGTCGTCCCGGAGCCCGAGAAGGTATCGAGGATGACGTCGCCCCGGCGCGTGCAGTCCCGCATCGCATCGGCAACCAGCGCGACGGGTTTGGCGGTCGGATGGGAGCGGAGCTCCTCCATCCGTCCGGCACGGAAGGTGTTGATTCCGGCCGTAATGCCAGACATTCGACCGCGAGCGGCCATGGCGGCCGAGCTCGACGTTGTTGAGGTGCGGCTCGTCGCCCACCCGAAATACCCCGATGAGCTCGTGCTGGCTCCTATAGAAGGAGCCCTGCCCGGCATTCGATTTGACCCAAACCACCAGGTTGAGGACCTCGCCGTAGACCGCGTTGCCGGCCTCGACGAGCTCGGCGACGTGCCGCCAATCCATACACACGAAATGTACGGCACCGTCCCGGGACACCGCGGCGGCGGCCTTGAGCGACGCCGAGAGGAATTCGACGAAGTCGCCGCGGGAAAGCTCGCCGGACGCCATGGCAAACTCGGCGTGCTTGACACGGCCGCGGCCGACGACGCCCCCGACGCGCACTTTGTAGGGCGGATCGAGGAACGCCATGGCGGCCCGGCTCGACTCCATCAGGCGATCGAGGTCGGGCGGGTGGCGAGCGTCCCCGCACAGCAGGCGATGCTGGTCGAGGAGCCACACCCTGCCCTGCCGACTGACCACCGGGCCGGTCTGCCATCCGGGCTCGATGTCGTCGGCCGGATCGGACGCCTTGTCGTCGAAACCGACCTGTAGCTGATCGATCTCCACCGGGGCAAAGCCGGTAATCGAGATGTCGAGGTCCTCTCGGATCAGCAGGTCGGCAAGCTCGGGCAGCTCAATCGAAAGCCGCTCGCGGTCCCAGCCGGCGTTGTCGGCGATTCGGTTGTCGGCAATGGCCAGGGCACGGCGCTTTGCCTCGGAGAGCCCCGCCACCTCGATCGCCGGGACTTGCTCAAGCTCGAGCAGTCGCGCCGCCGCATGGCGGCCGTGGCCGGCGATGATGACGCCATCCTGGTCGACCAGAATTGGGGTCACGAACCCGAACGCCGTGATGCTGTCGGCGATCTGCCGGATCTGCTTCTTCGCGTGCGTGCGCGCGTTGCGCACGTTGGGCTTGAGTGCATCGATAGGCAGCCATCGCATGGTGGCCATGAGCTTCTCCTCTGACGCCGAGGCCAAGCAGGCGCGCTTCAACCCCGAGTTGGTTAAGACGAAATTGTCACGAAGCTCAGGCTCGGATCATACCCACGCAGAGCGCATCGCGTTTCTGCGGTAGATGCTCGCTGCCCATGCGGCTGTCAGCCGTTCGGCAGCTCGCGGGCCCCGGCATCGCCAAGGGTGCCTCACCGGCGGACATCGCCCGCAGGCCTGATTTGGGCAATATAGTTCATGTTTTGTTCTTATCAATCCTTGCCATCGCTTTTTTTTCGAGGAAGTTGGTCTTCCCTGCTCGGCAGAGATACTCTCCCTGCTCTGGAAGTAGGGAGGTTGCGATCTAACTCTTTGAAAATGGCTCGTTTTCATCCAGGAGCCGCGCGCGACATCCCTGCTTTTTCTGGAAATCACCCTGCATTTCCGAAAGAAACAGGGAGAGCCGGTCGTCCTTTGCACGCCAGGACCCGCGGCGGGGCATCACGTACCAAGCCTCGCCCGCATAGAGGTGAGCGAGGATGCGGTCGAGACGGGCGACCGCAGCGCTGTCCCGCGGTTTTCCGCCCGCGGGCCAGCACTCCGTCAGGGACCGCAAGGTCGGCCTGGTCTGGGCCGGCAATCCGCAGCACAAGAACGACCGCCACCGCTCGATCGCGTTCGAGCGCCTGCTGCCGCTCCTCGGCATTGCCGGGATCAGCTGGTTCTCGCTGCAGGTCGGAGAGCGGCGGGCGGATCTGGCGCAGGCGCCCGTCGGCGGAATCATCGACCTCTCGGACGGGCTCGCCGACTTTGCCGAGACCGCGGCCGCAGTCTCCGCCCTCGACCTGGTCATCAGCGTGGACACCGCGGCAGCGCACCTGGCCGGCGCGCTCGCCCGGCCGGTCTGGGCGATGATCCCCGCGGTGCCGGACTGGCGCTGGCTGATCGGCCGCGAGGACAGCCCGTGGTACCCCACCATGCGCATCTTCCGCCAGCCGCGACGCGGCGACTGGGACACTGTCGTCCGCCGCCTCGGCGAGGCGCTGGCACGACCGGGCTCTTGAGCCTCTGACGATCGCCTTGCAGAGTTCGCGCCCGGCTCTGCATGAATGCACGACCCCAGCGGCGGCGCTGCGTCGGACGGGTCGAGAAACGCTCCCGGGAGGAACAACGTGCTTGGACTGGAGGCGCGAACGGCCATCGTCACCGGCGGCGGTGGCGGAATCGGCGCGGCGGTGTGTCGGCGTTTCGCCGAGGAGGGCGCCCGCGTGGCGGTGCTCGACATCGCCGAGGCGGCGGCGGCGCGGGTGGCCGCCGAGATCGTCGCCAAGGGCGGCCGCGCGCAAGCATTCGCCTGCGACATCGCCGATCACGATGGCGTCGCCCGCGCGGTCGGCGACATCGAACGCCTGCTCGGCCCGATCGACATCCTGGTGAACAATGCCGGCTGGGACGTCTTCCGCCCGTTCCTCAAGACCGGCCCGGCCGACTGGCAAAAACTGATCGCCATCAACCTGACCGGCGCGCTGAACATGCACCACGTGGTGCTTCCCGGCATGGTCGAGCGGCGCCGCGGGCGCGTGGTCAACGTGGCGTCCGACGCCGCACGCGTCGGCTCCTCGGGCGAGGCCGTGTATGCGGCCTGCAAGGGCGGCCTGGTGGCGCTGTCGAAGACATTGGCGCGCGAGCACGCGCGCCACAACATCACCGTCAACGTGGTCTGTCCAGGACCGACCGACACCAATCTCTTCGCCGAGGTGAAGAAGGGCGCCGCCAATCCCGACAAGCTCGACGAGGCGTTCCGCCGCGCCATCCCGATGGGCCGCATCGGGCAGCCGGAGGATCTGCCGGGCGCCATCGCGTTCTTCGCTGGCGACGACGCCGCCTACATCACCGGCCAGGTGCTCAGCGTCTCCGGCGGGTTGACGATGGTGGGCTGAGCCCGGCCCGGCATCGCTCCGTCTCTTATTTGTCTGCGAGCCTCGTCCTCAGACCGCCCCTCCGCGCCTGCGCGCCCTCCTCATCCCGCCTTGAACGTCAGGACGCTCGAGGCGCAGGACATCGCGCCATAGCCGAGATTGAAGATGATGGCGATGGCCACCAGGATGCCCCAGCTGACCGGCTCGGAATCGTCGGCCAGCGCCGGCGACAGGATGCCGTTGCAATCGAAGCAGGTGCCGCCCCAGTAACCCAGCATTCCGGCCGTGCCGTAATTCTCCGGATCGAACGGAGCCGCCGTGGTGGGGACCTGCCACAGGATGTTGCCGACGAAATCCAGCCATGGGGAGACCGGGTTCCAGGCTTCCTGGGCCGCCGACCCGACCGGCGTCAGCGCCACGCCCATGTCGACCATCGTCTTGATCACCATCAGATCGCAGATGATCTGGTTGGTGATTGCCCACCATTTCTTGTTCTGCAGATCGGGTATCTGCCCCATGACGTCGGGCGCCACATAGAGCAGATAGGCCAGCCCGTTGATTACCGGGAACGGCTTGATTGCCGGAAATTTCTGCTTGAGCGGCGAGAACACGCAGAGGACCAACGCTCCGACCGTCGAGGCGATGCCGGCGGTCAGGACCAGGATGTTGTTGACGGAATGCGAGGGGGCGGTGTCGCGGGCCGGCACGGCGGGGTCGGCGGCCGCATGGGCGGCGGCAAACCGTGCCGCCTGAGGCACGGCCGCCGCGGCCGCCCTTCTCGGGGGATTGCAGAGCTTCTGGATGGTGGCGAAGTCGTGGGCGTTGATCAGCGCGGTGGTCGTGGCGTTGTCGGGGAACGGCGCCGCTTGCACGATGAGCTTGTAGCCCACCGTTACCGGAATGGCGGCGAGCAGGCAGACGAGATCCAGCAGGCTCAGGTCGGCGCGGGCCACCTTCTTGTAGATCGCCGAGATGACCGGGATGTCGATGCTGGCGTCGAGCGCGTCGAGCACGCCTTGCAGCAGCGCCGTCAGCACGTCGATCGCCGCGAGCAGGACGTTCTCGACGCTCTCCAGCAACGCGTCGGCGATGATCGCCACAATGGCCTTGATGATCTGGGCGACCGAGAGCTGGTGGACCTTGTCGATGACGTCGTTCTTGAAGCTCTGGTAGGCGGCCTGGAAAACGTCCTTCTCGCGCTCCACCGCGTCGACCAGCGGTTTGAGCAGCGCGACGACGTCGCCGAGGACCCCCTTGTTGGGCTTGGCATTGGTGTTGCCGTTCGCCGCGTTGCTCTTGAGATGGTGCAGCGCCCAGTTGCTCTGCGGGCTGTCCTGGCCCGGCCCCGACTGGCTCGATGCGGTGGCGCCGTCGAGGCTCGAGCCGCTCAGGCTCGGCGGGATGTTGTCGGCGATGCCGGCCCAGGCGTCGATGTATTTCTCGACCTCGGTGAACGCGCTCTGCAGGTCGGCGCGGACGCGGCCCATGTTGCCGATGCACTTGCCGATGTACTGCTTGAACAGGTTCTTCAGCACCTTGTGGGTGCGGACGATGTCGTCCCACTCGAAGAAGAATCCCAGCCACTTGATCAGGTCATCGAAGAACACCTTGATCTTGTTGAAGACGAACTCCACCGCGTGGACCACGGCGTCGATGCAGTCGAGCAGGGCATCGTACACCTTGCCGCCGATCGTCGCGAGGAAGTGGTAGAGCCCTTCCGCCTCGTGCACGACGAAGCTGTCGACCTGGTCGAAGGCATGCTTGAGCCAGCCGAACAGGTCTCCGGCGGCCACTTCGATGGCCGCGCCGATGTCATCCGTCTTGGGGGCGGCCGCCGCCATGAGCGCGGCGCTGCGCACCGGCGGCAGCCCGACCCGCTGGGCGACGTCCGGCCCTTCGTGGTACTGCAGCGCGCCCTGCGCGAACGAGGCGCCCCAGGCTTTCGGCGCCGCGCCCGGGGTGGCCATCGCGGCCGCCGCCATGCGCGGGACGTGGCTGCCGGGCTTCTTGCGCGATCCGTCGCCCGGCAGCCCCGAGGAGATCTGCACGAAGTTCGCAAGCGACTTCGCCGCGGCGCTCCTGTCGTCGGCGGAGACGGTCTTCGGCACCAGCGGCCGGCGCTTGCCGCGGGTGTCCGCGACCTGCACCTTGGCGAGGTCGTCGCCGGTGCGCACCGCGCTCAAGCGCGTCATCGCGTTGCTCATCGGGTTGACGTCGGCCGCGACCCCGGGCGCGGCGGTCACCGCAACGCGGAAACAGACGGCGGCGAGCGACTGGGTTTCCTGCACGACCGTGAGAACCCCGGTGGCGTCCGCCGCGACACTCACCGCCACCGTCGGCGACAGCACATGGTAGACGTCGTTCAGATAGACGCTCACGCGGCTGGTTGAGGTCACCGCCAGCGCGGCGTTCGGCACGCTGACCCCGTGATCGTCGATGATGCGGACGTGCGTCGTGAAGCTGTTGTAGGAGACGAGGTCGTCCGGACGGGTGCTCGGCAGCAGGATGCTGCGTTGCCTCCAGTCCGTGGTGACCGGGTCCTGGGTGAGTTGAATGAGGTTCTGGCCGTCCACATGGGCGAAGAGGACGCTGTTGCCGGCGCCAAGGTTGAGGAAGAACGCGAATGCCTCGACGTTGGGGAGCAGCGGCACCGGCTTCGACCAGGCGGCGGCGTCCGCCTCGCGGCCTGCCGGGCATGCGACGTAGAACAGGTTTCCTTGCGCGCCGATGCCCCAGACGGCGGTGCGGCCGGCGTCGGTGGCGGCGGCGAGCGCCGAGGCGCCCGCCACGACGGCGTTCGTCACGATCGCCACCGGATGAGCCTGGTCGTGCTGGTTGTCGGGCGTGAACAGGTACAGGCCGGCGGTTCCCGCCACGAAGAGGTTGCTCACGCCGGAGCCGTTGAGCGCCGAGGCGACGGCGCTCGCCCCGGGGGGCAGGGTCAGGCGGGCGGGGCTCGGTGCCACATTCGGCCGGAAGTAATTGTACTGCGGCGTGAAGATGAGCTCCTGCGTGCTGCCGATCGTGCCGAAGGTATAGATGCCCGGGACAGGGTCGTCGGTGCGGTTGCCGAGGCAGCTCGCGATGCTGCCGGCGGCAAGATCGGCGGCGAGCTTGTGCGGATTCCACTGCGGCGCGCCGCCCGGCTGGATGTAGTAGCGGTCGAGCAGCTTGAGCGGATCTCCGGGCCGGCGCAGGATGTCGACGAAGATGTTCTCGACGGCGCCGCCGCCTCCGGCCGCGGCGATGTTCATGACGAGCACGTCGGCGATCGTCAGCGGCGCCGGCGGCGTGCCGGCGTCGAACGGGATGACGGTCCAGCTGACGCCCTTTGCCCAGGCGGCGTCGGTATTCTGGTTGCCCAGCGACAGATACAGAAAGTCGGTGCCGTTCACGGTCACGACCAGCGCCAGGTCGATGCCCAGCGTCTGGGCGTTCTGCGCCACGCTGAACGTCTTGGCCGCGACAGTGCCGCCCCCGTGCTGCGATGAGAGCGCGCTGCTCAGGTCGATCCTGCTCCACCCGGTCGAGGTCTGGGTAACCTCGCGGGTGAGGTAGAAGACCTTGTCGGTGCCGATCGAATAGAACAGGGCATCGCCGTCCTTCGACTGCAGGACCTCGAAGCCGAGGTCGGGAGCCATCACCACGGCATGCTTCTGGTTCTCCATCAATTCGGAGTTGAAATTGATCTTCATGGCGTAAGTCCTGTGGCAAGGAGATGGAGGGAGCGCGGCCGGCCGGCGGCTGCCGGGAGAGCGGCGACGGCTCTACGAGACGTCCGCATAGGTGATGTGCGCGACGAGATCCTGGTTCTCCGAGAACGACACGTCGGCGAACGAGAAGGTCGAGCCGCCGGGGAAGACGAAACTCTGCACGGCCGCGGCCGGGATGTCGGTCAGCCGCGTGCCGATGCAGTTGCGCGACCACTCGGCCACGCTGTTGGCAAGATTGTCGACGTTGGCCCAGAAGTTCAGGAAGTCGTTCGCGCCGGGGGTCCGCGAATGGTCCACCGTGGCCGAGGCCGGCGCCGACACCACGATCTGGCCCTTGTCGTCGACGCCGAACGTGTAGGTGTCGGTGATCTGCTTGTCGAGAATGTTGCCGCTGGCGTCGGTCGCCAGGTAGCGGACGTAGGACCAGACGACCAGATGCTGCACGATGGTCATCTTGTTGCCCTGCACGCTCACGCTGAGATCGAAGCTCGAGGACAGCTCCATCTTGCCGGCATCGCCGTGGTACCCTGCCTGGTCGGAGGCGGTGCCCGATCTGTAGGAGCAGCTGACAATGGTGCCGCCCGAAGCAGGGCTCACGATCGTCGGATGCCCGGCGGACATGCCCCACTGGTACTCGACCTCGATCTTGATGCCGCCCTTGTAGGTCACCCGGACGGACGGGACGTAGCAGTTGCGGGCGACATAGCCGGACAGGACGTAGATGAGATATTTGGCGAACGTGGTGCGGCTGAGCGCGGCCACGCCGTCGTACTGCGACGCTTCGTTGGCCTCGATCCAGTTCCAGCCGAATCCGGCATGGGTGGTGTCCGGAAGCAGGTCGTTGTTGGTGGCGCAGAGATAGTTCAGCGTGAGCGGCGCCCCCTTGTTGCCGATGGCGGCGGGGGTGAAGAAGTTGATGTTGGTGACCGCGAGCTTGGAGGGCGGCGTGCTCGACAGCTGTTTGGCGCCGTACCCGAGGATCTCCTTGCCGCCCAGCGCCCGCCAATAGGTATTGACGAAATCGGCCGTCATGAAGGTGTTGATGACGCTGTTCGCGGGGACGTTGTTGAACTGGAAGCCCTGCTCGAGATCGGAGCTGTTGAGGTCGTAGTAGAGCTGCTGGACGCTGAACATGTTGGGATCGCCGATGTCCTTGAGGTGGTTCTGAACATCCGCCGGGAGCTTGGTGAAAGTGGCGCCCTGGAAATTGAGGTCGACCGCGCCCGAGAAGGTCCAGCTCTTGCCGGGCGGCTGCGACTGGTTGACCCAGGTCATCGAGTTGCGCGGTCCGAACACGATCTCCGTCGCCACGAACTCGGAGAACATCAGCGTGTAGGTGACGTTCGACTGTCCGGGCTTCAGGGCGAGGATGGGCGGGAGGTTCTTCGGCGGGATGCCGGGCGGCAGCCCGAGCTTCGCCTTGATCGCGAATGCAAAAGCCGCGTTGTTGAGGTTCTGCACCCTCGGATCGCTCGCCGGCGTGGCGTCGGGCACCTTGAAGGGATCCGTGCCCTTCGCGTTCTTCACCAGCGTGGCGTAGTCGATCGGAACCGGGTTGTTGTTGTTGTCGTAGGCGTAGCACAGGATGACTTCAGGCAGGCCTTTGTAGAGGTACTGCTCCAAAGTGGCGTTGATGCTGTCCTGGGTCACTGCAACGACGTAGTCGAAGCCGGTGGCGGAGAGATGCGACTGGTCCTTGCTCATCGGTTCCTGTCCTTGGCGGCTGCAGCGTGCGCGGCGGCGTGCTCCCGCACGGGGGTCCTGGGCCCCGGCTGGCTTCGGCCTCCGGCCGGGGGTCGATCGCAGCGCAGTGTTTGCCGGCGCCGGACGCGCGGCCGCATCTCCGCGCGCCGGGGCGGCGGCGATAGGTCGTTTCAAGGTCTGCGCTTAGCAGGCAGTATGATATACAATCGACGGCAGTAATGCCACTGAAAAATGCACTTTATATTTTATGCGTGATATGGTAGAGTTACGCAAGGGAATGCGCCGCGAAGTCACACCACCGCGGAGCGCGGCGGCTTCACCACGGGCAGGCTGTTTTTCTGTCGCTCTCGTTCTTCTGAAACGCGATGACGCATCTGGATCGCGCGGCCCCGCTACTGCTCCGGTGCCATGCGGTGGAACAGCGCATTGCTGGTCATGGCTGAATTATCGCGGTGGTGTCGATCTTCGGCATCGCCTGGATGAGCGACACCTTCGTCAGCGGCAACAAGACCTACCTGATCGCCCAGATCAAGACCATGGTCGAGGCGGCGCCGCGGACCTTCGCGCTGGCGATGTTCGCGGTCTCCGCCTTCGTCAAGAGCCAGGCCGCCACGCTCACCATCATGATCCCGTTCGGCCTGGCGCTCGGCCTGCCGACCCCGCTGATGCTCGGCCTGATGCCGGCGAGCTACGCCACCTTCTTCTTCGCCTTCTATCCGAGCGACCTCGCCGCCATCAACATGGACCGCACCGGCACCGGATCGGCAAGTACCTGCTCAACCACGGCTTCATGATACGCGCCCCGAGAGCCGTGCGAATTCTTTCCTCATTTGGCTCAAATGCGGACGTCGATTGACAACGTTTGCGTCATCGGTAACCTTGTTGGATCATTCAGGGAGACGATTGGTCCCCGGGCCAAATGACTGGGTGACGAGAGCTGCGGAACCAATGCAACGGTCATGAGGCCCGCCGCCGGGTCGCTCATGAGGAGCCCCCTTAAATCGCCGCCCGCCAGGCAGTGCAGGCGCTTTCGGGTATGTCATGAGCGATCTCGTGGGATCTACCGCCGAAGCGGCGCTTCGTGCCGGTGAAGAGCAGTGGCGTTCCGCATTCGAGGCATCGGGCTTCGGGGCCTGGCTGGCCGACCACAATCACAGGTTCCTTTCGACGAATGCCACCTTTCAGGCGATGCTGGGTTATACGCGCGAGGAGCTGCGGCGCCTCTCGCCCCTCGACGTCGCGGCGGAGGACGAGCGCGAGGCATGCCGGGCCCTGTTGCTCGAGCTTCAACAGGGAGCACGACGCAGCTTCGAGGCCACCATCAAATGCGAGCGGCGGGATCGCTCCCTGATCGTCGTCAGTCACCACGTATCCGCCATTCAGGGCAGCGACGGCAGCCCACCGAGGTTCATCGCGACGACGGTCGACATTACCGCCCGCAAGCAGGCAGAGCACGCCTTGCGCACAACGCGGTCGGAGCTCGGACGCGCAGCCCAGTTGACCGCAATGGGGGTCATGACGGCATCGATCGCCCACGATATCAACCAGCCGCTGGCTGTCGTCACTACAGCCGGGAATGCGGCCATGCGGTGGCTGGACCGGACGCCGTTCGACGTGCAATCAGCACGCGCGTCGCTCAGACGAGTGATCGGCAACGGTCATCGCGCCGGCGTGATGATCGACAACGCGCGGGCAGTATTCAAGCGGGACGAGAAGGAGAAAACGCCGCTCGACGTGAACAGCGTCATCCGCGAAGTCCTGGGCTTGGTGCGCGGCGAGCTGCAGGATCATGGAGTCTCGGCCGAAAGCGAGCTGGCCGAGGGGCTGCCGCAGGTGTCGGCAAACCGCTTGCAGCTGCAGGTGCTCATGTTGAATCTGCTCGAGAACGCGGCCGATGCCATGGGCTCAGCCTCCCGGCGCCCGCGAAGTTCTTGCGGGTGACGTCGGCGCCTGATGGCGCCGATCATGTGGTCGTCACCTTTCATGACTCCGGACCCGGCATCGCGCCGAGCGACGTTAATCGTATCTTTGCCGCGTTCTTTACCACGAAACCGCATCGCGTCGGCATGGGTCTGTCGATCTGCCGGTCGATCGTCGACGCGCATAAGGGTCGGCTTTGGGCGGCGGCGGGCGTTGCCAATGGCGCGATCTTTCACCTGGCCCTGCCGGCACACCGGCCTGCCGTCGGATGACGGCGGACCGCCCCCGTCCGGAGTCGGTCATTTTCGTCATCGACGACGACGTCGAGGTGCGCGAGGCACTCAAGGATCTTTTCAGCTCAGTCGGGCTGCACACCGAGCTGTTCGGCTCGACCTCCGAATTCCTGCGCGCCGTACATCCGGACGTCCCGAGCTGTCTGGTCCTTGATATCAGGCTGCCTGGATTGAGCGGACTTGAATTCCAGGCCAAGCTGGCCGAGGACAGCATTCAGATCCCCATCGTCTTCATCACCGGCCATGGGGATATCCCGATGACCGTGAAGGCGATCAAGGCGGGAGCCGTCGAATTTCTCACCAAGCCGTTTCGCGAGCAGGACCTGCTGGACGCCGTGCTGTCCGGACTTGATCGCGACCGGACGCAGCGCGATCAACACAGGACGGTCGCCGGGCTGCGAGAGCGTTTCGAACTCGCTCACGAAACGGGAGCAGGAAATCTTCACCCTGGTGACCGCCGGCCTGATGAACAAGCAGATTGCGGCCGAAATCGGCCTTCGTGAGATTACCGTCAAGGTGCATCGCGGCAACATGATGCGGAAAATGGGTGCGAGATCCCCGGCCGAGCTGGTAAGAATGGCCGACAATCTGGGGATAGCGCGGCCAGAGCCGTCGCGTTAAACCAATGTATAGTTCTGGCCGCCTTTCCGCGGGCTAGACTGCAACCAAATGAGTGGCGGGGCCGTTGTGTCCGATGATGCAGGCTACCGGTGAACCGGGGATGGCGATCTTGCCGCGGACGCACGTGATCTCGATCATCGACGACAACGACGATGCCCGCGAGGCAACGGGAGATTTCGTAAGATCGCTCGGTTACCGGACCCTGACATACGCCTCTGCCGAGGATTTCCTGGACGCCGACAGCATGGACGGCGCAGCGTGCCTGATTACCGACGTGCAGATGCCGGGCCTCAGCGGAATCGAGCTTCAGGACCTCCTGGTTGCGCGCGGCTGCGTCACGCCGATCATCTTCATCACGGGCTTCCCTGACGCGGCAATCGAGGCGCAGGCGATCAGGGCGGGCGCCGTCGGTTTTCTGCGAAAACCCTTCAGCGAGGAATCCTTGATCGATTGCATCGATACTGCCCTCAAGCGACAGGGCCGCGGACCGGGCAAGGCAACCGATTCCCACTGAATACGACGGACCACCGATCAGGCTCTGATCCAGGCGATTACCACGGGAAGCGAGCACGCCCTGCAGGTTCTGTTCGCCCGGCACAATGTCCGAACATTCCGCTTCGTGGTCGCCCGGCAAAGGACCGCGCGCTTGCCGAGGATATCGTCAACGAGGTGTTTCTCGAAGTATGGCATCATGCGGGGAGTTTCGAGGCAAGGTCCGCGGTCTCGACCTGGATCCTGGCGATGGCGCGGTTCCGGAGGGTTTCCACCGCGAAGTGTTGTCAGCCAAGCGCCCTGCCGGTTGCGGGCTCGAAGCAGCAGTGCAATATTGCGATCAGGCAGGCGCGGGCCGGGAGCTGCTGCGTCGGGGTATCCGATGTCCTCATCGAGCGTTGACGATTCGCGCGGAGCCGGATCATCGGATCTCAGCGGCATGCGCGTCCTTGTGGTGGAGGATTCCTGGCAGCTCGGCATGGCCATGAAGGACCTGCTCAGGTCCCTGGGAGCGGATGTGGCCGGACCGGTGGCGACTGCGGCCGATGCCGACCGCCTGATCGCCGGGCAGGCCCCTGACGTCGCCCTCGTCGACTTCAATCTCCGCGGGGGCGAGCGCGCCGACGGCCTTATCGATCGGCTGCACGATCAAGGCATTCGTGTCATCGTGACCACGGGTTACGCGGATGTTCCGCTGGCGTCGGGAAAGGTCGTCGCGATCCTGCCGAAACCCATCAGCGAGGCGCAGCTTCTCGCGACCTTGCGTCCCGCGGCGAATTCGGCTCCCTGAGGCGCGCCGCTCTCGCGATCATGGCTCACCCCGGCCCGAGGGGAATCGCGATGGTGCAGAACACCCCGTCGGATGCGAACGCGAGGTCGACGGTGCCGCCGAGCTCATGCGGAATGAGATCGCGGATGAGGCTGGTGCCGTAGCCGGATCGGATCGGAACCGTTATCGGCGGCCCGGCGATCTCGCGCCAGGTGATCATCAGGCGGCCCGCCGCGTCCCCATCCGGCAGCCGCTCCCAGTTGACCGACACCCGGCCATCCGCCGACGACAATGCCCCGTATTTCGCGGCGTTCGTCACCAGCTCATGAAGCACCATCGCCACCGCTTGGGTTGCGGCGGCGCTGAGCATGACGTCATGGCCATCGATCGTCATGTTCGCTTTGGTGGCATAGGGTGCCAGCTGATGACGCACAAGATCGCTGAGCCCTACGCCGTGCCAGTGGCTTTGGCTCAGCAGCGAGTGGGCGGCGGCCATGGATTGGATCCGTCCATCCAGCGCTTTGACGAACTCGTCCATCGAGCTGCTGCCTTGGCGCGTATACATGGCGACCACGGCGACGCGCGCCAGCACGTTCTTGACGCGGTGATCGAGCTCGGCAATCAGCAGGTCCTGGCGCTCCTCGGCGCGCTTGCGGCCGGTAATGTCAAGGGTCAGCCCCTTGAGGCGCACGAAGCGCCCCGCTGCGTCGAACTCGGCTTTCGACGTTTCCTCGAGCCACACCTCCCGGCCGTTGGGGCGAATGAAGCGGAAGATGACCGCATACGAGGGATTGTCGGGGCTGACGCCGCGCACCAGCGCTCTGAAGCGCGCGCGATCGTCCTGATGCACCCGCGCGAGGAAGCCGCTTGCGGCAAAAGCGCTCTGCCGATCGAAGCCCAGGATCTCCGCGGCGTTCTCGCTGCGCTGTGACAGACCGGTGCGGACATCCCAATCGAACGCCGTCACCCCGCCGGCCGTCAGCGCCTCCTGCAACCGCGTTTCGCTCTCCATCAGCACTGCCTCGTGCTCACGCCGCTCGGCAAACAGCGCGGCAAGCACGAGTGCGCAAAGCGATACCGCCAGGATGCCGACCTGGGCGCCCAGAATCCGCTCGGCGATGGGAAAATTGGGATCGCCGAAAAGTCCGATGCCGAAGGTTGTCGTCCAGACGATCGTGAGGGAAACGATGAACACGGCTGCCGCGTCGAAGACGGGCCGGCAACGGGCCGCAAGCCACAGCAGCAGCGGGAACAGCAGGCCGATAGGCACCACGGTCGCCCAGGGCTCCCGCGGCAAAGAAATGACAAGTCCGCCCATCACGGCTGCCGCCACCAGAGCCACGCCGCCTTCGACCAGCTCGCTTCGAGGGGGCGGATCGCGTACAGCCGAGGCAAGACCAACCAGCACCGGTGCAACCGTGAGGATGCCGAGGGCGTCGGATGCGAACCAGTGCTCCCAGATCGTCAGGACCGGCGCCGTCGAGCTGTGGAATAACAAGTACCCCACGGTTCCGCCGATCCCCGACACGGCGGCCCCGATGATCGCCGCCGCAAGCAGGCCCATGACGTGACGCAGGCGGTCGAGGCTGAAGTCCGAGCCGAAGTAGCGCCCGACGAGGCCTGCGGTGAGGACAGCTTCGCCGGCATTGCAGAGGGCGAACACGATGGCGCTCCAGATTGTCCGGTCGCCCAACAGATTGGCCACGATGGTCGCGACCATCGCTCCGACTGCCACCGGCCATCGGGCGCTCGGCCCAAGAGCGATCAGGACGCCGGCGGCAAGACCCGAGGCGGGCCAGAACACGGCCACGCCATCGGGTTTGGTCAGCAATGCAAGGCTCAGGCGCGCCGCCAGGAAATAGGCGATTCCGACCACAACGGTGAGGCCGATCGACCGAACCCACCACTGCGCCGGGTCAGCGGCCGCCAGCTGGCGCCGGACCTGTATTCTCAAGGTCTGCGGCATCTCACGCCCCTCGACCACATTGTAGCAGACGCCCGACACGTGTCGACGTTGAGCTCCACCCACCTTGACGTCAAAGCACGCATGCGGGGCATGGGCCGAACGACACCAGCAGGCATCAATCGCTGTCGCCGGCCATCGGGGATTACCCTGAAAGGAGCGCGGGTTTTCCCTGAAAATCAACACGGGCTGGACCCCGCCCTGGGAGCAAGTATCCCTTGCGCCCAACGGGTGCTGCAGTCATGCAGCACGCGACGCGGTGGCTCGCCGATCAGAACGGGTTGACGTAGTTCACGGCTCGCCTTGTCGAGCCTGCCGACATGGGATTGCCGGCCATAAGCATATTCGCCGCGGCTGGCCCTGAGACCCGGCGCAGGCCGGGTCACGGCGAAGCAGCATGCGCCGACCGGATTCATCCGCAGTTCCCGGGCGGGGCGGGAAGGTCCGGTGTCGTTCGCTGCCGGGTGCGCGCCCAGCCCACGGGCGGGGAAGTCCCTGGCCTGATTTCAGGTGAGCCCCGCGGGTACCGGATCTTCCCCGGTCGACTTTCAGGTCAATTACCGATTTCGGCGCCGGCTCGCCGGGCGCAATGTGCCACCTCGCAAGAGTTGGGATCGGCATGATCGCGTAGGGAGTTGGATCATGCGTTCGGCGCTCGGATCACCGCAGGAATATCGCAATTTTGCCAGTGTATCCCTGATAGTTTTCCCTCCGGCGCGAGCGCGACAATCATCCGAGAGGAAAAATCGCCTTCGGGAATGCTCGATGGGCCCGGTTCATGCGGGCAACGCAGGCGTTGATCCGATCGTCGGAGGTATACGTGACCCGGATCCTCATAGCGGACGATCACGAGGTGGTTCGCTCCGGCTTGCGCTCGATTCTCGAGGCGCATGAGGGCTGGGAGGTGGTCGCCGAGGCCCGCGACGGCAAGGAAGCGGTCGCCCGGGCGGCGGAAACCAGACCCGACGTCGCGATCGTCGACTATTCCCTGCCGTTGATGAATGGCGTCGAGGTCACCCGGCAGATCCGTGCGCGCGCGCCCACCGCAGAAGTCCTGATCTTCACCATGCACGACAGCCCCGTCCTGCTCGGCGAGTTGCTCGAGGCCGGCGCGCGCGCCTATCTGCTCAAGTCGGACGCCAGGCAATATCTGATCGCGGCGGTGGAATCGCTCAGCGTCCACAAGCCGTTCTTCACCGGGTGGGTCTCGGAGCAGCTGCTCGACACCTTTCTCTCGAGCCAGCACGGCAAGCCCGAGGTCGTCCTGTCGCCGCGCGAGCGCGTGATCGTCCAGATGATCGCGGAGGGCCACAGCAACAAGCGGATGAGCGAGATCCTCAATCTCAGGGTCAAGACGATCGAAACCCACCGCGCGACCGCGATGCGCAAGATCAATGCGACGTCGACCGCCGCGGTCGTGCGTTACGCCATCCGCAACAAGCTCGTCGAGCTGTAGGGCTCTGTCCGAGGCGATCGGCTCTGCCGGCGCCGAGACGAGCGTTTCCATGATACTGCTTGGCGGACTCTGCTCCTCAAGCTCACGGCTCCACGAGCTTGTTGCGGATCGCATAGCGAACAAGCGCGGCGGTCGACGTGGTATTGAGCTTGCGCATCGCAGCCGCGCGATGGGTCTCGATCGTCTTCACGCTGAGATTGAGGATCTCGCTCATCCGCTTGTTGCTGTGGCCCTCCGCGATCAATTGCACGATCACCCGCTCCCGCGGCGAGAGGATACCGAGCGCCTGGTTGCCGTGGGTCGACAGGAAGGCCTCGACCAGAAGCTCGGACTGCTTCCCGACAAAGAAGGGCCGGTGCGCCGCAAGGGCCTCGATGGCGGCGACGAGATAGCGGTTTGCCTCGGACTTGAGGATGTAGGAGCGCGCTCCGGCCTCCAGCAGCTGGTAAACGAGGGCGTCGGTCTCGTGCATCGTGAATGCGAGGATCTCGGTCGCCGGCGCGCGCGCCCGGATCTCGCGCGTCACCTCGACCCCGTTCATCAGCGGAAGGGCGTAGTCGACGATGGCGATGTCCGGCCTGGTCCTGATCGCCTGGGCGACCGCCTGCCGGCCGTCCTCGGCTTCCGCGACCACCTGCCAGCCCGGGTGAGCCTCGATGATCGCCCGCAGTCCAGCGCGGACCACGTCGTGGTCGTCGGCGATGAGGATGCGCGGGGAGATGATCTGGCGGCCCATGGATCTCCTTCCCCTCAGCCGGGCGTGGCTGCACGCATGGTAGAGGGCACACGCGATCGTAGTACAGCACGTCTGCAGGCTGCACTATCGATACAGGTGATATCGCCTGCACCTAGGTTTAGCCACGGCGATTGCGGCGGGACCGAATTGAATCAAAACGTGCGGGGGCGCCAATTCTGGCGGGCGGGCATGGTCTCATGGCGGAGCCGCAAGGCCCTACGGCTGCGCTGCCGACCCCTGACGCTGGCATTGCGCAAATGTCGCGCGCTGTGGTAGCATAGCAGCGGCCCGGGAGGGCGAACTGGGTGCCTGCGTTCACGACAAACTCCGGCGTAACGGCGCGGATCCCCCTGTCGCGACTGCGGCGGTCGATGGCGCCGCTGCTTGGGCCATTGCTGCTTGCGGTCGCCTACTATCTGGGCGCCCAGGCCGCTTTCTACATCGGCACGCTCTCGGATCAGATCTTTGCGCTGTTCTGGCCGCCGAATGTCATTCTCTTCTGCGCGCTGCTGATCGTCCCGCGGCGGGACTGGTGGCGGTATATCGCCGTCGCGTTCCCGGCTCACGTGGCGGCCGAACTCGGCGTGGGCATGCCGTGGCCCCAGCTCGCGGTGGCGTTCGCCACCAATTGCCTGGTGGCGCTGCTCAACGCCTATGCGGTGCGCCGCTTCGTGGGCGATCCGCCGTGGTTCGGCAATTTCGCCAAGGCGCTCACCTACATCGTGATTACCGCGGGGATTGCTCCCGGGTTCTCCGCGCTGGGCGGGGCCCTGGTGCCGATCCTGGGCGGCGGATCGCCGTCGGACTACTGGGTCTTCTGGTCGCACTGGTTTCTCGCCAACGCCCTGCCGAACCTGACGCTCGGCCCGGTGTTTCTGATCTGGTTCCCGAACCGCGCGAGCGGGCCGCAATGGCGGCCCTCGCGCCGGCACATCGAGCCGGCGTTGCTCGGGGCGGTGCTCGTCGGCGTATGCCTTCTGACTGCGTCCGCTATCGGGCGAATGGCGAGCAGCAGCCTGATCATCGCCGTGCTGTTGCTGCCGCTGCCGCTCGTCCTCTCGGCGGCGGTCCGGTTCGGCGAGAAGGGGGCGAGCGCGGCCATCCTTATCGTCGCCGTCATCCTGACCTGGCGAACCCTGCACGGCGGGTTGTTTCCGGGAGAAGACCCGGAGCGCGGCGTCCTGGCGCTGCAGCTGTTCATGACCGGGCTCGCCGTTCCGGTCCTGCTGCTCGGTGCGCTGATCGACGAATTGCGGTCGCTCGAGCAGAAAGCGCGGCAGCTCGCGATGTCGCTGGTGCGGGCGCAGGACGAGGAGCGGCGGCGGATCGCCCGCGACCTGCACGACAGCACCGGGCAGAACCTGATCGCCGCCACGCTGATCGCCGGCCGCATCGAGAATGCGGTGCCGGAGGCGGTCCGGCCGGCCTTCCAACAGCTCGAGGACATGCTTCAGCAGTCGATCCGCGAGGTCCGCACCGTCTCCTATCTGCTGCATCCGCCGCTGCTCGACGAAGCGGGTCTTGGCCTCGCGCTGCGCAATTTCGTCGAAGGTTTCATGGAGCGCAGCGGCATCGCCGTGGCTCTGGAGGTCTCGCCCGACCTAGGCCGGCTCCCGGCCGATATCGAGCTGGTCCTGTTCCGCATCGTGCAGGAAGCGCTGACGAATGTCGCCCGACATTCGGGCAGTCCGACGGCGCGGATCCACCTCGCGTACGAGCGCCAGACAGCCGGGCCGCAGGTCGTGCTGACAATCGAGGATGCCGGCCGAGGCATGCCCGAGACCGCGGGCATCCGCGGCCTGATCGGGCGGAACCGCAGCTCCCCTGCGATGCGCGGCGTCGGATTGGCGAGCATGCGCGAGCGCCTGCACCAGATCGATGGACGGCTCGCGATCGCGTCCGAGCCGGGATACACGCGCATCAAGGCGGTCGTGCCGATCCGAGAGCGCCCGTCGGATTGAGCGCGGCCGCGCCGCCATTCGAATTCCTGAAACGATGAGCCGGGCTGCCCACTGCTCACGGCGCCATCGCGGCGATCGTCGCCGCCCAGCCCTCGCGGACGCTCGGATATTTTGGCGCCCAGCCGGTCGCCTCCTTCAGCTTGCGGTTCGACAGCCTGAGCGAGCGCGACATGGCCTGGGCGACGGAGCCGAGCAGCGGCGTGAGCCAGGCCGGGATCGGGCGCGGGGTCCGCGCCCCGATCGCTCGTGCGATCGCCTCGCTGTAGGCGGCGAGCCGGACCGGCTCGTCGTCTGTCACGTTGTAGGCGCCCGCCGGCGCCGCCAGGGCGGCGACGACGGCGCTCGCCGCGTCGTCGTGCGAGATCGACGACACGAAGCGATCGGGGGCGCCGGGAAGCGCCGCCCATCCGCGCCGCACGTTCGCCAGGTATGCCCGTGTCTGCATCGCGTCGGGACCGTAGAAGGCCGCGAATCTCAGGACAATTCCGCGCCGCCCATCCCCGGCAAACGCCGCGGCCGCGCGCTCGGCATCGAGCACGGTCGCATTGTAGGCGGCCGGCGCGAAGGCGGTGTGCTCGTCGATCCAACGATCGCCGCCATCCGGATAGGCGAGCGCGAAGGATTCCTGGAGCAGCACGCGGACGCCCGCCACGCGCGCCGCCGCCGCCACGTTGGCGGCCCCGTCCCGACGGATGCGGTCGTTCATCCTCCAGGCCGACCGCCACAGCATACGCCATGCGGATTGCGGCATGTGGGTCGCGAGGTTGATGACCGCTTCATGGCCGTCGAGCGCCCGCTTGAGGCCGCCGGGATCGAGCAGGTCGACCGGGATGCACGTGGCGCCGAGGCGGCCGAGCGCGACGCCCCGGCCGGCCTCCCTGACCGCCGCCGTCACCTCGTGGCCCTCCGCCAGCAGCAGCGGAACGGCGCGGCGTCCGATCACGCCGGTCGCCCCGGTCACCAGGATTCTCATCCGACAACTCCGCTCATCGGAAACCATCCGGGCTGCTGCTTGCGGTGTCCCGCACGGCACTCGACGTCAACGGCTTGAGCAGGAATTGGTTCGCCATTCCGCAGTCGGCTTCACCCCGCATCATTCCCCACGCATCGCGTTTCGTGCGAGGCTCAAGGAGCTGCGGCTCGCCGCCAACCAACCAGATTTCGGAGCAGACCGATGACGCTACGGCTGATGATCCTCAACGGCCCCAATCTCAATCTTCTCGGCGTTCGCGAGCCGCACATCTACGGCTCGACGACGCTCGGCGCCGTCGAGTCGAGCTGCCGGGACCTTGCCGGGCATCTCGGGGTCTCGCTCGCCTTTCACCAATCGAACCACGAGGGCGTGCTGGTCGACCTGATCCAGTCGGCGCGGGAGACGGCCGACGCCATCATCATCAATCCGGCCGCCTACTCGTTCACCTCGATCGCGATGATCGACGCGCTCAAGACGTTCGAGGGACCGATCGTCGAGGTGCACATCTCCAACATCCACGCCCGCGACGAGCTGCATCGCCATTCCATCATCTCGGGCGTGGCGAGAGCCGTGATCTGCGGCCTGGGCCCCTACGGCTACATCGTCGCCATGCAGGCGGCGGCGCACATGCTCGGCAAGCTGCCGGACGGCCTGCCGGCGCCGCTGCGCGACGGGCCGCGCTGAGCGGTCCTCTGCTGGTCAGCGCATCGTCGCAAGCTCCATGGCAAGGCCGCAGGCCGCCTCGAACTCGACGAGGTCGATCCATTCGTCGACCGTGTGCGCCTCGTTCTGGCCGGCGCCGAACGTCACGGTCGGAACGCCGTGGCGCACCAGGTAGTTGGCGTCGAGGCCGCCGTTTGCCGCCCGGATGTTCGGGCTGCGGCCCTGCGCCTGGACCGCCGCCACGGCGCGGCGGACGACGGGCGCGGCCTCCTTGAGCCTGAACGGGTGGTAGGCGGTGCGCGAGGTGAACTTGACGTGCCCGGCCTTGCCGTCGCTGTTGGTGACGGCGCCCGCGGCCTTGGCGAATGCCGCCTTGTAGGCCGCGGTGATCTCCTTGCAGAATTTGGCGTCGTGACTGCGGCTCTCGCCCAGCGCCAGGACGTAGTCGGTCACCACGTTGGTGGCGTCCCCGGCGGGCCGGCCGCCGGCGCCGCCGACCGGGCCGATATTGCTGGTGCCGATGCTCCCGTCGCGCTCCACCTTGCCGAACCAGCCGTCGGCACGGATGGCGGCCAATGCCTCGGCGAGGATCATGATGGCGCTGATGCCGCGCTGGGGTGCGACGCCGGCATGCGAGGCGCGGCCAAAAATCTCGACCTCCCAGCTGTCGGAGCCGACCGCGCCGATCACCACGTCGGACGCCGAGCGGCCGTCATAGTTGAAGCCCATGACCGGGCCGTGGAGATCCTCCGGATTCACGTACCGGGCGCCCCACAATCCGCTCTCCTCGCGCACCGTGAACAGCATGGTGAGCGGCGGATGGTCGAGCTTCTGGCGGGCGAGCTCCGCGGCGAGCGTCGCCAGGACCGCGCATCCCGACCGGTTGTCGCCGCCGAGAGCCGTCCTCGCGGTGTTGACGATTCTGCGTCCCTGGCGCTTCGGCTTGGCCCCGGCGCACAGCGGCACGGTGTCCATGTGGGTCATGAACATGAGCCGGTCCGCCGCCTTCAGCGCGCCCCGGCCCGGCAGGTCGACGATGAGGTTGCCGGTCTCGGTCGGCACCGGGATGCGGGCATGGGCGTCGTCGAACCGGATGGAGCGCGGCGGGACGCCGGCTTCCTTGAGGGCGGCGACGAGCTCCTTGCCGATCCGGGCTTCGCGCCCGGTCACGCCCTCGACGGCAAGAAAGCGCATGAGGCGCTTGACGGCGGCATCGGTGTCGACCGCAGGCATGTGGTCAGTCCTTCGGTATTGCGGCGGTATTGCGGGGAGCGGGGTTGGCGTCAGGCCCGGCTGCGCGTGCCGGTGGCAGGTGATAGCGTCGGCGCCCGTCCAACTGCAAGCGGCGGCTCACCGGGTGCTGGCGATCGCACCGGCGCCGCCCTGAATGCCGTGTCATGCGCGCGTTCGACGCGGACACCGGCGGCACGCGCGTCGGTGCTCCAGCTGCACCGGCTGCGAGCCCGCTACTGGGGCCGCAATGTCATCGAGCTATCGAGCTTGCGCCGGCGCCGGCGTGGTGATCGCCACGACCCTTATGGCCGGCCGCGGATGGCAGCGGGTGAGACGGATTTTCGGGAGCTTGCCACGCTGTGCGACGGTGTCCGGCTTCTTGCCCGCCGGCATCCGGGCCGTGCAGGCATCGGCTGGCGACGGCGCCAGCGCAGCAATGGCGAAGCCGGCGGCGATCGGCAAGGCAATCAAAATTTTCCGAAGCATGGCGTCACCTCCTGCAAGCGCCGTCCGAATATCAGTCGCGCCACCATGGCGGAGGGTTCACCGCACGAATAGACTGGGATTTTGGGACGTGGCAGGCGCTCAAGACAGGACTTGCCGCAATGCCGGACACACCAGCCGAAGCCTCATCCCGAGCCGTCATCTCCGCGACGGCGGCAGAACTGTTCGTCGCCGACATCAAGGCGTCGTGCGAGTTCTTCACGCAGAGGCTCGGCTTCACCATCGTCTTCGTGTATGGCGAGCCGCCGTTCTATGCCCAGGTCAGGAGAGACCGCGGGCTCCTCAACCTCAAATGCGTCGACCGTCCGGTCATCGATCCGACGCTCAGGGATCGCGAGATCCTGCTGTCCGCCGACATGGGGGTCGACACCCATGAGGAGATCGAGCAGCTGTTTCTGGAGCTCCAGGCCGCAGGCGTCACGTTCTTCCAGACGCTGAGGAAGGAGCCCTGGGGCGCCAAGACGTTCATCGTCCAGGATCCGGACGGAAATCTGCTGCTGTTTGCCGGCCCGGGAGAGTGAGGCGGCTGCGCGCCCGCTCACGCGGCGGCGGAATGGGCCTCATCGTCGACGAATGTGCCGGCCTCGGTCGAGGCGGCAAGCCAGCGGACCAGCGCGCGCAAGGCCGGCATGCGGGATTTCCCCGCCCGGCGCAGGGCCCGGTAATAGGCGAGTTGCTGGTGGGCCGAGGTTCCCCGCTCGAGGATTTGCCGAAGATGGGCGGTCTCGCCATCGAGGTCGAGGGCGTCGAGATCGTCGCGCACCAGAGCGAGGATGTCGGCCAGTACCTCGGCGAAGGGTTTGGGCTCGGTGGTGGCGGGGTCGAGATAGGTCCCGTCGGTCCCGTAGCGCTGCGCGCGCCAGCGGTTCTCCTCGGCGAGCGCGCGGGTCAGGGCCGACTGGTCGGCGTTGACGCGCCGATGCTCCACCAGGTGGCGGACCAGCGCGCGGTAGAGGCCGGCGATCGCCACCGCATCGTCGACCGAGGTGCAGCAATCGGTGAGGCGCAGCTCCAGGGTCGGATGGCGCAGCGACGGGCGGACCGACCACCAGATATAGCTCGCATCGGCGACGACCTTGGCGTCGATCAGGGCGCGGACATAGGCGTCGTACTCCGCCTCCGACCGGAACATTTCCGGAAACCCGGTGCGCGGCAGCGCGTCGTTGACCGCATTGCGGTAGCCCAGCAGGCCGGTCTCGGCGGCGCTCCAGAACGGCGACGAGGTGGACAGCGCCAGCAGGACCGGCAGGAACGGCACCACCCGGTACATGAGATCGACCCGCCGGTCGGGATCGGGCACCTCGACATGCACGTGCATCCCGCACAGCGCATTGTTGAGCCCCACCATTCCGAGGTCGTCGATGATCTTGGTGTAGCGGCGCTTGCGCGTGGCCTGGGCTTCCAGCGGCCGCGCCAGCGGATGGGTGCTCGCCGCCACGATGGCAATGCCGCGAGCCCGTCCGGCCTCCGCCAATGTCCTGCGGCACCACCTGAGCTCCTCGCGCGCCCGGTCCGGCGAGGTGAACGGACGGGTGGCGATCTCGACCTGGCACTGCAGCATCTCGTGGGTGAGGCGGTCGCCGAGCTCGCGGCCGGCGGCCTTCATGAACGCCTTGGAGAGCTGCGCCTTGAGCCCGCCGCTGCGCCGATCGACGACGAAGTATTCCTCCTCGATGCCGAACGCGTAGGATCTGGCCGCGTGGGTCATCGGTGCACCCGTCGGCGCCGATCGGCACGCGCTGCCAGGGCGGGCCGGAAGCCCGGCGGGGTGACGGGCCATGGCCAGCTCACCGGCCAAGCCCGGGGAGAAGGCATCAGGCCGGGCGCAGGGCCGCCGGCATGCGGGGAGGTGCGAGGCATACGGATATCCGAGCGGAGCGGCGGCCGCCGTCCTGCGTCATAACGCCCGGAGGCGGGTTTTGTTGCCTCGTTCCATCCGCGCCTTGCGCCTACCTTCGGCGGACAGACTGGGCATGCCGCTCTGCCGCAACATCGGCAAGGATGGTGCGATCGAGCCAGGCGCGGTAGCGCGCGGCAGTGCGTTTCAGCAGCGCTCGCGAGATGATGCGATCCTCATGTCCCCCGACGACGAGGACCGGGCATGACACGCCGGCGGCATCGACCTTGACGGCGCCCAGCAGCATCTCCCGGTAGACTTGACCGGACTCACGCACCAGCGCCCCATGGATGCGTCGACGATCGGGCTCCGGCGTCCGATTGAGCGCGATGCGCGCCGCGGCACGGCGCGACGGGATGATGGATCTGCCGGAGAAAATCCCCGGCAGCATCGGCAGCAGCCACGGCAGCGCCACCGCCTGCGCGGTCAGCATGGCGGCGGGCGCGGGCGCCAGCAGCACGAGGGCGCGGCATCGGCCACGCTCCGCGATCTTCTGGGCGATCAGGCCGCCCAGGCTGTGCCCCACCAGGACCGGGGCGTGATCCATGGCGGCCATCACCGCGATCGTGTCGGCCAGATAGTCGGCGATGGTCAGGCCCCGAGCCCGTTCGGGCGCCAGGCCGTGGCGGCCACGGCGCGCGGCCGCCACCCCGCCCCATCCCCGCGCCGCCAGGAGCTCCATCCAGGCAGCGAAGCACCGATGGGTGGCGAAGCTGCCGTGGATGAAGAGAAGAGGAGGCCGTCCCGGCGCGCCCGCCGTCGCGATGGCCGGGAAGCCGGCAACAGCGGCGGGTCTCACCTGCGCGCTGGACATGACCTCCCCCGCCGGCTAGGGAGATTGTCAACCTGCTTGCGTATTTTGTCAAGGAGATTGCCTAAATGGAGGTTGCCTGATGGCCGGCGACGCCCGCTCGCTTCGCGCCAGGCGCGAGCAGATCCTGCTCCGCATGCTGCTGCGGATCACCCGCCACATGACGATCGAGACCGTGTCGCGGGTCCAGGCGCGCGGCTTTGCCGGGATGCAACCCGCCTATCCGCGGCTGCTGGGCAATCTCGACACCGAGGGCACCCGCATCGGTGCGCTCGCCCGGCGCATGGGTACCACGCGCCAGGCCGCCGCACAGCTCGCCGCCGACATCGAGCGGGCCGGCTTCGTGGTGCGCCGGCCCGATCCGCACGACCGACGCGGCGTCGTCGTGCGGTTCACCGCGAAGGGACACGCTGCGCTGGCCTGCGCCATCGCGGTCATCGCGGAGATCGAGGCGGAATATGCCGCGACCATCGGGAAGGCGGGGCTGCGCCGGCTCAAATCCGGGCTCGCCGCCCTGCTCGCCGAGATCGACAGCGCCGGGGCCTTCGGGCCGGACTGAAGGGGCGTCAGATCTTCGCGACGAGGGCCGCAAGCTGATCGGTACACCGGCCCCAGCCCTCGTGAAATCCCATCTTCTCGTGCGCCTCGCGGTCGGCGACCGTCCAGTGACGCACGCGGGCGGTGTAGCGGGTCTTGCCGCCTTCCTCCGCGAAGGTGAGGATCACCGTCATGAACGGCTTGTCGGAGGGCTCCCAGGCGATGACATAGGCGTCGGTGAACACCAGCCGCTCGTTGTCGACGACCTCGAGATAGATGCCCCGGTTCGGGAAGTCGTTGCCGTCGGGATCGCGCATGACGACGAGGTTGGCCCCGCCCGGCCGGACATCGACCTCGGCCACCGGCGTGGTCCACGGCAGCGGCGCGAACCACTGCTTGAGCAGGTCGGGGTCGGTCCAGGCGCGAAAAACCTTGTGGCGCGGTGCGTCGATGAGGCGGGTCAATACCAGCTCGCGGTCGGAGGTCGGGGCGGCTTGGGCGGTCATTCATCTTCTCCTGTTGTCGCCCCGAAGGACGAACGGGCGATCGGGGTTCCGACATCGCCCGACTTTTTTTCCAAAGCGACGGAGCGCCCGTTCTCGCGAGCGCGTCTGGTTGCGGCGGGCGCCTCGACAATGCGCTTCAGGTATCCTCGGCGCGCAGCAAGCCGCGCGCTTCCAGCAGCGCGACGATCCGGTCGGCCGCCTCCTCGGCGGCGAGCGCGAGCGTGTCGATGCGGATCTCCGGATGCTCGGGCGGCTCGTACGGGCTGTCGATGCCGGTGAAATTCCTGATCTCGCCCCGCCGCGCCTTGCGGTACAAACCCTTGGGGTCGCGTCGCTCCGCCTCGGCGACCGGCACGTCGACAAAAATCTCGAAGAACTCGCCCGCCGGCATCAGGTCGCGGGCGCTGCGGCGCTCGGAGCGGAACGGCGAGATGAAGCTGACCAGCACGATGAGGCCGGCATCGGTCATCAGCTTCGCCACCTCGGCGACACGCCGGATGTTTTCCACGCGATCATGGTCGGTGAAGCCGAGATCCCGGTTGAGCCCGTGGCGGACGTTGTCGCCGTCGAGCATGCAGGTATGGCGGCCGAGCGCAAACAATCGCTTCTCGACCAGGTTGGCGATGGTCGACTTGCCGGCCCCGGACAGGCCGGTGAACCACAGAACGCAGGGACGCTGCAGCTTTTGCCCGGCACGCGCGCGCCGGTCGATATCGATCGCCTGCCAGTGGATGTTCTCGGCGCGGCGCAGGGCGAAATGGATCAGCCCGGCCCCCAGCGTCTCGTTCGCCAGCCGGTCGATGAGCAGGAAGGCGCCGGTGTCGCGGTTCTGCTCATAGGGATCGAACGCGACCGTGCGGTCGAGACTGAGATTGCAGACGCCGATCTCGTTCTGCTCCAGCTCTCTGGCGGCGGTGTGCTCGAGCGTGTCGACATTGACCTTGTGCTTGAGCGCGGTGATTTGCGCCGACGCGGTCCTGGCGCCGATCTTGAGCAGATAGACGCGCCCCGGCAGCATCGGGTGCTCGCTCATCCACACAATGGTGACGGAAAACTGATCGGAGACCTCGGCGGGGTGCCCGGCCGCGCAGATGACGTCGCCGCGCGAGCAGTCGATCTCGTCCTCGAGCGTGACCACCACCGATTGGCCGGCCGTGGCCAGCGGCACGTCGCGGTCGATCAGCACGCGGGCGACGCGGCTCTGCCTCCCCGACGGCATCACCTTGACGGCGTCGCCCGGGTGGACGGTGCCGCCGGCGATCATCCCGGCAAAACCGCGGAAATCCTTGTCGGGGCGACTGACCCACTGGACCGGGAGCCTCAACGGGGCGTCACCAGCATGCTGCACGACATCCACGGTCTCGATGTGCTCCAGCAGCGAGGGGCCTCGATACCATTCGGTCTTGCCGCTGCGCCGTGTGACGTTGTCGCCGAGCAGCGCGGACATCGGGATGGCGACGACGCGCTCGATCGCCAGCTGTTCGGCGAAGGCGCGGTAGTCGGCGAGGATCCGATCGAACACCGCCTCGCTGTAGTCCACCAGATCCATCTTGTTGACGGCCAGCACCACGTCGCGGATGCCGAGCAGGGAGGCGAGACAGGAATGGCGCCTGGTCTGCGTGAGCACGCCCTTGCGGGCATCGACCAGGATCACCGCCAGCTCGGCAGTGGAGCATCCGGTCACCATGTTGGCGGTGTACTGCTCGTGCCCTGGCGCATCGGCCACGATGAAATGCCGGCGCTCGGTGGAAAAGAACCGATAGGCGACGTCGATGGTGATGCCCTGCTCGCGCTCCGCCGCCAGCCCGTCCAGCAGCAGGGCGAAATCGAGGCTTTGGCTCTGGGTACCGATCTTTTTCGAGTTGACCTCGAGGGCAGCCAACTGATCGGCGAATATCAGATTGCTGTCGTACAGCAGCCGGCCGATCAGGGTCGACTTGCCGTCGTCCACCGAGCCGCAGGTCACGAAGCGCAGCAGGCTCCCGGACGGGTGCCGCCGCGGGTCCGCGCCGGCATCGGCAACGAGCTCGCCGACGGGTGTCATCAGAAATAGCCCTCCTGCTTCTTATCCTCCATGCTGGCCGCGCTGTCGCGATCGATCGCCCGGCCCTGGCGCTCGGAGGTGGTGGCGAGCAGCAACTCGCGGATGATCTCGGGCACGGTCGCAGCCGCGCTCTCGACCGCGCCGGTGAGCGGATAGCAGCCCAGCGTGCGGAACCGGACCGTCCTCGCCTCCGGCGACTGGCCGGACGGAATGCGCATGCGCTCGTCGTCGACCATCACCAGCATGCCGTCGCAGCTCACCACCGGCCGGCGCGCCGCATAGTACAGCGGCACGATCGGAATGCCTTCCTGGTGGATGTAGTGCCAGATATCGACCTCGGTCCAGTTGGAGAGCGGAAACACCCGCATGGTCTCGCCTGGGCTCTTGCGACCATTGTAGAGCCTCCACAGCTCCGGTCGCTGGCGTTTGGGATCCCAGCGGTGCCCGGCAAGGCGGAGCGAGAAGATGCGTTCCTTGGCGCGGCTCTTCTCCTCGTCGCGGCGGGCGCCGGCAATCGCGGCATCGAACCCGTGGTGGTCCAGCGCCTGCCTGAGCGCCTCGGTCTTCATGATGCCCGTATAGGCCGCACCGTGATCGAACGGATTGATGCCGCGCGCAAAACCCTCGTGGTTGATCCATTCGATCAGGGCGAGCTCCTTCTCGCGCACGATGCGATCCCGGAAGGCGATCATCTCGCGGAACTTCCAGCCGGTGTTCACGTGGAGGAGCGGGAACGGCAGCCTGCCGGGTGCGAAAGCCTTCAGGGCGAGGTGCAGCATCACGCTGCTGTCCTTGCCGATCGAGTACAGCATGACCGGGTTCTGGCTCTCCGCAACCGCCTCCCGCAGGATGTGGATGCTCTCGCCCTCGAGGCGCTCGAGGTGCGTCGGCGCGAGCGAATAGCGGCGATCGGGAGGGGCCGTCGCCGAATCCGGTGCGTCGGGCGATCCCGTTCCGGGCGCCTTCATGATCGCGCTGCCTTCCATCTCGGGTTTTCCACCCGCCTCCTTCCGTCCGGCCCCATGCTGGAGCGGGATCCCTGCCGTAAACTTGATCGCGGGGCGGTGCAACCTTATGGCGGCGATATCGTTACATCCCCAGCGATATCAAAGATCAATTTCTGATCCCAAGGTATTTGCCCTGGAGAACTCTCATGAATAGCAGGACGTTGACCGCGCTTGTCGGCGCGATGGCGCTCGGCGGCATTCTCGTTGCCACCGACGCGCTGGCGGAGCAGCGCGGAGGGCACGGCAATGGCGCCCGTACGGCAGGCGCGGCCGCCAGCCATGCCCAGAGCGCAGCTCCGACACGGAACGCAACTTCGGCGCGCTCTGCTCGTTCGGTGGCCGGTCCGGCGCGGACCGGTCGCTCGGTCGACATGGGCCGCAGCGGCGTGCGGCAGGCGGGCAACCGCGCCCGTTACGGCGGATCGTACGGATACGCTCCGGCTTACGGATACGCTCCCGCGTCCGGATACGCTCCGGCCTACAGCGAAGGTCCCGACTATGGCTACGCCCCGGTCGACGACTACGCTCCGGCCTATGGATATCCGTCGAGCTACGGCTACGGCCCGGGTCCCGTTCCCTGCCTTCCGGTGCCGGTTCCAGTGATCGGCTGCATGTAAGGACATCGGGACAGGCCGTCCGACGGAAGACGGCCTGTCAGTCTTCCACTCCTGTCTCGTCTGCGCTGCGCGGGTGAAGAGCAAGCCCGCTGAAGGAAAGGGCTACGCATATGTCGGGCGAAAGTCTCCTGGTCATCCTGATCGTCGGTCTCATTGCCGGATGGCTGGCCGGCCAGATCGTGCGCGGGGCCGGCTTCGGCCTTATCGGCGATCTGATCATCGGAATTGTCGGCGCCTTCATCGGCAGCTGGCTGCTGCCTCAGCTCGGCATCCATCTCGGTGCCGGACTGGTCGCGGCGATCGTCAACGCCACCCTCGGTGCCGTCGTGCTGCTGCTCATCGTGAGGCTGCTGCGCGGAGGGCCGTGGTGGAACCGCGGCTGGGGCGGAGGTTTTGGCAGCCGCTGGGGCAGCCGCTGGTAGCGGACAGCGCGCCGCGCGGCCGAGGTGTCGCGCGGCTTTCCGGCGAATCCGAGGACAGTACCCGGTTTGGAGATCCTGCGGCACAAACTTGCAGCGTCCCTTGCCATTTCCGCCGGATGAGGGCGGCCGATAGATTACGGCGACAAGCATTCAAATTCCAAACAAACATTGAAGCACCGCGACCGTGATAGCGGGTGGGATGCAGGATACCGCCCCGAGCGGCCGGGCGGGCGCAATGGCCGAACGGCCTTGCCGCGTTTTCGTCACCAAAAACTCTCCGATGCCTGTCGGACGCCGACTTCCCCGTTCGTCCTTGGGGATATGGTTCAATCCGGAGGGAGACCCCGATGATCGTGCAGGCCTACCTGTCCTTCGACGGCCGCTGCGAGGAGGCGATCGAGCTCTACCGGCGCGCGCTCGGCGCCGAGGTGACGATGCTCATGCGCTACGAGGATTTCTCCCGACCCTCTTCCGCCCGGCATGGTGCCGCCGGGATCCGAGAGCAAAGTGATGCACGCGAGCTTCCGCATCGGCGAGACGGTGGTGATGGCGGCCGACGGACGCTGTCCGGGAAAACCGACCTTCCAGGGTTTCTGCCTCTCCGTCACGGTGGCGGACGAGGCGGAGGCCGACAAGATATTCGCCGCGCTGGCGGACGGCGGGAAGGTCGAGATGCCGCTCGACAAGACCTTCTTCTCCCCGCGCTTCGGCATCGTCGCCGACCGGTTCGGCGTCTCCTGGATGGTGATCGTCCCGGCGCGATGACGGTGCGCTTGTGACCTTGTCGGCTGCGGCTGCAGCCTCTTGCGGCCTTCGCGATCCTCAGCGAGCGGACCTCGCCGCGACGCTCTGAATGTCGCCGCGCCCGAAGGCGGCATACAGGTCCTGCACGATCTTCAGGTTGGCGGTGCTCATGCGTTCCTCCTGCTGTAGCGGCCCGAAGCCGTGCCCGGACGCTACGGCGAGCGGCATCGCCGCACATGAGGAGGATTCCCTATGGGTCGCCGGAGCCGGTGAGCCCGTGCTCGATCGCGAACAGCGTAGCGCCGCCGCGGGTCTTGACGCCGATCTTGGCGAAAATGCTCTGCGTGTGGTTGTCGACCGTCTTGGGCGAGATGCCAAGCGCGCGGGCGATCTCCTTGGTCGACTGCCCGCGAGCGATCGCGCGCAGCACGTCAACCTCGCGTCCGGTCAGCCCGGCGACCAGGTCCTTGCGCACCGGCACGCCGTGGCCGGCGGCCGCCAGCACGGCGGCGACCGCCTCGCCGTCGAGCCTGCCTGCGCGCGCCTCGCGCCTGAGCGCGTCCGCAGCAGCCTGCGCCGAAAGGCCGCACGATGCGGCCGCGGCTCGATCTTGTTCTGGTAGGCCTCGGCGGCGGCGAGAATTTTTCCCTGCGGAGAAAGCGCCGGGGCGCGCGCGCCGCGATGATAGCCGGAGCCGTCGGCCCGCTCGTGGTGTGCGCCCACGATCGCGCCGAGCCGCGCGAGCGCAGGCGGGCGCGCCAGCACGCGCTCGCCGTAATAGGTATGCAGGCGCACCTGCTCCCAGTCGCCGTCACTGAAGGCGGCGGCCTTCAGCCAGATGCGCGCCGGCACCGCCACCTGGCCGATATCGTGCAGCAGGCCGGCGCGGGCGAGATCGATGGCGTCGCCCCGCGGCAGCCCGCAGCGGCGCGCGGCCTCGCCCGCGAGCGCGGCAACGCTACGCGAATGACCGCACGGAGTACGGCGATTTGAGATCGGCGAAATCCGCCATGGCAAGGCAGGCCTCGTCGAATTCGCGTTCCGACATCAGGGCATGGGGCTCCGGCTCCAGCGCCAGCACGCATCCCGACGTCCGCTCTCCTCGAGCCCGGCGGTCAACTCGCCGGCGCGCTTGAGCAACCCGTCGACGAGGTGCGGATCGTAGGCGCTGCCGCTGCGCGCCTGGAGCTTGGCCTGCGCGGCGTCGGCGCCGAAGGCGGCGCTGAGCGACGATCGCGTCCTGCGCGAACGACACGACGCGCACCGCCGGCGCGATCGCCTGGCCCTTGAGGCCGCGCGGCAGCCCGCGCCCGTCCCAGCGCTCGTAGATCTGTCCGAGATTCCGCCGCACCCCGGCATCAAGGCCGAGGCGCTCGGCGAGGCGTTCGGCGACCTCGCAGTGGCCCGCGATGTTTTCCGCGCTCACCTTCCGGCTGGTGATGAGGCCGCGCGTCACGCCCGCGACCAGCCCGAGGATCCCGGCGTCCGCATTGGCGCGGCGCAGATAGCCGAACACCAGCGCCACCATCTCGTTGGCGCGCCCCATGTCGATGCGCGCGAAAGCGCGGCGGAAGTCGATCTCGTCGCCGAACAGGGCGGCCATCGTATGGGTCTCGGCGTTGCAGCCGATGTAGCGCAGGAGCGACTGGTAGTAGATTTCCGCAAGCTCCTCGGCGCCGAGCGCAAGCATGCGCCCGATGCGGGTCGCGAGCGCGCAGGATTTCAGCGCGAAATCGACCGGCTGCCCCATGGCGAGGTCGGTGGCGAGCGACAGCGCGGCGATCACCTCGCCGCGGCGCACGCGGGAATTCGCGTCGGTCCCCTGCATGGGCCCAGTGTATCGGCTGGCGCAGGAATTTCAGCGCCTCGTCACCGGCGCCGTGGGCGATCGGGCTCGACACGGCCAGCCGGGGATGCGCGATGCGCCCTGGCGACAGCCCCTTGCGGGTGCGCAAGGCCGGCGCTGGACATTGGGCGCCGATTCATCCCTTGTGGTCGCCTTGATCTCACCGCCGCCGGAACCAGTTCGCCTGCCGGGGGTTAAATCCCGCTACCATTCAGCATCTGGGAGGACTTCATGCGCCTACACGCCAAACTTGCAATGGCCGCCGCCGCCCTTTTTCTCCTTTCGGCTCCGGCGCTCTCGCGTATCCTCGACGTCGGGCCGGACATCGTCCGGGTGGCGACCGGGGATTGCGAGGAATTGCGACTTGCGTGCCAGCAGAAGGAGAGGCTCGGCGAGCGCGGCGAGGGCAATTGCCGCCGATACCGCGAGACCTGCCAGCGCCCCCGACGGGATGTCTGTCAGGAACTGCGGGCAGCGTGCCTCAACAAGGAGAGGCTCGGCGAGCGCGGCGAAGGAAATTGCCGCAAGTACCGCGAGACCTGCCGGCGCTAGCTCGACGACGCGCTCGCGGCAAGTCAAGTAGCCGCAGTCTGCAGAGCACCGGATAGCGACCCGCCGTGAGAGCCCCAGCGCCCCGCTGGGGCTCATAGCTCTAAGCTGGCCTATCTGGTCGCGGCCAGCATCTCGGCGACATGCTCCCAATCGACGAGGTGATCGACGAATGCTTTCAGATAGTCCGGGCGGCGGTTGCGATAGTCGATGTAGTAGCTGTGCTCCCAGACATCGCAGCCAAGGATCGGCGTTGCGCCGTGGACCAGCGGGTTTTCGCCATTCGCGGTCTTCATCACCTCGATCCTGCCGTACCTGACCGCGAGCCAGCACCAGCCTGACCCGAACTGGGTCGTCCCGGCCGCGATGAAGTCTTCCTTCATCTTCGCCAGTGATCCGAGATCGGCGACGATCCGCTTTTCCAGATGGCCGGGCATCCTGTCGCCGCCGCCGCCCGGCTTCATCCACCTCCAGAAATGAAGGTGGTTGTAATGCTGCCCCGCATTGTTGAACAGGCCGGGATTGCCGAAGAACGCGCTCTTGACCACGTCCTCGATCGGCCTTCCATCAAGCTCGGTATCCTTCATCAGGTTGTTGGCGTTGTTCACATAGGCGAGGTGATGCTTGTCGTGATGAAATTCCAGCGTCTCCCGAGACATGTAGGGCACGAGCGCGTCGTATGCGTAGGGAAGCTCGGGCAGCGAGAACGGCATCGACTTTCTCCTCGATCGCGGACCGCAACGGCCAGCGCGCGACTGAACCATAAGTGACCGAAGGGCTCAACGGCGGACGTCCGCGCGCAACGTCGCGTTGGCTGGAGCATACTCCCGGACGTCATGCGCGGGCTTGTCCCGCGCATCCACGTCTTGGTTAGGAAGAAAGACGTGGATGGCCGTGACGAGCACGGCCATGACGTCCGCCGGCTCGATCTCAGCGGGACGTGCGCGCGCACGCGACCGCCGACGCTTGCCAGAAACCGACCGGTCACTCATATTGCCCCGCTCTGCTGCCGATCGATCATCCACATTGAAGCCAACCAGAACAGTGTCGGGGAGGAAAGGCCGATGAAGCCTCCCGTATTCGAGTACGAGAGGCCGCCGAAATCTGCGCGCCGCGCTCAATTCCTTGTCCAGACACGCCGGCAAGGCCAGGTTGCTGGCCGGAGGGCACAGCCTGATCCCGCTGCTCAATCTGCGCAGCATGGCGCCCGGCCGGCTGATCGACGTGAGCCGGCTCACCGAGCTTCAATACATCATCGAGGAATACGGGCAGCTGCGCATCGGCGCGCTGACCACCCACAACACGATTCTGCGCTCTCCGGTCGTCGCGGCGGGCTGCCCGATCATGGTCGAGGCCTACCAGCATGTCGCCAACCATTCGATCCGCAATCGCGGAACGCTCGGCGGCAATCTGTGCCACAACGACCCCGCCTTCGAGATGCCGCTGGTCATGGCGCTTGCCGGAGCCAGCATGGTGGCGCGCAGCGCGCGCTCGTCGCGCACGATACCGGCAAGACAGTTCTTCAAGGCGCCGTTCGCCACCGACCTGGCGGCCGACGAGATGCTCGTCGAGGTGCGCCTTCCGCGTTTTTCTGCCGGCGGCGGCTATTCGTTTCTGGAGGTGAGCCAGCGCTTCGGCGATCGCGCGCTGGTCGCCGCCGGCTGCCTGCTGACGGTGCGCTACGGCACCTGCCGGGATGTCCGCATCGGCATCCGCGACACGGTCAACAACGTGTTCCGGATCGCGGCCGCGGAAGCCGTGCTCGAGGGCAAGCCGGCCACCGCCGCGGCCATCGAGGCGGCGGCCGAAGCCGTGGCCGGCAGCATCGCGGGGGCGAGCGATCTGCACGCGGACGAGGCCTACCGGCGCGACGTGGCTGCCACCTTGACCCGGCGGATGCTGCGCGCGGCCTCTGCCCGCGCCGGCCAGCCGGTCAGGGAGTGATCGTCCGATGCACGAGGTCGATGTCAGCGTGACCGTCAACGGCCGCGCCTTCCGGCGGCGCATCGAGCCGCGGCTGCTTCTGTCCGACTTCATCCGGCACGAGATCGGCCTGACCGGTACCCATGTCGGCTGCGAAAGCGGCGTGTGCGGCGCCTGCACAATTCTTCTCGACGGACTGGCGACGCGATCCTGCTGCACGCTCGCGGTGCAGGCCGACGGCCGCAGCATCGAGACCGTCGAGTCGCTCGGGCGCCTGAAAAGCCTGAGCCCGCTGCAGCGGGCCTTTTGGGAGAAGCACGGCCTGCAATGCGGCTACTGTACCCCCGGAATGCTGATGCTGATCACCGAGTTGCTGCGCGAAAATCCCGCTCCCGACCGTGAGACGATCCGGCTTCGCCTCAACGACAATATCTGCCGCTGCACCGGCTACGAGGACATCGTCGGCTCGGTCGAGCGCGCGGTCGAGCTGATGCGCGCCGAGAGGACGGTCGGGTGATGGCGGAGGCGGGCAAAATCCATTCGCCGCCGGCGGGCCGGCAGAAGGAGCGGCCGGATCAGCGGCTGAGCGTGATCGGCACCCGCATGCTGCGCAAGGAGGACCCGCGCTTCCTGATCGGCCGCGGCCGCTTCGTCGACGATATCGCGTTGCCCGGCATGGCGCACGCCGCGGTGCTGCGCAGCCCGCACGCGCATGCGCGCATCCGATCGATCGACGCGGCCGCCGCACGGGCGCTTCCCGGCGTCGTCGCCGTCATCACCGGCGAGGATGCCGCGAAGGAGACCGGGCCGCTGCCGTGCTTCGCCAACCCGCCGGTCGAGCAGCGATGCATCGCGCTCGGCAAGGTGCGCCATGTCGGCGAGGCGGTGGTGCTGGCCGTTGCCGATACGCGCTACATCGCCGAGGACGCCATCGGGCTCGTCAAGGTCGAGTACGAGCCGCTGCCGGCAGTGTCCGACATGATGGACGCGATCAACTCCCGGGGCGACGCCGTGCTCCATCCCGAGCGCGGCACCGACAATATCGCCGAGCATCGCGTTTACTCGTTCGGGCCGGTCGACCACGAGTTCGCGGTAGCCGCGCACGTGATCAGGCGGCACCTGCGCTGGGCGCGTTCCGGCGGACAGCCGATCGAGACCTGCGGCGCCGTCTCGACCTTCGACGAGGGATCGGAAAAATTCACGATCCACGTCAACAGCTCGATGTACAATTACATCGGCTTCACCATCGCGGCCGCGCTCAAGGTTGCGAGCCACCAGGTCAACCTGGTGCCGGTGGATGCCGGCGGCAGTTTCGGCAGCAAACTGTTTCTGCACAAGGTGGCGGTGCTGTCCGCCCTGGGCGCGCGCGTGACCGGCCGCCCGGTCAAATACATCGAGGACCGGATCGACAACATCACCGCCTGCGACGCCCACGGATCGGACCGCACCTACGACGTCGAGCTCGCGCTCGACGCCAATCACCGGATGACGGCGCTGCGCTACAAGGTGGTGGACGACTACGGAGCCTATTTCCAGTTCGGGCTGGGAACCCACGGCAACGGTTTTTCGCAGACCGTCGGCCCCTACCGGATCCGCGCGGTCGGCGCCGAGATTTTTGCCGTCTTTACCAACAAGTGCCAGCAAGGCGCCTGCCGCGGCTTCGGCTCGGAAGTCACCAACTTCATGATCGAGCGGGTGGTGGACGCGGCAGTCGAGGAGCTCAGGCTGGACCCGATCGAATTCCGCCGCGACAATTTCATCAGGCCGGACGAGTTCCCTTATCAGATCCCGACCGGCAACCTCTACGACAGCGGCAACTATCCGGGCGCCCTCGACATGGCGCTCAGGATGCTCGACTACACAGGTTGGCGCGAGAAGCAGCAGCTGGCGCGCACGCAGGGTCGCCATGTCGGTATCGGGGTGGCCAGCTGCCAGGAAAAAGGCGTGTTCAGCGCCACCGAGTTCTGGATGCTCAACCGCACTCCCGGCTTCGCGCTGACCAGCTCGCCGGAAAGCGCTTCCGTCAGGATCGATGCGACCGGCAAGGCGGTGATCTCGCTGCACGCGCCGTGCTGGGGCAACAGCCCGGAGACGGTCGCCGCCATGGTGCTGGCCGAGCAGCTCACCATGGACCCCGCCGACATCAGCGTGACCTATTCCGACACCGATCACGGCCTCCCGGGAACGGGACCGGGCGGCAGCCGCTACACCGTCATGGTGACCGGTGCGGTCGCCGGCGCCGCCATGATCATCAAGGACAAGCTCAAGCGCGTGGCGAGCCATATGCTCGAGGCCGGCGCGCATGACCTCAAGCTGCGCAACGGCAAGATCGGCGTCAAGGGCGCGTCGGGCCTCGAAGTATCCATCGCCGAGGTCGCCACCCAGGCGCATTTCTTCCGGCTGTCGCTGCCGGACGATCCGGACCTCACCAGCGGCCTCGACGCGAGCTACACCTACGACCACCCGCTGGCGACCTTACCGAAGAGCGACAGCGATTTCGGCATCTTCTATCCGATCATGGGGCACATGTGCCACATGCCGGTGGTCGAGGTCGACGCCAAGACCGGCGAGGTGAGCTTTCTCGACTACGTTGCGGTGCACGATTGCGGCACCATGATCAATCCGATGACGGTCGACGGCCATGTGCGCGGCGGCACCGCGCAAGGCATCGGCACGGCGCTGCTCGAGCAGTTCCAGTATGACGGCAACGGACAGCTCATGCAGACCTCGCTGCAGGACTACCTGATGCCGAGGATCGGCAACCTGCCGCCGGCGGTGCGGATCGGCCACCTGGTGACGCCGTCGCCCTACACCGAGTACGGCGTCAAGGGCGCCGGCGAAGGCGGCCGCATGGTGGCGCCGCCCGCCGTGGTCGCGGCGATCGAGGATGCGCTGCGCCCGCTCGGCGTGCGCATCGATACGCTGCCGGTCACCCCGTCGCGGCTGCGCGCGCTGATCCGCGAGGCCGAGGCGCGCAAGGGCGCGGGGCGGTGAGGGAAGACGATCCGGCACCGACTTGTTTATTTGGATCGACTGGGCCATGGTTCGAGATCGCGACCCCTCCCACGTCCTGCAAACAACCGGTCGATGAATCGTGGCCGATAACGCTGGTTCAAGCTTGCGGCGCGCCGGTGTTGGACAATCGGTCCGACGGCACGAGGACGCGCGGCTCCTGACGGGGCAAGGCCAATTCGGCGACGATCTGAGCCTCCCCGGGCAAGCCGTCGCCTGGGTATTGCGTTCGCCGCATGCGCATGCCGAAATAGCTGCGATCGAGACCACCGCCGCCGCGGCGGCGCCCGAAATCGTCGCGGTGCTGACCGCGGCTGAGTATCTCGCCGACGGCAATCGTGCGATGCCCCATGCTCCGGCGGCACGAAGCCCTCCCGACATTGCCCTTGCCAATACCGATGGCTCGTCGATAGCGGTGCCGGATCAGATGCCGCTCGCAGTCGACCGGGTCCGTTTTGTCGGCGAGGCGGTCGCGCTGGTCGTTGCCGAAACGCTGGACGCCGCGAGAGACGCCGCCGAGCTTGTTGTCGTCGACTACCGTCCCTTGCCGGCGGTGACCGCGGCCCTGGCGGCCGCGGCGTCAGATGCACAGCCTCTTTGGGACAGGCCGAATATCACCATCGATGCCTGGGTCGGCGATGGGCCGGCGACCGAAGCCGCCTTCGCCAAGGCCGCTCATATCGCGCGCCTCGAAACTCACGTGCAGCGCGTTACCGGCGTGCCGATGGAGCCGCGCACGGCGCTCGCCGAATACGATGCCGGTACGGGCCGCTATACGCTCTATGCGGGCGGCGGCGGCGTCGGGCGCCCGAAGCGCGACGTCGCGCACATGCTCGGCGTCGAGGACACGCAGATCCGAGTCGTTGCCTATGATGTCGGCGGTAATTTCGGTACCCGCAACGGCACCTATCCCGAACTTGCGCTGGTCTGCTGGGCGGCGAAGCGCACCGGCCGACCGGTCAAATGGCGCTGCGAACGCAGCGAAGCGCTTCTCACCGACTTTCAGGGTCGCGACCTGACCGTCACGGCGGAGCTGGCGCTGAATGCTCAAGGCGATTTCCTCGCCCTGCGCGCTTCCAACCTCAGCAATCTCGGCGCCTATGCGGCCTCGTTCGTGCCGCTGACCAAAGGCACCGAGCTGATGACCAGCCTGTACCTTACTCCGGCTGCACATGTGCGAGCGCGCGCGGTGTTCAGCAACACGATTTCGACTGCGCCCTATCGCAGCGCCGGGCGGCCCGAGGTCATGTTCGTCATGGAGCGGCTGATTGACCGCGCCGCGCGCGAGCTCGATCTCGACCGGGTCGCGCTGCGCCGCCGCAACCTCATCCCCGAGGCAGCACTGCCGTATGCCAACCCATTTGGCATGACTTATGACAGCGGCGCCTACGAGGCGATTCTCGATCGGGCCTTGGCGCTTGCCGATTGGAATGGGTTTTCGGCGCGGCGCGAGGAAGCGCGCAGGCGCGGTCGTCTTCGCGGGATCGGCCTCGGGACGTATGTCGAGTCGGCGAGCGGTTCACCTGAGGAAGCGGCGGTGGTCAAGGTGCTGCCGCAGGGCGCCATCGAGGTCGAGATCGGCACCTTGTCGAGCGGGCAGGGACACGAGACCAGCTATGCTCAGATGCTCGGTGAATGGCTGGGGGTCGAGAACGAACGCATCCGCCTGGTGACCGGCGACAGCGACCGCACGAAATTCGGTGCCGGATCACATTCGGGCCGCTCGATCCGGCTCGCCTCGATCACGATGCATGCCGCCGCGCAGCAAATTATCGCGCGGGGGCTGCAGATTGCTTCTCATCTACTCGAGGCGACGGCCGCTGATATCGGCTTTGCCGACGGCAGGTTCACAATCAAGGGCACCGACCGGGCCATCGACCTGTTCGCGGTCGCAACCGCAGCAGAGGGCGACGCCAGAGTGCCGGAACCGCTGCGCGGTCCGCTCACCGGCGCCGGCGATGTCATCAGCCGCATCGCGTCCTTCCCTCATGGCTGGCACGTTGCCGAGGTCGAGGTCGATCCGGAGACAGGGGCGATTGAGCTTGCCCGCTATACCGCGATCGATGATGTGGGTCGCGCGGTCAACCCGATGATCATCCACGGCCAGACGCATGGCGGCATCGCCCAGGGGATGGGCCAAGCTCTGATGGAGCATTGCGTCTACGACGCCGAGAGCGGCCAGCCGCTGGCGGGCTCGTTCATGGACTACGCGATGCCGCGCGCCAATGATGTGCCGTTCTTCGCGACCGATATCAGCGAAGTGCCGTCGACCACGCATCCGCTGGGGTTTCGCGGGGGTGGCGAGGGCGGCATCACTCCGTCGCTCGGAGCGATCATCAACGCGGTTGTCGATGCGCTTGCCGAATTTGGCGTCACTCATATCGAGATGCCGGCGACCCCGGAGAAAGTCTGGCGCGCGATGCGTGCAGGACGAACGACAGGTTAGAGCATTTCCGAAAAATGGGCACCGGCTTTCCGACAGGAAGTGCGACAAACATCGAATCTAGAGCACTTTCCGGCCCGTGACCGTGCCAACACATGGTCAACTTGATCGGAGATTGCTCCAGCCTGATACTATGCTCACAACCGTTTGGACTACTGCGCCGCTGCGCAGGCGTCGAAGCGTCGATCGCCGAGGTCGCCACCCAGGCGCACTTCTTCCGCCTGTCGCTGCCGAACGGGAAGTAGAAGCCCGCCGCGAAGCCCTGGGCAATTTCTCCTGAAAGCGGTGCGAAGGGCTTGGGCTTCTGACTTTGACAAGCTCCGCGACGCGGTCCTTGGCTGCACGGTGTGCCGAGGCAGTCATCGGCGGGGGAGCAAATCAGCCTGACGTTCCCTCGCCTGCTCCGCGCGCCCGCGCCTTGACTCTCCGCTTCGGGTTGGGGAGCCTCGCGCGCAAATGTCCAGCCCGCTCCAGACGCTGCTCGACGCGCTCGACGCCAAACGGCTCGGCGACGATCGCTTCGAAGCGCGCAGCATCGAGTATCTCCGGCCCCGGGTTTTCGGCGGCGAGCTGCTCGCCCAGGTGTTGGCCACGGCCGCGCGCACGGTGCAGGACCGCGCGTGTCACGCGACTGCACGTCGACTTCCTGTTTCCCGGCGATCCGAAGATTCCGATCGAGTACGGCGTGCGGCGCGTGCGCGACGGCCGGCGCTTCGTGCAGCGACAAGTCTCCGGCTATCAGCGCGGGCGCGAGATCGTGCTCGCAACCGTGTCGTTCACGACGGACAGCGCCGACGCCGTCGGCTTCCAGCACGAGCGAATGCCGGAGGTGCCGGGTCCCGAGGGCCTGACGTCGGAGCTCGACCAACGGCTCGTCGTGGCGGATCGCTTCGCTCCCGAGCATCGACCGTGGCTGACCATGCCGCGCGCGGTGGAAGTGCGGCAGGTACGTCCGGTGCCGCTGTTCGATCCGCCACCGGTGCCGCCGATCGCGCACACATGGATCAAGGCGATCGCCGCGATGCCGGACGATCAGGCGCTCCACTGCGCCGTGCTCGCCTATGCGTCGGATGCGACGCTGCTCGACATCGCGTTTTATCCGCACGGCGTGTCGTGGATCAGCCCGAAGGCGCAGCAGGCGAGCCTCAGCCACGGCATGTGGTTTCATCGATCGTTCCGCATCGACGAGTGGCTGCTCTACGCGCAGCACGTGGCGTCGAGCGCGGGCGGCCGTGCGATTGCGCGCGGCAGCGTGTTCACGCGCGACGGCGCGCTTGTCGCGTCGGTGGTGCAGGAAGGGCTCTCGCAGATCGCGCCCGGAGATTCCGCGCTCGGAGGGAGATAGGCGGTGCCGACGAACGTCATCATGCCGGCGTTCGAGCCCGCAGGTTCAATCGAGCCAGCACGACGGTCATCTCAGCACCAACCTCGGGAGTGGCCGGCCCTTTGGGCTGTGAGGGAATACCAGGGGAAAGCGACCCGCGACCGCTGAGCCACTCCGCGTCTTGCGACGAGGGCGCCGTGCTGGTCGTCGAGAGCTACGTCCTCGCCACGCTGCGCAATCAGCGCTTCCTCTCGCTCGTTGAGCTCAACGCCGCCATCCGCCAGATCGTCACCGACCTCAACGCGGGCCGATCGGCGCTTGAGACCGGCCCCCGCTGCGCGTCGCCGACCATTGCGCAGGCGCAATGTGTATTGTAGAATTCCACGATACACATAAGGGCAGCCGCCGATGCGCACCAATATCGAGATCGATGACACGCTCATGGCAGAAGCCCAGAAAGTCTCCGGACACGCCACCAAGAAGCAGACTGTAGAGCAGGCGCTGCGTTTGATGATCAGGCTGCGACGGCAACACGAGGTCGACGCGGCCTTCGGCAAATACCGCTGGCGCGGCACCCTCGCCCGGAGCCGCAGAGGGCGGGGGACCGGGTGATCGTCGTCGACAGCAGCGTCTGGATCGACTTCCTCAGCGGCCGCAATGCGCCCCATGTGCGGCGACTGCGGGCGGTCCTCGGCTCCGACGAGATCGTCGTTGGGGATCTGATGCTTTGCGAGGTACTGCAAGGACTTGACAGCGAGCGGGCGGCTCGGGAAGTTGAAGCCCTGCTGCGCCGCTTCGAGATTGCGCCAATGGCCGGCGACGTCATTGCCGTCGCGGCGGCCCGCAACTTCCGTTCCCTGCGCAGGCGCGGGATCACTGTCCGCAAGACCATCGACCTGCTGATCGGCACCTGGTGCATCGAGAACCGTCGGCCACTGCTCCACAACGATAGCGATTTCCGTCCAATGGCGCGCCATCTGGGGCTGATCGAGTTGCCGGTGAGCGCGTGAGGTAAGCTCGCCGACGAACGGTGGCCCTTCACGAGTTCGTCCAGCACCTGCCCAAATTCGACGACCCGGCCTCGCCGGATCGCGGGAGCTACGCGCGCCGCGTCAAACCCTTCTGCGCCATGCGCCATTTCAGGGCGTCGAAGCGATCCTGGCCGTAGAACGGCTCGTTCTCGAACGCCATCAGCGGCACGCCCCAGTGGCCGGCGCGCTTCTGCGCCGCCTCGTTCTCGACGATGACCGCCTCGTAACGCTCGGCATTCGTCTCGACATCGCGATCGAGCTCGGCAAGATCGAGGCCGGCGAGGGCGACCGCGTTGGCCAGGTGATCGCCGAGATGCCAGTCGCGCGTGCCGCCGAAAATGATCGCGCTGACCTCTTTCAGGAGCTCGAGACCGTTGCCGCGCTCGGCCGCCGCGGCGCCGAGCCGGGTCAGCCGGCTGATGTAAGGCTGCGCCTTCGGCACCTCGCCGGTCTTCAGGTTCATCACCACCGGGTCGGGGCTCGGGGAGGAGAACGGCATGTCAGCATCTGCGCGGTGCGCGCCACGTCGCAGACCAGATAGCCCCACCACAGCGGATTGACATTCTTGAAGAAGCCGTCGATGCGCACCGCGATCGGATAGACCGGCCGCACATTCGCCTTCACGTCGTACTCGCGCTCGAACGCGAGGAGGCGCGGCGTCACCAGATAGGAATAGGGCGAGCGAAACGACCAGAACAGGTCGTAGGTCAGCGTCATGGGGCGTCCTCACGGCGCGATTGCTGGCCGTAACTGTGTACTTGTCGCTTGGAGCCCTGCAAGCCGGATTGCCGCCTTGGGAGTATGCTTGGCCGCAGACCTAAGCTGGTCCGGTCCGTTGCGATTTGACGGATGATCGCGCGGGACTCGCGGTGGCGCGCGCCGGCGCGATCTTGCGCAGCTCGGCACCGAGTTCGTCCTCGGCACGCTCGAGATCGTACTGGGCCTGCATGCCCATCCAGGACGCAGGCGAGGTGCGGAAATATCTGGCAAGCCGCAAGGCAGTGTCGGCGGTCACTGCGGTCTGCTCGTTGGCCAGCCGCTCGATACGAGTGCGCGGCACGCCCACCGCTCGCGCGACCGTGTAGGGCGAGAGGCTCATCGGGCGAAGGAATTCCTCGCGCAGGACCTCGCCGGGATGAACAGGAGGGAGTATCTTGGCCATGGCGGCATGCCTTATCAGCGATAATCCACGATCTTAACCTGCTCGAGTTCCAGCCCGCTCCACCGGAAGACGATCCGCCACTGATCGTTTATCCGGATCGAATGCCTGCAGATCCGCGGCGTGAGCGCCTGAGCTTGGAATGGACGACAGGTCCGTCGGAGTGGCCGCATTGCGCCCGCCGTGGCGAGTCGCTAGGCTTGCGACGTTCGCCTGGGAGGCTCGCTCGGGAGGAAGCAATGACCAGCGTGCTCGACGACTATCTCGTGGATCCCAAGATATCCTTCCTGGACAAGACGCGGATACAGGCCCAGGTCCTGGTGCCGGTGCTTCGCGCGTTGCGGGCCGAGCTCGGAAAGGACAAGGCCGACGCCATCGTGAAGCAGGCCCTGCGCGACTGGTCGAAGCAGCTGTTCGCCGCGATCGGCGACGGCATCGAGGGGAGCCCGCGGCGCAAATGGGCGACCATGCACAGCGCGCTGGGCGATGTGACCTCGCGGGAGGTCGAGTTCGAGATGCGGCGCCATGACGACGAGGCGCTGGAATTCGACGTGACGCGCTGCCGCTTCGCCGAGTTCTTCCGTGCGCTGGGCGAGCCCGAGCTCGGCGCGCTGCTCATCTGCGAGACCGATTTCGACATCGCCGCGGCGGGCGATGGCGCGGTCAGCCTCGAGCGCACCCAGACGATCATGCGCGGTGCGCCGAGCTGCACGTTCCGCTACAAGTTCGCACCGCGGTAGGTGTCTCTACGGCAACGGGTGGCCGTCGACCCGAAGCTGGAAGAGGAAATACGGCGGGATGCAGGCTCCCTGGCCTTCCGCCGTTCTGGCGCAGATGAAATCGTCGCGGCACGGCTCGGATTCGCTGCAGGCTTTCAGCGCCGCCGGCCGCACGTTGTCGCGCAGGCAGGCGGCAAACGGCTTGCGCGCGGCGAGGCAGGCGTTGAAACCCTGCAGGACCGCGATGGTGCCGCAGGCCTCGCCCGGCCGCAGATCCGAGCAGCCGCGCGAGCACATGCCCCCGGGAAAACCGACGCTGGCGCTCTCGCAGATCGCCGACGGGCCGCACCCGGCCTCGCTCTGCCCGACGACCCGGTCCCGATGCGGATCGCGATCGTGGACCATGCGAGCCGGCTGGCAGGCCGATCCGGCGATCGGCGTCTCGGGCAGGCACACGCCGGTGCGGCTGACCTTGTCGTCGACCGTGATCGGCTCGCAACGCAGGCCGCGACCGCAGGTCCAGGACGCGAAGGACGGATCTCCGAGCCCGCAATGGGATCCGAAACCGCCCTCGTCGCTTTCGGCGCGAACCGAGAGCGGGCGGGCGGCGTCGGCAGGCGCGCCCGTCGCGACCGCCGCCACAAAGGCCAGCCGGCGCGGCTGGTCGCGCACGAAATGCGGGGACACCCCGACCGCGATCGCATTGACGGGGTCGGTCTCCGCACGATCGGCGCCGAGGAAGTGAAACCCCGCCACCGTCCGCCCCTGGTGACAGCCGGTGCACGACAGATCATTCAATCGCCGCAGCAGGCCTTGCGGCGAGCGGATCGTGCGGCCGCCCGCATAGGGGAAATCCGCGAGCTCGGTCTCGGAGAATATTCTTGTGAACGGCGCGTTGGCGAGGCGGTGCTGGCCATTAAGCGCGACCGACGTCGCCTTGCTGGCGAGAAACTCGTCGGGAAGTTTTGCGATGCCGTCATCGACCGCCCGGAAATTCGCCGGCAGCTTGAGCCATTCGATCAATCGCCGCTTCATCGACGGGGTCGCCAGCAGCTTTGCGGCGTCCGGGGTGTTCTCGAGCACCGCCGGCACGTAACGCTCGCCCTCCCGGCGAAACACCCGCAGAAAATATTCGGCATAGCCTGCCATGTCGGGCCGCACCGTCGACGGCCAACGCACGGCCTGCAGATTGACCTCGACCGACTTGAGGTGTTGCCGGCTCAGAATGCCCTCGCCGAACGCCTTGAGATCCGCACCGGCGAGACCCGCACCGCTCGTCCATTGGCGCGCGAGCTCGCGGCAGCGATCGGCGCCGCCCGGCAGCAGAAAGACGACGTTGGCGGTCATCGGCAGCCGGGAATAGACGCTGCCCGGCTCGCCCTTGCGATAGGCCAGGCGATAGATGAAACGGATCTCCCCGCAGCTGCCCGGCGCAAACACGGCGCGATCCATGCGATTGACGGCGCCGACCAGCTCGAAACCGGCGGAAGACGACCGCAGCCAGGCCGCGTCGAACATCCGGTGCGGCGTCTTGATGGTGAGGCCGAGCTGCGGATCGGCAGCCTTCAGCTGCTGAAGGTCCGCGGCGAGGCTGTCGACGATCGACCGATAGGCCGGCTCCCGGTAGAGCGCCGCGTTGTCGGCGCCGGCGCTCGCCGGGCCGAGGACGAGGTCGCCGAAGGTGAAACCGTTGCGCTCGACCTCCTGCAGGCGTTGCGGCGCCTCGATGCTGAGGGGCGATGCCGCCGCAGCGCAGGTTGCGGACAGGCAGATGAGCGACAGAGCGCGCGCAATGGTCACCATGTTGCCTCCGCTTGCAGATCTGACCTGAATGGCTGCACGAAGCCAGCCGCAGGCTCGATTTCTCACTCAAGACAATCAAATCGTATCGGTAGAGCGCTGGCTAACCATGAAACGTTTCGATCTTGAGGTCTTGTTGGATTACGGCGTCGATGTGATCCCTGCGATGGTAGGATCACCGACGGGCTCGACACGCGTCTCGCAACGAGGATGGCGAAGCACCTGAGATCGGCGAGAGCGGGAAAGCTGAACGCCATGATCACCCCTTTGACGTCGGCGACGGCCATCTTCGACACCCCTGCGACGGCGCTCCTGCTGCAGACCGGGATCGCATCGTCTCGCGGATCGCACGGCTCCTCGGCCTCCACATCCGCCAGAACGACCGCGCGCGGCCCGCGCCCGGCTGTCGCAAGCACCCCTTCCGCGCCGGCACAAGCAACAGTATCGGTGGCACTCTCGCCCCAGGCCAGGCTCGTCGCCCAGCTCGACTCTGCCGGACGACCTCGCCAAGTCCGTTTCGGAGCAACTGCAGAAGGCAGCGGCCGCCCTTTCCGACCTCGATCTGGCCAAGCGGAGCATGATTGCCGATCGCAAGCGTGCGGCGCTGCAAAAGCTGGAGCTGGCCCGCAAGAAGCTCGAAATCCTGAGGATGCTCGGTGGCGATCCCGGCAGCGTCGCGCGGCAGGCCAAGCAGATCGCCCAGGAGATAGCCGCCGCCGCCCGAGAATATGGCGCGGCGCTCCAGGCCGAGGGTGGCGCGGACGGGGCCGATGCCGCCAATGTCGCGCCCGAGGCGCCCGCTTCCTCCGAGGCTACCGCGTCCCGTGGGTCGCCCCCTTCGGCGGGAGCCGAAACGGCCGACGCGACCGACGCAGCGGGCGGCTCGGCGGGCACCGACACGCCAGCCGCAGCAACGACGGCTGGCATGGGCCCCGCACTTGCCAAGGACGGCGTGCCCGACGCGAGCGTTGCGCTGACAACCAAGGCCACTGATCCCGCCGTCGAACGTCAGAAGACGGCAGAGGCCTATCAGGCGGTCGCCGCGAAGATGGCGGACCGCGCGAACAAGGCCAAGGGCGAAGCGGACGATCTGGCGAAATTCAAGGACGCCGCGCGCGAGGCCAAGGAACTCGTCAAGAACGCCGCCCACAAGCTGAAAGCCAAGCATCCCGATGACCTCGCTGTTGCGGACGCCCAGCGCGCCACGGCGGCGATGGATCGGGAGATCCAGGACCTCGGTGCCCGCATGGAGGCGCAGCAGGGCGGCAGCATCGCCGAAGGCATCGCCAGTGCCTCTGCCGGCAGCGGAACGACCGATACCGCTTCGCCCGCGGTCAATATCCTGGCCTGAATGTGACGTCGCCCGGCCGTCACTGCGAACAGTTCGGATCCAGCTTCTGAGTCACCAGAGTTTCGAATTTCTCGAGCGTGCACGCGGCTCCGCTCTCTCCACAATTGGGCACCGGCACCGGCGTCGGGATCGGCCGGTCCCCCTTGCCGGCGTGCATGTCCTCGAGGGACTGGGCAACGTAGAAGACGTTGACATTGCGGATTCCGGCCTCCTCGCGAAGCTCGAACGCAAGCGCGCCGGCGGGCGGCGTCTGATTCCTCTGGTATCCCGGCTGTGTCCAGGAGAGGTCGAGCATCCCCGCCACATTGGCGATGTTGGTGTCATGGCCCACATAGGCGACGAACTTGGCGCCGCGCGGTGCTGCCCCGGGAACTCTTGTCCGTCTCGTCCCTGAGTGCCAGCAGGATCCTTCGCAGCAGCGCGGACCCTTGCAATGCCGCCACGTAGGGCGTCCGCTGCTCGAGATCGAAGGCAACGGTATGGAGGGAGAACAGTGCCGGCAGCTCCTCCGGCTTGATCCTTCCCCAGCCGAGGTCGCCTCCCTCAAAGCCGTTGGCATATTCCAGCAGCAGGATCTCGGCGAAGGTCGATGCAACTCTCAAAGCACCGCCGAGCTGGACCTGCACGGGCGTGGCGGATTTCGGCCGGCGAACCAGACAGGACGGAAGCTGCCGGGTCAGGCTGCACGTCTTGGGCCCTGGCAGGACCCACTGGCATGTCTGGTCCCAGGTGGCCTGGCAGAGCTTCGGCTGACAGCACTGCAGCGTCTCCTCAGCCTTTGCCAGCTCGTTCTCGAGCGCGTGCACGACGTTCGACAGATTGCCCCCGGCCCGGGCCATCATGTCCTGCTCGGCACGGACAGCCTCCAGCCTGCATGCGCTGCCGGTGACGCCATGGAAAATCGGGTCGGTCGCTGCCTGCAGGTGGAAGTACTGCGCACGGTTTGCGCACGACGGGAGAAAGCCTTGAAGCAGCGCCAGACCGGTGTCCCGGGTCCGCTCGTCGGCGACGTCCGCCCAGAAGAACACCTCGCGCGCGGCGGGACACTGATCGCCGGGCAGCAGCGACGACAGATATTTTTGGTAGAACGTCCCCATCTGCTGCGCGAGCTCCTCGCCTCTCGGCGTCAGCTCGCCCCGCTCGCAGGGTTTGCCGTTCTTGCAGATCCAGGTGGGCCATTTCGACGCCGTCCAGCTGTCGAGCTCCGCCTGCTCCGGGATCGGCGAGCGCACGCCGTGGCGGCTGAGGATCACAAGCTTGATGAGCTTTCCCCGAGGCGGGGCGGCCGCCTCCTGCGCGAGCACCGGCAGCGACACCGCCGAATGGGCAAGGAGCAGCGCCAGAACGACTGCGATCCGGCCACCGAGCATTTTTGCGTCGCGACCGGATAAGTGGCGCGCCCGTCCGAGAAGATGCCGCAAGCCACTCGCGCTGACCTTCATGGGCTCTCCTCCAGCGGATATCGGTTTGCGGCGAGGCCGATACTACCGCAGACTGTTATACCAACGGGTGTTGTGGTATGGAAGAGGTTGCAGGAACCTCGGGCGGAATTCGCTTTGCCCGGCCTCGCCCGATCCTGAGAAGGAAATTGATTCATGGGGCGCCTCAGCGAAACACCCGCGCACGGGATTCTGCGGCGCGGGGGAATTCGCCTGCTTGCGCTGGCGCTGATGAGCTTTCCTGCAGTTGCCCGCGGCGAGGAGCCCCGGCCCTGGCTCGCCGCCTGGGTAGAACTCGTCGGCCCAGGCGGCGCGCCCAGTATCCGGGTCGTCATGCCCGAGAAGACGCCCTGCCCGGCGCTCCGCGCCGACGGGGAAGACGTCAAGATGGACGTCCGGGCCGACGAAAAGCCGCTGTTCCCGGGCGATGAGAAGCCGAGAGAGCTGCCCCCTGCGAGTTTCCCGGTGATCGTCTGTGAGGCAACGCTCAAGCCGGGCACGGCGGCTGCCAGTCTTGGCGACAAGTACCGGCTGGCGCTGCCACCGGCCGTCATCAAGCGCATCGTGGTCCTCGGTGACACCGGGTGCCGGGTCAAGGGAAAGAAGACCCAGACGTGCGGCGACCCCAAGGCATGGCCGTACAAGAGGCTGGCCGATCTTGCCGCGGCCGCCGGACCCGATCTCGTCATCCATGTCGGAGACTATCTCTACCGCGAGAAATGCAAAGGAGCGAGCTGCACGAAGACCGGGTACGGCTGGGATATCTGGAACGCGGATTTCTTCCTTCCGTCACAAAGGCTCCTCGCCAAGGCCCCATGGATCATGGCGAGGGGCAATCACGAAGCCTGCGATCGCGCCGGCGAGGGCTGGGCTCGTTTCCTGGATGGCCCCAAGCCCGGCTCGCATTGCCCGCAGGTCAGCGACTCCATCCTGGTCGATCTGGGAGACATCGGTTTTGCCGTGGTGGACAGCTCGTCGCTCGCCGAGGCCGACGAGAGCAACCCGGCTGATCCGGACATCAAGCAGCTGCGGGACAAGTACGATGCCATCGCGCGCCGGATTCCCGGCAATGCCTGGCTGGTGACCCATGCCCCGTTCAACGGGCTGCGGGCGACAAAAACCGGAAGCAAATTCGACAATACGGTTCTGAACGACGCGCTGGCCAAAAGGCTCGTGCCCGGCATCAAGATGATCGTCTCCGGACACATTCACCTGTTCGAGGGCTTAAACTTCTCCGATGGCCGCCTGCCGCAGCTCGTTGTCGGATCCAGCGGCACCAATCTGGCGACCGCACCCAGCAGCACCAAAGGCATTCCGCTTCACAGGAAACGTTCGGTGATTCTCCAAAGCTTTGGATTCATGCTGTGGGAGCGGGACGACGCGGAGGGAACGGCGTGGAACGGCAAGCTCGTTGGCACCGACGGACAAACCCTCGTCAGCTGTCGCATGGAGGGTAAGGGCCTCGATTGCAGGAAGGGGTCCTAGCGCATGGCGCATGGGCCATTAGAGGGAACAAGCCCTGGCCGATTGCAACGCGAAAAGAGCTTCTGGGAAGATCAGGTAGCGGCCGCGGGCAGGAAGCATGAGTGAGCGCAATGAAATACTACGACCCCCTCAAGCCGCCCGATCCTGACGAATGGCAGTCGACCGACGAGCAGGACCGCATCGATCTCGCCGAAGATTTCCATCGGCGCGCGCATGTTCGTCTGCCCAATGCCAAGGTGCATGCAGTCCTCCATGTCATTGTGGAGAATCAAATCGCGATGGGCGATGAGGTTCCGGTCGGGCGCACGCTGCAGCGCCTGATGTCCGAGGGGCTCGACCGGCATGAAGCGATTCATGCCGTCGGCTTGGTGCTTGTCGAGCACATGAATGAGCTTCTCGGCAGGGCCGAAGCCGAACCCGCCGGGGATCCGAACAATTCCTACTACGCCGCTCTCGATCGCCTGACCGCGAAGTCCTGGCTAGAGTCCGGTTGATCTCAATACGGACAGCAATCTGAACGTAACGGTCTTCCCCATTGCCGCTTGCGTGGTGCGCCACGGTCGATGAAGATGGGCACTACTCGCTCGCCGTGGCGCCATGAGGTCGGAACCGGTGCGGCGCTTCAGTCGCCGCAAATGCGACGGGCGAGGCGCTGGACGTCCATGGTCTCTTGATCGCGAAGAGCTGACCAGTGTGAATCCGGCACCTTCGTGAGATTCACGCGGAGCGTTGTGAGCCTCCTTCGCTCAAGTCTTCTTTTGACCCTGCGCCTGGCGGGCGACGCAGGAGACGAAGTCCAGCGGAGCGGCGGCGAGAAGCTCGAGTTCCGCCCGCTCCAGGGGGCTCAGCGCCGATGCGAAGCCGGGAACGGTGAGCCGCTCGCGCAGCCGCGCAATCGCGGCTTGGTGCTCGGGACCGGCGTAGCGCGCCGCCGCAACCTGCAGGCCGGGATCGCCGAAGAAGCGATGAATGACTTGGCCGAACGTCTTGCGGGATTTGAAATAGGCAACAAGGGCGGCGTCGCGCTCGGCGGAGGACGCCTCGCCCACACGTCGTGCGGCATCATCGCCCAGCGCCAGGTAGCGGGGCAGAGAGATCGTATCGTCGTGCTCGTGCCGCTCCGTGACCGCGAGCAGACCGCGGTCGCCCACCGAGTAATGTTGGGATTGAAAACAACGCGCGCGCTTAACCTCGGCCAGCTGGACGTCCGGCGGTGCAACGTTGCTACGGGTCCCGTCGGGCCACCTGTACGTGCCTTCGGGCAGCTCCATGCTCCTTGCCACCATCCCGACCAGCCCACCGTCGTCGCGATGAGCCGCGAGCATCTTGTCCATCTCGCTGCAATCGACCGGTTTCGCACCCGGTCCGATCCACCGAGCGACGCTTTGCATCTGGCATCGCGCTTGCTCCGCATACATCGCGAAGAGCGTTCCCACGGGAGCGGGGTCGAAGGCGCGGACGAGTGCCGCCGGCTTGCCGCGATCGGCGCCGTGCGCCCACAGGAAAACGCCAGCGGCGGCAACGGCGCCCAGCGTCATTTCCCGCGTGAGCCCAAGCCGGTTGAACTCGTCGCTCGAGGAGACGCGCGCGAGCGCGGCACCGGCGCCCTGCCGCGCGGGACGCAGAAACGCCGCGTCGAGGGCCGGCCCCAGCCGGCGGCCGAAGCCTTCCCTGGCGCGCAGCTCGCGTGGCCGCGTGTCGCGGCTGGCCGGCGCGATCAGTGCCATCGAGCCGGTGACCGCGATGATCGCCGCGACCCGCTCGGCGATCGCCGGGTGCGTCGCGAACGCGCCCTCATGCGCGCCGTCGATCATCATGGCGTCCTGCCCGGCAGCGAGGCCCGGGATGACGCTGCGCCCCTCGATGCGGCGCAGCGCCGACACGAGCGCGGCCGGGTTCTGGGTCAGTCGCGCGGCCTCTGCGTCGGCGATGAACTCGCGCGCGGAGGCGATCAGCAGCCGCGTCAGATGGCTGCCGTCGACGGCAAGCCGGCGCAGAAAGTTCATGACGAGGACGAGCACGAACAGCATGGGCAGCGTCAAGGCCAGGAACGGGAGCGTGCAGACCGCAATGATCCGGTTCGCGGGCCGGGCGCGGCGCCGCTGCTGCAGCAGGTTCAGCGTATCGAGGCAAACGTTGGTGGCCGCGATCAGACGGATGTCTCCGTTCACCACATGGACGATCTCGTGCGCGGCGACGGCCGCGAGCTCCTCGTCGTCCAGTCCGTCGATCAGTCCGCGCGTGAAGACGAGAACGGCATCCTTCTGCCGGATGCCGCAGGCAAATGCGTTGAGCGCCGGACTGTCGATGACGCCGACATACGGGATCGGCAGACCCGCCGCGATGGCCAGCGGCTCGACGATGCGGCAGAGCCGCGGCTCGTCGTGGTCGTCGACGAAGCGGAAATCCGTCCTGCGGCGAACGGTGCGGACGTGCCACGCCATCTGCACGGCGAACAGGACCGCGCCGACGACGGTGACGATCGGCACCCAACGGACGAGGTATCCCGTCCACCCTAAGAGCGGCGCATGGTCGGGATCGAACGTCGCGAGCGGCACGACGAGCCCCAGCATGGCAAGCACGTGAAAGGCTGCGACGAAGCCCGCCAACAGCGCAAGCGAACGCACGTCATTGCTGCGGACGTGCCCGTAGAGTCCGTTCACCTGCATGGCGCTACCTCTATCTGTCCGATCTCTGTCGTAAGTGGCGCGCCCGAAGAGATTCGAACTCCTGACCCCCAAATTCGTAGTCTGGTGCTCTATTCAGCTGAGCTACGGGCGCCCGAAGCCGTTGGACGCCGCCAAGCTCCGATTGGCGTTGTGAGCCTCCTTCGCTCAAGTCCTTCTTTTGCCCCTGCGCCCGGCGGGCGACGCAGGAGACGAAGTCCAGCGGAGCTGCGGCGAGAAGCTCGAGCTCCGCCCGCTCCAGTGGGCCCAGCGCCGACGCGAAGCCGGGATCGGTGAGCCGCTCGCGCAGCAGGGCAATCGCGGTTTGGTGCTCGGGACCGGCGTAGCGCGCCGCTGCAACCTGCAGGCCGGGATCGCCGAAGAAGCGATGAATGACCTGGCCCATCGTCTTGCGGGACTTTGAAATAGTCGAGAAGACGCCGCGTCGCGCTCGGCAGGGGAGGCCTCGCGCCACGCGTCGCGCGGCAGTCGTCGCCGTGACGCCAGGTAGCGGGGGAGAGAGATCGTGTCACGCTCCCTCGGCTGCTCCGTCACCGAGTGCAGACCGCGGTCGCCCACCGAGTAATGCTCGGTCTGGAAACAGCGCGCCGCGCTGGACCTCGGCCAGCTGGACGTGCGGCGGCGCAACGTTGGTGAAGGTCCCGGGGGACACGACGTACATGCCTTCGGGCGCCTCCGTCATGCTCTTCGCTATCTGCCCGATCAGCCCGTCGTCGCCGCTATGCGCCGCGAGCATCTTGTACAAGTCGCTGCAATCGGCCGGTTCCGCGGCCTGTCCGATCAGCGCCAGCCGATGCCCTGCCTCAGGCATCGCGCCTGTTCCCCGCCCATCGCGAACAGCGTCCGCATGGGAGCGGGGTCGAGGGCCTTGACGAGTGCCGCCGGGTTGCGGAGATCGGCGCTGTGCGCCCACAGGAAAACGCCGATGGCCGCAACGGCGCCCACCGACATTTCGGGCGTCAGCCCGAGCCTGTTGAACTCGCTGCCCGAGGAGACGCGCGCGAGCGCGGCACTCGCGCCCTGCCGCGCGCGACCGCAAATATGCTGCTTCGAGGGCCGGCGCACGTCGGCGGCCGAAGCCTTCTCTGGCGCGCAGCTCGGGTGGCCGGGTGTCGCGGCGGGCCGGTGCGATCAGAGCCATCGAGCCGGTGACGGAGATGATCGCCGCGACCCGCTCGGCGATCGTCGGGTGCGTCGCGAACGCGCCCTCATGCGCGCCGTCGATCATCATGGCGTCCTGCCCGGCGGCGAGGCCCGGGATGACGCTGCGCCCCTCGATGCGGCGAAGCGCCGAGACGAGCGCGGCCGGGTTCTGGGTCAGCCGCGCGGCCTCTGCGTCGGCGATGAACTCGCGCGCGGAGGCGATCAGCAGCCGCGCGAGGTGGCTGCCGTCGACGGCGAGCCGGCGCAGAAACATCATGACGAGGACGAGCACGACCATCATGGGCAGCAGGAAGGCCAGGACCGGGAGGGTGCAGGCCGCATGGATCCGCTTCAGGCGCTGCGTGCTGGGCCGCGGCTGCAGCAGCTTCAGCGTGTCGAGGCAAACATTGGTCGCCGCGATCAGGCGGATGTCGCCGTTCACGACATGGACGATCTCGTGCGCCGCGACGGCCGCCAGCTCGTCGTCGTCCAGTCCGTCGATCAGCCCGCGCGTGAAGACGAGAACGGCGTCCTTCTGCCGGATGCCGCAGGCGAATGCGTTGAGCGCCGGACTGTCGATGACGCCGACATAGGGGGTCGGCAGGCCTGCCGCGATTGCCAGCGGCTCGACGATACGGCAGAGCCGCGGCTCGTCCTGATCGTCGACGAAGCGGAAGTCCGTCCTGCGGCGAACGGTGCGGACGTGCCACGCCATCTGCACGGCGAACAGGACGGCGCCGATGACGGTGACGATCGGCACCCAGCGGACGAGGTATCCCGTCCACCCGTAGAGCGGCGCATGGTCGGGATCGTAGCATGGCGAGCGGCACCACGAGCGCCAGCATGGCGAGCAGATGAAACGCCGCGACGAAGCCCGCGAACAGCGCGAGCGAACGCGCGTCATTGCTGCGGACGTGTCCGTAGAGCCCGTTCACCCGCATGGCGCAGCCTCTACCCGTCCGATCAGAACTTGATCGCGAGCGGCTCGTCGATCAGCACGCGCTCGATGCCGAGATCGAACCGCATCCGCATGTTCATCTTGAACAGGCGGCCGATCGTGCTGCCGGGGAACTGGCGCAGCGTCGTATCATATTCTTCGACCGCCAGATTGTAGAAGCGGCGCGAGGCGGTGATGCGGTTCTCGGCGTCGACGAGCTCCCTTCGCAGGTCGCTGAAATGCGTCGAGGCCTTGAGCTCGGGATAGCGCTCGGCCATGCCGATCAGGGCATTGATGTTCTGCGTCAGATTCTTGCTCGGCGCTGAGCCGCATTTCAGGCGAGGCCGCCTGCAGCGCCTCGGCGCGCGCCTCGGTGACGCCCAGCAATATGTCGCTCTCATGCTTGGCGAAGCCGCGCACCGTTTCGACGAGCGGCGGGATCAAGTTATGGCGGTGCTTCAGATGCACGTCGATGTCGCCGAACGCGGTTTCGCAGCGTTGATCGAGCGCGACCAGGCGATTGTGTGTTGCGAAGGCGATATAAGCCGGCACGGCAATCAGCAACGCCAGAGCCGCCACGCATACGAGAACCAACGTCAACAGCATCGCTCGCTCTCCCTTGAGATTGCGCTCGAAGTATCGCCGACACGGTTGCCGATGTGTTGACGACAATAGCTGGAAATTCGAAACGGCTTAACGGCACCTTAAATCAACTGTGCGCATATGCCGCGTGCATAATCGTCCTACAGGGGCTTGTCATGGCTGAATCAATCTTCGCTCGTGTGTCCCGTCTGCTCTCGGCGACCGTCGAGGACGCGGTGGATCGCATGGAGCAGGCCGGCGGCGACGCCGTGATGCGCGAGGCGATCCGCGAGGCAGACCGCGCCATCGACCAGGTGAAGGCGGAGCTCCAATCGACGATGGCGCGCCGGCTGCAGGCCGCCCGTCAGCAGAAGATGCTCACCGAGCGCGCCGAAGAGCTCACCACGAAAGCCAAGTTCGCCCTCGGCGAAGGACGCGAGGATCTCGCCGAGGCGGCGCTGTCACGCCAAGTCGATTTCGAGGCGCAGGCCAAGAAGCTCGACGCCGTCCAGCAGCAGGCGCGCGAAGAGGAGCAGCGGCTGGAGGACGGCCTCGCCGCGCTCAGCGCCCGCAAGCGCCAGATGGAAGACGCGCTGCAGGCCTACCTGATCTCGCGGCGGGAGGCGGCGCTCGGAGGTGACGGCCCGACCCGCCCGGATCGCTCGGCCGAAAAGAAGGTCGACGCGGCCGAGCAGGCTTTTGATCGCGCCATGGCCGGGGCCGGCGGAGTTGGCTTCGCCCGCGCCGACGCGGACACGATCAACCGCGTCGCCGAGATCGATGGCATGCAGAAGAGCGCCACCGTCGCCGAGCGGCTGGCCGCGCTGAAAGCTCAGCAGGCCGCCTGATGATCCGCAAACCGCCCGCGGACTGGCAGCGGCTGGACGAAGGCGCGGCGGTCCGAACGGTCCGAACCGCCGCCGCAGTCGCCAAGGGCAGCGTCAGCGTGGCGCGACGTGGCGGGCACGCCGCGCGCGGCCTGGTCTGCTACTTCTTTGCGGCCCTCTGGGGCTTCGCCGGAATCGCCGGCGGCCTTGCGACCGGAAGTCTGCCAAGCATCATCGGCATCGGGGCGATGGTGGCCTTCATGTTCTGGGCCGGCAGCCGGGCATTCGCGAAGGCGCGCGCGACGTCTGGTTGACGGATCGGGCCAAACTCCGGCGCCTCGGCTCACCGGCAGCTTCTCCGGACACATTCACCTGTTCGAGGGGCTGGACTTTTCCGATGGCCGCCTGCCGGAGCCCGCCACGCGCTCCAACGGGTAACGTTGCGACGGCGTGCGATTTTGGACTGCGCCTCATCGTCGACTCTCTTTCCGATGTCGCAGGGCGGTCCGGTTACCCCTCGATCGCGGCCTTCCTGATCAGTCCAGGCATCGCTCCGATGCGCCGCCGGTCGCGTCAATTACCGTGGACCACGTCATAGGCGAGCGATGCGCGGCCGAGGCACATCGAGCGACGTCGTCTGCAGGATCACCAGTTCACCCGCAGCGCGCCGGTGCCGGCGGCGGATGTCCAAAGATTCTACGCAAAACCTCGTGGGCCTCTGCATCGAAGCAGTGTCCGTGACACAACAATATACGTTGGGGTTGCCACGAGTGAATTTTGCTGACCGCCGCTTTCGCCCTTCGCCGCTGAAGAAGAAACGGCAGTCGCATGCCAAAGAAGATTTGACCGTGCGGATGATACATGCCGGTAAGCTTCGTCGCCGTCCGCCAAGGCTCCCCGATCTTATCCAGTTCGAGGTTGATGATAGCGTCGGTGAGTATCAGCGTCTTCGAAACTCTGTGAAAAAAGATGAACTCCCCGAAATAGCCGCCGGGGAACAGCGCCTGGTCCAATTCTTCACTCCATTCTTCAGGCGGAGTGGCGTCGAGGTCCTTCGTGAAAACGACGTCTATATGTCGCGCACGCGCCCTTTGCCGGACACCTGGCGACGCCCAAGCGATGGTATCGGGAAAAGCCTTCGCCCATTCCGCGATATGCGCGTAGTGAAACTGATTGGGAGACACGAGATGACGAACTCTCCCCAGTCCCTTCAGTTCGTCGGCCAGGCCCTGATCAAATTTGATCGGCGAATGCAGGAAGAGATCTCCGTTCGTGAGCCGCACAACGGTCATTCGCGTTGTGAAGGGCATCGGCAACTTTATTCTGGCTACGGTCAAATACTCGACCGGCCCATCGACGATGCCGATGTTCGGACCGACAGGTTTGTAGACGTTAATGGGCTCGTAGAGAGAGGCGGCCATATTGCAGTCCAAACGCTGGGGTTTGCAATTGAACCCGAAACGCTGAGCGGCCGCAATGGTCAACTCCGGCCGTACAGCAACGGTCCGCTGTCGAAAGACGTCTCGAATGTCGAAGGGGTGGCGTTGTCACGCCATTGCCAGCCGAAGAGCAATGGACTGAGCCCGCCTGCCGAGCCACGCCCGCCGGTCCGGCTCCCGCTCGCTGCCGATCCCTGCTGTAGTGTGCTCCGCCGGAGCATGGCGCGCCCGGATTCGAACGTCCGCAACGTGGCGATCCTCTTCGTCTTCCGCTAGTCTGGCGGCCTCATGTTGATCATTCCCGACTATCGCCTCCGTCTTCCTGGCCCGACTGCCGTCCCCGAACGCGTCCGCCATGCCACCGCGCTGCCGGTCCTCAACCACCGCGGCGCCGAGTTCAAAGCCATCCTGGCGGAATGCCTGCAGCGCCTGAAGCCGATCTTCGGCACCGCGCATGACGTTCTGTGCTTCGCAGGCTCCGGAACGGCGATGATGGAAGCGGCCCTCGTCAATGTTCTCGGCCCGGGCGATGCGGTCCTCATCGTCGTCGCCGGCCAGTTCGGGGATCGCTTCGTCTCGATCGCCAAAGCGCTCGGCGCGTCGGTTGACACGATCGAGGTCGAATGGGGCGGCGCGCTCGATCCGCAGCGCGTAGCGGAGCGCCTGAAGCAGCGTCCCTACCGCGCCGTGGTGATGGTTCATAACGAGAGTTCCACCGGGGTCGCCTATGACGTCGCCGCCGTTGGCGCGGTCGTGCGCGATACGCCGGCGCTGCTGGTCGTCGACTCGGTCAGCGGGCTCGTCGGCATCGAGATGAAGATGGATGCCTGGGGTGCGGACATCGTCGTGTCGGCCTCGCAGAAATCGCTGATGTGCCCGCCGGGCATCGGCATTGCTGCAATCGGCGTCAAGGCATGGAAGGTGATCAACCGCGACGGGCGCGTGCCGAGCTTTTTCGCCGATTTTCGCCGCGCCAAGGCCTCGCTCGAGAAGGACGGAACACCCTTCACGCCGCCGGTGACGCTGGTTTACGGCCTGCTCGAGGCGTTGCGCATGATCGACGAGGAAGGCCTGGCCAACGTCCAAAAGCGTCACCAGAGGCTCGCCGCCGCCTTGCGTGCCGGCGTCCAGGCTCTCGGCGTCGAGCTCTACAACCAGCCGACACTTTCATCCGCCACGGTCGTCGCCATGAAAGTGCCCGCGGGCCTCGAAGGCGGCGTCATCGTCCGGCACATGCGCGAGCACTATCGCACGGTCATCGCCGGCGCACGGCATCCCAGCCAGACCGGCAAGGTTTTCCGCATCGGGACGATGGGGATGGTGAGCGAGACGGACATCATCACCGATCTCCGCCATCTCGAGGGCACACTCAAGGATCTTGGCAGACCCGCCCCAGCCCCGCATGCGGGTGTACGCGCGGCGCTCGACGCCCTCGCCCTCAGCGCCTAAACTCTTGCTTGAGCCACCAAGGCAAGGGGGTGCAATCATGACGCGTTTTGCCACGGGTATCACGGCGGCGGTGGTGGCGGCCACGCTGGGCTGGGCAGGCAACGTCGAGGCACAGCAGCGCATCGTCATCTACTCCTCGAACGATGCGACGCTGAACAAGCTGGTCGCCACCGAGTTCACCAAGGCGACCGGCGTTCAGGCCGATGTCATCTCGGCCGGCTCCGGTGTGGTGATCAAGCGCGTCGAAACGGAGAAGGACCGGCCGCAAGGCGACATCGTCTGGGGCATCAGCCGCTCGCTGCTGCAGACCAATGTGCAGTATTTCGACTCCTACGCCTCGCAGCACAAGGATGCGGTGCCGGCTGAGTACCGCGACCCGCAGGATCGCTGGATCGGCACCAACCTGCACCTGCTCGTGGTGCTGCAGAACACCAGGTCGGTGCCGGAGGCGGAGGGCCCCAGGAGCTGGCAGGATCTGACCGACAAGAAGTGGAAAGGCAACGTCGCCTTTACCGATCCGGCCAATTCCGGCTCGGCCTATTCCAACGTCACATTGCTTGTCGACATGTGGGGCGGTGGCAACGCCGGCTGGGACAAGGTCGCAAGGCTCATCGGCAACACCAGGATGCTCAACCGCTCCTCGTTGGTCTTCCAGGGTGTCGGCAACGGCGAATACGGGTTGGGCATCTCGCTCGAATACGCGGGCTACCTGTGGGCCAGCAACGGCGCGCCGGTGAAGGTGATCTATCCGTCCGACGGCACCATCGCCCAGATGGAAGGGGTCGCCATCATCAAGAACGGCCCGAACACGCCCGGCGCCCGTCAGTTCGTCGACTACGTCAACCGCAAGGACGTTCGCGAGATGATCCTCAAGGAGACGTTCCGCCGGCCGGCGCGCCAGGATATCGATCTGCCCAACCTGCCGGGCAAGATGCCCAAGCTCTCCGACATCAAGCTTGCGAAGTACGACGAGGATGGCTGGACGCAGAAGCGCGGCGAAACGATGGATCGCATCAAGGACGTGATCCAGACGACCCGCTGACGCTTGCTCGGCGTCGTCCCCATAGCCGTTCGGGGGGCGTCTTTGACAGCAATTTCGATCGACCACGTGTCGCGATCGTTCGGGACGCTCCGCGCCGTCGACGACGTGTCGCTCGAAATCGCGGACGGCGAGCTCTTTACGCTGCTCGGGCCCTCGGGCTGCGGCAAGACCACGCTGTTGCGCATGATCGCCGGCTTCGCCGATCTCGACTGCCGGGCAAATCCGTTTTGCCGGCAAGCGCATCGACACGCTGCCGCCGCATCGCCGCAACACCGGCATGGTGTTCCAGAACTACGCGATCTTTCCCAATCTCACGGTCGGCGGGAACGTGGCCTACGGCCTCAAGGCGCGCAGCGTCTCGGAGGCGCGGATCAAGGAGCGCGTGGCCCGCGCGCTCAGGCTCGTGCATCTCGACGCGCATGGCGAGCGCTGGCCGCACCAGCTCTCGGGCGGCCAGCTTCAGCGCGTCGCCATCGCGCGCTGCCTGGTGATCGAGCCCGAGGTCCTGCTGCTCGACGAACCGCTCTCCAACCTCGACGCCAAGCTGCGCGTGGAAATGCGCGCCGAGATCCGCCAGCTCCAGCAGCAGCTCAAGATCACAGCCATCTACGTCACGCACGACCAGGAAGAAGCGCTCGCCATGTCCGACCGCATCGCCGTGATGCGCGCCGGCAAACTCGAACAGGTCGCAAGGCCGCAGGATATCTACCGCGCGCCCGCAACACCGTTCGTCGCCGAGTTCATGGGGACCACCAACCTGCTCAGCGGCACTGTCGCCGGGCGGGACGGCGAGGCGCTGCGCATCCGCGTCGGCCAGCAGGAGTTCCGCGCCGTGGGCGAGGCAAGCGAGAGCGAGAGCGTCAGCTTCTCGCTGAGGCCCGAGACCATCCGCCTGCTCGACACCGGCGAGGTGCCGCCGCCTGGCTGGAGCGTGCTCGAGGCGGGCCTCGGGCCGGTCGAGTTCCTCGGCGCCATCACCCGCATCGAGCTTCAGATCGGCAACGGCGCCGTGCTGCGCGTCGCCAGCCTGGACGTGCTGCCCGACGAGTTGAAGGCGCGCGGCCGCATCGCCGCCGCGTACGATCCGCGCCGCATCACGGTGTTCCGCGGATGATCGCCATCTCCCGCCGCGACACGTTCCCGCTCGTCATCGCGGTCCTGGCCTTCGCCTTCCTCGGGCTGTTCCTGCTCTACCCGCTGCTCAATGTCCTCGGCGCGAGCTTCCTCGACCGCACGGGCACGAACATTACGCTCGCGAACTATGCCCGCATGCTGTCGAGCAGCTTCTATCTCGGCAGCCTGGCCAACAGCCTGATCCTCGGCGTTCTATCGACGCTGCTGACCATCGCTCTCGGCGTGCCGCTGGCCTTCTGCCTCGCCCGCCTGCCAATCCCGGGCAAATCGCTGCTCCTGGCGCTGGCCTCTCTGCCGCTTGTGCTGCCCTCCTTCATCGCTGCCTACGCACTCGTGCTGTTGCTTGGCCGCGCCGGCATCATCACGCGCTTCCTGCGCGACATCGGCGTCCCCTTCGGCTCGATCTACGGCATGACGGGGATGACCATCGTCTTCGCCATGACGCTTTTTCCCTTCGTCGTCTTTCCCACCTTGGCGGCGTTCAAGGCGGTCGACGTCTCGGTCGAGGAGGCCGGGCAGAACCTCGGCTCCTCGCGCTGGCGCACCTTCTGGACCGTCACCGCGCCGATCGTCATGCCGGCGGTCATGGCCGGCGGACTGCTGGTCTTCATCGAGGTGATCGAGAGTTTCGGTGTCCCCTTCGTGCTGGCCGAGGACAAGCCGATCCTGGCCGTCGAGGCCTATAAGCTGTTCGTCGGCGAGACCGGCGGCAATCCCGCCTCGGCCGGCGTGCTCGGCGTGCTGCTGATCGTCTGCACCGCCATCGCGCTCCTCATCCAGCGCCGCTATCTCGGCCGCCGGCGCTTCTCGACCGCGGCGCGCGCGCATGCCGCCTGAACTGGTGGTGAAGCCCTGGCTGCGCCGACTGGCCTCCATCTATTCGTGGGCCGTGGTGCTTGATCGCCCTCGTGCCGTTCTTCGCCATCATCGTGATCTCCTTCATGGAATTCCGCGGCCCGGTGATGCAGACGAACCTCAGCCTCAACAACTTCCGCGACCTGCTCGATCAATCCTCGCGGCCGCTGATCAACACGCTCGCTTTGTCCACCGCCGCCGCCATCGTGGCCGCGGTGATCGGCGTCCCCATCGGCTTCGCCATCACCCGCTTTCGCTCCCGGATCTCGGACCTGCTCGACGTCATCGCCATGACCCCTTTTGCGGTTGCGGGGACGGTCCTGGCCATCGGCCTGATCATCTCCTTCAACAGCGGATGGCTGGTGCTGACCGGCGGCTGGCTGATCCTCGTCCTCGCCTGGGTGGTGCGGAAGATCCCGTTCAACGTGCGCGCCGTCGGCCGCCATCCTGCATCAGATCGATCCCAGCCTCGAGGAGGCATCGATCAATCTCGGCGTCTCGCCGCTGATGACTTTCGTACGCCTGACCCTGCCACTGATGATGGGTGGCGTGATCGGCGGCATGGTGCTGACCTGGGTCACGGTCGCGTCCGAGCTCAGTCCTCCACTGTCGTGCTCTACAGCGGCCCGTGGGCGACGATGACCGTCGTCATGTTCCAGGCGCTCGAAGGCACGGGTGCCGGCATCGCCTCGGCCGCGGCGACCGTGCTGATCGTCTTCACCGTGCTGCCGGTAGCGCTGGTTTACCGGCTGCTTCGCCGCCATGAGCTGGGCATGATGTGAGACCGGAGACCGGATGGCTCGATGATGGTATGTTCGTCAGGAAGCGTTGTCCTGGTCCTGCCAGAGCGCGGGCAATGCCCTCTACCGTCGTGCGGCAACCCGCCCGACAGAAGCATGCGCGCCAGGCCTGCGCCCAGGTCCGGCTGGCTTGTATTCGTTGTTGTCATTGTTCCCGTTGTTGTTCAACCTCGACGAGTTGTCTCGACCTGGGTCCGTTGTTAAATCCCTTGTAACCCTTGTTTTCATCGTTCCCTTGTTATGCAACCTTGTTATGCAACCTGGGGCTAACCCTGCGGTGGGCAAGAACGAGTCGCGCCTCGGGCTTTCCGGCTGCGTCGGGTCTTGCCCGGCTGCGACATGGGACCAGGTGGACCAGGTCGCGTAATATTGCTGATCCAACACGTATGCCGGGTTTGTGCTCTCCGGCTCAAGATCGAGGTACAGGATCGGCGAAAGATTTCGGTCCAGGAGGTATTGTGCGCCAAACGCATCAACGACTCCCTTCATGTTTTCCTGGGCATGCGCGGCGGCGTTGGAGGGGTCACCCACAAACTTCATTTGCCTCGCCAAGCAGAGCACCGGGATCCCGAGCTGGTGAAGAACCGCGTTCTCGGATGCCTTGTACTGATAAGTCCGCGCCGATGTGCCGTTGAAATATCTCCCCCAAAACTTTGGAGGACCGCCGATCAAGGGAGCGGCCTTCGTCTTCAGGGCCTCGGTGGCGACGCCCGAGGTATCGACGCCAAAGAGGGCCATAGCGGTCTCTCCTTCTCGCTTTCGGCTGAACAGGCTACACGCCCAATGGTTGTAAACGGCACAATACTACATTTCGGTGCAATGACTACGTCGGCTGCACACTGTGAGGCCCTGATCCACAACTTTCGGCAAGCCAGACCTGCCAGAGGATCGCCACCGGTTTGATATCGATGTGGAATTTCGCACGCCGATCTTACGGTGCCAGCGCCTGCGCGAATTCTCAGCCGTCAAAAGCCATCATCGAAGATGACCTCGAGCGGTACAAGACCGCGAACGCCAAAACCTGCCGTTCTCGATTGCGTCATAGAGCCGCTTGAGTTTGGCTTCTGCTTCGCTCGATCGCTTGTTCAGAATATTAACAACTCGACTAGTTGCGGACTATGACGAAATGGCGCGCCCGAAGAGATTCGAACTCCTGACCCCCAAATTCGTAGCCTAAGGCTATGCTATGATTTTCAACGGAAATTCTGCAAACCGGGCTCAAATTGGGCCACGGGTGACCAATGGCTTGTCTGCCAATTTGCAAACCAGCCGACAGCGCCCGGCCGGCGCCTGGGTATCGTGGTCCGTTCGCACGGTTGACGGAAACCCCGTCCGCCCTCGACAGACGCAGATTGCCCGCAGCGATTGGCGCCGCCTGCGACGCCCCGTCCATGGATGGGGCTATGAACGCGGCCCAGGGACGCAAGGAAGGGCGTCCGTGCGCGGTCTGGCCTGCCGCGCCATCGCGGGGGAGCCCGAGGCCCGTTCCGCGAATCCAGCGCCAACTTGCCCGGCGGGCGAGGCCGTCCAATCGGTCGCCGAGAGGGTTTAGGCGCGCGGTTGACGACACTGCCGCTTGCGGCCGGGATCGCCGCTGTGGATGGCTGTCGGAATCCGCGTAAAGATGGCGGAGCGAAAAAAATTGGCAGGTCATTTGCGTTGACTTCAGCCGCTCCTGGCCGTCGCCCGCTTGGTGGCAAACGAGGGCTGGGTGGTAGGCCCTGTCAAGGCCGCCTCATTTTAGAAGCCGATAAAATTGTCGTTGAGTTACCAGTGGGTTACAAAGGCAGCGCCCTCCAGCGTCCCAAAAGTGTCCCCGAATGCGACTAGCCGGGGGCTGCTCGACGACCTCGCGGTGCTGCTCGGGCTCGCCAGTTCGGCCACGAAGCGGGCATCCGACCGCGGACGCGTGGACGTTGGCGGCCGTGGGTGTCGCGATCAGGCCGGCGCCGAAGCGGCTGCGCTCGGCGCTGGCCGGCCGGGGCTCGCGCGAGGCCTTCCTGTACGCCTTCGACCTGCTCGAGCTCGCGGCCCGCGGAGCAATGGGCGGCCCGCCGGGAGGCGCTGGCGCGCCTTCTGCTCAAGGCTGGCGATGGGGTTCGGCTCTCAGAGCGCATCGGTGCCGATGTCGAGCCGGTCACGTTCCGGACGATATGCGCGATGGGCCTCGAGGGCACCGTCTGGAAGAATCGACCGTCCCTATCGGTCGGGACGGTGCGTCGACTGGATCAAGGTGAAGAATCCGGGCGCGCCCGCAGCGACGCGGGTTCTAGCCGAGTCCGCAATGGCCTGATTGCCGACGAAAGCAACCGGGCCTGACCATGAACGCGAAGTGCCATAAGCGGTCTTACGCAAATTGGTGGCCAAAATGGCCGCCTTCAGCCGACACGCGTGTGCAAGCCGCCGTCGACGGGTATCACTGCGCCAGTAATATAAGACGCTTCATCAGAAGCCAGGAATACTGCAGCTTTCGCAGTTTCCAGAGCCGAACCCATGCGGCCCATTGGCACGTTCTTGTCCCGCTGCCTGCGGATGTCTTCTCGCGGCACTCCTGTAGCAGCATGACGACCCTCGATCGCTATCGGCGTGTCTATGAAGCCTAACATGAGCACGTTGCAGCGAACATTATGAGGCGCATTCTCGAACGCCAACCACCGCACGAACTCGTGCAAGGCAGCCTTGGAGGTCTTATAGGCAATCAACGGGTATGAAGCGATGGCGGCAACGCTGCTAACGTGAGTGATGCTGCCCTGTTTCTGCGCTCGCATGATTGGCAATACATGCTTGCTGATCAGCATAGCTCCGCTCAGATTTACGTCAAACACGTTGTCCCACACCGCGCGGTCGATCTTCGTCGTGTCACCATCCGCCACTCCTATGCCAACATTGTTGTGAAGAATATCGACGTGACCGAACTTTGAGACAGCAATTTTCATAAGTGCCGCGCAATCATCCTCTTTGCTGATGTCGGCCTTTGTGCACTCAGCATCAAGTCCTTCCTTGCGTAAGAGTTCGAGTGTCTCGTCTAGCGAGGCGGTACTCCGATTGGCCAACAGCAGCCTTGCACCTTCTCGCGCGAAAAGAAGAGCCGCGGCGCGACCGTTGCCCATGCTGTCGCCCCGCGTCTGTCCCGCGCCGGTAATGATCGCTACCTTGCCCTCCAAGCGCATGACTGCCTCCAATCAACTTCTTTGACACCGTGCAGGCTACTTACTAATCGGACGGTATCTTGGGGTTCAACATGACGCGAAAAGTCCCAATTCCATGCGGGTTTCGAAGCAACAAATGTCGCCTAAGTTACGGACCGATTAGTAAAAGGAACTCTCTCGGCTAGGATGAAGTCTGTAATGGGTCTTGGCTGTGTGAAAACTCCAAAGCGCGCCGCGCGCGTAGAAAAATCTCGAAGCATTGTCATACTGCGCACATATGGCTCGATGCCGTGTTGGAGAATTGTATTTTCCACATTTCCCCGATGTATGAGTTTTCACACAGCCTAGGTCAAGAGCGGGAGCGCCGGCCGCGTCGACGGCCTGCCTCCACGGGGCCGGTGTACCCCAGTGACCGGACCCGTGTCCGGGCCAACCGGGTGGGGTCGGCCATGGGCCACAAAAGACGTCTAAATCTTGTCTGGGAAACGAGTGATGAAACCGTCGCGGTTTGGCATCCGGACCTTGGGCAAGGTCTCAGCATTCATGACATCGTTGTCGCCGATCAGCTTGTTCTTGGCGAGGATGAACGCTGTCAATGCGTAGACTTCCTCATCGGTGAGCGACCTCGGCTGCGTCCAAGGCATCGCCCTGCGAATGTAATCGAACAGGGTGGTGGAATACGGCCAGAAGTTTGCAATGGTCTTCATCGCGGCCGAGATGTCCGTGATCTTGTTCCCTCCGAACAGCGGTGACATCGGCAAACCTGTCGCACCTCTGCCGTCCTCGCCGTGACACGCGACGCATTTTCCGCGTAGATCCGTTGCCCTTGCGCGGCTGTCCGCTTCCGGCCGGCGATCCCTGCCGTCCGGCATCACGCTGATGTCCCAACCCGCGATGTCGGCCGGGTTGATCGGCACACCGAGGCTGGGACCTTCGGCGTAAGCCGAAGTCGCAGCTCAGCGCGAGAAGCAACGACGCGACGCAAATGAAGGTTCTATGCGTACACATGGCTGACCTGCCCCTTTGCGTCCACACCTAGGCTGGTGACCGCATTGAAGTGTTGATTTGGAAAAGCGGCGATCGGCGGCACGGTTTTTAACTGGCCGCGTTGCGCCACGAACTCGGCGCGTGTCGGCTGTGAATAGCCGCCTCGTCCCATGCGCGGCTCTGTAGTGTCGCAGGACCGCCACTCCAGCGCCAAGCCATCCGGAAGCGCGTTATGGCTTTCGGCAGCACCGGTTCCTGCAGCGCCGCCGGAGCCCCAGCTCTGCCCGCCATCGGCCGAGACCATGACCTTCGCGATGCGCCCATTGCCGGAATATGCGACGCCGGAGATCTCATAGAGACCCGGTTCTTTCATCGCCAATCCGTGGAACGGCTGCGTAATGAACGATTTGACCTCCTGGACGAAGTAAAACTGATACGCCTTGCCGTTCGGGAAGAAGTTGCGAATACGTTTTAGCTCCTCCCAAAACGTCTGGGCGGGCTCGGCTGTGAGCTTTATGCGCCGCAGGTATTTGACGTTCATGTTGCCTTCATAGCCGGGCAGAAATAGGCGCATCGGATAGCCATTGGCGGGCATTAGCCGTTCACCATTTTGATAGAGCGCGATGATGGCATCGTCGAGCGCCTCTCTTAGAGGCACGCTGCGCGTAAGTGAGGAGTATCGGCCCCTTCGGCGATGAACCATTTGGCCCGCCGGTCGATGCCGGTCTCCTCAAGCAGCGTTGAAAGCTTAACGCCGGTCCATCGGCGCACGAGAGGAGGCCGTGCAGTGCCTGTACGTTCGCCTGTATCGGCTCTGGGGAAAACAGCGGAGCGCTATTGCCGCCGCATTCCAAAAAGGAAATTCGCGACACCATTGGATATCGTGTCAAAGCGTCGAGGGTGAACTCCAGAGGGCGCTTGACACAGCCGTGGATCACAAGCCGGTGCTTGTCGGGATCGATTCAGGAGGCCCGCCATACGAAACCACGAAATGGAGACCGTTCGGCGTGATCGTCCCAGTCAACAGGTGATGCGGCGTGCGCCCGTTCTGAACGTCGAACGGCCGTCCGTTCGGGTTGCTCAGCGTCAACACTGCGTTCTTTTCGAACCGGGACGGCGTCAGATAGGATTTAACGCTTGAGCCAGGCTCGAGACTCCAGGGATCGTCCTTGAGCGGTTCGGCTGCGGCACCAGTCGGGCTGGAGCCAACGCCCGCGCCCATTGCACCGGCTATTGCGACGCCATTCCGAAGTAGCGACCGTCGATGAGCAGGCCATTTCCGGCCACAACGTCGCTCGTTGAATGAGCCGTCTTTCCTCTACGCATTCCTCCCCTCCTTGTGCCGTTTATGACAGTTTGCACCCGTTCCGGATTGCGCGCAATGACCGGTTCGGGTCATTTGCGTCGATTGGCATCGGGCAGGGCCGGCGGCCAATGTCCGCAATGCTCCGTTTGCGACCGCGGCCGTGCTGCGCCGCAAACCGACGCTATGTGCCAACAACAGACATCGGCGACCTTTGCCCTGGCACTTACGTGTCGTTGGAGGAGCCGTCCACAGCATCACAATGGCGGTCATTCGGTTTTCGCTGTCATTGTGTCGCTCGCCCGCGCGGTTTGCCCCCGGCGAAGCGAAAGGATTGACGGTGGCAAATAGCCCTTTGGATAGAGCTCAATGCGCGGTGCGCGCTGGCGCCGGCGTTTGCCTACTGCGAAGGCATCCATATCGCGTTCTCGCGACAAGAGAAATTTCAGAAAGCTTATGTCTCTGACGCGGCAAGTTTGATAAAGGCTCAGCAATACCAAATGCTCGGTAAGCCCGGCCTCTTTGACGCTTCGTCCGACATCTTCCCTGTAATTGCTGATACGCTTGATAGCGTTCTCGGCCAGATTGTTGTTCCACGACACGCCGTCATGTTGCAGGAACGTGAATAGGCTTTCGCGATTTCGGAGTAGACGCTCCTGCAAGCCTTTGGAGGCATCGGATTTGTAGATGCGCCCGCAAGCCCATCGAAGAATGCGGCCACGGCTCTGTCGTGACGCCTTCAAGTATCTTCGTCTTGAGACCATGCTCATCGACGGTCACGACGATTGATCGCAAAAGGGCGCCGAACGGCTCCGTAATGGACTGAAGCTCCTGATCGAAGGGATTGTCGAGGATCGCCCTGTTCATGTCGCGCATGAGATGGATGAGGCAACGCTGGTGCAAACAAGGAAGCCCGTCGTAGGCTGAATAGAAATCCGAGACCAGCACGCCTTTGAAATCCTTGAGCATTTTTCGCAGAAAATCTCCCTCGCGGGAGCGCCGGAAGATGTAGACGGTCGGCAGATTCACTTGCGAACACCCAGACGTAACCGCTGCCGTCCTTCAACTTCACCTCGGTTTCGTCGATATGCAGCACCGGCCCTGTGATCAGTTGTGCGAGAAGCATATTGTAGGTCTTACGATATCTGCGGACGAGCAGATGCCGGAAAGTCTAAACTCCCACCAGTTCACGCGGATGCCAAAGATTTCATAGAACAGCGCAGCGAGAGACTTGACCCCGAGCCGATGCGTGATGTGCTGATAGGCGAACCAGCTCATGAAACCGTGAAAGTGCCGCGCCAGGCGCTCGTAGCGCTCGGGTGTAAAGCATCGTCCACAACACGTGCAACGATAGGCGACCGCCCTGAACTCTATCACCTTCCGGCGGATCGCTCCCGGCGTGATGACGAGATCGAAGGCGCGCTTGCGCCTCGTTTGCACTCCCTTCGGCCGCTGCTTCGGGTCGAGGGGCACGATGTGCTTACTCTTGCAGAAGGGGCAGCGGGTTGCCGTGATTTCCATCTCGGTGTGTCACCCGCAAGTCGCGGTTTTGCCACCGTCGGCGCGTTGTTGCGCGGCTTCGCCTCCGCCGCGCAGGTTTCGTTCGAGCGAACACATGGCGTCGCTGATAATCGAAATAGGCCCGCTTATTGACGAACTCGAAATCGGCATGCGCAAATGGCGACCAGGTGACGGTACGCGCAAGCTTGTCGAGTTGCGCCACGGAGGCCACGGGCGGGATTGCGTCGGATTGGGCGTTGATGCCGCCAGTTCGGTGCCTCGGCTAGAAAAACACAGACTTTGCGCAACGCTTCGCAATCCTCAAGATTGTACTGGATCAGCTTAGCCTTCCACGCTGCGTCGCCAGTCCTTCCCAGTTCTTTCGCCAGACGACGCTCTCAATGCCCGAAGCGTCCGGCTCGGTCCAGCGGCAACCGAGGCAGCCCGCCACGTCCTTGAGACCATTCGAGTAGGTGGGAAAATAGAAGTGCGGGTATATGATCGTGAGAACGTTGGTAAGCGCGGCCAAAACAGCATCGATGCACTTCTTGCGCCGGGCTTGGCGTCGCATGCGCGCGATGAAGGTCCTTTCGTACTTGCCGTAACAATAGAGGCGGGGGGCGTCATAACGCGCAACGATATCGAGGAACCGGGCGAATATCTCGGCTTTCGCCCTTCCGATCATCGGCCCAGAACGAGTGGCGCTCGATGCGTTCACCATCGCAAACAACGAGTCCGATCAGATAAGTGAAGCCATCTTCCGGATCACCCTCGATATCAACGTAGATGCGCACTGGCGCAGTTGGAAGCTTGGGTGCCCCCAGCACATAGATCGTTCGGTCGCGAATGGCCAGTGCATGCAACGCGTGGTCGCGCAGCTTGAGCGGGGCATCAGCTCGCTTGCCGCGGCGCCGAGGCCGAAAGGTGTGCGCGAGCTGGGTAAGCGTGAGCACCCCTTTGCGGGCATATCGCTTGATCGTTTTCTCGCCGATTCCACGCAGAAGGCTCAGATTGTCTTCTCGGATGGCTTGGTCTCGGCAGCGGTCGCGGAAGTCGCAGATACGGCAATGGTCATTCAACAGCAACTTCGGCGGCGACTTCGGCACGCTGCAAGCGCTCGGCGTCTCGGAGGAGATTTTCCGCCGCCGCCAGGGCGGCTCCGAAACGAATGCCCGTCCTCGCGCTATCGCTGCCCAAGATAGACGATCCCGCCGCCTGGAACCGCGCCCTGAACCCGCGCCAGAAGGACCGCGCGCGCGGCGAACTGTTGGCGATCGGGGGCGCGAAACCGTCGCGCCGCGCAAAATATTACCGGTTCATATCGGAACTCTCCGAGCGTGGAGGGGCCATCAGTCTTGCGAAGGGCATCGAAGTGGACCGCGTAGCGATCATCCTCCAGACGAGCGCTAAGGATAAACGAAGCTCCCTTGCGAAGATTAGCCACCGACAAATTGAGGTTGGTCGCCACCTCGGTTTCGCTATATTCGTGCCGGATCTTTTCGATTGCCTTAAATTTTACGTTGGTCCGCTGCTCAATCAGTAGCTTCTCGTAGCCGCATTGGACCCCTTGCTCGCCGCGCAGCTGAAAATACGCCTTCAAACGGCAGTGCTGTAGCGCCTCGATAGTATCGTCAGTGATCCTGGATGGACATCGCGACCCCCTTTGCCACCACTTTTGTTGCACGCGAACATCGCCCTCATTTAGGCAGTCAGCGGTCGAAATGCTGGGCAGGACTGAACGAATTCGCCGTAGGAAATATCAGCTTATACGTTTGATCATTGGTTCACACCAGTGGCCCATCGAGGTAATGCTCCCCCGTTACCTGTTGCTGATTGCGCGTCGTTGCAATGTCCGCTTGGGGTCACTTTGCGACCTCGTTGTCTCGCCTCGACAGTTCCCAATGGCCGGATTACTCGGAAAGCGGACGGTCAAACCTCGACGACGCCACCCCGCGACGGCTCCATGACCCCGCGCGATCTGATCGGCTTGTCGACCCGCAAGGCGGCTGAGGAGTTGAACCGGCGCGGCATTCCAACGGCCCGGGCAGCAAGTGGTTTGCGGCACAGGTTCATCTGGTCCGCGCGCGGCTGGCGGGAATTGGGTCCCTGATTCCTGAGCCCTCGGGTTGCCGCAAGTTTCCCGGTCGGAATCACCGACGGGATAGCCCCGCGCCAGCCCAGCGCGGCCCGCTGGTGCGTCTTCCGGCTTGAGGCAGCCCGCCGGTCCTGAAACCGCGCCAGCGACCCATTGCGGGCATCCCGGCGGGCGACCGGGCCTCCTTACGGCCTTCCCCCGGGCGCGCCCGTCCCGGCCGCCGGGGGTTTCCTCAGCCCCGGCCGGGCGGCGAGGCCCCCCATTTGGGCGGCTCGCTGGATCAATAGAACTTATAATTCACTCCAAACTTCAGGGTGTTGATGCCGTTGAAGCTGTGGTTGAAGACAAACGGCCCGCCCGACACGACGGCCCCCGTACCCGTAGTTGCAATGCCGCTGGTCTGGAAATCATGATTGTTAAGGCCGATGAACATGTACTCGCCCTTCACGCTCCAGTTTTGGGCGAACGCCCATTCGAGTCCTCCGCTGATTGTCCACGTGGTGGCGGTTTGGTTGCCCGAGGTCGAAATGAGCCAGTTGCCGCATCCGGTGGCAGTGCACTGATCGAGGACCGAAGCCTGGGTCCGAACGAAAGCGGCGCCGCCCTTGACGTAGAGCAGAACGCGGTCGAAGGCGTATCCCAATCGGCCAGTAGCCATGCCGTACCAATTGCCGATCTGCGCGCTCCCCAGCACATCAAGATTTGTCTGTGAACCTACAGGGGTATTCGGATCAAAGGCCTCGCCACTAAGCCTGAGGTGGCCGAATTCGCCTTCAAGTCCGAACACAAACGGTGAGCCGACGGGCTGCCAGTTACAGCCAAGAGTGCCGCCACCAATGAAACTGCTGCCTAAGTCGTCGCTCCACGAATGAGACGGTACGATGTTTGACGCGACGACACCGCCCGAAAAAGAATGGCGTGTGGTGTTGCCAAGATCGGTGAATTCGGCGCCATTGCTGCCTTGCCACGCACCGCCGACATATCCGCCGAGATAGCAGCCGGTCCAACTGTAATATACCGGAACCACGGGCGGTGGAGCCTTGACAGGCAGATCAGCCGCCAATGCAGCGGCGGGAAGCGCTACGGCGAGCGCACCGGCTACCAAGTATTTTCGCATGATCGTCCCCTTCCGCGATCAAACTGAATGAACCCTACCCAGTTTCGGGCTCAAAAATCATGCACTGTCTTGCCCAGACCTGCGTTATTTTGAGTTTCGTGGCAAATCAGCAACAGTACCACCGCATGGTTGGTTGGGCCGGGATGGAAGCGAGCGGTGTCGCTGCTGCATCAGCGAAAACCCACCCGGCCACACGGGACAGGAGCCCACGGCGCAAATTCCGCTCCGCAAGCCGATGCTGCGATCCGATCCGCTCGATAGCGGAATTTCCGAAGGCACAGGGGCTGCGCGATACGCGCGACATTCACTTGCAGCAATGTTGCTACGCTCCGGCTACGACGCTGCGCCCTCTCATGTCGGCGGCAACGGCGCATCGGGGTCTCGCATCAGCGCCGCGCGGACCTCGCGCCACGGCACGAGCGCCGGTGATTCCTTCCAATCGGACCGCCGCGTGAGGTTCTCCAAGTTCGACAACAACGCCGCCAGCACGTCGTCGGTCGCTTGCTTGATGCCGGCGAGCGGTGCGTCGCGCTCCTGGTCGGCTGTCATTTCGGCGATGCTGACGTCGTCACCCGCCCAGCGACGGCGGCGCTCATCCTCGGGATTCACCGCCGTGATCGTCCGGAGCAGCGCCAAACGCTCAAGGAACTTGGTCCGGTGGTGCTCGGCCCTCGCTCAGCACCGACGTTGCGGCATCCGCCAGGATGGCGGTCAGGCGCCGCTCTACACGCTCCGTGGCCACAGACTGCACTCCGGGATAGGTCCGAGACAGTCTACGCCTCTGGTTGCGAGGGTCATAGGGGCCTGACGGGAGCGGCTTGGGGAAAGTCTCCTTTTCGGCCCAGGCGCGGGGGGCAGGCCGGCTTCGTTCGCGAGGCGGTCATCACCGAGGCGCTCATCACCGCGGGATGTATCGTCCGCTTTCGCCGGCTGCGGACAAGCCGCGTGGGCAGCTTCGTGCCACTTCCGGACTTCACGCACCGCAGCAATTGCAGCTTCATTCGAGCAATGCATCGGCGCGGAACAAGAGCGCTTCCGGAATTGCGAGGCCCATTGCTTTGGCGGTCTTGAGATTGATGGCAAGCTCGAACTTGGTGGGCTGCTCTATCGGTAAGTCGTTCGGCTGTCGGCCCTGCAATATCCTTTGGACAAACTTAGCGCTGTGCCGAAACAAAGCAGGACCATCCGCTCCGTATGACATGAGCCCGCCGACGTCCACAAAGGCGCGCGTGGTGGAGGCCGCCGGCAAACGGTGCGCAAGTGCGAGATCAGCTATACGTTGGGTGGACAAGCTGCCTTGAATGACAACGGCGTCCGCCTGTCTCCTCGCCATGGCCGCAAAGGCAGCGTCGAGGTCCTCATCGGGTCCGTGTACCGAAATTGGTTGAATCTAATGCCCGTAATACGGCCGGCAAGCACAGCTTGATCGAGCATCAACTTCGCGAATAGAGGATCCGCCGCGTTGGTGATAACGGCCACCTTACGCGCAGCGGCGAGCATGTCTCGGAATAATTCAACGGATTTCCAACAAACACCGCAGACATCAGAGATACGCCCGGAACGTTGCCGCCAGGACGTGCCAAGCTGGCAACTATGCCGGTTTCGACCGGGTCAGCTGCAACTATCACAATAGGGATTTCACGTGTTGCGTGCTTCGCCGCCAGTGCGCAGGGGACATAGAGCGCCACGATCACATCGACTTTTAGCCGGATTAGCTCGGACGCAAGCTCGGGAAGCTGATCCACACTTCCTTCCGCAGAGCGGAACTCAAATGCAATGTTTCGCCCCTCGACATAGCCCAGTTCACGCAGGCCATCCCGGAGTCCCTCTGAACGACTCCGCGTCTGCGAGGCCTATGTAGA
>CAVWIS010000053.1:0-14725 GCA_963755055.1 uncultured Alphaproteobacteria bacterium | reverse complement strand
AAGACACCGGAGAGAAGAGCTGCCGCTGGAGGAAAGCGGATTCGAACTGCTGGTCCCACTTACGACGGAAAACCTTATGTGATGCTCTCGGGGTGAAAAAACGGAAGTATTCCTATGCCTTAGCCGCCCCCTAGCTCGCTTTCACAGAAGGCGCCGATGCTGCGGCAAAGCCTAAATCACCCGTCGGCGTCGCGAAAAATTGTCTGGATGTGAGACGTTTCACACGCCGGGCTTCGCTGCATCCGCATGATGACTAGGGTAACCTGCCTTCGGGTGTTTTTGGAGAAGCGCTTCGCCGGAGGAACCGACCAGGTACAGGACGCAAGTGCTCGATAGAGGGGTCAATGGATCAGGAACAACAGCACCTTGTTAGAGCCAGCTTTGCCAAGGACGCACCGATCGCCGATACAGCAGCGCACTGCTGGGGACGCTGGAGCGGGCCCTCGGCCCGGAGTTCACCCCGGCCGTGCGCGGTGCGTGGATCGCTTACTACCAACACTCGCCGTCGAGATGAAGGCCGCCGCCCATATAAACCAGTAAGTCCTTTAGCTCTAGGCGATCCAGCCTTCGAGCTGCCGCCCGGTGGGGGTTGTCCGGAATAGGCGATTATGCATCCATCTACGTGATAATCCTCAGGCTTCTGTGAGATCGCTGAACGCGACGTCGCCATGAGCACGGTGCGTGATCTCATTGGCATGAAAGCGGGCCGCGCGCTATTGCGCACTTGGCTCGGCGGCGTGGGCTCACGCACCGGCGCTGGTTTGAGCTTGGCGAGGATCGCGCTTAGCGTTTTGATTGCCCGAGCCGGTCAAAAGGGCGATTCTGGCCTCGCATCCGCCGGGAACTGGCGAATGTCGGTTGAGGGGAGAGAGCCGCGATGAGCGCAGCGCCAGCGCACAAGCCGATCGTCCATTTCGTCGGCAGCATCCCGTTGCCGGACGCCGAGACGGTGTTCCGTACCCTAGCGGCGGCGAGCGGACCACATCTGAAGCGCCTGCCGGACGGCGAGACCGGCATCCGCAAGACCTGGATCCGCTTTCTGCAGCAAGTGCTGGCCGATAACCCGGCGATCGAGGTGGCGAGCGATGTACCGCCGTTCAAATTCACCCAGTGGGACGGCAAGTTATTGCGCGAAATTCCACGCCTGCGCGTGAAGCCAGGCGCGCGGCTCGACCCGGCGACCATCAAGACCGGCTATGCCGATATGGCGATCCAGTCGTGGCGACTGTTCGACCGCCTGCAGCAGGAAGGCGTCATCCCCGCCGGCGTCAAGTTCCAGATCTCGCTGCCGACCCCGATCGCGCCGACCTACAACAACATGGTGCCGACCGACCGGCCGGCGCTGATTCCGGTGCTGACGACGCATATGCTCGGCGAGGTCACGGCGATCGCGCAGGCCTTGCCCAACGACCGCATCGCGCTGCAATGGGACGTGTGCCAGGAGGTCATTGCCTGGGAGGGCTATTACGAGCCGGGGCCGGTCGATTTCCGGAAGGAAACGATCGCTGAGCTGATCGCGATCGGTGACGGCGTGCCGGCGACGATCGAGCTCGGCTACCACCTGTGCTACGGCAGCCCGGCTGACGATCACGTGATCCAGCCGAAGGACGCCGGGATCATGGTCGAGATCGTCAATGCGGTCTCGACCGGGGTGCGGCGGCCGATCCAGTTCTTCCATCTGCCGGTGCCCAAACCGCGCACCGACGCCGCCTATTTCGCACCGCTCGCCGGGCTGAAGTTGCGCCCGGAAACCGAGCTCTACCTCGGCCTCATTCACCGCGACGACATGGCCGGCAACGCCGCTCGCCTCGCCGCCGCCCGGAGCCATGTCCGGGTCGACGGCGTAGCCACCGAATGCGGCATGGCGCGCGGCGATCCCGCGCATTTTCCGGAACTGCTGGCCGCCCACGCCAAGACGGCGGAACTCGCGTCCGGTTAAGCTGTTGCCTTTACCCAACCTCCCCGTTCCGAGGCGAGGACGGGAAGGCCCGGAATTGGAGCGTTTGAGCCATCACCACCGAGGGCCGACCATTGTGTCGATGCTCTATTCGGGACGTTGCGCAGGTTGGTCGAGCTCTAGGGCGCCATAGCAATAGGCGCTCTTTCGCGATGACCGTGTTGACGGCCCATAAGGAGCACGTCAGGAAATTGGGCGTCGATCGGCCATCTCGACACTGAGCGGGCGGTAGGAGCCGACCGCATTTGAGACCTGACACGCACGCGGGAGGGTTCCGTGAAGTTCAGTTTTTCGAGCGAGCAGGAAGAGTTCCGCTCCAACCTGCGCCGCTTGCTAGCAGACCGCTCGCCGACGAAGGAAGTGCGGCGATTGATGGAAACCGGAGCAGGGCTACGAACGCGACGGCTGGCGCGCGATCAACACCGCGCTCGGCCTGACAGCGATCCGCATTCCCGAAGCCTATGGCGGCTACGGGCTCAGCCTTGGCGATCAATGCATTGTGCTGGAGGAGATGGGGCGCGCCCTGCTCTGCGCGCCGTATTTTGCGACGGCGGTGCTGGCCGCCGGCGCCGTCATGAATGCCGGGACCGAGGCGGAAAAGCAGGCGTTGCTGCCGGGCATCGCCGCCGGCGAGACGACCGCGACCTTTGCCTGGGTCGAGGACAACGGGCGCTGGGACGCCGAGGGCACGGCGCTGACCGCGACCGCAGAAAGCGGTGAAATCGTGTTGAACGGGCATAAGAGTTATGTCGTCGACGGCCACACCGCCGATTTGATCGTCGTTCTCGCCCGCGCACCGCAGGGCCTGTCATTGTTCACCGTCGACGGCAATGCCCCCGGGCTGACCCGCCGCGCCCTGAAATCGATTGACCCGACGCGCAAATTCGCCCGCCTCGAGTTCGACGGCGTGGCGGCCCGCCCGCTCGGTACGGCCGGCGGCGCGGCGGCCCCGTTCGCCCGCACGATGGTCGAGGCCGCGGTCTGTCTGGCCAACGAAATGGTCGGCGGGGCAGACGGCTGCGGGAGGATGCGCTGGCCTATGCGATGATGCGCATGCAGTTCGGCAAGCCGATCGCGTCGTTCCAATCGATGAAGCACAAGCAGGCCGATATGCTGCTGGAGGTGGAACTGGCCAAATCGGCCGCCTATTACGCCGCGGCCTCGCTTGATGACGGAGATGACGACGGGGTGGCCAACGCGCATCTCGCCAAGGCTTACGCCAGCGATACGTATGTGCAAACCGCCATCCACGCGGTGCAGATCCATGGCGGTATCGGCTTCACCTGGGACAATGACACGCATCTCTGGTTCAAGCGGGCAAAAAGCTCCGAGGTGTTGCTGGGTGATGCCAGCTATCACCGCGAACTGATGATGCAGAACTGGCCAGCATGAGGGGAGCGACATGACCGAGATCAACGAAGCCTCCGTTCGCGCAGAGGTCCGCGCCTGGCTGGAAGCGAACTGGAACTCGGATTACGGGCTGGTGGAGTGGCGTCGCAAACTGGCCGATTCCGGCTGGGGCGTCCCGCATTGGCCGTCGCGCTGGTACGGCCGTGACCTTCCCGTCGGCCTGGTGCCGGTGGTCGAGGAGGAATTCAAGCGCATTGGAGCGATCGGCGTCGCCAAGGTCGGCATCCGCACCCTCGCCGCCGCGACCATTCTCGCGCACGGCACCGATTTGCAGAAGGAGAAGTTCCTGCTGCGCATTCTGACCGGCGAGGATATCTGGTGCCAGTTGTTCAGCGAACCGGGCAGCGGTTCGGACGTGGCCGGTGCGGTGACGCGCGCCGAGTTCCGCGGCAATCAATGGGTCGTCAACGGGCAGAAGGTGTGGACCACCAGCGCGCACAAGGCGCATTGGGGATTGTTGCTGGCGCGCACCGATTGGGACCAGCCGAAGCACCGGGGCCTGTCGTATTTCATCATCGATATGAAGCAGCCGGGCGTGACGGTGCAGCCATTGCGGCAGATGAACGGCTATGCCTCGTTCAACCAGGTGTTCTTTACGGACGCCAAGGTCGAGCCCGAGTTCCTCGTCTCCGACGTCGGCAACGGCTGGGCGGTGACGACGACGACGCTGATGCACGAACGCCGCGGCGCCGACGCGCTGCGCAGCTGGGCAATCCCCTCCGACAAGCCGGGCCGCATCTATGAGGAGGAGCGGGAGGAAATCCGCACGACGATGGAGCCCTACAAGTGGTATCCGCAGCGTGCGGGCCGCGTCGATCTGATCCTGGAGCGGGCGCGAGCGACCGGGAAGATCAACGATCCGGTGCTGCGGCAGGAGATCGCCAAGGTGCTGGCGATGTCGAAGGCCGCGGAATGGACCGCTCGCCGCGCCCGCACGGCGCAGGAGCAGGGGCGGCCGCAGGGCCCCGAGGGCTCCCTCGGCAAGCTGGCGTCCAGCATCATCGCCCGGGCGGCGGCTCGCGTGCATACATCGCTGCTAGGGCCGGATGCGCTGCTGACCGGTGACGACAGCCCAATGAATGGGTTGCTGGCGGAGATCCTAGTGTCGGTGCCGGCCAGCTCGATCGCCGGCGGTACGGACGAGATCCAGCGCAACATCATCAGCGAACGCGTGCTGAAGATGCCGCGCGAGCGGACCGGCGACCCGGACAAGCCGTTCAAGGATGTTCCGCGAAATACTGTGGCCTAGCGTGGGACGCCCGCCACCGCCGGAAGTCCGGACCGGACGTGTCGAGAAAAAGCGACTTCAATCACGGCCCAACCGCCCGCTTACGGTACAACCCTGTCACCCCACCGCGGCGCGGCGATAGGCTACTCGGGACCCGCGCTGACCTTTTCGATTAGTGTAGGGCAAGGTCCCTTCGCCGTGTGTTGGTGCATCAGGGTATACTGCAGATGGATCAGAACGGGGTCTGGTGAATGAGCGTAGGGCCGCTGGTGGTGACCTATCCGCTGACGGGGCGCAGCCGGGAGATCGTCGCGGAAGAACTGGACGGGACCGCCGAGGCGATCTATCTCGTCGATCTGGCGCCGGCCGACCGAGCCCACGCGCTCGGGCGTGCTGGGGCGGTGCTGTCCCACGACACGTCGAAGGAACTGCGGCCCGACGAGATCCTGCTGATCCGCAATGCTCGGCTATTGCAGTTCACCGCCGCCGGCGTCGATTGGGTGCCGACCCGCGACCTGCCGCGGGAATTGCCGGTTGCCGCCAATAAGGGCGGAGGGGCCGAACCGATGTCGGAGCACATCGTCGCGCTGGCGCTGGCTGCGGCGAAGCGCCTGTTCATCGAGCACGCCAACCTCAAGCGCGGCGAATTCAACCAGCGCAGCGCCAACCGGATGCTGCGCGGCGGCGTCTGCGGCATCCTCGGCTTCGGCAATGTCGGCGTCGCGACGGCGCGGCTGATGCGCGCCTTCGGGATGAAAATTCACGCAATCAACCGCCGCGGCGCGAGCGACGAGCCGACCGACTGGATCGCGACGGCCGACCTCCTCGACGAGATGTTGCGCGTCGCCGATGTCCTCGTCATCAGCGCCGCGCTGACGACCGCCACCGAGGGATTGATCGGCGCGCGCGAACTGGACCTGATGAAGGAGAACGCGATCCTGATTAACGTCGCGCGTGGCGAGATCGTCGATGAGGGGGCGCTCTACGCGCATCTTGTCGCCCATCCGCACTTTTTCGCCGGCATCGATGCGTGGTGGGTGGAGCCGGTGCGGCACGGCCGCTTCGCGATGGGTCACCCGTTTCTCGACCTCCCGAACGTCATCGGCTCGCCGCACAATTCGGCGGGGGGCGGGGCATGGCGTGACGAATACCTCCGGCGCGCTGTGCAGAATTGCCGGCGCGCCATCCTCGGCGAGACGCCGTGGAACCTGATCGGCCCCGACGAGCGGATGCTCTAAATAGACATCGGCGAGCGGATGGTCTGATCACGGGGTTAATACTCAACTGTTAGACGCGGCCTCGCATCCTGGATTGCGCCCTCGCGAACGCCTCTTATCGGTGCGAAGGCGTCATCGGCGTCTGATGGGCGGTTTGGCGTGCCGCCGAGCTCACAGTCTGTTTAAACGCTGTTTGGCTTTACGTCCGCAGACCGATCGACCTGATAATTCAGCCTGGCACCTCCAGTCCCAAGAGCGGCGCGTATTGCTGGCCGCCATAGGCGTCGCTGTCGTGCTTGGAGCCTGAGCTTTGCGGACGGGGGAAGCTCACTTTGATCGCTAGCGCCGTGTCGTGGTTGACGACGATGATGTCGGCCGGGTTGCGGTTGTAGAGGCGGGCCATGGAGGTGCGGTTGACGAGTTCGGCGTCGCGGGCACGGCGATAGGCGTTCGCGTCGTCAAACATGATGTCGATGGTCAGCCAGAACGGGCCGGCGTTCTTGGACCGCACCAGTTTCGCTAGATCGCCGAGCGTCGCCATGATCAGACCTCCTCGTATTCGGTGCGGAACAGGGCCGTCGGGCTGTCCGGTACGAGCACGTGATTGAGGTGGAACTCATAGACCGGACCCCGGTCGCGTTGACAATACCCACGTACTGCCGTCGAAGCCCTTCACCCCTTTTGTAGAATGGCGGGGTGCCTGAGTTCAGGGTCAGGCACGCGCATCCCGCATCGCCTGCCAGATGCGCTCGCTGGTCGCCGGCATGTCGAGGCTTTTGACCCCGAGCGGCGCGAGCGCATCGATGACGGCGTTGACGATCGCCGGCAGCGCGCCGACCGTGCCGGCCTCGCCCGCGCCCTTGGCGCCCAGTGGATTGCGCTTGGTCGGCACCGGGTTTGAGATGATCTCCATATACGGCATCGCGTCGGCGCGCGGCATGCGTAATCCATAAAGCTGCCGGTCAGGTTCTGCCCCGATTCGCGGTCGTAGACGACCTGCTCCATCAGCGCCTGGCCCAGCCCTTGCGCGACGCCGCCATGGATCTGGCCCTTGAGGCCGATCGGGTTCACCACCGTGCCGACGTCGTCGATGACGACGTAGCGGACGATCTCCAGCGCGCCGGTATCGGGGTCGATCTCGACCTCACAGACATGGCAGCCATTGGGATAGGTGTTGTCGTCGGGGGCGAAGGTGCCGGTCTCGTAGAGCCCGCCTTCGAGGCCTGGCGGCAGGCGGCCGGACTGGAACGACGCCTTGGCGACATCGGTGATGCTGACGCGCCGGTCGGTGCCGGCGACGGAGAAATTGCCCCATCGCCGCGAACTCGATGTCGGCGTCGGCGGCCTCGAGCAGATGCGCGGCAATGCGTCTTGCCCTTGGCGATGACCTTGTCGGCCGCCATCCACAAGGCCGAGCCGCCGATCACCGTCGAGCGCGAGCCGTTGGTGCCGATGCCAAAGGCGACGCGGTCGGTGTCGCCGTCGATGTATTGCACGGTCGTCGGGTCGAGCCCGAGCTTTTCGTTCAGCACCTGCTTGAACATGGTCTCGTGGCCCTGGCCCTGGTTCTTGCTGCCCATCAACAGGGTGGCGTTGCCGCTTGGGTGAAAGCGGATCTCGGCAAATTCCTGGCCGGGCCCCGCCGCCTTCTCGATCGGGTTGGCGATGCCGATGCCGCGCAGTTTGCCGCGCGCCGTGGCCTCGTCGCGGCGCGCCGAGAACCCGGCCCAGTCGGCTTGCGCCAGTGCCTTCTGCTGGTTGGCGGGGAAATCGCCGCAATCGTAATTGAGGTTCAGCGCGGTCTTGTACGGCATCGCCGAGGCCGGGATCAGGTTTTTGCGTCCGCAATTCGACCGGATCGAAGCCCAGCTCGCGCGCCGCGTCGTCGATCAGTCGCTCGATGACATAGGTCGCCTCGGGCCGTCCGGCGCCGCGATAGGGCGCGGTGCCGTTGGTATTGGCCATCACCGCCAGCACCGCGACGTGCGCCTGCCGGGATGTCATAGATGCCGGTTAGCGTGCCGACATTGCCGAAGGTCGCAAGCAGGTTGCGTTCGGACGAGATGTAGGCGCCGACATTGGCCAGCGTCTTGACCCTGAGGCCGAGAAATTTGCCGTCTTTGTCGAGCGCCAGCTCGGCGTCGCTGACATTGTCGCGGGCGTGCTCGTCGGCCTGGATCGCCTCGCTGCGCTCGCAGGTCCATTTGACCGGACGGCGCAGTTTCTTCGCCGCAAGCAGCACCAGCCGGTGCTCGGGATACTGCCAGCCCTTGGTGCCGAACCCGCCGCCGACATCGCCGGCGATGACCCGGATCCTGCTCTCCGGGATCTTGAAGATACGCGTGGCGAGCGCCTGACGCACCCGGTGCGGGTATTGCACGTCGGCGTAGAGGGTGAAGCGGTCCTCGCCCGGATCCCAGACGCCGATCGCACCGCGCGGCTCCATGAAATGCGCATAGACCCGGCTGATCACGTAGCGACGCTTGACGATGTGCGCCGCCTTGGCGAAGGCCGCCTCGGTCGCGGCCTTGTTGCCGGTCTCGAACAGGTTGGAGATGTTGTCGGGGCACTCGTCCCACACCGCAATCTTGCCCTCCGCCGCCTCGGCGGTATCGGTGACCGAGGGCAACGCCTCGTAATCGATGTCGATCAGCTCGGCGGCGTCCTTCGCCTGCGCCAGCGTCTCGGCGACGACGAACGCCACCGGCTCGCCGACATAGCGCACCGTGCCCTGCGCCAGGCCGAGAAAGGCGCGCGCGAACATCGGCGATCCGTCTGGCCGCTTGCGCTGGAACGGTACGCCCATGACGCCGAGCTTGGCCTCGACGAGGTCGTCGCCGGTCATGATCAGCGCAGCACGCCGGGCGCGGCCTGGGCTGCCGCGAGGTCGAGTTTGCGGATGCGAGCATGGGCGTGCGGCGAGCGCAGCACGTAAGCGTATGCCTGGCCGAGCAGGCTGTTGTCGCTCTGGAACCGGCCGTTGCCGCTCAAGAGGCGCTTGTCCTCGAAACGCCGCACCGGCTGCCCGATTCCGAACTCGCCCATTGCTTGACCCGCTCTCCGTGGTGGCAGGGAAAACCGTGCTCCGGCGAGCCCCTACAATTGCGCGACACTGTCGCGGGCGCAATCCTCGTCCTGTTGAGCAGTGCCCGCCGCTGAGGTCTATAAACGAGAGCGATATCTTAGGCTACGAGGGAACTCGGGCGACGAGCGGCACGGCCGTGCGGGCCCGTACCGCGCTAGGGAGGTCCGTTATGGGCACCAGCGGCCGGTAGCCGACTCGCCGGTCGGCGGCAAAACGGCGCCGATCGCGGCCCTTCACGCCAGCAAGATTGGAGAGTCGCATGCCCATATTGCGCTCAGGTGAGGGATCGGATCTCGCGATACAGTGCCATGTGCCAATGTGGTCCTGATCGCTGAATGTTCGCGCTTCCTGGGGTGAATAGCCGCTCTTAGGTTTTGATGACCCGGCTGACTCCTGGCCTGCTTTATAGGGTCGCGAGGGCCTGACCGAACATTGGCGATACCGTTGGGCCGTCATAGGGTAATTCGGCTAGCGTCTCCGCGTCCCAGCAGCTCTTTCCCTCCGCGGCTAGGAAGTCGCCATCATAGACATGCAGCGCGTAGGAGAGTTTATCCAACGGATTCGTGACGGAATGAATTATGTCGCGACCCAGTACCGTAACGTCACCGTTACGAAGCGAGGCCGCGCCCGCCGCCTCCACCCGCCCCTTCGCATCGTTAGGCAGACGGCGCCAGTAGATATTGTCCTCACCTCCGCCATACATGCCGATAATCGCACGGTGACGGTGATTGTGCGGCAACGTCCATTGGCGGCTGCCCCATACAACGTTGTGGTTGGTCAGGTCGGGGGCACGCACCAGAATGCCAGCGAAAGCACCGGTTTGTTCACCAAGCGCGGCGATGATATCACTCGGTTCAGAGATAGTTCGGCGGACAACCTCACGAATTGCATCACTTCCGAGTTCGGCGAGAGCGGCGCGGCAAGCGGTGGCGAAACGATCAATGTCGAACACGGATATTCTCCTGACCTTTGAGGAGGGCACCTCAGCGACCGCGACCGACCATTGGCCGCATCAGGCTCGCGCCACGTGCCAACACTGTCCAGGCTTGGCGCTCGCCTGTCAACGATAGGCGCGTGGTTCTCGTCTGCCGGACAATAGCCGATCGACTTCGGCGACGTAATGCTGACGCGCGGCTACAGCGGGACCCGAGCCTGTTGTCAAAGCATAAGCCCAGGCGATCCAGGGATCCCACAGCCGCGACACGATCCGCCGTAGGGTGCCTCGCGGTCGGACATATTCGAGGAGCCGAATAAGGCCGCCCGGCCTGACCACGCGACCAAGCTCCCGCAGCGCCGGGACCTGCAGCCTCTCGGAGAGAACACAAAACAGGAATGTCGCTACCGCCGCGTCGAACGAGGCGGCCGGGAATCCGAGCGCGGTGACGTCCATCCGGTAAAGCCGGCCGCCCGCCGACAGGGTCGGGCACCGCCGGCGCGCCCGTGCCAGCATGGCCGGGCTGGTATCGATCCCCGAGACAATCGTCTCCGGCGGATAGAACGCGCAATTCCGGCCGGTGCCGATGCCGGCGTCGAGCAGCCGGCCCTTCAGGTTCTGAAAGAGTAGCGGCCGCAACGCACGGTAGCGGCGCCGTTCGAAAGGGAGGTCGAGGAGGTCGTAGAAGGGCGCGATTCGCTCATAGCGTGCCACATTAGGCGTCAATGTTCGCGTCCTGTTGAAACACGTCATCGCCGGTCGAGGCGACATCTGGTGTAACGAGTTTCCACAAAAACCATCCCCCGCGAACAGCAGAATGCCTGCGCTAGCGCTCGCGAGGTCGATATAGTGCTCTGTACTGCCTAGCCGGCACCACCGTCGGCGATACCAAGGCGTCGCTTGGGCCAGGAGATCACGCCGCCGTCCGAGGTGATCTGTCCGCAACGAAAAGGCGGCGCTGACTTTCTCGCGAGCTACTGCTGGTGGTTCAAACCGTAAGGCGATATCCTCGTTAATGGCACATTTGTCACCCTCGGGGCACATGAGCCCAACCTACAGAAGGCCGCTGTGCGCCTCGAAACAACAGGGAGGAATTCCGATGACGATGAGGCCTGATCCGACCTTCCACGCATCGCCGAAGCTTGCGATGGAAGCTCCGCCGGAGAACTTCGCCTACACGCTGCTGCTCAGCCCGGACTTCTCAAAGCCCGACGCGCTCGCGGTGATCGACGTAAAGCCCGGCTCGCCCACATTTAGCCAGATCGTCCACACGGTGACGATGCCCTACAAGGGCGACGAGTTCCACCATTTCGGCTGGAACGCCTGCTCGTCGGCATTGTCGCCGCTCACCGGCCACGCGTTCCTCGAGCGGCGCTACCTGATCATCCCCGGGCTCCGCTCCTCGCGCATTTATGTCGTGGATACGAAGCCCGATCCCACCAAGGCGAAGATTCACAAGATCATCGAGCCCGAGGAGGTGTTCAAGAAGACCGGCTACTCGCGGCCCCACACGGTCCATTGCGGTCCGGAAGGCATCTACGTCAGCACGCTCGGCGGCGGCGGCAAGGACGGCACCGACGGGCCGCCTGGCGTCTTCATCATGGACTGCGAGACGTTCGATATCCTGGGCCGCTGGGAGATCGACCGCGGACCCCAGAACCTGCACTATGACTTCTGGTGGAACCTGCCGCGCGACTACATGGTGACGAGCGAGTGGGGGCTGCCGCCGCAGTTCGAGAACGGGATCGTGCCGGAGGATCTGCTCTCGAACAAGTATGGCCATCGGATCCACTTCTGGGATCTCCGGGCCCGGCGCAACGTCCAGACGATCGATCTTGGCGCCAACCACCAGATGGCGCTCGAGGTGCGGCCCGCGCACGATCCCGTTCGCGAGTACGGGTTCCTGGGCGTCGTGGTCGACACCACGAACCTCGAAGGCTCGATCTGGACCTGGTGGCGCGAAGGCGGCAAGTTCCACATCGAGAAGACGGCGACGATCCCGCCCGAGCCGGCGTCCAAGGACCAGCTGCCACCCCTCCTGCAGGGGTTTGGCGCAGTGCCGCCGCTGGTGACCGACATCGACCTCTCCATGGATGACCGGTTCCTCTACGTCGCCTGCTGGGGAACCGGCGAGATGCGTCAGTACGACGTCACCGACCCGAGGAAGCCGAAGCTTGCGGGCTCGGTCCACGTCGGCGGCATCGCTCGCCGCACGCCCCACCCGAGCGGCAAGGTGTATGCAGGCGGTCCGCAGATGGTCGAGATCAGCCGTGACGGCAAGCGGGTCTACTGGACCAACTCGCTCTACTCGACGTGGGACAACCAGTTCTATCCCGACGGAGTGCCGGGCGCTGAGGTCATGGCCAATGCGAACGCGAGCGGCGGCCTCGAGCTGGCAAAGGACTACTGGGTGAGCTTCCCTGACGGATACCGGGCGCATCAGATCCGGCTCGAGGGCGGCGATTGCTCGACGGATTCGTTCTGCTATCCGTCGGTTTGAATTTGAGCGGAGCGGATTGGACACCTGCCGGGCTCTGGCTGGCTGTCGTCGCGAGCGGCCTCTATCACGGGGTGAACCCGGGGATGGGATGGCCGCTCGCCGTTTCAGCCGGGCTGATGGAAAGGAGTTCGCGCGCCCTCGTGGCGGCACTTTGGCCGCTAACGGTCGGCCATCTGCTGGCGATGCTCGTGGTGATCCTTCCCTTCGCGCTGCTGGTCGCCCTCGTCGAATGGCAGCGACAGATCCAGATCGGCGCCAGTCTCCTGGTCATCGGGTTCGGCATCTTCCGGTTCGTCAACCGGCGCCATCCGCGGGTGCTGGCGCGGATACGACCGACGCAACTGGGGCTCTGGTCCTTCGCCGTGGCGATCGCGCATGGCGCGGGATTGATGCTCGTGCCGATCTATCTCGGGCTCTGCCGGGCCGCCGACCTCGACAGGGGCCACGAGGCGGCAGGCGCCCTCATCAACGCCAATCTCGGCATGGCCGTCCTGGTCTCCGTCGTCCACTCTGTCGCGATGATCGCAGCCGGCGGATTCTTGGCGTGGCTGGTCTACCGCTACCTGGGTCTCAAGTTCGTGTCGCGGAGCTGGTTCAATCTGGATGCGACTTGGGCCTTCAGCCTCATCTTGGTGGGTGCTCTCTCGCTTGCGATCAGCCTGGCGAGCCGGCACTGAGCCGCGTCGCGGTGCCGAACTCGAGGCCGCTGATTTCGCCGTAATCGGTACGCCCACGCCAGTGAACCGTGAGGTCGGGTGGAAGCGGCCATCCATCAAACGGGTTCGAGGCGTCTAGCCTGTCGTCTGACTTCAATGGGCTGGTCCCCACTGGAGCACCTGTAACTCGGCAATCGCCAGCCTGATCAGCGTCAATACACGGTGCGTTTTAGCGTCGCCGGGTCGCTGGCGCTGCGAGAAATTGTTGATCCAGTCGACGCCGCGGGTTTTGCGGGTGCCGCGTAGATCGCGTGTACCTCGGCGCTGGCGGCACTGTTGTCGATCAGCGCCATCATTGTTGCATCATCCCCCAATCCTGCCTGGGCAGCCGAGCGGATATTGCCAAGTCGCGGTACCGCGCGACATGACCGAGTTCCGCCGCGGCAAGGGTGTGATCACCGTCGGCGCGGGTCCAGATCCGCACCAATTCGCGGCGCCCGCGCAGGACGTGCTCGCCCTTGTCTTGCAATCGCCTGAGCTGCCCCGCCGCATCGGCTCCGGACTCGGTCCCGACCGCACGAACCAACGGATCGCCGACCACAAGCGGGGTCGCTAAGTCGCGAGTCAACGCCTGGAGGCGGCTCGCGGTGTTCACCGTGTCGCCAATGACGGTGAACGACATGCTGTGCGCGCTACCGACGTCGCCGACCACGACCGGACCGTAGTTGAGCCCGATCCCGATCGTGAGCGGGGGCTCTTGAAGCCGACCGCGCTCCTCGTTCCACTGATCAAGCGCCTTCAGCATCTGCTCGGCGCATCGGAGCGCATTCTCCGCATCGCGGTCACCCGGCGTCGGCACTCCAAACACTGCGAAAATCTCGTCGCCGATATATTTCTCGACGGTGCCTTCGCAGGCGACAATCTCTGCCGTCATCCGCGCGTGGTATTGACGTAGCATCGCCACCACTGATTCGGGTGGCATCGTCTCGGAAATCGCCGTAAAACCGACGATATCCGCGAACAATACGGCTACGTTTTGCCGCCGTACCGCGCCCAGCGCCTCGTCACGCACGGCCAGCAACGCAGCCAGTTTCGGAGCGAAATATCGTGAGAGGTTATTCTGCGCCCGCTCCGCGATGGCACGACGGCGGTCGATCTCGCGCAGCTGGGCGAGTTCGTCGAGCAGCGCCTCGTACCGGTCGTCGACGGGGATCCGATAGATGGCGGCAAGCCGGTTGGCCTCGTTGGCCAAGCCCACGACCGCCATCAGCTCCTCCATCATTTCGGACGACATGCCCTGTGTTTTAGCAGCGGTACCGTGCGACGCGGTGCAGTAGGCGCAGCCGTTGGTTGCACTCACCGCAAGAAAGACCAGCTCCTTGGTCAAAGGGTCGAGGGCGCCCGGCGCCATGGTCGAATTGAAGCTGTCCCACATGCGGCGCAACGTCGGAGGATCGTTCGCAAGCGCCCGCCAGAAGTTGATGATCAGCCCGACACCGTGGCTTGCACGGATATCGCTGTAAAGGGCGCGGATCTCGGCGCTCGCCTCGTCATCGCCGATTAGGGGACCGGCCGAACTCATCCTCACCCCTTGCTCTCTGTGCGCCGCAACTCTTTGAAGAGCCGCCCCGGCGACGAATAACGACAGCATACGCAAATCGTCGTAGAACGACCAGAGCGGGTGACGGCGCGACATGCCGTTGACAAGCCGTCATACCGGAAAGTTGCAGCGGGTGGT
>CAVWIS010000052.1:0-69044 GCA_963755055.1 uncultured Alphaproteobacteria bacterium | reverse complement strand
GGTACGCTCAGAGATCCGGTCAAACGCGCCCAGTACGATATTCAGCATAAAAACCATTCTTACTTCCGCCGGAATTTGGCCGAGCAAGCCAGCGACAGTAAAGGCATCGAACGGGATGTCGACATTCAGGACCGGCTGCTGTCGATTTTATACGTCAAACGCCGACAAAACATCAAGGAACCCGGCATTGGCGATTACGAGCTTGAACGCATGTCAGGCTGTCCGCGTGAGCATCTGGAGTTTCATCTCTGGTATCTGAAAGAAAAAGGCTGGATAGGAAGACTCGACGACGGCATGCTCGCGATCACCGTAGAAGGCGTCGATCGCGCCAATTCCAAACATCATCGTGAGACTACCATCAAATTATTGACGGATCAGAACCCCACAGGCTGAGGACTTAATGCTGCCGCCATAGATCGTGGTCGGGGGACCATATATGGCTGGAGGAATTGATGCCCCTCGTCCTAGGCCGAGCAGTATGGCGGCGACGGGCTGGTCGGCCAGACCAGCATTGATGATTGTGCGGTATGCCGACGACATCGTCGTTGGCTTCGCGCACGAGGTCGATGCCCGACGCTTCTGGGACGCGATGCGCAAGCGGTTTGAGGAGTTTGCCCTGTCGCTCCATCCGGAGAAGACTCGCCTGATCGAGTTCGGTCGTCATGCGGCGGATCGGCACGAGAGACGGCGCCTCACGTTGAACCCCGTGATCCTGGCCCACGTGGGAAAGCTCCGCGAAGGTCGCCATCCCTTGGGGTATGGAGTCGGTCTCATGCGGAAGGCGCAGTTGTTTTGAATAATATCCCCTTGCCTCACTCAATGTCCTGCAGCAGCTTCTGCGACTGCCGTATGAGGACGCGGAGCTGTCTCCGCTCTTCAATCGCGGCTTTCGTATAAAGGCCGTGCTTGCGCGCGTTTTGATTTCCCCTGGGTGCGCCCGATCCCGGCGCGCCGCCATGCATGCGACAACGCTTCTTGTGGCCTACCGCCGGCGACATGCACGGCTTACCCGAGCGGGTCTTGGCGCCGCAGCGCGGGCTCGACAGCATCGGGCCGGTATTGCGCGGATGGTCGCTGGTCATTTCGTCGACTTGCGTCTTACCGCAACCGGAGAAGCCGCCCGTTCGCCCAAGATCGGCATTGGAGTGTCCCGCGCATCGGGCAGGGCAGGCGGCGAACCCGCAGCCTTGCCCGACTCGGTCTCGCTTGCCGCCTGCGTCACGTTGCCCACGATCGCCTGGCCGCCTTCGCTGACGGTTACATGCTGGACCGTGACCTTCTGCTCGCCGCCGGTGCGGTAGCGCTTGAGCGCTTCCATCTGGGTTGTGAACGTCCGGGCGAGCTTGTTGAAGGCGCGCTCGGCGCTGTCCTGCTGCTGAATATCCTCTACGTGCGCAAGTCGCCGAGCGAACTTCATGGTCGCCATATGTACTGCGGCCATCTGCGCCGCCAGCATCGCCTCGAGCTGATCTCTCGGCTTAACACCTTTGACAATGGAAAGCAGGTAATTGAGTTTGTGCTCGTCAACGTGCGGCCCCTCTGAACCCGCATTGCTCAATTGGTGGAGGAGACCATTGACGAAATCCCCATCCGCAGTGCCGAGCGCATCCATCAGCAGCACGAAGCCGATGAATTCATCTGGATGGTCGGGCGAGATCCTTACGACCTTTCCCTTCACGACTTTGAGTCGTGGCCCCGAACTGTCAGCTTTTCGGGCGAGGTACTTGCCGAGAGCCGCCAGCTCCTGTGAGCTCGGCTCGTATTTCGGCTTCGCAGCATCTGGCTGGGGTTTCTTCGTGGCCATCTCGGGTCATCCTCTCCCAGCTGGCTGATTGCAATTCAGGCGCTTGACAAGGCGAGCGTACGCGCCCCGTGCTGGAGATTTTACCATAAAGAGCGCCGCAAGTGGCCTACTTTGCATAGGGTTGTTTTCTAGAAAAATTAATTATCCTCCCCCCGGGGCGCCATACCATGGCGGGACTACCGCAATGCGGTATAGCGACGGCTCCGCGACGCCCGCGCGGATGCATTTGCCAATCCTCAACGATTGGTGTGGTTCATTTCGCTGCTATGATGGTGCGGTTGCCGGCCCCCGTGGTCGCCGCCGGCGCTGTTGGTCGCGTCAAGGAGTTTCCCATGGCCCCGCGTGCCTACTGGAAGGGTTACCTGAAACTATCGCTTGTTTCATGCCCGATCGCGCTCTATCCGGCCGCCTCGAGCTCGGAACGAGTCTCCTTCAACCGGATCAACAAGAAGACCGGCAACCGGCTCAAGCAGCAGCTGGTCGATGCCGAGACCGGCGAGCCGGTCGACAAGGACGACATCGGCCGCGGCTACGAGATCGGCAAGGGCCAGTATCTCCAGGTCGAGGACGAGGAGATCGAGAAGGTCAAGATCGAGAGCACCCACACCATCGACATCGACGAGCTTCGTGCCGCGGACCGAGATCGACGATCGCTATCTGAATAGCCCGTACTACATCGCCCCCACCGACCAGGTCGGACAGGAAGCGTTCGCCGTCATCCGCGATGCGATCCGCGACAAAGGCATGGTGGCGCTGGGCCGCGTGGTGCTGACGCGGCGCGAGCATGTCATCATGCTCGAGGCCTTCGACAAGGGCCTGCTCGCCACGACCCTGCGCTACCCCTACGAGGTCCGCGAGCCAGGCGGCCTATTTCGAGGACATGCCGGAGCTCAAGTTGCCGGCGGAGATGAAGGAGCTCGCCGCCCATATCGTCGACAGCAAGGCGTCCCATTTTGATCCGTCGACATTCGAGGACCATTACGAGACCGCCCTGGTCGAGCTGCTCCGGGCCAAGCAGGCCGGCCGCATGGTCGAGCCGCCGAAGGAGGAGGCGGCTCCGCAGCGCGTCATCAATCTGATGGATGCGCTGCGGGCCAGTATCGGCGCCGAGACAAAGAAGAAGCCCGCCGCGGCCAGCACCAAGGCCCGGGCCCGGGCGGACACCGCCGGGCAAGAGGAAAACGGGACGCTGAAGCAGAACGCCGAACCCGATCGCGCGGCGCTCGAAGGCACCGTCGCCTTCACGGGGCGGCTTGCGTCGATGAAGCGGGCGGACGCCTTCGCGCTGGTGCGCAAGCATGGCGGCAAGCCGCGCGAGGGCGTGACCAGGCAGACCGACGTGCTGATCGTCGGCGAGCTCGGTTGGCCGCTGCTCGACGACGGCCGGCCCTCGAACAGCCTCGCCCAGGCGAAGTCCTACGAGATCCCGATCGCCAGCGAGAGGCAGTTTCTCGAATGGGTCGGACAAAACCCCCCGGCGGAGCAGGCCAAGACCTACACGGCCGATCAGCTTGCCAAGCTTGAGCAAGCTGCCGAAGGAGGTCGTCGACCAGCTCGCCATGTTCGGCCTGATCGAGGCCCGCGGCGGTCTGTTACGGCTTTCGCGATCTCGCGGCGGCGCGCCAGGTCGCGCGGCTGCTGGCCGCCGGAACGGGGCTTTCGGTGATCACGAAAAGCCTGCGCGAGATCCGCAAATGGCTTCCCGACGCGCGGCTTTCGAATCTGAAGCTGTTTCCCGAATCCTCGGACCGCATCCTGGTCGAGCAGGTCCAGGGCCGCACCGACAAGACCGGCCAGTTCGTGCTCGACGTCGAAAAGCCCGCCGGCGACGCCGACGCGGTGTTTCGACGCAGGCGCAAGCCGCCGAGGAGGCAGGGCGACCTCGCCACGGCCGAACGGCTCTACCGGCGGGTGATGAAGATCGATCCCGCGCGATCCGGCGGCGCCGTTCAACCTCGGCAATGTCCTGCGGGCGACGCGGGCGCAACCTCGAGGCGGAGGCCGCCTATCGGGCCGCCGTCAAGGCGGACCCGGACTTGCGCTCGCCTGGTACAACCTCGCCGACGTGCTGGACGACCAGCGCCGCACCGCTGAGGCGGTCGACTGCCTGAAGCGCGCGCTCGCTGCCGATCCCGGCTATGCCGACGCCATGTTCAACATGGCCTTTTTCTGCAGCGGCTTGAGCGACACGCCGAGGCGGCGGTATGGTGGAGGCGATATCTCGCGCACGACGGCACCTCGCCCTGGGCCGCGCGCGCCAAGCGCGCCCTGAAATACTGCGAAATGCAGCTCGCCGGTTCGGCTTCGTGAGACCACACAGAGGCGACCGCACATGATACCGCCGGCTACCGGGCACTGCCGTGCCGCGAGTCCACCCTGCCGCCCGTTGGCGGGGAGGGTCGACCGCCTGAGCAAAGCGAAGGCGGTCGGGGTGGAGGGGCTATTATTTGCTCCGAATCTGCGGTGCGCGACCCCACCCCATCCCTCCCCGCCGCAAGAGCGGGGGGAGGGAGGACTCGCTGCATGCGAGGTGCCAAACAAAGCAGGCCGGCGTCTTCGGCATTGTCTTCGTCATACACAATTGGCCTGAGAGCAGACTGTGCCGGCGCGCGCCAGGACGGGTGCAAAATCGGCGGCAACGCCGACCGCGAAGCGGGCGAACCGCAACCCGCCGCTCGCCGACTATGCCGCGCAAGCGCGATTTTGCCCGCACACCGGAGCCGACAGCGGACGCCGCCGGCAACACAGCCGGCGGTTTCGTGGTGCAGAAGCATGCGGCGCGGCGGCTGCACTACGACCTTCGCCTCGAGCTCGACGGCGTGCTGAAGAGCTGGGCGGTGACCAGGGGCCCGAGCCTGGCGCTCGGCGAAAAACGGCTCGCGGTGCGCACCGAGGATCATCCGGTCGAGTATCTCGACTTCGAGGGCAATATCCCCAAGGGCGAGTACGGCGGCGGCTCGATGATCGTCTGGGACCGCGGCAGCTGGCTGCCGGAGGGCGATCCGCACAAGGGGCTCGACAAGGGTCATCTGGCATTCCGGCTCGACCGGCGCGCGGCTGAAGGGCCTGTGGCACCTCGTCCGCATCCGGCCGCGCAAGGGCGAGAAGACCGAGCCCTGGCTCTTGATGAAGGCCGAGGACGAATTCGCCCGCCGGCCCGGCGACCCGGAGATCGTCGAGGAGGAAACCACCTCCCAGGCGAGCGGCCGCACCAATGACGAGCTTGCCGCCGAAGGGGCGCTGCGCACCGACCACGCCGCCCGCGCCGCGGCGGCGAAGCGCAGCCGGGTCGTGCTTCCCGACATCGCCAAGCTGCGCGGCGCGAAAAAAGCGCTGCTGCCGTTATTTCTGGAACCGACTCTGGCGTTGCCCTGCGACAAGCCGCCCAGCGGACCCAAGTGGATCCATGAGATCAAGCACGACGGCTACCGCATCCAGGCACGCATCGACGGCGGCAAAGTCCGGCTGCTCACCCGCAAGGGGCTCGACTGGACCGACCGTTTTCGCGGCATCGCCGATGCGCTCGCAGAGCTCGCCCTCGGCTCCGCCCTGATCGACGGCGAGATCGTCGTCGAGGATTCCTCCGGCATCTCCAGCTTCAACGCCCTGCAGGCCGAGCTGACCGCCGGCCGTCAGAACCGGTTCCGCTACATCGTGTTCGATCTCCTGTACGGCGAGGGATTCGATCTCACCAAGGCGGCGCTCATCGATCGCAAGGATTTGCTGCAGCAAATGATGTCGGCCCTCCCCGCCTCCTCGCCGTTGCGCTTCAGCGAGCATCTGGAAACCGACGGACCGCTGATGCTGGAGCATTCGTGCCGGTTCGGGCTCGAAGGCATCGTCTCCAAGCGGAAGGATTCGACCTACCGGCCCGGGCGCGGCGAGCATTGGCTGAAAGCCAAATGCCGGCAGAGCCAGGAATTCGTGGTTCTCGGCACCATCGCCTCGACGGCGGCGAGCCGCTCGATCGGCGCGCTGCTGCTCGGCTACTATTCGGATGGGACGCTGGTCTATGCGGGCCGGGTGGGCACCGGCTGGTCCGGCGACCAGGCGCGCAAGCTCTATGACGACCTGGAGCGGATGAAGGCGCCGAAGCCGCCGCTGCAGAAACCGCTGCCGGCGGGGCAGGAGAAGGGCGTCGTCTGGATCGAGCCGCGCCTGGTCTGCGCCATCGAGTATCGCGACTGGACCCGCGACGGCCTGATCCGCCAGGCATCCTTCAAGGGTCTGCGCGAGGACAAGCCGGCGGAAGACATCATCTTGGAATCCACGCCCCAGCCGGCGAAGAGACTCCGGCGGCGGCCGCGGTCAGGCTGACCCATCCCGACCGCATCCTGTGGGCGGTGCCGGGCATCACCAAGCAGGGGCTAGCGGACTTCTACACCGACATCGCCGACCGCATCCTGCCGCATATCGCCGGCCGCGCGCTCAGCCTGCTGCGCCACCCCTCGGGGACGGACCAGAAGGGCTTTTTCGCCAAGCATCCATGGGCCGGCCTGACCGACGCGGTGCACCGGGTCGACGTCGGCGAGAAGGAGCCGATGCTGGCGATCGACAGTCTCGCCGGGCTCATGGAATTCGTTCAGGCCGGCACGGTGGAGATCCACCCCTGGGGCTCGCTGGCGAAAAATTACGAAAAGCCCGACCGGCTGATCTTCGACCTCGATCCCGGAGAGGACGTGCCGTGGGACGCGGTTATCGCCGCGGCACGCGAGGTGCGCGAACGGCTCGATGGGCTCGGGCTGGCAAGCTTCGTCAAGACATCGGGCGGCAAGGGGCTGCATGTGGTGGTGCCGATCGAGCCCGTTGCCGGCTGGGACGAGGCCAAGGCGTTCACCGCGTCGGTCGCCGAGGCGATGGCGCGCGCCCGCCCCGAGCGCTACGTCGCGACCATGTCGAAACGCGCCCGCGGCGGACGCATCTTCATCGACTATTTTCGCAACGATCCCGGCGCCACCGCCGTCGGCGCCTACTCCACCCGCGCCCTGCCGCAGGCCTCGGTGTCGACGCCGCTCGCCTGGGACGAGCTCTCCGAGGGGGTGCGCTCCGACCATTTCACCGTGGCCAATCTCCGCCACCGCCTCGCGTACCTCGCCCGCGACCCCTGGCCGAACTTTTTCAAGCTCCGCCAGCGGCTTCCCTCAGGGCCAAGACGATAAACGAGCCCCCTGATCCCGGAGCAGCCATGCCGGACAAGATCGCCGTCGACGTCGCGTCCGAGCAGGTGACGGCGATCGCCTACCCGGCGACGACACCGGATCCGGCGGACATCTGCCTGATCCTCGCCCACGGCGCCGGTGCCGGCCAGACCAGCGCCTTCATGGTGCGGTTCGCCAAAGCTTTGGCGGCGCGCGGCATCGACACCGTGACGTTCAACTTCCTCTACACCGAGCAGCGCCGGCGCCTGCCCGACCGCAACGACAAGCTGGAAGCCTGCTACCGCCGGGTGATCGACAAATTCCGCGACGGGATCCCGGGTCAGGGCACGAGGCGCGGAAGGCTTGCGATCGGCGGCAAGTCGATGGGCGGGCGCATCGCCTCGCAGGTCGTGGCGTCCGCCCCGGACGGCATCGCCGGCCTGGTGCTGCTCGGCTACCCGCTGCATCCGCCGGGCCGTCCCGACAAGCCGCGGACGAAGCATCTCGCCGCCATCCGGGCGCCGATGCTTTTCGTCCAGGGATCGCGCGACGCCTTCGGCACGCCCGAGGAGCTCGCGCCGGTCATCCGGGATCTTTTAGCGCCAGCCGAGGTCCGCGTCGTCGAGGGCGGAGATCACTCCTTCAAGGTGCCGAAACGCGCGAGCCCGCCGCAGGACGAGGTCTACGAGAGCGTGCTCGACGACATCGACCGGTGGCTGCGACGGCTCGCTTGAGGCGGCCGACGGGTTCGCGTGCGGCAGCCGGATTTGCTAGAAGCGGACGGGCTGCGCCCGCCCGATGGCCGGCGGGTGGGCCAGGGAGGCTTCATGGCGACCGCGGAATTCAACTTGCCAAAGCAGTGGGAAGACTGGACCAATTGGGGGCTGGGCATCTGGCTGTGCATCTCGCCCTGGGCGCTGTTGTTCTCCAACGATGCCACCGCGACGAAGAATGCGGTCGTGGTCGGCTTCCTGGTCATCCTGGCCGAGGTGGTGACCCTATCGGTGTTTCAGGTCTGGGAGGAATGGGTCAACGTGGTGCTCGGCGCCTGGCTGGTGGCGTCGCCATGGATACTTGCCATCCCCGACTCCACCGCGCGCGCGAACTTCGTGATCGTCGGCTTGCTGATCCTGGGACTCGCGCTCTACGAGATCTGGGATGCGCGGCGGAACGTCGAGACCTGAGCAGAGGACAAAACATGCTGCCGTTGAGCGGAATCAAAGTCGTCGAGATTGCGCAGAACATCGCCGGCCCCTATGCGGGCGAGATTCTCGCGGCGCTGGGCGCCGACGTGGTCAAGGTGGAGCGGCCGAAGAGCGGCGACGACGCGCGCTATTGGGGATCGCTGCTCACCCCTGATGCCTCGCACATCTTCCATTCGCTCAACCTCAACAAGCGCAGCGTCGCGCTCGACCTCACCGATGCGGCGTCGGTCGCCTGGCTCAAGCAGTACATCGGCGAATGCGACGTGCTGGTGCAGAACCTGCGGCCCGGCGTCATGGAGGAGCTCGGCCTCGACGGCGAGACGCTGCGCGCCGCCCATCCGCGCCTCGTCTACTGCTCGCTCGGCGCCTTCGGCAATGCCGGACCGATGAAGATGAAGCCCGGCTACGAGCCGATCGTGCAGGCCTTTTCCGGCATCTTCAGCGTCAACGGCGGGCCGGAGACCCCGCCCTCGCGGGTCGGCGTCTCGATCCTCGACATGGGCAGCGGGATGTGGACGGCGATCGGCTGCCTGGCGGGCCTCTATCGGCGCGAGCAGACCGGCACCGGATGCATCGTCGACGCCTCCCTGTTCGAGACCGCGCTCGGCTGGCTCGCCACCATTCTCGGCGCCTACAAGACCACCGGCCTCGAGCCGACACGCCACCGCACCGGCTCGCCGCGCATCGTCGTTTTCCAGGGTTTCGAGGCGTCCGACGGCGAGATCGTGGTCGCCGCCGCCAACGACCGGCTGTTTGCCAAATTCGCCGAGGCGGTCGGCCGTCCCGAATGGATCGCCGATCCGCGGTTCCGCACCAATGCGCTCCGCCTCGCCAACAAGGAGACGCTGGTACCCGAGGTCGAGGCCCTGATGCGCACCAAAACCCGCGCCGAATGGATCGACCGGCTGGAGGCCGCCGGGGTCCCGTGCGCGCCGATCAACGATCTCGCCGACGTGGCGCGCGATCCGCAGACCGAGGCGGTCGGCATGCTGCTCCAGGAACCGCGCTCGGGCGGCACCTTCGTCGGCCTGCCGCTCAAGATCGACGGCGTGCGGCCGGCGATCCGCAGCCCGTCGCCGAAAGTCGGCGAGCACAATGACGAGGTGCTCGGCGCGGCGCTCGATCCTCCGGCCACCGCCGTGGCGCGGCGCGGCTGAATGATTCAAACCTATCCAGACGAGAGGTCAGCATGGACAGTCCGACGGGTTTTCGCGACATCGGCGTCAGCATTTCGGGCCACGTTGCGACGGTGGAGATCCGCCGGCCGCCCAACAACTTCTTCGACAACGCCCTGATCGCCGAGATCGGCGACGCGTTCGACCGTTTCGACGACGATCCGCAATGCCGCGCCATCGTGCTCGCCGCCGACGGCAAGGCGTTCTGCGCCGGCGCGGATTTCTCCAAGCGGCCGGAGACCGGCAGCGCCTCGGAAGCCCCCGGCTCCGGCGCCAAGCATCTCTACAAGGAAGCGATCCGCCTGTTCCGCAACAAGAAGCCGATCGTTGCCGCGGTCCACGGGCCGGCCGTCGGCGGCGGCCTCGGCCTCGCACTGGTGGCGGACTTTCGCGTCACCTGCCCGGAGGCGCGGTTCTCCGCCAACTTCAACCGAATGTCGTTTCATCCTGGTTTCGGTCTGACCACCACGCTGCCGCGCCTGGTCGGTCCGCAACAGGCGGCGCTGCTGTTCTATACCGGCCGGCGGATTCCCGGCGACGAGGCGGTGAGGATCGGGCTCGCCGACGTGCTGGTCCCGTTCGCCGAGGTGCGCAAAGCCGCCGAGGCGCTCGCCACCGAGATCGCCCAGTCTGGCCCGCTCGCCGTGATGTCGACGCGCGAGACGCTGCGCCGCGGCCTCGCCGACAAGATCGAATCGTCGACCGAGCGCGAGCTGGTCGAGCAGGACTGGCACCGCCGCACCGCCGACTTCAAGGAAGGCATCAAGGCGATGGCCGAGCGCCGCCTGCCGAATTTTTCCGGGCAGTAGGTGCGCTGATCCGCCCGCGCCGCGCGTGAGCGATCTTCCCGTCGGCCTGTTTGCCGCGGCCTTTGGCATGGGCCTCGCGTTCTGCGGGCCGCCGGGCCCGGTCTTCGTCGAGGCCTTTCGCCGCGGCGCCGCGCGGGGATATTCGGCGGCGCTGTCGGTCGAGTTCGGATCGCTGATCGGCGACGCTGTCTGGGCGGTCATCGGCCTGACCAGTGCGGCGCTGCTGCTGCAGATCGATGCGGTGCGCGGCACGCTCGCGGCAGCCGGCGTGGTGCTGCTCGGATGGCTCGGCCTGCGCGCGCTGAAAGATGCCTGGCGCGGTCCGACCGCCGAACGCGCGACAATTCCCGAGCGCGGTGATTTTGCCGCCGGGGCGGCGCTGTCGCTCACCAACCCGCAGGCGGTCGCTTACTGGATCGCGCTCGGCGGCGCCATCGAGGCGATGACCGGCAGGGTACCGGCCGCCAACGATCTCACCGTGTTCTTCGCCGGCTTCATGCTGGCATGCGTCGCATATTGTTTCGCCATCGCGGCGCTGATCTCCGGCGCGCGCCGGCTGCTCACCGACACGCTCCATCGCGCGGTCAGCGCGGTGTGCGGCGTGGCGCTCGTCGGCTTCGCCATCGCGCTCGGCCGCGAGGCGGTCGGAACGCTTCCCGGACCCTGAGCCAGGTGCGCTTTTCCCTTTTTTGCCTGGTCTGGCCCATGGCTCATCGGCTCATCTCTCGGCCAGCGAATAGCTCGTACTGCGTCCGCCGCCTTCGTCTTTCCTGAGGATCCCACGCTCAACCAGTTCATTGATGTCGCGCAAGGCTGTATCGGGCGAGGTTTTTTCAATTGTCGCGTATTTTGAAGAGGTGAGCTTGCCCTTGAACCCGTCGAGCAGGCGATTCAGAATATCGCGTTGCCGATCATTCAGTCGGATCGCGGCGTGCTTCTTCCAGAATTCGGCCTTGCGAAGCACGTCGGCAAGCGTGTTCTCCGCTCCATCAAATGCGCGATTGAGGCAAGCGAGGAACCACTCCAGCCAGGGCGTGATATCGAGTTCGCCTTTCTGCGTTGCCTCCAGCATGTCGTAATACGCATTGCGTTCCTGATGGATTTGCGCCGACATGCTGTAGAACCGCTGTGGGCTGTGGTCCGATCGCGCGAGCGCCATATCGGCGATCGCGCGCGCAATGCGTCCGTTGCCATCCTCGAAGGGGTGTATGGTGACGAACCAGAGATGGGCGATGCCAGCCCTGAGCACGAGATCGGTGTCATCGCTCGCTTCGAACCAATCAAGGAACGCTTTCATTTCGCCGGGAAGCCTTGAAGCGGGCGGCGCTTCGTAGTGGACACGTTCCTTGCCGATGGCGCCCGAGACAACCTGCATGGGTCCGGATGCGTCGTTGCGCCAAGCACCGACCGTGATCTTGTGCATGCCGCTGCGGCCGGTCGGAAACAGCGCCGCATGCCAGCCAAAGAGACGCTCATCGGTGAGGGGCTGGTCATACTCTTGTGTTGCGTCCAGCATCATTTCGACGATGCCCTCGACGTCGCGGGCGGCCGGTGTCAGCGCGCCGATCTCGATGCCGAGGCGTCTCGCGATGGATGAGCGCACCTGATCCCTGTCGAGGATCTCGCCCTCGATTTCGCTCGACTTCACCACGTCCTGGGTCAGCGTCTGAAGCACAGCCTCGCTGCGGAGGGGGAAGCCGAGGGCTTCCATCCGGCCAATGAACCGTCCCTGGCGGTGGCGGACCCTCGCCAACGGCCCCGCCAAGGCGCTTTGATTCACGTGGAATTTTGGCCAATTGGGCAGTTGATGGATGTACTTTGCCATAATCTCCGCACCTTCTGCGGAGATCATGGCGTCTAATCACCGCGAGGGCAAGGATATTCGCCGTACATCCTGCGGAGAATATGACCGTTAAACACCGCATTCGACATTGGAGTCTCTAAGTCACGGACTCTGACGAATGCGGGACCGTGGCCCCGCATTCAGTTTCTCCCGACCGGCTCAATGCCATTCAAGAGACCCATCGAGGCGATGACCGGCCGCACCCCGACCGCGAATGATCTGACGGTGTTTTTCGCCGGCTTCATGCTGGCCTGCGTGGTCTACTGCTTCGTCATCGCGGCGCTGATCTCCGGCGCGCGCAGGCTGCTGACGAACAATCTGCATCGCCTGATCAATGCGGCATGCGGCGTGGCGCTGGTCGGCTTCGCCATCGCGCTCGGCCGCGAGGCGATCGGGATGTTTTTCGATCTCCAGGTCGCTCGCAACGGAATGCGGAACCGTCGTCCGGCAATCCGCATCGTTTCACGTTCTCCAATCAGTCCGGCTTACGTCCGCTGCCGATCTTGAAGGCAATAGGGAGAATCAATCCGTCTGCGGTTTGATAGACGGCAGCTCCTCGCGCCAATGCCGCGCGAATCGCTGCCTGGGTCGCGGCATCTTGGTGAGCGATTGCCGAAGAGGTGACTGCAAAGCTTCCCAGCCCGCCACGCCACAGCGTGTCAACGTCAGCAACAAGGTGGGTCGTTCGATGATCCTGCACGGTGACCTCCGTGAGGCCGGCATCATCGAGCAGGCGACGGAGCTCGTCGCTATCAGAGAAGCGAAGGACCGAATAGCCTGCCGGCACGTCGGGTGGCGGCGCTGCTCCGATTTCCGCGATCGCCTCTCGAAAGAGACCTTGGATACGCTGCCGACTCGGATCATCCCACCATGACAACGCGATCCGACCGCCTGGCTTGAGGGTGCGGACACACTCGGTGATGGCGGCCTCCGGACAAGGGAAGTGTCCGAGGCCAAAATTGCAGACAATCGCATCGAATGAATCATGGGCAAAAGGCAAGTGCTCGACGTCTGCCACCCGGAATTCGATGCCGGGATGAGCATGTCCTGCAAGCTCGATCATGACGGGCGATAGATCGACACCCATCGGCCGCGCACCGAGCTTGAGGGCTTCGGCGGCAAGAGAGCCCGGGCCAGTCGCCACATCAAGAAGCCGGGCATCGGCATGAAGTCGTACAGCATACAGCAGCGGCTTGATGGCGAGCGCCGTGACCGGCGTAAAGAAGTCGTGGTAGGTCGCCGCCAGGCTGTCGTGTCGCCGGCGCTCGAAGGAACGAAAGCGTTCGGCATCTTCCGATGACAGACCCGTGCTCGCGGTGACCATCGTCATCCCCCCCCCGCCAGCGTCGATCACCCGGCGCGTGCCCGGACTCCCCCGGCCACCGTCCTGCCGATGCGGTCCGGCTCCCGGCGCAAAATCGCCCGCCAGACTGGCGGCGAGCAATCCAGAAGAAGCTTACGCCGGTCAAGAGACCCCGTGATCCTTGAACCAGGCCTGCAGGCGCTTCCAGCCGTCCTGCGCCTGCTCGGGGCGGTAGCTCGGCCGGTAGTCGGCGTGGAATCCGTGCGGGGTATCCGGATAGATCACGATCTCGGAATTCTTTCCGGCCGCCTTCAGCGCCGCGCGCATCTCCTCGACCTGCGGGACCGGAATGCCGGCATCGGCGGCGCCGTAGAGCCCGAGCACCGGCACCTTGAGGTCCTTGACGAGGTCCGGCGGGTTGGCCGGCGTGTTGTCGGTCTTCGGACGCTGCAGCGGGCCATACCAGGCGACGGCCGCCTTCACGTTCGGATTGTGCTCGGCATAGAGCCAGGTCTGCCGGCCGCCCCAGCAGAAGCCGGTGACACCGAGTTTTGCGGTATCCGCCTTGCCGGTGGTCTTTGCCCAGGCGACGGTGGCGTCGAGGTCGGCGGCGACCTGGGCCTCCGGCACCTTCGACACCACCTTGCTGATGATCTCCTGGATGTCGGTCATGGTCGAGACGTCGCCCTGGCGCGCGTAGAGCGCCGGCGCCACCGCGAAATAGCCGAGCTTGGCGAAGCGGCGGCAGACGTCCTTGATGTGCTCGTGGACGCCGAAAATCTCCTGGATCACCAGGACGGTGGCGAACGGGCCGCCGCTCGCCGGCATGGCGCGATAGCCCGGCATCTCACCGTCCTTGACGGAAATCTTCACCTCGCCCGCCGTCAAACCGTTGCTGTCGGTCGTGATGGTCTCGGCGGAGACCGGCTGCACCGCGAGCGCAAAGCCGCTCGCCAGGCTGGTGACGACGAAGGCCCGGCGCGACGGCACCGGGTCCGGCAGCAGGCTCTTGTGATGGGTGTCTGTCAGGGTCATGGTTCTTGTCCTCAAAACTAACCCGACGTGGAGACATCGGGCGATCGCCCCGCGAAGCATCAGGCAGGTCTCGGCATTCCCGCGAGGGAATTGACGCGAACCTTAACCTTCCGCAGGGGCAGGGACAATCGGAGCACGCAACATGGGCCCCGTGTCCTCACGCAGTTGTGTCTGGCGGGCATCGTCGGCGTCGGGACGCCATCAACAATCGGGCACCACGCAGGGGACCCGCGCTTTCCGCGTTCTCACGCAGCCGTTCGCCGCTCCTGGCCGGGTCTCGCCGACCCGGGTTGCTGCGCGCCGGCCGCATCGAGGCTCGCGATCACCTTCGCCAGCGCGGCGAAATGCCGATCGAGGTCCGGTCCGCCGGACCCGCCTGCCATTTGCCAAAGCTCGGTGACGGCGGCAGCCTCCTTCGGCAGCGCCCCGCGCTCGACGAGATCGCGTACCTGATCGGGGGTCGCCATGCCGACGTCGGCCGGCAGCTCGCCCAGCGTGGCGAGCCGCGCCGCCGCCGCGGTGCCGAGCACCTTGCACAACAGCGCCGGCGCTTCCTCGGAAAACCCGCCGTCCGCCAGCAGCTTTGCCATGCTGAGCGAACGCTCGGCCTGCCGGCGCAGCTCGCCAGCGCGCGCCGCCGGATCGGACCCGGCGTCGGGCGCAAATTCCGGCGCGCGATGGAGCACGCGGACCGGTCCGTCGGCGAGCTTGAGCAGGCCGGTCGCCGCGAGGCGCCGCATGGCGAGCCAGGTCGCCCGATCGATGAGCTCCACCGCCGGACTGGCGGCGTCGCCGCGCTCGGCCAGGCGCTTGGCTCTCGTCGGCGAGCGCGCCGGCATCGAGGTCGAGCACGGCGAGCAGCCGGGCGACCCCGTCGGCCCCCGGGCGCGCCTCGATCAGCAGCGCCCGCTCGCCGTGGCGGCTGCAACAAATCCTCGGCCACGGCCTCCTCGGGAGACAGGATGCGCGGCGCCGACTGTTTCGGCCGCCTCCATCATCGCCTGCATGCGCTCGATCAAGGCGGCCGCGGCCCGACGGCATCTTCAGGGCGGCGAGATCGCCATGCCCGTCGAGCACGCCGTCGGCGAGCGCCTGCTTGTGGCCGAGCAGGTGCAGGATGCCGTGCTCGATCGAGCCCTCGCACACCAGGTTGACGACCGTCACCGAGCGCGTCTGGTTCTTGCGCCACGCACGGGCGATGCGCTGCTCGAGCTTGGCCGGGTTCCACGGCAGGTCGACGTTGATGACCGCGCTCGCCGCCTGAAGGTTGAGCCCGACGCTGCCGCTGTCGGTCGACAGGAACAGCCGGCAGGCCGGATCGTTCTTGAAGCGCACGATCTCGGCCCGGCGGCGCTGCTGCGGCACCGAGCCGGTGTGCCAGGCGGCCTCCACGCCCATCTCGGCGGCAAGCTCGCGGACCAGCGCCAGCATGCGCTCCCACTCGGAGAAAACGATGATCTTTCGGTCCGGCTCCTCCAGCAGATCGCCGATGATGCGCTCGAGCTCCTCGAGCTTGGGGCTCACCCGGCAGGTCGGATCGAGGATCGCCGGCGTGTCGCAGACCATGCGCATGCAGGCGAGGAGCATGCTGCAGCCGCTCGAGCTCCGCCGGCGAGCAGCGGCCGGCGTTGCGCCTGGGCGATCAGCCGGGCCGCGGGCTTCCTGTAGTCCTCGTAGCACGCGCGCTGCTCCTCGGCCATCGGCACGAAGTAGGTCTTCAGCGTGCGGCCGGGCAGCTCCTTCTCGACGTCGGCCTTGCGCCGGCGCAGCATGACCGGCCTGATGCGCTCGCGCAGCTCGGCCAAATTCTTGTAGTCGACCGGCCGGCCGCGCTCGTCGAGCGCGTAGAAGTCGCGGTTGAACCGGAACAGCGGCCCGAGCAGCTCGGGATCGAGGAACTGGACGATCGAGTACAGTTCGTCGATCCGGTTCTCCACCGGCGTGCCGGTCAGCACGAACGCATAGGGCGAGCGCAGCGACTTCACCCGTCGCGCCGTCTTGGTCTGCCAGTTCTTGATGCGCTGCGCCTCGTCGAGCACGACCACGTCGGGAGCGAGCAGCTCGTTGATGTCCTCGGCGTCGCCCAGGACCTGCTCGTAGTTCACGATGGTGAAGAATTCGGGCTCGCGGTAGGCGGCGAGGCGTTGCGGCCGGGCGCCGAACACCGCGCGCGCCGGGCGCTCGGTGAAGCGGGCGATCTGCTCCTCCCATTCCGCCTTGAGCGATGCCGGGCAGACCACCAGGACTTTCGCGATGCCGCGACGGCGCGCCAGAAGCTCGCAGGCGGCGATTGCCTGGATGGTTTTTCCGAGCCCCATCTCGTCGGCGAGCAGCGCGCGCTCGCCGAAGGCGAGGTGCAGCATGCCGTCGCGCTGATAGGGCAGCAGCGGCGATTTCAGCAGATCGAAGCTGGCGCGGCCGGCCTCGACCTCGGCGACGAAGGCGGCGCGGGCCTCCTCGCGCGAAAGCTGCGCGGCGCAAACGGTCGAGCCACGGCGCGAAGTGGCGCGACACGCGGATCTTTCTCCGCACCCCGTCCGGCGCCGTCCGCACGGCGCCGATCGAGCGTCTCGATCTCCTGGCGGGCATCCGGCGAGCGTCCCGTCGGGCGCCAGATACGGCGCGAACCAGTCGCGCGTCGCGTGCATCGCCTTGCCGTCCGCCGCCGGCCACGGATCGTCGGCTTCCCGGTGCGGCGGTCGAGAAAGATCTCGATGCGCGGGCTGCGCTCGGCGGCAGCGGCGCGAAAGCGCGGCGTCCGACGCTGGCGCAACGCCGCCAGCACGCCCTCGATGTGCTTGCAGGTGCCGAGCCCGTTGACGCGATGATCGATGCAGCCGCACGAATTGGTGCAGGTATCGAGGCTGCGGATCTCGACCTCGTAGAACCCGCCGGTCCCCGATTGCGCGCGGAACGTGCCGTAGAACGGCTGCTCGGACTCCAGTGCCTCGACGGAAACGATCTCCGCGCTTCCCCGCCATCGGCGCAGCATGATCTCGTCGTCGTCGCTGGTAATCCAGCCTTGCGAGGGCGGCCGATCCAGCACCGCGCGCGCCAGGGAAGGCTTGTCAGGCCGACGTTTCGAGGTTTTCGAGCTTCTGGCGTCGTTGCCGCGCGACGCACGCGTGCTGCAAATCATGCACGCAACGGTATGAACCGCGTGCCTCGGGGTCAACGAAACGGTGCCGGCATCCACAGCCGATACCGGCAGGCGGATTCGCCGCGCTGGCGAAGCATCGCCTAATCGTGAGGCACAACGCCCTGCCCAGGATCAATTCAACCGTCGACGCTGCCATCACGTGCCGTTATCTTGGGCGCCATGGCTGGCATGCTCCTTGAATGCTCAGCCACACCCCGCGAGGAGACCGGAATGATCAGGCTCGCTTTCACCCGTTTGGCTCCGACCGCGCTCGCCGGCATCGTGCTCGCGGCCCTGACCGCTCCGGCCGCTGCCGAGACCGTGGTCCGCATCGGCATGACCGCGGCCGACATCCCGCGCACGCTCGGCCAGCCCGACCAGGGTTTCGAGGGCAACCGCTTCACCGGCAACACCATGTACGAGGGGCTCACCAGCTGGGACCTCTCCTCCGCCGACAAGGCGAGCGTCGTCATCCCCGGTCTGGCGACCGAATGGGCGGTCGATCCCGACGACAAGACCAAGTGGATCTTCAAGCTGCGTCCGGGCGTGAAATTCCACGACGGCTCCGACTTCGACGCCGACGCGGTGGTCTGGAACGTCGAGAAGGTGCTCAAGCAGGACGCGCGCGCATTTCGACGCCGAGCCAGGTCGGCGTCACCGCCTCGCGCATGCCGAACGCTGCGCAGCGCCCGCAAGATCGACGACATGACGGTCGAGCTGACGACCGCCGCGCCCGACGCGCTGCTGCCGATCAATCTGACCAACCTGTTACATGGCGAGCCCGGCGCACTGGAAGAAGCTCTACGACGCGGTGCCGGCGAGCGTGACCGATCCGAAGGAACGCGCCAAGCAGGCCTGGGATGCGTTCTCCCGCAATGCCTCGGGCACCGGGCCGTGGAAGATGGACAGGTTCGTGCCGCGCGAGCGGCTCGAGCTCGTCAAGAACGACGCCTACTGGGACGCGGCAAGCGCCGTGCCGAAGGTCGATCGGCTGGTGCTGCTGCCGATGCCCGAGGCGAACGCCCGCACGGCGGCGCTGCTGTCCGGCCAGGTCGACTGGATCGAGAATCCGGCGCCGGACGCGCTGCCGCAGATCAAGCAGCGCGGCTTCGTCGATCTATCAGAACGAGCAGCCGCATGTCTGGCCGTGGCAGTTCAGCCGCATCGAAGGCTCGCCCTGGAACGACATCCGCGTGCGCAAGGCGGCCAACCTCTGCGTCGACCGCAATGCCATGAAGGACGGCCTGCTCGGCGGCCTGATGGTGCCGGCGACCGGCACCTTCGAGCCCGGCCATCCGTGGCGCGGCAATCCGAAATTCCAGATCAAGTATGATCCGAACGAGGCGCGCAAGCTGATGGCGGAAGCCGGCTTCTCGAAGGACAAGCGGCTCAAGGTGAAGACGCAGACCTCGGCGTCGGGCTCCGGCCAGATGCTGCCGCGTGCCGATGAACGAGTTCGTGCAGCAGAGCCTCGCCGAGTGCTTCTTCGACGTCGAGCTCGACGTGATCGAGTGGAACACGCTGTTCACCAACTGGCGCAAGGGCGCCAAGGACGAGTCGGCCCGCGGCGCGCACGCCACCAACGTGACCTACGCGGCGATGGACCCGTTCTTCGCCATGATCCGCTTCCTCGACTTCGAAGATGGCGCCGCCGGTGTCGAACAACTGGGGCTTCATCAACGATCCGGAATTCGACAAGCTGGTCGCCGCCGTGCGCGTCGCCTTCGATCCGGCCGAGCGCGACAAGGCGCTCGCCGCCCTGCACGAGCGCTCGGTCGACGAGGCGGCGTTCCTCTGGGTCGCCCACGACGTCGGCCCGCGCGCGCATGAGCGCCGAAGATCAAGAACTTCGTGCAGCCGAAGAGCTGGTTCGTCGACTTCTCGACGATGACCATGAACTGACGGCACGACTGGCACCGCGCGTCACGGCGCGGCGCCCTCCCTGTTAAGGGGCAGCGCGATGCTGATCTACATCGCCAAGCGGCTGGTGCTGGTGCTGCCGGTCGTGTTCGCGGTGGCGCTCGTCTGCTTCCTGCTGGTGCACATCGCGCCGGGCGACCCGCTGGTCTCGGTGCTGCCGCCCGATGCCTCGGCAGACCTCGCCGAGCAGATGCGGCAGGCCTACGGCTTCGACCGGCCGCTGCCGGTGCAGTTCGGCATCTGGGTCTGGAACGCGCTGCAACGGCAATCTCGGCACCTCGATCGCGACCGGACGCTCGGTCGCCGAGGAAGTCGTCGCGCGCGGTCGGCAACACCGTGATGCGGCTCGCGGTGCTCGGCGAGCCTGATCGGCTTCGTCTTCGGCCTGCATGTTCGGATTCCTGGCCGGCTATTTCCGCGACAGCTGGGTCGACCGCTGGTCACCACGATCGCGATCACCGGCGTGTCGATGCCGCATTACTGGCTCGGCATGGTGCTGGTGATCATCTTCTCGGTGATGCTCGGCTGGCTGCCGGCGGTCGGCGCCGGGCCCGCGGCGAGCTGGGCCTGGGACTGGGCGCACATCCAGTATCTGATCCTGCCGGCCGTCACCATGTCGGTGATCCCGATGGGCATCGTGACCCGCACGGTGCGCGCGCTGGTCGGCGATCTGCTTGTCGCCAGGAATTCGTCCTGGCGTTGCGCGCCAAAGGGTCTGAGCGAGACCCGGGTGTTCCGCGCATGTGGCGAAGAACGCGGCGCCGACCGCGCATCGCCGTCATGGGCCTGCAGCTCGGCTATCTGCTCGGCGGCTCGATCCTGATCGAGACCGTGTTCTCCTGGCCGGGCACCGGCTTCCTGCTCAACTCGGCGATCTTCCAGCGCGACCTGCCGCTGCTGCAGGGCACGATCCTGGTGCTGGCGCTGTTCTTCGTGGTGCTCAACCTCCTGGTCGACGTGCTCCAGGCGGCGATCGACCCGCGCATCAAGCGAGCCTGAGCGGATGAGCGCCGTCGCCGACGACATCGTGCCGCATCGCGCGCGGTCGAGAAAGCGCGCGGCTATTGGGCGACGGTCGGACGCGCGGCTCGTCGCGCGATCCGGTCAGCATCGCCTGCGCGCTCATTCTCGCGGCGATCGCGCTCGCCGCGCTGCTCGCGCCCTGGCTCGGCCTCGCCGATCCCTATCAGGGCAGCATGATCCGCCGGCTGCGAGCCGATCGGCACGCCCGGCTATCCGCTGGGCACCGACGAGCTCGGCCGCGACATGCTCGCGCGCCTGATCTATGGCGGCCGGCTGTCGCTGTTGCATCGGGCTCTCTCCGGTGGCGCTCGCCTTCCTGATCGGCACCACGCTCGGGCGTGATCGCCGGCTATGTCGGCGGCATCGTCAACCAGGCGATCATGCGCACCGTCGACGTGTTCTACGCCTTCCCCTCGGTGCTGCTCGCGATCGCGATCTCCGGCGCGCTCGGCGCCGGCATCGTCAACAGCCTGCTCTCGCTCACCATCGTGTTCATCCCGCCGATCGTGCGCGTCGCCGAGAGCGTGACCACCAGCGTGCGCAATCCTCGATTTCGTCGACGCCGCGCGCGCATCGGGCGCCGGATCCTCTGACCATCATGCGCGTGCACGTGCTCGGCAACGTGCTCGGCCCGATCTTCGTCTATGCGACCAGCCTGATCAGCGTCTGCATGATCCTCGCCGCCGGCCTGTCGTTCCTCGGGCTCGGCACCAAGCCGCCGGAGCCCGAATGGGGGCTGATGCTCAACACGCTGCGCACCGCGATCTACCTCAATCCCGTGGGTCGCGGCGCTGCCGGGCGCGATGATCTTCACCGTGTCGATCTGCTTCAACCTTTTGAGCGACGGCCTGCGGAGCGCGATGGATGTCCGAGCCTGAGGCGCTCGCACCGGTCGCCGATCGTCGGCGGGCCGCAGCAGCCGCTGCTCGAGGTGCGCGGCCTGAGCAAGCATTTCGCCGTCGGCGGCGGCCTGTTCGGCCGCGGCGGCGGCGTGGTGCGCGCGGTCGACGACGTGACCTTCACGGTCGAGCAAGGGCGAGGTGCGTCGGCATCGTCGGGGAATCCGGCTGCGGCAAGTCGACCACCGCGCGGCTGATGATCGGGCTGATCGAGCCGGACGCCGGCGAGATCGTGTTCGACGGCGAGCTGGTCGGCACCGAGCTGTCGCTGCGCGACCTGCGTCGCCGCGTGCAGATGGTTTTCCAGGACAGCTACGCGTCGCTCAATCCGCGGCTGACCATCGAGGACGACGATCGCGTTCGGCCCGAAAGTCCACGGCGCTCGCCGCCGACGCGGCGCGCGAGCGGGCGCACGGACTTGCTGCGCAAGGTCGGCCTCGATCCGGCGACCTTCGCGGGCCGCTATCCGCATGAATTGTCCGGCGGCCAGCGCCAGCGCGTCAACATCGCCCGCGCGCTCGCGCTGGCGCCGCGGCTGGTCATTCTCGACGAGGCGGTCTCGGCGCTCGACAAGTCGGTCGAGGCGCAGGTGCTCAATCTGCTGATCGAGCTCAAGGACGAGCTCGGCCTGACCTATCTCTTCATCTCCCACGATCTCAACGTGGTGCGCTTCATCAGTGATCGCGTCATCGTCATGTATCTGGGCGAGGTGGTGGAGAGCGGCCCGGTCGAGGCGCTGTGGACCGACGCGCGTCATCCCTATACGCAGGCCCTGCTCGCCGCCATGCCGTCGCTCGATCCCGGACCGCCGCACCGAGAAGGCGCCGATCGCCGGCGACCCGCCCAATCCGATCGATCCGCCGGCCGGCCTGCCGCTTCCACACCCGCTGCCCGTTCGCGGAAGCCGTGTGCGGCACCGTAACGCCCGAAGCTGCTGCCGACCGGCAACGACCAGCACGACGCCGCCTGCCATATGGTCGATCCGGCATCCGGGCATAGCCGGGCCGCAACAAAAGTTAACAGGGAGGTATCGAATGTCTGACGAGGTCACGCCGGAGCGCGTCGCCATCATGGCGGCGGCCGGACGGGTAAAACTTTCGGCCGAATCATGCGCGCGGGTTGCCGGCGCGATCGGCCCGGTGGTGGCACGGGTCGTGGCCGAGAACCTTGCGATGCCGATCGAGATCGAGCCGGCGAGCTTCACGGCGATCGCACGGCGGGAGATCGGCCGGTGAGCGACATCTCAGCACTGACACTGGCCGAGGTCGCGGCAGCGATCCGGTCGAAGAAAGTTTCCTCGGTCGAGGTGACGCGGGCGCTGCTCGCAAGAATCGCCGCCTGGCAGCCGACGCTCAACGCCTTCGTCCGCATGAGGCCGACGAGGCGCTCGCGGCCGCGGCCGCAGCCGATGCCGCGCTGGCGCGCGGAGACGCCACGGGCGCGCTGCACGGCGTGCCGCTCGCCCACAAGGACATGTACTACGTCGCCGGAAAGCTCGCCGAATGCGGCTCCAAGGTGCGCCGAGGGTTTTGTCGCGCCCACGACCTCGACCGCGGTGGCGCGGCTCGATGCGGCGGGCACGATCCGGCTCGGCGCGCTGCACATGGCGGAGTTCGCCTACGGCCCGACCGGCCACAATGCCCATCTCGGGCCCGCGCACAACGCCTGGGATCCGACCCGCATCACCGGCGGCTCGTCGTCGGGCTCCGGCACCGCGGTGGCGGCGCGCCTCATCTATGCGGCGCTCGGCTCCGACACCGGCGGCTCGATCCGCCTGCCGGCGCATTTCTGCGGCATCACCGGGCTCAAGCCCACCTATGGACGGGTGAGCCGCGCCAATGCGATGCCGCTGTCGTTCACCCTCGACACGGTCGGACCGCTGGCGCGCAGCGCCGAGGATTGCGGGCTGATCCTGGCGGCAATCGCCGGGCCCGATCCGCTCGATCCGACCACCGCGGGGGCGCCGGCCTGGGACGCGGCAAAGACCAGACAGCCGGCATCGGGGCTCACCGTCGGCATCCCGATCAAAGTTCTACATCGAGGATCTCGAGCCGGATGTCGCCAAGACGTTCGACACGATGGTGGACGGCTTGGGCAAGCTCGGGGTGCGGACCGTCTCGGTCGACCTGCCGGACCAGACCGCGATCAGCGCGGCGGCGCTGATCGTGCTCGGCACCGAGGCGACCAGCCTGCATGCGCCGTGGCTGCGCACCCGCGCCGAGGACTACGGCGCCCAGGTGCGTGCCCGGCTGGAGAACGGCCTCGCCTATAGCGGCGTCGAGTATCTGGAGGCGCTGCGCTGGCGCGGGCCGGCGCTCGCCGCGCATCTCGCCGCCATCGGCGACGTCGACGTGGTGATGACGCCGGCGTCGCGATCGGCGGCGCCGACCATCGAGGAGACCGATGTGGGCGGCGGCCCCGGCGCCGAGACCGCGATCCAGGGGATCACGCGCTTCATGCGCCCGGTGAACTATCTCGGGCTGCCGAGCCTGGTGGTTCCGGCCGGCTGGTCGCAGTCGGGTCTGCCGATCGGTGTCCAGCTGATTGGACGACCGTTCGGCGATGAAAAACTGGTCGCGCTGGGCAACGCCTGGCAGGCGGTCACCGATCATCATCGAAAGGTGCCGCGCCGGCCCATGAGCCCGATCGTCGACGATCAGGAACCTGCGCGTCCGCTTCACCGGCGAGCGCACTGTGCATGCGCTCAACGGCGTCGATTTCGGGCTCGACGAGGGCGAGGTGCTTGGCCTGCTCGGCGAGTCCGGCTCTGGCAAGAGCGTCACCCTGAAGGCGCTGCTGCGCATGCTGCCGCCGCGGCGCAGCGAGATCAGTGGGTCCATCAGCGTCGCCGGCAAGGACGTGATGACGCTGCCCGAGGCCGAGCTCGAGCAGCTGCGCGGCGGCATCGTGTCGATGATCTTTCAGGAGCCGATGCTAGCGCTCGATCCGGTCTACACCATCGGCGACCAGATCGCCGAGACCGTGGTGCGTCACGAGGGCGCCAGCCGGGCGGATGGCCGCCGGCGCGCGCTGGAGATGCTGGAACGCGTGCGCATTCCCTCGGCGCGCCGGCGGCTCGACGCCTATCCGCACGAGATGTCCGGCGGCATGCGCCAGCGGGCGATGATCGCGCTCGCGCTGTCCTGCCGGCCGCGGCTGCTGCTCGCCGACGAGCCGACCACCGCGCTCGACGCCACCGTGCAGATCCAGATCCTGCTGCTGCTGCGCGAGCTGCAGCGCGAGCTCGGCATGGCGGTGATCTTCGTCACCCACGACATCGGCGTCGCGGTGGAGATCTGCGACCGCATCGCCGTGATGTATGCGGGCCGCATCGTCGAGACCGGCAACGCTGCGCGACGTGGTCAAAAACCCGGCGCATCCCTATACGCGCGGCCTGCTCTCTTCCACGGTGCTCGGTGCCCGGCGCGGCACGCCGCTCGAGGCGATCCCGGGCACGCCGCCGCGGCTCGACCGCCTGCCCGACGGCTGCTCGTTCGCGCCGCGCTGCCGGCTCGCCGAGCCGCTGTGCGGCTATGGCGAGATCCAGAACGTCACGATCGGCCCCGGCCGCAGCGCCCGCTGCGTCAAGCTGGAGCAGGTGGTGGCGTAGGATGGGTTGAGCGCTCTTCGCGCGAAACCCATCAGCGGCGGTGCGACTCAAAAGCGATGGGTTTCGCAAGTGCTCAACCCATCCTACCGAATCTCATCCGCGTCGGCGGTGTTGCCGAAAACCTCCTCGCGGATGACGCGCTCGGTGATGGTCGAGAGATACTCCACCAGCGCCGAGTTGATCTCGACGAATTCCGGCCACAGCACGCGATCGAGAAAAGTGCGCGGCGCCTTCACCACGATGGTGGTGCGGCGCATGCGCGGGTAGCGGTAGGGTTTGAGCCCGTAGCGCCGGCACAGCGCCACGAAAAGCTGGCGCGACCACGGGTCGGGGATGCTGAAGCGGACCTCGTCGGCCCGCTCGGTCTTCTCGAACTCGCGCAACCGGGCGCGGATGCGTTCCGCCGCCGCTCCCGCGGCGGCGCGCTCGCCCGGCGTGCCGGCCCCGGCGAACAGGGCCTCGATCTTGCGCAGCTTGTCGCGGAGAAGCGCTTCCTCGGACATGGGGACCGGTTGACGGATCAGGAGGGCCTACTGCTACCGCGTCCACCGTCCGCGGTCATCCTCCCTGCCGCCTCCATCCTCAATCTTCCGACTGCGGGTGTGATAAGGTTTCAGGAGCCGTGCCGGGAAACGCGCAGATGACCGCCATCGATTTAGCCAGCCGCCGCGAGGACGCCGCCTCGACCGTCCATCCCAGCACCTGCTGGGAGTGCTCGATCTGCTGCGGCTCGCTGGTGACAGTCGCGGACGGCCGCGTGACCAATATCGCGCCGAACCCGAAGCATCCGTATTCAAAAGGCGCGTTCTGCATCAAGGGCATCCGCGGCGCCGAGAGTTTGACCTACGGCCCGTCGCGGCTGCTGCACCCGCTGCGCCGCAAAGGCCCGCGTGGCAGCGGCGAGTGGACAAGGATTTCCTGGGACGAGGCGCTCGACGAGATGGCGGACCGGCTCGCCGGCGTTCGGGAGACCTACGGGCCGCTGGCGATCGCCGGCGCGGTGAGCGGGTCGTTCTTCAGCCGCGGCCTGATCGTGGCGCTCGCCATGCGGTCGATCGGCAGCCCCAACTGGATGATCAACCAGGACCTGTGCGGCGGCTGCCGTGCCGTGAGCGCGCGCGCCACCGGCCTCAACATCGCGTCGGGCGAGGACATTGCGCATGCCCGCTCGATCCTCATGGTGGGGCGCAACCCGAGCGCCGCCGATCCGGTGCAGTGGGCCGCCATCAAGCAGGCGAAGAAACGCGGCGCCCGGCTGATCGTGATCGACCCCAAGCGCATCCCGGCCTGCGATCTCGCCGATGTCTGGCTGCGGCCGCGGCCGGGGACCGACGCGGCGCTCGCGCTCGCGATGATCAACCTGATGATCGCCGAGGAGCAGTACGACAAGGATTTCGTGGCGCGCTGGTGCCATGGCTTCGACGCGCTGCGCGAACGCGTTGCCGGCTTCTCGGCGGACGTGGCGGCCGGGCTCACCGGCGTTCCGGCCGAGGACATGGTGACGGCGGCGCGGCTCTATGCCGACGGTCCGTCCACCTTCGTCAGCGGCCACGGCATCGACGCGTTCACCGCGGGGGTGCAGACGTTCCGCGCGTTCCACTGCCTGGTGGCGATCTCCGGCAATGTCGACCGCCCGGGCGGCAACCGCCGCACTCGGCCGCCGCGCGGATTTCGCACCTATCACGAGCTGCTGCACCGGCCGGAATTCCGCCTGCCGCGGGAGGTCGAGGAGCAGACGATCGGCGCCAGGGAATTTCCTCTGTGGGCCGGGCCGCGCGGCTGGCAGACCGCCTGCCACAACCCGTCGGTCATTTCGGCGATGCTGGACTCGCGGCCCTACCCGGTGCGCGCCCTCTATGCGAGCGGCGTCAATATTCTGGTCACCTATCCGGACACCAGGCGCACGATGGAAGCGCTGCGTTCGCTCGATTTTTTCGCGGTCGCCGCCCACGAGATGACGCCGACCGCGGCGCTCGCCGACATCGTGCTGCCGAAGACGACGACGCTCGAGGAGGAGGAAGTCTCGTTCATGCCGGCGGGACCGATCGTGCTCTACACGCGCCAGACGGTTCCGCCTCAGGGCGAGGCGCGCTGCGACCTCGACATCGCCGTGCCGCTCATTGACCGGATGGCGGCGCGCGGGGCGCTGACGAAAAATTTCCTCCCCTGGCGCAGCCAGCGCCAGTTCAACGAGTACCTGCTGGGCGACAGCGGGATATCGTTGCAGCAGCTCGAGCGCGACGGCTACGTGGAGGTCCCGTCTCGGCCCGGCAATGGCGACGAGGAGCCGTTCGCCACGCCCACCGGCAAGGTCGAGCTCTTGTCCGAGACTTTTCGCGAGGTCGGCCTCGACCCGCTGCCCGCGTTCACGCCGCCCGCCCGCGACGCGGCCGGTCCGGCGATGCGAAGAGACTTCCCCCTGGTTCTGCTCACCGGAGACCGGGAAAAAACCTATCACCACTCGCGGTTCCGCGATCAGCCATGGGCCGCAAAAGTGTCGCCCGACCCGACCCTGCTGATCCATCCCGAGACGGCGGAGAAGCTCGGGCTCGCCGACGGCGGCTGGGTGACGCTGGAGACGGCGGGCGGCCCGGCTCCGTGCCGCCTGCGGGCGAAATTTTCCGACATGACCCGGCCCGAGGTGGTGAGCACCGGCATGGGCTGGTGGCGCCCGAGCGCCGCCGGGCCCGACCACGGCGCCCTCGACATCAACATCAACGCGGCCTTGTCATATGCCGGCCCGTTCGACCCGGCATCGGGATCGCCCGACGCCCGCGGGATTCTCTGCCGGGTGCGGCCGGCCTACGGATTCTCACCCGCACCACATCTCGCAGGTCCGGTGCCGCGTCATGTTGTAGAACGCGGCATCGACGCAGGCACCGTTCCAGGAGCCGGCCAGCAGGCGGATGCGATCGCCTGCGGTCCAGCCGATGCAGGCGGCGGGCGACTTGGCGCTGAAACTGCGGCCGTTGATGATGAAGTTCGGGCCGTATGCGCCGCGCACCACCTCGATGACGTGGCGCTCGCGCGGCAAGTGGAGACTGTAGCCGTGGTAATGGTGGCGATGGACCCGCGTGCGGCGATGCTCGGACTCGTCCGCCTGCGACGGCCAGGCCGTGAGCGCCAAGCCCAGCACCAATGCGACACAGGATAGAGCATTCTTCATCGAGACCCCTCCGGCAGGCCGCCATCATAGCAGAACGATCGACATCCGGAACCGCCTTCGCCGGCCCCTGAGGGTGGGCGGATCGCGCCGTCGAATCAGGCCATTTGGTCGCGGACGCGGCAGCGGCGCTAGAACAGCTCGAGCTGACGGCTCTGCGGCTTCCTGCCCGGCAGGTCAGGGCGATGGTGACGTACCAATTCGGCCTCGATGTCGGCGAGGAAGCGCGACGGTTCCGAACTGCGCAAGCGTCCGCGCCACAGCCGCTCGGCGGCCCGCGTCAGATAGAGAAAATCCTTGGCGCGGGTCATCGCCACGTAAAACAGACGGCGCTCCTCGGCCTCGGCCGCCGCGTCGGCGGTGCCGAACGAGAGCGGCATCAGGCCCTCCTCCAGCCCGACGACGAAGACCACGGAAAATTCCAGGCCCTTGGCGGCGTGCATGGTCATCAGCGCCACGCGGTCGGCGCGCGGATCGAAGACATCCTGCTCGCCGGCGAGCGCAACGGCGGCGTGGAAACGGTCGCGATCCTCGCCGCAGCCGCCGGCGAGCGTGCCGAGCCAGCCGAGCGCCTGCGCGAGCGATGCCGCGTCGAGGCCGTCCAGCGCGAGCCGTTCGGCCGCGGCGCGCAACTCGCCCATGATGGGCGCATCGACGGCGCCGGCGCCGAGCGCACCGAGCAGCGCCTGCACGGCGGGCTTATTCCCGAGCGGGGCGTGCGAACTCGTCTTGAACGGCATGCCGGAGCGGGCGAGCGCGACACGCAGGGCCGCCGACTGCGCCTCGGTGCGGTAGAGCACGGCGATATCGGCGAAACCGAGATTTGCGCGAGCTCCGTCACCGCGGCCGGAATCGATCGAGAAGAAGCTGTGGCCGCCGATCAGTTTCTCGATCGTCTTCACGACGAACTCGGCCTCGGCCGCCTCCGTCGGCGCCGCATGCAAGACGATGTGCTCGTGCATGGCCCGCACCACGTCGGCCAGTTGCGGGTCCCTCCGCGCGCCGGAGATGACCTGCGCGGAGGCCGCCACGATGGTTCCGCTGCAGCGATAGTTGCGCCGCAGCGCGACCGTCGCGGCGCCGGAAAAAACCCGGGCAAATCGCGCAAAGCACGCGGAGTCGGCGCCGCGAAAGCCGTAGATCGCCTGGTCGGGATCGCCGATGACGCAGACATCGCCGTCGGGCGGCGCCAGCAATGTCAGCAACCGGTACTGCTGGGCGTCGACGTCCTGGAACTCGTCGACACAGACGTGGCGAAAGCGCGAGCGGTAGAGCCCGGCCAGGCTCGGCTCGGACTCGAGAAGCCTGACTGACTTCACCACCAGATCGTCGAAGTCGATCCACTGGCGCGCCGCGAGCGCGCGATCGTAGTCCGCAAGAATTTTCGCCGTATCGGCATCATCCGCCTGGCCCGTGCGCTTGGCCTTGGAGATGGCGTGCAACAAAGTCTCGGCCCTGCGCGGCGCCACCCCGAGCGTCTCCGCCAGCAGGCCGGCGCGTTCGCGCTCGGTGGCGACGCGAAAACCGCGATCGAGGCCGGCAAGGCCATGATGCTCGCGGAGGATCGCAAGCCCGAGCGAATGGAAGGTGTGGACGCAGACCTCGCCACGATCGGCCGGCATCAGCTGCGCCAGCCGCTCGGTCAGCTCGGCGGCCGCCCGCCGCGTGAACGTGATGGCGAGACAGTTTTCGGCCGGCTCCCCGCGATCGACGACGAGATGCGCGAGCCGATGGGTGAGCGTGCGGGTCTTGCCCGATCCGGGTCCGGCCACGATGAGGAGGGGGCAACCGATGTTTTCCGCCGCGGTGCGCTGATCGGGGTCGAGCCCGGCGAGCACGCCGCCGGTCTTTGCTGCCGGACGGGGCTCCATGACCGGCGCCGAATCCTCGCTGAATCCGGGCGCCGGCGCGACCGGTAGCGGCTCCGTCTTCCGGCGTCTCGACGGAACCTGGTCGAACAGCAACTCTCCCGCCGTCAGTCGTTTGAGCTCGGCTTCCTCGAACAGCCGGATCACGCCGTATTCGCCGTCGTAGCCGGCCTCGCGGATGACTTCTCCCGCACGCAGCCGCGTCACCGCCTCGGCCAGCAGCGGCGACTGCTTCCTGGCGATCTCCTCGGGCGGAGTGGACCCCAGGATGTCGAGCTCCGGCCCGAGCCCGGCAATCAACCGGTCATAGATCTGGGTGACGGTCTTGCTCGCCGGGCCGCTGCCGGCGATCTCGGAGATCATCTCCGGCAGCGGCACCAAGTTGTGCGGCAGGCCGGCGGTCGCCGGCGGCACCACGGTCGCCTCGTCGCGGTCGGCCAGCATCTCGACGCGATGCGCCACCCCGATGGTCAGCGGCTGACCGCACACTGGGCAGCGCCCGCCATGGGCGATGGTCTCGCGCGGATCGAGCCGGACCTCACACTTGCGATGGCCGTCGAGGTGATATTTTCCCTCCTCGGGAAAGAACTCCACCGTGCCGATATAGCCGTGACCGGTCTCGAGCGCCTGGCGGATGGAAAAATAGTCCCGGTCGCAGTCGAACAGCGTCGCCTCGCGCCCGAGCTTGCCGGGCGAGTGGGCGTCCGAATTCGAGGTCAGCCGATAGCGGTCGAGGAAAGAGACGCGCCAGTTCATCGCCGGGTCCGACGACAGGCCGGTCTCCACCGCAAAAATGTTGTCCGCCAGATCGCCGTAGCAGGCGGCGACCGAGTCGAAGCCGGACTGCGAGCCGAGCGCCGAGAACCACGGCGTCCAGATATGCGCCGGCACCAGATAGGCGCCGGGCCCGGCCTCCAGGGTGATCTCCAGGAGATCGCGCGAATCGAGCCCGAGGATCGGGCGGCCGTCGGAGGCGATATTGCCGATGCGGCCGAGCTTTTCGGCGATGCGGTCGACGGTGGCAAAATCCGGCGCGTAGATCAGGTGATGGACTTTTCGCGTGCGGCCGTCCTTCTTGTAGATGGTGGAGATCTCCACCTGCAGCATGAAGCGGACCGGGGCCCGGCACGAGACCGGGAGCTTCTGCTCGACCGCGCCCGCGATGTCGTCCCTCAGGCGAAACAGTCCGGGCTCGGCAGGAACCAGCTTCTGCTTGAGCTCGGCCAGCCATTGCGGATGCACGAAATCGCCGGTGCCGACCACGCCGATGCCTTTGCGCGCCGCCCAGAAGGCGAGGTGCTCGAGATCGAGATCGCGGCTGGTGGCGCGCGAATATTTGGAGTGGACGTGCAGGTCCGCATGAAAGCGCATCCGGTCCCCCTCGACATCTCGCCGCGCGAATCGATGGTCGCGAGAGAATACACCGCGTCGACGGTTTTCCCGGCGGCGGGCCTGTGGATAGCGGGCCGAAGATCCGGAAAGGGACCCCACAAGGCGCTGCGGCCGGATTCATTGACCGCGCCGCGCGGCCATGCGATCAGGCCGTTCGCGTCCACACCGGATCTGGGGAAAAGTCATGCGCCTGCAATATCGGACTTCCGTCGCGTTCGTGCTGGCGTTCGCATTCGGCGCGGTCGGGTTGTCGGCGGCCGGCCGCGCCGCGCCGACCGTCAACGGCGGTATCGGGGTCGCCGGCTGCGCCAAGCTCGGACCCGACATCAAGCCGGACGAGGGATTGAACCACCTCCCCAATGCGCTGCTGTACTACTGGGTGCAGGGCTATGTCAGCGCCGCCAACATCCATCTGCTCAACGAGAACAACAACCACCTCGACGTCGGCACCATCGACGACAAGTCGATCCTGAAGCTGGTTGCCGATTTCTGCAAAGCCAATCCCGACGACAAGCCGATCAGCGCCATCGACAAGCTCATCCGCGAGGCCAAGAAGGTGAAGGTGAAGGAGGACGACGTCTTCAATCCGTGGGAGGATTGAGGTGGAGTTTACCCCCCATACGACCCCGCCTGCACGGCGCGCACCTTGACGAGCGCCACCATGAGGTCGAGCGTCGGGGTTTCCACGTTCATCATGCGGGCCATCTCCAGCGGCGCTCCGAACATGGAGTTCGAGCTCCATCGGCCGGCCAGCCTCGAGATCCTGGGCGATGCTGGTCTTGTGAACCTGATTGCGCACGCGGCCGATGAGCTTGTCGCCGTCGAATGCCGCCGGACATCCCATGGCTTCGGCGACCGCGCCGACCTCGGCCACCAGGCGGCGGACGCCCGCCTCGCAGGCGGGCTCCGCATAGGCCCATTTCGGCGCCGCGTTGGTCAGGCAGCCGAACAGGCCGGAGCAGATGTTCATCTGCAGCTTGCTCCACACCGTGCGGCGGATTTTTGGCGTCACCTCGATGTCGAAGTCCTCGTCGCGCAGGTGGTCCGCAAGCGCTGCGAGGCCTTGCGAGATGCGGCCGTCGGGATGGCCGAGGATCAGCCGGGTCTTCGGGTTCTCGATGTGCACCTCGCCGGGCGCGACGATGTCGCAGCCGGCAAAGATCACGCCGCCGACGGTGCGCGCGGCGCCGACCGTCTCGAGCATGACATCGCCCGGATCGATTCTTGGCAGCCTCCTGCCTTCGTGCTCGCCGCCGTGGGACTGGAAGTACCACCACGGAATGCCGTTCATCACGAAGCACACCAGCGTGTCGGGCCCGAGCAGTTGCTTGAGACCGGCCGCGATCGAGGGCAGCGACGGCGCCTTCACGGCGACCAAGACGGCGTCCTGCGGGCCGAGCGTTGCGGGATCGTCGGTGGCGACCACGCGCGCCCTGACCTCGCGCCGCGGCGCCTTCATGGTGATGCCGTTGTGGCGGATCGTCGCCAGGTTCTTCCCGCGCGCGATCATCGCCACCTCGGCGCCGCCGCGCGACAGGCGGGCCGCCAGACTGGTGCCGACCGCGCCGGCGCCGTAGATGCAGACTTTCATGGAAGGCTCCGTAGGATGGGTTGAGCGCTTGCGAAACCCATCAATTGATCGCGCCGCCGTTGATGGGTTTCGCTTCGCTCAACCCATCCTACAAAGCACGGCTTGTGCCTGGTCGAGCGGCACGGGCGCGTCGGACAGCAACAGATCGATCGCCTGCCGCTCCCACGCGGGCTCCTCGGCGGACAGCGGGTCCTCCGCCACCAGCCGATGGGCGAGCACCATGCGGCTGATGAGCAGGCGTCGCGCGTCGTGGCGGTCCTGTACGCCCTCGTGGGCGAGCAGCACGGCGCTCGTCGCATTGTAGAGAGCGGTCGCGGCTTTGCGCGACAGATGCTCGGACTGCCGATCGCGCGCTACCGCCTCGGCGAGGCCTACGGCGCGCTCGAGCGCGCTCCCGAGATCTTTTCGAAGCCCGAGCGGCAGCCCGGCGGCGCCGTCGAGCCGCTCGGAGAGCCGTTGCGCCAGCGCGCGGTGGGCTCCCACCTTGCCGACGGCGCGGCCGACCAGGTCGAGCGCGATGATGTTGCTGGTGCCCTCCCACAAGACGCCGATATGGGCGTCGCGCACCAGCCGCGCCGTCACCCATTCCTCGATGTAGCCGTTGCCGCCGCGGGTTTCCATGGCGCCGGTCGCCACCTTGATGTTGTCGCGGCAGGCGCGGAATTTGACCAGCGGCGTGAGCAGGCGCGTGAGCTCTGCGGCCTCGCCCGAACCCGTTTGGGCCCGGCCCATGGCGTCGGCGGTGAACATCACCATGGAGAGCGCCTGCTCGGTCGGCACCAACAGCTTGATCAGCTGGCGGCGCATCAGCGGATAGTCGGCGACGCTGCGGCCGAACGCCACGCGTCCGCGCGCCGCCCGCAGCGCCTCGTTGAGGCAGCGGCGCATCATGGCGGCGGCGCGCACCCCGTGAGATAGCCGCGACAGGTTGACCTGGTCGAGCATCTGCTTGAAGCCGTTCTTGGGATCGCCGACCGGCCAGGCCACCGCGCCCTCGAGGCGGATCTCGCCGCTCGCCATCGAGCGGGTGCCGAGCTTGTCCTTCAGGCGCACGATCCGATAACTGTTGCGCCTTCCGTCCTCGAGCCGCCGCGGCATGGCGAACAGCGCAAGGCCGGCGGTTCCCGGTGCGGCGCCCTCGGGCCGCGCGAGCAGCAGCGCCACGTCGGCATCGGTGTGCGAGCAGAACCATTTTTCCCCGTAGAGGCGCCACTCGCCGCCCTCCTGACGCGCCATGGTCTCGATGGCGCCGACGTCGGAGCCACCGGCCTTCTCGGTCATGAACTGCGTGCCCTTCCACTGGGTCGCCGGATCGGCCGAGAGCATGCGCGGCAGCAGGCGCTCCTTGAGCTCGTCGCTGCCGTAGCGGACGATGAGATGGATCGAGGTGTCGGTGACGCTGATCGGGCACATCAGCCCGAACTCGCCCTGCACGAAGAGATACTGGCAGGCATATTTGGCGACCGGCGGCAACGGCGCGTCCATCCCCAGCACGCCGCCGCGATGGCTCATGGCGTGGAACTGGAAATCCCCGAAGGCGATCGCCTCCATCTCGCGATAGGCCGGGTGGTACTCGATCCAGTCCTCGTCCCGGCCCTGGCGGTCGCGGGCGTGGAGCACCGGCGGGTGCTTGTCGGCAATGGCGGCGAGTTCGTCGAGGCGGTTTCCGGCGAGCCCGCCCAGGCGGTCGAGATGCGGCTCGAGGCGACGCAACGTTCCGGGATCCAGATAGGCGGCGAGCAGTTGCCGCAGGCCGGCATCGACGGCGAAAAAATTCATCCCGCGGCAATCGGGGGCCAGCAGGTCGGACGCAGTCGGCCCGGCCGGAGCGGCCGGCATCGGATCGGCACGCCGAAGCGGAGCAATCGACATCAAAATCCTCCCACGGCCCACAGGCGTGCCGGCATTCTACGGCTGGACGTCGAGCCCCGCCAATGGCTTATACTGGCCGGGACATTTTGGCCCGCGACCGCGGCCGTTTCGAGAGGAGCCATCATGACACCACGGCATGCAGCCGCCTTTCTCGGGGTGCTGGCGGCGCTGGCGGCGACGCCGGTTTCAGCCGAAAAGGCCTCCGACAACCTGCGCATCGTCTGGCGCGACGCCATCCCCAATATCGACCCCTACTACAACCAGCTGCGCGTCGGCCTCATTGTCGCCCACCACTATCTCGACACCCTCGTCTACCGCGATCCGGAAGATTTTCAGATCAAGCCGCAGCTCGCCAAGGCGTGGAAGCAGGTGGACGACACCACCATCGAGTTCGAGCTGCGCGACGACGTGAAATTCCACAACGGCGACAGGTTTTCCGCCGACGACGTGGTCTACACCATCAACACGGTGAGCTCGCCGGAGGGAAAGGTCATCGTTCCGTCGAACTACAACTGGATCGCCAAGGCAGAAAAGATCTCCGACCTGGCGGTGCGGGTCACCTACAAGAAGCCGTTTCCGGCGGCGCTCGAATATTTCGCCCTGGTGGTGCCGATCTGGCCGAAGGATTATCGCACCAAGGTCGGCGCCGAGGGCTATGCCAAGGCGCCGGTCGGCACCGGGCCCTACCGCATCGCCAAGGTCGATGGCGTCGCCGAGATCGATCTCGTCCGCAACGACACCTATTTCGACGGCCCCAAGGGCAAGCCGAAGATCTCCAAGATCACGATCCGCGCCGTGCCTGATCCGGCGACCGAGATGACCGAGCTCTTGTCGGGCCGTGCCGACTGGATCTGGAACTTCAATCCCGACCAGTTCGACGCGGTGGGCCGCATGCCCAACCTGCAGGCGGTGCGCGCCGAATCCATGCGCGTCGGCTATCTCAGCCTCGACGCCGCCGGCCGCACCGGCGCCGACAATCCACTGACCAAGCTCGCGGTCCGCCAGGCGATCCTGCACGCCATCGACCGCGAGACTTTCACCCGCCAGTTGGTGCAGGGCAGCGCGCGGGTGCTTCACGCGCTCTGCTATCCGACCCAGTTCGGCTGCGACGCCGATGCGGCGGTGAAATACGACTACAATCCCGCCAAGGCCAAGGAGATGCTGGCGAAGGCCGGCTATCCCAACGGCTTCAAGACCGAGATCGTCACCTACGTGCTCCCGGTATGGGCAGCGGCGGTACAAAATTATCTCAAGGCCGTCGGCATCGACGCGAAGATCACCATGTTGCAGGTCGCAGCAGCGGTGGAGAAGAACCAGAAGGGCGAGGCGCCGATCTACTTCACCAACTGGGGCTCCTATTCGGTCAACGACGTCTCGGCGATCCTGCCGGTGCATTACGGCGGCGGCGCCGACGACGATGCGCGCGATCCCGAGCTCATCCGGCTGGTCCAGGAGGGCGGCTCGACCAACGACGCGGCGGCGCGCAAAAAGGCCTATTCGGCGCTGCTCCGGCGGGCGACCGAGCAGGCCTATACGGTGCCGATGCACACCTTCGTGAGCTATTACGGCTTCTCCAAGGAGCTGAACTTCAAGCCCTACCCCGACGAGCTGCCGCGGTTCTATCTGTCGATTTGGAAGTGAGGTGCCGTAGGGTGGGCAAATCGCCGAGCACGACAGCGCGGATCTGATAGGCATCGCCGGCGATTTGCCCACGCGGTCGGACCGGAGTGTCTGGGGCAAAGCTTCACCGCGTGGGCAAAATCTCCGCAGGCATTGCGCGAGCCCCGCTGCCGAGCGTTGATTTTGCCCACCCTACGGTGCTGTAGGGTGACATGCGCGGCGTGCCATCGGTGATGAACGGGCCGCCGTTGCCCACCCTACACATCAAACAAATGACACTCCACCATCCGCCCTGATGCGGCGAGCGGGCGCGGCGCCTGCGAGCGGCACGGATCGAACACCTTTGGGCAGCGCGGGTGGAAGCGGCAACCGGGCGGCACCGCGGAGGGGTCGGGCATGGTGTCGCCGAGATCGACCTCGGGCAGGCCGCGGCCGGGCTCCGGGGTGAGCACCGAGGCGAGCAGCGCCTGGGTGTAGGGGTGCTGCGGCGCCCGAAACAAATCGTCGACCGGCGCCTCCTCGACGATACGGCCGAGATACATCACGGCGACGCGGGTCGCCATGTGCTCGACCACCGCGAGGTTGTGGCTGATCAGGATCAGGCTCAAGCCCAGGTCGCGGCGCAGATCGTCGAGCAGGTTGAGGATCTGCGCCTGCACCGAGACGTCGAGCGCCGAGGTCGGCTCGTCGCAGATCACGATCTTCGGCTCGGCGACCAGCGCGCGCGCAATGGCGACACGCTGGCGCTGGCCGCCGGAGAGCTCGACCGGATACCGTCCGGCGAGCTCTCGCGCGAGCCCGACGCGGCCGAGCATCGCCACCACGCGGGTCTCGATGTCGCGGCGGGGAAGGCCGCGGGCGGTCAGCGGCAGGGCGACGATGTCGCGTACCCGCCGCCGCGGATTGAGCGACGAATAGGGATCCTGAAACACCGGCTGCACCAGGCGGGCGCGCTCCAGCCCGTCGAGCGAGGCGATCGGCCGGCCGTCGATCCAGGCATCGCCTTCGGTCGGCGGGATCAGGCCAAGCAGCAGGCGGGCAAGCGTGGACTTTCCGCAGCCCGATTCGCCGACGATGCCGAGCACGTCGCCGGCGCGCAGCGACAGCGAGACGCCGTCGACCGCCGTGATGGTTTTCGGCTCGGCGAACACGCCCTGGCGCACCTGGAACAGGCGCGAGAGCCGGCGGGCTTCCAGGATGGCCGCGCCGACGCCCGCGCCCGATGGCGAAGCTGCGGTCGGGGCTTCGTTCATGCCGGTGCCCCGGCTGCCGCAACCGCCCGCTCCGGCGCCAGGTGACAGAGATAGTTCCGGCCCTCCCCCGGCACCTGTCGGGGCGCCGACTCGACGCAGGCCGCATGCGCCAGCGGGCAGCGGTCGCGGAACGCGCAGCCAATAATCTCGCCGACGAGGCTCGGCACCACGCCCGGGATGGAGCCGAGCGGGGTGCCGCGCTTGACCTTGCCGGGCACCGGCACCGACGAGATGAGACCGCGCGTATAGGGATGCAGCGGGCGCGCAAAAATCTGCTCCACCGGCCCCTGCTCGACGATCTCGCCCGCATACATCACCGAGACGCGCTGGGCGATGCGGGCGATCACCGAAAGATCGTGGGTGATGAACAGGATCGCCAGGCCCATGGCGCGCTGGATGCCGGCGAGCAGGCGGAGGATCTGCGCCTGCACGGTGACGTCGAGCGCCGTGGTCGGCTCGTCGGCGATCAGGAGTTTTGGCTCGCACAGCAGCGCCATGGCGATCATGACGCGCTGGCGCAGCCCCCCGGACAGCTGATGGGGATATTGCGCGAGCCGCGTCTGCGGCGAAGAAATGCCGACCCGCGCCAGCATGGCGACAGCCCGGTCGTGGGCCTCGATCCGCGTGACCGGACGATGCCGCCGGAGCGTCTCGATGAGCTGCGCCCCGACCGTGAAAGCCGGATTGAGGCTGGTCATCGGGTCCTGGAAAATCATCGCCATGCGGTCGCCGCGCACGTCCTCCATCTGCCGCTCGCTCAAAGTCTTAAGATCGAGATCGGCGAAGCGCAGCGTCGCCGCAGCGCGGCGGGCGCGGCGCGGCAGGAGCCCCATGATGCCGAGCGCGGTCAGCGATTTTCCCGAGCCGGATTTGCCGACCAGCCCGTGGGTCTCGCCCGGCCGGATGTCGAGATCGATGCCGCGCACCGGGCGCAGCAGGCCGGCGCCGACGGGAATCTCGATGCGCAGGCCGGCGATGGCAAGCAGCGGCGTCACCGGCGGCCCTCGGGCGCCACGAGATCGCGCAGGCCGTCGCCCAAGAGATTGATCCCGAGCACGAAGACGAGCAGCGCCAGCCCCGGGATCACGATCACCCAGGCCTGGAAGAACATGTAGTCCTTGGCCTCGGCGATCATCAGGCCCCAGGACGGCAGCGGCGGCGGCACCCCGAGGCCGAGAAACGACAGCGCAGCCTCGAGCAGGATGGCGAGCGCCATCTCCAGCGTCGCCACCACAATCAGCGGGTTGAGGATGTTGGGCAGGATCTCGCGGACCAGGATGTAGGCGCGAGAGCAGCCGGCGGCACGCGCCGCAGCCACGTAGTCGAGAGTGCGGATCTGCAGCGTTGTGGCACGTGCGACTACGGCAAAACGGTCCCACAGCAGGAGGCCGAGGGTCGCCATCACGACGCCCAGCGAGCTGCCCACCAGCGACACCACGGCGAGCGCGATCAGGATCAGCGGCAGCGCCAGCCGGCAGGTGATGACGAAGGTGACGACATCGTCGACGCGGCCGCCGAAGAAGCCGCCGACGACCCCGAGGGTGACGCCGATCAGGCCGGAGACGACGACCGTCGACAGGCCGATCATCAGAGAAATGCGGGCGCCGTAGACGAGGCGCGCCAGGTAGTCGCGGCCGATCTGGTCGGTGCCGAGAAGGTGCGCCGGTCCGCCGCCGTCCATCCACATCGGCGGCACCAGGCGGGTCATCAGGTTCTGGGCAAACGGATCCTGCACCAGCGACGGGCCGATGAGGCCGGCGACCACCACGAAGGCGACGATCGCGGCGCCGACGGCGAGGCCGGCATGGCGAAGCCCCTCCGGCAGGGAGATCAGCGGGCGCGGCAGGGTGTCGATACTCATGCTCAGCCGGTCCGCAGCCGCGGATCGAGAAAGGCGTTGAGCAGATCGGCAAAAATGGTCAGCACCACGTAGATGCCGGCGAGCACCAGCACCACGGCCTGCACCACGGGAAAATCGTTCTTGCTGATCGACTCCCAGGCCAGATAGCCGACGCCGTGCAGGGCAAAAACCGTCTCGATGACGATCGAGCCGCCCAGCATGAAGCCGAGCTGCACCGCCGCGATCGACACCACCGGAATGGCGGCGTTGCGCAGCGCGTGCACCAGCACCACGGTGCGGGCGCGCAAACCCTTGGCACGCGCCGTCCGGATGTAGTCCGACGCCAGAACCTCGATCATGCCGCTGCGGGTGAGCCGCATCAGCGCCGGGATCGCCGTGAAGGCGAGCACGATGCCCGGCATGACGAAGTGCTGCCAGGAGCCGGTTCCCGAGACCGGCAGCCAGCCGAGCTTCAGCCCGAACACGATCATCAAAATGAGGCCGAGCCAGAAGGTCGGCATGGCCTGGCCGATCAGCGCGATCGAGGTGACGAGCCGGTCGACAAGCGTGTTCTGCCGCACCGCCGCCAGGATGCCGAGCGGCAGCGCCACCGCCAGCGCGATGGCGATGCCGACGAGCCCCAGGGTCCCGGTGATCGGCAGACGGGCGGCGATCAGCGTCGCCACCTTCTCCTTGAAGAAGAACGAATTGCCGAGATCGCCGTGGGCCGCCCGCACCGCCCAGTCGGCGAACTGCACCAGCACCGGCCGGTCGAGCCCATAGGCCTGGCGCACCGCCTCGACGTCGGCGGCCGTGGAGTTCGGCCCGGCGATCGCGGTGGCAAGGTCGCCGGCGAGCCTGGTGAGCGCAAAACTCAGCGACAGCACGGTGAGCGCCACCAGGAAGCCGAGGATGAGCCGGCGGGCGAGGAAACGGAGCATGCCGGCAGCGTACAGCATGTTCCGGCGAAGTGGATACCGGCGGGTCGGCAAGACCTGTCCGGATGATCGCCCTCCCAGCGCGCCCTCCCAGGTCGTGCCGGCTTCCTCCTGCCCGCCCGGCAATGCGCGCCGATCGGCGTCCTTGCCGGCTTGCAATCCTCGGATACAATATTTGGAGCTGCCCGTGGCGATCAGGTCCTGACAGGAATCGCGATGCGATTCATGGCGACAAGGCTGTTCCAGCTCAGGTCCCGGCCGTCCATCAGGGCCGCGATTGTCGGCGTCGTGCTGAAAGGACAGGACGTCGAGATCCGCGAGGTGGTCGACTCCAGCTGGGTGGCCGTCACGGTTCACACGAAGGGGTTTGCGCCGAAGAACGGTTTTGCCCGCGTGGATTGGCTCGCGCCGGCGAAGACGGACGCTTCCATCGATGTCGCGCGGTTCACCGAAGCCTGCTTCGAGGCGGCGAACCGCTATGCCGTCGATCCCGACTATCTCCTCGCGGTGGCGCAGCTTGAGACAGGCGTGAGGAACATTCCCGCCTCCGGCTCGCCGGCCTTCGGGCCATTCCAGATCCTGCCGGACACCTGGTCGGCCTACGTCGCCAAGGGCGACCTCGGCTATTCGCCGCTCGACCGTTTCGACCCCTATCATCAGCCGGTGGTCGCAGCGATGATCGCCGCCGAGGCGGCGGCGGAGTTCGGTCCCGCGCTTCCGCTGGATCGGCCACCGGTGCGGTCCGCGCTCTACGCGGCGCATCTGTTCGGGGTCGATGCCGCCAGGCTGATCCTCGACGGCGACCCCTCCGAGCCGATCGACACGGCGCTGACCAAAACTCACCGACGCCGCGCCGCCGACCATCTTCTGGCCGCCAACCGCTCGCTGCTGATGGAGGCCGGCCAGCCCCGCCCCGTCCGGATGGTGCTCGACGAGATCGGCAGGAAGCTGGAATCCGCCATGGCGGCCAGGCAGGAAAGCGAGACCATCGAGGTGAGGGCGAGCGGTCTGGCCTTGAGCGAGCTCGCCTCGCAGCGGACCGCGGCAACCGCAGAGGTAGCGACGCTCAAGGATCAGACGCTCGAGAAATCGCCCGACGGCGTCCCCGCGGACCTCGTGGAGGTGAGCGCCTTCGCGCCTGCGGCAGCGCCGGCCGACGAAGATGTCCTGGTGCAGGTCTATCTGCACAGGCTCGATCAGGATGCCCTGGCGGAGCAGCTGAGTTGAAGCGCCGACCCGGAGACCAGCCGGCGCGATGCGGCGACGCTCGCCACCGAGGTCCAGCGCGGCCAACGCATTGATGTGATGCTCGAGGCGCAGGGCATGACGATCGACGAGCCGGCCCAGTACGTCATCTGGCGAGGCGAGCCGGCGGCGTGCCGGTTCCAGCTCAAGTTCCCGCCGGACGCGGCGGGGCGACGCTATTCGGTCTATGTGCGGCTGAAGCTGGGCGAGGCGCCGGTCGGCAAGGTGGCGTTCAAGCTCGAGGCCATGGCGGCGGGGGCCAAGGATCGTCCCCTGCCCGCCATCGTGGGCGACTCGGCGCGCCGCTACGAATATGCGTTCCTGTCCTACGCGTCGCCCGATCGCGCCGAGGTCCTGAAGACCGCGCAGGCGTTGAAGGCCGTGCACATCGGTTTCTTCCAGGACCTCCTGTCGCTGGAGCCGGGCGTCGAGTACGAGCCGAAGCTGTTTCAGGAGATCGACCGCTGCGACCTCTTCCTGCTGTTCTGGTCGTCGCACGCCGCGGCATCCGAATGGGTCATCCGCGAGGCCGAGCACGCGCTGGCGCGCCGCACCACGTCGGGTCCCGACCAGATTCCCGACATCACGCCGATCATTCTGGAAGGCCCCCCGGTGCCGCGCGCCCCCGAATTGCTCAAGCATCTCCAGTTCAATGACTGGCTGCGCTACGTGATCCGCGCCGTCGAGGCGGAACGGTCGATGTAGGATGGGTCGAGCGGTTGCGAGACCCATCGGCGGCGTTAGTGGGATTTCGCCACACGCTGTATCTGTCAGATGGGTTGAACGTCAGCGAAGCCCATCAAATACGGTACGAGTTGCGCCCACGATGGGTTTCGCCTCCGGCTCAACCCATCCTACGAGCGTACACCAACCTCGCGCGGATCGTTCCGTCGAGGGTCCGGATCTCCTCGAGGATTGCGGGCGCGTCGTCGCCGACACCCTCGGCCTCGAGCACCACGTAGCCGATCTCGCCGTCGGTCTGGTACTGCTGGGCCGCGATGTTGACATGGCGCCGGGCAAACACGTCATTGAGGCGGCCGAGCATGCCGGGCAGGTTGCGCTGTACCTGGATGAAGCGGGTGCCGGCCGGGCGCGGCGCCAGCTGGACCTGGGGAAAGTTGACCGCGCCGAATGTGGAGCCGACGTCGCTGTACTCGACGAGCTTTCTGGCGACCTCGGTGCCGATGCGCCCCTGGGCCTCCTCGGTCGAGCCGCCGATATGCGGCGTCAGGATGACGTTGTCGAGCCCTTGGAGCGGCGTGACGAAGGCGTCCGCGTTGGACGACGGCTCGACCGGGAAAACGTCGACGGCGGCGCCGCCGAGATGATCGTCGCGCAGCGCCGCGGCCAGCGCCTCGAGATCGACCACGGTGCCGCGGCTGTTGTTGATGAGGATGGCGCCCTTCTTCATGGCGGCGATCTCGGACGCGGCGATCAGCCGATGGGTCCGTGGGGTTTCCGGCACGTGCAGGCTGACGACGTCGCTGACCGCCAGCAGGTCCTCCAGGGTGTCGACCGGCTCGGTATTGCCGTGACGCAGCTTGTCGGTGAGGTCGTGGAAGATGACCCGCATGCCCATCGCCTCGGCGAGGTTCGACAGCTGGCTGCCGATATTGCCGTAGCCGACGATGCCGAGGATCTTTCCCCGCACCTCGTAGCTCGCCGACGCCGACTTGTCCCAGCGGCCCGCATGGGCGGCGTTGGATTTCGCGAAGATGCGGCGCAGCAGCATGACGATCTCGCCGACCACCAGCTCGGCGACGCTGCGGGTATTGGAGAACGGCGCGTTGAACACCGGGATGCCGCGGCGGCGGGCGGCGTCGATGTCGACCTGGTTGGTGCCGACGCTGAAGCAGCCGACCGCGAGCAGCCGGTCGGCGGCGGCGAAAACCGCCTCGTCGAGCCGGGTCCGCGAGCGGATCCCGATGAGATGGACGCCGCGGACCGCCTCGCGCAACGCCTCGCCGTCGAGCGCCTTGGGGAGCCTTACGACCTCGGTGTAACCGGCGCCTACGATCAGGTCGACGCCGCTCTGGTTGACCCCTTCGAGCAGCAGGACGCGAATCTTGTCCTTGGCGAGCGACAGGCGATGGGTCATCGATGTGTCCGTTCTGCCGGGCAGCCTCGGCTCGAAAACCCGGAATTCGGGCTCGATCCATGCGTTCTTCGCGGGTGCCGCACCCCGCGGGGGCTGCACGTTCCGGCCGCCCCGTCTGTGACCTTGGTCACAGTTGCGCAACTATTTTTCGTCAATGATGTATGCGGGGACGTGCCTGCGGGTGGTTGTAGGGACCAGGCGTCCTGATGGCAATCGTCGGTCGCTTCACTACAATGGACAATTCCGGGGAAGCGTCCGGCCCCTCCCGGCCGGAATGAGCAGTGTTGCGACGATGAACATGCGGGACCGTCACCCATCCAACTTCCTGTTCGAGGCGAGCTCGAGCCGGTGGGCCCCGGGGCATCTGCGACGACAGGTGACCTTGTTGCGGCAGTCCGGCCTGTCGTGCCACGACATCGCCGGCGAGATCCTCGCCAAGCTCGGCACCGGCACGGTCCCGCTCGACGGCGCGTTGCTGGCGATCGCCGCGGAGGCGGACCGGTCGGGAACCCGCAATGCCTTCCACAATCCCGATCATGCGCGGGACGTGGGCGTCGTCTGGCTCAACCTGGCGCTCGCCTGCAACCGCCTGGCGGCTGCCGGCAAGGCGCCCTGCACGTTGAGCGACCGGGAGCTCGCGCTCGGCGTCGGCGCGGCCTTCGGCCACGATATCGGCCACGACGGAACGAGCAACTATGTGGCGGCGCCCGGTCCCGACGGCGTCGAGCGCAGCGTGAGGATCCCCTTCCGGCTCGAGACCGTGGCGGCGGATCGCGTCTGCGATATCCTGCTTTCGCATGGGGCCGATCCGTCGGACATCGCGGCGGCGCGCGCCATGATCCTGTCGACCGACGTGGAGGACGGCCACCGCGCGGTCGCCGCCGCCGTCGCCGGCGGCACGGACGAGCCGCCGGGGGCGGGTTTCGCCGCCTTCGCGGTCCCGGCCGTGCGGCTGATGGCGGCGATCCTGCGCGACGCCGACGTCATCCCGTCCGCCGGGCTGTCGCCGCGCGACTACGATCGGCAGACCAAGCTGTTCGAGGCCGAGCGCCGGATCCCGGGCGCGGGCCTCGGCCCGACCGGCGCCGAGGATTTTCTCGGCGGCGTGCTCGGCGGCCGCTTCATCAGCCCGCCGGGAAAGCTGTTCCAGGCGCGTCTCGATGCGTTGCGCGCCCTCAACGGCCTCCGGCTGTGCGAGGCCGAAGAGCGCGATCTCGACCTCGAATCCGCCGCCCGCCTGTTCGTCTCCCCCATCTGAGCACATCGCCGGCGCTGCCGGTGTGGTTGCAGTCCCGCCCCGATGCTACGCGACCGTCCCCGGTTGCGTTCATTACCCTTCCCGCGCATCATGGCAGCCATAACGGCGGCGCATAAGCCGGGGAGGAATTCGGGACACCATGGGGCACGAGGCGGCCGTCTCGCTCGATACCGCAGCCGAAGCGCCGCAGCTCGCCGCGATCGCGCTGTCCAAGCGCTTCGGCGGCGTGCGCGCCGTCGAGGACGTCTCGATCGCGGTGCGCAAGGGCGAGATCGTGTCGATCATCGGACCCAACGGCGCGGGAAAAACCTCGCTGCTCAACATGATCAGCGGCTTCTACCGGCCGAGCAGCGGCTCGATCACGCTCGAGGACCGCGACATCACCCATGCGCGGCCCTCGGAGATCGCGCGCCTCGGCATCGCCCGCACCTTCCAGAACATCGCGCTGTTCTCCGGCCTCACCGTGCTCGACAACCTCATGCTCGGCCGCCACGTGCATATGCGGGCCGGCGTGTTCGCCTCGCTGGTCTACTGGGGCCCGGCCGCAGAAGGAGCAGGTCGCCCATCGCGCCCGCTGCGAGGAGCTGATCGAGTTCCTCAAGCTGCAGGACATCCGCAAGCAGCAGACCGGCGCGCTGCCCTACGGATTGCGCAAGCGGGTGGAGCTCGGCCGCGCGCTCGCGCTCGACCCCAAGGTCATGCTGCTCGACGAGCCGATGTGCGGGATGAACCAGGAAGAGAAGGAGGACATGGCGCGTTTCGTCCTCGACATCAACGCCGAGTGGGGCACCACCATCATCCTGATCGAGCACGACATGGGCGTGGTCATGGACATCTCGCACCGCGTCGCCGTGCTCGACCACGGCCGCAAGATCGCCGAGGGCACTCCGGCCGAGATGCAGAACAATCCGGACGTGATCCGCGCCTATCTGGGCGCCGGCACGGGGGAGACGGCCGCATGAGCGAGGATCTCACCACGCTGCCGCGCCTGCTCCGCCGCAACGCCGCAAGCCTCGCCGGCCGGCCGGCGATGCGGGAGAAGTATCGCGGCATCTGGCAGACCCACACCTGGGCGCAGTACTTCGAGCGAGGTCGCGACCTCGCGCTCGGGCCTCGCGGCGGCAGGCTTCTCGCGCGGCGACAAGCTCGCGGTGATCGGCGACAACCGGCCGCGGCTCTACTGCGGCGCAGCTTGCCGCGCAATGCCTCGGCGGGCGTCGCGGTGCCGGTCTATCAGGACTCGATCGCCGCCGAGCTCGCCTACGTGCTCGAGCACGCCGAGGTCACGGTCATCGTCGCCGAGGACCAGGAGCAGGTCGACAAGATCCTGCAGCTGAAGGGCCGCCTGGCCCGCTCTGCGCCTGCTGATCTACGACGATCCGCTCGGGATGCGGCAGTACCGCCAGCCGTTGCTCAAGTCCTTCGACGACGTCCAGGCGGACGGGCGGGCCTTTGCGGCCGCCCATCCGGGCCATCTGGAGAGCGAGATCGACGCCAAGGCAAGGATGACGATCTCGCGCTGCTCGCCTACACGTCGGGCACCACCGGCAATCCCAAGGGCGTGATGCTGTCGCACAAGAACCTGCTGGCGGCGGCGCGGGTGTTCGCGGCGACCGAGGACATCCGGCCCGACGACGAATGGCTGTGCTACCTGCCGATGGCCTGGGTCGGCGACGCCCTCTACTCGACGGTGATGAGCCTGCTGATCGGCTTCACCGTGCAACTGCCCGGAAAGCCCGCAGACCGTCCAGCGCGACCTGCGCGAGCTTGGTCCCACCGCCGTGGTGGCGCCGCCGCGCATCTGGGAGAATCTGCTGACCGCGGTGCAGGTGCGGGCGGCCGATGCCTCGCCGCTCAAGCGCAGGCTGTTCGACTTCTTCCGCCGCATCGCCGGCGAGGCCGAGCTCCTGCGGGGCGACGGCAAGCCGGTATCCTTGATGCGGCGCCTCGGCCTGCGCATCGGCGAGTTCCTGGTCTACGGCCCGGTCCGCGACCGGCTCGGGCTCTACCGGATGCGCTGGGCCTATACGGGCGGCGCGCCGCTCGGGCCCGACACGTTCCGCTTCTTCCGCTCGTTCGGCGTCAACCTCAAGCAGATCTACGGCGCGACCGAGCTGTGCGGGCTCGCCGCGCTGCAGCCCGACAAGGAGGTCGATCCCAACACGGTCGGCCGCGTCTGCCCGGGCCTTGCGGTGCGCATCGAGCCGAACGGCGAGGTGCTGGTGCGCTCGCCGGCGGCGTTTACCGGCTACTACAAGCAGCCGGAGGCGACCGCGGAAGCCTTCACCGCCGACGGCTTCGTGCGCACCGGCGACGCCGGCTTCCTCGACCCGCAGGGACACCTGGTGATCATCGACCGCGCCAAGGACGTCGGCAAGCTCAGCGACGGCACGCCGTTCGCGCCGCAGTTCCTCGAGAACAAGCTGAAATTCAGCCCCTACATCAACGAGGCGGTCGCCTTCGGGCACGAGCAGCCGTTCGTCTCCGCCATGGTCGCGATCAACTTCGAGACGGTCGGCGCCTGGGCCGAGCGACATGGCATCGCCTATGCCTCCTACCAGGATCTTTCCGGCAATGCGCAAGTGCGCAAGCTGATCCGCGACGAGATCCGCAAGTGCAATGCCGGGCTGCCGCCGGCCGCCCAGGTGCGCCGCTTCATGCTGCTCAACAAGGAGCTCGACGCCGACGACAACGAGGTCACCCGCACCCGGAAGATCCGCCGCCGCTACGTCATCGAGAAGTACAAGCCGGTGATCGATGCGCTCTATGGCGGGCGCAGCGACGTCGAGCTCGTCACCGATATCACCTTCGAGGACGGACGCAAGTCGACCATCAGGTCCAACGTGGCGATCGACGACGCCGATGAGACGACGGCGGCCCTGATGGAGCCGGCGCATGCCTGACTTCGACTGGCAGTTCACGCTGGTGCTGCTGACCAACGGCGTGATGATCGGCCTGATGTACACGCTGATCGCGCTCGGCTTCGTGCTGGTCTACAAGGCGACCGACGCCATCAACTTCGCGCAGGGCGAGTTCGTGATGTTCGCCGGCTTCATCGCGGCCGCCGGCGCCTATTTCGCCGACCTGCCGTTCTGGGTCTGCGCGCTGCTCGCGATCGCCGCGATGACGGGGTTCGGGTTCGGGCTCGAGCGGGTGGTGCTGCGGCCGTTGATCGGCCGGCCCGTGGTGGCCGTCATCATGGCGACGATCGGCGTGGCGGCGCTGCTGCGCGGGTTCGCGACCCTGGTCTTCGGCGCCGGCACCCGGGCGATCAACATGCCGATCGGCGACGAGCCGATCTTCCTCGGTTCGATCATGCTGTCGCCGGTGCAACTGGTCGGCGCCGGCGTCAGCCTGATCTTCCTGGCAGTGTTCACCTGGTTCTTTCTCAAGAGCCGTGCCGGCATCGCGATGCGCGCAGTGGCCGACAGCCAGCAGGTGGCGATGGCCATGGGGATCAACGTGCAGCGCTATTTCGGCCTCGCCTGGGCGATGGCCGGCATCGTCTCTGCCCTGGGCGGCGTGGTCTGGGGCTCGATGCTCGGCGTCGACAACCAGCTCGCGGTGGTCGGCCTCAAGGTGTTTCCCGTGGTCATCCTCGGCGGGCTCGACTCGGTGATCGGCGCCGTGGTCGGCGGCCTCATCGTCGGCATCGTGGAGAACCTCGCCGCCGGCTATCTCGATCCCTACGTGGGCGGCGGCACCAAGGATTTCGCCCCTTACGTGCTGATGATCGTCGCCTTGATGATCCGCCCTTACGGCATCTTCGGCAGGAGGCTCATCGAGCGCGTCTGACCATCGCGCCGCCCGCCCGGGCGGCGCGCAATCCCCCCTTGAGTCCCGGGCGGGCAACTGAGGAAGATCATGCTTCATCGCGAGACCGGCGTGTTCAAGACCAGCTATGTCGCCGACATGGCGGTCTATCCCATGCCGATCGCCCGATGGACCATGGCGGCGCTCGCGGTGCTGTTCTGCGCCGTCGTGCCGCTCGCCATGAGCGAGTATCACCTGTCGGTCTTGAACCTCATCCTGATCGCCGTGGTGGGCGCGCTCGGCCTTAACATCCTGGTCGGCTATACCGGCCAGATCTCGATCGGCCACGGCGCCCTGATGTCGGTCGGCGCCTACACCGCCGCCAACCTGATCACGCGGCTCGACGCGCCGTTCTGGCTGGCGGTGCCGGCGGGCGGCGTCATGGCGGCGGCGATCGGGGCGCTGATCGGCATTCCGTCGCTGCGCATCAAGGGCCTGTATCTGGCGATCGCGACGCTCGCCGGCCAGCTCATCATCGAGTGGACGATCAACCACGTTCCGTGGATCTCGGGCGGCGTGCAGGCCTCGATCGAGGTGCCGCGCCCGACATTCTTCGGGATCCAGCTCAAGAGCCAGACCCAGCTCTATATGTTCCTGCTGCTGTTCGCCGGCCTCGCCACGATGGGCGCCATCAACCTGGTGCGCAGCAGGATCGGGCGCGCCTTCATCGCCATCCGCGACCAGGATATCGCCGCCGAGATCATCGGCATCGACATTTTCCGCTACAAGCTCATCGCCTTTGCCATCTCGTCGTTCTACGCCGGCGTCACCGGCGTGCTCTACACCTACTATCTGGGCATCGCCAACTACGAGCAGTTCCAGATCAGCGTGTCGATCGACTACCTGGCGATGATCATCATCGGCGGGCTGGGATCGGTGCTCGGCTCGATCCTCGGGGCGATCTTCGTCACCCTGCTGCCGATCGTCACGCGGCTGACGCTGGAGAATTTCGGCGGCCTGTTCTTCTCGCAGGGCGACCTCGCCAACATCATCCCCAATCTGCGCCTGATCATGTTCGGAGGTCTGATCATCGTCTTTCTGGCGCTTGAGCCGGAAGGGCTGAACCGGCTGTGGCGTAACATTCTCAGCTATTTTCGCGTGTGGCCGTTCTCGTACTGAACGCCGCAAACCCCAAGGGAGGAGCAATGATGATGAAGACAGTACGCTACCTGGCGCTCACCGGCATCGCCGGTCTTGCCGCGTGGGTCGCCGTCCCCGCCGCCGCGCAGCAGAAGGAGGTGGTGATCGGCGAGCAGTGCGACCGCACGGGGCCGACGCAGATCGTCGGCGTCGTCCTCTGCCCGGCCATCATGGACTACATGAACCTGGTCAACTCCAGGGGCGGGGTCGAGGGCTACAAGATCAAGCTCGCCGAGATCGACCACGAGTACAAGGTTCCGCCCGCAATCGAGGCGTATCAGCGCCACAAGGCGGACGGTGCGGTCTCGATCATGCTGTACGGCACGCCGCAGACCCAGGCGCTGACCCAGAAGCTCAACGAGGACAAGATTCCCGGCACCTCGCCCGGCTTCGGCACCTCGGCGGCGGCCAACGGCATCCGCTATCCCTACACGTTCCCGATCGCGGCATCCTACTGGTCGCAGGGCGCCGCCGCCATCAAGTACATCAAGGACAAGCTGGCGCACCCTCGAGGGCAAGAAGATCGCCTACGTGTTCTATGACAACCCGGCGGGCCACGAGCCGATGGTCATCCTCGAGGACCTGCAGAAGATCGAGAAGTTCGAGCTGAAGACGTTCGCGGTGCCGCCGCCCGGTGTCGAGCTCGGCGCCCAGGTGCTCGACATCTCGCAGCGGTTCCGGCCCGACTTCGTCATCGCTCACCTGTTCGGGCGCTCGCCGTCGGTGGCGATCAAGGAGCTCAAGCGCGCCGGCTATCCGCTGTCCAAGGTCATCGGCCTGGTATGGGCGTCGGCCGAGCCCGATATCGAGGCGGCGGGCGGTTGGGCGGTCGCCGAGGGCTATCACACGATCCAGTTCGCCGGCGTCGGCGACGACTATCAGGTGCGTCGCGACATCGTCGCCATGTACAAGGCGGAAGGCAAGGAGCCGCCCAAGGACGATGCACAACACCGTCTACTACAATCGCGGTCTGCTGGCGGCCGCCCTGCACGTCGAGGCGATCCGCAATGCCATCAAGGCCAAGAACGGCGGCCAACCGACCGGCGAGGACGTCAAGAAGGGGTTCGAGGCGATCACCGACTTCTCGCTGGGCGGCCTCGTTCCGCCCATGAAATTCAGCGCCGCCGATCACGAAGGCGGCGGCTGGGTCCAGATCTTCCAGGTCAAGGGCGGCAAGTTCGTCAAGGAGACGGAGTGGTTCCGCGCCTATCCGGAGGTCCTGGCCAAGCAGCTGAAAGCCGAGTAGCAGCCGTCATTTCGACGACGGCGGCGCCACCCGCACGGCGCGCTCCCTCTCCCCGCCGGGGAGAGGGTCCCAGGTGAGGGGGTCGCGATCTCGCTCGGGATCCCCCTCACCCCCGTCCTCTCCCCGCTGGGGAGAGGGAGTTACGCCGTGCCCATTGCACGGCGGAGCTCACTTCCTGCTCCGATTTCATCAAACAAGATCGTGCCTGATGCTGGTGATCAACAATATCGAGGTCGTCTACGACGGCGTCATCCTGGTGCTCAAGGGGGTGTCTCTCGCCGCCCGGCACGGCTCGATCACCACGCTGCTCGGCGCCAACGGCGCCGGCAAGACGACGACGCTCAAGGCGATCTCCGGCCTGCTCGCCGCCGAGCGCGGCCAGGTGACCAAGGGCACGATCGAGCTCGTCCGGCGAGCGGCTCGACCGCCTGCCGGCGCACGACGTGGTGCGCCGCGGCATCACCCAGGTGTTCGAGGGCCGCCGCGTCTTCGAGAACCTGACCATCGAGGAGAACCTCGTGGCCGGCGGCCACGTCCAGCGCGATCCGAAAGTGCTGCGCGAGGGGATCGAGCTGGGTCTACGACCTGTTTGCGCCGCTGCGCGAGCGGCGCCATCACCAGGCAGGCTATCTGTCGGGCGGCGAGCAGCAGATGCTGGTGATCGGCCGGGCGCTGATGTCGGCGCCGAAGCTCATCCTGCTCGACGAGCCTTCGCTCGGCCTTGCGCCGCGCTTCGTCGAGGAGATCTTTTCCGTCATCCGCCGGCTCAAGGAGGAGCGGCAGCTCACCGTGCTGCTGGTCGAGCAGAATGCCGCGCTGGCGCTCGCCATCGCCGACCACGGCTACGTCATGGAGAATGGCCGCATCGTGCTCGACGGCCCGGCCGAGTCGCTGCGGCAGAACTCCGACGTCAAGGAGTTCTATCTGGGCCTCAACGAGGCCGGGGCGCGGCGGTCCTATCACGACGTCAAGCGCTACCGGCGGCGCAAGCGCTGGCTCAGCTGACGTTTTCGCAGATGCGGCGACTGCCGCCGCCGACACCACCATCCTGGAGAAAGACATGGAGACGGTCGGGCTCGGATTCTTCTTCGAGGACCTGCCGGTGGGCAAAGCCTTTCGCACCATCGGGCGTACCGTGACCGAGGCCGACATCACTGGCTTCGTCAACTGCACCGGCATGGTCGAGGTCCTGTTCACCAACCTGGAGTTTTTGCGCCAGGAGTCCGACATCGGCGGGCGCCCGGCGCCCGCGGCGCTCACCTACTGTTTCGCCGAGGGGCTGTTGGTGCAGGCGACCATGCAGCATACCGGATTTGCCTTTCTCCACATGGAGCTCGACGTCAAGGCCCCGGTGCTCGCCGGCGACACCATCCATGTCGAGTGCGAGGTGGTGGAGGCGCGGCTCAGCCGCAACCGTCCCGGCCGCGGCCTGGTGCGCACCTTCAACAAGGTGCTGAAGCACGACGGCACCCTGGCGCTGACCTACAATCCGCTGCGCATGGTCAAGTGCCGGAACGAGGCCGCCGCAACTCCGTAGGGTGGGCAAATCGCCTGGAGCGCACTATCCGCTTGCACCGGAGCCTCGCGCGATTTGCCCACGCGGTCAGCGTCGGCAGAATCCGCACGTGACTTCCACCAGGTGCGAGGCCCAGGCATTGATGGCGAGTTGCCCACGCGGAATGCCATCGGTCCGATTGACAGCGTGGGCAAAATCGCCCTCGAGGTCAGTGCCGATCGCGCCGCCGTGCGGCGATTTTGCCCACCCTACGGTCTCCGCCGTCAATGCATCACGGTGCCGCCGTCGACCGCGATGGTCTGCCCGGTGACGAAGGCCGACTGCGCCGAGGCGAGCCACAGCATAGCGCCGGCGACGTCGCCGGGCTCGAGGTTGCGGCCGATCGACTGCCCGGAGGCGATGACCTCGAGCGCGCGCTCGTATTTGTCGCCGAAGAACTCCTTGGTGCCCTCGGTCAGCACCGCCGACGGCGCAATGGCGTTGACGCGGATGTTGTCGCGCCCGAGCTCGCGGGCAAGGCCGCGGGTGAGCCCGATCACCGCCGCCTTGGACACGGTGTAATGCAAGGCGAACGGCGTGCCGTAGGTGGCCGCGAGCGATGCCATGTTGACGATGCTGCCGCCACCGGCTTTGCGCATCTGCGGCACCACCGCCTTGCAGCACAGCCAGATGCCCTTGACGTTGACCCGCATGGCGGCGTCCCAGTCGTCCTCGCCGATTTTCTCGAAGCGCCCGCCCTTCAGCGTCGCGTAGAGCGCCGCATTGTTGACCAGGATGTCGATGCGGCCGAACTTGTCCACCGCCGCATCGGCCATCGCCTGCACCGAGGCGGCGTCGGCGACGTCGACGCGCATGCCGGTCGCATTGCGGCCGGCGATCCCGACGGTCTCGCCGCAGTCGTTGAGGTCGGCGGCCACGATTTTGGCGCCGGCCTCCGCGAGCACGCGGGTAAACTCGCGACCGATGCCACGCGCCGCGCCGGTGACGATCGCAACCTTGCCGTCGAGCATTTTGAAGAATCCTATTCGGCGGCCGCGGTGAGCGGCACGCCGCCGCCGATGTCGCAGCCGACGTCGAGCGCTTTCAGCCGCGGCAGCACGCGCTCGGCGAACAGCGTCATGTTGCGCTTGGCGACGTCGTGCGGCATGCCGCCGTAGCTGAAGGCCCCGATCAGGCCGGCGCTGTCGGCCCGGCGCTGGTGCTCGGCGAGTTTTTCGTAGACCTGGTCCGGCGTCCCCCAGACCTGCAGCTCGGCCAGGAAATTCACGAACGAGTCGATGCCGTGCTTGCGGATGTTCGCGGCGAGCTTGCCGTAATATTCGTAGCCCGGGATCTCGGCCAGACCCTCGTTGTGGAACTCGTAGTGATCGAGCGCCGAGCGCGAGTAGCGGCAGATGTATTTTTCGAACATGTCGCGCGCCACCGCCTCGTCCTCGTCAACCGCGATGAAGCTGGCGATGATCGGCTTCGGCGCCGGTCGGCCGTTCACCTCGAGGAAGCGCCGGCGATAGGCGGCGAGCTCGGCCTCTGTCGTCTCCCACGGCTTCTGCGCGATGATCAGCAGGCCGACCCCGAGCCGGCACATGATCTCCAGCGACTGCGGGGACACCGAGGCGGCGTAGGTGCGATCGAGAAACGACCTGATCGGCGCCGGCCGCACCGCCACCCGCGGCTGCCTGACATGCGCGCCCACGAGCTCGATATGGCCGGTCTCCAGACCCTGCAGGATCGCCTGCGCGCTCTCGACGAAGCGGTCGCGCGATTCCCCCATCGGCACCCGGAAGCCGCGGAACTCGATGCGCCCGAGGCCGCGGCCGATCCCCAAGATGACCCGGCCGTCCGACAGGTGGTCGAGCACGGAGATTTCCTCGGCGAGCCGCACCGGGTCGTGCCAGGGCAGCACCATCACCATCGATCCGAGCTTCACCCGGGTGGTGCGCCCCGCCATGTAGGTGAGGAATTGCGCCACGTTGGGGCACATCGTGTAGTCGTCGAAATGATGCTCGGCGCCCCAGATCGAATCGAAGCCGAGCGGCTCGGCGAGATCGGCCATCGATATCTCGTGGCGATAGACCTCGTGGTCGCTGATCGGCTGGCCGAGATTCTGGAAAAACGTGGTCATTCCCACATGCATCGCGGCATTCCTCTGAATCGCGTTCCGCAGGCTCCAGGCCTCAACCTTGCGCCAGCGCGTCCTTCACCGACCGGTGGAAGTGATGCAGGCAGGGCTCGTTGCGGCCGAACAGCACCTCGTCCTGGGCGCCCGAATAAAAGCCGCGCTGGATCCCTTCCGACAGCGGAAAGTCCTCCTTCTCCACGGTCGCCAGCAACAGATCCATGTTGCGGTCCCAGTGGCGCCGGGCTTTCTCGGTGACGGCCTTTTCCGGCGTGTACAGCGAGACGTACATCGTGCTGCGGTCGGGATCGGCGCCGCTCGGGTAAACGTGCCAGGTCTCCAGGTGGTCGCCCTGCATGATGAAGACCGTGTTGGGAAACAGCACGCAGACGATCGCCGTATAGGGAATGAGGTTCCACTCCGCTTCCGGCTTCTCCCGCAGCTTGCCGAGGGTCCGCCGCGCGATGATCATCCTCAGGTTCCGCCCGAACGGGTCGAACGTGCCGAGATTGCTGTGGAGGATCGGATCGACCGTCTCCTTGTGCAGCGCGCGCAGGTGGTAGCTCTCGAGGAACGTGTCGATGACGATCTTCCAGTTGATGCTCCGCTCGAGAACCCGCGTCTCGTAGTGATGATAGCTCGCGAGCCCGTAGGCGCCGAGGTCGCGCTCGAGGCCGCCGAGCTCGGCGTCGATATCGAAGGTCGCGCCGGGCGTCGGGCTCAGCCAGATCATGCCGTGCTTCTCGGCCACCGGAAGCTCGCGCAGGCCCCGCTCCGCCTTGTCGATCTCGGCGAACGAGCGCTCGTCGGGCCGCGCCGCCAGCTTGCCGTCCGCCCCGTAGGTCCAGGCGTGATAGGGGCAGGTGAAGCGGCGGGCGCCGTTGCCGCAGCCCTCGGCGACGCGGGCGCCGCGGTGCCGGCAGACATTGAGGAAGGCGCGGAGCGAAGAATCCTCCTGGCGCACCAGCAGGATCGGCACGCCCGAGTAGTCGTGGGTCATGAAGTCGCCGGGCGACGGCAGCAGGCAGCTCAATCCGATGTTCAGCGGGCCGCGCCGGAAAAACAGCTCGCGCTCGCGCGCCAGCTGCTGCGGACAGGTATAGTCGCTGACCTCGTTGCGATAGACGTTTTCCGCCATCGCGGTGGTCTGCGTGTCGAGATAGCTGAAGAGCTTTTTCGCCTGCTCGATCTGTTCCTGACGCAGCATCGGCAAAGACCTCCCTGGCGGGCGTTTCGTCCGCGCCCGGCCTTGTTGTGCGGGCATCATAGACGAAGCGCGACGACGATGAGAAGGGCTCGCCGTTCGCTGTGCGAAACTGGCGGTCGGAGCCGAATCGTCGTCAGGGCAGCTCGACGATGTCGGCGATGGTGACCTTGCGGTCCTTGACGGCCTGGATCAGCACGTACTTTCCCGCCTGGTTATGGTCGTCGAAGCTCACCTCTCGCCCGAGCACCGAGGTGTATTTCAGCTTCTTCATGGCGTCGCGCACGGCGGTCGTGTCGGTCGATCCGGCCTCCTTGATCGCCTGGGCGATGATGCGCATACTGTCGTAGGACCCCCAGGTCTGCAGATACGGCGTCGTGCCGTGCTTCGCCTTGATCTTGGCGGCAAACTCCTTGTTCCGCGGGCTGTCGACGTCGTGGCTGTAGGTCCAGGCGCTGATCGAGCCTTCCATGCCGCCGGCCTCGATGACCTGCTGGTTGCGCCCGCCGAGCTCGACCCGGCCGGTATACGGGATGGCAACGCCGAACTGCATGGCGCTGCGCAGGAAATTGAGCGAGTTGCCGCCGAGCTGGAACGTCGCGATGGCATCGGGGCGGCGCTGCTGCAGGCGCGTCAGGATGCTGGTGTAGTCGGGCGTGTTCTGCGCATGGAAGTCCGAGGAGATCACGCTGATCCCGGCCTTGGTGGCGACCGCCTTGAAGGCGTCGGCCCCGGCGCGGCCGAAATCGGTGTCCTCGCCGACGATCGCGGCGGTCTTGAAGACCTTTTTCCCGCCGAGATAGGCGCCGAGCGCGTCCATCATCGAGCGGTCGGACGGGTTGATGCGGAACGCCCACTCGTTGCCGCCGACCCCGGACAGGTCGGTGATCTGCGGGTTCGAGGCGATGCCGGTGATCATCGGGACCTTCGCCTCCTTGATGATCGGCATCGCGGCGAGATGCACCGAGCTGCAATGCGAGCCGATGATGGCGACCACTTTTGCCTCGACCAGCTTGTTGGCGACGTTCACGCCTTCCGACGGGTTGCACTTGTTGTCGAGCAGCATGACCTCGATTTTTCTGCCGAGCACTCCCCCCGCCGCGTTGATCTCCTCTACCGCGAGGTCGACGCCCCACCGCTCCCATTCCGACGCCACCGCGGCCGGCCCGGTGACCGGGGTCGACAGCCCGATCAGGATGTTTTGCGCCGATGCGGAGCCGGAGACGATGAGCGCCGTCAGCAGGGAGGTCGCGAAGGCAGCGTTGCGCATGGAGATGTCCTCAAGGGCTGGTGATGCTGTCGGCAAAGAAGCAGCAAGCATGCCAAGGGTCGAGGCGAACGCAAGCGCAAACCGATTCAGCCGCCACAACCTTCAGCCGTGCGACCGCCCGAACGCCAACCGGCCTTCGCGGCGGTCAAGCCCCGAGAGTTGCGTCGCGACGGTGCCGCGGCCATTCTGCGGGCGGACGGCCGGGGACGCCGCTCGCCAAAACCCTGGCGTGGTTCTTGCTCGTCACAGTGGCGCAATGGCGATCGACCCGATCTATCTCCTCCAGCTCGGCGTGAACGGCCTGATCCTGGGCCTGATCTATGCCCTGATCGCCGTCGGCCTGGCGCTCATCTTCGGCGTGCTCACCATCATCAATTTCGCCCATGGCGAGCTGCTCATGGTGGGTGCCTTCGCCATGGCGTTCGCGCTGCCGCCGATGGGGCTTTCCTACTGGCCGGCGCTCGCCGCCGCGATCGTCGCCGCCGCCGTGCTCGGGCTGATCGTCTACGAGCTCTTCCTCTCGGGCCTGCGACCCGACGAGTTCGAGCGCAGCATCCTGATCACGCTCGGCCTGTCGATCATCATCCTGCACGTGGTGCAATATCTCTTCACCGCCAATCCGCGCATCGTCGACACCCAGTACGGCTTCGCCGGCATCGCCGTCGGCTCGATCCGCCTGACCTGGACCCGGGTGATCGCGGCAGGCGCGGCGCTCGCCGCCTTCGCGCTGCTCTGGGCCATCCTGAAGCACACCCAGTTCGGGCGCGCCATGCGGGCGATCGCGCAGAATCGCGAGGCCGCCCTGATGGTCGGCATCCGGCCGCGCAACGTGGCGCGCAACGCCGTGGTGCTGGCGACCGCGCTGTGCGGCCTCGCCGGTGCCGCGCTGGCGCCGATCCAGCTGGTCACTCCCATCATGGGCCAGTCGCTGATCTTCAAGGCGTTCGCCCTGGTGATCATCGGCGGCCTCGGCAACATTCCCGGCGCCATCACGGCGGCCGTCGGCCTCGGCCTGGCGGAAAGCTTTATCGGCGGTTTTTTCGAGATCGTCTGGCAGGACGCCTTCGTGTTCGTCGCAATGATCGCGGTGCTTCTGGTGCGGCCTGACGGGCTGTTCGGCAAGGGAGCCTCGCGGGTCGGATGAAAGCCGCAATCGTCATCGCGCTCGCCCTGGCGCTCGGCGCACTGCCTGCGGTGACGTCGTCGCACTACATCATCGGCATCGCGGTCTCGGCCGCGATCTTCACCGTGGCGGCGAGCGCGCTCAACCTGGTCTACGGATTTGCCGGCCTCTTATCCTTCGCCCAGCTCGGCTTCTGGGGGATCGGCGGCTACGCGGCGGCGCTCACCGTGATGACTTTCGGCGGCAACTTTTGGGCCGGTCTCGTCTGGGCCGGCCTCATCAACGCCGCCGTCGCGCTCGTCGTCGGCTATCCGACGCTGCGCACCAACCGCCACGCCTTCGTGATCGCAACGCTGGCCTTCGCGCTGCTGGTGACGCTGGTGGCGCGCGACTGGGTCAGCCTCACGCGCGGAGCGCTGGGCATTCCCGGCCTGCCGGCGCCGAGACTGTTCGGCTATGCATTCGACACCACGCCGCGCTTCTACCTGATCGCCTGGGCCTATGCGGTGGTCGCCCTCGCCGTCCTCTATGCGCTGGCGAGCTCGCGCATCGGCCGTACGCTGACCGCGATCAAGCAGAACGAGGCGCTCGCCCGCGCCCAGGGCATCGCGCCGACGCCCTACAAGCTCGCCGCCTTCGCCATCGGCGCCGCCATCACCGGCATCGCCGGCGGCATCTACACGTTCTACTTAAGAATCATCGATCCGTCGTTCCTCGATTTCTACTACATGCAGACGTTCTTGATCATCGTCATCATCGGCGGGGCGGGGAGCTTTTGGGGCGTGGTCGTCGCCGGTATCGCCATGGCGGCGCTGCCCGAGGTGCTGCGCTTCTCCCAGGACCTGCGGATGATCATCTACGGCGCCGTCCTGGTCGCCGCGATGCTGGCGATGCCGGGCGGAATTGCGGGCTGGCTGCGCGACAGACGCGTGGCGCGGATGCGGGCGGCGCTGAAATGACGGCGCTGCTCGAGATCCGCGATCTGAAAAAATCCTTCGCCGGCGTGCGCGCCGTCGACGGCGTGTCGTTTTCCGTCGAGCCCGGCAGCATCACCGGGCTGATCGGGCCGAACGGTTCGGGAAAAACCACCATCATCGACTGCATCAGCGGCTTCCAGGCAATCGACGACGGGACCGTGTCGCTCGCCGGCCGCGATCTCACCGGCCGCCCGGCCCACGAGGTCGCGCGCGCCGGCCTGATGCGCACCTTCCAGACCGTCCAGCTCTACGAGCGCCTGTCGCTGATCGACAATCTCGCGATCGCGGCCCAGCAGTTCGATCAGGCGGGCTGGCTCGACGAGTTCTTGCGCACGCCGCGCTACCGCGGCGCCGTCGGCGCGGCCGAGCGGCGCGCCCGCGAGCTCCTCGACCTCGTCGGTCTCGCATCCTACGCCCGGGCCGACGCCGGCATTCTCTCCTACGGCCAGAAGAAGCTGGTGGCGCTCGCCGCGGCCCTGATGCCGCATCCGAAAATCGTCGTGCTCGACGAGCCGGTTGCCGGCGTCAACCCGACCCGCATCCGCGAGGTCGCGGCGATCCTGCGAAAACTCAACGCCGCCGGCGAGACTTTCTTGATCGTCGAGCACAATGTGGAGTTCATCACCGGCCTCTGCGACCGGCTCATCGTGCTCGACCAGGGAAAGAAGCTCGCCGAGGGCCCGGCGCAGGAGATCCGCAACGATCCGCGGGTGATCGAGGCCTATCTCGGGATCGCGCCCGAGATGGCGGCGTCGGAGATGGAGCGCCTCGCATGAGCGCGCCGGTCCTCGAGCTCATGAGCCTCACCGCCGGCTACGGCGACAATCCGATCGTGCGGGATTTTTCCGCGCGGCTCTTCGGCGGCACCATCACCACCCTGATCGGCGGCAACGGCGCCGGCAAGTCGACCCTGCTCCGCGCCATCTACGGCACCAACCGAAAATTCTCCGGGCAGATCGTGCTCGACGGCGAGCCGATCGAGGAGCTCGAGCCCCACGAGCGGCTGGCGCGCGGCGTCGGCTTCGTGCCCCAGGGCCGCTGCAATTTTCCCGCGATGACGGTCGGCGAGAATCTGAAGATGGGGTGCTATACGCTGTCCCGCGGCCGGCACGCCCGCGCCATCGAGGCGATGATGGCGCAGTTCCCGGTGCTGCGGGAGAAGCGGCATGTGGCGGCGGGAAATCTTTCCGGCGGCGAGCAGCAGATTTTGGAGATGACCATGGTGCTGATGATCGAGCCCACCCTGCTGATGCTCGACGAGCCCTCGCTCGGCCTGTCGCCGAGAATGCAGGGCGACGTTTTCGCCACTGTCCAGCGCATCGCCGCCTCCGGCGTCACCGTCCTGGTGGTCGAGCAGAACGTGCGCGGGGCGCTGATGATATCGGATACCGCGCTGGTGATGGAGCAGGGGCGGAAATTCATGGAAGGGCCGGCGGCGGAGGTGCGCAACGATCCACGTATCCGCCAGGCCTATCTGGGCGGCAATATTTCCGAGGAATTCGTCTGATGGGCGGAGCGCGGCTGGCGGTCGATATCGGCGGAACCTTTACCGACCTGGCGCTGGAGGCAGGCGGCGCGATCTACAGCACGAAAGTGATCACCACGCCGCGCGCGCCGGACGACGCGGTGCTCACCGGCATCGACCACGTGCTCGCCCAGGCAAAGCTCGGGCTTTCCGACATCGCCCTCGTGATCCACGGCACGACGCTCGCCACCAACGCGATCATCGAACGCAAAGGCGCAAAAACCGCCCTGGTGGTGACCGAAGGATTTCGCGATTCGATCGAGATCGCGTTCGAGCACCGCTTCGAGCAGTACGACATCCTGATGGACAAGCCGCCGCCGCTGGTGCCGCGGGATCTGCGCTTCGGCGTACCGGAGCGGCTCGACGGCCGCGGCAACGTGCTGATTCCCCTCGACGAGGCTGCGGTGGCGGCGCTGGCCCCGAAGCTTAAAGCCGCGGGCGTCGAGGCGGTCGCCATCGGCTACATGCACGCCTACCTGGACGGCAGCCACGAGCGGCGCACCCGCGACATCCTGGCGGAGAGTTTGCCCAGCGTCGCCTTCTCGCTCTCCAGCGAGGTGTCGCCCGAGATCCGCGAATACGAGCGCTGGTCGACCACTGCGGCGAACGCCTATGTGCAGCCGGTGATGGAGCGCTATCTGCGCCGGCTCGACTCGCGTCTGCGCGCCGGCGGCTTTGCCGGGCCGCTGCTGATGATGACCTCGGGCGGCGGGCTCACCGCGCTGGAGACCGCGTGCCGCTTCCCGATCCGGCTGGTGGAATCCGGGCCTGCCGGCGGCGCCATCCTGGCGGCGGGCCTCGCGCGCCAGTGCGGGCTCGACCGGGTGCTCTCCTTCGACATGGGCGGCACTACTGCAAAGATCTGTCTGATCGACGACGGCGAGCCGCAGCATTCGCGCACCTTCGAGGTCGCGCGCCAGTACCGGTTCCTCAAAGGAAGCGGCCTGCCGCTGCGGGTGCCGGTGATCGAGATGGTGGAGATCGGCGCCGGCGGTGGCTCGATCGCCGAGGTCGACAACCTCTCCCGCATCAATGTCGGGCCGCAGAGCGCCGGCGCCGAGCCCGGCCCCGCCTGCTACGGCCGCGACGGGACCCAGGCCACCGTGACCGATGCCGACGTGGTGCTCGGGCGCATCGATCCGCAATATTTCGCCGGCGGCACCATCGCGCTGATGCCGGATCGCGCCGACGCCGCGGTCTTGTCCGGTGTCGGCCAGAAGCTAGGCCTTGCCCGTTTGGAGGCGGCGTTCGGCATCAGCGAGGTGGTCGAGGAGAACATGGCCAATGCCGCTCGCGTCCACACCGTGGAGCGCGGCAAGGATCTTTCCGGCCGCACCCTGATCGCGTTCGGCGGCGCGGCGCCGATCCACGCGGCGCGGCTCGCCGAAAAGCTCGGCATCGAGAGGGTGATGATCCCGCCCGGCGCCGGCGTCGGCTCGGCGCTCGGCTTCCTCATCGCGCCGGTCGCCTACGAGGTGGCGCGCAGCCGCTACATCCGCCTCGACGAGAGCTTTGATCCGTCCGCCGTCAATGCGCTGTTTGCGGACATGCGCGCCGAGGCCGAAGGCGTGGTGACGGCGGCCGCCGCCGGCGCGGCGCTGACCGAGACCCGCACCGCCGAGATGCGCTATCGCGGCCAGGGCCACGAGATCACCGTCGCCCTGCCGGCGGGCCCGTTCGAGCCGGCCTCGCGGATCGCGCTGTCGAAGAATTTCGCGGCCGCTTATGCGGAGACTTTTGGCCGTACCATCCCGGAGCTCGACGTCGAGATCATGAACTGGACGCTGCGGCTCGTTGCCGCCCAGGCGCCGCTTCCGCCCTGCCCGCCGCAGCCGCCCGACCGCGCCGCCAAACCGCGGGGCACCAGACAAATCTTCGCGCCCGCCGAGGTCGCGATGCACGAGATCCCGGTCTATCATCGCGACGATGTCGGCCCGGGCTGCCTGATGCCAGGGCCGGCGGTGATCGCCGAGGACGAGACCACCACGGTGGTGCCGGCCGGCTTCGTGGCGCGGATCAATCCGCTGGGCTCGATCATCCTGGAGAGGACCTCATGACCACCGCCTTCAACGATCCGCTCTCGCCGATCCGCATGCAGCTGATGTGGGATCGCCTGATCTCGGTGGTCGAGCAGCAGGCGCTGGCGCTGGTGCGCACCGGCTTCTCCACCTCGACCCGCGAGGCGGGAGACGTCTCCGCCGGCGTGTTCGATCTCGTCGGCAACATGCTCGCCCAGGCGGTGACCGGCACGCCCGGCCACATCAACTCGATGGCGCGGGCGGTGCGCCATTTCATCCAAAAATTCCCCATTGCCACCATGCGCGAGGGCGACGTTTTTCTCACCAACGATCCCTGGAAGGGGACCGGGCATCTCCACGACTTCACCTTCGTGACCCCGACGTTCCGCCGCGGCAAGGTGGTGGCGCTGTTCGCCTGCACCTGCCACGTGGTCGATGTCGGTGGACGCGGCATGACGGCGGACGCCCGCCAGGTTTTCGAGGAAGGCCTGTACGTCCCGCTGATGCGCTTTGCCGACGCGGGAAAGGTCAACGAGACGCTGATCGAGATCGTGCGGCAAAACGTGCGCGAGCCGGTGCAGGTGGTGGGCGACCTCTACTCGCTCGCCGCCTGCAACGAGGTCGGCTCGCGCCGCCTGATGGAGATGATGGACGAGTTCGCGATCTCCGATCTCGACCGGCTGGGCGACCACATCCTGACGAAGTCGCGCGAGGCGTCGCTGGATCTGATCAGACAGATAAAACCCGGCGCCTACCGGTTCGCCATGCGGGTCGACGGCTACGACAAGCCGATCGATCTGGTCGCCACCATGACCATCGGTCCGACCGGCATCGACGTCGACTTTTCCGGGACCTCCGGGGTCTCCGCCTACGGCATCAACGTGCCGGTCTGCTACACCGAGGCCTATGCGTCGTTTGGCGTCAAATGCATCGTCGCCCCAAAGGTGCCGAACAACGAGGGCTCGTTGTCGGTGATCCGCGTCACGGCGCCGCCCGGCACCATCCTCAATGCGCTGGCGCCGGCCCCGGTCGCCACCCGCCATGTCACCGGCCAGATGCTGCCCGACGTGATGTTCGGCTGCCTGCACCAGGCGCTGGGCGGCAACGTTCCGGCGGAAGGCACGTCGTGCCTGTGGAACCTTTTCGTCACCGGCGGCCCCGGCCGGACCGACGGCGATCCGGCAGAAACCGCGCATGCGATCCCGTTCAACGTCATGAGCTTTCATGCCGGCGGCACCGGCGCGCGCCCCGGCAAGGACGGGCTGTCGGCCACCGCATTCCCGAGCGGCGTGCGCAACACGCCGATCGAGGTCAACGAGGCGATGTCGCCGATCGTGGTGTGGAAGAAGGAGTACCGGCAGAACTCCGGCGGCGCCGGACAATTCCGCGGCGGGCTTGGCCAGGTCATGGAGGTGAGCACGCTCGACACCGCGCCGTTCGCGCTCAGCGCCTATTTCGACCGCATCGACCATCCGCCGCGCGGCCGCGAGGGCGGCCACGACGGCATGGCCGGCCGCGTCACACTGTCGTCGGGCCGCAGGCTGCGCGGCAAAGGCCAGCAGACGGTTCCGGTCGACGAGCGCTGCATCATCGAGATGCCCGGCGGCGGGGGTTTGGGTAATCCGCGGACGCGCGCGATCGCCGCGGTGGCGAACGACGTGCGCCTTGGCTTGGTGTCGCCCGAGGCGGCGCTGCGGGACTACGGCGTCGCCGTCGCCGCCGACGGCACGGTGGACACGGGCGCGACCGCCGCCCTGCGCGCCGAGGCCGCGGAATGAGGATTGTCTGATTGGATGAAATCACTCCCCACATCATGACCGGGCTTGTCCCGGCCATCCACATCTTTTGGTCACCGCAGGCGAACCGCACATGATGTTTGGAGCACTGCCGCGCCGCGAGCCCACCCTCCCGCCCGTTGGCGGGGAGGGTCGACCGGCTGAGCGAAGCGAAGACGGTCGGGGTGGGGGGACTATTATTTGCTCCGAGCCAGTGGCACCCCCCACCCCATCCCTCCCCGCCGCAAGAGCGGGGGGAGGGAGGAGTTTACGGCACTGGCGCGCCAAACAAATCGAGCGGACACACTTCGGGAGCCAATGACATGAGCGTGCGCGTCAGTGCCGGCCTGCCCACCGGCATGGAAGGCCTCACCTATCCGATCCCGTTCTCCGATCCGGAGAACGTCATCAGGATCGCCCAGGCCGCGGAAAAGCTCGGCTACAATTCCGTCTGGGGCAACGACCACATGACCACCCAGAACTACGTGCGCGCCGAATTCCCGGTGCCGCCGCGGTTCTGGGAGCCGCTGGTCACCTATGCATTCGTGCTCTCCAACACCACGACGCTGAAGGTCGGCACCGGCGTGCTGGTGCTGCCGATGCGCCGCGACATCGTGGTGACGGCAAAACAGATCGCCACCCTCGACCACTTTGGCGGCGGCCGGCTCGAGCTCGGCGTCGGCATCGGCGCCTACCGGGAGGAGTTCGACGCGCTGCAGCCCGACAGCCCGCTCAAGCGTGGCGACATCGTCGACGAGGGCGTGCAGGCTTTGAGAAAACTGTTCACCGAGCAAGTCGCCAGCTTCGAGGGCAAATTCTACCGCTTCCGCGACGTCGAGCTGTTTCCCAAGCCGCGCCAAAAACACCTGCCGATCTATATCGGCGGCAACCATGTCAACAACATCCGCCGCACCGTGGCTTTCGCCGACGGCTGGCTGCCCGCCGGCATGCATGTCGACCGCCTGCGCGCCAACGTAAAACTGATGCGCGAGATGGCCGACGACGCCGGCCGCGACCCGAAGGGAATCGAGGTGGCGCCGCAGTTCGTGGTCCATGTGGGAAAGACCCATGCGGCGGCGATCGAGAGCTTTCGCCAGAGCCAGATGAACAAGCACCTGGTGTCGCTGCAGAAGTCGACGCTGAAGGGCCAGGGCCCGCTGACCCACGAGGAGATCAACCTGATCGGCACCCCGGCAGAAATCGTCGACAAGGCGATCGCCTTCCGCGAGGCCGGGGTGACGCATTTCCTCGGCCTCTATTTCGCCGCCAACGGCGTCGCCGAGCTTCTCGACCAGATGCAGGTTTTCGCCGAGGAGGTCATGCCGAAGATCAAGTGACAGGGGATCGGTTCCGATCGCCCCCACGACCGACGAGGAGATGCCGATGCCGGTCCGCTACCTGATCACGACGCTCAAGCCCGGGGTCGATCCCGCGGATTACGAGAAATGGGTGCGCCAATACGACTACCGCATCGCCCGCGGTCGCGACAACATGGTTCGCTACGAGGTCTACCGCATCGAGAGGTCGGTGCAGGGTATGCCTGACGCGCCATGGTGCTACCTCGAGCGCATCGAGGTCAAAAGCCTGGAGCAGGCCGAGCGCGACGCGAGGTCGGAGAGCGGCGTCGAGCTCAGGCGGCAATTGTACGGGCGCTTCGTCGACCAGCAGAAGAATGTGAGCTTCGTGACCGAGGTGGTAGTCTGAGCTGTTGCGGGCGGGATGTGGATTTCTTATCTTCGGACGGCCATGACGAACCGGGCCTAGCCCCAATACTGTTCACTTAATACTTTGTTTACCATTGATTTGGCACCCTGCTGATGGCGAAGCAGGAGGCGGAACAGATGGCACGGACCGTTGCGAGCCTTCCGGAAGGCAGCCAAATCACCGACTACATCAGTTTGGGTGTGATCGCCAAGACATTTCCAGTGAGCAAGATTCACGCGATTCTTGCGGCGACCGGCAAGACCAGCGTGCGCGAGCGCGATCTGCCGGCGCACGTGGTGGTCTATTACGTGATTGCGCTGGCGCTGTACATGCACTCGTCTTATCGCGAAGTGCTTCGTTGCTTGCTGGAGGGCGTGCACTGGCTGCTCGATCCGTCAGCGACAATCAAAGTAGCCGGCAAGTCTGGCATCTCGCAGGCGCGCACGCGGCTCGGATGGGAAGCGGTGCGTCGACTGCATGACGAGGTGGTGAAGCCGATCGCGATCCGGTCGACCCGGGGAGCCTGGTATCGGGAATGGCGATTGGTCAGCCTGGACGGCAGCACGCTGGATGTTGCCGACGAGGCGGGGAATGACGAGGTCTTCGGCCGGCCCGGATCAAGTCGCGGCAGCAGCGCCTATCCGCAAATCCGCTTTGTCTCTTTGGTCGAGAACGGCACGCACGTGTTGTTCGGCAGCCAGATGGCGAACTATGGAACAGGCGAGATCACGTTAGCCAAAGCCGTATTGCCAAGCCTTCAGCCTGGCATGCTGTGCTTGGCAGATCGGCAGTTTTTCGGCTTCGAGTTCTGGAATCTGGCGCGCGCGACCGGAGCCGATCTGCTTTGGCGGATCAAGAAGAACATGCGCTTGGCGCGTGAAGAGCCATTGTCCGACGGTTCGTATCTGAGCCACATCTACCCGTCCGAGCAGGATTGGCGGCGCAAGACCAACGGGGTCAAGGTGCGCATCATCGACTATTGTCTGGACGGCGTTGCCGACGCCGAGCCGATCTATCGGCTCGTCAGCACAATTCTGGATCACAAGAAAGCTCCTGCCGTGCAGCTGGCTGCTCTCTATCACGAGCGCTGGGAAGTGGAGACCGCCCTAGACGAATTGAAGACCCACCTGCGCGGCGCCAAGATCGTCTTGCGAAGCAAAACGCCAGATCTGGTTCGACAGGAGTTCTACGGCCTCATGATGGCCCACTTCGCCATTCGTGGCCTGATGCATGAAGCAGCGCTCAAGGCCGACGATGATCCCGACGACCTCTCCTTCATCCATGCGGTTCGCGTCGTCCGCCGGAAACTTCCCCGTTTCCCTGCCATTCCCCCCTCGGAATCGCCGAGCATTTCATGATACCGTGCTCGACGAGATACTACAGGACCGCCTCCCATCCCGTCGGCATCGACGTAACAAGCGCTGCGTCAAACGAAAGATGAGCAACTTCCCGCTCCGGCGCCGAACCGACAAGCGTCTCCCGTCAATCAATGTCAGAAAGGCGATCCGAATCCTTAAATGAACGGTATTGGGCCTAGCCCTGGTCTCGGCAGGGAAATCAACGCTCTAAAGATAAGGGTGCACTAAGTAGGAGTTCGGATCCTATTTCCGCCGATAGCAGCGCATCCCGTTCCCGTTGCAGTTCAGGCAGCGGAACGTCGATCTGCCTAAAGTCGAGGTTGTACATCGGCATTTGCCATGTTCGGTAAAGTTCGCCGACATGGTCATCGGAAGCCGCATCGGTCGGAAGATTTTCTGCGATCAACCGTTTGAGGAATTCTTCCGTCAGTCCTTCAGCGTCGCCGTGGCTTTCGACGTCCTTAAACTCCACCTGCCCAAATATCTCCGCCATGGCGACCAGGCCCGCCCGATTGAAGGTACCCACAGCGGAAAGCGCTTCAGCTACACGTAAGACGGAGGGAACAAAGGACGGGAAGGCGTTGACGTAACCCGTCGGCATGTTCCAGCTCGGCACCCCCTCCTCATAGACCTCGATATCCGCATAGAGCTGTCCTTCGCGCTTCCATATGCTCCAATTCGGAACGATGTATTCGCCAAAATGGCCTTCGAGGTAGTGGGCTTTGCGTTGCGAATCCACGTACTCTCGCAGTTGCGCGATGTGCATAGGTTTCCAATCGGCCGCCTCGGCGTAAATCAGCCGAGCCAGATGGTCGTAGAACCAGCCCACGATCGTGCCAACCTTGGAGGAGACGAGCTTCGACGGGCAGCGAACCATATCCATCAGGATAAGAATTCTTCGCGGATTCTTCCTCAGCAAATCCCGATAACACTTCCGCTTCGCGCGGCTTATCCTTGAGCTGCAGCGAAGCCGCCCAGAACCCCCGCGCGCTTTCCAGAATGATCGGCAAGCCCTCTGCAATAAGGGTCAAGCGGTCGCTGTGGGGCATCTGGCAAAGGCGTCGAGCCTGTCGTAGCCCGATATCTAATCGCGCCATAATTTATCCTGTCGCATCCCACCAGATTGATCGGATCGGCCTTTTGTGAACTTGGTCGCAAGGGCGATCCGGGATATGGCTTTCATCCCCAATGCAGGCCAGACCAAAACTGGATTAAAGC
>CAVWIS010000051.1:0-68617 GCA_963755055.1 uncultured Alphaproteobacteria bacterium | reverse complement strand
TCGCTCCCTCGTCCTGCTGATGCTGCTCCCGCTTGCCATAGGGCTTGCCCTGAAGGCCCGCTATGGGGACTTGGCCGCACGGGTGAAGCCCGCGCTCGACTGGATTTCCAACGCCAGCCTCATCCTGCTGGTAGTCTTGATCACCGCAGCCAACATCGACAAGGTTTTACAAGTGTTTGGCACCCGAGGAATCCTTGCGGGGCTTCTGTTTATCGCATTGGGCGTTGGGACTGGTTGGTTGCTCGGCGGACCTGACGGCGACACAAAACGCGTTATGGCTCTCGGTACCGGCCAGCGCAACATTGCCGCCGCATTAGTTGTCGCGACTTAAAGCTTCAGCGACCCTAAGGTGGTCGTCATGGTAATCGTTGTCGCGATCGTCGGATTGATCATCCTTATGCCGCTCTCTCGTGCGTTGGCCGGCCGCGTCGAGCCGATGGGGCATGGTGGTTAGACGATCGATCTGTATCGGCCTTGCGGAGTAGCGCATGAACCAGCCTGGTCATGCCGCCTCTGCGCCGGCGCCATTCCTGCGCCGTGCCTTCGACTGGTGGATCGCACAGGTGAAACACGCGCTACCGCCGACGATCTTTTTCTTCGTCGGCTTCAACTTGATCTTATGGACCAAACGCCTGATGCCGCGTGAGCAGGCGAATGCGCTGCCGGCGGGTAACTTTCTCCTTGGATGAGTTCCATCGGAAGAATAGGCGATACAGTTCGCCGTCGCCGATGAGCTGTTCCTTATTTACGTCACGACACATGAACTCAATGATGCCAGCACCATCAACCAGAGCTGTATCGTTAACGCGCGTTGTGGGCAAATGGAACAGAAACGAGAACGATACCAGCCGGTGGAAAAAGTCGCGATAACCGCATTCGTGCCGTTCGGCTGTCGTTCTGTCGCCATCGTTCGGTCCATGCTTGAGACACGTGCGGTGTAAGCTCTCCTTCTATGCGGCAAGGGGAAAACCGCTGGTGAGGAATTGGAGGAAGGCATGGCAACCGTAGATATTACTGGCGTACGGCCCAACGGAAACAGCTTTGCCGACGGCACGCTTAATCCGCCAGTCGAGCTTTGCGCGCCCCCTCTGGCCCCAAATGAAACGACTGCTGCTGGGCACGTTCTTCTGCGCGTAGACACTATCCGCCCCGTAATTGGGGGTGAGGATCCTTTCCAGCCTTCTGAACCAAGTAATCCCTCCGAAACGTTTGGAGCCCGCGGACCGCTGATTGCCGGCACTGCGATCATCGCGACATTGGGCTTAGCTGGACTTATATACTTCTTCTTCGCCTCGCCAGGGGCGAAAGTACCCGCGGAATCCGCACCAATAGCTGTGCAATCCTCGTCCGAGACCCCAGTGAAAGCTGCCGCTAATGTGCCTGAGCCATCGTCTCCAACAAGTGTGGAATTGTCATCCGAGACTCCGGCGCAGACGGCTCCTACTGGGCCTGAGCCATCTCGCGGAGCGTCTGTGGTTCCTTCGCCGGACAATCCCCCTTCGATCGCGGGCGGGGCTTCGCGCCAAATTGCTCCAGGAGCGGTGACGCCGCAAACTGCCTCCGGGGCGCAGAACGGGGACCCCCTCTTTTTGCAGCGTCCCGGCGTAAACATCAGGTCTGCACCCTCCGGAAACGCGCCCGTTCTGGGGACTGCCCCGAGGGGCACGCAGTTTACAGCTTCAAGCCGGGACGGCGACTGGGTCCAGGTGGAGAACGCTCAGTTGAAGGGCTGGATCAATTCTCAATTTCTGGGACCTAACAAGCCCCTATAACCTATAACGGAAGCGTCGCCGTGGACGTGGGCGCTCGGTCGCACCATCGGCACCGCACCTGTGACGGGTAGGCGCGGCGGCGCTCAACACCGCAGCGGTCGCAAAGTCGAGCGATTTGGCTGGACTTAAGTGTCCCTGCGTCGGCGGCGCACCGACGCGGAGGCAGCTTGGCGGCTCCGCGTCAGTGCCTAGGCACACAAGTGGGGCAGAAGCCAAACCACTTTCTCAGGCGTGCATAGTCTTTCGCGGCTTTTGCAATGAAGTTGTCTTTGCAAGCTTTGCGGCAGAAGCGCAGGCCCCAATGTTGGTAGCAGATAAGGCCGAACTTTCCACCACAGTGTGAACAGCGTTTCTCGGTTTTGGTCATGGCGCGGTCCGTCTCGCACGTGTCCGCAGGGCACTTTTCGCGGCGTCGGCTGACGCGTCCATGCCCTCTCGATACCGGTCATGCCCAATTGCTGACAGTCCAACGCGTCTATCTCGACCGGGACTTAACAGGAGTTGAGAGGGATGGACACCGTCCCAGTACTGAAGCACACGCCGACGAATCCAATAGTCGATCCGGTCGGCTGTCAGGGTCCCGGCGGCGAATGCCGACTTGCGGGCGGCTCCCTTCGAGTTGCGATACCGACACCAGCCGATAACCGCCTGAATAGATGCTCGCCCTTGCCGTTCGGTCCTGAGATTTGGCAGCGCAAGCAGCAACAGTGCGGCGAGCAACGGCGAGGTCACGAGCGCCAACAACAACCACGCAGGATTGCGCCCGCGAGTAGCAGCAGCAACGCCGACGACCACGCACAACATCAGCCATGAAAAGAGGATGGTCGGCATCACTTTGATGTCTCCGGTTATCGCACCGGCTTTGTTCCAGCGCGGCCGAATGCTTTCCAGCGGTGATTGAACGCAAACCCGCTTGTTAGTCGCTTTGCCCCGCCTGGAGGACTTGTTACTTTCCGCCAAACATTTGATCGTGGCTGCCAATGGTGGCAGATTGCCCCTACCGGGCAGATCAATGATGAGCAATGGCACCGCTTCAGCCCTGAATTCTGCACAGGACTTGGCTTCAATCCCAACGGCGCGAGGGGGTCTCTCTCGCCTTGCTATCGCGCGCCTCCAAAGCGCTGGCATACCCGTGATGCCTCTTCTCAAGCGTGTGGGATTTACGCCAGAGGTGATCGCCGACCCGGAAGAACGCCTGAGCGTGCGAAGCCAAGTCGCGCTTTTGGACGAGGCGGCGATTGCTCTGAATGATGACTGTCTGGGCTTCACGTTGGCTCGCGATTTCGACCCACGCGAACTCGGGTTGCTGTATTACGTGATGGCGTCTTCGCAGACCTTGGGCAATGCACTGAAGCGGATTGCTCGCTACAGTCACATTAGCAACGAGGCCCTCGTGGTCGGATATCGAGAGGGAAACCGGCTCATTGTCGACCTGAGTTATTCTGGCGTTCCACGGCACTCAGACAGACATCAAATTGAATTTTGCATGTTTGCTGTATTACGAATTTGCCGCGTGCTGACCGGGCAGAACCTCGTACCGCAATACTTCTCGATTGCCCATTATCGGACGGAAGGCATTTCCGAAATGGCGCGATTTGTCGGAACGAAAGTGGAGTTCGGCGCTGGCACAGACGAGTTTGCCCTGAACATTGACGCACGTGCCTTGCCTCTCATTCACTCTGATCCTCATCTCAACGACCTGCTTCTGAAATATTGCGAAGCGGCGTCAGCCGATAGAAGAGGTGATATGAGCCAGTTGCGCACGAGAGTTGAGAACGCGATCGCATCGGTGCTTCCTCACGGAAGAGTGCTTGTGGAAGACGTTGCTTGCAGTCTGGGAATGAGCGAGAGGACGCTTGCAAGAAAGCTTTCGGACGAAGGGTTGAACTTCACTGAAATACTTCAGCAACTGCGCCACGATCTGGCGATCCGTTACCTCGATGACCGCAAGCTGCATGTATCCAAGATCGCATGGCTGCTTGGCTTTCGTGAGGTAAGCGCATTCACGCATGCATGCAAGCGCTGGACCGGAAAGACGCCGAGCCAGATGCGAGCAGCCGCTGGTTATTGACCAAATGCCCCGGCCGCGAGCCCTGAGAGGGGCTTGGCTAATGGCTGGCAGGTTAAACGCCCTGATACCTCCTGACTGATCCTCGCGAACTGGGTATTCCACGAATTCTCGAATGCAATTCGATCACCTGAAACGCCGCGATGCTTCGCCCCCGCGGTGTGCACGCCCGGGAAGGGTGTCTAACGCCACCGCGAATTCGGCCGAATTTAATTTCTGTTACTTTCTGGCCGGAGTGCTGGCTGGGGCCTCATCGTTGCCGTCCAATGGGGGCGCACAGCGGAGGAAGGCCTACGCTGGCCTACGCTGGCCTACGCTGGCAGCAACGAACAAATGTTTGGCGCAAAGTAACAAGTCTTCCACGCGGGACAAAGCGACTAAGAAGCATGAATTCGAGGTCGAAGCATCGTAATTCGCCCATGAGAAGAGACCCGCGCAACGGGAACCCAGCCCAGGGGCGGCTGTTCGATCAGGGAAATAGCAAGCACATCGAGTGAAGGAGGCGTGACCATGAAATTCGTTTCGCCCGATACCCGCTGCAACGATTACAAGAAGCGCCGTAGTTCGTTCCTCATGGAGTTAATCGCATCAACGCCGAACGTGAGCCTACGCGCTCAGGAGTTTCGGCGATGGATCGACAAAAACGCACCTTATAGCGACAATGACGAAGCGTAAGACCAGGGCGGTCGCGCGCTCGCTTGACGCGGACTGGCCGCCCCGCCAGCCGATGACCCTTACGGAGCTAATCACCGAAGCCCGCGCCGTCGATTGGGATTTTGCTCATTGGTGTTACGCGAGCGGGCATGACGCCAGCGATCCGGATGCCCGTAACATGTTTGAATGCTTGCTGGCTTACGCCAGGCGCGAGGGCCGCGCCGGCTTGCACTGACCGGCCGATTTGCTGACTCTAGCCGGCCGCTGCCCATGGTGCATCGTTTCGAAGTCCAGCGTACACTCCCGCCCAGATCGACAGCCATGGAGTTCGACCCATGACCCGACGCGCCGCCTGCAGTTGCGGGCAGCTTCACCTTACGATTGAGGGCGAACCGTCGCGCATTTCCATGTGCCACTGCCTGGAGTGCCAGCGCCGGACCGGCGCCGTGATCAGCAACCAGGCGCGTTTTCCCCGCGAGCAGGTCACCATCGTCGGAAAGGCTACGGCGTGGATGCGGACGGCCGAAAGCGGCAACGCGCTGACCTTTCATTTCTGTCCGACATGCGGCTCCACTGTCTACTGGGAGAACGAAGGTTTTCCTGGATACGTCGCTGTTGCTATCGGCAACTTCGCCGACCCAAATTTCCTCGCGCCGACTATCGCGGTGTGGGAGGAGTCACGCCACTCCTGGTTCTCCTTGCCGCCCAACACGCCGCCCAAGCGCGTGGCGAAGCAGGGGTGATTAAACAACCGACGGTCTTTCGCTAACGTCCGCCGGTTGTCCGCTTATCCTCCAATACTCTCCGTTAAAGCAGACCTCCCGGCTCGGCAGCCCTGTGCCTAAGCGATCATTGCGTACCTCGTGGGCAAGCTTAACTTTCCGCCGCCGGAATGGGTTTGGCTGAGCCGATGAGCCGCAGGGGAGACCCGCCGCGCTGGCGAGCTGTATATCGGTCGGGTGTCAGCGGCATAGCCAACCATTCAAACGATCCGGATGTAGGTTTGCGCTTTCGCGATCTGCGACATGACCGGCAACGCGCCAGCGCTGGCGGCCAGATGCAGAAATCGGCGGGGAAGTTTCACGGCACCCTCGCAGAGTCGTTTCGCGGCATAGTCTACCAGCACCTTGCCTTATTGCGCACGTATGGAGAGATAACATGAATTGACGCAGCATTCTGAGTGTCTCTGCGACAATCCTCCCGGCCAGTTCTGATCGCCTTCACATTTCCGAATGCCGGCTCCCCGGCAGCTTGTATGCGCCCATGGAGCTCGGTCTAATGGTAAAAAACCCCTCAAGCGCAGCAATGAGACCGGTTCGCGCAAGGATTTCCGGAGGACGACATGAACCAGACCACACGGCGGGTTTTCGGGGCGGCGGGCTTCGCCCTGCTGCTCGCCACATCTGGGAGCTTCGCTCAGGCGCCTGCCCCCGTCCGCGTGCGTGGGACGGTGGAAGCGGTCGACGGGCCGATGCTGACGGTGAAATCGCGGGACGGCCAGACCACGTATAAGGTGAAGCTGACCGACAATGCCGCGGTGCGCGGCATCGTTAAGGCGCCGCTCACCGACATCAAAAACAATTCCTTCATCGGCGTCACCGGCATACCGCAGTCCGACGGCAGCCAGAAGGCGGTGGAGATCCATATCTTCCCCGATCAGATGCGCGGGACCGGCGAGGGGCATCGGCCCTGGGATCTTTTGCCGAATAGCACCATGACCAACGCCACCGTGGCGGCGCAGTCGGTCAAAGGGGTGAACGGGAACGAGATCACTCTCAAGTACAAGGATGGAGAGAAGAAGATCCTCGTCGTGCCTGAGACCGTGATTGTCACCTATGTTCCCGGCGACAAGAACGAGCTCAAGCCCGGCGCCAAGATTTTCATTGCCGGCGCAAACAAGAAGGATGACGGCACGCTCGAAGCGGCGGCCGTCTCGGTCGGCCGGGATGGCATCACGCCGCCGATGTGAGCGCGGTGGCGCCCGTCGCTCACCGTTCCTCGCGCTGCCACACGATGCCGCCCCGTGGGATGGGTGCGACATGGAGGTCATTTAGTTAACCCTGAAATTCGTGACGCCAAGAGTGGCGACGTCCAGAAAGACTTTGCGCCGAGGGAAGGGCGGTGAGCAACGGAAAGGGTGTCGCCACCGACGAAGCATTGACCGCGAGGATCATATCGACTGCGCTCAACCCGCCTCAATCACCCAATAGTGATCTTGCATAGGTAGCTGGCGGGGGCAGACGGGGGGTGCGAGGGGGCGGCCAGTGGTCGTCCCCTGTTGCCGCGCCTGATGGAGCGCATAGAGTTGTGATGGCCCTCGGTGCCATCCCCCCGATCCCGTGCCGAGGACTTGAACCCCGCTCATCCCCATGTGCGGGGTTCGCATATTAGGCCGCGGTTGAGCCATGGACACTGGAATGCTGTTGTAGAAATCTTGCGGTCAGTTCGCGGAACGTCCTGGCAAAGAAAACCCCGGCCGTCTGATCTGCGGCCGAGGCTGTACCAAAATCGGCGCCCGAATGAAGCTTCACCTGCTGACGCGGCGGTCGCCACGGTCACCCTGACCTCGAGGCGCGACGGTCTTGGCCTTGCGGCGGCGGTCCTGAGTGAGCGACCGGCCGACATCCTCGCTCTCTTTAATTTGGCCTTTCTTGTTGCGCCGGACATAGCGCTTGTCGCCCTTCTGCGGCGCGATCAGTTCGCGGTGTGCTGCCATGGTTGCTCCTTAAGGTTTGAAAGCAAACGCAGCAGGGCAGGTTTTCGCGACTTCGGAAGATTACAGGCAAATGGCTAATCGGGCAGCGCAAATTGCCATTGCGTGCTCTGCACCTAAGCGTCGCAGGAGCAAGTGACCCGCGCGAGACGTATCGTAGCCTGCGCGTATGAATACCGGGCCGGATGGCGTGCCGGCTCGCGCTACGTTGTTGCGCGAGCAAAGAAGCCGAACCATTTTCTCATGCGCGCATGGTCTTGCGCTGAATGGCCTTAAGCCATTCGCGCCCAAGGTCGTCAAACCCCGCCCTTAGAATTGGGTCGCGCGTTTCATGTCCTCTTTGCAGCGCCAGCGCGGCCTGATCGCGATACCACAGCGCTCTCGACAGCATGAGAAATGAACATGCTGTACCGAAAGTCGTTCCAGCGGATTTTAAGAAGGCCCTGGCAGGAAGCAACAACCGGGGCCTCTGAGAAGTTCTCCGAAATCGTCCTCCTCCTGTGATGCCCATCACATGTTTTAGAGATGCACCTCCCGTACTCTCCAGCAATCGGATGGATGGGAGGCAATCATGCGGAACAGCAGCATCACGCAGTTAATCATCGGAACGGCGGTTGCGGTTGGAATATCGGTGATCGCAACTTGAACCGCAGCCGCGGCGTGAAGAACCGCTCACGAACCAGACCGACCTGGTTCTCGACCTGCCCCTTCTCCCAGCCCGACGCTGGCGTGCAGGCAACCGGCTCGACAAGGTAATGACTGCACATTTGCAAGAAACGGCGGTTGTAGAGCCGGTCCTTGCCAACGAAGACCGTCTCCACCGCCGTCTTCATGTTGTCGTAGATGCCGCGCCCGCAGGTGCCCTTGAACAGGGCGAATGCCCGGTCGTGCGCGTCGAACACCATCTCCTGCGTCTCGCGCGGATAGGCTCGCACGAACAGCATGCGACTGTGGCAGAGCCGGACGTGGGCGGCCTTCACGGTCACCGTCACGCCGCTCAGCAGGACGATCTCGTGGCTCCAGTCGAACTGGTAGGCTTCTCCTGGAGCGAAGCTCAGCGGAACAAAGGCTGCAGCTGTTGCTTGCCCGCGCTCCTTGGCCCATCGCCGCGCGTAGCGACGCACCGCATCATAGCCGCCCTCATATCCGCGTCCGCGCAGTTCCTCGAACAGCCGGATCAGCGTCAGGCGCTCACGTGATGGCTTTGCCTCGTTCTCTGACAGAAGCTGATCGAGGGTCTCTCGCCAGCGGACAATCTTCGGCAGCGGCTGATCTTCCCGCTCGTAACGAAACTCAGGCGCCCCCGACCGAATAACCTTCCTGTCCACCTTCCGCGATACGCCCAGCTCCCGGCAGATCGCCTTGATCGGCTTGCCCTGCTTGAAAAACGCCCGGCGTATTTTTGCAATCGTCTCCACGACCAGCATCCCAACCTCGGCTTCCAAGAACCATGGAAACCAATGTGGGTCCTCTGTGCCGGGGTCCCGTTTGGATGCCGATCACCCCGAAAAGGGGGTCCTTTTTGCACGCCGAATCACACACGAGCGCTGACAGCGGACTTGCGGGCAGCTTGTATTGGGCCGCCGGCCGGATGATCTCGGGAAGGACAACCGTCAGATTCGAACATATTGTGCAGCCCGCCGACCAGGGCATGCGACACGATGCGACCGATCTGCCCCCAAGCCGGCGATATCCCGCGCTGACTATTCCCTGCCACTCTTGTATTCTACCCGTCGGGTGACGTGGGGATTGGATGCCTGCGATCGATGGCTAAGGCGCGGATTTATATTTCCGGCGGCGCGGCTAGTGTGGGGGCCACTCCGCGCGCGCGTATAGCCAACAACGCCCACGCCCCAACCGCTGCCGCCCCGCTACCGAGCACGGCAGATCATCCTCGCTCAGAACGGCCAGGAGGCACGTTACATATGTCAGATGTGTGGAGCTGCAATGAGTGGGATCAACTTGAAGAAATCATCGTCGGCAATCCGCTGAATGCGCGTTTTCCTACGGCAGACCGCAGCACCCAGTTGGCAGAATTTCACGATCGTTCATTGTGGGAGATTCCGCGTGGCCCTTTTCCAGAGCAAATTATTGAAGAGACAGAAGAGGATTTGAATGAATTTGTTCGGCTCCTGGAGGGCCTGGGTATTACCGTCAAGCGCCCGCAGACCTGGCCGCACGAGGCCAAATTTTCCACCATTCACTGGGAGGCTCAGGGGTACTACAATTATTGTCCCCGCGACGTTTTATTGGTCATTGGCGACCAAATTATCGAAACGCCCAATGTCATCCGCAGCCGCGCCCAGGAAACCTTCAGCTATCGCAGGCTGCTGATCGACTACATGAAGTCAGGCGCAAAGTGGTACAGCGCTCCCAAACCCATGCTTCTGGACTCGCTGTTTGACTGTGATCTAAAGAAGCCCACCCCGCGCGACGATGAGCCGGCTTTTGATGCAGCAAACGTTCTACGTCTTGGCCGGGATTTGATATACTTGGTCAGCGCCACGGGCAACGAACTGGGGGGGCATTGGTTGCAGTCAATTCTCGGCGACACGTTCCGGGTTCATTTTATCAAAGATGTATATTACGGCAGCCATATTGACTTCGACCTTTGTGGCCTTGCGGCCTGGGCTGATCCTCTGCAACCCAAGTCGTGTCAATAATGATACTCTTCCAAAAATTTTGAAACAATGGAAAGTAATTTTCAGTCCACCGATGGAGAATACAGACAGATATGATGCCGACTATCTATCCAAAAGCATTGGGAGTGACTGGATCGACATGAACGCATTCAGCATCAATCCGAATTTGGTTGTGGTTGATCGAAATCAGCCGTCTCTGATCAAGCTATTGGAAAAGGAGGGTCTTGATGTAATTCCTCTGAGATTGCGCCACTCAAAAATGTTGGGTGGTGGGCCGCATTGCGTTACGCTTGACATCCGCCGAAACGGAAAGCTCGAGCGATACTTCCATTAGCCGCATTGGTTGCGTCCTGGCCGCCAACGCAGAGACTTGGCATTTGAAGTCGAAGCCGCAAGCCCATTCCGAAAACTTGGCGTCTGGTTTACGAACATGCGAGGAGAAGTTCTGACATCAATTTTTGTAACCGGACTTGCGATTCTCTGTTTGCTGATGTTTGCGGCCTGGAGACGTTATCTTTGGGTGGCGGAGAAGGCGCCACGGACGGATACCTCCGAATACAGCCTGACCGACGTCTTTGATGATCGGCAATTCCTGAACGTGCCGCATCAGAAGGGAATCCGGTGGCTTACAGAGGTATTCAGCCGCTCCGCTGAGAACTTTCCGCATCTCACGGCCTTGCAGATTCCGCACACCGGAGAGTCCCTGACCTTCGCCGAGCTCAACGCACGGGCGGAAAACGTGGCCGCGGCCCTTTCTCCCTATCTCACGGGACCCGATCAGGTCGTTGCCGTGGCCATGCCGCAGGACAACTGGCAAATCGTGGCCTCGCATCTCGGCATCCTTAAGGCCGGCGGTACCATGCTTTTTCTCGATACCACGTTGCCTGAAGCCCTCGTCACTCACATGCTGAATGACGCACAGCCGGTGGTCATTCTCACGCGCGGGCAAGACAAATTTCGCGACTTGCCGACGCTCGATGTCATGAAGTTGCCGGAGAGGATGCCGCGAAGAGAGCCGCCAACCTGGCTGGACGACCCGACGCAGCGCCTTGCGACCATCTTTTACACGAGCGGAACGACTGGGATGCCCAAGGGCGTGGAGTGCCCGCACGCGGGCTATGTCAACCTCGCCCTGAGCTACGCCGATTACTTCGATCTCATGCCCGGAATGGATGCGACTTCGCTCACTTCGTCGCTGGGTTACGACGGCAGCATCTCCGAGATGTACAGCGCCTGGGTGTCTGGCTGCGCCGTGGTCATGCTGACCAAAGATCAAATCCGGTCCGGCCCGGACCTCGTCCGCGTCCTCCGCGAAGCTGAGGTCACGGTGCTGTTCTGTCCGCCCGTCCTGCTCACCACCCTCACAGCGTCTCCCGAAGTAGACCTCCCCTATCCGCTTTGCCGCTACATCGTGCCGGCCGGAGAGGCCTTCCCTAGCGCGCTCGTGGAGCCCTGGACCCGGGGCAGACGACAGATCATCAACACGTACGGTCCCACGGAGGCGAGTACCGACACGAGCCGCCAGAATTTGCGGCCGGGGGAGCCCGTCACCATCGGGTCGCCGTTCGCCAACGTCACCTACGTCATCCTCGCGGTTGATGAGCTGCGCCCACTACCTCACGGAGAGGTTGGAGAGCTCTGTATCGGAGGGGTGCACGTCGTGCGCGGGTATCGCAACTTGCCGGAGCTCACGGCCGAAAAGTTCATCGCGCATCCTCAGTTCGGCCGTCTCTACCGCACCGGCGATAAATGCAAAATCGACATTCAAACACAGCGGGTGTACTTCCTCGGCCGCCTGGACGCGCAACTCAAAGTCCGGGGGCATCGCGTCGAAGTGCAGGCCGTCGAGGACATTCTCCAGACGCAGTTCGGCGAGATCGAAGCGGCCGTCCTGGACTATCAGAACGAGACGCTTGTCGCCTTTGTCGCTGCGCCGACGGTCTACGAAGGCCAGATGTCGGAGGTCGCTCCAGCGCCGGCGGAGTGGGCCAGACGGGTGACGGCGACGCTCGCCAAGCAACTTCCAGCCCCGTCAGTCCCAACAAAAATCTTCCTAGTGGAAAAATTCGTCATGAACCCGGTTTCGGGGAAGATTGATCGGAGCCGCTTGCCCAAACTGTCTCATCCCATCAGAAACCGCGAGGCGGAATTGGCGTGCACTGATCGAGACACATGGGCCAGCGCGCGCGACAAACGCGAAGTCAAGCTGCCTGGTGCGGATGCGGGGATGGACTCTCGCTGCGCGGAAGTGCTGGCGATCTGCAGGGCCGTGTTCGAGACGCAGTTGGGCTTGGATGATGGGTTCGTTGAGGCTGGTGCGCATTCGATCCTGATCGCGCGCTTGGCGCAGCAACTACAGGCTTCGGGATGGGAGGTGCCGGTCCGGGCGCTGCTCAGTGACTGCAACACTGCACGAAAAGTGGCGAGCCGCGCGCGAGCCCTCCGGCAGAACTCCAAAGTTGCTGCCGGCTCGGAGCGATCCTGTGAGGACGGCGCCGAGCACGATCAGGCCGCCGCGGAGGTGCTCCCCGTCGGATACTTCACCACCCTGCAGGTCCTCTTCGCAATATTGATGTATTCCCCAGCCGTAGTGGCCTTCCTCGTCGCCCTGGACTTCGTCGATGTCGGAACCTTTTTCACGACTGCCAGCCTGTGGGCATTTATCATCGCCGGTCTCTTGCTGTACGTGCTCGGCCTAGCCACGCCCTTCGCCTGCCTGCTCTGGGTCATGACGATAAAGTTCTTCATGGGCGGTGGCTTCTATAAGAACAATGTGAGCCCGGGTGTGTACCCCAAGTGGAGCAGAATGCATCTGCGGATCTGGTGTATCGGACGGCTGGAGCACATGGTGCTTCTCACGCTGCGTGCGCTATACCGCAGCGCTCCGCTCATGGCATTTGTGATGCGGCAGCTTGGTGCCAGCGTGGGCGACAACCTTCAGTGCGCACACGATGCTCACCTGTCCGGGCCGCTGGATTTGATCTCGATCGACGACAATGTCGCCATCCAGACCGGAGCGTACATTCAAACCACCAGTTGGTCGGGACAATCCCTGCATGTCGGGCCTGTTCACCTCGCAAGCGGGTGCAAGATCGGAATGCGAGCCGGAATCGCCAACAATGTGACGGTTGGCCGGGGGAGTTGGATTACTCCGTTCACCCCCATTCTCGCCAGCGTGGGTTCTCACGAGATGTGGGAAGGAGCTCCCGCGCGCCTTAGCGGCCGCTGCACGGAGCTCAAGCGCACAGCGAGCTATTGCCAGTACGCGTCTCCGATATGGTTGCTGGAAGCGCTCAACATCGCAATGCAGATCTTCATATCCGTTTGGCTCACTGTGGTCCCCACCGCCACAATCTTGTGGTTCGCAAGCGGCCTGATACCCGCCGCGGTCGCAGAACTTTCCGCTGACTACTTCAGGGTGACACCGCTGTGGGAGATACTCTGGCATGTGAGCCTCTACGCGTTCATCACCACCGGGCTGACCCTCACCGTGACCTCTCTGCTGGAATGCCTTTTCATCCGCTGCACGGCTGCTTCGCCGGGCCTCTACCCTTCGCGCGGGCTCAGAGCAGCTCTCCTCATGTACAGAAAATATATAATGGACCGCGTCCAGAGACGGTGGACCTGGACCATAACCGGGCAGTACCTGCGAGCGCTCGCCGGCATGCGCTTCCCGCACGTGGGTGCGTCGGAGTGCGACCTCATGTTCAATCTCGTCCCGGAGCTTGCCAGTGCCGACTCCCAGGTCTTCTGGTCCAATGGCTGTTTCACAAACATGCTCGACTGTGGCGCCGAGCATTTCAAGCTGCGCCGCTTTCCATGCTGGATCGCCGATTCTCTTGGAGGCGGCCTCTAGGGCGGCGGCCCTGACACCGCTTCCGCTCAGCGTTGGGGATAACGTCGCGCCTTTCGAGAACCCGAAGGGCAGCGATTTTCAGCCAAGAACCCAAGACAAGGGGGGGCGGGACGCCGATCCTGCAATAGAAACGGTTGATCTTGCTAACAACCATCGTGGGCTCGTGCGGCAATTGGACAAGAGCAGGCCGCAATATTACGTTCGTCTAAAGGCTGTTCGCGTCGCCATTTCGCTTATGGAAACCGGGCCATGCCGGACTACGATTTCAGGCAACTCTCTCCCTATGATTTCGAGATTTTAAGCCGCGACCTTCTTCAGGCCGAGGAGGGGTTGCGCCTTGAGAGCTTTAAGACGGGTCGTGATGGCGGCATTGACTTCCGCTTCGCCCGCGCATCTGGCACGTCAATTGTTCAGTGCAAGCACTACGGGATAACCGGCCTCGCCGGTTTGCTCCGCGACGTCAAAGCAGAGATCCCGAAGGTCGCCGCATTGGCACCGACCCGTTACATCTTGATCACGTCCGTCCCCCTGTCGCCAGCCAACAAGGAAACCATACAGGCTTTGTTTGGCAATGTCCTGACGACTGCCGACATCGTCGGTCGGGATGACCTTAACAATCTTCTTGGTAGGCATTCGGACATCGAAAAGGCGCACTATAAACTTTGGTTAACGAGCCGCGCGGTGTTAGATCGTGTGCTCCATAATGCCGTTGCAACGCAGAGCGAGTTCGAAGTCGAAAGAGTGTATGAGCAGGTTCGCCGATACGTGTCGAGCGCGGCATATCCTCGAGCAATTGATATCCTAAATCGCGATCATGTCGTCGTCATTTCCGGACAACCGGGTGTCGGAAAAACGACACTGGCAAAGATGTTGCTCTATCAGCATATCGAAAGCGGATTTGAGGCGGTTTCTATCCTGCGCGACCTGCAGGCAGGCAGAGAGCTTTATCAACGAGGCAAGAAACAGATTTTCTATTTTGACGACTTCATGGGTTCTACCTTCCTCAGCGAGGAACGCGGTCCTTTCACGCGGCACGAAGATAGAGCCATTCTAGAGTTCATTGAAATGATTAGTCGCTCGCCGACAGCTCGGTTAATACTGACAACGCGGGAGCACATTTTCCGGCAGGCGCTCGACTTGTCCGAAAAACTCCGCCATTCAGAGATCATTGATCACCGATGTGTGCTGGAGATCGATGACTATAGTTTTAGGCAACCGCCGCGATCCTATATAATCATTTATACTTTAGTGACTTGCCTCATGAGTACAAACAAGCATTGATTGACGACGAGTTCTATCTCAAAATCGTACGCCATAGCAAATTCAACCCCCGCCTTATCGAATGGTTGTCTACCTATCGACGCGTCCGAGATGTAGCGCCCCAGAACTTTCGCTCCTTTGTCGAAGATCTGCTCCAAGATCCTTCAGAGATTTGGATCCACGCCTACGAAAAGCAGATCAGCGAAGCGGGCCGCAGCTTCTTGTTGGCCTTGTATTCGTTGCAAGACCTGCCGCACCTCGATACACTGAGCCTAGCATTTGCCGAGCTTCATCGGTACAGGGCCAATAAATACGGATATTCAACTCGACCGGAAGATTTGCGCCGGGCAGTCGGCGAGTTGAGCGGTTCATTTATTAGGCCAATGGATACGACCAATGGTACTAGGATCGAAGTAATTAATCCTTCAATCCTTGACATGCTGAATACTATTGTTAGGCGATTTCCGGCAAATGGCCTGGATATCATCATCGGTGCCGTCCATTTTGGACAACTTGGGAGAATGTGGTCCTTCGCATCGGCACCCGATAATGAACGTGTTCGCAGGACGTTAATCGATGGAGTAGACCTATTGGCAGGAGCGGTGGCACGCCTCTTGAACTCTCCTAGGAAGCTCCGTGAAGGCTATTACAGCTACATTGATGTTAGTTTGGAAAAACGTCTCGCGACGCTGATGGAGATAGTGAATGCAACAAATTCCGAAGAGCTTCGACGGCTTGTCGTTCCTTTTGCGGAAACACTCATGGCTGAATGGAGATTGAATCGAATAGATGATTTCGAAGGCGCGCTTGCGATCATCGAGGAGAGCCGGCGCACAAATTGGGCATCGAACGATGCTGGAACGGAACTTCAGAAGCGTCTAATTATCTCGTGGTTAGACGACGCTCGCTTAGGGTGTCGATCAGACGAGCTTAAACGACTTACTGATCTGGCTTCCGATCTGGAGTTCTCTGCTCTCCTTTCCGATCACTCCTTGCTTCGCGAAGCGTACAAGAACTCCGCGGGGTGTTTCGAGGAGGAGGCGCATGACTGCGGTTCGACCGAAGAATTTGATCGAATGATCCATCGCCTTCAAGCTATTGCTCTAGCTCTGGGGGTCGACACCTCCGCTCGGATCGCTGCCGTGCGGCTTGCTGCGGAGAGGTTTCAAGAGCAAATGGACGATTACTCGGATCAGATGCAAGACCAGTGGAGGGAGAACGAGGAGGATAAACGCTCTGATGAATTGATGGTCCGGGATATGTTCGGTTCGCTAAAGCTCGATGGGGGCTAAGAGCCTACTCGCGGCGGGGGAGCGATCGCTGCGCGCGGCGTTGCGTTCGCGCGTCGCCGTCGCGGTCGCTTTAACCTACCCTAGGGATCAATGCGCCGCGATGAAAGCGAGCAGCGCATCATTGAACACTGCCGCGTAGGTCCGGTACATGGTGTGCCCGGCGTCCGGGATGGTGAACCGACGGGCGCCGGGGATGGCGCCTTCGAGCGCGGCGAGCACTGGGGCGAACCGTGGCGGGCTCTTGCCGCCGCCAACCAGCAGGGTCGGCAGCTTCACAGTTGCGGCCCGTTCTTGGGTGACCGGCTCGCGGGTGTCGCGCGCCTCGCCAAGCGCGGTGCGGATGTTGTCGCGGGTCACTTGGTTGGCGGCGTCCGAGCGCGCCCGATAGGTCCCTGGTCCGGAAATGGCGTCAACGAAATGCTCAACCGCCTCGTCGATCTTGCCCGCCTTGACCATCTCGGTGAGCCGCCGGGTGCGCTCGCGGCGCACTGCGGCGAAGCGCTCGCCGTCGGGCGAGCCGGGCAAGAGCGCCGCCGGCGGCAGTCCCGGCTCGACCAGAACCAGCCCGCGCAAGAGATCGGGCCGGCGCAGCGCCACGTGCATGGACACGTGCCCGCCGCGCGAATGCCCGACGAGGAACGCGCGGCCAGCGTTAAGCCCCGCGATGAAGGCGATCACGTCGCCGACATGCTGGCGGGCCGAAAATTCGCCCTCGCCGTCCCACGGCTCCGGGTAATAGTGGCGCAAGCTCACCGAGATGGCGCGGGAACGCGCGCCGAGCGGCTCCATCTGTGGGGCCCACGACCGGTAGTCGCCGTTGGTGCCGTGCACCAGGACCACCGGCACGCCCACGCCCTGCTCGACATACGCCATTGGATAGCGGTTGACCTGCATGGTCCTCACGCCCGGCGGGAGCGGCCACGGCGCGCCGGATGACTGCTCTGCTTTTTCAACAATAGACACTCGTCGTCCTCAGGGTTCGCAAGAGTGAGCGCTTAAGGCCAAGCACGATGAGAAGCGCCCGGTCAAGACGGTATTCAATCGACAAGCAGGCTGCTAACGCTCCTTGAAACGTAGCAAGGAAGGCGATCGACCCGACAATCCTGGCAGGCGGTGTCATGCTCCCCTCCTACCGAGCCCACCGGATGGCCTAGGGTGCTGCCATCGTCAAATGTCGGCAAGAACTATTCACAGGACTGGCAGCAGTCCAAGACCAATGCGCGAGGCGTGGCCAAGCCCATCAGGTTCAAGGGGTGTCATGGAGTTCTGGACAGAACCACAGATGGCGTCGATCCACAAAATGCTAAACCCGCGCTCCATTGCGATCGTGGGCGCCACGCCGCGGATGCAGTATGGCGGGCGGTTTCTGGCTGCGGCGCTCAAGGCCAAAGACCGGGTGCGGGTTTATGCCGTGAACCCGCGTTATGACGAAATCATGGGGGTGAAGTCCTACCCGAGCGTGACGGACCTGCCGGAGGCCCCCGACGTGGTGGGCATCGTGGTGCCCTACGACCAAGTGCTCGATGTCCTCCAGGAGAGCCACCGCAAGGGGACGGGTTCGGCAATCGTGATCTCGGCGGGTTTTGCCGAGCGCGGCGTGGACGACCGGCGTGATTTGCAGGGAGAATTGGGTGCCTTTGCCCGCGCCTCAGGCATGCGTATCAGCGGCCCCAACTGCCTGGGGCTCGCGAATGTCAAGCACGACATCTGGGCCACCGCTTCCTCGCGCGGGGCGTCTGGTCTGACCGGGCCGATCGGCCTGGTGTGCCAAAGCGGCGCGACGGCGTTCGGGCCGTTCCTGGTGCGGGCGGTGGAGAACGGCATCGGCTTCAGCTATATAATCTCGACCGGGAACGAGGCAGACCTCGACTTTACGGATTTCGCCCGCTATCTGCTGGACGATCCGCATACTCGGGTCATCGCCGGTTTTGTCGAAGGCTTCAAGCAGGCCGATAAATTTCTCGAAGTGGCAAAGCTCGCAGCAGAGCGCGGCAAGCCGATCGTCCTCATCAAAATCGGGCGTTCGGAACTCGGAGCGAGGGCTGCACGCTCGCATACTGCAGCGCTGACGGGTGCCGATGCCCGGTACGATGCGATCTTTGCCCAATACGGGGTGATCCGGGTCCAGGATTACGACGAACTCCTGGAGGTCGCGCACCTCCTGGCCCACACCCCCAAGCCCGGCGTGCCCGGCATCGCGGTGGTATCCCATTCGGGCGGCATCAGCTCGCTCACCGCCGACATGTGCGGTCAGGCCGGTCTCGATCTGCCGCCGCTTGGCGCAGAGGCGCGTGACGGCATCAACGGGATCCTGAAGGGCTTCGGGTGGGCTGCGAATCCTGCCGATGTGACAGGCTTTGCCAACAGTGAGTCCTTCCCGCAGATCATGGAGCATATGATCAATGATCCCCGGATGGGGACGCTCGTCGTGGCGAGTGCCGGGGCGGACGCCCAAGCTCAGCAGGTCATCAGCCAGCGTGATCGGACCGACAAGGGCGTGGTGTTCTTGTGGACAGGAAGCCGGGACGCCAAGACTGGCCTGGCACAGCTCAAGAACGCCCGGATACCGATCTTCTACACGCCGGACAAGTTGGCCCGAGGCCTGCAGAGCCGCCTAGCGTATCATACATGGCGCGAGCGTCGCCTGGCCGATGGCTTTGCCGCGGCCCCGTCGCGCACGGCGCCGCAGGATGAGGCCATCGCCCGGCTCTTGGCCTGGGGCGTCCGACACTCTCGGAGTCCGAGAGCAAGCAGCTGTTGGCAGCCTGGGGAGTGGGGAGTGCGCGTGAGCACCGGGCAACTTCCGCAGAGGCCGCCGTCGAGGCCGCAGAGCAGCTCGGGTTTCCGGTGGCTCTCAAGGTCGATTTGCCGGATATTCCGCACAAGACAGAGGCCGGGGTCGTTCGGCTGAACCTCGGCGATGCGGCACAAGTGCGAACGGCCTACGCAGAGATCTTGGCCAGTGCCAAGGCCTATGCGCCACAGGCTCAGATCATCGGCGTGTCGGTGCAGGAGATGGTAGGAGAAGGTGTAGAAGTTATCATTGGCGTGTCCTGCGACCCGCAATTGGGCCCGGTGCTCCTGTTCGGTAGTGGCGGCGTGATGGTCGAGGTCTACAACGATGTGGCGCTGAGACGCTGCCCCATCACGCGCTCGGAAGCACAGGCCATGATCGCCGAGGTCAAAGGAGCCCGGTTGCTCCAGGGCTTTCGCGGACGGCCAGCGGCGGACCTCGAGGCGCTCGAGGATACCCTGGTGCGCGTGTCGTACCTCGCCATGCACATGGAAGGACACTTGGCGGAGTTGGACATCAATCCGCTCATGGTGCTGCCGTCAGGTCAGGGAGTGAAGGCGGTAGACGCCCTCGTCGTGTTTCGCGGCACATAGCACCGCACGTGGCTGAGAATGATCGCCGCGAGCCGGCGGTAGTGTCTCAGCTTGAATTACCGTCGTGGACCCATGTGCGCTTACTGCGCCGTCATGCCGCCATCGATGACCAGTTCCGAGCCGGTGACCCAGGATGATTCGTCGGACGCCAGGAACAGCACTCCATTGGCGATATCCTCGGCGGTGCCGAGCCGGCCCATCGGCGTGCGATCGAGTATCACCTCGCGCACCGCCGGATCGCTGAAGCGCTGCGCGGTCAGCGGCGTATCCGCATAGCCCGGGTGCACTGAATTAATGCGGATATTCTCCTTCGCATATTGCAACGCCGCCGACTTGGTAAAGATCGTGATGGCGCCCTTGGCAGCCGAATAGGCCGGCGAGGTGGGACTGCCGACAATGCCCATGACCGAGGACGTATTAATGATCGACCCGCCACCCCCTTTGCGCATGGCCGGAATCGCCGTACGGGTGCCCAGGAAAACCCCCTTGGCATGAACGCCAAGCTCGCGTTCCCAGATTTCCACGGTGATGTCCTCGACCTTGCAGGGAAAGGAGACGCCGGCATTGTTGAACAGGATATCCAGCCGTCCGTGCGCCGCCATCACCGCGTCTACCACCTGGGCCCAGTTCTGTTCCGATATCACGTCGAGGTGCATGTAACGCGCGTCATGGCCATCGGCGCGCAGGGCCGCCGCCGCGCGCTCGCCCAGCTCATCGCGGATGTCGGTCAGCACCACCTTCGCGCCCTCTCGCACGAACAGATGCGCCGCCGCGCCGCCAAAGCCCATCAACTCGCCCTTGATCGCAGCCGCCGCGCCGGTCAGCAGCGCTACCTTGCTCCGCAGTCGCATCCTGTCCTCCCATGTCACCGTTGATCGCCGGCAGGATGCGCGCTTCTCAAGGCGTCGGTACGCCGATCGATTTGAGCTGCGCATGTGCGCGGCTGGCACGCGCCTTCAGGCCATCAAGATAAGTGCTGACGTCGTTACCAGGCAGGTTCAACACCCTGCACCCAAGCCGCCAGTATTCCTCGATCTGTGCTTCGGTCTCCGCCGACCCTCGGGCCAGTTTCCCGTGCGCGTTGCAGGCCTCCGCGATCCGGCGCACGGCTGCCTTGAACGTCGGGTGCTCAAGCTGGAGATGAACACCGAGGCGCGCACTGAGATCCGAGTGGCCATAGGCGATCATGTCGATGCCCTCCACGGCCGCGATCGCCTCGACATTTTCCAGGCCCTCGAGCGACTCGATTGACACGCAAACTATGATATTGGCATTGGCCCATGGCGCATACTCGGACGCGTGACGGGCGCTATAGCTCCGGTATCCGGTGTGCATCCCCTGCCCCGAGATACCGCGATTGCCGATTGGTGGATATTTTGCCTCCCGCGCAATCGCGCGTGCCTCCTCGGCGTTATCGACCTCCGAGACCTGGATGCCCATGATCCCCTGATCGAGGATCGCGGGGATCAGATGCGTGAAGGATTTGTGGATACGCACGATCGCCGAGACGTTGGTGGCCTGAAACCACCCGGCAAGATCCGCGATCGTTTCGAGGTCGAAGGCGCCATGTTCGTGATCGATCATGCAGTAGTCGAAGCCGGAGGCCTCGATGATCCACGGGACGCCGCGCGACGCGAACTCCTTGAGCCCGGTCCCCAGCGCGGCCCGCCCCTCGCGCACCGCCCGCCATATGCTGTTGTCTTTCATGGATCGTGCCGCGCTCCCATCGCTCGTTGATTGCCTGAAGTGTGCCTCAGGTCGACGCCCTGTCCACTGAGACACTGCCGGGACGGCGATCTCCAGTGTCACAGGCCGTCAGCTCGGGTATTTGCCGAACATGATCCAGCCGCCATTGCTTGGAGTGGTGAATGCCGCCAGCGCAGTCTCTGCCCGAACCCTGACCTGCCGTGCGCCAGCCGTGCCGCGGAGCTGTTCTATGCTGTCGGTGTACATGGCCGTACGGGTGCGCCCGTTCCCCAGATTGCCGCCGCTCGAGCAGAACGGGTGCGGTCCCTCGACTCTGATATCGCCGGCGTAGAACGCGAAGGCATCGCCGCGTTTGACGCCGTGCCACTGGAAGGCCTCCAGGAAGAACTGCGCCATGGGTGCATAGCCGTCGTAAGGATTGAATATGTCAACGTCCTTGGGCCCAAGCCCGGCACCCTCGTACATTCTCCCGGCGGCGCGGTCGGTCCAGTCCTCGATCTCGTCCAGGTCGGTCTGTGTGGTGCACTGCCTGAAGTTGTGCTGCGAGTGATTGAGCACATAGACCGGCGACTGCCGCATGTCGCGGGCGCGCTCGGCAGTCGTGAAGAGATACGCGGCCGATGCATTGACCGGCCGGTCGCAGTCCCAGAGCCTGAGCGGGTTCAGGACGTAGCGCGAATTGACGTAATCCTCGATGGTGAGCTGCGGTACCTTGTGGGCGGCATCGTACCCCCACGGCGTGAGCAGCCCGTTGCGGTGCTGGTTGACGACGAAGGGGGCGAGGTCGTCGTGCTTGCCACCGTATTTCAGGCAGTACTGACGGTGCGGGAAGATGTTGATGAAATCGTTGCCGCCGTGATTGCCCCAGGGTGCCGTCCATTGGCGTGCGCCGCGGGCGTAGTCGTCGGCGTTCTCGCCACCGCGACGATAGCGGCCTTCGAGATTGCCTGTCGGGTAGATGACGAGACAGGTGTGGCAAAGGCCGTCACCCACGGCCTGGGCTGCCATGCCCACCATTTCGCTGATGGTAGGCATTCCTGTCGGAGCAAATTTGACGCTGGGCAGGCGCATCTGCGCGATGAGCCACTTCGCATTGACCAGAGTGAGCCCCCACTCCGAATCGTAGGGCGGGGCGAAGTAGGGCCGTGGCGCCCACTGGGACGCGGAGCCGCCGCTGCCGCCTGCAATATGGCTGTCGCAGCAGATGACGCCGTCGATCTGATCCGGCGTCACGCCTGCGTCGTCCATCGCCTTCCGGCAGGCCAGGATGGAGTAGGCACCTAGCGTCTTGTCCATCGAGACGCCATCCCAGCGACGGTCGACCGGCGAATGTCCGACACCAGCCACCGCGACCTTGCCGCGGTGCTCCCATGCTCCGAGCCCGTCCTGATCTCGCCGCCACTGATACCGGTCTGGCGCACTCATGGCTCCGCCTTTCCTCTGTGCTCTGGCGGTGAAGGTATGGCGGGGACGAACTAGGCGACGACCCGCCACTCGTGGATGAGCTGGCCTGGGGCCACCTCCTCGAACGTTACCTCGACGGCGGCGCCCACTGGCACCTTGTAGGGCGGGGTGCCCGGGAGATTGGAATAGAAATTGACCCCCGGGTCCGCGTCCAGCGTCACCATTGCCAGGTTATAGGGCTGATCGGGCATGCGCCGGTTGAGGCGGCCATCCTCGATCACGATGTAGGTCGCGATATGGCCTCGTCCCTCGACCTGTTTCCACGTCAGACTGGCGGCCGAGTTGCAGACTTGGCAGGCCTGCTGCGGCGGGTATTGCAGCCTGTTGCAGGCAGCGCAGTGCTGCAAGACGAGCCGCCTTTGATTGACGGCGTCCCAGAAGGGCCTGCTCAAAGAGTCGGGGACCGGGATCAGCTTCGGCATCGTTTCACTCCGCGCTCCGTCCAACCCACTGGCCGTAGACGGGATACTGGCAGCAGATGAACTCGATATAGGCCGGGCGACCTGACGTATTGACGTCGAGCGCCCGCCGCAGGGCTGGGATGACCTCGGCTGGCTCGCTCACCCGCTCGGTGTGGAAGCCGAGGGCGCCTATCACCTTCGACATATCCACCTCGTCGGGCCCCAGCACCTGGTGCGTGAAGGGATCGTGTCCTGGCCCCCAGAATCCGGGCCCATAGCCCGCAAACCCGCCATTGCTGATGTGCACGACCGTAATCCCGAGTTTCTCGCGCAGCAGAACCTCAAGGTTGCCGAGCATGTAGCCGAGGCCCGCCTCGCCGGTCACCGCCACGGATGCTCGGCCCGGAAACGCCTTCTTGGCGGCAATGGCCGCAGCCAGGCTGAAGCCAAGCGTGGAGACATTGCCCCAGCCCAGGAAGCCGCGCGGGATGAGCGTGTCGAAGACGGTGCTCAGCTGGTCGCGCGTGTTGCCGGACTCGTGCGTCACGAACGAGTTGCGCAGATCCAGCACCGTCATGAGATCGCCGTACACCCGATAGGGGTTGATCGGCTTCTCGTCGGAGACCATGACCTGCCGGTATCTGGCGAGCGCCTCGTCGCGTGCCGCCCTCACTTCCGCCGCCACGTTGCCCGCCGTCCGCCCGGCACCGGACGTGCGGTCGGACACTGCCTGGCGGAGCGCCTGCAAGGTCAAGCGCGCATCGCCGATCACCGCGTGCGCCGTGGGATACATCTTGTTGATGTGCAGCTCGTCGACGTTGCAGTGGATGATGGTCTTCTTCGCCGCATCAGGAATGGCGTGGCTGAAGCGGAGCGGCGACAGGCTCGAGCCTACGGCGAGGATGAGGTCGCTTTTGTTCAGGTAGTGTGCCACCTGATCGCCGCGCACGCCGACGAACAGCGGATGGTTCTCCGGGAACGCCCCTTTGGCCTTGAGAGTCGTGATCACCGGCACATTCACGAGCTCCGCCAGCGCTTTCAGGTCTTCAGAGGCGCCCGCGTAGATGACCCCCTCGCCGGCGTAGATCAGCGGGTTAGAGGCTCCCAGGAGCTGATCAACTGCGGCACGAACATCCGCCGGGTCCGGCGCCGATTTCCAGCCCTTCACGGGACGATAGGGGTCCGCGGTCTCGTCGTATGTGGCCGTGGCATTGGGAATAGCCAGGATCACGGGGCCCGGACTGCCGCTGCGCAGCATGGTGAAGGCGCGGCGCATGAGCTCAGGCGTGCGCTCGGGCTTGTCGAGATAGCCGAACCACTTCGACACGGTCTTCATGGCCGATGCGACATCGTACTGGCTGTTGCCCGAGCTGCCGGCCGGCACGCCATCGGTGATGCACAGAACGGGCGAGCCATCCTCATAGGCCTGCGCCAGCCCGGCGTAGGCGTACTGCATGCCGGCGGCATTGACGCCCCCTTGGAAGGTGCACACCCCGATCCGTGAACCCCCGGTGATGCGCGAGAACGCGTCGGCGACCGCGACGGCATAGCGGTCGTCGCGCATCATCAGCATCGGCACCCCTTCCCGGCCGAGCGCGTTGTTCACCCGGCAGACAGGGAAGGTCGAAACCCAACCCACACCCTCGTGCTTGAGAATGCGGGCAATGCCGGTTGCTACATCGGTCGTCATGGATGCGGTCTTCTTTGCATGGAGCCGAGCCGTCAGCCTCCGTGTGGGAGCCCTGAAGCATACAATAATCGGTCGGTTGGTCGAGATCTGCGTCCCAGCTCTGTCCGTAGCACACGATATGTCCGGTTTAGGTAGCGCACGATCTGTCCGGTTAAACCCGCCCCTTGGAATTGGGGGGTGGGAATGCGCCGGACGGAAGCCTTTCAAGGTGTGCGGATGATCAAGCTACGAGGCGTTCTGGATCGCTACGAGGCGAGCGAGTTCAGTCAACTGGAGGCTGCGGAATTGCTGGGAATGGGAGAACGGACATTCCGGCGCTGGCGACGGCGGTTTGAGAGCGAGGGGGAGGCGGGGCTGCTGGACCGCCGGCCGGGCGCGCCTGCCCGCGCGGGTATCACCTTGGGCCGGAGCGCAAGCGTCGCCACCCCAACTGAGCGGGATCGCGACGCACGCTGCGCAGAAGTGAACGCAAACGGCCGGGCAGCAAGTCCCAGCCGGTTTCTTTATGTTGGCATATTCATCCGGCCGGCTGCCTGAGAGCCCCGACTGGTCATCCCCATGTCCAACAAGGCTCCGCCTCAGACCGGACGCTTTTGTGCTCCGACCCGCACGACATATCGATATTGCGGCGCGCGACGCCCCCCGCGCGCGTCCAGATGACAATGGGCGCGGGCAAGACCTTCACCGCCTGTGCCGCATCCTGTCGGATGCCGGCCAATGCCGGCATGCGACGCGTTCTGTTTGTGCTCGATCGCCGCAATCTCGGGCAATCAGATCGGCACCGAGGCAGCCCCACCCGATCACATTCCGAAAGCGCAGAACTCCATAGCTGAACAGCCGGTCGTGCCGGGGCGGAAGAACCGCCTCATTGTTCGAATCATCGTGGCCATGGGATTTCTCCTGTCGTGTAGATCTTCTGATCTGTCTGCCGCGAATTGTGCCCCACCATTCTTCAAATGCCGTTAAGGTCTTCGTCAAAATTGAACACAATTCTTGCCATCAGGCCCACGAGCCGGTCCCATACGAAGACTTGTTCATGCGCTATCGTGCCTCGGCCATCAGCCAATCGCGAAACGCCTTCACGCTGGGCCGCTGCAGGGCACGTTGCGGATAGACCACGTAATAGGCAAAGCCCGCAGGCAGGCTGAGCTCGAACGGCCGCACCAGACGGCCCGCGGCAAGCTCGTCGGCGACCAGGGCGCTGCGGCCGAGCACGACGCCCTCGCCCCGGACTGCAGCCTGGATGGCGTGATCGGACGACAGAAACGTCGGACCGCGGTGCGGGTCGACATTGTCGATCCCGGCGCTGTGCAGCCATATGGCCCAATCGACGGTGAAAACGTCATGCAGGAGCGTGTGGCGGGCGAGGTCGGCGGGCGTGCGCAGCGGATGCCGACCTTTGAGCAGGTTCGGGCTGCAGACCGGAAAATGATCTTCCTTCATCAGCAAATCGGCTGACAGGCCGGGATATCGGCCACCACCGCAGCGAATGGCGATGTCGATCCCGTCGCCGACGAAATCGGCCAGCCGCTCCGACGTCGCGACCCGGACGTCGATATCGCCGTGGACCCGCCGGAACCGATTAAGCCTGGGCATGAGCCATCTGGCGGCGAACGAGTCGATCGTGCTGACGCTGACGATTCCGGAGGATCTTTTGGTCGCCGCCGACGTTGCCGCCGCGAGGTGCTCCAGGGCGTCGCGAATCTCGGCCGCAAAGGATGCGCCGATCGGCGTCAGCCGCACCGAGCGGCTTGCCCGTATCATCAGTTGCACGCCGAGATGATTCTCGAGATTGCGGACGGCGCGGCTCACCGCACCGTGGGTCACGTGCAACTCGTCGGCCGCTCGGGAAAAGCTCAGGTGGCGGGCCGCCGCCTCGAAGCTCGGCAGCGCATTGAGGGGCGGCAGACGGCGCGGCATGCTGGCGATCGATCTGTGAGCGATGCTCACAGATAGCTCACCATTTCTCGTTTGTCATCAGCGCCGGAGAGGCCCATTCAGTCCGATCGCGTGGATAACGCGTTCTCGTGGGTGATCAGGCGGGAGTGAGGCACAGCGACTCTCCGAGGATCGAGGATGGTTGCCAGCAACAGCTTTGCCGAGTTTCTGCGCGAGCAGCTTGCTCCGCTCGGCCGCCTCACGATGCGGCGCATGTTCGGCAAGACCGGCGTGTTCTGCGACGGGCTGATGCTCGGGATGGTGGCCGACGACACGCTCTACTTCCGGATCGATGACCTCAACCGGGAGGCCTTCAAGGAAGCAGGATCTTTTCCGCCCCTCAGCTACGAGAAGAAAGGGTCCAGCATCGACCTCTCCTTCTGGCGCGCGCCGGAGCGGCTGCTCGACGAGCCCGATGAGCTTGTCGCGTGGGCGCGAGCAGCGCTCGCGGCCGCGCGCCGGGTCGCCGCGAAGAGAGAACGGCCGTAGGGTGGGCAAAATCCGGCGCAGGCAGAAAATGCGCGCGCAGGCCGTGCGTGGATTTTGCCCACGCGGTCGGCACCCGCGTGGTACCGCGTGGGCAAATCGCCTGCAACGCATCACCAAATATCAGGTGCCGTGCCAGGCGATTTGCCCACCCTACGATCGTGGCAGGATCCCGGCGAGACGCGCGGCCGCCGGCACGATCAGCTGGGACGGAAATCCGCTGAAGCCGAGCATCAGGCCGTGACGCGGGCGCACCGCTCGGTAGAAGCGGCTGATCGCGCGCACCACGATTCCGGCGCGCCGCGCCGCGGCTTCGACCTCGATGTCGGAGATGCCGTCCTTGCAGATAGGCGACGAGATGCATGCCCTGCTCGGGAACCGCGACCTCGAGCCGGTCCGTGCGCCGCGTCAAAGTCGACGCGAGCGCGTCGCGCTGCGCGCGATAGAGCTGCCGCATGCGGCGGATGTGGGCGGCGAAATGGCCTTCCTGCATGAACTCGGCGACCACTGCCTGATGCAGTGTCGGCGGCTGGCGATCCATCAGATAGCGCGCACCGACGAAACTTTGCAGCAGGGCGGGCGGCGTCACCACGTAGCCGATGCGCAGGCCGGGAAACAGCGCCTTGTTGAGGGTGCCGACGTAGATCACCTGCTCGCTCTCGTCGAGGCCCTGCAGCGAGGCGAGCGGCGGGCCGGAATAGCGGAACTCGCTGGTATAGTCGTCCTCGACGATGTAGGCGCCGCTCTCCCGCGCCCAGGCCAGCAGCTCGAGCCGCCGCGCCATCGAGAGCGCGACGCCGATCGGGAACTGGTGCGAGGGCGTCACGAATACGGCGCGCGCCCGCGGCGCCGCGCGCAATCCGGCCTCGACCACCAGGCCCTGCGCGTCGACCGGGACCGGATGCGGCCGCGTCTTGGCGAGCAGCAGCTGCGCGTGGGTGAGCGGGTAGCCCGGATCCTCGACCCACACCTCGTCGCCCGGCGCCAGCAGCACGCGGATCGCGATGTCGATCGCCTGCTGGGTGCCGGCGGTGACGACGACCTGCTCGGGGTCGCAGTTGACCGCCGCGCGCCGCGCGCAGGTAGTCGCAGATGCTTTGTCTGAGCTCGATGAGGCCGCGCGGGTCGGCATAGCCGAGGTCGTCCGCTCCGAGCGCGCGCGCGGCGCGATGGGTGAGCCGGCGCCAGGTCTCGGCGGTGCGCGCGTCGATCAGGGTGCGGCCGGTGTTGAACGGCCGCGCCTCGCTCTGCGTCGCCGCGCGCTCGAAGTCGGCGAGGATCGGACGATTGTCGCACGGCGCGCTTCGCCGCGCGCGGCGCCCCGCGCGGGCGCCCGCCGAGGCCGGCGAGGTCGGCCGCAGATGAAGGTCCCCGATCCGGCGCGGCTCTCGACATAGCCTTCGGCGATGAGGTGCTCGTAGGCCGCGACCACCGACGCACGGGCAACGCCGAGCTTGCCCGCCAGGATCCGCGAGGACGGCATTTGCGTGCCGGGCCGCAGCGCCCCCGACAGCACCGCCGCGCGGACCTGCACGCAGATCTGGCGCGTGAGCGGCGTGCGGCTCGCCCGATCGAGCTGCCAGCCATAGAGATCGGCCCATCCGGGCGAGGCCATCCGTGCCTTTCCAAGTGGTCTGCCACAATCGGCAAAACTGGACCAGTTTGGCGGTCCAGTAAACCCCTACGATCGCCCTCGCGCCGCCATGTCGCGGCATCGACGAGGTGCCTCATGGGATCGGCCCCGCACAAGCTCGTGGACCAGGTCTGGGACTACCCGCTGTTCGAAGCGCTGTACGGCAGGCGCTCGCGGCGCTTCGGCCTTGGCTTCGAGATGCCCGAAGGCCCGTTCCGCTACCGGTCCGCACACGCGCCCGTGCCCCTGAGCGAGCTCGAGGAGGCGCTGCTGGTCGGCGCCGGCGCCGGGTTCACCGGGCTCGCGCTGTGGGAGTTGCCGACGCCCGCGCCGTATCGCCGCCGCAGCGGGCGAACTTTTCCGACCACGACGCCCGGCGGCCACACCGCGCTTTTTTTCACCAACGATGCCGGCCTCTACGTGCTCGACCACGATGTGGCGGCAAGCAAGCCGCGAGAGATCGAGACCGCGGACGAGCGCGAAAAAATACTCGCGAGCTACCGCGCGCAGCGCCGGGAGCTCGGCCGCGGCCGGCTCGACATTCCCCGCCGCGTGCCGCCGCTACAGCGCCCACGATCTGTGGGATTCCAATCAGCCGGGCTCGACATTGTTCATGCCGGTGTGCGACGTCACCCCGGCGCTGATCTCGCTGATCGCCCAGTTCGTCGATCCCGGCGTTGCGCCGCTACGCGCCGGCGAGCGGCGGCTGGCACATCGTCGACGACCGCCATGGTCTGCGGCCCGCCGGCACCGAGCGCTGGCTGAGAAACGGCTTTCTCGATGCCGAGCGGCTACTGCCGCTGTCGCTCGTCGAGCGGCAGGCCTGCACCTACGTCTTCAGCGAGCCGGCCGCGATCTGCCAGAACATGTTGTTGGCCACCGAGGCCATGGGTCTCGGCGGGTGGAAGCATTGCGGATTCCTGTCGCTCGAGGTGCTCGAGCGCATGGGTTTTCGCATCGTCGCATCGGGCCCGGCCGGGTTCGGCAATCCGGTCGGTCTCGACGGCGTGTTCGAGGCGCGCTGTCCGCCCTACCATGCGAGCATGGACGACGCGGTCGATTGCGGTCCTGGCGCCGTCAGGGCGCACGGGCGGACCGTCCGCTGCCGCGCCGCACCTGATGCCGGACGCCGAGCACCGCGCCGGCACCATCGCGGCCAGCGACGAGGGCATCGCCTGCACCAAGGCGGTCTGCCGCTACATCCACGAAACCTACGGGCGCTTTCCCGGGGGAACGGATGCGATGCACCTGATGTGGGTGATGCAGGCGCATCACATCGACACGGAGTTCTACGACCGCTTCTTCAGCCCGGGCGCCTACGGGCACACCCACGCGACCCACATGGCGACCTGGCATTGGTGAGGGCGCTTAGTCCCGAGCAACCATCTCGGGGCAAGCGATGCGGTGCTGCCAGACCGTCACGTCACGACGCCCGGGCGCTTCAAGCGCCGACCGGAGCATCGGTTTCGGTGCCGCGCAAATTGGCCTATCATCCGCCGACGGTCCGGATCATCCGCGTGCGCTTGGGGAAATCTCGATGGGACGCGTCGTGACGTTTGCCGGGCTTGACGGGCGTGCCGCCGAGCCCGGCGTGAGCATCGCGCCGGTGACGGCCGGCGACACCAAGGAGATGACGGCCGAGCTGGTCCGGCTGGCGCCGGGCCGCGCGTGGCGGGCGACCGCGCCCGCCGGGTCGGACTGCTATCTGTTCGCGCTCGCGGGCAGCGCCTCGATCTCGGCCGGTGACGGCGAGCTGGCATTCGCGCCGCAGACTTTCGCCACGGTCGGCGAGGGGGTGGCGTTCGCGGTTCGCAACGATGGCGGCGAGCCGGCGGAAATCCTCAAGGTGATCGCGCCGCCTGAGCCGCGTGGAACGCTGGCGGGTTTCGGGGCCGGAATCGCGGTCACGGCGCGCGCCACCGCCGAGACCGTCGACCTGCCGGCGGAGAAGAAGACGCGCATCTATTTCGCCGGCCACCAGCATGGTGCCCGAACCGACCGCGGCCACGCGATGATCGTCGTCTACCAGCACGACACCGCGACGCCGCTGCACCATCATCCCAACGCCGAAAGCATGTTCGTGCTCATCGACGGCGCGCTGGAGTTCACCGTGAACGGCCGGCCGGTGACGGTGGCACCCGGCCAGGCGGTCTATTTCGCAACCCACGACAAGCACGCGCTGCATGTCGCCGAAGGACACAAGGGCGCGAGCTTTCTCGAATTTCACATTCCCGGCGCCTTCACCACCGTGAGGGAGTGAGGCGATAGGAGACTGAACGGATGACTGCCCGATCGTTGCGCGCACTGACCACGATCCTCATCACCCTCGGCGCCCTGTCAGTGGTGGCTTGGCCCTCTTCCCCGCAGGCGATGGAGACGACCGCGCCCGGACCGGTCGCCGGCGCGCCGGTGACGCGGGTCGAAAGCCTGGGACGCCATGCCGGATTCTGGCAAAGCTCGCCGCCGCGGATCAGCGTTCGCCAATGCCTGGACTACTGTATCCAATGGTACGGCCCCTGCAATTCTCCCAGCGACCTTTGGGCGCTCGACTGCAAGATCAATCGCGACCGCTGCGAAGCGCGGTGCTTCGGCCGGTAGACGTGGTCGTCGCCTCCGGCGGATGACGGCGGGATTTCTCGGCGCACGGCCGTTGACAACCATACAATTTATAATTTAATAATTGAACGACAACAGCGCCATTGGCTTGGCGTCGCACCCACGGAGCACGCTTAAGGGCGCTCACCTCTGATCACCGATCGAGACACGGGGGGATGGAATGCGCAATGTCCTCGGCACGCGCCACAGCCTGCCCTACAAGCGCAAGCTCACGATCATCGCTCAGGATCCATCCATCAGGATCGACGGAAGGATCCTGATGGCCGAGGTTGACGTGCCGGCGGAAAAGCTGGCGGCCGGGCCGTGCGGGCACCGGATCAATGTCATCGACTACGACGCCACCACCAACATCCTTTACGATCAGGCGGAATTCCCGGGAGATGCCAAGGGCAAGTACGACGATCCCATTGGCCGCCGCCTGCAAGCGACCAGGACGGCGGCGAAGCACAACAAGATGCTGCTGGGCGATCCGCGGTTTCACCAGCAGAACGTCTATGCCATCGTCATGCGGACCCTGGCGCGGTTCGAGTTCGCACTGGGACGACGGGTGGCATGGGGATCCGACGGTCACCAGCTCCACATCGCGCCGCACGCGTTTGCCGACGCCAACGCGTTCTACTCCAAGAATGATCGGGGCATCTTCTTCGGGTATTTCGCCGGGCGGAGCGGCGAGCCCGTCTTTACCTGTCTGTCGCACGACGTCGTCGCCCACGAGACGACGCACGCGCTGCTCGACGGGCTGCGCGGCCGCTACATGGAGCCGTCGTCGGCGGACCAGGCGGCGTTCCACGAGGGCTTCGCCGACATCGTTGCGCTGCTCTCGATCTTTTCCCTGAAGGAGATCGTCGGCGCCGTGCTGGACCTGCGGTCGGGCGGTGGCGGCAACCTGATCGATGCCTCGGCGCTGACGCGCGAGGCCCTCAAGGAATTGGTCCTCCTGGGATTGGCCAAGCAGATGGGCGACGAGCTGTCCCCGGTCCGCGGGCAGGCGCTGCGCCGCTCGGTCGAGCTGGTGCCCACCAAAGAGAACCTGTCAAGCCCCGAATTCCAGGAGCCGCATCGGCGCGGCGAGCTCATCGTCGCGGCCGTGATGAACGCGTTTCTCGACATCTGGCTCGCTCGTCTGGAACGGGTCGGGGTCGTGCAGAGCGGCAAGAAGGACCGCAGCCTGGTGGTCGAGGAAGGGGCGCTCGTAGCCGATCACCTGCTGACGATGGCGATCCGGGCCCTCGACTACTGCCCGCCGGTCGACATCACGTTTTCCGACTACCTCTCGGCGCTTCTCACAATCGACAGGGAGGTCGTTCCGGACGATACCAAATTCAGCTATCGCGACGCCCTGCTCGTCAACTTCATGAGCTTCGGCATCAAGCCGGCGGGCGGCACCGGCAAGGACGGGACCTGGAGCCGGTGCAGCAAGGAGCTGATCTACAGCCGTACGCATTTCGACTCGCTGCTGCGGGACAGCGAGGAGGTGTTTCGCTTCATCTGGGAGAACCGGGATGACCTGGAGATCAACCCGGACGGCTATGTGGAGGTGCAGTCGGTTCGCCCCTGCACCAGGATCGGGACAGACGGCTTCACGTTGCGCGAGACGGTTGCCGAGTACGTCCAGATCTTGACGCTGCGGGCCGACGAGCTGCCGACAGCTCTCAAGATCAAGCTTCCGCCTTCCATTCCACGGTCGCGGCGAATCCGCATCTTCGGGGGCGGCGCGCTGATCTTCGACGAGTACGGCCAGCTCAAGTACCAGATCCGCAATCGCATCGAGGACTCCAAACGACAGCAGGCGCGGCTCGACTATCTGGTGAAAACCGGCTTCTTCGACCAACCGCCGCAAGCCGCGCCGGGGACCGGAGCGCTGTCGCCCTTTGCCCTGCTGCACCTGCAGCGAGCGGCCGGTTGAGGGAGGACGATCATGGCCAACGCACCCAGCAAGGTGACGATCCGCAGCTATCACGTCGGATTCGGCGACAGCTATCTGCTGAGCTTTCAGTACTCCCGCGGCGAACGCCACGTCCTGATCGACTTTGGATCGACCGGAATGCCCAAGCCGATCGTTGCCGCCGATCGCATGATGCAGATCGCACAGAACATCAAGGAGCGCACCGGCGGCAAGCTGCATGCGGTCGTTGCCACCCATCGCCACAAGGATCACATTTCCGGGTTTGAGACCAAGCCGGGCGGCAAGGGCACCGGCGACGTCATCCGCGCGCTCAAGCCCGACCTCGTGGTTCAACCCTGGACCGAGGATCCCAAGCTCGACGTCAATGCCACCGGCCCGGACGGCAAGGCCGCCAAGGGCAAGGCGGCCAAGGCCAAGAGCCGCAAAGCCAAGAGCGTGCGGCCAGCGCCGCCGCCGGGCCAACACGTGGCACAGCTGGCGGCCATGCAGGAGGTGGCGGCAGGCACGCTCCAGGAGGTCGCCGCGGCCCGGTTCTCAGACAAGGCGCTGACCGACCAATTGAGCTTCCTCGGCGAGAGCAACATCAACAATCCGAGCGCCGTCAGGAACCTGATGACGATGGCGGAGAACGAGTACGTGTTCTCCGGTCGCAAGACCAAGCTGGAGAAGGTGCTGCCCGGCGTCAGCGTCGATGTGCTCGGCCCGCCGACCGTGGAGCAGAGCGAGGCGATCAGGAAGCAGAAGAGCAAGGACCCCAACGAGTTCTGGCAATTCCAGGCCAACGCCATGCGCTTCGCAGCGGCCTCCGGCAGCGGACGCGGCCCGACGGCGCTGTTCCCGCGGCACGTGCGCGCCCGCGGCCCCACCTTTCCGGTCGACGCCCGCTGGCTGATCTTCCATGCCGGCGCGCTACGCGGCACCCAGCTGCTGCAGATCGTGCGGATGCTGGACACGGCGATGAACAACACCAGCGTCATCCTGGTGTTCAAGGTCGGCTCCAGGAGCCTGCTGTTCCCCGGCGATGCGCAGATCGAGAACTGGGAATTCGCGCTCGGGCAGGAAAAATACAAATCGCTGTTGGAAAACGTCAATCTCTACAAGGTCGGGCACCACGGCAGCCGCAACGCGACGCCGAAGTCGCTGTGGAAGATGTTCAAGCACAAGTCCACCGACAAGAGCGCCAAGGCACGCCTGCAGTCCCTGATGTCGACGATGGAGCACAAGCACGGCAGCGAGGCGGCCCACACCGAGGTGCCGCGAAAGACGCTGGTCAGCGAGCTGCAGCATGAGTCGAGCCTGTTCTCGACCCAGCAGCTCAAGGGCAAGGACTTCTTCCACGATGTCGAGCTGACGTTGTCGTAGGCGGGGCGCGATCCCGGGCGTCCGCAGCAGACGCGGCGATCGCGGCCCTCACTCTCGGATGAGCTTGCGCAGCTCCGCCTTGGCGATCTTCTCCAGCGTCGAGCGCGGGAACTCGTCGACGAAGCGGATTTCCGCCGGCACCTTGAAGCTCGCGAGCTTTTGCCGGCAGGCGGCAAGGATGTTTTCCGCCAGATCCGGCGGTGCGCCGGGCTGACGGATGACGAACGCCGCCGGCACCTCGTCGAGCATGCGATGGGGCTTTGCCACCACCGCCACCTCGCGCACGCCGGGCACCGCCAGGCAGACCTGCTCGATCTCCGAGGCCGCGACGTTCTCGGCCCCCACCTTCAGCATGTCCTTGCTGCGATCGGCGAATTTGATGAAGCCGTCCTGCAGCAGCGTCACCCGGTCGCCGGTCCGGAAGAAGCCGCGCTCGTCGAAACTTTCCGCCGTGGCGGCCGGGTTGTTGAGATATTCCCGGAACAGCGACACCCCGGGGATGCCGCGGATCGAAAGATCGCCGGTCTCCCCGGGCTCGACCGGCGCGCCGTCCTCGCGGGCGATCAGGATCTCGTATTCCGGCGCGGCGCGGCCGATGGCGCCCGACAGGTTCGGCAGGTTCACCTCGCCGACGATGCCGTGGCTGATCGTCTCGGTCATCCCCCACCAGCCGATGGTTTTCACGCCGAACTCGGCATCGGTCGGCGGTTCCGACATGGCGTTGCCCCATAGACGGAACGTATGTCTGGTCGGCCGCTCCACCTCGGCGAGCGCGCGCAGGCAGAACCACACCATCGAGGTCCAGGTGCAGCGGTGCTTTTCGGCGACCCTCCAGAACCGGCTCGAGGAGAACCGCGGCTGGATCACCGCGGTGCCTCCCGCCCACAGGGTGGCGAGCACCGAATAGGCCTGGGCATTGGTATGGAACAGCGGCAGGTAGACGAGATGCACGTCGTCGGGCCGCAGGTCCTCGTGCGCGGCGTTGACCTTTGCGCCCCACAGCGCGTTGCCGTGGGTCCACAGCACGCCCTTGGGCCGCGACGTCGTCCCCGACGTGTACTGCACGCAGGCCGGCGCCGCCGGATCGTGCGGCCGGCGCGGGCGGTCGGCATCGTCGCCATAGAGCGCCGCGAAGGACGAGACCCGGTCGGGGCCGCGGCCGGCTGCCGGCGGAGCGCCGGCGTCGTGCGCGGTCACCGCCAGCCAGCGCAGGTGCGGGCAGCTGCGGTTGATGGTCTCCGCATAGGCCGGCTGGGTGATCGCCGCGATCGCCCCGCAATGGTCGGCAAAGTAGGCGATCTCGTCTGCCGCCGAGCGGGTGTTGGTGGTGACCGCGATCGCGCCGAGCTCGGCGCAGGCGTACCAGGCGAGGATCGCCTCCAGGCAATTGTCCAGGTGGATCAGGATGAAGTCGCCCGGCCTGATGCCGCGGGCCGCAAGCCCGGCGGCGAGCCGCCCGACGCGGACGTGAAAGGCCCCGTAGGTCAGCGTCTCGCCGTGGCCCTCGAACGGCTCCCAGACCAGGAACGGATGGTCGTGGCGCGAGCGCGCCCGCGTCGCCACCAGCCACGGCAGATCGATGCCGCGGAACGGGCCCACATAGGTCTGGTCGATGCGGCTCATGCGCCGGCGGCTCGCCGCGGCGCCGGTGTCGCGCGGACCTCCTCATGCACCGCCCGGAACGCCGTGACCGTTGCGTCGACGTCGCGGTCGGTGATGTGCCGATGGGTCACCAGCCTGAGCTGGGTGCCGGTCCAGGTGCCGGCGCGCACGCCGCGCCCGGCAAGCGCCGCCACCCAGGTGGCGGCATCGGCACCGGTCGCCGAAAGATCAACCATGACGATGTTGGTCGCGACCTGCCGGGGATCGCAAAGGTCCGCAGCGATGCCGTTCAGCCCGGCGGCGATCCGCCCGGCGCGACGGTGGTCGTCGGCAAGCCGCGCCACCATGTGCTCCAGCGCCACCAGCCCTGCCGCAGCCAGAATGCCGGCTTGGCGCATCGCGCCGCCGACCATGCGCCGATACATCCGGGCACGCTGGATGAAGTCGGCGCTGCCGCAGATCACCGATCCGACCGGCGCGCTCAAACCCTTGCTCAGGCAAAAACCGACGCTGTCGCCGTGGCGCGCGATCTCGGCCGCCGGCACGCCGAGCGCCACCGCGGCATTGAACAGGCGGGCGCCGTCGATATGCACCGGCACGCCGTGCTCGTCCGCGGCGGCGCGGATGCCCGCGAGGCACGCGAGCGGCACCACGGCGCCGCCGGCGCTGTTGTGGGTGGTCTCGACGCAGACCAGCGCGGTGGCGAGCCGGTTCGGCGCCGCGCCCGGGCTGAGCAGCGCCCGCACGGCGGCGACGTCGGGGGCACCGCGCTCCGCCGGCACGGTGCGGTGAAACAGGCCCGCGAGGCGCGCGATGCCGCCCATCTCCGAGCGCAGGATGTGGGAGTCCGGATCGAGCAAAACTTCTCCGCCGCGCCCGCCATGGGCGAGCAGCGACACCAGGTTCGACATGGTGCCGCTGGCGACCATGAGCGCCGCCTCCTTGCCCGTAGCCGCTGCGGCGGCCTCCTGGAGCCGGCGAACGGTCGGATCGCCGTCGCGGGCATCGTCGCCGACCTCGGCACGTCGCATCGCCTCCCGCATCTCCTCGGTCGGCAAGGTCACGGTATCGCTGCGCAGATCGATCATGGGGTCCCTGCTGCGGATGATCGCGGTGTCACGAACTCATAGATAGCGCATTTCTCAGAAACCCGCCGCCGTCGCGCCGCGGGTGCGCGGGTCGGCGGCGCCGAAGAATCCCTCGGGGCCGACCATGATGGAGTTCGCCGAGCCCCATTTGGGGAGCCTCACGACGGTGTGCCCGCGGGCCTCGAGCGACCGGACGGTCTCGACCGGAACGGCCGCCTCGGCGGACACCCGGTCGGGCAGCCACTGGTGATGGATGCGGGGTGCAGCGACCGCCTCTGCGATATTCTGATGAAAATCGATGACGCCGGTCGTCACCTGCAGCGCCGTGGTGATGATTGTGCTGCCGCCGGGCGAGCCGGTGACCAGGACGACTTTTCCGTCGCGCATTACGATGGTCGGCGTCATCGACGACAACGGCCGTTTTCCCGGGCCCGGCGCATTGGCGGCGCCGCCGACCAGGCCGAAGGCGTTGGGCGCTCCGGGTTTCGCCGCGAAGTCGTCGAGCTCGTTGTTGAGCAGGATGCCGGTGCCGTCGGCGACGAGGCCGACCCCGTAGTTGAGATTGAGCGTGTAGGTATTGGCGACCGCGTTGCCGAAAACGTCGACGATGGAGAAATGCGTGGTGTTGCGGCCTTCGGCCGGAACCGGGTTGCCGGCGCGGATCTCGCCCGCGGGCCTGGTGCGGTTCGGATCGATCGAGGCGCGCAGCTCCGCCGCGTAGGGTTTCGAGGTGAGCCGTTCCAGCGGCATGCTCACCGTGTCGGGATCGCCCATGAACTCCGCGCGGTCCGCATAGGCGCGCTTCATCGCCTCGATCATCAGGTGCAGCGCCTCCGGCGAGCCGTGGCCGAGCGCACCCAGCGGGTATCCCTCCAGCACGTTGAGCATTTCGACCAGATGCACGCCGCCCGAGGACGGCGGCGGCATCGAGAAGACCTCGTAGCCCCGATAGGTGCCGGCAATCGGCGTGCGCAGTGTCGCCCGGTAATCCTTCAGATCGTCGGTCGTCATCAGGCCGCCGGCCGCCCGCACGCTGGCAACGATCTTTTCGGCGACCGCGCCCCGGTAGAAACCGGAAGGCCCGTCGCGGGCGATCAGCTCCAGCGATTCCGCCAGGTCCGGCTGCACCAGCCGGTCGCCTTCGGCCAGCGCCACGCCGTCGGATTTCAGGAAAATTCTTGCCGTGCTCGGCCAGCGCACCAGCCGCGGCTGCGCCCGCGGCAGCGAGTCGGCAAGCTCGTCGGCGACCGCAAAGCCCGCGCGGGCGAGCCGGATCGCCGGCTCGATCAGCCGGGCGAAGGAAAATTTTCCCGAGCCGTATTTCTGGTGGGCGAGCCACAGCCCGGCGACCGTGCCGGGCACGCCGACGGCGAGGCCCGAATCGCGGGATTTTCGCGGGTCGGCCTCGCCGTCGGGGCCGAGAAAAATGTCGCGCGTGGTCGCCTGCGGGGCGGTCTCGCGGTAGTCGATCGCCACCGTCTCGCGGCGGTCCGCGAGGCGGATCAGCATGAACCCGCCGCCGCCGATATTGCCGGCCTGCGGATGGGTGACGGCGAGCGCGAAACCGACCGCCACCGCGGCGTCGACCGCGTTGCCGCCCTGCCGCAGGATGTCGACGCCGATGGCGGTGGCCTGCCGCTCCTGGCTCGACACCATGCCGTGCCGCGCCGTGACCGGTTGAAGCCGCGCCGGCCCTGCCCCCGACGGGGCGACCGACGCATCCTGGGCCCGGATCGCGACGGCGCCCGCCGCCAGCACGACCAGAGCGAGGCATGCGGCGCGCAACGGATGAACCATTTTTCGACCTCGAGCGACCAAAGACGTCTCCCCGGCACCCGGGCCGCCCTATGACGGCCCGAATGTGCTGGGCTAGTTGATTCGCACCACGCGCGGCTCGTGCACCGCAAGCCTGCCGCACTGTCATCGTGGAAAATTCCCGCGTCAACACGGAGAGGCCTGATGTTCCGCTCTGCCGCGCCTTCCGGCGGTCTTGTCCGCTTCCCCCTGCTCGCCGTTCTGCTCGGCTTCTTCCTGTCGGGCTGCGGCATCAACAACATCCCGACCTTCGAGGAGAGCGCCAAGGCGAAATGGTCCGACGTGCAGAACCAGTACCAGCGGCGGAACGATCTCATCCCCAACCTGGTGGAGACCGTGAAGGGTTTTGCCCGCCAGGAGCGCGAGGTGCTCGAGGCGGTGACCGCGGCGCGCGCGCGCGCCACCTCGATCCAGGTGACGCCCGACGTCGTCAACAACCCGGAGGCATTCCAGAAATTCCAGGAGGCGCAGGCGCAATTGTCGGGCGCGCTCGGCCGGCTGCTGGCGGTGTCGGAAAAATATCCCGAGCTCAAGTCGAACCAGAATTTTCTTGCGCTGCAGTCGCAGCTCGAAGGCACCGAGAACCGGCTGACGGTAGCGCGCCACGACTACATCGAGGCGGTGCGCGCCTACAATACCGAGCTCAAGACGTTTCCGGGAAACATCTGGGCGTCGACGCTCTACCGCGCCAACAAGCCGATGGAGACGTTCACCGTCGCCGAGGACGTCAAGAAGACGCCCCAGGTGAAATTCTGAAGTTCCGATGACGTGCCGGCCGATGCGGGCGATCATCGCCGTCCAGGTGGCGTTCTTCGCGCTGATTGCGCCGGCCCTTGCGCTCGACTTTCCGCCGCTGACCGGGCGGGTGGTCGACGACGCCGGGATCCTCGATGCCGCGACCAGGACAGCGCTGACGCAAAAGCTCGCCGCGCTGGAAGGCAGGACCACCAATCAGCTCGTCGTCGTCACATTGAAGTCCCTTCAGGGCACCACGGTCGAGGATTTCGGCTATCAGCTCGGCCGCCGCTGGGGGATCGGTCAGAAGGAGAAGAACAACGGCGTCCTGCTCATCGTGGCGCCGGTGGAGCGAAAAGTCCGCTTCGAGGTCGGCTACGGGCTCGAAGGCACGCTGACCGATGCGGCGACCAAACTGATCATCCAGAACGCCATCCTGCCGCGGTTCCGCGCCGGGGATTTTCCCGGCGGCATCTCGCGCGGCGTCGATGACGTCGTCGCGCTGCTGACCGGCAACGCGCCCCAATCGCGGCAGCCCGCCGTCAGCCGCCCTCCGGGCTCCACGGTCAACAGCGATGGCTGGTTTTTTGTCGTCTCGCTGGTGTTAGGCATCGTGCTGATCGTGATCCTGGTGCAGGTCGTGCGCGGAGGCGGCCGCCGGGCCGGCACGCGGGATGGGACGAACGCGGCCTACGTGCCGTGGGCCTCGCAGCCGTCCTCCGGTTGGTCGTCGGGCTCCGGCGGCTTCTCCAGCGGCTCTTCCGACAGCGGATTTTCCGGGGGCGGCGGCTCGTTCGGCGGCGGCGGGTCCTCGGGCGACTGGTGAGCCACATGCGGATCGGCCGTTTCCTGACTGCACCGCGTCCATCTTCGGGCGCGATGCCGCTCCGCGGGCTTTTTGTGGCGCTCCTTGTCGTCGTCGCCTGGATCGGAGCTGCCGCGGCACTCGATTTCCCTGAGCTCACCGGGAAGGTCGTCGACGAGGCCGGCGTCCTCGATGGGCCGACGCGCAGCAGTCTCGCGCGCAAGCTCACCGACCTGGAGGCCAGGACCACCGCCCAGCTCGTGGTGGTGACGCTGAAATCCCTGCAGGGCACCACGATCGAGGATTTCGGCTATCAGCTCGGGCGGCGCTGGGGGATCGGCCAGAAGGAGAAGAACAACGGTGCGCTCATGATCGTGGCGCCGGTCGAGCACAAGGTGCGGATCGAGGTCGGCTACGGGCTCGAAGGCACGCTCACCGACGCGGCGACCAGGCTGATCATCGAGAACTCCATCCTCCCGCGTTTCAAGGCCAACGATTTTTCCGGCGGCGTGTCGCGCGGCGTCGACGACATCCTCCGCCTGCTTGGCGATCCCGGCGGGCCGCCAGGTGCATCCGGCGGTCTGCCGCTGGTGGCGGCGACCGCGGAACTCCCCGCGCTCAACGGCCGCATCGTCGACGATGCGGGCCTGCTCGATGCCGCCACCCGGAGCGCGCTCACCGAAAAGCTCGAAAAGCTGCGGCGCGTGACCGGCGACCAGGTCGTGGTCACGACCGTGAAATCCATCGGCGGCCGCGACATCGAGGAGTTCGCCGTGGCGCTCGCCGATCACTGGCAGGCCGGCGGGCTCGGCCAGAACGCCGTCGTGCTGCTGGTCGCCAACGATGTGGGGAAAGTCGCGATCCGTGTCGGCAAGAATCTTCAGCCGACGCTGCCCGACGCGCTGATCGGCGCGATCATCCAGAACCGCATCGTGCCGCGCCTGGCGACCGGCGACATGGCCGGGGGCCTCGCTGGCGGCGTCGACGCCATCTACCTGACGCTCATTGCGGCCGACGAGGACCGCAAGGCCCGCGAGCCGGTCGCGGCGCCGCCGCCCCGCGCCTGGTCCGGCCAGGACTACGGCCTGGCGGCACTGTTTCTCGCGCTGGCGCTCGGCTTCATCGTCATGTTCATCATGGATGCGCGCCCGATCGTGAAGAACACAAGGGGCATATCGCGCGTCGCCAACCTGGTGGGCCTGTTCTTCTTCGAGCTCATGAGGTTCGCCGGATCGGGCTCGTCGCGGTCGTCCTCGTCCTCCTCGTCGAGCGGTGGCGGGGGCTCGTCGGGCGGCGGCGGCTCGTTCGGCGGCGGCGGGTCATCGGGAAGCTGGTGAGGAGCAGGACATGATCTCCGATTCCGACAGGACACGGATTTCCGCAGCGATCCGCCAGGCCGAGGCGAGGACGTCGGGCGAGATTTTTTGCGTCATCGCCCGGCATTCGAGCGATTATCGCCTGGTGCCGCTCGCCTGGGCGGCGGCGCTTGCGCTGATGGTGCCACTGCCGTTCATCTATCTCACCACCTGGCCGGCGACCGTGATCTATCTGCTGCAGCTGATCGCCTTCGTCGCCGCGGCGATCGGCCTGTCGCGGCAGCAGATCCGCTATCGCATCGTGCCGCGGCGGACCCGGCACGACCGTGCCCATGCCGAGGCGCTGCGCCAGTTCTGGGCGCAGGGGCTGCACCTCACCCACAAGCGCACCGGTGTCCTGATCTTCGCCTCGGTCGCCGAGCGCTATGCGGAGATCGTCGCCGACGCCGGCATCAACGAGAAGGTGATGCCGGACGTGTGGGACAACGCGATGGCGGCGCTCACCAGCGCCATCAAGGCCGGCCGGCCGGGCGACGGCTTCGTCGCCGCGATCGAGCAATGCGGCGCCGTGCTCGCCGAGCATTTTCCCCTGCCGCCCGGCAGCGTCGATCCCCACGAGCTGCCCGACAAGCTCGTGGAGATCTGATCGGCGTATCAGGCGCTGTTGGCATCCAGCATGTCGGAAAGCCCGTCCGGCACCGTCACCATGGCGTCGTGACCGGTCCTGATCTCGACCATCTTCATGTCATGCGCCTTCACCCAGTCCCGGCTCGTCTGCAGCGGCCCGTAGATCGGGTCGGTGCAGACGATGTAGGTGGCGGGCAATCCGTTGGCGACCTTGTTGGCGAGCTTGAGCGGCGAGGTAAAGGTCGCGAACGGGTGCGGGGTGAAGCGGTTTTGCACGAATTTCGCCTGCTCGGCATCGCTGATGCCGAAAGCGCTCGGCGGCGGCGCCGGAATGGTCAGGCCGCCGCTGGAGTCCTGGGCCGCCTTGGTGCGCGTCTCGACCACGTCCTTGGGTAAGAGGCCGAACACGCTCTGGCCGTTCTCCAGGATCACCGCGTCGAGATAGACGAGCTGGCGGACGCGGTCGGGCATGCGGTCGGCAACTCCGGAGATCGCGTTGCCGCCAAAGCTGTGACCGACCAGCACGACGTCCTTCAGGTCCTCGTATTTGAGCACATTGACGATGTCCTCGACGAACGTGTCGAGGGTGATCGACTTCGACAGCAGATGCGCGCGCTCGCCGAGCCCGGTCTGGGTCGGGGTGAACACCGTGTGGCCGCGGCCGCGCAGGATCGCCGCCACCTTGCTCCAGCACCAGCCGCCGTGCCACGCGCCATGCACGAGGACAAAAGTCTTGCCGCCGGCGGCGCGGACCGTGCTCGTCGCGGTGCCGCTGGCCGCCGCGACGGTGGCGGCGGCAAGGAAATGTCGACGATCCATGTTTGCCTCCCCTTTTGTTTGACGCCCGTTCTTTCGCTCCGGAGTCGATCCAGGCAGCCCGGCGTCGGAATGAGATTATAACACGGCGTGACGGCTATGCGATCCAGGAAACGTGGACTTGCGTATCCTGGCACTGGCGTGCCGCGGGTCTACCCTCCCGCCCGTTGGCGGGGAGGGTCGACCAACTGAGCGAAGCGAAGGCGGTCGGGGTGCACCACCCCCCACCCCATCCCTCCCCGCCGCAAGAGCGGGGGGAGGGAGGAGTTTGCGGCACGCGAGGTGTCAAACAAGGCAGGTGCGAGCGTCCGGCTACGACCGGCTCGCCTCGTCCAAGAATGCCTGGACCGCCTCGAACAGTTTCAGCCGGTTGCGCTCCATCACGATCGTATGGGTGCCTTCGGCGAGCGCCACGTAGCGCTTGCCTGGCGAGTTGACGAGCAGCGGAAACAGCGTCTGCGCCATGTAGGGCGGGGTGTCGCGATCCCACTCGGCGTGGATCAGCAGCGTCGGCGCCGTGATCTTCGCCGGGTCGTAATAGGGCTTTCCGGCGCCGAAGAAATCCGCCCCGTCCTGCACCACGCCGTTGGGCGCGCGGATCACCGGCGGGTCCATGCGGGCGCCCTCCGGATCGGAGGCCCAGGTGGCGTCCGCCCAGGCGTCGAACCAGCCGGGCGGAATCAGCGCCGCCTTCTTCGCCTCCGGGACCCCGGTCAGCCAGCGCTCCAGCGCCTGCTCTCGGCGCACCATGCGGTAGGCCGGAATGGGGCCCGGACCGGCCTGCACCAGCGACGGCGTGGTGCGGATCCAGGCCGGCGCGTAGAGCACCAGCCGCTCGACCTTGTCGGCATGCTGGCCCGCATAGGTCGCCATCAGCGTGGTGCCCCACGACCAGCCGATCAGGTTGACCCGTGCAAGGCCGCGCCGCTTGAGCACGAAATCGACGACCGAGGAGATGTCCTTGACCGCGGTGTCGCCGCGCACCAGCGGCGGGTTCGCGTCCGGCTTGTCCGCCATCTCGGGCGGCCGGGTCGATTTGCCGTAGCCGCGCAGGTCGAGCAGATAGACGTCGTAGCCGCGGGCCGCGATGTAGTCCATCCACGACATCCCGTCGAGCGCCAGATCGAACGCCGTATGCGCCGGATAGGTCGCGCCGTGCACGAACACCACCGTGCGCTCCGGCCGGAACGACGTCATGCCGGCGGGGTGCTTGTTGCGCACATAGATGGCGATGCCCGGATCGGAGGACGGCACCATCATCTCTTCCATCACGATGGTCTCGGCGGATGCCCCGCCCGCCAGCGCCGCCATCATCATGGCGGCCAGCACCAGTGCCTGCCTCATCGTTCTCTCCCTTGTGGTTGATGCGATTTGTTTGATCCGTCTATCGCGCCTGGCCGTGATAGATCGGGTTCGGCCGCATGTCAGTAGCCGATGCGACCCGATTCGACATGTTGAAGAACGCCGCCACCGCCGCGATGTCGAAGATGTCGCGGGCGGCAAAGCCTTCGCGGCGCAGCCGGTCGCGGTCCTCCTCCTCGACCTCCCACGGCTTCTCGGTGAGTTTCACGGCGAAATCCAGCATGGCGCGCTGGCGGCTCGACAGCCGCGCGGCGCGATAGTTCATCACCATCAATTCGCCCAGCACCGGATCGCCCGACAGGGCGCGGACCGCGGCGCCATGGGCGGTGAGGCAGTAGTAGCAGCGGTTCTGCGACGACACCGCGACCGCGATCATCTCGCGCTCCAGCTTGGAGAGGCCGGACGGCGCCAGCATCAGGTCGTTGTACATGGCGATGAAGGCTTCGAGCTTCCCCATGTCGAACGCGTAGGCCGCGAGCACGTTGGGCACGAAGCCGAGCTTTTCCTCGCATTTGGCGAAATAGGCTTCCATGGCCGGATTGAGCGCGGCGCGGGGAAGCGCCAGGGCGGTGATCGCGGTGTCGTCGCCGGCCGCGGCACCATGCGCGCCGTCGGGCGAGCCTGCGGGGCGCGCCGGGGTTCGGCTCGCCGTCGCCTTCTCGTTGATTTGACTGGCTTTTTTTCTTGCGACTTGCTTGGTTCGGCTGGCCACGATGTGCTCTCCTGCGCCACTTCTGGTGGGGCAAGTCTACAAGGTGCCATGCCATGACGAATACAGCCGTCGTGTCCGGACAATCGCTTTGCCCTCGACCGCGCCGGGCGGATGACCCACACTAGTGCTCCGATTCCGAAGTTCGCATCACTTCGCGGCGAGTTCTCGTGCGAACTTCGGAATCAAAGGAGCACTAGCAACCTTTTGATTCTAGTGCGGCTTTTGAATTTGAAGTTCCTCGACGAGCGTGCGGCAATGTTGGGAGGAACTTCAAATTCGCCGCACTAGGGCCGCACCCCCGTTCGGGGGTGGTCCAACGCACGTCCGGAGTAGGGCACCATGGCTGTCGAAGCCGTCCTCGAGACCGAGGAAGCACGCGCCACGCGCCGCCTGATCGAGCAGGCCGGCACCATCCTGACCGGGCATCACGGCGACATGCCGCAGAATTTCGCCGCGCAGCTTTTCTCCCGCGCGGCACCCGAGGACGTGGTCCGCTACGAGCCGCGCGAGCTCGCCGCTCTCGCCGAGGATGCGTGGCTTTTCCTCAAGGAGCGCAAGCCGGGCGCGCCGCGGATTCGCTTCGATTCGCGTACCGGCCCGATCGGCGCGGAGCGCATCAAGGCCATATCGGTCATCGAGATGGTCAACGACGACATGCCGTTTCTGCTCGATTCGGTGATGAACGAGCTGACCGAGCAGGGTCTCGAGGCGCGCCTGGTGGCGCATCCGATCTTTTCCATCGAGCGCGACCGCCTGGGAATGCTGGCGGGCTTCCACGGCGACGGTCCGGCGATCGGCGCGGCGCGGCGCGAGAGCTTTATCCACATCCACGTCGAGCGCGTCGACGACGCGGCCCGCCGCGACGAGATCGTCCAGGCGCTCGAGCTGGTTCTCGCCGATGTCCGCGTCTGCGTCCAGGACTGGCGGCCGATGCTTGCCCGCGTCGGCGAGGTGATCGCGGATCTCCGAAACAACCCGCCGCCGCTGCCGGTCGACGAGATCGCCGAGAGCGTGCAGTTCCTCGAATGGCTGCTCGCCAACAATTTCACCTTTCTCGGCGTTCGCGACTACCGCTACGCCGCCGGCAGCGGCGAGGTCGAGCCGGATTTCGGCAGCGGCCTCGGAATCCTCCGCGCCGCCGATGCCCGCGTGCTGCGGCGCGGCGGCGAACTGCTCCCGATCACCCCGGAGGTCGTGCAGTTTCTCAAGGAGCCCCGGACCCTGATCATTACCAAGGCGAACATGCGCTCGCGGGTGCATCGCCGCATTCACATGGACTATGTCGGGGTCAAGCGGTTCGATCCGGAGCGCGGCGTGACCGGGGAGCTCCGTATCGTCGGCCTGTTCACGTCCTCGGTCTATACGCGCTCCACCCGGACGATTCCCTATCTGCGGCGCAAGGTCGACGCCGTGATGCGGCGCGCCGAGTTCGATCCCGACAGCCATTCCGGCAAGGCGCTGGTCAACGTGCTGGAAAGCTATCCGCGCGACGAGCTTTTTCAGATCGACGAGGACACCCTCCACCGTTTCGCGCGGGAGATCATGTATCTGGACGAACGGCCGCGCGTCCGCGTGCTGGCGCGCCGCGACAGGTTCGACCGCTTCGTCTCGGTCCTCGTCTTCGTGCCGCGCGAGCGCTTCGATTCCACTACCCGCATGGCGATCGGCAGCTATCTGGCCGGCATCTACAAGGGCCGGATCTCGGCGTTCTATCCGTTCTTTCCCGAGGGGCCGCTGGTCCGCGTGCACTTCATCATCGGGCGCTCCGAGGGCGAGACGCCGAACCCGTCGCGGGCGACGCTCGAGGAGGCGGTCGGTGCCATCGTCAGGACCTGGACGGACGGGCTCGCCGAGGCGCTGGCGCTGGTCCATGATCCGGTGAAGGCGCAGGCGCTGTTCCGCCGCTACCGCGACGCCTTTCCGCTCGGCTATCGCGAGGCCTACGTTCCCCCCCTTGCGGTCGGCGATATCCGGCTGCTCGAGGGCCTGTCGCCGGTCAGGCCGCTCGGCGTCGAGTTCTACGGACGGCGCGGCGAAAAATCCTTCGCCGGCCTGAAAGTATGGAACCGCGAGCGGCCGATCGCGCTCTCCGAGCGCGTGCCGATCCTGGAGAACATGGGGTTCCGGGTCGTCGACGAGCGCACCTACCGAATCGAGCCGACCATGGGCGACGTGCCGCAGGTGTGGCTCCACGACATGCTGCTCGAGCGCTCCGACGGCGGGGCCCTCGATCTCGATGCGTTCAAGCAGCGCCTCGAAGCGTGCTTCCTCACGGTGATCCGCGGGCGCGCCGAGAACGACGGCTACAACGCCCTGGTGCTCGCCGCCGGGCTGCAATGGCGCGACATCGCGCTCATCCGCACGATCTCCCGCTATCTCCGCCAGGTTCGTGTCGCCTATTCGCAGGACTACATGTGGGCGACGCTGCGCAAACATCCGGCGATCGCCGCCCAGATCGTGGAGCTCTTCCATGCGCGGTTCGATCCGCGGCTCGAGTCAAAGGCCTCCGCCCGTGCCGCCCAGCAGGAAACCATCGTGACGGAGATCGAGACCGCCCTCACGGTCGTCGACAGCCTCGACGAGGACCGCATCCTGCGCCACTTCGTCAATGCGGTTCAGGCGGCGATCCGCACCAACTTCTATCAGGCCGATCCCGGCGGCCAGCCCAAGCCCACGATCGCCATCAAGTTCGAGAGCCACAAGATCGACGGCCTGCCGCTGCCGCATCCGCTCTACGAGATCTTCGTCTATTCGCCGCGGGTCGAAGGCGTCCATCTGCGCTTCGGCAAGGTGGCGCGCGGGGGCCTGCGCTGGTCGGACCGGCCGCAGGATTTTCGCACCGAGGTGCTCGGCCTCGTCAAGGCGCAGCAGGTGAAGAACGCCGTCATCGTGCCGGTCGGCGCCAAGGGCGGGTTCATCCCCAAACTGCTTCCCGTCGGCGGCTCGCGCGACGCCGTCCAGTCGGAGGGCACCGCCGCCTATGTGCTGTTCGTCTCCAGCCTGCTCGACATCACCGACAATCTCGGGCCCGACGGCGTGCTCCCGCCCGCCAGCGTGCTGCGTCTCGACGACGACGATCCCTATCTGGTGGTCGCCGCCGACAAGGGCACGGCGACGTTCTCCGACACCGCCAACGCGATCTCGCTGGAGCACAAGTTCTGGCTCGGCGATGCTTTTGCCTCCGGCGGCTCGGCCGGCTACGACCACAAGAAGATGGGGATCACGGCGCGCGGCGCCTGGGAGGCGATCCGGCGTCACTTCCGCGAGATCGACGTCGACATCACCACCACCCCGTTTACCGTCGCCGGCGTCGGCGACATGTCGGGCGACGTGTTCGGCAACGGCATGCTGCTCGATCCGACCATCAAGCTGGTCGCCGCCTTCGATCACCGCGACATCTTCATCGATCCGACGCCCAATCCGGAAATCAGCCTGGCGGAGCGCCGGAAACTGTTCGAGATGCCGCGCTCGAGCTGGCAGGACTACAACAAGTCGCGCATCTCGCGGGGCGGCGGCGTGTTCGCCCGCAGCGCCAAGGAGATCCTGCTCAGTCCCGAGGCGCAGGGCCTGCTCGGCCTGCCGCGGGCGCGGGCGACGCCGCAGCAGGTGATCAGCGCCATCCTCCGTCTCGAGGTCGATCTCCTGTGGTTCGGCGGCATCGGCACCTATGTGCGCGCCTCGACCGAGACCGACGACCAGGTGGGCGACCGCGCCAACGATTCGATCCGCGCGACCGCGCTCGATCTGCGCTGCAAGGTGATCGGCGAAGGCGCCAATCTGGGCATGACCCAGCGCGGCCGGGTCGAGGCGGGCTCGCGCGGCATCCGGCTCAATACCGACGCCATCGACAACTCGGCGGGCGTCAACACGTCCGACGTCGAGGTCAACATCAAGATCGCGCTGAGCGTGCCGGTGAGTGCCGGCAAGCTCACGCCGGAGCAGCGCAACGCGCTGCTGGTCGAGATGACCGACGAGGTCGCGAGCCTGGTGCTGCGCAACAATTATCTGCAGACGCTGGCGCTCTCGCTCGCCCAGCGGCGCGGCCTCGAGGATCTGGGTTTCCAGCAGCGGCTGATGACGTCGCTCGAGGCGCGCGGGCTGCTCGACCGCGCGGTGGAATTCCTGCCCGACGAGGCCGAGCTCAGGCGTCGCGGCCAGCCGCTGACCCGGCCCGAGCTCGCCGTGCTGGTCGCCTACGCCAAGCTCACGCTCTACGGCGACCTGCTCGCCTCGCCGGTGCCGGATGATCCCTATCTCGGCCGCGAGCTCGGCCGCTATTTTCCCCGCGTCCTCAGCGAGCGGTTTCCCGACGCGGTCGCCCAGCACCGGCTGCGCCGCGAGATCATCGCCACGCACCTCGCGAACTCCATGATCAACCGCGGCGGGCCCTCGCTGGTGGCGCGGATCGGCGATCAGACCGGAGCCACGGTGGCGGGCATCGCGGCGGCGTTCGCGGCGGTGCGCGACAGCTTTGCGATGACGGCGCTGAACGGCGAGATCGATGCGCTGGACGGAAAAATCTCCGGGCGGCTGCAGCTCGAGCTCTATGCGGGCGTGCAGGACCTGCTGCTCGATCGCCTGGTCTGGTTCCTGCGCAATGTCGACCTCTCGGGCGGGCTCGCCGACGTGATCGAGCACTACCGGGCGGGCGTCGAGGCGGTGATCGTGGCGCTCGATCGCGTCACCGCGGGCGAAGCCGCGGCCGCGCGTGCGGCGCGGCGCGCCGAGCTCGAGGCGACCGGCGTTCCGGCGGATCTCGCACGAAGGCTCGCCGACCTTCCGGCGCTCGCTGCGGCGCCCGACGCCGTGCTGGTGGCGGACCGCACCGGCAGGCCGGTCGACGCTGTCGTCGAGACCTATTTCGCCGCCGGCGCCTATTTCCGCCTCGACCGTATCCTCGGCGCTGCCCGCGCCATCCAGGTCACCGACTATTTCGACCGCCTCGCCCTCGACCGGACCCTCGACCAGATCGCCGAGGCCGGGCGCCGGGTCGCCGCCGAGATGGTGGGCGACGGCATTGCCGGGCCGGCCGCGGTCGAAGCCTGGGTGGGCAAGCGCGCCGGCCGGGTCGAGCGCATCCGCACCTCCGTCCACGACATCGCGGATTCCGGCCTCACCCTCTCAAAACTCGCCGTCGCCGCGAGCCTGCTCGGCGACCTGGTGAAGCATTGATGGGTGCGGTCAGTAGGCGCGGCGAGCCGTGCCGAGAGCACGGGTTTGATTTGTTTGGCACCCCGCGTGCCGCGCCTCCTCCCTCCCCCCGCTCTTGCGGCGGGGAGGGATGGGGTGGGGGGTCGGGCCGCGGGTTCGGAGCAGCAAATAGCCCCCCCACCCCGACCACCTTCGCTGCGCGAAGGTGGTCGACCCTCCCCGCCAACGGGCGGGAGGGTGACCTCGCGGCACGGCGGTGCCCCAAACATCTCATCCAGCCGCATGGGGCGCGGGCGTGATGCCGGAGCCCGCTGCGCAGCGGCCGGCCTCGCGGCTGGCGATCTTCAGCTGGGTGCTGTTCGAGTGGGCGACGCAGCCGTTCTTCACGCTGGTCACCACTTTCGTCTACGCGCCCTATTTCGCCGCCGCGGTTGCGTCGAGCCCGGCCGAGGGTCAGGCGCTGTGGGGTTTCGCCACCAGCGCGGCCGGCCTCGCCATCGCGGCGCTCTCGCCGCTGCTCGGCGCGATCTCCGACGAGACCGGGCCGCGAAAACCGTGGATCGCCGGCTTCGGCGCTCTCCTGATCCTCGGCTCGTCGCTGCTGTGGCTCGGCCGGCCGGGCGATCAGACGATGATCCTTCCGGTCCTCGTCGCCTTCGCGCTCGGCGCCGTCGGCGCGCAGTGCGCCACCGTGTTCGCCAACGCCATGATGCCGACCCTGGTGCCGCCCGAACGCCTCGGCCGGCTCTCCGGCACCGGCTGGGCGGTCGGCTATCTGGGCGGCCTGGTGAGCCTTTTGCTGACGCTCGGCTTTCTCGCCGCGAGCCCGCAGACCGGGCGCACGCTCATCGGCGCCGCGCCGCTGTTCGGTCTCGATCCGCTGCTGCATGAGGGTGACCGCGCCAGCGGGCCGCTCACCGCGATCTGGTTCCTGGTGTTCGCGCTGCCGCTGTTCTGGTTCGCGCCCGACCAGAAAACGAAGCTCCCGATCCGCGCGGCGGTCCGCCAGGGACTGGCGACGCTGGTCGAGACCCTGTCGCACCTGCCGCGCCATCGCGACGTCACCCTGTTTCTCCTCGCCAACATGATCTACGCCGACGGGCTGGTCGCGCTGTTCGCTTTCGGCGGCATCTACGCGGCCGGTGTGTTCGGCTGGAGCACCATCCAGATCGGCATATTCGGAATCCTGCTGGTGATGACCGGGACCGTGGGAGCGTTCGTCGGCGGCCGCCTCGACGACCGGTTCGGCTCCAAGCCGGTGATTTTCGGCGGCCTCATGGTGCTGATCGTGGCGGCGATCGCCATCCTGTCGATCGACCGCGACCGCGTCGCCTTCTTCCTCGCGGTGGCGCCGCCGCAGCCCGGCGGCGGCTTGTTTGCTGCCGCCGCCGAGCGCGCCTACGTGGCGGTCGGGCTCGCCATCGGCCTGGTGGTCGGCCCGCTCCAGGCCTCCTCGCGCACCCTGCTGGCGCGCCTCGCCCCGGCCGAGCGGCTCACCCAGTTCTTCGGCCTTTTTGCGCTGAGCGCCCGGGTCACCTCGTTCATCGGCCCCTTCGTGGTGGCCGTCGTCACCGCGGCGACCGCCAGCCAGAAGGCCGGCATGGCGGTGCTGGTGGCGTTCTTCCTGATCGGGATGGCGCTCCTGTCGATGGTGCGGGTGCGTGGCCCGTAGGTTGGGCAAATGCGGCCCGAGCTTTCGTTTGATGCATGACGTCGGCTCCGATTTGCCCACGCTGTCGGTCCTTTCTTGAACCTCGGACAGCGTGGGCAAAGCGGACCAACCGCAGTGCATCAAACGAAGCGTCGTGGCCGCCTTTGCCCACCCTACGAAACACATCCGGTGATTTAAACAAACAAATCAATGCCGGAAGTGGCGCACGCCGGTGAAAACCATGGCGATGCCGTGGTCGTCGGCGGCCCGGATCACCTCGTCGTCGCGCATCGAGCCGCCGGGCTGGATGACCGCAGTGGCGCCGGCCTCGATCGCCACCAGCAGTCCGTCGGCGAACGGGAAGAACGCATCCGAGGCGACCACCGAGCCTTTGGTCAGCGGCACCGCGAGCCCGGCCTCGCGGGCGGCGTCCTCGGCCTTGCGCGCCGCGATGCGGGCCGAGTTCGACGCGGCTCATCTGGCCGGCCCCGATGCCGACCGTCGCCTTGTCTCTGGCATAGACGATGGTGTTCGATTTGACGTGCTTGGCCACCCGGAAGGCGAAGCGCAGGTCGTCGAGCTCTGTCGCGGTCGGCGCCCGTTTGGTCACGGGTTTCAGCTGCATCTCGTCGACCACGGCGTTATCGCGCGACTGCACCAGAAAACCGCCGGCGACGGTCTTCATGGTGAGACTCGCGGCGCGCGGATCGGGCAGGCCGCCGGCGACCAGCAGGCGGAGATTCTTCTTCGCCGCCACGATGGCCACCGCCTCGTCGGTGGCGTCGGGCGCGATGATGACCTCGGTAAAAATCTCCGTGATGGCGCGCGCCGCCTCGGCATCGAGCGCGCGGTTGAGCGCCACGATGCCGCCGAACGCCGAGGTCGGATCGCAGGCGAGCGCCCGGCGGTAGGCGTCGACGAGACTTGCGCCCTCGGCGACCCCGCACGGATTGGCATGCTTGACGATGACGCAGGCGGCGGTGCGGGCGGACGAAAACTCGGCGACGCATTCATAGGCCGCGTCGGTGTCGTTCAGATTGTTGTAGGAGAGCTGCTTGCCCTGGAGCTGGCGCGCGGTGGCGACGCCGGGGCGATCCTGCGGGGTGCGATAGAACGCCGCCGTCTGGTGCGGGTTCTCGCCGTAGCGCAGCGCCTCGACGAGGTGCCCGCCGACGGCGCGCCAGCCCGGCGCCGGATCGTTCAGCTGATCGGCGAACCAGTTCGAGATCGCCGCATCATAGGCGGCGGTCCGCGCATAGGCCTTGGCGGCGAGCGCCCGGCGCAGGGCAAGAGTTGTCGCCCCGCCGTGGGCGGCGAGCTCGGCCAGCACCTTGTCGTAGTCCTCGCGGTCGACCACGACGGTGACGTCCGCATGGTTCTTCGCCGCCCCGCGGATCATCGCCGGCCCGCCGATATCGATGTTCTCGATGCAGTGAGCGAAATCCGCGCCCTTGGCGACGGTCGCCTCGAACGGATAGAGGTTGACCACCAGGAGGTCGATCGGCGCGATACCGTGGGCGGACATCGCCGCCGCGTGGCCGGGCTCGTCGCGGATCGCCAGCAGGCCGCCATGCACTTTCGGATGCAGCGTCTTCAGCCGTCCATCCATCATCTCGGGAAACCCGGTGAGCTCGGCGACGTCGCGGACCTTGAGCCCGGCCTCGGCCAGCGCCTTCGCGGTGCCGCCGGTCGAGACCAGCTCGATGTCGCGCGCCGCCAGCGCCCGGGCGAAGTCGATCAGCCCCGCCTTGTCGGACACCGAAAGAAGCGCACGGGCGATGCGGCGGGGATGCTCGGTCATGGCGATGCCTGTTTGGTCGGACGCCGCCGCGTATCACGAATCCCGGCGCCGGCAAACCGGCTGCATCAGCCGCCGCGGCGCGGGGCCGGCGGCGCCGCGCCGGTGCGGGAAAACGTCCAGCGCACCCGGTCGGTCTCCCCGGCATGGCCGTGGATCACCATCTGGAAGGCGCGGCGCGGTCCGTCGGGTCCCGCCAGATAGGCGCTTTCCTCGATCTCCACCTTGTCGCGATAGGCGGTGAACGTCCACTCCTCGCGGCTCGGCAGCACCAGCTTGACGCCGTGCCCGTCGTCGATCGGGCTCGCCTTGACGGTCGGATGCAGGTGGAAGCGCACCGCGAACGCGTCGCCGCGGCCGGCCGGCAGCGCGTCGCCGCGCGACGGTTTGAACAGGTCCTCGCCGTCGAGCTGGGAGCCGTCGGCAGCGAGCTGCAGCGAGCGCTGGTGGATGACGCCGAAACGGGCCGCATAGCCGTCATGGGACGCGCGCAGCGCCGTCGCATGATCGTGGTCCTGGCGCGATACCGGCACGTCGGTCGGCCCGGCGACGATCGGCGTGCCGACCAGCCGGCGCAGCGAATTCATCGTGATGAAGCGGCACGACGACGCGGCGTTGAAGCTGACCGTCGAATGCGCCGGAGTGGCGCGCGCGACTTGGCGCCAGCTCTCGCGGCTGGTCGACGGCAGCCCGCAGTTCACCACGATGCGGTTGAGCTTGACGGAAAACTCGAAGGCGAGGCAGCCCGCATGGGCCTCCTGGCTGAGATCGATCGGCGGCGGGCGGCCGGTATCCACCAGCACCACGGCACCGTCCGCCTGCAGGCGCTGGTAGCCGCTGTGCGGGGCGTTTGCCACCGGCGTGCCGCGCGCATCGTCGTAGGCGAGCACGGTGGCGAGCAGGTCCGGCGGCGTCGGCCCCATGCCGTTGAACAGCGCAAAATTGCCGTCGCCGTGGCGAAAGAAGCGCAGCATCGGCATCATGCGGTCGATGGCGTTGAGCAGGGTGGGCGGCGGCGGTACGTTGCGCGCCGCAAAGGCCTGGCGCAGCGGCAGCAGGTCCAGCAGGAGCTCGATCAGCGCCCCGGGATTGCGGCTGACGTGACCGCCGTCGGGGAGAACCTGGCGCTCCAGCGCGTCGCCCAGCTGCCGCGTCACCTTCTTCAAGAGCCGCGCCTGCCCCGCCATGCACAGCGCCGCATAGGTGAGCGCGATCGTCGCCTGCAGCCGTGGCAGGCCGCCGCGCCCTGCCCGCATCGTCTTGCGCAGGTAGCGGACCTGTCGGGTCAGCGTGCGCAGGAAGCGCCGGTAGAACCTTGCGTCGGCCTCGTGCAGCAGCAGGGGCGCCTGGCTGAGCCAGGAGATGATCCGCCGCGCCACCACGTCGCTGCGCCAGCCGACCGAATCCCACGAGCCCTGGAGCGAGATCCATTCGTCGACCAGGGCCCGCGCATTGGCCCGGGTGATCCCCGAACTCGGTGGCGCGCAGGTGGCGCAGCCAGCCGAACCCGAGCAGCGTCTCGGCCCATTCCTCGGACGGCGGCTCCATCTCGTAGGGCGAGCGGCCGTCGCAGATCACGATCTTGCCGGCGAAGGCGAAGCGCCCCGCATAGATCTCGCTGGCGCGCGTCGGATCGGCCGTGCGCAGGTCCTGCGGGGCGATCAGCAGGCGGTCGGTCCCGGCCGCCGCGAAGCGCCAGCGCACCAGCGGGCTGGCATTGACGCGGCAGACGAGAATGCGCCGCGCGCGCCGCACCGCGTACGAGATGATCCTCAGGCGTTCCGCGACGGACCCGCGGGACATGGACACGCTCGCCCCTTCAATCTTCGCAGCGCACGACAAACCTCCCGCGAGTCGTGCACGGGGCGACGCGCGAGCCGACATTTGATTCGGAGCTTGATGCTTTTACCGGTCATCGCTGGCCGGCGCCATCGCCGCCGGTCCGACGATACCGAAACGCTTGCCCCACCGCGCTCGCCAGAAGGATAACCGAACCGCCGGGATGCGGCCAATCGCGCCGACCGCGGCGCTCACAGCCGTTCCAGCCGTGCCGCGTAGAATCCGTCGAGCCCGCCGAGGCGCGGATCGGGCTCGGGCAGATGGCATGGCAGGGTGCGCAGGTCGCCCGCCGGGGTCACCAGCTCAGCGAGATCGAACACGTCGGCAGCGGCGATCGGCCGGCGCCGGACGGCGGGCTCGCGCGCCAGCAGGGCGGCGATCTGCATCTCGCCCTCCTCGGGCTCGAGCGAGCAGGTGCAATACACGATGATACCGCCCGGGCGCGTCAGAGCGACCGCGCGGTCGAGCAGCCGGGTCTGCAGCGCGCCGAGCATCGCAATGTCCTGCTCGCGCTTGAGCCATGGCACGTCGGGATGGCGGCGGATCGTCCCGGTCGACGAGCACGGCGCATCCACCAGCACGGCGTCGAACGGCCCGGCCTGCCACTCGGTGACATCGGCGGTGACCACACGGGCCTCGAGCTCGAGCCGGGCAAGGTTGTCGCGCAGCCGTGCCAGCCGGGTCGCCGAGCGGTCGACCGCGGTGACCCGGGCGCCCGCCAAAGCGAGCTGCGCGGTCTTGCCCCCGGGTGCCGCGCACAGGTCGGCGACCTCGAGGCCGCGCACGTCGCCAATGAGCCGGGCGGGCAGCGCGGCGGCGGCGTCCTGCACCCACCAGGCGCCCTCGGAAAAACCCGGCAGCAGCGACACCGGTCCATGCGCCACCGTCCGCACCGAGCCAGTGGGGAGCACTTTTCCCCGCAGGCGCGCCGCCCAGTTCTCTGCATTGTCCTTCACGGTCAGGTCGAGCGGCGGCTCGTGGCCGTGCATGATCGCGATGGCCCGCGCGGTTTCCGCCCCGAAGGCGCGCTCCCAGCGCGCCATCAGCCAGGCCGGGGTATCGAGCGCGGGATCGAGATCGGCGAGCGCCGCCTTGCCTTCGTGGGCGATGTGGCGGAGCACCGCGTTGACCAGGCCCGCATAACGCGCGGCGCGGCGGTCGGCCTGGACCAGCCGCACCGCCAGGTCGACCGCCGCATGGTCGGGGACGTCGAGCCAGAGGATCTGCGCGGCGCCGACCAGCAGCGCCGGCTCGACCCGCGGCGCGTCGTCGGGCAGGCCGCGGTCGAGCGCGGTGCCGAGCAGTTTTCGCAGCGAGCCCAGCCTTCTGAGCGCGGTGGCGACGAGCTTGCGGGTCAGCGCCCGGTCGCGATCCGACAGCGCCGCCAGCCCCGGATGCGCCTCGGCGCCGTCGAGCTGCTCGTCGAGCGGGCGGCGCCGGCGCAGCACCGAGTCGAGAATGTCGGCCGCAACCCGTCGGGCCGCGAGACCGGGAACCTCGGCATGGGCTGGTCGTCGGAGGTTGGACATCGGTCGGGCGTCGGACCTTCCGGGTTTGGCGAGCGGCAGGGCGATGCCCATCACGGCCGATTCGCCACAGCCTGTCACCGCGGGGGGCCAATTGTAAGGACTATTGCTGCCGCACGATGACGCTTGACCCCGTCGCCGGTACAAGCTTCAAGGCGTCATGTCGAGTAGGGACAACTCCGCCGGCGCCCCTGATGGCGTGCCGGACACGGCAACGGCCGAGACGCCGAAGCGTCCGCTGAGCCCGGCGGCGGAGCGTGCGCTCGCCGAGGCCGCGGCTCGCCGCGCCGAGATCGACGCCAGGGTCGCGGCCCGGCCGAAGGAGATCAACGGCCCCAAGGGACCGGATCCGGTGCGCTACGGCGACTGGGAGGTCGGCGGCCGGGCGTCGGATTTCTAGAAAAAGCGCCGGCCCGGTCATGGCCGGGCTTGTCCTGGCTTGTCCCGGCCATCCACGTCTTTCTTTGCTGCGCCAAAGGCGTGGATGCCCGGCACGAGGCCGGGCATGACTGCGGAGAGGTCGTGCGTCGCCTCGACCGGAACAGGCTTCAGCTGTGGACCGCTGCTTGATGCTGATCAGGACTGCCCGGACCGTTCTTCGACCCTGGAGCGAGGCCGATGAGCCGGCCTTTGCGGCGATGCATGCGGATGCCGACGTGATGAAGGACGCCGGCGGTCCGCTCACGCGAGCGCAGAGCGATCGCAAGATGGCCCGTTATCGCGCCGCCTTCGAGACGCATGGTTTCTGCCGCTGGGCGGTGGATGACCCGGATGGCAATTTCATCGGCTACGCGGGCGTCATGCCGATCCCCGCGAATTTTCCGGTGGCGCCGGGATTTGATATCGGCTGGCGCCTGGTGCGCAGCGCATGGGGAAAGGGTCTGGCGTCCGAAGCCGCGGCGGCGGCGCTCACGGATGTTTTCGCCCGCGCAAGTCTTGCGAAAGTCTTGAGCTACACGGCAGCCGACAATGCTCGATCGCTGGCGGTGATGCGAAGGCTGAATTTGCGGCGCGATCAGGCGCGTGATTTCATCGTCGAGTCCGATGGAACGCGATGGAGCGGACTGGTCTGGGTCGCCGACCGGCGTTGGCAGCCGCCGGCGTCGTCAGGCTGAGACGCCACCCCGGAAGCCCCGCCGTTTGCACGCCGCGCTCTGTCGCCCGCTCCCCTCGCGCTTCTTGAAATTGCGCCGTGACGCAATGCTTTACCGCGTCACCACCACCGACGTGCCGACGCTGACCCGGTTAAAAAGGTCGACGATGTCGGCATTGTACATGCGGATGCAGCCGTATCATCCGGGGATCAATATCGGTTAGTGTCCGCGATTGTCCGTCGGGGTGCGCAATTGTGCATAAATGCCCTTAAAATCGGCACAACCTCGGCGTTTGATTGATCAATATCCGTCCGCTGTTGTGCGCCAGAAATCCCGCTTGTACGCCTTTATCGGTGTGAAATGTTGGGGTAAAAAGTAGGGATGCCTAACGGAGAGTTCTCTATGTCAAATCGGCAGAAACGCCAGATTCATCGGCTTCCGAACCGGATCGAAACGATTACCACCAAAGGGCGCCACGCAGACGGCGGCAACCTCTATCTCTCAATCAAGCCGAACGGCGGCAGGTCTTGGATATTCCTATTCCGCGAGCGCGGGACGAGTTGGCTTCGTGAAATGGGGCTCGGTAGCGCTGGCCCAGCTGGGCTCAGCCTCAAGGATGCCAGGGCCAAGGCGCACGCCGCGCGGACGATGCTCCTAAACGGTCGCGATCCCCTGGCGGACAAGCGCGCGAAGCAAGCGGAGGCCGCGGGCGCCATGACCTTTGGCGAATTCGCCGATGAGCTGATCAGGGCCAAGGCTCCGGCCTGGAGCGCGCGACACCTGAACCAATGGAAAGCGGCGATGAAGAATCACGCCGCGCCGTTGCGCCCTGTTACGGTCCGGGACGTGTCGACCGATGACGTATTGAAGGTGTTGCGACCCCTTTGGACCACGAAACCCGAAACCGCTTCGCGGCTCCGTGGAAGAATTGAAATGGTGTTAGACGCGGCGAAGGCCAGCGGACGGCGGCAAGGCGACAATCCCGCCCGCTGGAATGGCCACTTGGAGCACATGCTCGCGAAGCCTGAGACTCTAAAGCGCGGTCACCATAAGGCCGTGCCATATGCAGAAATGCCGGCATTCATGGCCTCGGTCCGTGAGCGCAAGAGCATCTCGGCTCGTGCATTAGAATTCACCGTATTGACGGCCGTTAGGACGGGCGAAACGACGGGCGCTATTTGGTCGGAGATCAACCTTGCCGAAAAGCTTTGGACGATACCACCCGAACGGATGAAAGCCGACAGGGAGCACCGGGTACCGCTATCCGATCGCGCAGCTGAGATTCTGCACTCGATGATTCCAGCTGGCACAGAACCGGACGCCGCGGCTTATGTGTTCTCTGGTGCGAAGCGCGGCGCGCCATTGAGTAGCGCCGCAATGCTCGAATTCCTACGGGCCTTGCGGGGATACGGCGCGACCGTGCACGGCCTCCGTTCCAGTTTCCGGGATTGGGCCGCTGAGCTGACGGCGCACGATCCCGCGGTTGCGGAAATGGCGCTTGCGCACGCGGTCGGAGACAAGGTCGAGGCCGCCTATCGGCGCGGCGATCTTTTCCAAAAGCGGGTTGCGATTATGCACGATTGGTCGCAATACCTCGCACGTTAGCGCGCTCGGCCCACGGGTGCCCACCGACCGATCCTTCACGCACCAATCTTCACCCCGTGAACAGCCGGCCCGGCCACAGTCCATGACCGATGCGTTGTCCTCCGAACGCCAGAATGATGACGATGTTTGCGTCCGCACCGTCCGCAACGGCCCATGCGTGGTTTTTCAACGAGTTCTGCCGGACAGTCGGCGCGCCAGCTCGCCTGAAACCGTCCGCATCCCCGGCAACCGTCCGCGGCCGTGTGTCGCGAGGCCGCTGGCGGAGCCGGATTCCAGGGGACGCGGGCGATGCGGACGGTGTGGACGGTCGCACCCCGGCTTTTTCTGGAGCGGCACGGCTTCGGCAGGTGGTGTGGATCGCGTGCGAGCCCGAAGCCGCCGTTCGGCCGCGCAGGAGCCTGCCCAGAGGCTCGGAACGGCCCTCTCAGGGGCTTTGTAGGAATGGCCGCCTCCCCCCACCGACCCAGGCATACCGACGGCGATTGGCACGGTGATCGGCCGCCCGGTGGATCGCACGCACCCGTCATTAGTCGACTGGCTCCGACTTCGTGACGTCGCCATCTTTTAGTGTGCGCACGCTAGCGGCACAGACGATACGCCACCGGCAGGCTCGCAGCCCGATTGGCAATCGACAGCGTGACCGCGACCTGGCAGTTCGCCTGCTTGCCAAGCTGCCCGCAGTATTGGTGTGACACCCCAACCGAATGCCGTCCCTGCTTGGGAAAGCTCGTGTCGTCGATGATCCAGGCCTCGATCGGGCCGTCACGCTCGATCCGCGGCAACACCATCTCACGCACCTTGGCCAACACCGCCTCGTCCGACCAGGCTCCTTGACCGACAAAATGCAGCAACGACTGATGCTGGGCCGCCGTACGCTCCGGCGCCGTGATCGCCGCCATCGGCTCCACGCTCTTGCGCTCGCCCGGCATCACCAGGCCCATGCAATAGTCGCGCAGCGGATCAGCCCGATCCGCGTGGCCGATCACCCTCACAAGGCCATCGACATAGCGACCAAATCGCGATTATATGTCTTTCGCTTCGTGGAGACCCATCCCAAACCCCTCTGTCCCAGTCGGAATCGCCTCCATTACGTGATTCTCAAATACCCATCGACCGCAGTGACTCAGTAGTACTAGCGCATGTTCCGGAAAAGTGGACACCGGTTTTCCGCTAGAAAATGCGACAACCAACGATTCTAGAGCACTTTGCGTCCATAGCCTATGCGACTTGCGATTCAGCCTAATCGGAAAGTGCTCTAATGCCGAAAACAACGAAAAGTCGGAAATTCACGGGCGCTTTAAAGCAGCCAATTGTAAGCAATCCGTGGGTGGTGGCGCTTCTCACTCATGGCGAACCTGAACAAAAACAAAAACAAATCAAAACCGAAGAGACAATGAGAGTCTGTCGCCTTATTATGAAGAAACTAGACTTGCTACTTGCACACTATGGGATTGACGAGAATAGTGAACAAAAGTGGATGATGCTTAGCCTGGCGCTTGGCATGGATTGCGTGCCGGGCATGAAAGTGGTTGACCACCGAGGTTCGAAAGGAAGGCCGGCCAAATGGCTGGGCTTAAACGTCATACTCGTTTTATCAGTCGATAAAATCGCAAACGAGCGCGGAAAGGGTATTGCTGATGCAGTTCAAATCTTGGTCAAGCGGGAACATCAGTGGGGCTCCTATAAAGGAAAGGAATCTTCCTTGGAGACCAGATATTATGAGGCCAAAAAACAGTCAGCTGTCTTGCTCCGTAGTGGCTGACTGAAGTGGCCCCCGGTTTTGGGACCACGGGCTAAAGTGGAGGCGGCAGCTGTTCCGTCATGGTAGACGGAGCGGATGATGAAGAAATCGAGACGGAAGTTCGATGCCGGGCTGAAGGCGAAGATTGCCCTCGAGGCCCTGCGGGAAGAGGCGACGATTGCCGATCTGGCGGCGCGCCATGGGGTCCACCCGAACCAGATTTACGGCTGGAAACGGCAGCTGGTCGAGAATGCCGGAAGACTTTTCGCCGGCGATGGGAGCGGGGCGGCGGAGAGCCGGCGCGAGGGCGAGGTGACCGAGCTCTACGCCAAGATCGGGCAGCTGACAGTGGAGCGGGATTTTTTAGCCAAGAGGTTCGGACGATGAGCAGACCGGACCGTGAAGCCATGCTTGACCGAGACTGCGTCGATCTGTCCATGCGCCGCCAATGCACGCTGTTGCGGCTGGCACGCTCCGGTGTGTATCGGCGAAAAGCCGGGCCGGATCCGGACGATCTCGCCGTGATGAAGCGGATCGACGAGCTCCATCTGGCACAGCCGTTTTATGGCTCACGCAAAATGGTCGTGGCGCTGCGCGAGGAAGGACGCCAGGTCAACCGCAAGCGCGTTCGAAGGCTGATGCGCATCATGGGTTTGGAGGCGCTGGTGCCGAAGCCCGGGACGAGCACGGCCTCGCCGCAGAACAAGATCTATCCCTATCTGCTGCGCGGCATGACGATCGACCGGCCCAACCACGTGTGGGCCGCGGACATCACGTATATTCCGATGGCGAAGGGCTTTCTCTATCTCGTGGCGATCATCGACTGGGCGAGCCGGGCGGTGCTCGCATGGCGGCTGTCGAATACGATGGACACGAGGTTCTGCCTGGAGGCCCTCGAGGAGGCGCTGGCGACCTTCGGCAAGCCCGAGATCTTCAACACCGACCAAGGCGCGCAGTTCACCAGCGCGGCCTTCACAGGTCAGCTCCAGGCCGCGGGCATCCGCATCTCGATGGACGGACGGGGCCGCTGGATGGACAACGTGTTCATTGAGCGGGTGTGGCGCTCGCTCAAATACGAGGAGGTGCATCTCAAGGCGTATTCCGGCGGTCGGGAGGCCCGCATCGGCATCGGCGAATGGATGATCTTCTACAATACCCGTCGCTTTCACCAGTCGCTCGGCTATAAGACGCCGATGGCGGTGTGGCGCGTCGGCGAGAAGGCCATGGACATGGCGCTACGCTTGGACAACGCAAGAGCGTTGCCCACATGCCCACAGCCGCAACAACAGACGCAGGCAGCGATCGCAGCCTGATTTCGAAGCAAGGAGCAGCCAGCCCTCTCCACCTTAACTCGATCGGCCCCTGGTCCCGGGTATGGGGTCCACTTCAGACCAGACCCTCAAGTTCAACGGGCATGGATCGCGTCCCAGCTTCATTTGAGCCAAGGAGGCTCGGTAATGCAACGGGACGGGCTGCGGAGCCTCAATGACGCGCGTCCCGTCGCGCGCGTCAGCGAGGCGAGACAGCGTCTCGTTGAGAAGCCGCGCGAAACTACAAGCTCTCGGTGAAGGCGTTCTGGTTGGCTTGTCGGGTACGATGTAGTGCCACTCGATCCGCCGCTCCTGGCTCCAGCGCAGGATCGCGAGGCCAATTTCGGTCCGGTTGTCGGAAACGCACATGGCAGGTGGCCGCGGTCCCCATGATCGTCTCGAGCTCGCGCACGACCCGCAGGCCAGGAAGCGAGGTGTCGGGGCATTCCCGGTCGAAGTCGTGGAACACCGCCTTGGCCAGGAGCCTCTTAGGCTTCGCTTTCTCACCTCCAGCGCTTCAGCCACACTTGGACAGGTAGCGCTGCTGATCTGGTGTTTGCGGCAGAGCTCGAGCTGTGCTCGATCCAGCCTCCCGCTCCCGCAGGATCCCATAATCCGCTCTTCCGTGAACCGGCTCGGCTTCGCCCATTCGCCTTCCGGGCTGATGAACACTGCCCATTCTTGGAGGAATTTGCGGAGCACAGGGCCGCGCCAGAAGACTACGGAAAATGATCCCAGAGTTTCCGTGTCTACGAAATTACGACCTCACCTTTTTTCGTAGTTCTCCAATCGCTATTCCATCCTTCACCGCAATGATGCGGGTGCGGTCGCCGGGACTATCCCGGTCACTGGAGGATGCGATGCAACCACTTGCGTACAACATTGATGAAGTGTGCGATGTCGCGCGCGCCGGACGAACGGCCGTTTACGAGGCGATCGGGTCCGGTGAATTACGCGCGGTCAAACGCGGCCGTCGTACCCTGGTGCTTGCGGCCGATCTGCTCAGTTGGATTGAGAAACTGCCACCCGTCCAGGTGAGGCCTACAAAAAGGGCCGCCCAGGGTCGCATCGAGCGTCGACCGTGAGCGCCGAGGCCATCGCGAAGGCCCTTGGTGGGCGTAGGGCGGGTGGCGAGTGGATGGCGCCGTGCCCAGCCCACGACGATCGGACGCCGAGCCTCTCGCTGCGCGATGCCGATTCCGGCAAGGTACTGGTGCATTGCTACGCCGGCTGCGATCAGGGTCGGGTTATTGCAGCGCTGCGGGCTCGAGGTGTTTGGGATCAAAGCGGCCGTAGCCCGCGCTCCACCGGCCGCACGCTTGTCAGGCAGCGGTCGAATGACGCCGGGCGCGGCGAGGTCCCAGTCGCGATCTGGCAAGGGTCGAGGCCACCCCAGGCCAGTCCCGTCGAGACTTATCTGGCCTCACGCGGCCTGCATTTGCCGCCGCTTGATGCACTGCGTTTTCATCCCGGCCTGAAGCATCCGTCCGGGGCCAAATGGCCAGCAATGGTCGCTTTGGTGACGAATGGCATAGATGAAACACCGATGGCGATCCATAGGACCTTTCTCAGCCACGACGGCCGAGGGAAGGCGCCGGTCAATCCCGCGAAGATGATGCTTGGCCCGTGCCGGGGCGGCGTGGTGCGCCTCGCCGATCTAGGCGACGTGTTGACGGTCGGCGAAGGCATCGAGACTTGTCTCGCTGCAATGCAGGCAACGGGCAAGCCGACCTGGGCTGCGCTTTCGACATCCGGGCTGCGTGCCCTCGAACTGCCGGCAGCGGCTCACGAGGTGGTTGTTCTCGCCGATGGCGACGATCCCGGTGAGGCTGCGGCACGGGACGTCGCGCTGCGTAAAGCTCACGACCAACGATCGGAGCAGCGCTCAAGCCAGCTGCGACCGCAGCCCACCAAAATGATGTCGGGGCGCCGCGAGCCTGGAGCGGAGGGTTGCCTATATCTGACACCACCGCGAACGATGGTAAAAATTTAAGCTTACGGCCGCATCGCACGGCCGGCGGCAGAGCGCGCTGCGAGAAACGTGTGGTGCGCGCTTATCACAGCCCCGTTGTGGGCGGCTCCAACCACCGAGGAGACGACGCTATGGAGGTATTCGAATGGCTACCACCTCCACCCAGCAGACTGACACGACCTCCGCCGCCATACAGAAGGCTAGTGACATGGCCGAAACAAATGAAGCGCCCGGCCAGGGGAATGGCCGGGCACAAGAGAATCCAGGAATGCGCGAAGGCACTCTTTATAGCAAGGATCGCGAACAAAAGCAAGATAGCGGCGCGCCGGCCACCAACGAGCCCGACGTCCGAAGCGTTCCTGACGATCGTGTCGGAGCAGGCCGCCAGGGCATTGGAGGGCATCGAGGAGCCTGGCTACCTGCAAATGTTCCGGCTGCACCCAGCGGATGAAAGGCTGGTGCTGAGCCGTTACCAAATCGGTGACGTTGAACGCATGGTGCAGGACGCCATCGCCGACAGCAACAACGGCCATAACGTCTACATCGAAGGCCGCACCGTGCGCCGTGGCCTTGGAGCAAAGGAGCGCGGGAAGATTGAGGACACCGTGCGGTGTTTCGCGCTGGTCATCGACGCCGACGCCGACACGAGCAAGACCTGGACGCCGCCCCAAGGCGTCCTGCCGTCATTGGAAATTAAGTCGTCGGCGGGAACGGGCAACCGACAATACTGGTTCTTTCTTGAGCAGGCAGTTTCCCCCGATGACGCCAAGAAACTGGGCGCGCGCATGCGCGCCAGTTCTGGCGGCGACAGCAAGTCCGGTGACCCGGTGCAGCCTTGGCGCGTCGCCGGCACCATCAATTATCCAAGCGCCGCGAAGCAAAGACGCGGGCGCGTCGTCACGCCCACCCGGCTGGTTAATCATAGCGGTAAGCGGTGGACCGTGGCTGAACTGGAAGCGGCGTTCCCGGCACCGCAGAAGCGACCCGCCAGCGAGGCCGTGGGCAATGCTGATGATGAAAGCGCCGTTGACCCGGAGCTAATGAAACTCATTGAGGAGGGCGTTCCCGAAGGGCACCGCTCCGAGGTGTTCTACCGCGTGGTGGCAACCCTGAAGCAGCGCCACGGCTTTAGCGTTGACGGCATCGTAACGTTGCTGGAAAAGTATCCCAACGGCATTGCCGCCAAATACGCTGGGCGCGTTGTCGAGGAGGTCAGGCGCGTCTACGAAAAAATTAAAGACGACAACGCCGACAAGCTTGGAAAAATGAACAAAGAATATTGCGTCGTGCAGGACGGCGGCAAGGTGCGCGTATTGATGTTCGAGAAACATACACAAAAGATCGGGAGGTATGAGCACGTCCGTCAAGTCCCGACCTTCCTTAGCTTCCCGGACTTTCGAAATTTTCACTTGAACCAGACGATCAAGCAGCACAACAAGATCGACTCCGTCGGAAACTGGTGGTTGCGGCACCACGGCCGGCGGCAGTACGCCGGCATAACGTTCCAGCCGAACGGCGGCGCCGTCATCAACGACCGGCTTAACCTGTGGCGAGGCTGGGGCATCTCACCCGAGAAAGGTGACTGGTCTCTGATGCGCGATCACATCCTGGAGGTGCTTGCGAGCGGCGACGAAGCATTCTGTGCGTACGTCATCAACTGGCTGGCCTGGGCCGTGCAGCACCCAGACGAGCAGGCCGAGGTCGCCTTGGTGTTTCGTGGTAAGCGCGGCACCGGCAAGGGTACGCTCGGCAACGCCATGTGCCGCATCTTCGGACAGCACGCCGTCCATATCTCGAACGTCAAGTACCTCAGCGGGTTCAACGCTCACCTGCGCGACGCGTGCTTTCTGTTCGCCGACGAGGCCCTCTGGCCCGGCGACAGAAAGATTGAGGGTGACTTCAAGCGTCTGATCACCGAGCCTACGCTGCTCATTGAGGGGAAAGGCCGGGATGCGATTACGACCCGAAACATGCTGCACGTCCTAATGGCGTCCAATGAGGACTGGATCGTGCCGGCCGGCGAGCGCGAGCGCCGCTTCGCTATGTGTGACGTATCTGAATGCCACATACAGGATGAGGAATATTTCCGCCGGCTTCATACGCACCTGCAGGGCGGCGGTTATGGCGCCATGTTGCATGACCTGCTGCATCAGGATCTCGGCGACTGGCACCCGCGTCGGTTTCCGCAAACCGGCGCGCTGCTTGAGCAACAGCGCCGTAGTCTTCCGCCGCTCGATGCTTGGATTGTCGAACTGTTCGAGAGCGGCACTCTCATGGGCGCCGATCCCACGGCGCCGAACCGCGCGGTGAGCAACGCCTATGATCGTGAGTGGACAGTGCAAACTGAGAACGGGGAGCAAGTTAGGATCGTAAAGCAGCAAGGGCTTTACGATCAGGCTCGCACTATCGAACCCCGCCTGCGGTATCACTGCAACGATCACCACCTCGGCGCTCACTTGCGTAAGCTAGGCTGCGATAACACGAAACGGGTCTTGCGCCGTCGCGGTTGGACGTTCCCGCCCCTGCGCGAATGCCGCAAGGCGTGGGAGGCACGGTATCCGGGCTGGACCTGGCGCGACCCCAGCATCGAGGAGTGGCGCCACGAGGAGGACGGTGGGGAGGAGCATGGGGATGAGACGAGCGGCAAGGAGCACCGTAAGGGGTCTCGTGACGACTTCCCATTCTAAGCATCGGATCGCACACACCTCGGACAGCCGTCGCGGGCCTCGCGCTCAAGCGAAGAGGACAGGATCGTCGCTGAGGAGATGACCCCGCAGCACATCGATTGGCGCGGATTGACACGGGAGAGGCAGATGAGTTTGCCGGCCGGGTGGCCGCTGCGCTGATCGTGCAGGTCGTGGTGGCGCGGCAGGGAACTGCCGCCGCGGCATCGATCACGGTCGCTGGCGCACGGTGCGAGCCGATCACGGATGTTCGGGCGCCTGTGTTACGCTTTGATACGCTCTGTTACACTGCCGAATCGACAAATTACGCAATGACAACAAAGACTTAATGCTTTGTTACGCTTGTTACGCTTTGGCGGCTAGTCGCGAGAACATCGAGGGAGCCCCCCACCACCGGGGGCTAGCACATCGAGGGACTGACCCCAGGTCCCCCCCTCGGAGGCCCCCTTTAATCTTCCTCCAATTATAAGTGTAACAAGTGTAACAGTGTAACAATCGTGCTGCGTCAAAGACTTAGCCTG
>CAVWIS010000050.1:0-85154 GCA_963755055.1 uncultured Alphaproteobacteria bacterium | reverse complement strand
ATTCCGAAGCCCAGAAAGCCGACGCGCCGGTCCTCGGGCCTGGCGATCGGCACCCGGCGCCATTCGCGATTGGCCTGGGCCGCCTGGTAGGCCGGCATGTCGCGATGAAAGCGCAGAACGTGCATGACGACATATTCGGTCATCATCGGGTCGCCGCCCGGCGGCTCCACCTTGCCGAGCGGAGCTCTTGGAAATTTGCGGTGGCTGATGATGGATTCCACGCCGGCCGCACGGCTGAACATGGCCTTCAGGTTCGGGAAGGCGGGGAGCAGGTCGAAATCCGGATGCATGAATGCGAGATATTCGATGTCCCCCGGCTCGCCCGCATCGGGCCAGATGCGGATCTCCAGGTCGGGAAGCTGCTCCCGGAACGTATCGCGCCACGCCTGCGCATTGCCGATACGCTTGTCCAGCTCGATGATGAGTAGCGCCATACACCCTCCCGGCGACCTGCCCCTGATGTCCCCGCCGCCCTGGGCGGTCCTGCCGCGACTGTAGCGCAGGAATGCATGGCCGCCGCAACCATGAAATCGGAGGCGCGGGCTCAGCCGGTAAAGGTGGAAAACATCTCGTCGATCGCCTTGATCTGATTGCCGGCGGCGGAGGACGGCACGATGATCGGCGTCTTGATGCCGGCGTCGTACCAGGCCTCGAGCCCATCGCGCACCCGCTCGGCGGGGCCGAGCAGCGTGACATCGTCGAGCCAGGCGTCGGTCAGGTATCTGGGCACATCGTCGGGCCGATTCTCGGCGATCGCCCGCTCGATCGCCGTCATCTCCTCCACGTAGCCGGCTTCCTTCCAGTAGTTGCGATAGTTCGGCAGGCCGGCGTAGTGGACGAGGGTGCGCCGATGAACCGCCCGCGCGGCCGCAAGGTCGTCGCAGATGCAGGTCGGGATCATGTTGCCGATGAAGAAATTCTCATCCTCGCGCCGCGCCGCCGGCAGGACGGAGAGCGATGCCGCCATGTGGGACCGGCTGCCGTTGGCGAAAACCACCCCATTGCCGATCTCGCCGGCCAGCGCCACCATCCTGCTGCGCAGCGCCGCAAGAATGATCGGCGGCTGCTCGCCGATGCCCTGATGGGCGCGCAGCCTGCCGACGAAATTGCGGATGTCGGCGAGCGGCCGGCCGGGCGTGACGCCCATACGGATGTGGCTCGGCGCGTGCGCCACGCCGATGCCGAGGCGGAACCGCCCGCCGGAGACTTCCTGCAGGAAGGCGGCGCTGTGGGCGAAATCCTCCGACCGAGCGCGCATAGATCGGCGCGATCGCCGAGCCGAAGACGATGCGCTCGGTGGCCCAGGCCAGCGCCTCGCACAGCGACATGTTGGCGAACCGGCTCGGCGCGAAGATGCCCGAATAGCCGCGGCGCTCGATCTCGCGGGCGATGTCGAGGGTCTGGCGCCGCCGCCCCGGCACCGCGACCAGGCTGACGGCAGGAAGCTTTTGTCGTGGCATGAGACCTCCGCGCGACCCGCGGCCAGTCTAGAGCATGCTTCGGCGAAGCGATATCGCTACGCAAAGAGCCTACCGCTCGCGCAGGCTCTCCTGCTGGTAGCGCAGCAGCGGCGACAGCAGATAGCTCGATGATGCGTGCGCGCGCCGGTCTTGATCTCCACCGTCACCGCCATGCCGGGCGCCAGGTTGACCATGCGGTCGTCGATCTGCATCTCGGGTGCGGTCGAGCGAGATGCGCGCGCCGTAGACCAGCTCCTGGCCCTTCGGCTCGCTGGTGTCGTTCTGCGTCCCGAGCGGCCTGGCCGTCGGGCCGGTCCTGTTGCCGCTCGCGGATGATGGCGTCCTGCGAGACGCTCAGCACCTTGCCGTGGAGCAGGCCGTAGCGGGTGAAGTTGAAGGTGTCGACCTTGATCTCGGCCTCCTGGCCGGCGTGGACGAAGCCGATGTCGCGGTTCGACACCATGGCCTCGATCTCGAGCCGGCTGTCGCCCGGCACGACGACCAGCAGCGGCTGCGCCGGCGTCACCACGCCGCCGACCGTGTGCACCGCGAGCTGCTGCACGACGCCGTCGACCGGCGCGGTGAGCAGCTGCAGCTTGGTCTTCTGCTCGGCCTTGATCAGGTCCTGGGCGAGCCCGCTCGCCTTCTGCTCGGCCTTGGCGAGCTCGTCGAACAGCGTGCGCCGGTACTCGGCCACGGCCTGGCGCGCGGGTCTCGCTGATCGCGCGCCGCGGCCGCCTCGGTCTCGCGCAGATGGCTCTGCTGCACGGCGAGCTCCTGCTGCTGCTCGACCAGCTGCTGGAGCATCTCGAGATAGGTGAGCTTCGAGCCGAGCTCCTTGTCCATCAGCGCCTTGCGGATGTCGACGCGCTGCTGGATCACCGGGATCAGGGTCTCGAGCTTGTGCGATCGTCGCGGCGGTGGTGGCGCGCTCGGCCTCCTTCTGCGCCCGCTGGCGGTCGAGCGCGGCGATCTTGGCGCGCTGCTCGGTCGACCTGGTTGAGCAGCAGCTGGCGCTGCGCGCGCGACCAGCGCGGCGACGGCGCCGGCCGGCGGCGTGAAGTCCGCCAGCGGATCGTCGCCGCCGGCCAGCGCGCGCGCGCAGCCGCGCGACGTCGAGCTGCGCGGCCAGCAAGATCGTCGCGCAGATGATCGCGCTCGGCGGCGTTCATGGTCGGATCGAGCTCGATCAGCACGTCGCCGGCCTTGACCGCCTGGCCGTCCTGCACCCGGATCGCGCGCACCACGCCGGTCTCGAACGGCTGGATGACCTTGGTGCGCCCGCTCGGCACGATCTTGCCCGGCGCCGATGGCGACGATGTCGATCGTGCCGAACGCAGGCCCAGGCCAGCGCCGCGCAGAACAGCACGATGATGGTCGCGCCGATGGCGCGGCCGATCGGCGACGGCGGCGTCTCCACGATCTCCAGCGCCGCCGGCAGGAAGGCGAGCTCGGCGTCGCGCCGCCGGCGTGACGCGGCGCCGACAGCGGCGACGACGACGCGGCCATGCGGCGCGGCGCCGTGAGCGCGTCGAGCTTCAGCCGACTTCATGGAGCCCTGCCTGCAGCCGGTGCAGCGACGGCATAGCGGCCGCCGGTGCTGATCAGCTCGTCGTGGCGTGCCGTCCTCGACGAGGCGGCCGCGCTCGAGCGTGATGATGCGGTCGGCGCGGCGCACCGTCGACAGCCGGTGGGCGATGATGAACACGGTGCGGCCCCTGGCGATCTGCGGCATGTTTTGCTGGATGATGCGCTCGCTCTCGTAATCGAGCGCGCTGGTCGCCTCGTCGAAGATCAGGATGCGCGGATTGGTGACCAGCGCGCGGGCGATGGCGATGCGCTGGCGCTGGCCGCCGGACAGGCTGCGGCCGCGCTCGCCGACGATCGTGTCGTAGCCCTCGGGCAGCTCGAGGATGAACTCGTGCGCGCCGGCGAGCTGCGCCGCCGCGATCACCCGCTCCATCGGCATCGCCGGGATCGGCGAGCGCGATGTTCTCGCGCACCGAGCGGTTGAACAGCACGTTCTCCTGCAGCACGACGCCGATCTGGCGGCGCAGCCAGGCGCGGATCGACCATCGCGAGGTCGATGCCGTCGACCAGGACGCGCCCGCTCTCCGGCACGTAGAGGCGCTGCACCAGCTTGGCGAGCGTGCTCTTGCCCGAGCCCGACGGCCCGACGATGCCGACCGACCTGCCCGGCCGGCACGTCGAAGCTCGACGTCGTGCAGCACCTCCGGCCCGTCGAGGCGGTAGCGGAAGGTGACGTGCTCGAACGCGATGTCGCCGCGGATCGCCGGCAGCGCGGCGCGGCGCCGGCTTGTAGGTCGGCTCGGCGGTGGTGTTGAGGATGTCGCCGAGCCGCGCGACCGAGAGCCGCGCCTGGTGGAAGTCCTGCCAGAGCTGCGCCAGCCGCAGCACCGGCGCGCTCACCCGGCCGGCGAGCATGTTGAAGGCGACCAGCTCGCCGACCGTGAGCTCGCCGTCGATCACCAGCTTGGCGCCGAAATAGAGGATCGCGGCGGTGACCAGCTTGCTGATGAGCTGGACGGCCTGGCTCGCGCGTGTTGCCGAGGCTGAGCACGCGGAAGCTCGCGGCCGACGTAGCCGGCGAGCTGCTCCTCCCAGCGGCGCTGCATCTGCGGCTCGACCGCCATCGCCTTCAGCGTCTCGACGCCGGTGACGCTCTCGACCAGGAAGGCCTGGTTCTCGGCGCCGCGCTGGAACTTCTCGTCGAGCCGCCGGCGGAACAGCGGCGTCACGCCGGCCGAGATCGCGATATAGAACGGGAACGAGCCGAGCACGATCAAGGTCAGCAGCGGCGAGTAGAAGAACATCACCGCCAGGAAGACGAAGGTGAAGAACAGGTCGATCACCAGCGTCAGCGCCGAGCTGGTGAGGAAGTTGCGGATGTTCTCCAGCTCGCGCACGCGCGCCACCGAATCGCCGACGCGCCGCGCCTGGAAATAGGCGATCGGCAGCGCCAGCAGATGGCGGAACAGCCGCGCGCCGAGCTCGACGTCGATGCGGTTGGTGGTGTGCGCGAACAGATAGGTGCGCAGGATCGCCGAGCACGGTCTCGAAGACCGAGATCGCCGACCAGGCCGATCACCAGCACGTCGAGCGTGCTCAAGCCTGCGATGCACCAGCACCTTGTCGATCACGACCTGGAAGAACAGCGGCGAGACCAGCGCGAAGAGCTGCAGGAAGAACGAGGCGACCAGCACCTCGCCGAGCAGGCGGCGGTACTTGTGGATGGCGCCGAGGAACCAGGTGACGTCGAAGCGGCGCGCGAGGTCGGTCAGCGCCGCCCGGCGCGTCATCAGCACGAGCCCGCCGTCCCAGACGGCCTCGAATTCCTCGCGCGTCATCAGCGCCGGCCGGCCGGTCTCGCGGCGACTGCACCAGCACCTTGTCCTCGCCGGCCTTGCCGAGCACCAGGAAGCGCGCCGTCGCGCAGCATCGGCGATGGCCGGCAGCGGCGTGCTTGCAAGCCGCGCGCCAATTGGTGCGGTGAGCGCGCGCCTTGAGCCCGAACTCCTTGGCGCACCGCAGCATCTCCGGTGCGCCGATCGTGTGGGTTCCCGAGCCGGTGGCGGATCTGATCGCGATCGGCCGCCACACCCTGGAGACGGAGCACCGTCACCAGGGTCTCAAGTTCCGGATCGGTCGGCCTCGCGATGTCGGTTTCGGTGCTCATGGGGGTGTCTCCAGGTGGGACCGGGCTCAGGCGGCGGCCCTTGCCCAGCACCAGATCGTGGCCATGCGGCTGATCGAACGTCGTTCCGCCATGAAAATCGTCCGCCTGGACGAAGCTCGATGCCATCGCCTGACCGAGCAGGCCGACATTGGCGGAGCGCAAGTCATCGGAAGCCGGCGCAGGCTCCGGCTGGGACGACCCCCGCGTGACCGGTCCGGAGCCGAACGATGGCGGGATCAGATGATCGGGTTGCGGATGGTCGCCGGGTCAGGATGCCGGGCGGCGGAACCGGGTCGGGCTGGGGAGGCGAATTGCCCGGCGCCGATACGGCCGACGCAATGACGACGTTGTCGCCGGGCCCGCCGTCGAGGATGTCCTGGCCCGGCCCGCCGATCAGGACGTCGTCGCCGGCGCCGCCGAGCAGGGTGTCGTTGCCGTGCGCCGCCGATCAGGACGTCGTCGCCGTCGCCGCCGTCGGCGGTGAGCTGGATCGCGCCGGCCGCCAGGCCCGAGGCCTCGACCACGTCGTCGCCGGCCAGGGCGTTGACGATCAGCCGGTCGTTGGCCGCCTCGGCGCCGGTGATGTTCACCTGGGCGGCCAGGCCGAGCACCGCGACGCCGCTCGCGTCGCCGGCGACGCCGATGACGTCGTCGCCGTTGGTGCCGTTGACGATGACGGTGTCGGCCGCGCCGTCGCCGGCGCCGCCGCCGGGGTGCCGGCGAGGTTGAGGTTGACCTCGGTGACGTCGGTGCCGGACAGGTCGTTGACGGTGATCGTGTCGGCGCCGCCGAGGGCGTTGAAGTCGATCCGCCTCGACGTCGTTGAGGTCCATGGTGACGTTGGCGACGTCGCGGGTGAAGCGCGACGCGGCCGCCGTTGGCCGAGATGTCGATCTTCTCGTTGATGTTGGCGCCGTTGAACAGCATGCGTGTCGATGCCGGCCTGGCCTTCGACGATGTCGCTGCCGTCGCCGGGGTTCCAGACGAACGTGTCGTCGCCGGCGCCCATGAAGCGCGATGTCGTTGCCGTCGCCGCCGTTGATCAGGTCGTCGCCCTGGCTGCCGATCAGGATGTCGTTGCCGTCGCCGCCGTTGAGCGTGAGCTGCGATCGCGTCGGCCTGCAGCGCTGGACGCGTTGATCGACGTCGTCGCCGCCCAGGCGTTGACGGTCAGGCTGGTCGTTCGCGGCCTCGCTGGCCGATGATGTTGACCGACGGCCGTGCAGCCCGATGACGTTGACGCCGCCGGCGTCGCCGGCGACGCCGATCGTGTCGTCGCCGGCGGTGCCGTTGACGATGACGGTGTCGGCCGCGCCGTCGCCGCCGCCGGCCGGTGCCCGCGAGGTCGAGGTTCGACCTGCGGTCACGTCGGTGCCGGTCAGGTCGTTGACGGTGATCGTTGTCGGCGCCGCCGAGGGCGTTGAAGTCGATCTGCTCGACGCCGTTGAGGTCCATGGTGATGTTGCCGACGTCGCGGGTGAACCGCACGCGCTCGCCGTTGGCGGAGATGTCGATGTTCTCGTCGATGTTGGCGCCGTTGAACAGCATGCGTGTCGGTGCCGTCCTGGCCCTCGACGGTGTCGCTGCCGTCGCCCGGGTCCCACTGGAACGACGTCGTCGCCGGCGCCCAGGAACGCGACGTCGTTGCCGCTGTCGCCGTCGATGAAGTCGTTGCCGTCGCCGCCGAGCAGCGTGTCGGCGCCCTGGCTGCCGAGGATCGTGTCGTTGCCGGCGCCGCCGTCGACGGTCAGCTTGATCGACGCCGGCGGGCAGCGTGGCGGCGTCGATCGCTGTCGTTGCCGCCCAGGCCGTTGACGACGAGCGCGTCGTTGGCGCCCTCGGAGCCGGTGACGTTGACACTGCGCCGGCAGCCCGATCACGGCGAGCCGACGTGCCCGCGCCGACGACGTCGATCGTGTCGTTGCCGTTGGTGCCGTTGACGATGACGGTGTCGGCCGCGCCGTCGCCGGTGCCGCCGCCGGCGTGCCGCCGAGGTCGAGGTTGACCTGCGGTCACGTCGGTGCCGGACAGGTCGTTGACGGTGACGGTGTCGGCGCCGCCGAGGGCGTTGAAGTCGATCGCCTCGACGCCGTTGAGGTCCATGACGATGTTGCCGACGTCGCGGGTGAAGCGCACGCGCTGCGCCGTTGGCCGAGATGTCGATCTTCTCGTTGATGTTGGCGCCGTTGAACAGCATCGTGTCGTTGCCGTCCTGGCCCTCGACGGTGTCGCTGCCGTCGCCGGGGTCCCACACGAACGTGTCGTCGCCGGCGCCGAGGAACGCGGTGTCGTTGCCGCGGCCGCCGTTGATGATGTCGTTGCCGTCGCCGCCGATCAGCATGTCGTTGCCGTCGCCGCCGGTGATGCGTGTCGTTGCCGGTGCCGCCGTCGACGGTGAGCTGGATCAGCGTCGGCCAGGCCGTTGCCGGCGGTGAACGATGTCGTCGCCGCCGTTCGCGTTGAGCGACCAGGTTCTCGGTGGTGCCGATGTCGAGGCAGAACGGGGCCGGGTTGACGCGGTCGAAGCGGACGCGGGTGCCGTTGGCGGTGACGGTGAAGGTCTCGGCGCCGTTGCCGCCGTTGACCTCGACGGTGTCGATGCCGTCGCCGCCCTCGTTGAGGTCGGTGCCGTCGCCGGGGTTCCAGATCATCCGGTCGTTGCCGGCCTCGCCGAAGACCTGGTCGTCGCCGTCGCCGCCGGTCAGCGTGTCGTTGCCGGCGCCGCCGAACAGCAAGTCGTCGCCGCCCTTGCCCAGCAGGGTGTCGTTGCCGGCCTGGCCGAAGAGCATGGTCGTTGCCCGAGCCGCCGGTCAGCGTGTCGTTGCCGGCGCCGCCGAAGAGGTTCGCCGCCGGCAGCGCGCCGTTGGCCTCGTCGAGCGTGATGGTGTCGTTGCCGCCCTGGCCGAAGACCTGGATCGAGGCTGGTGTTGGCGACCGTCGGCGTGCCGCCCTGGACGGCGACGGCGCCGCCGTTGACCAGGATCTTGCCGGCCGCGTCGCGGCTGACGGTGATGGTGTTGTCGAGGTTGTCGCCGAACACGGTCAGCACGCCGGTGCTGGGGGAGAACGTGGCGGTGATAGCCATGGTCCTGGTCCTCACGAAGATCTGGCCGCGGCGCGGATGCGCGTTGGCGGTGAATGGGTCGAGTGCGTGCGTCAGTGTGGAGCCGACCTTAGTCGCGGCCCGGAAGACCGGCTTGAAGACGAGCTACGGGCGCCGGTGATTTCTCCTGGAGATTCCCTGGAGATTTCCTGAGCGGAGTGCTCCAGGGCTTCGGAAGTCTCCGGTCCCTCCTTGCATCTCGGCGCATCTGCGGGCGTATGAGAAGACGGTCGCATTGCGAGTCCTAATGCGCCGAATTCACGCTCGTTGATGAATGCGCCGCCGTTCACGAAAATTTGCCCAGCCCGTGACATCGAAAGTGTCGCCGGACACAGACGGCAGATTGTCACCTCGGGAAGCGGTGGCCTTGACTGCCATGTCGTTCTCCTCACAAAACGTTGGCCGCGTCGCAGATGCGCGTCGGCGGTTAACCGCGTGGATGGGCAACTAATACAAGATCGGCTCGTACAATCTTGGGCATGAGTGCAAATAAATTGGTCGACAGTGCAAACTAGGTAACGGTTTATCTTCAAATAAACACTCTTCCGTGAAGCGGAAGATCGATATCTGGTCCGCCGACGCGATTGCGCCGGCGATGGCTCGTGTTACGGGCGCGACGCCATAGGCCGCGCGGTGTTCGGCGTTTCGATCGAAGCCTCGCCCGAGCGCGTTTCGACGCGCGGCATGACACCGGGCTCGCGGTCCGGCCGCGCTTTGCGCGCGTCGTGACCCCCACCGGCGATCCGACCGTTTGGAGCCGCCGCGCTCGCCTCGACACATCCCCGCGGAATGGCGAAACGGTCGGGAAATCGGTCTTGCCCCGCGGGCCATGTCAAGCCAGGCGCGCCATTCTACGGCTGCGGCTCACAACACGAGTGTCAACCCGGAGATGAGCAACGTCATGAGGACGACGCGCCTGCACCAGGGAATTGTTGACGCGGCTGAACAGCACGACGCCCATGGCGGTGCCGGCTGCCAGCGCGGGGATGCTCACGGCCAGATCGACCAGGATCCTGGACGACCAATCGATACGCGGCATCAGCAGCGCCAGCGCGGCGATCTGCATCGTGAGAATGAACGGCTGAACGATGCCGCGCTGCTCGTCCTTGGCAAGACCATGCAGGTCGCACCAGATGGCAGGCAATGCGCCGGGCATTGCGGTGAGCCCGCCGATCAGGCCGCCGCCGAATCCGATCAGCCCCTCGCCGACGGGACTGGCGGCGCACCGGGCGTGCGTCATCGCCGAGCGCAGCAGCATGTAGGCCGCATAGAAGGCGACCACGATGCCGAATGCGATCCTGAACACCCACGTGTCCACGTGCTGCAGCAGGTGGACTGCCGGAATGACACCGAACAATCCGCCGCCCGCCAGGATCAGGCCTTGCCTCCATTGCACGCCCCGCAGGGCGATCAGGCTCGCGGCCTGCCAGATGATGCTGCACACCATCATGAGCGGCACCGCCTCGATCGGCGGCATGAGGTGCAGCAGGATCGTGCCGGCAACCGCCGGGAAGGCAAAGCCGGCGCGTCCCGAAACGAGCGCGCCGGAAAACACCGCCACGCCCACGAGCAGAAGGTACGCAACGCTGTCCATGGCAACGCCTCCTGCTTGCGCGCTGAGCTGGTATGCGGCTGGAGAGGAGGCGGCGTTACCCGCGTCGGACCCCGATGACAAGCGACCATTCCTCGTGCTGCTCATGAGCCAGATTCGCGCATCGGGGGAGGCAGACGGGCCTCCCTCGCCTGAGGCATTTGCGGATCTTTCAGGTGCTGCGCGGCATATGGGGTCGCCAGGCGGCGAGCGGGCTGCTTCCGGCCACGAACTGGTCGGCCGTCGCGTCCTAGCACCACTGAGTCAGCCGTCCGGCGCGCCGCCCTGGGTCGATGAGCCGATCGCCCATATCCGGCGCAGGATGGCCCTCGACCGGGGGATGACGCGCCATGGCCGGCACCTCACGCGCGAATCTGGCTCATGGACAGCACGAGGAATTGTCGTTTGTCACAGGGTCACGAAGCGGGCCACAACGCGCGCCTTCCACGCACGGAGACGGCGCAATGGCGATATACGAGGGCGAATGCTTCTGCGGGGCCGTTCGGCTGGAAGTCTCGGGGGAACCCGAGGGCATGGGGTATTGCCACTGCCGCTCGTGCCGGTCCTGGTCAGGCGGCCCGGTCAACGCTTTCACGCTGTGGAAACCTGATGCGGTCAAGATCACGGCCGGTGCCGAGCATGTCGGCATGTTCCAGAAGACGCCGGTGAGCCAGCGGCAATACTGCCGCAAATGCGGGGGCCATTTGATGACCAATCACCCTCCGCTGGGGTTGGTCGACGTGTTTGCCGCCACGCTCCCCACGCTGAAGTTCGCCCCGGGAGTGCATGTCAACTATGCCGAGACCGTTCTGCCGATGCGGGACGGGCTCCCGAAGCTGAAAGACTTTCCCGCCGAGCTCGGAGGGTCGGGACAGCAGATACCGGAGTAGCACACGTCGGAATTGCGGCCTCGACGATCCGAATGTGCGAACGGATCGGTGGAAACATCGAGCGGAGACAAACATCCCGCCGGGATTGTTCGCATGTCTACTCGAGAGCGGCGACCGCAACTCCCGGGGTCGTCTGGTCGTTCTCTGACGTGCCGTTGACCGACATTTGCAAGTCCGGTGAACTCGACGTCCGCCATCATGTCCGCAGCCTCGGCCTGCAGCCAGTCGCGAAAGCGAACGATCTTCGGAAGGGACGTGGCCTCGGGCAGCCCTACCAGGTAATAGGCGAACGCGGTCGGCGCGACCAGTCGAAGCGGACAGATCAACCTTCCGTTCGCCATATGGTCGGAGACCAGGCTGGCGCGGGCGAGCGCGACGCCCAATCCGAGCACAGCGGCATCGATCAGCAGGCCGGCTTCGCTGAAACGCTGACCGCCGTCGCAAACCGCGTCGCTGCGGCCGAGATGATTGAGCCAGCTCGACCAGTCCGAGCCGCTGCCGTCACCCTCGGTCGAGGAATCGTGCAGCAGCGGCAGGCCGAGCAATGCCTCGGTCGTCGCCACGGGTCCGTGCTGCGCGATCAGGCGGGGGCTGCACACCGGGAAGACGACGTCCGGCATCAGCATCGTCACGGCGTAGCCGGGATATGCCCCGCGACCGAAGCGGATCGCGAGGTCGATGTCGGCGGCGCGGAGATCGAGAAGGCGCGGGTCGGCGACCAATTGCAGCTCGATGTCGGGGTTTTCCGCATGAAAACGCAGCAATCTCGGCACCAGCCACCGGGACGCCACCGAGGGCAACATGGTGACTCTCAGCCGCTGCGCGTCGCCCCCCTGGTCGAGGTCGGCGATCGTGCGCGCGATATCGGCGACGGCCTGATCCACGCGTTGCGCCAAAGCCTGGCCGGCGCGTGTCAGCTCGAGGCGGCGCATCAGGCGATTGAACAGCAGAACGCCCAGCTCCTCCTCGAGCGCCCGCACGCGATGGCTGACCGCGCTCTGCGTCAGATGCAGCTCGCCCGCGGCCTTGGTGAAACTCAAATGCCGCGCGGCAATCGAGAAAACGCGCAGCGTATCAAGCGAAGGCAAGCGCGCCATGTCCGCTCTCCGGCGCCGACCGGCTGCCATTGCTGGGCTCTCCGATCGCCGCATCCTCAAGTCGTCATTCCGGTACAGCGCAAGACGATACCGGCCGCTCCGCCGGACGGTCCCCGGCACCGCACCGAAGGCGGAAATGAGAAAAACTACTACTTCTTATTGCATCCGTGCGGGCCTTTTGTGGATGCGCCGACCGCATCTGTCAACTGCGGAGACCAATGCGAAAGAGCTCGAACACCGCCGGCGGTGCCCGGGAGTCCTGTGAAATGAATGCGACGGCGATGAACGGGCCGGAATCGGGCCGCAGACCCCTTGCCGACTTGCCGAGATGTCAGATGCGAGGCTTCGGAATCGGCGCACCCGGGGCCTGTCCTCCATTGAGCCGGATGAGGACCGCGCGGCCGTTCACGAATATGTGCGCGGCCGGCGCTGCGGAACGTGTCGCCGGACACTGACGACAGACCCCGTGCCCTGGGAAAAGCCGGGGCGTGGGAGCCCGTGTCGTGGCGCTCACGAAGAGTTGGCCGCAGCGCAGATGCGCGGCGGCGGTGAACCGAGTAGATGAGCAACCAAGTCCACGACTGGCTCGAGGCATTTTGGGTAGGGTGCAAACAAGATGGTCGACAGCGCAACATTGAGAGAGATCGAATGTCCGCCGCGAGCTGCTTCGGCGATGGCGGATATCAGTACCTGGTCGACCGCGGCGATCCATCCGCGCGAACGCTTTTCGTACTGGCGCGAGGCGGTCTGCAGCGCGGTGTTCGGCATCTCGATCGAGGCTTCGTCCGAGCACTTTTCCGCCTGCATGACGGCGCGAAGCTCGGGTCCGTTCCGCTTCGCGAAGTCGGAGTCGATGGGCTACCACCTCGTCCGCAATCGCCGGGACATCGCCAGCGCACCTTCCGATCACTACTCGATCTATCTGCAGCTGAGCGGGCAGACGGTCTCGATGCTGGACGATGAGACGATTGCATTCAGCGCCAACGACATCGGCATCTACGACGGACGGCATCCGTTCCGCGCCGCGCACGCAGGACGCCGCGCGATCGCGGTGGTGCCGCGCGCGATGATCGATCGGCGCGCGCCGTGGCTGCGCGGGCGTCCGCCTCGCAAGCTCGGCTCCAACTCGTCATTCCTCAATCTCGCCCGCTGCCACCTCATGGAGCTGAGCTCCGGCGAATCGGCCTTGAGCGAGAGCGCGACGAGCCTGCTGGCCGACAATCTCTGCAATATGGTGGCGCTCGCCACCGCGACCGACATCGCGCCAAATCGCCTGCAGCCGGAATTGCAGATCGAGGCCCTGCTTGCCTTCTGCCGGCAGAACCTGCATGACCCCGAATTGTCGCCGCACCGCGCGGCGGCGCATCTCGGCGTCTCGATCAGGACCCTGCATTCGCGGTTCAGGCAGATCGGCCAGACATTCGGCCATTGGGTGCTCGACAACAGGCTTGACGCGTGCCGAACCGCGCTTCGCGACCGGAATCATCGGACGTTGAACATTTCCGAGATCGCCTATCGCTGGGGATTCAACGACCTGTCGTATTTCAACAAGGCGTTCCGGGCGCGCTTCGACATGACGCCCGGCGAATGGCGAAACGGCCTGGAGGTTTGGAGCGCGGCTTCCTGAGATGGAATCATGGTCGCGCTCCATGTCCCGTCATCGGTCGCTCCAGCGGCAGGATGCGTGGCGTCAGAACGGCCCGTCCGGCGCCGTGCGCTTCCGCCTTCTCGAGCGCTCCCAGACGATGCCGGGAAATCCCTTCAGGGGCGCGAGCGGCTCGCCCGTATAGGCCCATTCCCGCAACTCCTCGATGGCGACATGATAGCGGGGCTCCCGACCCGTTCGGTCCGCGAACAGGGCGCGCGGTATGTTCACCATGTGCGGCGAGTGGAACCGCTCGTACATGAGCGGGGTGCCGCAGCGGGCGCAAAAGCTTCTGGCCGTCCCCGCCACCTTGTCCTCGAAGCGCGAGATTTTCGTCATCCCCCTGGTGACACGAAAACGGCTGCGCCAGGTGCCGACATAGGTCGCGTAGGCGGCGCCGTGGGCGCGCCGGCTGGCGGCGGAATGATCATGCCAGGCCCAGCGCGCCGGCACATCGATCTCGAGCGCCACGTCGCCGCACAGGCATTGGCCGGCGGCGTGCAGTGTCGATGCTCCTGGCGGCTTGCCGGCGACTTTTGCGTTGCTCAGCCCGTGACCCCTGATGTCGGCGGCTTTTCGACAAGGAATCTCCCATGAACGGCGTCCGGCTCCGTGGATGCTTTCAAATTAGCGCCGCGTGGTCGCCGAGCGCAATCGGGGGCGCGCCCGCGACCTGCTCAGTCCCAACTCCGCACATCGACGAACCTGCCGGCAATCGCGGCTGCCGCCGCCATGGCCGGCGAGACCAGATGCGTGCGGCCCTTGTAGCCCTGGCGCCCCTCGAAATTGCGGTTCGAGGTCGAGGCGCAGCGCTCGCCGGGCTCGAGCTTGTCGGGGTTCATGGCGAGGCACATCGAGCAGCCGGGCTCGCGCCAGTCGAAGCCCGCCCTGGTGAATATCTGATGCAAGCCTTCGGCCTCGGCCTGCTGCTTGACCAGGCCGGAGCCGGGAACGATCATCGCCCGGACATTTGCGTTGACCGTCCTGCCGTTGGCCACGCGCGCGACCTCGCGCAGGTCCTCGATGCGCGCAGTTGGTGCACGACCCGATGAACACCCGGTCGATCGCGATATCGGTGACCCTTTCGCCGCCATTGAGCCCCATATATTCGAGCGCGCGCACGGCGGCGCGGCGCCTGCTCTCGTCGGCGATCTCGCCCGGCACCGGCACGCGGCCGGCGATCGAGACGACCTGCTCCGGACTTGTGCCCCAGGTGACGAGCGGAGGAAGCCTGGCTGCGTGAAGCTTGATCTCACGGTCGAAATGCGCGCCGTCGTCCGTGCGCAAAGTCTCCCAGTAGCGCACGGCATCGTCCCATGCGGCGCCCTTGGGCGCCTTGGGACGGCCTTTGAGATATTCGTAGGCCTTCGCGTCCGGCGCGATCATCCCGGTCCTGGCACCGGCCTCCACCGACATGTTGCAGACCGTCATGCGGCCTTCCATCGAGAGCGCGCGGATCGCCTCGCCGGCATATTCCAAGGCATAGCCGGTGCCGCCGGCCGTGCCGATCTCGCCGATGACGGACGAGGATGAGATCCTTCGCGCTGACGTTCGGCGGGAGCCGACCGTCGACAACCACGCGCATGTTCCGCGATTTTTGCTGAATCAGCGTCTGCGTGGCGAGCACATGCTCGACCTCGGACGTGCCGATGCCGAAGGCGAGCGCACCGAATGCGCCGTGGGTCGAGGTGTGGCTGTCGCCGCACACCAGCGTGACCCCCGGCAGGGTAAAACCCTGCTCGGGACCGACGACGTGGCAAATACCCTGGCGCCGGTCGAGCTCGTCATAATATTCGAGCCCGAACAGTTTGGCGTTCTCCGCCAGATAGGCGATCTGCGCGGCGCTGCCGGCATCCGGGTTGGGGCGCGTCCGGTCGGACGTCGGCACATTGTGGTCGACGACCAGCAGCGTCTTGTCGGGCGCGCGGACCCTCAGACCGGCGCTCCGCAGCCCGGCAAACGCCTGCGGGCTGTCCACCTCGTGGATGAGGTGGCGGTCGATATAGATGAGGCAGGCGCCGTCCGGCTGCGCGTCGACGAGGTGGTCGTCCCAGATCTTGTCGTAGAGAGTGCGCGGCATTCCGTCCACGGCTTCGCCCCTTCGATCATCCGGCATTAGCCACTTCGCCATTGTTCGCGCAGGCCTGCTTTCCGCCGGCCATCCGCGCATGCCGATCAAATACGATGTGGAGGCGCCCTAATTCGCGCCAGCCAATCCTTCGCCGGCGCGCGCGATCTTTTCCACGCTGCGCAGCCAGTCCTCGATCTCGCGGTCGGCCGGCTCGACCAGGATATGGTCGGCGCCGACCTCGCGATAGGCGGCGAGCCGATCGCGCAGCTCGGCCGGATCGCTGCCGTCCCACCCGGTGCGCAGCGAGATGGCAAAGCCCGGCTCCGGCCGTTTCCCCGCAGCCGGCGGATGATCGGCGCCGCCTTGTCGGGCAGCAGCCGCGACCCGTGCCAGCCGTCGCAGAGATTGACGGCGCGCTCGAGCGCCTTCTCCGAGCTGCCGCCGACCCAGATCGGGATCGGCGCGCAAGGTTTCGGCTGCATGCGCATCTCGGCGATCTCGGCAGAAATGTACTTTGTCTGGAAGCTGACCGGGTCGTCGCTCCACAAGGCCCGCAACAGCGCGATGCTTTCGTCCGTGCGCCGGCCTCTCTGGCGGAACGGCATGCCCATGGCGGCGAACTCGGCCTCGAGCCAGCCGACCCCGATCCCGAAAATGACGCGCCCGGCGCTCAAGGATTGCAGGGTCGCGAGCTGCTTGGCGATCGGCACCGGGTGGTGCATCGGCAGCACCACCACGCTGGTGCCGAGGCGCACCCGCCGCGTGGCGGCCGCCGCCCAGGCGAGCGTCAGGATCGGCTCGTAGAACGACGGCGACGGCGGATAGGGGGCCGCCTTGGGCAGGATGACGTGCTCGCTCACCCAGACGTCGGCGAAGCCGAGCTCCTCGGCCTGCACCGCGGCGCGCCGGATGGCATCCGGTCCGGCCTTACGGCCGATATGGGGAAGGTGAATGCCGAGCTCCATGATGCCCTCTCGACCAGCTCGCGGTCCACAGGCGATCGGAGGGATCGCCAGATCCTCGTCGGCGCAAGGAGATCATGGGACGGTCGTGCCGGTCAACACGGGGGGACTGCTCGGGGCGCGGAGCAGCATTGGATCGACGCGAGGACATTGCCGACCAGAAGCTCGACTTGCGGCGTCATCTGTCGCAGGGTGCGGGAAAATCCAGGGAGCGCACCATGCCGGCGGCCAACTATCTGCCCGACGTGCTGGAGACTACCGAAGCCGAGCGACTGGCCACCGGCTTCATTTTCACCGAAGGACCGCTGTGGCATCCGGAAGGCTACTGGTATTTCGTCGATATTCGCCAGAACAAGCTGTTTCGCATGGTGCCCGGGCAAGGCACCGGAGCTGGTCAGGACGACACCCTCGGCGGAAACGGCACGACCTTCGACCTCGCGGGCCGCCTGATCGTGTGCGAAGGCGACGGGCGGCGCGTCACCCGCATGGGCGCCGACGGCAAGGTGGAGACGCTGGTCGGCCACCTACAAAGGCGGGCGTCTCAATCGCCCCAACGACGTGGTCTGCCACTCCAACGGCTGCCTCTATTTCACCGATCCGGACAAGCGCCGCGCCTATCACGAGCGGGAAATTCCGGGCCCCGCCGGCGAGGACAATCTGTGGGACGGCGCCTGCGTCTATCGCGTGGCGCCCGACGGCGGCATCGAGCGTGCTGGCGCATTGCGAATACCCCAACGGGCTCGCGCTGTCTGTGGACGAGCGCACGATGTATGTGGCCAACACGCGCTCGTCCAAATACATCCACGCGATCAGGCTCGACGCCGCCGGCCACATGGTGGGGCGGAGCATCTTCGCCGACATGAACGAGGGCACCGAGCCCGGCATCCCCGACGGCCTGAAGGTCGACAGCATCGGCCGCGTCTATTGCACCGGGCCGGGCGGCATCTGGGTGTTTGCGCCCGACGGCAGGCGCGTCGGCATCATCCGGTGGCCGGAGCAGGCGGTGAACTTCGCGTTCGGCGGCCCCGACCTGCGCACGCTTGCTGTGCTGCGCCCATACCTCGGTCTACACGCTGCGGGTGAAGGTGCCGGGCAATCCGCATCCCTGGTACAAGCTGCGGGGGTCGTGAGTTGTCCGCCACGACGTCATGCGCGTGCTCGTCCCGCGCATCCACGTCTTCTTTCTTCGCCAAGACGTGGATGGCCGTGACGAGCACGGCCATGACGCAGAACTGGTTCGACCTCGGCGGACCAGAATTCTCCTACAGCGTCAGGCCGCCGTCGACGACGATGGTCTGGCCGGTCACCATCGCGGCGCCGAAGCCGAGGAAGACGATGACCTCGGCGATGTCGTCGGTGGTGCAGCGCCGCTTCAGCGCGGCGGCCTCGATCGATGAGCGCCGCTGCTCCTCGCTCCAATCGACCATCCAGGTGGAATCGACCGCCCCGGGCGCCACCGCGTTGACCCGCACCTCGGGGCCGAGGCCGCGCGCGAGATTCTGCGTCAGGCTGACGACGCCGGCCTTGGTGGCCGAATAGGTGAGACTGCTGCCGGCGCGCCCGAGGCCGGCGATCGAGGCGGTGTTGACGATCGCCCCGTGGGCGGCCTTGAGGGCAGGCGCCGCGGCCTTGGCGCAGCGAAATACCCCGAGCAGGTTGACCTGGATCAGCGTGTTCCAAAAATCCTCGGTAATGAGGTCGAGCTCGCGCGGCTCGATCTTTCGCCGCGTGCCGGGCGTGCCGGCATTGGCGACCAGCAGGTCGAGACGGCCGAGATCGGCGATCGCCTTGTTCACCATGCGGTCGCAATCCGCCGCATCGCCGACGTTGCCGGGCGCCTCGATCGCTTTCAGCCCGTCGGCCTTCAGCCTGGCGACCGCCTCCTTGCCGCGCGGATCGTCGGCGAGGAAATTGACCGCCACCGTGGCGCCGTTGCGGCCCAGCATCGTGGCGGTGGCGAGCCCGATGCCCGATGCGCCGCCGGTCACGAGCGCCGTCCTGCCGGCGAGGTCGTAGGTGATCATGCGTCCTCCATAGCGTCTCGCGCGGGTCCCGTCGTGGTGCCGGCAGCAGACCGCTTCCGATACCCGATCACGATGGATTCATCACATAGACGGCCCGCCCGGTCACCACGAAATCGACGCGGCCGTCTATGAGCGCCTGTGCTGCACTCTTCCGGCCGGTTGACGATCGGCTCCTCATGGACGTTGAAGCTGGTGTTGACCAGGACCGGCACTCCTGTTCGGTCGCGGAACCGGCGCAGGATCGCGACTAGCAGCGGGTTGTCGGCGTCGCGGACCATCTGCGGCCGTGCCGTATTGTCGACGTGAACAACCGCCGGAATGCGGGCGCGCCACTCGGGCTTGACTGCGCAGGTGATGGTCATGAACCTCGCCGCATAGCGATTGACCGGCGTGATCTCGAACACCCGGTCGGCGTCCTCCTCCGCCACGCAGGGCGCAAACGGCATGAAATCCGAACGGTCCAAGCGCTTGTTCAGCCGGTCGTTGATCGTGGCGTCGCTCGGATCGGCGATGATGCTCCGCGCGCCGAGCGCGCGCGGACCATACTCCATGCGCCCGACATAGATGGCGCCGACCCTTCCGTTTGCGATCAGATCTGTCGCGACCGCGACCGGCTCGCCGCCCGTCGCGCGCACGCGGGCGTCGGCTGCGAGGCAGGCGTCGATCCGCGAGTCGTAGTCTCGGCCCAGATAAGCGTTGTCCAGCCTATGGCGCTGGCGCAGCCAGGTTGCAAGCCCATCGCGGTCGCGCAGATAGCAGAGGCCGGCTCCGACTGCCAAGCCGTCGTCCGCCATGGCCGGAAAGATGAAGATCTCCTCGACCGGCAACGATTCGGCGAGCAGCCGGTTGAGGCGCACATTGGCGAACAACCCGCCACCGAGCGCCAAGCGACGTGCCCCCGTACGCCTGAGCCAATGAGCGACCGCTCCGGATATGAGATCCTCGACCAGATCCTGGATCGACGCCGCAATGGTCTCGCGGCTGTGGCCGCGGCAGATCGCGAAAATGGTCTTTTGCATCACGCGCAGGCTCTTGAAGTCGCTGGCAATCAATCCATCCTCGCCCAGGCGGAAGTGCCGGGCGAGCGCGTCCCGCAACGCCGGCTTCCCCCGGGCGGAGAGACCCGTCAGCTTGCCCTCGTGCCGCCACATGCGAAATCCAGCGGCCATGGTGGCGTAGCCGTAAGCGGTCGCGAGGCTGTTGCGCGGCGCGCGCCGAGCGGCGAGCCATTCGTCGCCTCCGAACAGGCAGTCGAGCCGTCCGTCCTTCAGGTTCCTGACGCTGTAGCTCACGTTGTCTCCGACGCCGTCGGCGGTGTAGACCAGCGCATCGTCCCAATCGGTGTGGAACAGTGACGCAAGCGCATGCGCCTCGTGATGATTGATGAAACGAAGCTCGACGTCGGGGCGAAATCCGTTCAGCGCAACAAACCGGTCGGCGCGAAAGAGCCGCTCGCAACTTGTCCCGCTACGGTTGGACGCGATGGACAGATCGCGCTCCAGGCGCTCGCTGCCGAGGCTTTTTCGCAATGCGTAGTACAGCTCCCGGTGGAGCGGAAAGCGGAAATAGTGCAGCGGAAACACGCCGCGCGTGAGGGCGATCGCGTCAACATCGTTGCGCCCCCAGCCGGCGATGCGCAGGACCTCGTCGATGGCGAGCCACGGCACGTCGTTGCCCCATCCCTTCTCGCGCCGCAGCCTCTCCTCTTGAACGGCGGCGACGAGCCGATAGTCGTCGAAGGCCGCCGCCGAGGCGTCGTGAAGACCGGATTGGAACGACAAGATTTGCACTTACGAAAGCCCCCGATTGCTGCGGCTCAGCGACACATCATGACATTCTGCCTGCTGCGCGAGGTCACCTTGTAGGAAAGATCCATCAGTGTCGAATAAGGAGCCGCACTGGGCAATTCACCAGCGACCTCGATGATCACGAGTTGCGGCCACAGCGTTTCCGGCGCGTCGCGAAAGAATGCCGAGAGGATGAGGTTCTCGGTTCCCTCCACGTCGATCTTCAACGCGTCGATGGATTGAACCCTTTCTTGCCTCAGAACCTCCAAGAGCGTCCGGCATTCGACGGTCGTGAGATCCGAGGAATGCACCTGCTGCGTCCACGGCAGGGTCTTTGTACCGCCCTTGTCCCGCTGATCGACCTTCAAGACCACCTTCCCGGGACGGTCGCCGAGCGCGAGCGCAATGACGCGAATTGGGACTCCCGGATTGGCCTCGATATTGAATTGCAGCCGGCGGACGTTCTCGGGCTCCGGCTCGATTGCCAGAATTTCGCCGTCGCGGCCGATGCGGGATGCGACGAACAGGGAGAACAGGCCAACATTGGCGCCGATGTCGACAAAGACGAAGGGGCGACCGCCGGCTTTCGCCTTGTCGATGTGCGCGGCCAGCACTGCACGTTCTCGCGCCTCGTACATCCGAGGCATGAACAGCAAGCCCTTTTCGCATCCGTTGCGCCGGGGATGCAGTCGCACGCGGAGACCAAAACGCTCGACATCGAAGCCGGGATCGCCCACGAGCCGCATCATGGTGATGCGCCGCAATGCAATTGCAAGGCGCATTCCCAACCAATTGTCCGGCAGATGACCGGTCGCCGCTATGACGGCCCTGTCCAGTCCCCGCGGTGCCAGGGCGCCATAGGGCTCTCGCTCAGCCAGGTGCTCCCCTCCCAACTCTTGCGCTCCCTCGAGCCGCTGCCGATCACGGGTTCCGGGTGTTTGCACCACCAAAGCAACTAAGTCTAGATTGATGAGGATCGCACGGTGGCGGGCGGGAAATGCTCTTGATTCGATGTTGTCGCATCCGGCGCGCCGTTCGCGCCGGCGCCGCAATATCGCGCCGCGTTCAGCCGGCCACCGGCAGCCACGGCTCGGGCGCGCGGGCCTCGATGTCGGTCACGACGTCGACGACGACGGTCTCGTCCGCCGCAATCGCCTCGCGCAGCGCCGCGGCGATCCCGCCGGGATGCTCGACGCGGATCGCGCGGATGCCGAAGCCGCGGGCGATGGCGGCAAAATCCGTCGGCCCGAATCGCAGCATTTCCGCCGGGTCCCCGGGCTTGTTGCCCTGCATCCGCAGAAGATTCGGGCCAGCCCTGGCCGAAACCCGAATTGTTGTTGACGATGAGCACGACGGCGATCCCGCGGCGCCGGGCGGTCTCCAGCTCGGTCAGATGATAGTAGAGCGCGCCGTCGCCGCAAAAGCACACGACCTTGCGGCCGGGCGCGGCGCATTTGGCGCCGAGTGCGGCAGGAAACGCCCAGCCGAGGGAGCCTGCGGCGCGCAGATAGGTCTGGCCGGCGCCGTCGAGATCGACCAGCGTCGACGTCCAGATGCCCGAATAGCCGGTGTCGGCGACGAGGATCGCGTCCGGCGGCAGCGCGGCGGAAAGCTCGGCGCACAACCGGTCGGGCCGGATCGGCGTCTCGTCGCTCGCCAGCAGCGGAGCGCGCTGGGCGCGCCACTCCGCCATGATGCGGGCGGCGTTTTCCGCATAGAAGCCGTCGCGCTGCGGCGAGCCGATCGCCTGGATGAGCAGCGCCAGCGTCGCCTTGGGATCGCCCATCAGGCCGAGCGTATCCGGATAGGAGCGGCCGAGCTCCAGCGGATCGACGTCGATCTGCACGACGGCGGTGTCGATCGCCGGAATGCGCCAGGCATGGGTGACCTGATCGCCGGTGTGGCAGCCGACGAACAGCACGAGGTCGGCCTCGTGCACGATGCGGTTGGCGGGCGGCGCCGCGTAGTCGCCGACGGTGCCGATGGCGAGGCCATGGCGGGTCGGGATGATGCCGTAGGCCCCGAGCGACACGCCGATCGGGGCGGCAAGGCGTTGTCCGAGCTCCAGGAGCTCGGCGCCGCAGCCCGAGGCGGCGGCGCCGGCACCCGCCACGATCGCCACCCGCCGGGCGCCGGTTCAGCGCCGCGGCGGCGCGCGCGATGTCGTCGGCCGCCGGCACCGGCCGGTGCGGCGGCATGCGCATGTCGAAGGGGGTGCTGGCGCTCACCGGCTCCGTCACCGGACCGGTCTCGACGACCTCGGCGATGCGTCCGTTGAGATCGAGATGGGCCGGCCGCGGCGAGCCGGTCATGACCGACCGCCAGGCGTGCCGCAGCAGGCGCGGCAGTTCGGCGGCGGCATCCACCTCGGCGGCAAATTTGGTCACGGCGGAGAACAGCGGCGCGTGCGGCAGCTCCTGGTAGGCGTTGCGATGCTGCTGGAAGGAGATCTTCCGGCCGGTCAGCGCGATGACCGGGCTGCGGCCGAGATAGGCGTCCTGCAGCCCGGCCGCGAGGTTGGCGGCACCCACCGACTGCGCGAAGCACAGGCCGGGCCGGCCGGAGACGCGCGCATAGCCGTCGGCCATGTAGACCGCGGCCTTTTCCGAATGCGCCAGCACCCGGGTAACGCCGAGCACGCCGAGCTCGACCAGCGTGCGGCGGAGCACGGCATCGACCCAGAACACATGGGTGGTGCCGGCGGCGTGGATCGTGCGCGCCAGCCATTCGGCACCGGTCATCGTCTCGGATGGCGCGTCGGGCATGTTTCCTCGCGGTCGGTTTCTTGTGCGGGCGGCGGACTATAGCAGGCGCGCGGGGGCCTGGGCAGTCATGCCCGTTGGTCAGTCGGGCAGATTGCCGAGGGCGAAGGCGGCCCCCAGCAGCAATCCCACCCTCAAGCCGGTTCCGCTGAACCATGTCTTGAAGATGCCGAGGTTGTCTCCGCGGCGATAGATGTGAGCGAGCGCCGTGTTGACGGCGAGGCGAAACTCCCAGTCGCCACGCGGCAGCACGATGGCATACGGCTCGAACGAGAGATCGTCGAACAGCATGGTCAACCCCTGGGACCCGTCGATGCCGGTGCTCGGCAACAACAACATCTTGTCGCTGGCAAATCCGTCCACCTCGGCGCTCTTCAGGGCCGCTATTCCGCTCTCCCGGTCGTTGACGGGAATTATTGCCACGCTGAGCTGACGGCGCTTGACCTCCTCGGCAATCGCCCGTTCGTTGCTTGTCCCGGCGATGACCGCAATCCTCTTGCCGGCCATCGCGTTGAACGAGTAAATCCCTGAGTTGGTCCTGACAATGACGCCGGTGCTCTCGACGAAAATGATGCTGGAGAAGTCGACCTCTTTCATGCGCGTCAGGGTGACCGTGCTCGATCCGCACTCCATGTCGGCCGTCCCGGCGGCGATCGCCTGGAAACGCGTCCGCGTATCGACCGCAACCCATTCGATGGTCAACTGCTTGCCAAGTTGCTGCTCCAACGAGCTTACGACCAGCTTGCAGAGATCGATCGTATAGCCGGCCGGTTGCCCCTCCGGGTTGACGAAGGAGAACGGCCGCGAGTCGGTCCGATGGGCGATGCGGACGATCTTGTTGCTGTTGATCGCCTCCAGCCGGGGCGTCGGCACCTGGGAAAAGGCGAAGGAGCAGGAGATGACGAGAGCGAGAATCGCCAATGCCGCGCGTCGCATGATGCCGCCTCCCGCTGTTCAATGTCAGTACTGCGTTCGTCTCAGCCCGGATTCATGCCTTTGGCTTTGATCACCGCGGTGGCGGCGGGGGTCATCAGGTAGGCGATGAACGCCTTGGCGGCTTCCGCTTCCTTGGCGTTCGCAGCGACGGCTGCGGCGAAAATGACTTCCTGCTGCAGCTCGGCGGGAAACGGACCGACCAGATCCAGGCCGGGGGCCGTCAGCACATTGGCGAGAAACACGCCAAGCTCGGCCTCGCCGTTGGCAACCGCCTGGACGAGCTGTACCGGCCCAGCCTGCGCCTTGGTCTTGGCTTTCATTGCGTCGCCGATGCCGAGACGCTCGAACACCCGCAGGACCTGGGCGCCACCGGCGCTTTCCGGTATGGCGGCGATCGATTGCGCCTTGAGCAGCGTCTGCTTCAGCGCCTCGGGCGTGCCGATGTCGGGCCTCGAGGCACCCGAGCGGACGGCGACGCCGAGGCCAACGCGAGCAATGTCGGTTGTCGGTCCGGACGCGAACCGAGCCCGAGCGTCGGCGTCCTTGAACACCTCCCGAGGGACGACACCCAGGTCGAACGGGCCGCCGGTCGTGGCCAGCTTGATCAGCTGGGGGGTGGTGCCGAAGCGAAAAACAAGCTTGTGGCCGGAAGCGCTCTCGAATTGCGCGCCGAGCTCTGTGAGCGGCCCTGTGATGCCGCCGCCCGCCAGGACCTGGAGTTCGACGGCCTGAGCGTCGGCAATCGGCGACAGGACCAGACCCAGCATCGAGGCGGCCGCCGTCAGCGAAGACTTCGTCATGACACCCCCATCGATCGCGGCGCTCCAACCGGGGTCCTCCGGGGACCGCCCGAACCGGCATGAATATTCGCGTTTCCCGGCATTCCCGCAAGACACTGCAGTGGTTGTGGACAGACCTGCCGTCGATTTGCAATCCTGCCGACCTAGCCGTGCGGGGGAGCCGTCGATGAAGAAGATTTCGCTGGTTTGCGTATTGAGCTTCCTCATGGCCGGCGCCGCCCAGGCGGGCAGCCTGACCGCCTATAGCGCGCTCGAGGAGGACGAGATCGCCGAATACGTCGCGGCGGCGAAGAAGGCGCTGCCCGACATCGACCTCAAGGTCCTGCGCCTGTCGACCGGCGATCTCGGGGCGCGCATCCTCGCCGAGGCGTCCAATCCGCAGCACGACGTGATCTGGGGCTGGGCGGTCACCAACATGCTCGACCCGCGGGTTCTCGCCCTGCTCGAGCCCTACAAGGCCAAGGGCAGCGACAAGCTGGCGTCGGCCTATCGCGCCGCCGACGACAAATGGTTCGCCGCGACAGGCTACATGGCGGCGTTCTGCGTCAACAACGAGCGGGTCAAGGCCAAGGGCCTGCCGGTGCCGAAGGACTGGGAGGATCTCATCGACCCGAAGTTCAAGGGCGAGGTGGTGATGCCCAACCCGGTGTCGTCCGGGACCGGCTATCTGCAGGTCGTCGGCATCCTGCAGAAGATGGGCGAGGAGAAGGGCTGGAAATTCTTGAAAGACCTCGACGCCAACGTGGCGCAATACATCAAGTCGGGCTCGCGGCCGTGCAAGGCGGCGCGCGCCGGGGAGTTCGCGGTCGGCACCTCGCTCGCCTTCGCCGCCATCCAGTCGATCGAGGAAGGATTCCCGATCACCATGGTGATCCCCGCCAAGGGGGCAGGATACGAGCTCGAAGCCTCGGGCCTGATGCAGAAGGCGCCGAACAAGACCGACGCCAGGCGTTTTCTCGACTGGACGCTCTCGGCGGAAGCCGCCGCGATCTACGGCAAGTACAAGGAGATCGTGACGATCGCCGGCGTCGAGCCGTCGAGCTCGGCACAAAAAGCCGGTCTGCCCAAGGACGTCTCGAAGGTTTTGGTGACCATCGATTTCGCCAGATCGGCCAAGGAGCGCGAGGCAATTCTCGCCCGCTGGCAGAAGGAGATCGGCCGCTGACCGGGTTTTGCGGCGCATGCTGCTCGAGCTTCAATCGATCCGCAAGACGTTCGGTGCGGTCGTCGCGCTCGACGACATCTCGTTTTCCGCAAGAGCCCCGGAATTCGTCTGCCTGCTCGGGCCGTCGGGATGCGGCAAGACAACACTGCTGCGGCTCGTTGCCGGTCTTTCCATCCCTGACGGCGGCCAGCTGCGCCTCGGATCGATCGACCTGACCCGCGTCCCGGCGCGCCGCCGCGGCTTCGGGATCGTGTTCCAGGCCTATTCGCTGTTTCCTAACATGAATGTCGCCGACAATATCGGCTACGGCCTGCGGGTTCGCCGGGAGCCTGCGGCGCGCATCAGGGAGCGCGTCGGCACGCTGCTCGACCTGGTGCAACTGCCGCATCTGGCCGCCCGCTATCCCTGGCAGCTCTCCGGCGGCCAGCAGCAGCGCGTCGCCATCGCCCGCGCGATCGCCGTCGAGCCAAAACTGCTGCTGCTCGACGAGCCGCTTTCCGCGCTCGATGCCAAGGTCCGGCTGGAGCTGCGATCGGAAATCCGCGACCTGCAGCAGCGGCTCGGCATCCTCACCCTGATGGTGACGCACGATCAGGAAGAGGCACTGACGCTCGCCGACCGCATCGTGTGCATGCAGGCGGGCCGGATAGCCCAGATCGGCCGCCCGGAAGACCTCTATCGGCGGCCCGCGAACCGTTTCGTCGCGGACTTCGTGGGCCTGAGCAACCTCATCGAGCTCGACGTGGCCCGAAGCTTCGCACCCGCGCTGCTTGTCGGCCACTCGCCGGCCGCCGGCGAGCTTGCCTGCATTCGTCCGGAGGATATCAGGGTCTTCCCGGACGGCCACGGCGCCCATGTCAGCGGCCATGTACGGCAGGTGCAATTTCTCGGCAATGTCTCGCGCCTGCACCTGGATTGGCCGGGCGGCAAGCTCATCGTCGAAGAGGCCGGACAGTCGGGTATTGCATCCGGCGAGGAGGTCGGCATCGACTTTCCGCCCGGCCGTTGCACCTGGATCGCGCCCTCATGAGGGCGGCCATCCGTCGTGCCGTGGTCGACAGCGACAACGCCTTCGTCGCGACATGCCTCGTGCTCCCGCTGGCGGGGCTCGCGATATTCTTCATCTACCCGCTGATGACCATGGTGGCCCGCAGCCTCACCGAGCCGGACGGCGCCGTCGGCTTCGGCAACTATGCCCGCATCCTGCAGACACCGAGCTTCTGGCTGGCAACCGCGCACAGCCTGATCATGAGCGCCGCCACCACTGCGCTCGCAGTATTGTGCGGGCTCGTGGTGGCATTCTCGGTGCATCGTTGCAAAATTCCCGGCCGCTCGCTGCTGGTCTGGGCGGTTGCCTTGCCGCTGCTCGCCCCGTCGCTGGTGCAGGGGCTGGGATTGATCTTCCTGCTCGGCCGCAACGGACTGATCGCCAAGGCGACGGGGCTCGAATTCAACATTTATGGATTCTGGGGACTGCTCATCGCCAACACCCTCTACGCGCTTCCCGAGGCCGTCCTCATCATCGGCGCGGCCTTGCGCACCGCCGACGCGCGCGTCTACGAGGCCGCGGAACTTCTCGGCGCGTCGCAATGGCGACAGTTCATCGATATCACGTTGCCGAACATCAAATTCGGACTGCTCAGTGCCGCCTTCGTGGTGTTCACCGTGACGATCACCGATTTCGGCAATGCGGCGACGATCGGCGGCGACTATTCGGTGCTTGCCACCGAGATCTACAACCAGGCCGTCGGGCAGATGAACTTCAACCTGGGCGCCGTGATCGGGATCATGCTGCTGCTGCCCACCGTGCTGGCGTTCTACCTGGAGCGCGTCGCCGGCCAGCGGCAATTCGGCGCCATCGAGCGATTCGATCGTGCCTTTGAGCCCGTCGTGGACGCCGCGTCGGGATATTCCGATGGCGCTGGCCTCCTGGCTGGTGGCGCTGCTGCCGATGATCATGATCGGCATCGTGGTGTTCGCAAGCTTCGTCTGGCTGTGGCCGTACCGCTTCGACCTCACGCTCAGGCATTACGCCGTGAAGGTGGCCGGCGGCTACGCGCCATTGTGGACGACCGTGCAGGTCTCGCTGATCGCCGGGCTGGTCGGCGCTGCCGCGTTGTTCGTATTGGGCTTCGCGCTCGAGCGGGTGCCGCGCGATCCTGGCAAAGCCGATCTATTTCGTCTGCCTGCTGCCGGCCGCGGTGCCCGGGCTGGTGCTCGGCCTTGCCTATATCTTCGCCTTCAATGCGCCGGGCAACGCCGCTCTATGCGCTCTACGGCAGTGCCGCGCTGCTGGCGATCTGCAATGCCGTGCACTACTCGACGCAGGGGTTCCTCACCACCATGACCGGCCTGCGGCAGGTTCCCGCCACGCTCGCAGAGACCGCCACCTGTCTCGGCGCCGGCGTGCCGCTGGTCATGCGCGACGTGGTCGGGCCGTTCGTCGCGCCGACGATCGTCTCGGTGTTCTTCTTCCTGTTCATGCGCTCGATGGTGACGCTGTCGGCGGTGATCTTTCTCGTCACCGCATCGGTGAGCGTCGCCTCGGTGTCGATCATGCGCCTCGAGGAAGCGGGCTTCACCTCGCAGGCCGCAGCCTACGCCACCTGCACCATGGCCGTGGTGGTGGCGGCGTCGGTCGTCATGCAGGGCTGCCTGTGGCTGACCGGCCGGCGCGCGGGCGGCGGCGAACACCGATAGAGCCCGACGCCGGCCCGCCGGATCAGCGAGCCTTCACTGCTCCTTGGGCCTGAGATCGGGCATCGGCTCGTTGCGGTGGTCGGGCCGGACCGCCTCCGGGTTCGATGCGTAGATCAGGATCTTCCAGTCCTCGCCGTCGCGTTTTTCCAGCACGAAGGTCGCGGCCGCGGCATTCTCGTATGTCGATTTCGCCGCCCAGGCATAGATCCAGCCGCGCTCCCAGACCATGGCCTTGGCGAGGGTCGCCTCGACCCGCAGCTGGCGAACCTCGTAGGAGAACTTTTCCGCCCGGACCGCGAGGAGATGCGCGAACCGCTGCCTGTGAGGATCGGCGGCGCGCGATTGCCGCTTCACGCCGCCCGGGCTCCTGAAGTCATGGTCGGGAACGACCATCCCGCCCGGCGCCAGCATGCTGTCGAGGCGCGCATCCCTGCCCTTCCTCAGCTCGGCATACCAGCTGGCGACGGCGCCCTTGACGGCCTCTTCACCGCTCTGCGCCGCGGCAGGGCCGGCCAGCAGGCTCGCCAGAATGGCGCCGGACATCAGCAGCAATCCGCATGACACTCCAACCCGTTGGTCAACAATTCCGCATCGATCGGCCCGGGATGCGCCGGGTCACGCGCCGCGACGGCACCGTACGCCATTTCCGGTCGGTCAGGATGACCCGCTCCACCGCTGACCCCGGCCGGGCCCCCGCGGAGCCCTTGACGGCCCTGGCCGCCGCATCCACGCTGGTCGCACGACCGCCGAAGGCGGCGAAGCTGATGCCAGCATCGAGATGGAGGAAAGCGCACCATGGCCACCCGCAGGGATATTCTTCAGACGACGGCCGGCGCTCTGGCCAGCCTCGTGTTCGTCGGTTGCGCTCTGACGGCCCCCTCGCCCGCGCAAGCCCAGACGCGCCGCCGCGAGGTCGTGGTCAATGGCAAGCGCGCCAAGACCGTGGACATCCATGCCCACTGCGCGGTGCCGGAGGCGCTGGCGCTGATGGGCGCCAAGCTCGCCGGACCGGGGCTGCGCACCGATCTCGACATGGCGACCGAGGTCGGCCTGCGGATCAAGACGATGGACGAGCAGGGTATCGACGTCGAGGCGCTGAGCATCAATCCCAACTGGTACAAGGTCGAGCGCGACCTGGCGAAGCAGATCATCACGATCCAGAACGAGAAACTCGCCGAGGCCTGCGGAAAGAATCCCGACCGATTCGTGGCCTTCGCGTCGGTGGCGTTGCAGTTCCCGGATCTCGCCGCCGAGCAGCTCGCGGAGGGCGTCAAGAAGTACGGGCTGCGCGGTGCGGCCATCGGCGGCAATGTCGCCGGCCTGGAGATCAGCGATCCGAAGTTTCATCCGTTCTGGGCGAAGGCCGAGGAACTCGGCGTGCTGGTCTTCATCCATCCGCAGGGTGACGGCGCTCCGGCCCAGCTCGATCACCGCTTCAAGGGCAACGGCTATCTGAGCAACGTGATCGGCAATCCGCTGGAGACCACCATCGCGCTCTCGCATCTGATCTTCGAGGGCACGCTCGACAGGTTCCCGGGCCTCAAAATCTGTGCGGCGCATGCCGGCGGCTTCCTGCCCTCCTATTCGGGGCGCTCGGATCATGGCTGCCCGACGCGGCCCGATCTCTGCCCGGGCGGGACGCATGGGACCATCAAGAAGACCCCGACCGAGTACCTCAAGCAGATGTATTACGACACCATGGTCTTCAACCCGGAGGGCGTGCGCCATCTGATTGCCGAGGTCGGCGCCAGCCGCCTGGTGGTGGGGACCGACTATCCCTATCCATGGACGAAGACCGCGGTCGACCTCATCCTGCAGACGCCCGGTCTCAGCGACGCTGACAAGATCGCAATCCTCGGCGGAACCGCGTCCCAGCTGCTGGGCATCACGTCGTAGCCCTTTTGGGAGCAGTGGCAGGAACGCGCCGCGGGCTCCACCTCTCCCCGCACGCGGGGAGAGGTCGACCGCGCGTCAGCGCGGGCGGGTGGGGGGTCTCTCCAAGCGCCGAAACTCGCGAAAGGGCCCCTCACCCCGACCCTCTCCCCGCAAAGAGCGGGCAGCGGGAGAAGAGGCGCCGAGCGCGCGGCAACGTCACAGGCGATTGCCTGACGACGGGGGTTTGCTGACTGTCATGGCGCTGGCAGGATCCGGTTCTCCATCAGCCATTTGACGCCGCGCGGCCAGGCGTAGTTCGCCCCCATCCTGAGACCCGTGAAGGCGTCGAGCACGACCGCGCCGGTGCCGGCGTCCCGGACGACAATCCGCAGGGTGAACTCTGTCCGGTTCACCCGGGTGAAGATCCCCGCCATCGACTGATCGGCGCCGAGCTTTTTCGCCAGCTGAGCCTCGCAGCCGTTGCAGTGCCGGATGCCCCCTGCCGAGATCGCCTCGCCCGCCGAGCTGCCGGCATCGACCAGGCCGTAGCGGCCGGAGGCTGCCAGCATGCGCCGCGCCTCCTCGGTCGCCAGCTTCAGGTTCCCGCTGTCGATCGCATCCTGGGCGATGATGCCGCCACCGGCGCTGCGGTCATCGAGCTCGAATTCGAACAGCGCAATCCTGATGAGGCCCGGCTCGGCCGCACCGGGCGGGGGCATTGCAAGTACTGCCAGCGCGGCTACCAGGCCTGCGGCCAACGCGCGATGCGCCGATACCGGCAGACGATGGCGTGCTCGGCGCGCTTCCGGAACAGGCATTGTGCGCTCCTACATGCGGCATGCCAATTTGGGTCCCACAGTGGGCCTGCCGGCGAGCCGACAACATGGGGAGTTGCCCGAGCGCGCCTGGGCAAATTGCCTGTGCGAGCGTTGCGGGCGTGGGATGGGTTGAGCCGAAGGCGAAACCCATCACGGCATATCGTCGGGGCGATGGGTTTCGCCTGGCGGCTCAACCCATCCTGCATGCTGCACCAGGCCGTGGCGCAGGCCGAGATGGAGGAGCTCGATATCGGAGGCGACGCCGAGCTTCGACTTGATGGCGTAGTGATAGTTCGCCGCGGTCTTGCGGCTGACATTGAGCGCGGCGGCGATGTCGTCGGTGGATCTGGCCTCGAGGATCATGCGGAAAATCTCGAACTCGCGCGGCGACAGATTGTCCAGCCCGCTCGTCTCCGCCTCGACCCGATCGAGCGCCAGCGCCTCGCTGATCTCGGGACACAGCGTCAACCGGCCTTCCGCGACGCTGCGTACGGCGCCGACCAGCAGATCGGGCGGGCTGCTCTTGGTGACGTAGCCTCTGGCGCCGGCGCGAAAGGCCTGCAACGCATAGGCCGCCCCGCCGTGCATGGTGAACACCAGGATGCGCGCCTCGGGGTCGAGCCCGCGGATATGGCCGATCGCGTCGATGCCGCCGCGACCCGGCATCGAGATATCCATGACCACCACATCGGGCCGCGTCTCCTTGTAGCACCGATAGGCCGCCGCGGCGTCCGCGGCCTCGCCGACGACGGTGAGCCCGTGCTTCTCGATGAGGGTCCGATAGCCGGCACGCACGACCGCGTGGTCGTCGACCAGCAGGACGCGGACCGTGCTCATCGCAGCGCCTCCGCGGGCGCCGCGAACGGGATGACGGCGTGCAGCCTGAAAGCGCCCGCAAGCCGCATCGCCTCCAGCTGTCCGCCGAGCGCCATGGCGCGCTCGCGCATGCCGACCAGCCCGAGCCCGTCGCCATCCGCCGCCCCGCCAGTGTCTGATCCGCAGCCATCGTTCTCGATGGTCAGCGTCAGCCGATGTCGGGCAGGCCGGCCCGGGCAGCTCCGGCGCGAGCGCGAGGGCGACGCGCGCCCGGCGCGCATCGGCATGCCTGGCGATGTTGGTCAAACCCTCCTGGACGATGCGGTAGACATGCGAGGCCGCCGTCGGCGGCAGCGCGCCGAGGTCGCCGTCGACCTCCAGCAGGATCCTCAGTTTCCCGCCGGCCCGCCGCTCGTGGTCCCGGACAAGCGTTTTGAGGCCGGCCGCCAGCCCGAAATCGTCGATCTCCGGCGGACGCAGCGTCTGCAGCGTCGTCCGCAGCGATCTCATCACGGCGATCGACGTCTGCGTGAGACTGCTCGCCTCCGGCACCAGCGCCGGGCATTCGGTCTCGGCTGTCACCTTGATCGAGGCGGCGGCCGCGCTGATCGCGCTCAAGGTCTGCGCCAGCTCGTCATGAAGCTCGCGCGCCAGATGACGGCGCTCCTGCTCCTGCCCGTCGACCAGCCGGGCCGCCAGGGCGGCCCGCTCGTGCGTGGTCCGCTCGAGACTGGCGGCGAGCGTGTTGAACACCTCGCTGATGCGCTGCAGCTCGATCAGCCGGAACTGCGGCAGCCGGCACGACAGGTCGCCGCGCGCCAGCCGGTCGAGCCCGGCCAGGATATTTTGGGTCGGCCGCAGCGCCCGGCTGATCGCCACGTATTGCATGAGGCAGATCGCGACGACGAGCAGCGCGGTGAGGCCGAGCAGCCCAAAAACATCCTTCCAGATCGCCGCCACGACGACAGCCGGCTCGGTGGTGACGACCAGGGTGCCGAAATTCCTGCCGTGATTGGAGACCGGGCGTGCGGTGTCGGCCAGCGTGGCGGGCAGGACGGCGACCAGCGTGGCGAACCACGCCGGCGGCCCGCCGCTGTGGCGATCGACGCCGACGCAGCTCGAGCGCCCGACGCCGCCGTCGGGCCTGACAAAGCGGATGCACTGGCCGGCACCCTGGACGCGATCGATGACCGGCTCCCAGTCGGGAAACCGCGCCGGCGCGTCGATGCTGGCCTCGATGCGGAACAGCTGGACCTGCAGCTGTCTGACGACGATATCGGCGACGCTCTCGTTGGCCTGCCGAAGCTCGCGACAGGTCCCGTACAGCGCCAGCGCCGCGGCACCGAGAAAACACCCGAACGCGACGGCGACGACCCGCAGCGTCAGCGACCATTTGAGGTCGAGGTTGCGGCTGCTGACGCGCGGTCCCGCCGGCGCGGCTCCGGCTGCTGTCATGGCGTGTCCCGGGGTTTGGTCGAGGCTACACGCGCCACCGGCGCCGAACAAGCGGCCCGGCGATCGACGGGCAATTTGCCCAGCGACGGCGCATGGTATCGTGTGAGACGTCGGTCGCGTGTCGGCGGGACAGGGCGTGCGCCACCTGATCGCCGAGGTGGGCGCGAGCCGGCTGGTGGTGGGGACCGACTATCCCTATCCATGGACCAAGACCGCGGTCGATCTCATCCTGCAGACGCCGGATCTGAGCGACGCCGACAAGATCGCGATCCTGGGCGGCACGGCGGCCCAGCTGCTGGGCATCAAGTCGTAGCGCTCGGGACGATCATCCCGGCTGCAGGGTCTTGCCGAGATCGCGATCGATCTCCTCGATCGACCTGCCGCCGGTCTCGAACCCGAGGAAATAGTAGACCGCGCCTGCCAGCAGGAACCAGCAGCCGAGATAGAGGAACGCGGTCGGGATCTGCGGCACCGGAACGTCCGGCTTGACGAAGTTGCTGGAGCCGACGATCAGCGCCAGGCCGAGCGGCCCGATGATTTTTCCGATGCCGCCGAAGCCGTAGGCCGAGCCCATGCCGCTGGTGCGCAGGTGCGACGGCCACACCTCTGCCGCATAGGGCCCGACGATGGCAAAGCCGCCGTCGGCAAAGAACATGGCGGCCGCCAGGATCAGCCAGAAAGCCGACAGCCCGAACAGCGTGGCGTCGTAGTTGTAGCCGGCGAGGATCGTGAGCACGCCGGCGCCGAGGCCGAGCAGCCCGCCCGATTTGCGCCGGCCGATATGTTCCGACAGCCAGGAGAATGACAGGCGGCCGATGAAGCCGACGACGGTCAGCAGGATCATCATCTTCGAGGCTTCCTGCGGCGTCACCTTGAGCAGCACGACGAACAGCGACGGCGCCCACAGCGCGATGCCGTAGACGCCGGTCTGCGCGCCGGCATTGCCGAGCCAGGACACCGCAAGGCTGCGCGGATAGCGGAACAGGTCGAACCAGTTGGTCCGCATCACGGCGGAAGGCTCCCTGACCGGCATGGGCAGCGACCGCGGATCGACCTGCAGCGCCCAGGCGAGAGACTCGCGCGCCTCCTCGAAGCGGCCCTGGCGCACCAGCCAGCGCGGCGATTCCGGCACCCAGACCCGCACCAGCAGGACCAGCAGGGCGGGCAGCACGCCGACCGCGAACAGGCCGCGCCAGCCGATCGCCGGCGTCGCATAGGCGCCGAGCACGGCCCCGAGGCCGACGCCGAGCGGGATGACGCAGGTGACGAGGCCGCCGACCCAGCCGCGCTTCGACGACGGCATGAACTCCTGCACCAGCGGGAGGTCGACGCAGTAGAGCCCGCCGACGCCGAGGCCGACGAAGAAGCGCACGAATGACAGATAGAGCCAGTCGTTGTCCGGCGTGAAGTAGAGCGCGCCAGTGGCAAGCGAGAAGTTGAGCACGGTCAGGATGAAGACCTTGCGCCGGCCGATCCGGTCGGCGATCCAGCCCCACCCATAGGCCCCGATGATGGCGCCGATGCCGGACGACAGCAGCACCACGGCGGACTGGCCGAAAGTGAGCTTCCATGGGCCGATGATGAAGGCGAGAACGAAGCCGATCAGGAAGTAGTCGAAGAACTCCAGCGCATCGCCGATGATGGCGGCGCCGAGGATCTTCCATTGATTGGCGGTCAAGCGCGATTGCTTGTCGAGAACATCGAACATGGGCCTGCTCCTGACGTTTCCCCGGGCAGGCGGACGCGACTGTTTTGGGTGCCAGGCGGCCGTCGCGTTCTCGATCCTGCCCTACGGCCAGCGTATGAAGGCCGTACGGTGCGGACAAGCGAGCAAGTGCGCCTTGCTCGCATGCTGCGAACGCAGGGCTGGCGCGGGATCGCGACAGCGGCCGGAGAATTGCGACATCGCCGTCGGCAGCCTAGCCGCGCCATGGCACGGGCGGACGGTCCCTTGATCGAGGCGAAAAAGTTGTGCCTGGTGGCGGCGACCGGGGCCGGAGCCCGCTCCCGGGCGCGCTCTCATCGCCGTCCGGAGCGCCAGATCGAAAAAATGATCCACAGGCTGTTCACGAATGCGACCAGGTAGCCGGCCAGACCGCACCAGGTGAGCAGCGACACCCCGAACACGGTCGGGCCCCCCGCCACCGTCATGACGATGGACGAGCCGACCACCAGCGATGCCGTCATGATGCCGATGGTGGCGCGATCGACGGCGCTGTGCATGCGATCGCCGAAGGCGTCCAGGCGCCGGAGATCGAGCTCTATCCGCAGGCGGCCATGGCGCGCGTCCCTGATCAACCGCGCCAGGTCGCGCGGCATCGTGGCGATCAGCCCGAGGAAATCGCCGAGCGCCGACTGGCCCCTCCGCAACACGTCCACCGGCTGATAGCGCTCGGACATGGCGCGGGCAAGAAAAGGCTCCGCGCGGTCGACCAGACGGAAGTCGGGATCATACTGGCGGCCGAAGCCCTCGAGACTGACGAGCGCCTTGAACAGGAGCGCGAGATCCGGCGGCAGCACGATCGCGTGCTCGCGCAGGATCGCCGACACCCGGTGCAGCAGCGTTCCGATCTTCAGGTCCTTCAGTTGCGCGTCGGCATAGTCGTGCGCCAGCTCGCCGAGATCGGCCGCAAGCCGGGTCTCGTCGACGGCCTCGTGACCGCGCCAGTCGAGCAGCACCTCCAGCATCGTTTCTTCGTCGTGATGGACGTAACCCGCGAGCAGATCGACCATCTGACGGCGACGCGCCGGGGAGAGCCGGCCCGCCATGCCGAAATCGATCAGGGCGATGCGGTTGCCCGGCAGGCACATCACATTGCCGGGATGCGGATCGGCCTGAAAGAACCCGTCCAGCAGGATCATCTTGAGCATGGCGTCGACGGCGCGCGCCGCGATCGCCCTGCGGTCGAGGCCCGCCTTGTCGATAGCAGCCAGATCGTCGCCGGAGATGCCCTCGATGTGCTCCTGCACGTTCATCGAGGCGCTGGTCCACTCCCAGTAGACCCGCGGGACGAGCACGTCGAGATCATCGGCGAAATTGCGGGCGAAGCGCTCGGTGCTGCGCGCCTCCACGGCGAGATCGAGCTCGCGCTCGAGCGAGCGGCGCAACTGGTCGACGACGTCGACCGGCCGGTAGCGCCGGACCTCGGGCAGCTCCTGCTCGGCGAGGCGGGCAAGGTGCTCGAGGATCCTCAGATCGGCGTCGACCTTCGCGGCGATGCCGGGACGGCGAACTTTCAGGATGACCGGCGTGCCGCTGGGGAGCGTGGCCCGGTGAATCTGCGCGATCGAGGCGGCGGCATAGGGCTCGCGCTGGAGATCGGTAAACACCTCGAACGGAGACCGGCCGAGCGCCTGCTCGATCTGCGGCAGGAGATCAGCGAACGGCACCGGCGCCACCTGGCTGTACAGCCGGCTCAGCTCTTCGGTCCATGCCGACGGCAGCAGGTCCTCGCGCGTCGACAGCATCTGGCCCAGCTTGACGAAGGTCGGGCCGAGCTGCCTCCAGCGCCAGCCTGGCGCGCTGCTGCGGCTCGAGATGGGCGACCTCGCTCGCCTGTCCCCATTGCAGGACCTGACCGGCGCGCTCGAGCAGCGTGGAGACGCCGGCCTGGCGCACGATGTCGCCGAGACCATGGCGAATGAGGACCGCGCTGATCTCTCGCAGGCGCGGCAGCTCGCGGGCCACCCCGAACACCCCGGAGACCATTGTGTCGGGACCTACTTGCCGTTCCTCGTCTCGGGTTGGTCGCGCAGGGCATCCGCGAGGCCGGCGAGCACGCCGCTGGCCAGCAACGCCACTCTGACGCTGGCATCGCGGATTGTCGCCATCCCGGGTGTGGCGCTCACGCTGCCGGCAAGATCGCCCATCATGCTTGCGACGCGGGCGCTCGCCTCCACGCCGACGTTCTGGGCATGCGCCGCAAGCTCCATCATCTCGCGACGGAGATTGCTGGTCATCGTCTCGCCGATGCGGCTCGCCGCGGCCGCGCAGTCCTGCTCCAGCTGCCTCAGCCCGACCAGCGCTTCCTTCAAGTCGTTGTCGGTGTAGTCCTTGCCCCGTGACGCCAGCCGCTGGAGCGCGTCGCGCGCCGCGCCTGCAGACCGCCCGAGCGCCTCGTCGAGTTTCCTCACCGCATCGGCAAGCTGCTCCCGCGCTTCGTCACCGCCGGCCGCCACGTTGCCCGGCGTGTTGCCGATCACCGCGCGAAATATGTCCTTGACCGCCTCGGGGTCGACGCGGCCCTGCTGCAGAACCTGGCTCGTCAACCCCTTGACCCGTTCCCGGATCGCCTGGTCCTCGGTAATCCCCGAAGAAGCGCCGTCCGATATGGTCGATTCGGGCATGCTTTGCTCCATGGCTGCTGGCGGTCGACCCTAGCGCATTCCTCTGTCGGCCGACAGGAGGAAAGTTGGCCGCATGCCATGCCGATGCGGCGATCGGCCCGGCCTCGTCCGGCGCGCCATGGATGCCGCGGCCGGGCGTTTGATCGAGACGACCAGGTGGCGCCGGGTTACGGCGACAGCCGCCGTCGATATTCATCCCGCCCGGCCTTCGCCGAACGAGGCGATCAGCGCATCGACCTCCGTCTGGTCAGGTCCCTTGCATCGCGCGTTGACGCGCGGGCCGGTGGCGTAGCCGATCCACAGCACGATCTCGTCCGGTCGCGGCGCATCGTGGATCAGCACCGGCGTCGAATCGAACGCGTCGAGGTCCCAGCCTGCGTCGAGCGGCCCGTACAGCAGGTCGACCGTGGTGCCGGGCGGGCCGACCTTGGCGTGGCCCGGAATGATGACGCGGCCGCGCCTGATGGTGCGGCGCATGGCCATGCCAAGCCGGGGATGGATCATCGCGGCGCCATGCTCGAGGTCGCCGGCGGTGCCGACCAGCGCCGCCTTGGTGTAGGCGCGCAGCTGCGCCGGGCCAGCGCCGAGGGTGGCGAGCGCCGTCGTGGTGAGCGACACGCCGAGTTCGAGCGAGCAGTCGATCAGCGGCGTGAGGTCGGCGCCCGGCGCCTTGCCGGCGAGCGGGTTCCTGAACACGGCGGCAATCGCCACGCGGCGCAGCGGAGGATCTGCGCGCATGCCGTATTCGCTGTTGATCTCCTCGACGAGCGTGACGATCTTGCGGATATCCATGGGGTGCTCCTGTCTGCTGCCGCCGAACTTTCTCAGGCGATCACCTTCCCCGACCGCAGGGATTCAAGTCGCGCCGCGTCGTAGTCGAGGAGCGAACCGAGGATCTCGTCGGTGTGCTGGCCGGGGCTGGGCACGGGGCCGATGCGGCCGGGCGTGGCCGACATCTTTACCGCCAGGCCGGGAACATGGATCTCGCCCGCCAGCGCGTCCGGCTGTCTGGCGAGCATCTCGCGCTCCCAGGTGTGCGGGTCCCGCGTCACCTCGGGGATGTCGCGCACGGGCGCGGCGGGGATGTCGGCAGCCTGCAGCGTCTCCATGATCTCGGCTACGCTGCGCTCGGCGCAAAAAACCTCCAGCAATCGGCGGCGTTCGTCGCCGCGGCCCACGGAGGAGTTGATCGGCCCGCCGGAGGTGTTTTCGCGTCCCGGGGCGACGACCTGCATGAGCTTTGCGACCATGTCGCGTCCGACGGCGGAAATGACGACAAAGCCGTCCTTGGCGCGGTAGGGCGGCCGGCCGCCCTCGCCGCCTTCCTCGCCCGTCTCCAGATAATAGATGCTGGGTATCTCGACCATGGTCAGCGCGGAATCGAGCAGGCAGCAGTCGATCATCTGGCCTTCGCCGGTGCGCTCGCGGTGACGCAGCGCCGCGAGCGCACCGATCGTGGCGTGCAACGCGGTGGTGCGGTCCACCAGCGAGAAGGCGGTGCCGACGGGCTGGCCCACCGGCCGCCCGGTGAGGCTCATCAGCCCGCTCATTGCCTGACCCAGCGGATCGAAGACGGGAAGATCGCGGTAGGGACCGTACTGGCCGAAGCCGGAGACTGAGACGAGAATGATCCCGGGCTTGAGCGCCTTCAGGGCCTCGTAGCCGAAGCCCATCGCGTCCATGGTGCCGGGGCGAAAATTCTCCAGCACGATATCCGACTTGCGGACCAGGTCGGCAAAAACCTCCCTGCCGCGATCGGCGCGCAGATCGAGGCAGATCGATTTCTTGCCGCGGTTATAGACGGTGAAATAGACGCTCTGGCCGCGCACCATCGGGGGATTCCTGCGGGTCTCCTCGCCGCCGATGCGCTCCACCTTGATGACCTCGGCGCCGAGGTCGGACAGCATCATGCCGGCACGCGGCCCCGCCTGGAAACGCGCCAGCTCCAGCACGCGCACGCCGTCGAGACTGAATGGCATGATCCGGTACCCCGTTATGATCGGCCGTATAGTAGAGCGGATTTCGGGCGCGCGGGATAACGCTGGTCGCCGAGGCGATCGACGGTGCGCTCTATGAATCTTTCACCATGGCCCCGATGTCGCGGTGACCTTCGATGATGTTGATGACCTCGAGCACGTTATCGACGTAGCGAAACAAAATCACGTAGCCCTTGAAGGCAAAGCTCCGGATGTCGGGACGGAGCTCGGGACGGGCGCGGCCGAGGGTGCCAGGCAATGCGGCGAGCTCGCGGCATTGCAGACGCAGGGCGCCGACAAACCGTTGGCCGATGAGGAGGTTGCCGCTTTCGCGGGTAATGTATTCAAGGATGTTCACCAGGTCTGCTTGAGCCGACGGCAGCATCCTCAGCCGTGGCACGTCAGAACCCCTCCTTGGTGAGCTGCGCGGCCTTGGCTTCAAGGGCGTGGTCGATGTCGGCATCGCTGGCCTCGCCGCCCGCCGCGATGGATGCATCGAGCATGGCCCGCAACGCCTTCAACCTGGCCTCTCGTTCCTCGACCAGGCGGAGCCCTTCGCGGACAACCTCGCTCGCCGAGCTGTAGCGGCCCGTGCGCACGATGCGATCAACAAAGGCTTCCCAGTGGTCGCCAATCGAGACGTTCATGTGTGCCTCCTTTCCTGGCCCACAGGATGGCGCAATAACAAAAAATGCGCAACCTGTGTTATTCGGCCGGGATCAGGAGTGGGCTTGAAGGGGGGTTGTTCTTTGCCGCACCGCGCCGAGCTGGCTAGGTTCCACGTGAGCACGCCCGCCCATCAAGCCGTATGATCGGTGGCATCCTACCGCTCCAAAAACCCGATCGACAGCCACGGCACGGCCGCGACCACGATCAGTCCCGAGCAGCAGCGCCACCATGTAGCCGCCAGATCGGGCGGATGCCCTCGTCGGGATCGACCCGGCCGATGGCACAGGCGGCGTAGTAGCCGACGCCGAAGGGCGGCGCGAACAGGCCGATGCCCATCGCGAGGATCACCACCATCGCGTAGTGCACCTCGTGGACGCCGAGCTGGCGGGCGATCGGAAACAGCAGCGGGCCGAACAGCACGATCGCCGGGATGCCCTCGAGCACGCTGCCGAGCACGATGAAGGCGACGATCGGACACCGCGAGGAACATGGGCGCGCCGCCGGGCAGCGCCGGTCATCGCGGCAGCGAGGTCGCGCGAGAAGCCCGACTGCGTCAGGCCCCAGGCCATCGCGGTGGCGGCGCCGATGATCAGCAGGATCGCGCCGCGACAGCGAGGCGGTCTCGACCAGCATCGGCATCAGACGCGCGCCAATCGAAAGCTGCGCGATAGATCAGCAGGCCGACGATGATCGGTGTAGGCGATGCCGATGGTGGAGACCTCGGTCGCCGTCGCGACGCCTTCGACCACCGCGGCGCGGATGAGGAAGGGCAGCGCCAGCGCCGGGCAGCGCGACCACGAAGGTCGCGACCGACCTCGCGCGCCGTGGCGCGCGCTGCACGTGCCGCAGGTCTTCGTCGCGATAGCGCCACCAGACCACGACGCACAGCGCGAGCGCCGAGCACCAGCGCCGGCAGCAGCCCGCCGGTGAACAGCGCGGCGATCGACACGCCGGTGACCGAGCCGATGGTGATCAGCACCAGGCTCGGCGGGATGGTCTCCGACTGCGCGCCGGACGCCGACAGCAGCGCGACCAGTTCGCCCGGCTTGGCGCCGCGCTTCTTCATCTCGGGAAACAGCACCGGCGCGACCGCCGCCATGTCGGCGGCCTTCGAGCCGGAGATGCCCGACACCAGGTACATGGCGCCGAGCAGCACGTAGGAGAGCCCGCCGCGCACGTGGCCGAGCAGGCTGGCCAGAAAATCCACCATGGCCCGCGCCATGCCGGTCATCTCGATCAGCAGGCCGAGGAAGACGAACAGCGGCACCGACAGCAGGATGAGATGCGACATGCCCTCGTCCATGCGGCTCGACCACCACGGTCAGCGGCGTGCGGGTGGCGAGCGCCAGGTAGCGCGAAGGTCGCGATGCCGAACGCGAAGGCGATCGGCACGCCGGCGAGCACGCACCGGCGCGCGACAGCAGACGAAGAAGACGAGCAGCTTGTAGTTGCCGAGCGCCATCAGCATGCGGCCTGGCGAGCCAGAGGCCCGACGCCGATCGCCGCGATGACGGCGAGCGCCAGCAGCGATCTGCCGAGGCCGCCGACCCGCGCGAGGCGCAGCAGCGCGAACACCAGCATCAGCGCGCAGCCGACCGGCAGCGCGGCGGCGCGCCAGACGTTGGGGATTCCGAGCGCCGGCGTCGTGACGATGCGCCTCGTCGGCGGCGTACTCGATCGCCGGCCACGAGGATCAGCGACCAGGAAGGCGACCGCGATCGCCACCGCAGGCCTCGACGAACATCGCGCAGCGCGGCCGGCGCGCGGCCCACCAGCGCCGTCATGCGCATGTGCTCGCCCCGGCGCAACGCCACCACGGCGCCCAGCATCGCGAGCCAGAGGAACAGGATGGAGGCGAGCTCGTCCGACCAGAGCGAGCGGGGGTGAAGACGTAGCGGGCGATCACGCCGGCGAACAGGATGACGATCTCGATGAGCAGCCAGCATCGCGCGCGGCGACCTCGACCATGGCCGCCCAGCGACGCGCGTCGAGGCCGCCTCGAGCCAGGCGAGCGACTGCGTTCCGTCGACGGCCGAAGCCGCGCCGTCGTTTGGCGCGATGGCTCGCGTGATCGCTGATCCGGCGCGGATCAGCCGACGCTTCGATGCCAGCTCGTCCTCGTGGCGTGATTTCTCCAGCATCGCCCACGCCTCGTCGCCGTACTTGCCGCGCCATTCCTTGTAGAAGCCGGCGGCCTGCAGCTTGGCGCGGAACGGCTCCGTGGTCGACCGTTGATGAACTCATGCCCTTGGCGGTCAAGCTCCGCCTGCAGGTGTCGTTGAGCTTCGCGATGTCGGCGCGCTGCTCGACCGCGGCTGCGTTCGAGGTTCTTCGCGATCGACCGTCGCGCACGTCGGCAGGCAGCGCTCCCAGGCCTTGCCGTTGGCGAGGAACCAGAAACCGTCCCACATGTGGTTGGTCAGCGAGCAGATACTTCTGCACCTCGTAGAGCTTGGCCGCGAAGATGATCGCGAGCGGGTTCTCCTGGCCCTCGACCACCTTGGTCTGCAGCGCCGAATAGATCTCGGAGAAGTTGATCGAGGTCGGCGCGGCGTCGAACGCCTTGAACATCGAGGTCCACAGCGGGCTCGGCGGGACGCGGATCTTGAAGCCCTTGAGGTCCTCGGCGGTCTTGATCGGGCTTGGTCGACGAGGTGATCTGGCGGAAGCCGTTGTCCCACATCTTGTCCAACGCGACAGGCCGGCCTTGGCGATCTGGCGTGCGGATGTAGGCGCCGAGGTCGCCGTCCATGGCGGGCCAGACCTGGTCGTAGCTCGCCCAACGCGAAGCCGATGCCGTTGATCGAGGCCACCGGCACCAGCGTCGCCAGGATCAGGCCCGACAGGGTGAAGAACTCGATGCGCGCCGGAGCGCAGCTGGCTCAGCATGTCGGTGTCGGAGCCGAGTTGGTTGTTGGGAAAGATCTGGATCTCGACGCGGCCGTTGGTCTCTTTCTTGATGCGCTCCATCGCCTCGACCGCGCGGATGGTCAGCGGATGGGTGACGGGAGAGTTGTTGGCGTATTTGAGCGAGAATTCCGGCGCGGCGCGGGCGACCCACGGCATGGCGAGCGTGGCGCCGGTCGCCGCCCCGGTCAGCAGCAGGGCGCGACGGCTGGTGGTGAAGCTCATGGACATTCCTCCGGTGATCGATTGCGGCGGCGGCTTTGCGCGAAACCCGCGCCGGGCTCGGGACTTTCCATGCCATGATGGGCAGCCGGCCGACAAGCGGCAAGGACGAATGGAGACGACATGGCTGATGTGACGCGGGAAAAGCAGGCTGACCCTGCGGAACGTGCCGGCCCGGTGGAGCCCGCCGCGGTCGCGGGGCGGACCCGGGCCGCGCTGGTGACCGGCGGCGCCTCGGGCATCGGGCTCGCCTGCGCGGAGCGGCTCGTCGGCGCCGGCTGGCGGGTCGGCATCCTCGACCGCGACGCCGCGGCGCTGGCGCGCGCCCGGGAACGTTTTCCCGACCCGGCTCAAGTGCGCGTCGCCGAGCTCGACGTCACCGACGAGGCGGCCGCCGAGGTGGTGCTGGCCGACATGGCGACGGCGTTCGGAAAGCTCGACGGCGTCGTCAACTCGGCCGGGATCGCCGCCGACATGCCGGCGCTCGACACCCCGGTCGAGCTGTTTCGAAAATCCTCGACGTCAACGTGGTCGGCAGCTTCGTGGTCGGCCGGGCGGCGGCGCGCCTGATGAAGGAGACGGGCGGCGGCGCCATCGTCAACATCGCGTCGATCTCGGGCCTGCGCGGCTCGAAAGGCCGCGCCGCCTACGGCGCCTCCAAGGGCGGCGGTCATCAACCTCACCCAGGTCATGGCGGTCGAGCTGGCGCCGCTGGGATCCGGGTCAACGCGGTGGCGCCAGGCCCGGTCGAGACGCCGATGGTCGCCGCCGTGCACACGCCGGAGGTGCGCCGCGCCTACCGCCATCACGTGCCGATGCGCCGCTACGCGCGGCCTGACGAGATCGCCGCGGCGGTGCAGTTCCTCCTCGACGAGGAGATGTCGAGCTACGTCACCGGCGAGATTCTTGCGGTCGACGGCGGTTTCCGCGGCGCCGGCATGATGCTGATCGAGGAGTGAAATCCCCCCCTTGCAAGGGGAGGGTGGCTCGCGAAGCGAGCCGGGTGGGGTTGCCACCGGCACCGAGCTTGCGGGCTTGCCCCCCACCCGACCGGCCTTCGCTGCGCTCCGGCCGCACAGTCGACCTCCCCCGTCGGGGGAGGTATTGAGGCGCTGCGGTTGTTTGATCGCCTATCCCTCCCCTTCGATCGAAGCTCACCCGGCGATCAGCTGCTTCACCGCCTCGAACACCTTCTCGGGCGTTACCCGCACCTCGTTCTCCAGCACCGGGGCGAACGGGACGGGAACGCGCGGGGCGCCGAGGCGCTTGATCGCCTTGATGGCGGCGGGGCCGAGGCGATCGATCACGGTGCGCCACCACTTCGGCGCCGAAACCCGCGACCTCGACCGCCTCGTGGACCACCAGGAGGCGCCCGGTGCGGCGGACCGAGGCCGACGACCGCCGCCTCGTCCCACGGCCAGATGGTGCGCAGGTCGATGAGGTCGACGGCTATGCCTTCCGCCGCCAGCATGTCGCCGGCCTTGGCCACGACCGGTACGGCGGCCGACCAGGTCACCACGGTCGCGGCGTCGCCGGACCGCATGGTCCGCGCCACGCCGAACGGGACCGGCGCGAGCGGCTCGGGCACTTCCGCCGAGAGAGCAAACAGATCCTTCGGATCGAAGAACAGCACCGGGTCGTCGGAGCGGATCGCCGAGACCAGGAGGCCGGCGGTATCCGCCGGCGTGGCGGGCGTCGACCACCACGACGCCCGGCAGATGCGCGAACCAGGCCTCCAGCATCTGCGAATGCTGGGCCGCGGAATTGCGCCACATGCCGTGGGGCATGCGCACCACCACGGCGGGCTTTGCCTGGCCGCCGAACATGAACCGCACTTTTGCGATCTGGTTGACCAGCTCGTCCATGGCGCACATCACGAAATCGAAGATGCGCATCTCGATGATCGGGCGGGTGCCGACCAAAGCGGCGCCGAGGCCGGCGCCCATGATGGTGGATTCCGAGATCGGCGTGGAGACGACGCGCTCCGGCCCGAACTCCTCGAGGAAGCCGCGGTACTGGCCCCACAGCCCCCCGCGGCCGACATCCTCGCCGAGCACCCAGACGGTGGGATCGCGGCGCATCTCCTGCAGGGCGGCGCGGCGGCCGGCCTCGACCAGCGTCATCTCGGCCACGGCACCGCTCCCGTCGTCTGCACGTCGTCGAACGCGCTCCTCGGCCTCCGGCCATGGCGCGCTCCGCGCCGCGTCGCGGGCCGAAATCATCTCGGCCCTGGCATCGGCGAGAATCTTGTCCAGCGTTTCCGTCGCGATACCGCGCTCGGCGAGCACGCCCGCAAGCCTTGCCAGCGGCTCGCGCGCGCGCGCGGACGCGACCTCGTCGGCCGGCCGCCATGCCGCCGCATCGGTCGAGGTGTGCCCCATCAGCCGATAGGTGCGCAGGTGGACGAAGCGCGGACCGTCGCCGCGCCGCACCTCCGCGACCGCAGCACCCACCGCGGCGTCGACCGCGATCGCGTCATTGCCGTCGACGCTGACCGCCGGCACGCCGATCGCCTCGGCGCGCGCCGCCGGACCCCCGCCGGCCGTCACGCGCGTCGGCACGGGTGAACGCGGCGACGCCGTTGTCCTCGCAGCAGAACAGCACCGGCAGGCGGAACAGCGCCGCCCAGTTGAGGCCTTCGAGAAACGGCCCGCGGTTGATGGCGCCGTCGCCGAACATGCAGGCGACGATGGCGTCGGATTCTAGCAGCTTCAGCCCCTGCGCGGCGCCGACCGCGATCGGGATGCCGCCGGCGACCACGCCGTTGGCGCCGAGCATGCCGACGGAAAAATCCGCGATATGCATGGAGCCGCCCTTGCCCCGGCAATAGCCGGTGGCGCGGCCGAAAAGCTCCGCCATCATCCGGGCGGGCTCGGCGCCCTTGGCGATCGCATGGCCGTGGCCGCGGTGATTGGAGGTGAGCCGGTCGTCGCGGCGCAGGTTGATGCAGACGCCGGCCGCCACCGCCTCCTGGCCGATCGAGACGTGCAGCGGCCCGGGAATCTCTCCCGCCTTGTGGGCGTCGAGCGCGGTCTCCTCGAAGGCGCGGATGCGCGCCATGGTGCGGTAGAGGTCGACCAGCCGGCGCAGGTTGTCGGTGGGCTCGGTCATGCGATGGAAACTTTCGGATGGGGCTGAACTTGCGTGGGAAAACCGGACATGGTTCAAGTCCCGCCGTCCCTATGCGAAACGCCCCTCCCCTGCAAGCCGGCCGCGGTCCCGGGCTCCGCGAGCACGACCTGAGGTTTTCATGACCGCACCGAGCGCTCCCGTGATCATCGACAGCGTGACCACCTTCGGGCCTGAGGAGCGCGGGCGCGCGGCGCTGGCGGGATCGCATGCCGGCGTCTACGCGGCCTATCTGGCGGCCAAGGCCGGCGTCAAGGCGGTGATCCTCTCGGACGCCGGCGTCGGGCGCGAGCAGGCCGGGATCGGCGGTCTGAAGCTCTTGGACGAGCTCGGCGTGCCGGGCGCCGCGATCGGCCACCGCACGGCGCGGATCGGCGACGGCGCGGACGGCATCCGCCGCGGCGTCATCACCTACGTCAACGCGTCCGCCGCCGGGCTGGGCTTGCGCGCGCGGATGAGCGCAAAAGTCGCGCTCGACCTCCTGGCGGCCAGCGACCTGCCGCCCTCGCCTGCCGCCGCCGCCGATGCCGAGAGCCGCCATCGCCTGAGCGAGGCCGAGGCGCCGGGGATCGCGGTCGCGGCGCTCGACTCCGCCTCGCTGGTGACCGCGGCCGACAAGGGCGGGATCGTGCTCGCCGGCTCGCACGGCGCGCTGCTCGGCGGCCGGCCGGAGACCGCGCTGAAGATCGACCTTTTCGCCGGGATCTTCAACGATGCCGATTTCGGCATCGACGATGCCGGGATTTCCCGGCTGCCCGTCCTGCAGGCGCGCGGGATCGCGGCCGCCACGGTGAGCGCCTGGAGCGCGCGCATCGGCGACGGGCTGTCGATCTATCGCGACGGATATCGTGAGCGCGCTCAACGCCCGGGCGATCGCCTGCGGCGGCGAGATCGGCATCTCGGCGGCGGAGCTGGTGCGCGCGCCTGGTCGAGGCACGAGCGAAAGAGATGCGATCATGACCGACACATCGTCCTCCAACTCGCTGCGCCGGATGACCGGCGGCCGCGCGCTCGCCGAGATGCTGCAGGCCCACGGCGTCGGGCCGATGTTCGGCATGGGCGGCTTCCAGCTGCTGCCGTTCTACGAGGCGGTGCGCGCGCTCGGCCTCAAGCACCATCTGATCAACGACGAGCGCTGCGGCGCGTTCGCGGCGGACGCCTATGCGCGGGTGACCAACCGCCCCGGCGTCTGCGACGGCACGCTCGGCCCCGGCGCCACCAACCTGGTGACCGGGCTGATCAAGTCGTTCAACGCCGGCATGCCCCAGGTGGTGCTGATCGGCGACGCCAATCGCGACCATGCCTGGAAGAACATGACCCAGGAGGCGCGGCAGGTGGAGATCCTGCGGCCCGCCGTGAAGGAGCTGATCCGCATCGAGGCGACCAAGCGCATCCCCGAGCTCACCCGCCGCGCCTTCGCGGTGGCGACCAGCGGACGGCCGGGGCCGGTGGTGCTCGACGTGCCGGAGGACGTCTGCCACGGCGAGCACGATTTCGACGCGGCGGATTTCTGGTTCGACCCCGGCACGCTTGCCGCCCAGGCGCGGCGCACCCGGCCGGACCCGCAGGAGCTTGCCGCGCGCCGCCGCCATCATCGCCAAGGCGGAGCGCCCGCTGCTGCTGGTCGGCGGCGGCATCCACATCTCGGCGGCCTGGGAGGCGCTGCAGGCGCTTCGCCGAGCGCTTCGGCATCCCGGTCGCCCACACCATGTCCGGCAAGGGCGCGATCGCCTGCACGCATCCGCTCTCGGCGGGGCTGTTCGGCCGCTATTCGCGCATTGCCAACGAGCTCGTCGCCGCGTCCGACGCGCTGATCGTGGTCGGCTGCAAGCTCGGCGAGATCGCCACCAAGCGCTTTGCCCTGATCCCGCCGGGCAAGCCGCTGATCCACATCGACATCCTTCCCGAGGAGATCGGCCGCACCACCCGCACCGACGTCGGGATTGCCGCCGACGCGCGGCTGGCGCTCGCCGATCTCGCGGCCGAGCTCGGCGACGGCGCGGCGGCGCGGGCGCGGCGGAAAAGCTATTGCGACGAGGTGCCGGCGCGGATGGCGGCGTGGCGCGAGAGCGCGGCCGACCGGCTCAAATCCACCGAGACGCCGATCAATGTCGGCCGGCTGATCGACGAGCTCAACATGCTGATGCCCGAGGACGCGATCCTGGTGGCCGACGGCGGCTTCGCCGGGCACTGGGGCGGGCTCCTGTTCGACACCAAGCGGGCCGGCCGCCACTTCATCCCCGACCGCGGCTTCGCGTCGATCGGCTACGGCGTGCCCGGCAGCATGGGGGCGCAGCTCGCCGCCGGCTCCCGCCGCGTCGTCGGGCTCACCGGCGACGGCGGCTTCAACATGACCATCGGCGAGATGGAGACGGCGCGGCGCGTCGGCGCGCCGTTCGTGCTCTGCGTGTTCAACAACGCGGCGTCGGGCTACGTGAAGGCGCTGCAGCACGCCGTGTTCGGCAGCGGCAACTACCAGTCGTCCGACCTGGTGGAGATGGATTATGCCGGCGTCGCCCGCGCCATGGGCTGCCACGGCATCCGCGTCGAGGATCCGGCGAGCTTAAGCTCCGCGATCCGCGAGGGGCTGGAGAACACGTCCGGCCCGACCGTGCTCGACGTGGTGGTCACCCGCGATCCGGCCAGAATGCTGCCCGGCGTCGACAACCGCTCGCTCAAGGTGGAGAAGGGCGACCGGCCGGTGTGAACGATCGGTCACCCGCCGGAATGCTTTGCGTCGTCATCCTTGCAAACTACGGCTAAGCCGTACTATGTATGACGAATTCCTTCGAGTGGTTTTTCTCCCGCCGGAATGCTTCGCGTCGCCTTCTTTTGCAAACTACGGCTCGCGTACTGTGATCGACGAGTCCTTCGAGTGATGACGCCAAAGCCGCCGAAAATCTTGCGCGACATCGGGTGAGCTTCGAAGTGGCGCGGCTCGCGTTCGATGACGCCTTTGCGGTCTCTCGCGAGGATCGAACGGCACGACTATGGTGAGGATCGCTACATCCTTCTTGGGATGGTCGACGATCGTTTGCTGCACGTGACCTACGCGTTGCGCGGGGATCGGGTGCGGATCATCTCCGCGCGATTGGCGGAGTCAGGCGAGAGACGGCGCTATCATGAAGAAAATAGCTAAGAAGCCTCCAACGATAGACTGGAGCGCGCTCGATGCGATGACGGACGTGGAGCGGCACGCCGCAGCGATGGCCGATCCTGACGCTCGCCCCCTGACTGACGAAGAGTGGGCGAAGGCGCGCAGGGTGCCGCAGGTGCGGATCATTCGCCGCGCTCTCAAACTGTCGCAGGAGGAGTTTGCCACTAGCTTTCAAATCCCAATCGGAACGATCAGGGACTGGGAGCAGGGCCGCAAGGAGCCGGATGCGGCAGCGCGTGCCTACCTGCGGGTCATCGCACGCGAGCCCGAAGCCGTGCGGCGCGCCCTCCACTCGCAACGAACCGATGCTTGAATAACGCAATTGAGCCCCATTTCTTCATCGGAAGCCCTGACCGTGAAGACGGCGTGACGTATGCATTCCCCACGGGATCACTTCCAGCGAAGGGACCCACAACTCGGCTCATAGCGGAATTTTCAGGCCAAGCTCAGCCATATGAAGGAGAGCTTCGGCATTTCCCATCGCATCATCGACCGGATCATGAGTATGCATGGTCTTGCGGAATTTTTTCCACTCGCTGGCCTTTGAGGAGTTGCGCATGAAGCCGGCATACAAGTCGCCAATTCGCCGGGCGGAGTGACCAAACGGATTTGATTTCAGGTAGCGGTGGCTGTAGTAATTGATCCACGCAAAATCAAATGCCGGATTGTCCGATACGAACGTCGGTTTGCCGCTTCGGTTGGTCGCGGCAATCCACTCCTGCATTCGACCCATGGTGATTTGCGGATCAGGAAACGTCAGATGTTGCTCGCGAGTAATCCCGGAGACCGCCAACGTCTCCGCAATGAACTCGTTGGAGATGGGCGCTACCTGGCCGTAAAACGTGGTCTTGAGATCACGATCGAGACGGACAATCCCGAAGCAAATCATGGAATTCACGCCGTACAGCGGCCCATCTGTCTCGGTATCGACGACATACCAGCTCATCGCGAAACCTCACCGGCCTAGATCTCGATCTGGCGGCCGACCTCGACGAAATTCTCCCGCGGGATGCGGAACAGGTCGACCGCGCGCACCGAGTTGCGCAGCATGAAGGCAAACAGCTTCAGCCGCCAGCGCGAGAAGATGCTGTGGGTCCGGCTGCCGACCACGGCATCGTGGGCGCCGAAGAAGATCGCGTGCTCGAGGTCGATCGGACAGCCCTTCTCCTTGGCCAGGCGCAGCGCCGCCGGCAGGACGGGCACCTGGATGAAGCCGAAATGCGCCGTGATGTGCCAAAAGCCCTCGGCGAGCTTCTCGATCTCCAGCCGGTCGCCGCGCGGAACGCGGGGCACGTCGGCGAATTTCACCGCGAGCGCGATCACGGTCTCCTGCAAGGCGCCGATCTGCTCGACGTGGCGGACCATGAGCGGCGGCGTCGTTTCGCTGACCCGGGTGAGGAATATCGCGGTGCCCGGCACCCGCGGAACCTTCAGCTCCGCGAGCTTCCGGAAGAATTTGTCCGGCGGCATGGTGGCGAGCGGGACCCGCGCCCGTACCGCCTCGACGCCGAAGTGCCAGGTGGTCATCACGGTGAACACCATCGCCCCGAAGGCGAGCGGGATCCAGCCTCCCTCGGCGATCTTCATCAGGTTCGCCGCGAACAGCGCGACGTCCACCACGAGAAACATCGCGCTGACGGTGAGCGCGACCGCGACCGACCAGCCCCAGCGCCGGCGCATGACGTGATAGAGCAGCGCCGTGGTGAGCAGCATGGTGGTCGACACCGCGGTCCCGTAGGCGGCGGCGAGCCGGTCCGAGCTGGCGAATATCACGGTCAGCGCGATGGTGAACGTCATCATCGTCCAGTTGACGAACGGCACGTAGATCTGGCCGTATTCCTCGTCCGACGTCTGGCGGATGCGCACGCCGGGAAACCAGCCGAGCTGCATGGCCTGCCGGGTCATCGAATAGGTGCCGGTGATGATCGCCTGGCTGGCGATGATGGTGGCGAGCGTGGCGAGCACCACCATCGGATAGACCGCCCAGTACGGCACCAGCCGGAAGAACGGGTTGCCGGTCATGGCGGGCTCGTCGAGATAGAGCGCGGTCTGTCCCGCATAGTTGATGAGCAGCGCCGGCAGCACCAGGCAGTACCACACCGTGCGGATCGCGTTGCGGCCGATATGCCCCATGTCGGCGTAGAGCGCCTCGGCGCCGGTCACCGCCAGGAAAACGCCGCCGAGCACCAGGAATCCGGTCTTCGGGTTGCCCGCCAGGAAGGAGATCGCGTGGCGCGGGTCGACCGCGGCAAGCACGCCCGGATGGCGCAGGATGCCGCCGATGCCGAGTGCCGCGAGGGCGATGAACCAGACGAGCATCACCGGGCCGAACGCGACCCCGATGCGCGCGGTGCCGCGGCTCTGCACGGCGAACAGCACCAGCAGGATCGCCACCGCCACCGGCATCACATGGGGCTTGAGCGCCTCGGTCGCCACGTTGACGCCTTCGAGCGCGCTGAGCACCGAGATCGCCGGGGTGATGATGCCGTCGCCGTAGATCAGCGCGGCGCCGAACAGGCCCATGTAAACCAGGATGCGGCCGCGGCCCTCGACGCTGGCGCCGGTCATCGACATCAGCGCCAGGATGCCGCCCTCGCCGTGGTTGTCGGCGCGCATCACCAGCAGGCAGTACTTGATCGACACGGTGACGATCAGCACCCAGACGATCAGCGACAGCGAGCCGAGCGCGGCCTGCGCGGAGAATTGTCCCTCCACCGCCCGGCTGATCGCCTGCAACGTGTAGAGCGGGCTGGTGCCGAGGTCGCCGTAGACGATGCCGAGCGCGGTCAGCGCCGCCGCCGGCGTCACCTTCTGGTCGACCCGCGACAGGGCGCGGTGCTCATCGACGGCGGAGAGGGAGGACATGGCAATGACACCGGCCGCTCACCGGATCCTTTTCACGAACCCCCCGGACCAATGGCTGATCCAACGGTCGACCTCGCCCTCGTTGAACCGGAATTTCGGCTCCTCGATCACGAAGTCGGCGTTGCGCGCGACGAATGCCTCGGCGGCCGCCTTCGGATGGTCCCACGCCCAGTCCGGCTGCGTCCGCGGACCGCCGGCAACCAGCTCCTTGATGCCGTCGGTGGCGACCGCATAGGAGCCGACCGAGACCATCGGGGCGTAGGCTTCGAGCTCGGCCAGGACGTGGCTCCTGGTATGGTTGCTGTCGAGCACGACCAGCACGCGCTTTCCGGGAGCGACTTGAGCCCGGACCTCATCGATGGTCCCGGGCGCGATCGAGCTTCCCTCGATCAGGGTGATCATCGGCGCGAGTTCGTGGGCCTCGATGGCCGAACGATTATGCGGGCGTATCTCGACATCGATGCCGATCACGCGGCCGCCGCCGATCAGCTTGAGCAGGCTGGCGTAGAAGATCAGCGAGCCGCCATGGGCAACCCCGGTCTCGATGATGATCTCCGGGCGGACCTGATAGACCACCTCCTGCATCCGGACGAGATCCTCCGGCAATTGGATGATCGGGCGTCCGAGCCAGGTGAAGCTGTAGACGTGCTTGGCATACCATCCCGACTTGAGCCAGACGCGGCTGATCTCGGCGAACGCCTCGGCGGACGACAACGGATGGACGGAAAGCTCGCGTCCGTTCTCGACGATTCTCAGGACGGCCTCGGTCTCGTCGATCACCAGCATGGAAGTTTTCTGCCTGTTTTTGCGATACCGGCGGAATCGTTGCTCTCGGCGCGCCGCGCCAACCGGGACAACGCGGTCAACGCGACAGGTCGACCTCACCGATCGGCGGCAAGCGCCGGTCCCGCTCCGAGATGGTGACTCCCGTCCGGATCGGCCAGTCCACCGCGATGACTGGATCGTCCCAGCGCACCCCGCGCGCCGCGTCCGGCACGTATTCCGGGGTGATCAGATATTCCAGCTCGCAATCGTCGACCAGCGTCTGGAAGCCGTGCGCGCAGCCTTGCGGCACATAGACGGCGGTCCGGTTCTCGGCAGACAATTCCACCGCGCACCAGCGCCGATAGCTCGAGGAGGTCCGCCGCAGATCGACGATGACGTCGAACACCACCCCTCTGGTGCAGCGCACGAGCTTGGACTCGAGGAACGGCGCTGCCTGATAGTGCAGCCCGCGCACCGTCCCGCGCCTGGTGTTGAGCGAGACGCTGTGCTGCAGGAAGCGATCGGCGAGCCCGCGTTCGGCGAACTCGCGCGCCGAGAAGAACCGCCAAAATCCCCCGCGCTCGTCCATGACCGGCGCACACGCGACGGCGAAAGCTCCCTCGAGCTCGAGAGGGTCAAACCGCATCGGTCTTGCATTGCTCCGGGTGGCCGTGACTTGCTACAGCGCGAGGATCGTCGACGGGATCATGGCAGATGGGACTACCAGACTGTGCACAGGGCGTGAAGGCTGCGGAACAGGATGCGGTCGACGGCGAGGGCAGCAAAGCGTTGCGTGGCGATGAACTACTTATAATCGCAACATCGACAATATTCTATTGCAAGAAGTCTTCGGCCCATGACCCGCGTGGAGTCGAGGTCCGCCTCCTCCGGCGTCGAGCCCAGCGGCAGCATGCCTGCCACGCACGCCAGCCTCGTGCGGCTTCCAGCTATTTCTCGCCAACGAAATCCTCGAGTGCGGCCAGTTCTGGTCGACTGCGGGATCCCAGTCGATTTCTACAGGTTGATCGTCAACTCATGACATTGCTGTTCGCCCCTCCTTCATAGCCGAAAGCTTCCATGAATCCCGACAACGACGCGTCGAGCGTTGTTATTGTAGCTGCCTGCAATTGCCGACGGTGATCGCCCGGGTGCACCTGCCGAATGTGGCTGCGGAGTTGAGGCGGATCGGGAAAGATATCCTGCTGACTGGCGATCGCAGCCATTCGCTGCTCCGACATGTCTATGCCACACCAATCACAAATGGAGCGAGCAATCCGCATCTTGTCATAGATGAAATCCTCGTAGCGCAACAAGAGCGTGCGCTTGTCGTCCAGCACACCACGCAGGCCCCTCAGCATTGCGTTCAGTGTCCACGCATAAGCGAGGCAGAAATCGTCGATGGCGAGCTCGGCATCCTTCCTCAGAGGCTCGATGCGGTCACTGAACTGCGGCGTCGACTCACCGGGGTAGGGGTGGGAAAACTTGACGGAGAAGTACAGCGAGACGAGAATGTCCCGGGGGTCCCTTGTGACGACGATCTTCCTTGCTTGCCGGAGCACCTCGCTTCCGACGAGCGCCCTCGGGATCTCGCGAAATCCGCCAAAGCAATACCCCCGCGCCGGGAAAACTCGACCGAGATCGCATTGGAATGTTTCAGGATCGATGCCCTTCTCGAACAAATGGCCCGGAATATCGAGAAATGCGATACCCCGTTCCTGAAAAATCTCGCTGGCGATTGCGTTTACCAGGACGCTGCCGGACTTGACGAACGAAAACAGAAACACGCTGCGAAATTCCGGGTCGGCCGAAACCGGGACAAGCAGGGTTCCATCGCGGATGGCGTCGCCGTCCTGATAAGTATAGCTGAGCCTTCGATGCGTCTGTGCGGCAATGCGTTCGCTTTCCGCCAACATGCGATGGCGCAGCTCGCCTAGTTCCTTGGAGGTCGTTACAGCTCCATTCTCGCCAGAGCAAGTTCCCCGTGCAGATCACCGACCTGCCGTTCGAGCGTCGCATTTTTCCACCAAGCGCTTCAATTTCCCCGGCAAGCAACTCGATCTTCCGTTCGGTCAGCCGGAGTTGCCCATGCATCCGCGCCACATAATCGCGAACGGGCGGGATCTTGAGCGCCAATGTCTTGAAGGCTCGTTTCATGCGTTCCTGCACGTTACATGCGCTCCATCGGCACGTTTCCTGCATCCATCCCGTAGTGCAGCGCAGCCTTTATCGCAGCGTCATCGCGAACGGCAGCGCCCAGCACGACCGGGGCCGGTGATGACATCAAAGCTGGCCTGGACCTCTTGTCATGGGCTCGATACACCAGCTATCCCATTGTCCGAGCGCCCCGCTCCATCTTGCGGGCTCACCGGGGCGCTGCCTTGACAGCCGGGTTGCGGCCCAATGGCCGGATCGCCCACGAGTTCATAGTGATCGACGGCAAGACAATAATCGCAGAATGACCGTATTCTATTGCAAGAAGTCTTTCGGCCCATGACCAGCCCGGAGTCGAGTTCCGGGTCCCCTCCTCCGGCGTCGAGCGCGGCCGCGGCGTGCCCGCTATGCACGGCAGCCTCGACCTCTGTGCTGTTCGAACGCCGGAACGTGCCGGTTCTGCTCAATCGCCTCTACGACAGCGCCGCGGCCGCCAGGAGCGCGCTCACCGCGAACCTCCGGATCGCGGCCTGCGACCGGTGCGGCTTCGTGTTCAACTCGGCGTTCGACCCATCGCTGATCGGCTACGATTCCCGGTACGAGAACGACCAAGGCAACTCCCCGGCTTTCGCCGCCCACATGTCGCTCATGGCGGATCGTATTCTCGGCGCCTCGACCGACCGCAACGACATCGCGGTCGTCGAGATTGGCTGCGGTCAGGCCCGGTTCCTCGCGGCGCTGGTCGAGCGCGCCGGACCGCGGATCGCGGCCGCCTTCGGCTACGATCCGGCTTGGCGCGGCGGGGCAAGCCCGCCTCCCATACGGATCGTGCCCGGCATCTTCGATCCGCAGGCGCTGCGGCGTCTGGCGCGCCCGGTCGACGTGATCCTGTCACGCCACGTCATCGAGCACCTCCCCGATCCGGTGGGCTTCCTCCGGGGCATCCGCGAAGCCCTGCCGGCCTCCTGGCCCGGCCGGCTGTTTCTCGAGACGCCCAGCCTCGAATGGATCGTGGACGGCCGCGTGCTCCACGACTTCTTCCACGAGCATTGCAATTATTTCACCGCTACCGCGCTCGATTGCGCACTGGCCCGCGCCGGATTTCGCGCGCTGAGGATCGACCGCGTGTTCGGCGGCCAATACCTTTGGGCCGAGGCCGCGGCCGATCAGCCGGACGCGCGGTTGCCGGCCACCGTAGACGATCTGCCCTCTCTGCAGGATCTCGCTTCCTACGAGGTCGGGTTCGCGGCGAGGTGGCATGCTACGCTCGCGCCGCTCAGAGGGAAGGGCAATACTGCGATCTGGGGTGCGGGAGCCAAGGGTGTCACATTCGCGAACATGCTCGATCCGCACTCGCAGCTGGTAACCTGCCTTATCGACATCAATTCGAAGAAGCAGAACCGCTTCGTCCCGGTCACCGCGCACCCGGTCCGAAATCCCCGGGACGCCATGCGCGACGGCATCGGGTGCATCATCATCATGAACCCGAACTATCGCGCGGAGATCGAAGCCGAGGTAAGCCGTACAGGCGAGCACCCAATTCTGCTCGACGCCTGATCTGCTTGTCGAGTACATATGGGTACCGGTCATCGGGGATTTGCGTCTGTGCCGAGATTTTCGCTCGTGGTCCCAACTCTTCGGCGTGCCGACACGTTTCGACACGCCCTTGCCATGCTGCTCTCCGAGGCATCGATCGACGCTCCCAAGCACTACGTCGTGTCAAGTGAGCCAATCGCGGCGCACTTGACCGACGACGTCCTTATCCGCCGACCGACTTGAGGTTCTCGACGACGGTGATTTGATCCGCTTCGATCGCGGCGTCCAGATGGCGCTTAACCCGAGGACTGCCGACAGGCAATGGAAGTGAGAACCACCCTATCATCCCGCCGTAGCTCCATCCTGCGAGCCATGAGCCCTCCTGGTAAAACCGTTGAGGTTCTGGGACGGGGTATATATACGATCGATGAGGCGCTTCCACTCATCAATTTTCGTCAAGACCCTAATCAACCGCATCGCCCACTCTCGCGACAGTCTTTGACGCGGTGGCTGTGCGGGTATGACCGCAACGCGAATGGAAAAACACAACGCTGGCCGCCATTATGGCAGCCAGACTTTGTCTGCAAGGCTACGCTTGAACTAAGTTTCGTGATCTCATTGAGTTACGGTTGGTAAAAGCACTTCGTGATACAGGACTGGACTTTCCGGAGCTCAGGGAATGTTATGAACGCGTGGTCGATCAAGTCAGGGCCGATAGGGTATTATCGACGAGGTATTTTCAGGCGCACGGCGAGGCCCTTTTTTTGAGAATTACCCACAACATCTATCCCGAGGAAAACTGGGACGTCTGCCGACGTCGACAGGCGTTTCGCCAGATTGTCAAGGCGGAGTTTCAGGATCTGGAATATGATTCTCACTCTGTTGCCAGGTGGTTTCCACTGGGCAGCTTACGCAAGACGATCGTGTTGGATCCTATCCGCGCATTCGGTCGCCCGATCATTGAATCCGTCGGAGTTCCGGTTGATATTCTTTGCCAATCCGTCAAAGTAGAGGGCTCGATTGAGAAGGTTGTGGACCTCTTTGACGTCCCAGTCCTTGCCATTAATAAATCAATGCAGTTTCAAAAAAGGCTAATTGCGTGAAGTTACTCCTTAACCAGGATTTCAGCTCACAGCTTGCCCGAGACTTGGGCAACATTTTTATTGATTATCATGACATTGTTTCTTTGCTCGATAAATTTCCCCCTCATATAGCGGATATCGAGTGGACGACGGCCGTGGACCGCGAAGGGGGATGGTCTGTCTTGATCAAGGACTCGGGTATTGGACGCCGTCTTCACCAGAGAATATCACTTGACCGGTATCATGTTGTCTTTTTTACCCTTGGAGGTGCCTGGCAAAAGTACAATCATCGACAGACAATGACGCAACTCATAGACTTGGTTCCCAAGATGGCGGTCAAAGCGGAAAGGGTATCTCATGGCATATTTCAACTACCAGTTTCGGCAACATCAAGATTTCGATCGCAATCGAAGTGATATTCCGTACGATACGAGACTGGGGCCTCCTGCCGCGCCAGTGCCTGGATTATAATTCGCGGACAGAGGTGGCCCCGGTTGTCTGAACAGATTTTCCGCATCGATAAGTGGAGCGTCTGCCGGGGTTAGGCTGCCGAGCGGAGGGGCAACGGTTTGCAGTAGGCCTGATCGGGTGTCACGCCGTCAAAACTCGAGTGTGGGCGTCGTGCATTATAAAAGTCCAGGTAACGGCCAATAGAAGCACGGGCATCGCTGACGCTATCGTAGGCCCGCAGGTACACCTCCTCGTACTTGACGCTGCGCCACAGACGCTCGACGAACACGTTATCCCGCCAGGCGCCCTTGCCGTCCATGCTGATCGCAATGCCGTTGTCGCCGAGCACTCCGGTGAAAGCCGAGCCCGTGAATTGCGAACCCTGGTCGGTATTGAAGATGTCCGGCTTGCCGTGACGGGCCAAAGCATCCTCCAGCGTCTCCACGCAGAACGCCGCCTCCATCGTGATCGATACCCGCTTCCCGACGAGATTGCCGCGCGCAACCGGGTGGCGCAGCGCTATGCCTCGAGCCTCGGCAATCTCGCGGTCGTGCCGCGGATTCCCGAGGGATATTCCTCGGTATGGGCCCAGTACACGATCCGGCTCGCCCCGGGTACCCGCGACGTCATCGCGGCCGACCTCCGGCAATGAAGAGGATCGGACCGGATTCGAGTCGTGCGTGCTGGTTCATCGGGCAATGCTGCGTGGCGGGTAGCTCGCGCGTGGCGTTCAGCCGACCACCCGACGCGGCCCCTTTGCGATGCAGGGGCTCGACCTCGGCGCGCCCCTTGAGGCAACGCATGGCGATCTCGAGGCTGGCGACCCCCTCCTCGCCGGTCACCGCCGGGCGCGTGTTCCCGCGGATCGGTCGACGAAGGCCGAATTCGGCGCGCAGCAGCTCGGCATGACCGACCGACAGATGGCGCACCGAGTAGCTGCCGTCCGGCTGGAACCCGAATCACTCGGTGACCTGACGGGTGAGCAGGTCCCCCACCACGTATTTCTTGCGCGTCGCTACGTGCACGCTGCGCGCCTTGAACGGGGTCAGCCAGTTGGTGTTGATGTGGGCGAGCACGCCGGAGGCGGTGCGGAACTGCAGGAGCGCGATATCCTCGCGCTCGGCGACCGCGCTCGAAAGCTGCGGCTGCACCTCGATGATGTCGGAGTCCGTGAACCAGCGGATGAGGTCGATGTCGTGCACCGCAAGATCGATGACCACCCCGACATTGGACATTCTCGGCGGAAACGGGCCGACCCGGGTGATCGCGATCGACAGGATGTCTTCCGCGCAGATGGCGTCCTTGATCGCCTGGACGGCGGGATTGAACCGTTCGACGTGGCCGACCATCAATGTCACGCCGGCCCGGCGGGCGGCGGCGATGTCGCCCTCCTCGGCGGTCGAGGCGATCGGCTTCTCCACCATGACGTGGATGCCGCGCTCGATGCAGGTCAGCGCGATGGAATGATGGAGATGCGTCGGCGCCGCGATGGTGATGGCGTCGACGCCGCGTTCGATCAGCGCCTCGACATCGGTGACCGCGGTGCAGCCGAGCGCGTGCGATACGAAGCTCGCCTGCTGATGATCCGGATCGGCCACGCGATGAAGCGAATGCCCGGGAGATCGTTAAGCACGCGCGCATGGTTGCTGCCCATCACGCCGACGCCGACAACCCCCACGCGCAGCAACCCCCCGTGTCCCTGGTGCCCCGTACCATGATCGCCGATCCCCTATGACCGAACAGTTCGGTGTCCCCAATCCCCGGCCGCGTCCCTTCCCGGTCCCCGCCGGCGCCCTTCCGGCCTGTCTTCTGGTTCATCGACACCAGGGCAACGAACGGCTGCCCCGGCCCGATGCAGGCCCCTGTAGCACGGTCGCACACGGCTGGCGACCCCGTCTCGGCGGGTGCCCAAACACAATTTGAATCAACAGATTACAGGCGATGGCGAGCGGGCCGGACAGACGGCGCTGTCGGCGCCGCCGAAACCGCCGGCTCGCTTCGGCCAGGCGCCGTCCGAGGACACCGGTCCAGGGCCGGCGCCCTCGCCACTACTTCTTCGTGCAGATCAGGACCGCGGGCGCGCTCGACGCACCGCCAGCGTCCTTGCATTCGACCTTCCGATCCGACGTCGGGACCGCCGAGGTATTTGGGGCGCAGAACGCCGAGACAGCGATCTCGTCGGACGCGCAGCCGTCAGCGCAACCTCCGGCCGCACAGTCGACCCGGCGGGTGCCGGCGGCGCCTATCAGGCCCGCCTCGCCGCGCGCTCCCTGCGGACCCGCAGGTCCGGCATCGCCCTTGGCACCGGCCGGACCAGGAGGACCTTGCTGTCCCTGGGGCCCGGGCGCGCCTTGCTGACCTTGCGGTCCCGGCGGTCCTTCGGGACCCTTCCCGCAACCACCGAGCAGCAATCCACCCGCGAGCACTGTCAGCAAGCCCCAGCGCAGCATGACGACCCTCCCTTGATCCAGGGATCAAGTCTGCTCTTCCCTTGGTGAGCGGTCAAGCATGCGGCGATTGTCGTGTCGTAAGCTGATGAGTTGTCCGGGTTAGGTAGCACACGAGTTGTCCGGTTTTATGCCCCGCACAGGAGCGGGGACGATGAACCGGACAGCGTGGCTACAGGACCGCAGGATGCAGAAGTTTCGCGGACGTATTGAGCCGATGGGAGCGCAAGGAGCTGTCCGCGCTCGAGGCTGGAGAGATACTTGGGATGTCGGAGCGACAGTTCCGGCGTTACCGGCGGCGCTACGAGGAGGATGGGCTTGCAGGGCTGCATCGACCGACGGCTTGGCAAGGAATCGGCCCGGCGCGTGCCGGTCGACAAGATCGTTTGGATGCTCGGTCAATACCGGACGCATCACATGGGCTGGAACGTGAAGCATTTCCACGAGCACATTCGCAAGCAGCATGGGTTTCGGTGGGGCTACACCTGGACCAAAACACAGCTGCATACGGCGAGGCTGGTGGAACGCGCGGCGCGACGCGGCGCGCATCGTCGCAAACGGCCGCGCAAGCCATGTGAGGGGATGATGCTGCATCAGGACGGCAGTCCGATTTGCGTGGCTTGCAGGAGTTCCGCAGCTCGATCTGATCGTGACGCATGGATGATGCCACCAGCACGATCTATTCGGCTTTCCTGGTCGAGGAGGAAGGCACGGTATCGACCTTTCGGGCATTGCTGGAGGTGTTCACGGCCAAAGGCCTGCCGTCGAGCCTCTATACCGACCGCGGCAGCCATTATTTCTTCACGCCCAAGGCGGGCGAAGCCGTCGACAAAGACCGGCTCACGCAGGTGGGCCGCGCGCTCGATCGGCTTGGAATCGAGCATATTGCGGCCTATTCGCCGGAAGCACGCGGGCGCTCGGAGCGCATGTTCGGCACGCTGCAGGAACGGCTGCCAAAGGAGCTCAAGCTTGCCGGCATCACCGACATCGATGTGGCCAATCGCTTTCATGCGCGAGGTCTATCTTCCCGCCCACAACGCGCGTTTTGCCAGATCGCCACAGATCGCAGAGAGCGCGTTCGTGACGCTGGCAGATCCCGCACCCCTGGCAGAGATCCTGTGCATCGAGGACGAGCGGGTAGTGGCACGCGATAACACGATCGTTCATGAAGGGCGCCGGTTGCAGCTGCCGCAAAGCCCAGTGCGGGCCCACTACGTCAAGGCCCGCGTCAAAGTGCGCGAGTACCCGGATGGGACGCTCGCGGTGTTCCATGGCCCGCGCCGTATCGCGCGGTATAGCGCGCAGGGAGTTGAGATCGCCGAGGTCCCGACTGCCCGCAGCGTGACGCCGTGCTCGCCGCCGTCAAGGCGTGGCCTGGCAACGGCGGAGCGTGCCGCAGCCGCGCAGCGACGGCCAGCCTTGACCGCGTCTGCGCGTGCCGTCCGCGAGCAAGCGCAGGTCGGGACGAAGAAACGGTCCTCAGGTCGAACAAAGAAACTGACTAGAAAGGCGGAAAGCGTCGCGCCGGCAGCGGCATGAGCCACACCACCCCAACAGCTGGTTTCGTCCACCGCTTCCGAACCGGCCAGGTTGGACAATCCCGAAGCGGACAAATGATGTGCTACGAAAACCGGACAACTTGACTCGCTACCGACACAAAACCAATCTCGGCCGGGCCCTCATCGATCCATCGTGAAAAACAATCGCCGCGAGCAGGATTGCAACCCGCCAGCCGGGAGTGGGCAGCCGCCTCCTGCCTTTGCCCCTGAGTTTATTCGAGCGCAGACGGGCCATTCGGCCAACATCGGCGAAAATCCGGTGGACCCGGGGGATGTGCCCCGGCGTGATGAGGCCAGGACGCCGACATCCGGTCGGGATGATCAAGAATGCAGGTTCCGGCGCCTGCCCGATCCGGCGCCCTGCCGAATTTTGACCTTGTAGCAAGGCTGATCGGCTGATATCGCGAACCCAACACGGTGCGGAGCTCCTGTCCCGCCTCTCGAACGGATCGACATCATCTCGCAGGGTTGAAACGTGGCTCTCCGTATCTGCAGATCGTGCGGGGCCCCGCTGACCACGACCTTCGTCGATCTCGGGATGTCCCCGCTCGCGAACTCCTTCCTGCGCCCCGATCAGCAGCCCGCCCTCGAGGCGTTCTATCCGCTGCACGTCTTCGTCTGCGACCACTGCCGGCTCGTTCAGCTCCAGGAATACGCCTCGCCGGAAAAAATCTTCACCGACTACGTCTATTTCTCCTCGTACTCGGATACTTGGCTCGATCACTGTTCCCGCTATGTCGAGCACATCATCCCGCGCCTCGGGCTTGCGCCGGGGGCCCGGGTCGTGGAGATCGCGAGCAATGACGGGGCGCTGGTCGGGCAGTTCAGGCGCCATGGACTGGACATCCTCGGCATCGAGCCGGCTGCCAATATTGCAAGAATTGCCATCGAGCACGGTATTCCCACCGAGGTCGCGTTTTTCGGCAAAGCGACGGCAGCGCGTCTGAAGGGAGAGCGCGGAGCGGACCTCGTGGTTGCCAACAACGTTCTCGCTCACGTGCCCGACCTCAACGACTTCGTCGCCGGGCTGAAGCTGCTCCTGGCGCCCGCCGGCACCATCACGATCGAGTTTCCCCACCTGGCGCGGCTGATCTCCGAGCGGCAGTTCGACACGATCTACCACGAGCATTTTTCCTATTTCTCGCTGCTGACCGCCGAGGCGGTCCTGAGTTGCCACGGTCTTGCGGTGATCGACGTCGAGCCGATACCGACCCACGGCGGATCGCTGCGACTGTACGTGTCGCACGCCGAGAACCGGCCCGGCGAGAGGCCGGGTCTCCAGGCGGTGCGCGATGCCGAGCGCGCCGCGGGCCTCGACCGACGCGAAGCCTATGAGGGCTTCTCGGAACTCGCCGCGACGGCGAAATGCGACGTGCTCGAGTTCCTCATCGGCGCCCGCCGGGCCGGCAGGCGCGTGGTGGGCTACGGCGCCGCCGCCAAGGGAAACACCCTGCTCAACTACTGCGGCGCCGGTCGCGAGTTCCTCGACTACGTGGTCGACCGCAATCCCCACAAGCAGGGGCTGCTGCTGCCAGGAACGCACCTGCCCGTCCTCGATCCGGCGCGGGTGTTCGAGACCAAGCCGGATTACCTGCTGATCCTGCCATGGAACCTGAAGGACGAGATCCGCGGGGCAATGGCGGGCATCCGGGCATGGGGAGGCCGTTTCGTGGTCCCGCTGCCAAATCCCGAGGTCACCGATGGCCCGTCGCCGTCGCCACCCTGAAGCGGTGCTCGTCAAATGAGCCGTATCATCCTGACCGGCGCGACCGACTTCATCGGCCGTCATGTGCTGCGCGAGCTTGCCGGCCGCGGCCATGAGGTCCATGCCCTCGGACGCTCTCCCGTGCGCGAGGGCGGGGCGACATGGCATCGGTGCGATCTGCTGGTGCCCGGCGCAGCCGCCCCGTTGGTCCGCGCGCTCCGAGCCGACGGCCTCGTCCACCTCGCCTGGAATGCGACGCCCGGCGCGTTCTGGACGGCACGGACAATCTCGACTGGGTCGCGGCGACGCTGCAATTGTTTCGCGCGTTTGCCGATGCGGGCGGTCGCAGGGCCGTCTTCGTCGGCACCTGCGCCGAGTACGACTGGTCCGCCGAGCTGCTCGTCGAGGACAAGACACCGCTGCGGCCGCACCCTCTACGGTCGCGCCAAGCGTGCTGCCGGAGAGCTGCTGCTCGACGCCGGCGCGGCGCAGCCGGTCGCCGTCGCCTGGGGACGCCTGTTCTTCGTCTACGGGCCGGGCGAGCCGGCCGGTGCCCGACGTGATCGCCGGCCTGCTCGCCGGCCGGCCGGTCGTTTGCACCGATGGGCGCCAGGAGCGCGATTTCATGCACGTCAAGGACGCGGCCAGAGCATTTGCCGATCTTCTCGCCAGTGATTTTCGCGGCAGCGTGAATATAGCGTCGGGCGAATGCCGGCCGGTCGCCGCGTTGATCGAGGAGATCGGCCGCCAGACCGGACGCGCCGACCTCATCCGGCTCGACGACAGCGAGCCGCGGCGCATCGCGGCGCTGCGGCACAGCCGCGTCACCGCACCCTTTGTGCTCGACGGTGCCATGAACGGCGAGATATTCAAGGCCTATGTCGAACAATTCCTTGCTCCAACCTTGAAGAGCGGCGACATCGTATTCATGGACAACGTCAGCGTCCATAAGGTTGACGGCGTCGAAGAGGCAATCGAAGCCCGTGGTGCGATTGCCTTTTACTTGCCGCCGTACAGTGGACTTGCCCCGGTTTGGTGGACGGTTTGGGACTTGGCATCAGTCTGACGTCGAGGGCAATTGGTCCTCCGGTTGTCGGTGCATTCTTTTGTTCGGCCCCGCGCGGAGCCATTCTTCCGTCCCGGCCCGCACGATGGTGGGGCCGGCGCGCGCAGCGGCGGTCAACGGCCCCTTCTTGGGGCCGCCCGCGAAATCTCCCGATCTGAATGCGCTGCATACCTCGTGAACTCCGGGCATGGTCAACCATATCGGGAAATGCTCTAGCCGTAATGCATAGCTCTTGAGCACAACCAGAGAGATCGGTAAGCCGGCAAGACTGAAGGCAACCAACAGATACAGCTCCTTGAATACAACGTGAAATACGGACATCAACATTGAATACCCCTCGCCCCACGTGCACAGGTCCGGCGGCATTCGAGAGCTGCCGGAAATCGCCGCAATCCTGATAAGGCTCAGCAACGAAGGTTAGAGAGAAAACAACGAGATCGGCTGACCAAGTCTTTGGTGGTGTGCTCGAATGGCGACGAGGAGGGCGACCGGAATGCTCCGGCCGCCCAGCGGATCCTCTTCACGAATCCGCCCGACCGATGGCTGATCCACCGATCGACCTGGCCCTCATTGAATTGGAACTCAGGTTCTTCGATCACAAAATTGGGATTTTGTGCAACAAACGCTTCAGCCGCTGCTTTCGGATGGTCCCACGTCCAGTTCGGGTCCGTACGAGGTCCACCGGCAACCAACTCCTTGATGCCGTCCGTCGCGACCGCATAGGAGCCGACCGAGACCATCGGGGCGTAGGCTTCGAGCTCCGCGAGGACGTGGCTCCTCGTATGGTTGCTGTCGAGCACGACCAGCACGCGCTTTCCGGGAGCGACTTGAGCCCGGACCTCATCGATGGTCGCGGGCGCGATCGAGCTTCCCTCGATCAGAGTGATCATCGGCGCGAGCTCGTGGGCCTCGATGGCCGAGCGATTGTGCGGGCGTATCTCGACATCGATGCCGATCACGCGGCCGCCGCCGATCAGCTTGAGCAGGCTGGCGTAGAAGATCAGCGAGCCGCCATGGGCGACGCCGGTCTCGATGATGATCTCCGGGCGGACCTGACCGGGACGATGCGATCATCGCGTCAGATCGACGTCATCGATCGACGGCAAGCACCGGTCTGGTTCCGAGATGATCAGTCCCGTCCGGATCGGCCAATCCACCCCGAGGGCAGAATCGTCCCAACGTACCCCGCGCGCCGCGTCGGCAACGTATTCCGGGGTGATCAGATATTCCAGCTCGCATTCGTCGACCAGCGTCTGGAAGCCGTGCGCGCAGCCTTGCGGCACGTAGACGGCATTCCGGCTCTCGGCGGACAATTCCACCGCGCACCAGCGCCGATACGTCGACGAGGTCCGCCGCAGGTCGACGATGACGTCGAACACCGCCCCTCTGGTGCAGCGGACGAGCTTGGACTCGAGGAACGGCGCTGCCTGATAGTGCACCCCGCGCACCGTCCCGCGCCTGGTGTTGAGCGAGACGCTGTGCTGCACGAAGCGGTCGGCGAGCCCGCGTTCGGCGAACTCGCGTGCCGAGAAGAACCGCCAAAATCCCCCGCGCTCGTCCATGACCGGCGCGCACACGACGGCGAAAGCTCCCTCGAGTTCGAGAGGGTCAAACCGCATCGATCTTGCATTGCTCCGGGTGGACGTGACTTGCTACAGCGCGGGCCGTCGATAGGATCATGGCCGATGGGACTACCAGACTGTGCACAGGGCGTGAAGGCTGCGCCAAGCCGCGCGGGCAAAGCTTTGGGTGCCTGCAGCAATACAAGCTGTAATTTTATTGTGGCTATATTCTATTGCACGAAGTATTGCGGACCATGAGCCACGGGGATTCGGTGTTCCCTCCTCCGGCGTCGGGCGCGGCCGCGGCGTGCCCGCTATGCACGGCAGCCTCGACCTCTGTGCTGTTCGAACGCCGGAACGTTCCGGTTCTGCTGAACCGCCTCTATGACAGCGCCGCGGCCGCCAGAAGCGCGCTCACCGCGAACCTCCGGATCGCCGCGTGCGACGGGTGCGGCTTCGTGTTCAACTCCGCGTTCGACCCCTCGCTGATCGGCTACAATTTCCGGTACGAGAACGACCAAGGCAACTCCCCGGCTTTCGCCGCCCACATGTCGCTCATGGCGGATCGTATTCTCGGCGCCTCGACCGACCGCAACGACATCGCGGTCGTCGAGATCGGCTGCGGTCAGGCCCGGTTCCTCGCGGCACTGGTCGAGCGCGCCGGACCGCGGATCGCGGCCGCCTTCGGCTACGACCCGGCCTGGCGTGGCGAGCCAAGCACGCCTCCCATACGGATCGTGCGCGGCATGTTCGATCCGCAGGCGCTCCGCCGTCTGGCGCGCCCGGTCGACGCGATCCTGTCACGGCACGTCATCGAGCACCTCCCCGATCCGGTGAGCTTCCTCCGGGGCATCCGCGAAGCCCTGCCGGCGTCCTGGCCCGGCCGGCTGTTTCTCGAGACGCCCAGCCTCGAATGGATCGTGGACGGCCGCGTGCTCCACGACTTTTTCCACGAGCATTGCAATTATTTCACCGCTACCGCGCTCGACCGCGCACTGGCCCGCGCCGGATTTCGCGCGCTGAGGATCGACCGCGTCTTCGGCGGCCAATACCTTTGGGCCGAGGCCGCGGCCGATCAGCCGGACGCGCGGCTGCCGGCCACCGTAGACGATCTGCCCTCTCTGCGCGAGCTCGCTTCCTGCGAGGTCGGGTTCAGGGCGAGGTGGCATGCTACGCTCGCGCCGCTCAGAGGGAAGGGCAATACTGCGATCTGGGGTGCGGGAGCCAAGGGTGTCACATTCGCGAACATGCTCGATCCGCACTCGCAGCTGGTAGCCTGCCTTATCGACATCAATTCGAAGAAGCAGAACCGGTTCGTCCCGGTCACCGCGCACCCGGTCCGAAATCCCCGGGACGCCATGCGCGACGGCATCGGGCGCATCATCATCATGAATCCGAACTATCGCGCGGAGATCGAAGCCGAGGTAAGCCGTACAGGTGAGCACCCAATTCTGCTCGACGCCTGATCTGCTTGTCGAGTACATATGGGTACCGGTCATCGGGGAGTTGCGTCTGTGCCGAGATTTTCGCTCGTGGTCCCGACTCTTCGGCGTGCCGACACGTTTCGACACGCCCTTGCCACGCTCGTGGAGCAGACCGACGGAGACTTCGAGATCGTCGTACAGAACAACGGCCGCAACTCGGCGACCGAATCCATCCTCGACGATCTCGGCCATCCGCTCATTCGGCATTACTCCACGGATACGGTTCTCCCGATGACGGAGAATTGGGAAGCCGCGCTCGGCCACGCGCGCGGCGAGTACATCACATTCATCGGCGACGATGACGGTCTATTCCCGGATGCATGCCGCATCGCCCGTGGGATCATCGACCGCGGCGGCTTCGAGATCGTCAGTTGGCGTCCATACTGCTACTATTGGCCGGACTATATTCATGCCGAGCTGCGCAACCGCCTGATTGCGATGATCGACTATGACCCGCATGCGCAGATCATGTCGTCCGCACACCAGCTGCAGAAATACTATCAGTTCGCGATAGACTATTCCCGCCTGCCGATGATCTACAATTCATTCGTTCAGCGACCGGTGATAGAGCGCGCACAGGCGAAAGCCGGACGCTACTTCCTCGGCTTTGCGCCCGACGTGACATCCGGTATCGTCAATGCCGCTCACACGTCACAGTTCGTCGTCGTGTCTCGGCCTCTGTCCATCACCGGCCTGTCCCGGCACAGCACGGGACACACCATGTTCATGAGCGACCGCGACCAATCGGATGGTCGGATGGACAAGCGCCTGGAGACGTATCGGTTCGACGACCGGCTGGTTCCCTTGAACAACCTGCAGGTATTCCTGGCCAACGAGATGATCATGGTGCGGGACCGGGTCCTGGCGGATCGCGAGCTTCCTCTTGATTTCCGCAGGCTGACACAGTTCATCGCAGCCGCGATCAACGATCGTCCGGGGTTCTACGAAGAGACGCTGGAAGCAATAAAACAACTGGCGCAGCGTCACGCTATCGATCCCGCCGACATCGCGATCCCGCGACCGGCGGCAACGCGGCCGCCGCTGAGGAGCGGGAGCCGGAAGGCAGGGCGCCACCTGGTGCACGCGGTGATCGACGGCGACCGGATCGGGCTTCACACGATCGCCGACGCGGTCCGGCTGATGGAGCAATTCGCCTGCTCCAGCGATGTTCCGGAGAATCGCCATCAGGGAGGCCCAGGCGGGCGACCGATTGGCCCTCAGGGTCGAGGAGCCGGTCGGGTTCGGCACCGCGGACAAGGGTCTTGCGGCCCTCGGAGACGGATGGGCCGACCCCGAAGAGTGGGGAACCTGGACAGTGTCGAAGCAAGCGTCGTTGAGGCTGTCCATCGGACCGCATCGCGGAAGAAAGCTCGACGCGGAGCTCAAGTACCGCGCCTTCGCCCACGACCTGCATCCCCGGCTCGACGTCGTGTGCCGCGCCGGTGGCCGCGACATCGCCACTTGGCGCTGCGGCGTAGAGGCCAATTCGGGCGTCCAACGGCTGACGATACCTTCCGACATGGTTCCGGATGGCGGCGCCCTGGACCTCGAGTTTCGCATATCGAGCCCGCGCTCGCCCGCCGAGCTCGGGATCAGCCCGGATACCCGCCAACTCGGGTTGGGGATCGAGTGGCTGCGCTTGATCAGGAATACCGCATAAATCAGGGCTTGGCCGGTTCAGGAACAATCTTGAAATCCTCGAAAGTCTCCCGACCGCATCCGTCGATCTGCACGGCGAGCCCCATCTTGACAATCTCATCGTTGCTAAAGAACACAGTGAACAGCTGCGGCTTTCCGGACGCGTCGATCTTCAGGCAGACGCTCCAGTCCCCTGCGAAGTAATGGATGTCCCGGCGCAACGGGGATATCTGCATATCTCCAAGAATGACGTCCTTGGCGAAAAAACCGGGAAGCTTTTGGCCGACCAGCTTCTTGTAATCGCGGTGGTCGGGCTCTCTTTCTCTCTCGGGCAAGATGACGGAGCTGCCCGCTGAAATCAAGCTCAGACCGACAGGCTGCGCCAAGTTCGCCCGGCTCTAGGCAGTCTGCTCCAACAGACCTTACTAATCGGACGGTATCTTGGGATTCAACATGACGCGAAAAGTCCATAGTAATTGGATGCATAAATCGACCTGGCACGCGCTTGTTCCCAACCAACATATACGACCGCTTATTTCCGGCGGCAATTGGAGAGCCTGACCCTTGCGCAGGTATCAGCAGGCACATTCCATCAGTTGGTGGCAATCCATTCAACCAGAACAAAGTTGGCGGTCGTCACGATAGCTTTCTTGCCGTCCGCACGCGGATCACCTCGGCTGTAAAGAACGCGCTCCGTCGGACGCTGGTATCTCGGCAACACGACGCTCGCATAGCCTCCGACATGTCGCCAGGGATCCTCGCCCCATTGGAGATTGCGGACGCGCCGTTCCAATCCCGCCATCAACGCAACGGCCGCATGGGGCGTATTCACTTCGACCCGAAATGGCACGATTTTGATCTCGTGCGCAAGCTGATCGAATTCCGAAGCAAGAAATACCCGTTGCCGAGACGAGACTGGATCGGCGAAATGCTGCACGGCCGCCTGAAATCGGGTTGCCCGCACCAAGATCATGCCAAGCGCAATCGCGCACATTACCGCGACGGCCTGCCAAACGGTTTGTGGCCGGTCCTTCGCGGCCCACGGCTGCTGATCGGCAAGCATCGCCATGCCGCAAACAGCTGCCGGATAGGCATAGCCCGCCAGTTGGAAGAGCAGAGGTTGGGCGTCAATGGCCCAAAAGGCAAGAACGACCAAAATAGGACCGACCGCAAGGGCGAGAGGCGACGGCGTGTGTCTCTGGATCGCAAGAACAATCAGTCCCGCTTGCGCTACAATGGCACCCGCCGCGAGCCAGAGGTTGCGCTGCGGCGTATCCAGGACGAAGCCGAGAATGACGGAGAACTCACCGACATCTTGCGGCATCGTATTGGATGGTAGATGCCTCGTCAGCAATCCTGCCGACATGACGAAAACAAAGACGCAGAGCGAAATGAGCGCCGCCTCCTCGATTAATTGATCGATATGTCCATATCCGCGAAGAACCAGCTTGCCTGCCATGTAAGAGCCGGCGATGGCCCCCAGGAACAGGATCGCCGCCTGCGCGGAATGGCTCAGAGCCACGCCTGCCAGCAGAATAATACAGAAAAGCACGCTCAGCGGGTCGCTGGGTAGCCTGTAGCGCCGGTCGAAGTGCTGAAGCAGAACCGTCGCGATAGCTATCGCGGCGGGAAAGGCGATCAGCTTTCCGAGAAAGCCGCTATAAGCATACTCGAACCAATAGGAGGACATGAGCGCAAACATCGCCGCGGTCGCGAGCAGCGCCCGCGACGTCACTGTGGCGGCGACAGCCAAGATGCCCGCCGCCAGCGCAACAGCGCACAACGCCTGGTAACTGAAGAATGTCGGAGTGCCGAGCAGAACCGAGGCGGTCGCAAGCGCCGAGAACGGCAGCATCCGCGCGTGAACGGTGAACACAACGACGGAATGTATTTGGCCGGTATCGTAAGGGTTGCTTCTCGGATGATCAGAAGCGACGTGGTTCAGGATCCAGTCTGCATTGGTGGCATATCCGGCTTGATCGGTCCCCGCTATCATCACGGTTGCGGGACCGTGGTTGACGATTTCGGCCATGTTGACCAGCACTGCGCAACAGACGCCGAAAACAACCATCAAAACGAGCGGAGGCCAGTCAGTATTGATCTCTTTTCGCCATGGTCGCTCCAGCAGCAAAAACGCCAGCCAAAAGCCGACGAAGACCATCAGCGCGCCGACAAGCGAGGTGCGGAACGAAAGATCGAAAACAAAATAGATTCCCAGGATGACAACATTGAACCCCAAAACTCCGACAAATGGCGCTATCATCAGCCGCAAGGCGTAGCGCTTGAACACGATCAGCGAAATTGGCAAGCCTGCGAGGCCGAAGGCAAGCAATAGATACAGTTCCTTGAACAAAACCTGCAATAAGGACATCAACATCGAGCACCAGCCTTGTCCAGGTGTACGGGCGGGCGCGCCCCCTTCGAGAGCCGCCAGGAATCGCCGCAGCCCCTGATAGGCTCAGCGACCACGCTCGGAGGGAACGCCACGAGATCCGCCGAGCCGGGCGCGGAGCGTGCTCGCGATGGGGCGAGAACATCGATCGCAAAGCTCCGCGGCCGCTTTCCGGGTCCTCCTTCCGACCCTGCCTCCTGCGCGAGGTGTCTGATCAGCTGCGTCCGGTAGCATTTTCCCGCAATAACCGAACCTCCTTCGTGCGTTCGTCACTCACCACGACCCTCAAGGGCCACTCTCTCCAGCCGCATAGATCCGATCCGACCGTCACCACCAGGAAGGCGGTCCGTCGTATCGATGCGCAGCTCGATCCAGCGCGCTCCCGCGGCGGGCTCGACCGGCACCCGCAAGTCGATCTTGCCAGGCCCGATCCGGCGACTGTCGACCGACCGGCCGTCGATGAGAATTTCGATCGTGACGCCGGACGACAACCGACCAAAGCCGGGGACCTCCGCCCTGACTTGCAAGGAATTGGCCGGCCCCTTGGCGCCAAGGCGGAACTTTGCGGCTTCAGCCATCCAGCCATCCTCGTAGACGCCCGAGAACAACAGGCCGGAGGCGAACAGGCCGGCCGGAAAATCCGTGATCGCTGCAGGAGGCTCCAGGGCCCGGACCTGCTCTTCAGTGACAAGCGAAATATTGCGGGTAAAGCCGACGATGCTCCGCGGGTCACGATTGAGATTTCGATTGTACAGGGCAGATACTCCCCGGCGTTCGAACGGAAACTTCCGCGCCTCAATTCCCATATCGACCGCCAGATAACTGCGCCCGTCGATAACTCGCGGCGCGATCGGTTCTGACAGCACGCGAGCCGCTCCCCGGCCCACAATGCCGAAGCTGCTATGACCATCGCCGATGACGCCGGCCCGCGACAATTCCACGTCCGTCCTGCCTATCGGTCCGGTTGTTACATCCAACAGCATTCGCGAACCGGGAATTCGGATTTATCACCTCAAACAGCAGATGCCTTCCCATGCCCTGCATTCCCGCTCCGACCTTGACGATATCGGGCTCCCATTGCCACAGCGCCACATCGTCGATCACTCTTGGAATAACGCTATGGCCGAGACTCGTTCCAACCTGCGCTAGGTAGTTTTTCACATCCTCGAAAGGCCGCACAAAGTATTGCCCTGTCGAGGGTCGGTCTGCGGAGCCATTGACAACGCCTTGGTCCGCCGCGGGACTAACGAGGGCAGCAGGTGGCCTTCCCGCGAAGTCGAACCGCATGAAGACGTGGCTCTGAACTGGATTACTGGACATGGGAAATTCGTAGCGGCGGTAGGACTCCACGACAGTGGGCCTGGGGGAGCTATCACCGGACTGACGGGAGGACAAAAGATCGAGAATATGTTCCTTCCAATCCAAAGTGACATCTCCGAAATGATGATCGGCGACAAAGGCCACGGTAGGCCTGCCGCGCGTAAAGAGTGCGGCGAGGTTGTCCCTTCCGGTCTGCGGAATATCGAGCATGACGAGCCCCCCCGGCGCTACGTGCTTTATGCCAGCCAGGCGCTCCAGCATTTTTTCATTCGTCTGTCTTCCAGCCGCACTTGCCGCCAGGTAGCTCGACTGTGTCTCATGGTTCGCGAGGGCGAGCGTCAGGACGACGGCGCCAGCAAGCGCCGCGGAGAATGCGGAATGGAGCCGCTGCGATCGGGTTGCAAGGATGATCCCTGCTGTCATGGTGGTTAGCAGGAATGGCTGGGCGTACATGGCCAATTTGAGGGCACCAAATCCATTGTCGCTCAGAAATAGGAAAGGAGCGGTGCCCACCATGACGAGCGTCACGCTCGCGGCGGGCTCCCGCTTTAGCGCCAGCCGGCACGCGGCCGCGATACTCAGGGCGCTCAGCCCGATGCCCATCATGATAGCGGTTGACACCCAAGATGTCTCGCCGGTTGCATATGGGATCAGTCCCCAAAGTGAGGCGAGACCAGACGGCAGAAGAAAATATGGAAACAGCTCCGGGAGGCGCATTTCCTCGGTCCCGGCCTGTGCTTGATGCAGAAGGAAGCGATAAAATCCAGCAATGTCCCGGGCATCCAATACCATAGCGACGAGTGCAATGGCTACCACGCCCCAGAGAAGAGGTAAAATGGATTGCCGGGAATGCGCTGCGCTCACCCCGTGATAGATCAGGAATGCGACGCCGAAGAACGCTAGCATCTCCGGGTATCCGATCAAGAACGTCGCCATGACGACGCCCGCCAAGCCGACAAATCGCCAGTATGCGCGTCGTCCAAGCCGATAGAAATCGCTCAGACACAAGACGGCACTGAGCGCCAGCAGCATTAATCCAGAGAATCTGGGCGATCAACTGCAGCACGACGCCGAGCGTGAGCATGGCCGAAAAGGCGAGGAGAACGGCGGCCAGCAACCTCGCATACCGATAGGGCGTGGAGATCAGCGCTGTCGCAACACTGATCACCGCAACATGCAGTGCCACCACCGCCGGCATGTAAATCATGAGGGCATTCATGCCGGTAATAGATGGCGCACCATGCCAGCATCAGCTCTGAGCCGGTACGTACGCCGTTTATGGCAAACACTACAAAATAAGCGGCCCAGTCGCTTTAGACTCTGCCACGTCTCGCTGTCCGGGATCTGTATATACGATTGCCCGACAAGCCGTTCAGCGGCCAGAACGTAGTTCGTCATGTCGGGATTGAGAGCGCCGAGCCAGCCAAATCCGTGATTAGCAGGGGCCATCCGGTCGCCAGGAACGCAAGGATCGCAATCGCCGCATATGGAATGAGATGCCGGCGTGCCAACGGCGGCCTGATGCGGACCCAGACGATTACCGAGAGGGCCAGCGTGAGGAGGGCCAGAGGTTGAGCGAATTTGCCGACGGGAAGACCCATCCGACTGAGGACATAGGTGGAATAGATCGTGACGACGACGCCCACGGCCGGCGCGATGAGCGCGTTGCGGATCAGCTCGCGCCGCGTATGGAGCAAACTGACGACCGGATAGCCGACAATCCACAGATAAGCGAACAACGCGACTGACAATGCGAAAGCCATCGAGCCCGTCCAATGTTGCGTGATGGTGCCGACGTTCGGAGATGGTTCGCCAGCGCGCCGAGCGCTTTCGATGTGCTACCTGCCGCCGGGCCCGGTCGACGATACCGAGCGGGGTCGGCAAGGGTTGGCGGGCTCGGCAGCAGCAAGAATGCGCGGTACCGCCTCGGCGAGATCGACGGCATGGCCGACTGGCCGGCTGGCGCCGTCCCGATCGGCATGGCGATTGACGATCAGGATCGGCACGCAACGCCCGCGGCCTGCGCGCAGGCGACATCGGTTTCACGGTCGCCGACCATCCACGAGCGCGCAAGATCGAGATCGAGCTGCGCCGCGGCCGCATGAACAGATTGTATGGCCCGGGCTTGCGGTCGAGCGAGGGCCCGCTGAAATGCGGGCACGATGCCGTTCGGGATGGCCATAGGAATAGATACACGCCGTCGAGCGTCGACGCCCTCGCGCGCCAGCAGCGCGACAAATCGCTCATGGGCAAGCCACAGTGCGCGCAGGCTCGTCTTGCCCTTGGCATAGCCGCCTGGTTGGAGATGAGCACCAGCGCGTAGCCCGCCTCGCGCAAGCTGCGCGGCGGCGGCGGCGGCGCCCGGGATCAGCCGCACATCCTCGGGCCTGCAGCGGCGCCTCCCATTCGCCGGTCTCCGGATAGAAGATCTCCTCAACCAGCACGCCGTCCCGATCGAGAAAAACGGCCGGTCGGCTCACCGCACCGATTCCCACTTCATCTCATTGGCGAGCAGCTTCGGATGGCTCACGATGCCGTGCCACACCACCGCCTGGAACGCCTCGGTGTGCGGCGTCACCGTTGCGGGATTGACGGTCGGCACGACCACGCAGGCGTCGGCGACCTCGCGGGTGTAGCCGCCGTCGCGGCCGACCACGCCGATCACCTTGGCGCCGACCGATTTTGCGAGCTTGAGCGCCTCGACGATGTTGGCCGAGATGTTCTTCTCGGCATTGCCGCCGCCGACCGAGAACACCAGCACGGCATCGTCCGGCGCGGATCCGGCTGCCGCGCAGCCAGTTGGCGAAGACGGTCGACCAGCCGTCGTCGTTGACGCGCGCGGTCAGCTCCGAGACGTTGTCGGTCGGCGCATAGGCTTCGATGCCGCAGATCTTGCGGAAGTCGTTGACCGCGTGGCCGGCGTGGCCGGCGCCGCCGCCGACGCCGAGGATGAACAGCCGCCCGCCGCGGGCGCGCGCGTCGACCAGGATGTCGATCATCCGGTCGACTGCGTCCTGATCGATGCCCGGGCGACCGCGGCGACCTCTTCATAGTAGGTCCTGGTGTAGTCGCTGATCGCTCATCGTGCTGCTCCCTCAGATAGGCGTCGGTCTCGGCAAGCCCGCTCGGCGTGCCGATCTCGTAGAAGCGGCGCGTCACCTCGTAGCCGGCGAGCTGCCCGGCGCGGCCAAGCCTGCATAGACGTCGGCGAGATCGAAGGCATGCTCGGCCGGCCATTCGCGCGAGCACGCTCGCGGTCGAAGACGCCGAGGCCGTAGTCGATGTAGCGCATGTCCGGGCTCGGCGCGCGCTTGTCGTAGCGCACGACTCGGCGCCGTCGAAGAGCACGTTGCTGGTGTCCCAGCGGCCCTCGTTGCGGAACACGGTCATCAGGGCCGGCGCGCCGCTGGCGCGGAATGCGCGCAGCGATCGGCGCGATAGGCGACGTCGAGATAGCTGTCGCCGTAGAGCACGAAGAACGTCTCGCCGAGCAGCGGCAGGGCGCGCGCGAGCGCGCCGCCGGTGCCGAGCAGCGTGTCGCCGTCGAAGCTGTAGGTCGACCTCGAGGCCGAACTGCTCGCCGTCGCCGACGACGTCGCGGATCATGTCGCCGAGATGGCCGACGCACAGCACGACCTGCTCGACGCCCTCGCGCCGCAGCAGTCGAGCTGATGGGCGATGAACGGCTCGCCGGCGACCTCGACCAGCGCCTTGGGATCGTCTCGGTGAGCGGGCCGAGCCGCGTGGCGAGGCCGCCGGCCAGGATCGCGACCGGCGGCATGCGCAGGCGAGGCATCACTGCGCGACGACCTTGGTGCCTTCGAAGTCGAAGCGGAAGCGGACCTCCGTCAAGCCCGGCCTCGCGCATGGCGTGGCGCAGCCGCGCCTTGTCCTCGGCGTAGAACATCAGGAAGCCGCCGCCGCCGGCGCCGATCAGCTTGCCGCCGATCGCGCCGTTCGCCATGGCGAGGTCGTACCACTCGTCGATCTGCGGATTGGACATGCCGCCGGAGCGCTTGCGCTTGTGCTCCCAGTGCTCGTGCATCAGCCGGCCGAACGCGTCGAGGTCGCCGCTCTCGAGCGCCTCCTGGCTGCGCAGGCCGAGGTCCTTGACGTAGTGCAGGTTGTCGATCATCGCGCGTGTCGCTGCTGCTTGGTGCGCTGGTCCTGGTCCTTGAGGATCGCCGAGGCCGCGCGGGAGAAGCCGGTGAAGAACAGCAGCAGGTTGTCCTCGAGGTCGTAGCGGGTCTCGTCGTCGATCGCCAGCGGCGCGGCCTCGACCGCGCCGTCGGTGGAAGGTGAAGCAGGTGAGGCCGCCGAAGGCGGCGATGTACTGGTCCTGCTTGCCGATCGGCTCGCCCAGCCGGTCGATCTCGATGTGGCAGGCCTGCTCGGCGAGCTCGCGCGGATGGATGAGGCTGCGCGCGATGCGCGTGCAGCGCGCGCAGCAGCGCCGTGGTGAAGCTGCCCGACGAGCCGAGCCCGGTGCCGGCCGGAATGTCGGCCAGCGTCGTGATCTCGATCTGCGGCGCTCCGAGATCGAACTAGCTTGAGCGCCTCGCGGATGATCGGATGCTGGACCTCGTCGATGCGTCTCGACGTGCTCGAGCTTCGAATACTTGAGGATAGATGCCCGGCGACGAACGGCCGGATGACGGTGACGTAGACGTACTTGTCGATCGCCGCGGCGATCAGGAAGCCGCTCGTGCTCGCGGTAGTAGGACGGCAGGTCGGTGCCGCCGCCGCCGAGCGTGATCCGCAGCGGACTGCGAGTGATGATCATAGCCGGAGTGCCTCGTAGATCTGCTTCGACGACTGCGAAGCACGGCGACGGCGTCCTCGAAGCCCGCCGCACGGCGTGCGGCCGCGCGCGGATGTCGTCGATGAACTCGGCGAACTCGACCGCCCAGGAATCGTCGGCCATCGGATATTCCCAGATCGTCGTCTCCGGCGGCCCCATCTCGCGGCAGCATGCGGTAGAAGGCGAGCCGCTCGACGCCGTAGCTGCCGCCGAGGCCGTCGATCGTCGATCTTGCCGTCGCGGCCGTAGATCTCGAACGAGAACAGTGTTCTTCCACTCGGTGCAGCTCGCGTGCAGGAAGGCGGTCTTGCCGTCGGCGGTCGCGCAGCAGCAGGAAGGCGTTGTCGTCGACCGGCATGTCCCAGAAGTAGGTGTCGGCGAAGCCCTCGCACGTCGACGAAGTCGCCGAGGAACCAGCGCGCGAGGTCGATCAGGTGCACGCCCTGGTCGATCAGCTCGCCGCCGCCGGAGAGCTTCGGGATCGGCGCGCCATTCGCGCTCGTAGCCGAGCCGGCCGCCGTGGCCGTAGCGGCCGCGCACGAACATCAGCGCGCCGAGCGCGCCTGCGTCGACGAGCTCGCGCGCCTTGCGCAACGCCGGGTGATAGCGATGATTGAAGCCGACCCGCACGCGCACGCCTGCGCGCTCGCGCGCCGGCGATCGCACCGGCTCGATCTCGGCGCGCGACGCGCGCGGCCGGCTTCTCGACCAGCACTGCTTGCCGCGCTCGACCGCCGCGGCGGTGATCGCGGCCAGCGCGTCGTGCGGGGTCGCGACGATGACGATGTCGCACGTCGACCTCGTCGAGCATCGCCGCGCCAGTCGGCGAACGCTCGCGCAGCCCGGCGACGGTGCTGGCGAGCGCGGTCGCGCGTCGCGCGGTCGCGGTCGGCGCAGGCGACGAGCCGCGGCGCCCGGCATGGCTGCGCGCGCGCTTGCTGGCCGATCAGGCCGCAGCCGACGATCGCCGCCCTGAGCGGCCGGTCGTTCATCTGTCGCCCCAGCCGAAGCCCGCGGTCGCGGCCGGTGATCCGGCGCAGCGTGTAGACGTCGCTGTCGCGCAAGCTCGTCGAGATGATCCGGCCAGGCCGCGCCAGTCGTCCCAGACGCGCGCTGATCAGCCTGCCGGTGATGCCGTCGCTCGCCGCCGAGGCGAGAAACACCGCAAGCTCGGCGCCGCGCGCAAGCGGCACGCCGCCCTCCTCCTTCTGCCGCACCGCGCGCGCGAAGAAATCCGGCTCCGACCTTCTCCGGCCCGGCCGCCAGCACCTCGTCGAGCAGCCGCGTGTTGAGCGCGCCGGGCGCGATCGCGTTGACGTCGATGCCGAACTCCCGGCATTCCTCGGCGATCGTCTCGGCGAAGCGCACGATCGCCGCCTTCGACGCGGCATAGGCGCTGATCCGCGGCAGCGGATTGGTCGCGCCGCCGCCCGAGAGCTGGATGATCTTGCCGTGCCGCTGCGCCTTGAAATGCGGCAGCACGGCGCGGATGGGAATGACCGAGCCGAACAGATTGATCTCGACCGCCCGCGCCCATTCCGCCCAGTCGACCTCCTCGATCGGGCCCAACGGCCCGTACACGCCGGCGTTGTTGACCAGCACGTGCAGGCCGCCGAGCTCGCGCAGCGGTCTGCTTCACGAGAGCCGCAACTGGGCCGGGATCGGTCGACGTCGGCAGCCCGCCAACGCACGTCTGGCCGTCGCGCGCCATGCCCGACAGGTCCCGCCCAGCGGCCTCGAGCTGCTCGGCTCCCGCGCGCACAGCATGACCGAGGCGCCGGCCGCGCACAAAGGCGCGGGCGATCTCCAGGCCGAGCCCGCGATTGCCGCCGGTTACCAGCGCAGCGCGGCCCGCAAGGGCGTCATCAACGGTTTCTGACATCAATCGCTCGATCGGAGAAAAGAACGCAAGATGGGACTGCCGGTCAACAGGAGCGCCAAATCGAGGATCACGAGATCGCCCAGCATGGTCAACGTCGGTCCATCTCTCTACCACCGCAGCACTCCGGTCAGGCCTACCAAATATTCACGACAAGTCCACGCGACGGCACCTCCCTCCGACAGACCGCCTCGCCTTGAGAGCGAACGTCACGACCGGCGGCACTTACTAACCGGTCCGCTGTTTAGTATACACATTTCCAATACTTTGTGGTAAGAGTCTGTCCGGAAAGATCATACCGGATTGCATAGCTTTCGGAGCATGAGGCGGATTGAAGCGAGGCGGAGGAACGCTAGGCCCTTGCGATTGAGGTTCTCCCAGTCCTTGGCAAGCCTTCGGCAACGGTTGAGCCACGCAATTGTGCGCTCGACGATCCAGCGCTTGGGAAGGACCTCGAATCCTTTTGCATGATCCGAGCGCTTGACGATTTCGGTTTCGAGGTGCGGCAGGATGCGGGCCAGGCCGTTGTGAAATCCCGGCCCCTGATAGGCCGCGTCAGCAAAGAGTTTCCTCAAGAATGGATGCATCCCAAACATGGTGGCAAGCAACATAATGCCGCCGTCGCGATCCTGGAGGTCAGCACTGTGAACGATCGCGTGGAGCAACAAACCCAGCGTATCTACGAGAATGTGGCGCTTCTTGCCCTTGATTTTCTTGCCCGCATCATACCCATGCGGATCAATCCAGGCCCCCCTTTTTCTGCGCTTTTCACGCTCTGGCTGTCGATGATGGCGGCGGTCGGACTTGCTTCCCGTTCGCTTTGCTCGCGGCACTCGACGTAGAGCGCGTGGTGCATGCGATCCAGAGTGCCATCCCAGCTCCACAAGTTGAGATAGTCGAACAGCGTGCTCCGCGGCGGCAGATCCTTCGGGACCGCTCGCCACTGGCATCCCGTGCTCAAAACGTACATGATCCCGTTCATCACCTCGCGGAGGTCGACGCGGCGCTTGTTTCCTCCGGGCTTGGCCGGTGGAATCAATGGTTCGACATGCCCCCACTCGGCGTCGGTCAGGTCGCTCGGATACCGCAACCTGCTACGATCGTAGCGCCGACGGTTCTTCGTCGTCCACATTCGGTGACCCCCCGCAGAATCAGGCCACCGTCCTTGAAATCACAGAAGATCCCCAGGATTCAAGGAGATTCCGGACAGACACTAACATTACAGTTGCATTTTTCTTTTGAGATGAGCGCGGCGGGCCTGAGCCTGGTGAGCGCGTCGCCAGAGTGACCACGCGATGACATGGGCGGGTTGGATGCGCTGTTGGGCGAGCTTGATGGCGATGCGACGGATTTCCTGGATCGACCAGCAGATTAGGAGCGACGCCTTTTCGGAAGACGTGGCAGGGTTTTTTTAAGCGCCACGGCATTGGCGTGATGGCGGATGGCGGCCATCATGGCGAAGGCGAGCATGACCAGCGAGACATGCCGATGCCAGCCATGCCAGGAGCGGGTTTCGTTGTGATCGAGGCCGAGCTCGTTCTTGGCGGTCTCGAAGCTGTCTTCGATAGCCCAGCGATGACCTTCCACCGAGACCAGCTTTTTCCTGGGCGTGCCCTTGGGGCACCAGGTGGAGAAGAAGGCCAGAGCACCATCGGCGATGTTGCGGCGGATCAGCAACCCTCGCGTCCACTCCCCGGTGAGGGCGCTGTTGTATTCAGCGGCATCGAGGTCGGCGAGTTCGAGATAGGCCCAGTCGTGCAGACGTGGGCCCTTGGTTCCTTCGCCGGACGACAGGCGCCGCCAGGCGCTCCTGGGAAGGTTCTGCGCGATCTTGGCGGCGGTGCCACCGAAAAGCTGCTTCTTGCCCCAGGATCGGAACACGTGATTGGCGGCAACGCCCAGCACATACCCTTTGCCCGCCTTGCGCAGCATGGTCTCGATGTCGCCCGTGCCATACACGCTGTCCGCCGCCACAAAGGCGAACGGCACCTTTGCGGCGAGCGCGTCGCGCAATCATTCGGCGGGCGATCTGCGGCTTCGTCGCAAACCCCACATCGTGCGGCACATGCGCCGCCTTCAGGCGGTCGGGATCGTCCGTCCACTCCTTTGGCAGATAAAGCGCACGATCGATGAAGGCATGGCCGTGGCGCGACACGTAGGAAGCAAACACGCCGATCTGGCAGTTGGTGATCTTGCCCGCCGAGCCCGTGTATTGGCGTGCAACCCCACACGACGCCTTGCCTTGCTTCAAGAAGCCGGTCTCATCAATGACAAGAACCGCCGTCTCGTCGGCAAGCGTTTCCAGCGCGTACTCGCGTACGATATCGCGCAACGCATCGGCGTCCCACCGCCCGCGGCCCAGGATCGCCTGCTGACGCCACGGGCCGGAATCGCCCGCCGCCTCCGCGCGCATCCAGCCTGTCTTTCGCGGCTCGTTCCCAAGAAGTCCGTCCAGAAACTTCCCAGCCGATACCGCGACCCGCTCCTGGCTGAACAAAGGACGTATCCGCGCCTTCACATCCCGCAACGACGACGCCCAAAGCTCCAGCGTCGTCTCAACCGATGCCCCAGCCATCCATGATCTCCCGAATCATGGTGGCCCATCGATTCAGAACTTCGGAGAAAACGCAACTGTAATGTTAAGAGTCTGTCCGGAAAGATCATACCGGATTGCATAGCTTTCGGAGCATGAGGCGGATTGAAGCGAGGCGGAGGAACGCCAGGCCCTTGCGATTGAGGTTCTCCCAGTCCTTGGCAAGCCTTCGGCAACGGTTGAGCCACGCAATTGTGCGCTCGACGATCCAGCGCTTGGGAAGGACCTCGAAATCCTTTTGCATGATCCGAGCGCTTGACGATTTCGGTTTCGAGGTGCGGCAGGATGCGGGCCAGGCCGTTGTGAAATCCCGGCCCCTGATAGGCCGCATCAGCAAAGAGTTTCCTCAAGAAGGGATGCATTCCAAACATGGTGGAAAGCAACATAATGCCGCCGTCGCGATCCTGGACGTCAGCGCCGTGAACGATCGCGTGGAGCAACAAACCCAGCGTATCTACGAGAATGTGGCGCTTCTTGCCCTTGATTTTCTTGCCCGCATCATAGCCATGCGGATCAATCCAGGCCCCCCTTTTTCTGCGCTTTTCACGCTCTGGCTGTCGATGATGGCGGCGGTCGGACTTGCTTCCCGTTCGCTTTGCTCGCGGCACTCCACGTAGAGCGCGTGATGCATGCGATCCAGCGTGCCGTCCCAGCTCCACAAGTTGAGATAGTCGAACAATGTGCTCCGCGGCGGCAGATCCTTCGGGACCGCTCGCCACTGGCATCCCGTGCTCAAAACGTACATGATCCCGTTCATCACCTCGCGGAGGTCGACGCGGCGCTTGTTTCCTCCGGGCTTGGCTGGTGGAATCAATGGTTCGACATGCCCCCACTCGTCGTCGGTCAGGTCGCTCGGATACCGCAACCTGCTACGATCGTAGCGCCGACGGTTCTTCGTCGTCCACATTCGGTGACCCCCCGCGAATCAGGCCACCATCCTTGAATCACAGAAGATTCCCGGGATTCAAGGAGATTCCGGACAGACACTTAGAGCTTTGCGTCCTCTCATGCCAATTCGCTAGCTCGCGTTCTGACCGTTGCCGGGCTCCTCGGATCGGGCAGGTAGTAATGGCCAAAAACGACCGTGTCTTGCTAAAGCGAGCCAATAATTTGTGAGACAAGGCCGCCGCGCTGGCGGGGGCGGGACGTCGTGGGCTCGAACCGCTGGGCTGCGGTGCGTAGCCATGCCGCCGCTGCCGCACCCGAAATGCGCTCGGCCGAATGTAGAGGACGCTTGTTATCGTCGTCGACACGCTGGTTTCGTCGATGGAGACCAGCTTTCTCGGATCAAGTCTCGGCTGCTGCCGCTGCAAGGCCTTACGGGCAGCGGCCACGTCCGGCCGGTCTTGCTCGGCCGCCCGAAGACTTTTTTTTAAAGGGCAACTTCAAATGATGCAGAAACCGCGAGATCGACGACTTCCCGACCGTGATCTTCTTCCGTCGCCAATCGGACCTCGAGTTCCGCCAGCGTGATGTCCGGCTGCTCCGCCACCAATTGCCGGACCAGTTCCTCGTGCGCCGCCAGCGTAATATCCTTGTAGCCGCCAAACTTGGCCGAGCTGATGCTGCCCGTTTCGCGGTGAAGCCTGAGGAAGCGGCCGACCGAGCTGATGCTCACGCCGCATTGCTCCGCAACTTCCGGAATGGTAGCGCCATCCTCGACCCTTCGACTACGCGTCCCCGCAAATCCTCCGAATACGGCTTCGCCATCCATGCTGGCCTCCTCCCAGCAGGAAGCTTGAATTATATCCGCCACCCGATGGGAATCCCCCGACTTTGCCTTTTCGGGAAACGCTCT
>CAVWIS010000049.1:0-7375 GCA_963755055.1 uncultured Alphaproteobacteria bacterium | reverse complement strand
GAAGCTGCTCGCGCAGCTCGGCTGGTCAGTCGAGTTGCCGCCGTCTTTCCGACGTCCTGCTTCTCGGCGACGATCTTGACCCGTCCGTGGAAGTGATGTCGCGGCGAGCTGCCTACATCGGCTGATTGGCGAGCCGGCGCGCGGCATCGATGACGGCCTGCATCGCCGGGGTCGGCTCGTCCAGCGTCACCAGGCTCAGCGTCGTCTGCAGCGGCCGGTCGGTGACGATTTCCGGAATGTTGCGCCGCTTGACGAGGGAAAGCTGAGCAAAGCCCACGACATCGGGCGACTGCTCGATGACCTGAATGAGCTGCTCCGGCGAGCTCACGTCGAGGGCGTTGGGCGCAGCCACCCGCCGGCCTTTGAGCAGCTCGGACTCGATGACCGCGGCGATCCCGCCGCCACCGGCCAAAGCGACGCGGATCGGCAGATCGGACCCGCCGAGCTCTTTCCAGTTGGTGATCTCGCCGAGAAGGATCCGCTTGATGTCGTCCAGGGACGCTTGGCGGACGGGATTCGATGGATGCACCCCGATCGCGATCCTCGTCGCCGTGATCTCGAATCCATGCAGCCGCTCGCAGGGCATTGCCGGCGCGAGCTTTCGCACTGCCTCGATTTCGCTGGCCAGCGGCGCTGAAATCATCGCCAGCTGGGCTCGCCCTTCGAACAGGGCGATCAGGCCGGGCGTGGACTTGTTCGGAATGACCGTCAGCGTGTGGCCGGATGCGACCTCGATCGCCGTCTGATGCGCCAGCAGGACGCGCCGGTTGAACGTGGTCGAGCCCTGCACGACCAGCGTATCGGCGGCAGCCGTCCACGACGCCAGCGCGGCTGCCATCACGATGGGCACCCGTACCAGCAGCGAACGCACATGCCGATGTGTGCGGATCGGAAACGCGTGCCAAGCCATCAGACCCACTCCATGAGCTCGACGCGCGCTGTCGCCGCACCGCCGCAGAACGGCAGCTGCACCAGCGCCTCTGTCGATGACGCCGCAATGCTTGATTGCATGTTCTTACTTCCGAGCTAATTGCGTGTCGGCCCGCGTTCCTCGGAATGAATTCGGCGTTAACTCATCCTGTCTGCAGTCCGTAAGGTTTTAGGGGATGCTGTAGAATCGTACGGTCGGGCGACCGCGCGTATCACCGCGCCATCCGCGTGGGCAAAATCGCCGCGCGCGGTATGCCCACGCGGGATGCGCATCGTCAGGCGATTTTGCCCGCCCTACTTTCTGAGCGCCGGCATCACGTCCTTGGCGAACCAGCGCAGCTGCTCGATGAACTCCTTCGGGCCGAGCCCCTCGGCCCAGTGGATCATGAAGTTCTCCAGCCCGGGATACTTCGCCGCCACCGACTTGATGCCGTCGATCACCTCGGCGGGCGTGCCGCAGAACCAGGCCTTCTGCGCGACGCCGTCGGCGAGCCGCGGCGTGCGCGCCGGCGCGCCGGGCGAGCCCCAGGTGCGCCCCTGCTCGTCCGCATAGCGGACGAACCCGAACGGCGCGAACCACTTGAACCGCTCGTCGTGCGCCGGCTCGAGCCGGCGCACCGCCTCGGCGTGGCTGTCGGCGAGGTAGACGCCGGCGCCCCAGATCATGTCCTCGCCGAGCTGCTTCGGCCGGCCATGCTTGATGGCAGGCCGCATGATAGGCGCGCACGACGTCGTCGAGGATCTTCTCGCCGTTGAGCGTCACCATCGCCTTGAGGCCGTACTTCGCCATCATCTCGATGGTCTTGCCGCTGGCGATCGGCATCCAGATGTCGACCGGCAGGTGCTTCGGCCGCGGCACCAGGGTGATGTCCTTGACGGTGTAGCCGCGATACTCGACCGGCGGCGGCGCCTCGTAGTACTTGCCCTTGTGGTGGAACGCCTGCTCGTTGAAGCAGGTCAGCAGGAGCTGCAGCTGCTCCTCGAACAGCTCGCGGTTCTTCTCGGCGTCGAGCATCGGCGCGCCGAACGACTCGACCTCGCGGGTGTGGTAGCCGCGCCCGACCCCCATGATGACGCGGCCGTCGGTGACGATGTCGGCCATCGCGTAGTCCTCGGCCATGCGGATCGGATGCCACATCGGCAGCACGTTGAAGGCGCAGCCGAACTTGAGCCGCTTGGTCTGGGTGGCGAGCCACAGGCCGAGCTGGATCAGGTTGGGGAAGACCTCGTAGCCCTCGCGCTGGAAGTGGTGCTCGGCGGTCCACAGCACGTCGAAGCCGAGGTCGTCCATCGCGCGGGCGACGTCGCGCGCGGTGAAGAACGCCTCGCGCAGCCGCTCGTCCGAGTAGCGCCGGTCGTTCGCCGGCGTGCCGTCGCGGCCGATGTTGTCGAGCTCGATCTGGCCGACGTAGAGGACGTGGAATTTCTTGATCATGGGGTTTCCAGCCGTGAGGCTCTGCGCGTCTCGCAAGGGCGCTTGCGCAGAGACTACGCGACCTCGCGGCGGCTCGGAAAAGGGGCGCGACCGCAGAGCAGATGCGACCTTCAAAGGGTGAAAATCAGCGACGGTCGACGCGGACTGCGCCCGGTCACACGCGCGCGATGACCGCCACCGGACCTCCGCCGGGCGGCCCCTGATGCTCCGCTCCGCCCGAGACATAGACGGCGCCGGTTCCCGCCAGACCGCCGATCAGCCCGCCGACCGCGGCGCGCGCGTGGCGGGTCGATCCGACGTCGGAATCGTCCAGCATGGTGTGGCGAAATCCGCGCACGCATCCGTCCGGCGAGGCCTCGGCCTTGGCAAACACGTTGACCAGGCGATCGGGCACGCCCGGATCGGAGCCGTCCGCCACGCCGAGGCCGACGCTCCTGAATGCCTCGATCACCGCCGCGGAATCGATCGAATCGCGCATGACCGCATGCCCGATCACGAACGCGCTCGCCGAGCGCGGCGAGTTGCCCATCACGATCACCACATTGTGCATCAGCTCGATGCCGGCCGAGGTCGAGGCGACGCGACGAGAACAGATCCCAGTTCTTCAGGACCTGGTCTTCGCCCACGTCGGCGGCGATCTCGCCCAGCGCCGCCGCCACACCGAGCGCGGAGGCGCCGCGCGAATAGCCCATCGATCCGTAGGCGCTGGTGGTGATCGTCTTGTGTCCGCGGGCGTGCGCCGCCTCGATGCGTTCGCTGGTGAGCAGGGGGCATTTGATCTGGACGAAATGCACGTCACGCGGATCGTCGATGCCGGCATCCGCCATGGCGGCATGCACCGCCGTCGCCGTCTCGGCGATCTGCGCCTGGCGGCCGAGCTCCTCGGGAGCGAAATCGCGCGTCTGCGCCATGCCGACGCTCAGCCGCTTCCCGGCGGCGTCGGTGCCGCGGCCGTTTGCCGGCGTGCGCGCGAATACGGTGATGTGCGGGCTCAGCACCCCTTCGGTGCCTCCCGACATGACGAACGCGATCTTCTCCTCGACCTTGCGCGCCGGCAGTCCGAGATGCGGCGAAAGGGCGTCGCACAGGGCGGCCACCGCATATTCGCGCGTGAAATCGTTGACCCCGCCGTTGCCCTCGGTCTTGCCGAGCACCGCCAGGATCGTCGCCGGGTCGATCCTGCCGGCGTCGATCATCTGCAGGAGACCCGAGACGTCGCCCGGTCCCTTGGTCGGAATCCGGGTGACGTCGATCGACATGCCGGCCATGCTCATTCCGCCTCGCTTGAAGACCAGAAGACGATACGCCGCTCGACGGCGCTGATGACGTAGAACATGGCGATGCCGGCGACGGCGGCGGCGGCGATCGCCGAGAACAGCGTCGGCGTCTCGAGATGCGCGGAGGAAATGATGATGAGATAGCCGAGCCCCTGGGTCGCGCCGACGAACTCGCCGACGATCGCCCCGACCACCGCGAGCGAGGACGATATCTTCAGCGCCGAGAACAGATAGGGCAGGCAGAACGGAATGCGCAGCTTGCGGAATTCCTCGGCCCGCGTGGCGCCCAGCGTCTCGAACAGCTGGCAGTATTCGAGATCGGCGGCCTTGAGCCCCTTCACCGCATTCACCAGGACCGGGAAGAAGCAGATCAGGATCGCCGCCACGATCTTCGACCACCAGCCGGTGCCGAGCCAGATCACCAGCAGCGGCGCGATCGCGACGATCGGCGTCGTCTTCACGGCGATCGCGATCGGAAACAGCCCCTCCTCGAGGGTGTGAAACCGCACGAACAGGACGGCGACCGCGAACGCCAGGAGGCTCGCGATCGCGAAGCCGGCGGCCGCTTCGACGAAGGTCACCGCGAACTGCACCGCGAGCGTGCGGTCGATCGTCGCCAGGATCGCGGCCGGCGACGGCAGCAGGTACTCGGGAACGTGCAGCGCCGTCACGATCGCCTGCCAGGCGGCGAGCGCGATGAGCCCGAAGGCGAGCGGCGCACGCGCGCGCGACATCATCGCCCGGCCCTCACCATCTTGCGGATGCGGCGGATGATGGCGGCCGTCTCGGGATCCTCCGGCGCGCGCGGCCGCGCGCACGCGACCGCCACGTCGTCGACCAGACGGGCCGGCCGGCTGGTGAGCACGATCACCCGGTCCGACATGGTGACCGCCTCGGGGATCGAGTGCGTGACCATGAGCACGGTCTTCAACCGCGTCTCCCGGCTCTGCCAGATGCGCAGCAGCTCCTCGTTGAGGACGTCGCGCGTGAGCTCGTCGAGCGCCCCGAACGGCTCGTCGAGCAGGAGAACGTCGGGGTCGCGCATCAGGGCGCGCGCGAGCGCGGCGCGCTGCTGCATCCCGCCGGACAGCTGGTGCGGATAGGCGCCGGCGAAATCCCCCAGCCGAACCATCTCCAGCATCCGCAGCGCTCGTTGGCGATCCGTCGAATCGGCGACCGAGCCGCCGAGCTGGAGCTCGGCCGGCAGCAGGACGTTGTCGAGCGTGGTGCGCCAGGGCAGCAGCAGCGGCTTCTGGAACATGAAGCCGGTGCGCAGGCTCGGATCGCGCAGCGCGAGCTCGCCGCCCGACGGCGCGACGAGGCCGGCGACGGCCTTGAGCAGTGTCGACTTGCCGCAACCGCTCGGACCGAGCAGCGAGACGAATTCGCCCCGCCGCACCGTCACGCTCAGGCGGTCGATCGCGACGACATCGCCGAAGCGGACCGTGAGGTCCTTGATGGCGATCGACCGGGTCGGGCGGTGCGGACGGCGCCGCGTCCGGCCGCTCCGCCAACGTCATCGCCTTCATTTCAGGTACTTGGTGGTGAATGCCTTGGCGATCTCGACCCGCGATTTCTGGAATCCGGCCTTGACCAGCAGGTCCTGCGCGGCGCTCCAGCTCTCCTCGTCCATCGCGCCGACCGGATGCGAATCCGGCTGGAGCAGCGGCAGGCTCGCTTTCATCATCGCGAGCTCGTGGTCGTAGGTCAGGTTGGAGCCGGACTTGACCGTGATCTTCGCCGCCTCCTCGGGGGCCGCGATCGCGGCCGCCCAGCCCTTGAGCGTGGCCGTCACGAATTTCGCGACGACCTCGGGCTTCTCCTGCAGCATCTTCTCGGTCGTGAACAGCGTGTCGGCATAGACATCGATGCCGTAGTCCGACGGCGACACCACGTTGACGCCAAAACCCTTCTCGCGCGCCGCCAGCACCTCGTTGATGAGGTAGCCCGGCCACACGTCGACGGCGCCCGACAGGAGTGGCGCGAGATCGAACTTGACCGGGATTTCGGTGAGCTTGGACTTGTCGATCTTGGCCTTGGCGAGCACGGCGCGATAGATCAATTCCTCGTTCCCGCCGATCTTCACGCCGACGTTCTTGCCGACGTAATCCGCGGGCGTCTTGATGCCCGACTTCTCCAGCGAGAACAGGACGAACGGGTTGCGCCGGTAGATGACCGCGAGGGCGACGACCGGCACGCCCTTGCTGCGCGCGATCAGGATCTGGTCGGCGCCGGTGACGCCGAACTGCTCGTTGCCGCCCGCGATCATCTGGATGGCGGGGAAATCCGGCCCGCCCGGCTGGATGTCGACGTCGAGGCCGGCGGCTTTGTACAAGCCCTTGTCCTTGGCGACGTAGAATCCGGCGAACTGCGCCTGGTTGAACCATTTCAGCCGGATCGTGACCGAATCGGCGGCTTGCGCCGAGGCGGACAGGCCGCTCACGAGCGCGGCGAGGAGCGACGTCACAAGCAGACGGAACATGGATCGGGACCCTCCGCGACCCGGCCCGGCGATTGTGCGGGGAAGCCGGTGAGCGCGACCAGAACCAAATTCCGGCTGGAGCGTGCGCAAAAAGAGATCACTTCGCCCCCGGCAGATGCCTGCAAAAGCGGCGATCCGGCGCCGCGACCCGGCCAGGCGCGGGCCAATCCGCCGGCACGCACCTTGCTGATCCCACGGCGGTGTCACGGCGGAGGGAGGGCTGCGATGCCCGGGTCGAGGCGAGCCGCGGCCGGCATGGCGCGCGGGCAGCGAAACGAACCCGCCCGCGCGCAGGCGGACGTCAGGCCGCGCCCGCAGTCCCGCAAGCGGCTGCGGCCCCCGCGCGTTCTCAGCTATGTGGATGCCGTCGCCCGCCATGGCTCGATCCGCAAGGCTGCCGAGGCGCTCAATGTCGCTTCGTCGGCGCTCAATCGGCAGGTCCTCGAGCTGGAGGCGGATCTCGGGGTCGCGTTGTTCGAGCGGCTGCCGCGCGGCGTCCGGTTGACGGCGGCCGGCGAGGTGTTCCTCGCCTACGCGCGACACGCCATGTCCGAGCTCAAGGCGGTCGAATCGCAGATCGAGCAGCTGCGTGGGCTGGTGCGCGGACAGGTCAACGTCGCCGCCGTCGAATTGGTCGCCGGCGAGCTCCTGCCGTCGGCGATCACCCGGTTCCAGGCGACGCATCCGAATGTCCGATTCAACGTGCGCATCGGAGCGCCCGAGGAGCTCGTCGCCGCGCTGATCGCCGACCAGGCCGACGTCATCCTCACCCACGACGCGCTGCCCAAGAAGGAGGTGGACATCCTCGCCCAATCGCGCCAGGCGCTGTGCGCCCTGGTGGTGCCCGATCACCCGCTTGCGAGCCGCCAAGAGCTCCGGCTGCGCGATTGCCTCGCCTACCCGCTGGCGCTCGCCGACCCGTCGCTCGCCGGACGCGCGCTGATCGAACGGGTGCTGGCGCAGGCTTCGTTCGATCTCGATCCCCGCCTGGTGTCCAACTCGGTCGAAGCCATGAAGGCGTTCGCGCGGATGAACCGGGGCGTCTGCTTTCAATTCCGCAAGCCGGGAAAATCGGTCATCGCACCCGGCGACATGATCGCCATTCCGGTGATCGAGCCGCCGTTCCTCCAGGCGAAGCTCGTCCTGGCGACACGCCGCGGCCGCGTGCTGTCGATCGCGGCGGCCGCGTTCGTCGACCTTCTCATGAGCGTATTGGCTTGACCGCGGGCGCGCCCGGCGTCACCGCCGCGC
>CAVWIS010000048.1:0-124887 GCA_963755055.1 uncultured Alphaproteobacteria bacterium | reverse complement strand
CACGCCGGTCAGACCGATGGGCGCCAGCGGCACGTCGCCGATCGGCAGCAGGTCGTTGTCGATCGCGGGTGTTCCTGCTGAAGCGGCCTGCATGGCGGTTCTCTCCGTAAGTGCGCCGATCGATTCCCGATGCCCTGGTGCAACGCCGGTGCCGGCGATCCGTTCCCGTGTCGAATCGCGTCCCCGGCGGCCGGCCCTATCCCGAGCTTGCCCAGCAGCTCGTAGAGCGCGACCGCGTCCTCGTTGGAGAGCTTGCTCCCGACGTGCCGCTCGATTGCCGCCGCATAGGCCGTCCACATGGCCTTCTGCAGCGCCCGTCCTGCCGGCGTGATGGCGACGATTTGGCCGCGCCCGTCGTCCGGACAGGCCTCCCGCGCGGCCAGCTCTGCGTCGACCAGCCGGTCGACCAGGCGGGAGGTGCTGTATTGGGGCAGCAGCATCGCTTTCTCCAGCTCCAGCGGCCGCAGCCCCTGCCGGATTTGGTGCGCGAAAGCTCCAGCAGCGCGTCGTACCAGGCGAGCGGCGGAAATTCCGCCGGATTTCAGCTCCGATTCCACCGCTGCGAGCAGCGTCCGTTGCGCGCGGACGAGACGCGCCCAGGCGGAAATTGCCTGCTGGCTGGGATGCTTGGCCACGATCGAGACTGTACGCTATGGATGCAGCTGCATCAATCGCGAGGCGGCGCGCAACTTGCGACCGCGCGCGGCCGGCCGGATCGCCGATCGGCCGATCGCGCTCGGGGCACGACGACGCGGCCGGGACGGGTCGCTCGCCCCGTCGTACGACGTTGCTCGGGGCGCGGGCGCGCTCGACTGTCCCGCGGGCCCGGTTCAGGGTCGGGAATCTTGTGCAGACTTTCGGCTAACGGAGCGCTGCGTGGTGTCGGCTAGGCTCCCCCGTCGCGATGGTGTATCGTCGTCAAAATCCCGAAAAACAAGAACAATGCGAGGAGGAGAGGATGCCACCAGCGGGGTTGACGCGACGTGCCGGCGCTTGTGGACTATGCGCCCCTCCTCATTGTTAACATCGCCGGGCTGACTGCCGGCGCCACCAAGGGATGAAACTGGGAGGACGCCGCGATCTGGAACCGGATGCGCGGCGAGAAAAGGCAAGGAGTGTCGAGCATGGCCGATGTCGCCCTTCGGGACGTGGTGAAACGCTATGACGAGGTTGAAGCCGTTCGTCAGATCAGCCTCGATATCGCCGGACCGCGAGTTCATCGTGCTGGTCGGGCCCTCGGGCTGCGGCAAGAGCACGACGCTGCGGATGATCGCCGGGCTCGAGGAAGCGACCTCGGGCGAGATCTATCATCGGCGACCAGCTGGTCAACGACGTGCCGCCGAAGGACCGCGACATCGCGATGGTGTTCCAGAACTACGCGCTCTACCCGCATATGACGGTGTTCGAGAACATGTCGTTCGGCCTGCGGCTGCGGAAGTTCCCGAAGACCGAGATCAAGGAGCGCGTCGAGCACGCCGCCCGCATCCTCGACATCACCGACCTGCTCGACCGCCAGCCGAAGCAGCTCTCCGGCGGCCAGCGCCAACGCGTCGCGATGGGCCGCGCGATCGTGCGCAACCCCAAGGTGTTCCTGTTCGACGAGCCGCTGTCGAACCTCGACGCCAAACTGCGCGTCCAGATGCGCACCGAGATCAAGAAGGTGCATCAGAAGGTCACGACGACGACGGTCTACGTCACCCACGACCAGGTCGAGGCGATGACGCTGGCCGACCGCGTCGTCGTCATGAACGGCGGGCGGATCGACCAGATCGGCACGCCGTACGAGGTCTACCACACGCCGAAGACCCGCTTCGTCGCCGGCTTCATCGGCTCGCCGGCGATGAACTTCCTGCCCTGCCGGCTGGTCGAGAACGGCAGCGGCCTGACCGTGCGCCTGTCCGACAAGCTGAGCCTTCCCGGTGCCGGCCGACCGCGCACGGCGCGCTACCGGCCCGTGTGCCGGCCAGCGAGCTGATTTTCGGGCTGCGCCCCGAGCACATCATCGAGGCGCGCGGCGAGTGCCGCCCGAGCCGCGTGCCAGTTCGAGGTCGCTGCTCGACGTGGTCGAGCCGATGGGCATGGAGACGATGGTCTATTTCATCGTCGACGGCGTCGAGGTGTGCGGCCGGGTCAATCCCGGCCGCCGCCGGAACGCCGGGCGAGCCGATGCGGCTGTGTCGCCGACCTCAACCACATGCACCTGATCGATCCGCATACCGAACTGGTGCTCTGACCGCGCGCCGGCACGACCTCGAGCGTCCGGCTATCGCCCGCGGCCGCCGTCCGGCATCGGCAGACCGAAGGGATGACGTCATGACCTCCCCGCGCGCCATTCGGCTGTCGCCGGATGACAATGTCGTGGTCGCCGTCGATCAGCTCGGGCCCGGCTCCACGGTCGCGAATGTGACGGCGCGCGAACGCGTGCCGCGCGGCCACAAGATGGCGACGGCTCCGGTCGCGACGGCGAGCCGGTGCGCAAGTTCGGCCAGATCATCGGGTTCGCCTCCCGCCCGATTGCGCCCGGCGAGTGGGTCCACGAGCACAACGTGACGGTGCACGATTTCGCGCGCGACTACCGGTTCGCCGAAGGCTGCCCGCAACGACGAGGTCCTGCCCCCCGAGCTGCGCGCGACCTTCGAGGGCTATCGTCCGGCCCAACGGCAGGGCCGGCACGCGCAACTATATCGGCATCCTGACCTCGGTGAACTGCTCGGCCTCGGTGGCGAGATTCATCGCCGAGGAGATCAACCGCTCGGACATCCTCGCCGACTATCCGAATATCGACGGCGTCGTCGCCTTCGTGCACGGCACCGGCTGCGGCATCGCCGCCTACGGCGAGGGCTTCGACGTCCTGCGCCGGACCCAATGGGGCTATGCGACGCATCCCAATCTCGGCGGCGGCCCTGATGGTCGGGCTCGGCTGCGAGGTGTTCCAGATCGACCGCATGAAGGAGGAGATCGGTCTCGTCGAGGGCGATCACTTCCAGACCATGACGATCCAGGAGATCGGCGGCACCAGAAAAACCGTCGCCGAGGGCATCGAGCGCATCAAGGCCATGCTGCCGGTCGCGGCGCGCGCCAAGCGAGAGACGCGCCCGGCCTCGGAGCTGGTGCTGGCCCTGCAATGCGGCGGGTCGGACGGCTATTCGGGCATCACCGCCAATCCGGCGCTCGGGGCCGCCGCCGATCTCTGGTGCGGCACGGCGGCACCGCGATGCTCGCCGAGACGCCGGAGATCTACGGCGCGGAACATCTGCTGACGCGGCGGGCCGCCAATCGCACCGTCGGCGAAAAGCTCGTCGAGCGCATCAAGTGGTGGGAGGACTATACGACCCGCAACGGCGGCGAGATGAACAACAATCCGTCGCCCGGCAACAAGGCGGGCGGGCTGACGACGATCCTCGAGAAGTCGCTCGGCGCCGCGGCCAAGGGCGGCACGCACGACGCTGCGGGCCGTCTACGAGTATGCCGAGCCGGTGAAGGAGAAGGGCTTCGTCTTCATGGACACGCCGGGCTACGACCCGGTCGGAGCCACCGGCCAGGTGGCCGGCGGCTGCAACGTGATGTGCTTCACCACGGGCCGCGGCTCGGCCTTCGGCTGCAAGCCGACGCCCTCGATCAAGCTCGCCACCAACACCGACGTCTATGGCCGCATGACCGACGACATGGACATCAATTGCGGCGACGTGCTCGACGGCGTGTCCATCGCCGACAAGGGCCAGGAGATTTTCGATCGCGTGCTCGCGGTCGGCCTCGGGCGAGCGCACGAAATCCGAGGATCTCGGCTATGGCGACATCGAGTTCGTGCCCTGGCAGATCGGCGCGGTGATGTGACCGGCGCCGCTCAGGCTGCCGGCGGCCCCATCGTCACGCCAAGGGTTCCGACGCCGGCCACCTCCGCTTCCAGCTTGTCGCCTGGAACGAGCGCGCCGACGCCCGACGGCGTGCCGGTGAAGATGACGTCGCCGGCCGCCAGCGCGACCTGCATCGACAGCTGGGCGATGATCTCGGGCACGCTCCAGATCAGCTGCTCGAGGTCGCCGTCCTGGCGCACCGTTCCGTTGACCTTGAGGTGGATGCGACCCTTGCTCGGATGCCCGATCTCGGCCGCCGGCCGGAGCGCTCCGCAGGGTCCGGATGCGTCGAATGCCTTGCCGATCTCCCACGGGCGCTTGACGTCGCGCGAGGCGATCTGCAGGTCGCGTCGCGTCAGATCGATGCCGACGCCGTAACCGTAGATCAGGTCGAGCGCACGTTCGGGCGCGATGTTGCGTCCGCCGCCCTTCATGGCGACCACCAGCTCCACCTCGAAATGAAGGTCCTTGGTGAGCGGCGGGTAGGGGATGACCGAGCCGTCCGGGACCAGGGCGTCGGCGGGCTTGGCGAAGAAGAACGGCGGCGCCCGCTCGTCCTGTCCCATCTCGCGGATGTGCTCGATGTAGTTCCGCCCGACGCACCACACGCGGCGAACCGGAAACCGGCGGCTGGTCCCGGCGACCGCGAGGGTCGGCTGCGGAGGAGGGGAAATCACATAGCGGTCGGTGTCGGCGTTCATGGGGTCCAGTCTCGCTTGAGGAAAGCTGATCGTATCGACGAAGCTCGAGAGCTCACGCGGAAGACGCGATGGCCGGTGCGGGCGGAAAGTCCGGGGGCTGGTCCTTGAGCTGGAGCCGATAGAACGAGGCGTAGCGCCCGCCCTTGCGCATCAGTTCCTCGTGCAGTCCGGATTCGACGATGGCGCCGTTCTCGACCACGACGATGCGGTCGGCGTGCATGATGGTGTGCAGGCGATGGGCGACCACGATCGTGGTTCGGCCCCGGCACAGCCGGGCGATCGCGTCCTGCACGAGCCGTTCCGACTCGCTGTCGAGCGAGGCGGTCGCTTCGTCGAGCAGGATGATCGGCGCGTTCTTGATCAGCGCCCGGGCGACCGCGATCCGCTGGCGCTGTCCCCCGGACAATTGCAGGCCTTGCTCGCCGACCGGCGCATCGTAACCGAGCGGGGATTCGACGATGAAGTCGTGGGCATTGGCGGCTCGCGCCGCGGCAACGATCTCGGTCTCGCTGGCGTCGGGTTTGCCGTAGGCGACGTTGTCGCGGATCGTTCCGCGGAACAGGTGCACGTTCTGCCCGACATAGCCGATTTGCTGTCGTAGCGATCGGCGCGACACCGCGGCAATGTCCTGACCATCGATCGTGATGGTGCCGCCATCGATATCGTAGAAGCGCAGCAGCAGGCTCAGCACCGTCGACTTGCCGCCACCCGAGGGGCCGACGAGCGCCGTGACCTTTCCGGGCTCGGCGATGAAGGACATCGCGCGGATCACTGGCTGGCCGGGACGGTAGGAGAAGCGCACCGCGGAAAACTCCACGCGCGCGTCGGCGAGCACCAAGGGGGCGCGGCCCTCGTCCAGCGGCTCGGACGGCGGGCTGTCGATGATCTCGAACAGGACGCGCACGCCGGCGAGGCCGGTCTGCAGGTCGATATTGAGCCTTGCCAGGCGCTTCGCCGGCTCGAAGGCGAGGATGACGGCTGCGATGAACGAGATGAAGGCGCCGGCATTGCCCGCCGAATCGATCACCCGATACCCGCCATAGACCACGGCGACGGCGATGGCGACACCGGCCATCGTCTCCATCAGTGGGCTGGCGCGATTGGCGACGCGGGCCCATTTGTTCGATTCCCGCTCGACGTCGGCGACGCTCGCCTCGAAGCGGCGCCGCATCTCCTCCTCGAGGGTGAACGCCTTGACGATGCGGATGCCCTGGATCGCCTCCTGCATGGTCTCCAGGATGCGGGTCCCGCCGGTGAACTGCGTCCTGACGATCGCCCGGATGCGCCGGATCATCTTGCGCAGGATCAGCATGGCCGGGGGAATCACCAGCAGGCTGATCAGCGACATTACCGGGTCCTGCACGAACATCACGATCACCAGGCCGACCAGCGTCAGGAAGTCGCGGCCCACCGCCATGATCAGGAGATTGAGAACCTGACTCGCCGCGGTCGCGCCGGTGGTCAGCCGCGCGGCGAACTCGGAGGAATGGCGGTCGGCGAAGAAGCCGATGCTCTCGTTGAGCAGCTTGCCGAACATGCGTCGCTGGTTGGCCGCGACGATGCCGTTGCCGATGCGCGACAGCGTGAGGGAATGCCCGTAGGTGGTTGCGCCCTTGATGACCGAGAGTACGACGATCAGGGCCCCGAGCTGGGCGACCGCGTGGAAATCATGGAACAGATAGGCGCCGTTGATCAGCGGACGGAGCAGGTAGGCGGTCAGCGCCGTGCACGCGGCCGAAGCGGCCATCAGCGTCAGTGCCACCGCATAGCGCTTCCAGTTCCCGAGGCCGTATTCGGCAAGCAGCCGGCGGAGCATCGCCGTGGTGCCGTCCGGGTCGCCGGCCAAAGGTCGCAAGGCTGATCGGGGCATGCACCGTCCGTGGTTGGCCGCAGAGGAGCGGCCGCCGCCCGGTCTCCCGGCGGCCTCGCCGGAAGACCTGCCGGCCGCTGTTCCTGCCTGCCCGCGCCGGGCTTTTCAAGTGGATTCGGAGTGCTCAACCGGGCCCGACGGAACGCGCGCACCCGCCCGGATTGCGGGCCAGATCGGGGATTTAGGCCGCGATCGGAGGCAAACCCGCTGCGACTTCCCGCTCCAGATCGCCGGCGCCGCGTCAGCTGTTGCGCGTCATGAGCTTCTGTTGCCAGGCGAGCGCATGCCGGACGATCGTGGAGAGATCGTCGAGCCGGGGCTGCCAGCCCAGCGTGCCGCGCGCGAGGTTGGACGATGCGACGATCCGCGCCGGATCGCCCGGGCGACGTGGCGCCAGGTCGACGCGAAAGTCCCTGCCGGAGATCTTCTTGACGGCGTCGATCACCTCCAGCACGGAGAAGCCGCGGCCGTAGCCGCAATTGAGCGTGAGCGACGGTCCGCCGCGGCGAAGATGATCGAGCGCGGCAGAATGCGCCCGCACCAGATCGCTGACGTGGATATAGTCGCGAATGCAGGTCCCATCCGGGGTCGGATAGTCGGTTCCGAACACCTCCATACCGGCACGCAGGCCGACCGCGGCCTCGGCCGCGACCTTGATCAGGTGCGTGGCGCCCCGGGTCGATTGACCGGTCCGCAGCTGTGGATCGGCTCCCGCGACGTTGAAATAGCGCAGGATCACATGCGCCAGTCCGTAGGCGCTTCCGGCATCGCGCAGCATGATCTCGGTCATCAGCTTCGACCAGCCGTAGGGCGACATCGGGGCGGTTGGCTCGTCCTCGCCGACCGGGAATTTCGCAGGATTGCCGTACACGGCGGCGGTCGAGGAAAAGATGAAGTGCTTGATCCCGCCTCTCACCGCGGTCTCGATCAGTGCGCGAGAGTTCACGGTATTGTTGCGATAATAGGCCAGCGGGTCGGCGACAGAGTTGGGAACGACGACTGAAGCCGCAAAGTGGATGACCGCGCTGATGGCGTGCTTGGCGATGATCGAGGCAACCAGATCCTGATCGCCGACGCTGCCGACAATCAATGGCGCGGCCGCCGGCAGCGCCCAATCGAAGCCGGTCACCAGGTTGTCGAGGACCACCACGCGCTCGCCCGCGTCCACGAGCTCGTGCACCATGTGAGACCCGATATAACCGGCCCCGCCGGTTACCAGTATCGTCATGTCGGATACCGCTCGCTCTCCGTTGCGCCGAATTGCCGCAAATGGCCTCGATCGCGCGGCAAGCTACTGAAAACCGGCCCTGGCGGGGGAATTTTCTGCAAGTGGGATACCCAGCGACGCGTGACTTGCGGGAGGCCGGCATGTCGACTCGGTCGAGCCGTCAGGAATTCGCCGCCGGAATGCCACGACGCGAGCCGCTTGTCGCGTCGATCGCCCGCCACGTCGCATCGAGCACCTGCTCGACCGGGATGTCGCGCAGGCAGGCGTGATGCCGGAGTTGGCAGACCGGCCGATGGCATGGCCTGCAGGCGAGCGCCGTGGTGGTCTCGATCACGGCGGCCAGCGGGTTGAGCGGCGCCCAATGCCACGGGCTGGTCGGCCCGAAAATACCGATCGACGGAGTGCCCAGCGCGGCAGCGACATGGAGCAATCCGGAATTGTTCGACACCGCCGCCGTCGCCGCCGCGAGCGCCAGGATCGCGTTGCGCAGATCGGGGCCGGTGAGATCGCGAATGTCAGGTCCGCCGCCCGCAATCTCTGCCGCCAGGATCTTTTCGCCTGGACCGCCGATCACCACGACCGTCATGTCGCGGATCGCGAGCCGCCGGGCGAGATCCGCGTAGGCCGCCGCCGGCCAGCGCTTCGCGGGACCGACCGCACCCGGAGCCAGCGCCACGATGGGACGATCATCGCCGAGGCCCTGACGCCGGCGCCAATCGGCGACCTCCGCAGGCGGCACCGAGAGCTCCGGCAACGGCCATGCGGCAGGCAGGACGGCGTCCTTCGGCAGCGCCAGCATGCCGCAGCGATCGACCATGCGCGGCAGGCCGCGCTCGCCCCGGCGCAGATCGTTGATGAGCCCGAAGCGCCCTTCGCCGACAAAGCCGACGCGCCGGGGAATTCCCGCCAGGAACGGAGCGAGCGCCGATTTCCAGGTGCGCGGCATGACCAGCACGGTGCCGTAGCGCTCGGCGCGGAGGCGGTCGGCCAGGGCCTTTTGCGCCAGCAGCCCGAGACGGCTGCGCGGCAGATCCCATGCAATCCCCTGCCGCAGGCCCGGCATGTAGTCGACGAGCGGGGCGCACAAGGTCGAGGTCAGGACATCGACCGGCCGGTGTGGCCAACGCGCCTTGAGCAGCTTGACCACCGAGTGGCAGCGAACGAAGTCGCCGATCCACATGTAGGGCACGATGAGGATCGGTTCGGCGTTGCCGGTCTGGTCGGCGGTCGGGCTCGTCGTCATCGAGGCTGGTAATACCAAATCAGACCCATTCCTTCCTCGCCACGGCGGCGCGCGGTCGCAGCGTCCTCTGCGGCAAACGACTGCGACGACCACCCGCCGATTTCGCGGTCCCCGATACGGTCTTCCCCAACAGGATGCCAGACAAATTCGTCGAAACCGCAAGGATTCATCCGGAATCGGCAACCCGGTTGCGTCCGTCCATGGACTGGGGCAAAGGAGGGACCGGCTGGAGCCGCGAGTACCGATCCCGGTGGTTCGCGCAAGGATCCGGCCGCCGAGCCGTGCGTCAAGGACCGGCACGGTCAAGACGGTTGCAGCAAATCGCCGAGGCGCGAAGCTGCGGGTCAGGTTCTGGGCACGGCGTCGATGCTATTGGTGACCGGCGGGGCGGGGTTCATCGGATCGAATGTCGTGGCCGGCCTCAACGAGGCCGGTCGGACCGATATCGTCGTCAACGACACGCTGGGTACGGCGGGCAAGTGGCGCAATCTGCAGAAGCGCCAGCTTGCCGATCTGGTGGATCCGGCCGATCTGATCCGTTGGCTCGACGGACGCAAGCTCGATGCGGTCATCCATCTCGGCGCCATCTCGGACACCACGGCGATCGACGGCGACGAGGTCATCGACAGCAATTTCCGAACCTCGCTGCGACTGCTCGACTGGTGCACCGCGACGCGCACGCCGTTCATCTACGCGTCCTCGGCGGCGACCTATGGCGACGGTGCGGCGGGCTTTGCCGACGACTGGTCGCTCGCCGCGCTCAAGCGTCTCAAGCCGATGAATCTCTACGGCTGGAGCAAGCATCTGTTCGACCTTGCCCTCGTCGACCGTCTCGAGCGGCGCGAGAACCTTCCCCCCCAATGGGCGGGGCTGAAATTCTTCAACGTATTCGGGCCGAACGAGTATCACAAAGGCGCCATGATGAGCGTCCTGGCCAAGGTATTCGATGGCGCCCGGCGGGGCGAGCCGGTGCGGCTCTTCAAATCGCACCGCGACGGCGTCGCCGACGGCGCCCAGATGCGCGATTTCGTCTACGTCGACGATGCAGTCGCCGTGGTCAAATGGCTGGTCGAGACGCCGGCGGTCTGCGGCCTGTTCAACGTCGGCACCGGACGCGCGCGGAGCTTTCGCGACATGATGGTCGCCATGTTCGAGGCCCTGGGGCGCGCGCCCAACCTCGAATATGTCGACATGCCGGTCGAGATTCGCGACAGCTACCAGTACTTCACCGAGGCGTCGATCGATAATCTGCGGCGGGCCGGCTATCGGGCCAACTTCGCTCCCCTGGAGGAATCCGTGAGGCGATATGTGGCCGGGTTTCTTGATCGCGCCGACCGTTATCGCTAGCGCATGTCCCGGCGAAGTGTGCGCGGTTGCCGGCAAAGGACATGCGACCGCAGAAGGATTTCTTCGGCATATCTCCATCGAGCGTGATCGGGATATGCTCCGAACGTGGACCCGATCCCCCGGGATCGCGAGCAGCGAGGCATGATGTTCGATTTCGAGCACCGGCTGTCCGAGCTGAGGTCGCAGACCGTGCTCTGCGTCGGCGATCTGATGCTCGACGAGTTCGTCTACGGCGAGGTATCGCGCATCTCGCCGGAGGCGCCGACGCCGGTCATCGCGGTGACGCGCCAGGAACAGCTGATCGGCGGTGCCGGCAACGTGGCACGCAATGTGGCCGCTATGGGCGCCTGCTGTCTGTTCGTCGGCGTCGTCGGGGCGGATGACGCCGGGCGCCTGCTCGGGGCGGCGCTCGCGGCCGAGGGCAATATCGAGCCCCACCTCGTCGTTCACCCTTCGCGGCCGACCACCCGCAAGGTGCGCTTCGTCTCCGAGCACCATTCGATGCATTTGCTGCGCGCCGACTGGGAGCAGGCGCAGCCGATCGACGAGGCCAGCGAGAAGTCGGTGATCGACAGTGCCCTGGCGCTGCTGCCGCGCGCCGCCGCGGTGGTGCTCTCCGACTACGCCAAGGGCGTCCTGACGCCGGCGGTCATCCGCGCGGTAATCGACGCCGCGAGGAGGCTGGGCAAGCCGGTCGTCGTCGATCCCAAAGGTGCGGATTTCTCGATCTATCGCGGCGCCACGCTGATCACGCCGAACCGCATGGAGATCGCGACCGCGACGCGCCGGCCCGCCGTCAGCGACGACGAGATCGCGTCGGCGGCGGCCGAGCTCGGACGCCAGGTCGGCAGCGAGGCGGTGCTGGTGACGCGCAGCGAGGAGGGGATGACCCTGGTGGTCAAGGGCGCGGCGCCGGTTCACGTTGCCGCCTATCCGGTCAAGGTTCGCGACGTCTCCGGCGCCGGCGACACCGTGGTCGCGGTGCTCGCCTCGCTGCTGGCGATAGATGCCGGATTCGAGGCAGCGGTGCGTGCCGCCAACGCGGCCGCCGCGGTGGTGGTCGGCAAGCGCGGCACCGCGACCGTCAGCGTTGCCGAGCTGCGTTCCCGCATCCTCCCGGCAGCCTCGCTCGCCTCCGAGGAAAAGATCGTTTTCGACTGGTCGACGCTCGGCGACCGGCTCAGGGAATGGCGCCGCCAGGACTTGCGCGTCGGCTTCACCAATGGCTGCTTCGATCTCATCCATCCCGGCCATATCAAGGTGCTGGCCGAAGCCCGCGCCGCCTGCGACCGGCTCGTGGTCGGTCTCAACAGCGATGCTTCGGTCGTCCGCCTCAAGGGAGCGGGGCGTCCGATCCAGAACGAGCAGGCCCGCGCCGAGGTGCTCGCCGCGCTGGAGGCCGTCGATCTGGTGGTCGTTTTTCCCGAGGATACGCCGCTCGAGCTGATCAGGCAGGTGCGGCCGAGCGTGCTGGTCAAGGGCGGCGACTATCGTCACGACGAGGTCGTCGGGCATGACGTGGTGGAGGCGGCCGGAGGGATGGTAGTCCTGGTCGACCTCGTTCCCGGCTACAGTACGACGCGACTTGTCGACCATTCGCGCCGGCCCGGGAAATCCGCGGCTCTGGCCGACAGCGCCACGGAGAGGGCGATCAAGCAACCGGCGGAGAAGTGATCACGCGATGCCTCCCGTCCTCATGGCCGAGCCGATGACCGCGAAGCCCATCGGGCCATGGGTTCATGGTGCGCGACTGGCACGGCTCGCGGACGGTCTTGCGGTTGCCGTTGCGGTGTCGCTGCCGTGGTCGACGTCGGCGACGAGCATCCTGATCGTGCTGTGGCTGCTGACGGTCATCCCGACACTCGAGCTTGCGGCCGTTCGCCGCGAGATCCTGACCCCAGCGGGCGGGCTGCCGGTTCTGCTCTGGTTGCTCGGCATGCTGGGCATGCTGTGGGCCGACGCCACATGGGCCGAGCGACTGGGCGGCGCTTCGTCGTTCCACCGGCTCCTGGCGATCCCGCTGCTGCTGTCGCAATTTCGCCGATCGCACAACGGCGGGCGGGTCCTCGCCGGCTTTCTGTCGTCTGCCGTCGCGCTGCTCCTTGCATCGGCACTTCACGCGGCAGCATGGGGGCGGGTAAGCTGGATTCCGGGATACCTCCCGGGCGTTCCCGTGAAGGACTATCTCTCCCAGAGCGTGATTTTCTCGATTTGCCTCTTCGCCTTGCTCGGCCTTGTCGTCGAATGGTGGCGCGTCGGACGGCGTCTCCAATCGATCGTCGTGCTGGTGCTCGCTGCGATGTTCCTCGCCGATATCGGTTACGTCGCGACCGGTCGAACCACGCTGGTGGCTGTCGCGTCGCTCGCGGTGCTGTTCGGATTGCGTCAGTTCGGTTGGAAAGGCATGCTCGGTGCCTTGATCGTCGGCGTTGCGATAGCGGGGATTCTGTGGGAGTCCTCGCCGTATCTTCGCGGGCGCGTGGAGCGGGCGGTCGAGGATCTCCGCCTCTACGAGGCCAACCAGAGCATGACCTCCAGCGGGCTGCGACTCGAGTTCTGGAGGAAGTCCGTCGGATTTGTCGCCGACGCGCCGATCATCGGCCATGGCACCGGCTCGATCAACGGGTTGTTCCGCCGCTCGTCGATTGGACAGGAACAGGCGGGAGCGGTCGCCTCGGAGAATCCGCATCAACAGATATTGACCGTCGCGGTTCAGATCGGTCTGGTCGGGGCGGCGGTCCTGCTGTGCATGTGGGTTGCCCACGTGGCGCTGTTCCTCCGCCCGGGACTGGTCGCCTGGATCGGCCTGGTGGTCGTGGTGCAGAACGTGGTGGCGTCGTTGTTCAATTCGCATCTGTTCGATTTCACCCAGGGCTGGCTCTACGTATTTGCTGTCGGCGTGATCGGCGGCATGGTACGGCGCGAAGGATCGTCGCCGAAGGTCGACGCGGCGGGGGTTTCGGGTGCCCCGACTTGCGTGCGATGAGGTCAATCAAGCTTTCCGCCCGCCCGCGTGTGCTTGTCGTGGCGCTCCGTCGCATCGGCGACGTGCTGCTCACCACCCCGCTGATCCGCAGCCTTCGCCGCGCTCGTGCCGACGCCACGATCGAGGTCCTGGTCTTCTCGGGCACCGAGGGCATTCTCGCTGGCAACCCCGACCTCGATGCGGTGATCGTCATGCCGGCCCGGCCGACATTGCGGCAGAGCATCAGCCTGGCACGACGGCTGCGGCATCGATACGACCTGGCGGTCTCGACGCAGACCGGCGACCGGCCTGCCTTCTTTGCCTGGGTGGCGGCGCGACAGCGCATCGGCCTCGTCGCCGAGGCGGGCGGTATCGGCCTGAAGCGCCTGGCATTGGATCGGGCGGTCGTCACCGATGCCGGGCTTCACCGCGTCGTCGATCTGCTCCGGCTCGCCGATGCGCTCGGCATCTCCCGCAGTTCCGAGGTGGTCTGTCCGGCGGGGTCGCTGCGCGCCGAGTTGCCGGGGGCTCCCTACGCGGTCGTCCATGCGGCGCCGATGTTCAGCTACAAGCGCTGGCGGCCCGAGGGATGGCGCGAGATCGCCGCGGCGCTCGCTCAACGCGGGCTCCGCGTGATGGCGACCGGCAGTCCCGCTGCCGAGGAGCGGCGCTATCTCGACGCGGTATGGGACAGCTCGGTTCCCGACGTCCGCCGGCTCGACGGAAAGCTGAGCTGGCCCGAGCTTGCCGCCCTGGCGGCGGGCGCGCGGCTCTACGTCGGACCGGACACTTCGGTCACCCATCTGGCCGCGGCCAGCGGTTGTCCGACCGTCGCGCTCTACGGCCCGACCGATCCCCGGCGATGGGGTCCCTGGCCCGTCGGAGGCCTTCACGACAGCTGGGCGCGGACCGATGCCGTTCAACGGCGGGGCAATGTCTGGCTCGTGCAGAATCCGCTGCCTTGCGTGCCGTGCCAGCAGGAAGGTTGCGAACACCGGATCGGCAGCTACAGCCGCTGCCTGGACGAAATGACGCCGCGGCAGGTGCTGGCCGCCGTCGACGAGGCGCTGGCGATGCCCCGCGGAAAGCCCGGCTGACGGGCGACGTCCGGCCGCGGGAGTGGCGTCGGCGGCCAAACCCCGCTATGAAAACGCCGTTGGGACGCGATGGAATTCGCGCCCGACGCCATCCCGAGCGATCGAATTTGCGCTCGATGCTCGGCGACCCTGCGGCGATCCCGAGCGACGACGGCAGCGAACGGCGCACACGGAGACGATGATCAACCTGTTCAAGCTGACATCGCGCTCGGCCCTGATCCTCGTGCACGATCTCACCGCGACCGCCGCGGCGATCATCGTGACTTTCTATGTCCGATTCGAGGGCCAGGGCCTTGCGGAGCGCAAGGACCTGCTCATCGCCGTGCTGCCGGGTTTTTTGGTCTACGCCGGGATCGTCTACTCGATCTTCAAGCTCAACAAGGCGAAATGGCGGTTCGCCTCGCTGCCCGATCTCAACATCATAGTCCGGGCATCGACCGTCCTTGCTTTGTCGTTGCTGGTGCTCGACTACATCCTCGTCTCGCCGGCAGTCTACGGAACCTTCTTCTTCGGCAAGATCACCATTGCGCTCTACTGGTTCCTCCAGATGTTCTTTCTCGGAGGACCGCGCATCGCCTACCGGTATTTCCGCTATACGCGCACTCGACAGCATGCCCGGAACCTGCAATCCACGCCGACCCTTGTTCTCGGACGGGCGGCCGACGCCGAGGTCCTGCTGCGGGCGATCGAAAGCGGGGCCGTGAGCAAGATCTGGCCGGTGGGCATCCTGTCCCCGTCGCGGGCCGACCAGGGCCAGGCGATCCGCGGCGTGGCGGTTCTCGGGACATTCGACGACCTGGAACGGACCGTTCACTATCTGGAGGAGCGTGCGACCCGGGTGGTCCGATTGGTGCTCACGCCGTCCGCGCTCGCGCCGGAGGCGAAGCCCGAGACGATCCTGATGCGGGCCCGTCGTCTCGGGCTGACGACGAGCCGGTTGCCGGCGCTCGACGAGGGCGGGGAGGCGCTGCGGCTGGCCCCGGTTGCCGTCGAGGATCTGCTGCTGCGGCCGAGCGTCAGGATCGATTATCGGCGGCTGGAGCGCTTCGTCAGCGACAAGTCCATCGTCGTCACTGGCGGCGGCGGCTCGATCGGCGCGGAGATCTGCGACCGCGTCGTGACATTCGGGGCGAAGCGGCTGCTGGTAATCGAGAATTCCGAGCCGGCATTGCATGCCGTCCTCGAATTGCTGGCGACGAAGGGCGCGACGGCGACCATCGAAGGCCGCATCGCCGACGTGCGCGACCGTGATCGGATCTTCCGGCTGCTCGGCGATTTCAAGCCCGAGATCGTGTTCCACGCGGCGGCGCTCAAGCACGTGCCGCTGCTCGAGCGCGACTGGGACGAGGGGGTCAAGACCAACGTGTTCGGCTCGATCAACGTCGCCGATGCGGCGGTGGCGGCCGGCGCCGGCGCGATGGTCATGGTGTCCACCGACAAGGCGATCGAGCCGGTTTCGGTGCTCGGCGCCACCAAGCGGTTCGCCGAGATGTATTGCCAGGCGCTGGATGCCGAGTTCGCGCGCCGCGGACGCTCCATGCGGCTGATCGCGGTCCGCTTCGGCAATGTGCTGGCGTCGAACGGGTCGGTGGTGCCGAAGTTCAAGGCGCAGATCGAGGCCGGCGGTCCGGTCACCGTCACCCATCCCGACATGGTGCGCTACTTCATGACCATCCGGGAGGCCTGCGACCTCGTGGTGAGCGCGGCGAGCCATGCGCTCGGACCGGATCGCACTGATGCCGCCGTCTATGTTCTCAACATGGGACAGCCGGTCAAGATCGTCGATCTCGCCGAGCGGATGATCCGTCTGTCGGGTCTCGAGCCCGGGCAGGACATTGGCATCATATTCACCGGAATCCGGCCCGGCGAGCGGCTCAACGAGATCCTGTTCGGCCGCGAGGAGCCGAGCATCGATGTGGGGATTGCCGGCATCGTCGCGGCGAAACCGGTCTGTCCGCCGCTCGAGGCCATGCGCGGCTGGGTCGCGACCTTCGAGCAGGGGCTCGCGCGCGAGGATCGCGCCGTCATCTATCGGGTGCTGCGCGACGCTGTCCCGGATTTCCGCGGCGAAGCCGCCTGACAAGAGGCGGCAGCCTCTCGAAGCCGATCATCCGGCAATACCGACGACAGGCGGTTCGGATCACGAGCGCCCGCGGGAAAATGTCCGCAGCAGCCAGGCGGTCAGCACTCCGCCCGCCAGCAGTGCCGCGAGGTGAACCGGCCAGTGCGGGATCCACACCGTGACGATCGCCAGCGCCACCAGCCCGAGATTGACCGCGAAGATGCGGGCGACAATCTCCCGGACCGTGAACCCGCGATCGGTCGCCCGTTGATAGAAATGTGTGCGATGCGCCTGCCACAGCCGCTCGCCGTTCGCCGCGCGCCGCAACAAGGTGATCGTCGCGTCGGCGAGATAGTAGAGCGGCAATAGCACCGCGGCGACCAGATGTCCACCGCCGGCGACGAGCACGAGCAGCCATCCGAGCATGAGGCCGATCGGAAGGCTGCCGACGTCGCCGAGGAACAGCCGGGCGACCGGGCGGTTGAACGGAGCGAAGCCGAGGATTGCCCCGAGCAGGGCGAGCGTCACCAGGATGGCGTTCCAAGGCAGCGCCCCGAGGCCGCCGATCACCGCCAGGCCGGCAGTGATCGGAACCACCTCGGCGACCGTGATCCAGTCGATGCCATCCATGAAGTTGACGAGATTGACGAACCAGACCCCGCCGATGACCAGGAGCGTCCGTTCGACCCACCAGCCGAGTGGCGGCACGATCCGCAACTCGACCGGCAGCACCGCGATCACTGCTGCGACCGCCAGCACCTGGAGCAGAAGACGCGGCGGCACCGGAATGGTCCAAATGTCGTCGACGGCCCCTACCGCGGCAATCAACACAACGGCGCCGAACAGCGGCGCAAGCTCGGCCAAAGCGGCGGTGCCGGATGCCGGCGGCACAAAAGCCGCCGCGATAGCAACCGCAATGGTGGCGGCGCATATCGCGATGCCGCCGCCTTGGGGGGTCGGCTCGCGATGGGACGACCGCGCGTTCGGGCGGGCGAGGGCGTAGCGCTGCAACAGCGGCTTCAACGCCACAATGAGAGCCGCGCTCGCAACCATGGCGGCGGCAACGACGGCCGGGCCGACGGTCATGAGCGCTGCGCCTCGTCCAGGCATCGATCCTCCGGGCGGCCATCGGCCCGCATCCGTCCGGTGGCGGCAATGCGGTGCCGCTTTCGGGCGCCAATCGCCAAGGTCGGCTTTTTAAGCTAAAGCGGGCCGCAACGTCGACCGCGACTTCCCGGATGCCAAAAATTCTCTACTTCGTCACCGAGGACTGGTCGTTCTGCCAGCATTTCCTGCCGATGGCGCGTGCGGCGCGTGCGGCGGGCTTCGACGTCGTCGTGGCGACGCGGCTGCGCGATCACGCGGACCGCATCATCGCGGAAGGTTGTCGCGTGGTGCCGCTGGAGAACCAACGGGGCAGCATCGCCCCGATCGAAATTGTTCGCACTCTGCTGCGCATGCGTGCCATCCTCCGCGCGGAGCGCCCCGACGTCGTCCACTGCATCGCAATCCGCATGGTGGTGCTCGGGGGAACTTCGGCAAGGTTCGCCGGGGCCCGGGCGCTGATCCTGGCGCCGACCGGGCTCGGGCTTCTGTGGACCGAGAACGGCCCCTTCCAGCGCCTCGCCCGAGCACTGATCCATCCGATCGTCGGGCGTTGGCTGCGAACATCGCGTACCCGCTACGTCTTCGAGAACCGGGATGATCCCCACGAGTTCGGTCTCGATCCCGACGATACCGACGTGACCATCGTCGGCGGCGCCGGGGTCGAGCCGGCCGATTTCCCGGTCGTGCCGGAGCCTTCGGGCTCGCCGGTGAAGGTTGCGGTCGTTGCCCGGATGGTGCGGACCAAGGGCATCGCCGAAGCGGTGGCGTCGGTCCGATTGGCGCGGCAACGCGGGGCGGCGATCGAGCTGCACCTGTTCGGCCCGCCGGATCTCGCAAACCGTCGATCCTTCACGGAGGCCGAGCTGCGGGCCTGGGCGGCGGAGCCCGGCATCCACTGGCATGGCTCGACCACGGATATCGCCCGGGTCTGGCGCGAGCACCATGTCGCGATGCTGCTGTCCTATCGCGAGGGTTTGCCGCGGAGCCTGGTCGAGGCCGCGGCCTCCGGCCGGCCGATCATCGCCACCGACGTGACCGGATGTCGCGAGGTCGTGCGCGATGGCATCGAAGGTTTTCTGGTGCCGCGGGGCGATGTCGGGGCGGCAGTCGATGCGCTGGTGACGGCTTGCCGAGGACGGCGGGCTGCGTGCCCGATTGGGGGCGGCTGCACACCGGCGTTTCCAGGAGCAATTCACCGAGGATGCCGTGAAAGAGGCGGTCGAGGCGATCTATCGCCAACTCAGTCGTGGCCTCTAAACTCCATTGTAATTGTTCGGGAATTTGGCTTCGTTCTGTCAAAACAAACTCTAAACGGTATTATATTACCGTCTCACCGCGCACGCCCGAGGGGGACTTCGACAACGGCTGCTATATGGCCAAACTTTTCGTGCCAGCACTCACCGTATGCCCAATCCACCGCGTGAACCTCATCCGTGTCCAACTTCTCGGCTCCTGATGGTGCAACTTCGATATCTTCGCCAGCGGAATTTCCACGTCGGCGAATTTCGCCCAATTGTTCAGCAATTCCCTGCTAACAGGGAAAAAAGCAGGGAAATGCTTTCTGGGACCCGCGGACGACCGGAGCCCGCGATGACGATAGCACGACGATAGCACGATCGTGGCCGACGTCTTGCGCGTCGATTTAAAGCCGCAATGATCTACCGGGCATCGGTAACGAATTCCCTGCTAACAGGGACATTTACAGGGAATTTCAAAAAAACCGCTCCATGCGATAGCCCTTCCCGTCCCCGCCATCGCCACCCGGCGTTGCCGCATGGCGCTATCGCTTGAGCTAGAAATTGACAGTCACGTCCTCCTCCGCGACGCCGATCAGTTGGGCGAACTCGCGCTTGGTGCGGTCGACGAACACCTGACCGTCCTTTGAGCTTTGCTGACCGGGGACCGAAGCCAGCGGCACATCGCGCCGCCATTTCGACAACTCCTTCAATCCTTCGTTTCGTTGCCTTGCCGCGCCTGAAAGGATCAAGCGCCACGAAAATCGGAGCTTTCGGAGAAAAGTCGGGATTTGCTCTCTTGCGCTCGGCGAGCACCTCATCGAAGGCCTTGATGAGGGTTCCGACGCAAAGCCCAGCACCTCGGCACAATTTGGGTCCTCCGCCGACGGCGTAACGACGACGACACGATCAACAGATGGGACTGTCATCCAGCCCCCGTTGGATTGCGAACGAGGCCCAACCTTGCGTTCGAGGGAGGTCCGAACGGCCACGTTAGCGTCTTCGGCCCCTTGGAATGCGGAGGCGCGCGCCCGGCGCCACTCCACGGCCCACCGATGTCCTCGACGCTGTAGCCGAGTCGTCTTCGAGAGCTTTGCGCGCGCATTCGCGAAAATGCGCTTTTCTGAGTTTTGCGACCATTGCTGCCTCCCGGAGCGCATATGTATATGCCACCCAGTAGTCGCGTACAAGGGGGTATATACATCTCGATATATGCCGTGGTCTTCACGGCATACTTCTTAGATCTTCTGGAAAGCGGCCAGATGGCAGGAACCGACGATGACGGCATCGGCTATGGCCGGCCCCCGCTGCATTCGCGCTTCAAGCCCGGCGAAAGCGGCAACCCCCGCGGGCGTCCCAAGGGCGCGGCCTCCTTCAAGTCGGACCTCCTCGAGGAACTGTCCGAGACGATCGCTGTCCGCGAGGGCAGCGGCGAGGTCCGCATCACGAAACAGACGGGCGATCGTGAAGAAGCTGGTCGCGGCCGTCGATCGCCGGAGACCCCAAGGCCGCCAGCGCCCTGATCAGCCTTTGCGCCAAACTTTTCCGCGATCAGGAGGCGGACCCGCGCGCCGCCGAGGACGAGGCCTTTGTCGACAAACTGGCCGCGCGCGAACGACAAGGCCGAGATCGTCGTCACCGAGCACGGAGGAGACCCGAAAATGAAAGACCGCGCCAAGCTCCTTGTCGGGCACTTTCAAGTCCTTCGTCGCATGGCCTTTCGCGACCAGCACGACGGACGCGAGCTAGGCGATGAGCCGTATATCACGTATGTCTGTCGCCGGCTAGCTGAGGTCAAGGACGACGGCGCGCGCTGTGGTCGTTAACTTGCCGCCGCGGCATCTGAAAACGCTTCATCGGCTCGGTCTTTCTGCGGCTTGGCTGCTGGCGTGGAATCCCGCCGAGAAAATCATCATCGTCGCCTACAGCGAGCAACTTGCGCTCGACATTGCCTATCGGTGCGCAGGATATTGCGGTCGCCGTGGTACAAAAATATTTCCCGACGCGCCTGGCAGACGATCGAACTCGCGTCGCGGATTTTGCAACGACAGCCGGCGGCGGCGTCTATGCGGTCTCTGCTCGAAGGATCAATCACCGGCCGCGGCGCGAACGTGATCATTTTCGACGACCCGCTCAATATTGACGATGCCGGCAACCTCGACCAGATCGCAGAAAGTCAATGAACGGTTTGACACCGTGATCATGTCGCGGCTCGACAACCCGAAGAACCGGCCGGGTGGTCATCATCGCGCACCAACTCCATCCATCCGATCTTTCGGGGCACGTGCTCCGAAGCGGAGGCTGGGACCATATCGCGCTGCCATTCATCGCGCCGCAGGATCAGGATTACGATCTCGGCGGTCGCACGTGGCACCGAAAAAAGGGCGAACTTGCTGCGACCCGACGCATTTACGGAGGCAGAGATTAAGCGCATGAAGACGACGACAACCCGGATTTCGAGGCGCTGTATCAGCAATTTCTGGGCGAAAGCAACTCGATACGCATCAGCCGGAAGCATTTCGGCAGTTTCACGTCGCCCCGCCCGAGCGCCGGTCGTGATCAGTGTCGACCCGGGCCATCGCCCTGGGCCCGGGCACAGCTATCACGGTCATGCAGGCGTGGTCTCGGTCGGAAACGAATTTTTTCTGCTCGACCAATGGCGCGCGCAGGCCGATGTCGACAAGGCAAGCCGGAGCCCTACAATCGGCTACGGCCAATTGTCAAGCCGCCGCCGTTCTGATCGAATGTCGGGCTACGGGCAGGCTCTTGCTCGTGATCTGCGGAGGCGGTATCCGCTCGCTCGACATACGTCTCATCCCCACGGATCGCCGCTCGAAGATCGCGCGACTTCTTCGCCACATCGACGCGATCCGCAGCGGCAGAATCAGGCTGCCGAGGACGCGCACTTGGCGCGAGGCGTAGGGAGCGAATTCGAGGAGTTTCCCGCATGGCCCGTTCGATGATCAGGTCGACGCAACGACGCAATATCCTGGACTTCCTGCTCAATATCCGACGTTGAGGAAACCGCAAGCGCGGGCCATTGGCGTCCACACCAACAGCCGCGGGGTTTCGATATATGGCGAGCAGGCGGCCCGCCTTTTGGCCTGCCACGGTTATTCCTTACGGCGGCAGGCGGACGACGCGCATTTTCCCAGATCAGCAACCGACACGACGCAGCCCGCCCGACAATGGGAACGATGATTGGTAGCGGGCATTTATACCAATCCTCGGAGTTTAAAACTCTCGGGGAGATGGCAATCGGCAATGCCGCGCCACCGTCGAGACGATTGAAAAGGCGCTGACCGGCAACTACCGCGCCGAGCACCTGTTCGCGCTCGAACAGGCACTCGCTCTCTACGACACTTACCAAGAGAAGGCAGCGGCCTGTGATGCTCGAATCGGTTGCGCCGCGATCGTGCGCGGCGTTCGTAACGATCGAGCCTGGCGAGACGGCCCAAAGCGGCGGCGAGCTTCTTCGGAGCCGGACGGGATCTCAGCCATAGGTTGGGAGCGCACGGTGCGAGCCCGGCCGGCGCTGAGGACTTGTCGCCGCGCCTTCGGCGGCGTCGCGATTTTTTCCGGGTTCGTCAACATCCTGATGCTGGCCGGCCCGCTCTACATGCTGCGGGTCTACGACCGGGTCCTGTCAAGCCGCAGCGTTCCCGCCCTGGTGGCACTGTCGGTGTTTCTCGTTGGCGCTCTTCATTTCAGGGTGCGCTCGACCTGATCTGCTCGCGCCTCGTCGTGCCGTGCGGGCGGCGGTGCTCCTCGACGACCGTCTCGGCAAGGCGGTGCATCGCGCGGTGCTCGGCCTCGCCGTCATGGGCTGCCCGGCGCCGGACGCCCACCTGCCGGTGCGCGACCTCGACCAGATCCGCACCTTCCTCACCAGTCCGGGCTCGGTGGCAATCGTCGACCTGCCCTGGATGCCGATATTCCTGGGAATTTGTTTCCTGATCCATCCATAGCTCGGATCGACGGCCCTGTTCGGTGTCGTCGCCCTACTGACGATGACGTTTCTCACCGAGCGAGCCAACAAGCAGCCCGCCCGCGCGGTCGCGCGCGATGCCGGATTGCGCGCCGCCCTGGTGGAGACGGATCGTCGAAACAGCGAGACGGCGGTCGCCATGGGAATGGCGGAAGCGCTCTCGACGCGCTGGGCCGAGGCTTGAGGTTCGGCCGACCCGGCCCGCCCTTGCGCGAGTTGCTCAACGTCCCGGTTCCGCAAAACCAGGCCACCGTGCAGATGCCCCTGAGGACACTGAGCCGCCGACGCTCTCCCATCCCTGTCCGTGCTGCGGCGGCCGCATGATCATCATCGAGACCTTCGAGCCCGGCTGCTCGCCGCGTACGCATCCCGCCGGCGCAATCAGGATCGACACCTCATGACGACCACCGCCATGTCACCAGCCCGCATTGTTCTCGTTCTCGCTGCTCCTTAACCGGCCACCGCGCGCGCCCGTCCGGATGCGCCGTTCCGACCGCAACTTCATCGATCTTCACCGGTCAACGCAGCCGCGTTCGGCCCGACCGATGTGCCTCTCTCGCCGGGACGCCGTCGAGCAGCGCCCGCGAGCGTCTCGCCACAACTCAGGCACCGCGTCTGCGGCGATCAAATCCCCATAGCGCCTGTACACCGCCCCTCGTTCCCCCACCGCGGTTTCCTCCCTTGGAGGCTTTCGGACGCCGGCCGCTGCAGCGCGAGGCACGGTCCGTCGCGGCCGGCATCCGAAACCCTTCACAGGAGCGGACTGATGCACTGCAACATACGGGATCGCTAATCGATCACCTCGTCGGCGTTGCGAGCAGCGTCGGCGACAGATTGAGGCCGAGGGCCTTAGCGGTCTTGAGGTTCGTTCCAGGCCGAAACCAGGGCCAGCTGGGTCCGTTCTTGGGAAAGGCCGTTAATGCGCTGGCTTTCCATGCTTTTCAGAGACAACCGTTTGCCAATCTAGTCCATGACGGATAAAATGCGAGCCCACGCGCTCCGGAATATCCATGAAAGTCTGCCTGATCAGGCCGCCTACCATCACGACCGCAGAGGCGGTCGGTGAGGATGCGGCGCCGCCGCTGGGTGTGGCGTATCTGGCCGGCGCGCTTCTCACGGCCGGTCATGACGTCACCATTATCGATGCGCTGGGCGAGGCGCTTTCGCGCTATGACCGTATCGGCTATCTGCCGACCGGGTTGCGCCACGGTCTCGCGGACGATGAAATTCTGAGCCGTATACCGCAGGATGTCGAAGTGATCGGCATCTCGATCATGTTCTCGCTGGAATGGCCCTTCACGCGCGACCTCACCATGATGGTCCGCAAGGCCTTTCCAGATGCCTTCCTGGTCGCCGGCGGCGAACATATTACCGCTCTGCCGGAATTTTCGCTGCGCGAGTGCCCCGCGATCGACGCCTGTGCGCTGGGCGAGGGCGAGCAGATCATCGTCAATCTGGTCGAGGCGCTGCAGAATGGCAGCCCGCTGGAGGAGGTCGACGGCCTTTGCCTGCGCAAGGACAGCGGCATGGTTCGCACCCGCTCGCAGAAGCGGCAGCGCGCGCTCAACACCATCCCCCGTCCTGCCTGGGAGCTGGCGCCGATCGAGGAATATCTTGACAAGGGATTTATGACGGGCGTGGATTTCGGCCGGTCGATGCCGATCATGGCCAGCCGCGGATGCCCCTATCGATGCACCTTCTGCTCCAATCCGGTGATGTGGGGCCCGTTGTGGCGGGTCCGCCCGGCCGCCGATGTGGTCGCTGAGATTGAGGACTATCACCGCCGCTACAGCGCCGCCAATTTCGACTTCTACGACCTTACAGCCATCGTAAAGCGGGACTGGATCGTCGAATTCTGCAATCTGTTGATTGCCAGGAAGATCAAGATCACCTGGCAATTGCCATCGGGCACGCGGTCGGAAGCCATTGATGAGGAAGTTTGCCGCCTGCTTCACCAATCCGGCTGCCGTTACATCAATTACGCGCCAGAAAGCGGCTCGGAAGAGATGTTGCGGAAAATGAAGAAGCAGGTCAGCAAGCCTGCGATGATGAAATCCATCCGTGCTGCCCTGGCCAACGGCCTGAACGTAAAATCGAATTTCATTTTGGGGTTTCCCACCGAGCGGCTGTCACATTTCAAGGACACATACCTGTGGGTGATGCGCATGGCATGGGTGGGTGTTCACGACGTATCCGTATTTCCCTTTTCCCCCTATCCCGGCTCACAACTGTTCCAGGAATTGTCGGCAGAGGGCACGATCATGCTCAACGACACCTATTTCTACAGCCTTTCGCAATATACCGACCCCCGCTACGCGCGCACTTATTGCCGCCACTTGTCCAAGAATGTGCTGCGGCTGCTGTGCCTGGGTACCATGATGTCCTTTTACCTGCTGAGCTATGCGCGCCGCCCGGGCAGGCTAGTGGCAATGCTTGGCTATCTGCGCACCAATGACGCCAAGACAAAGCTCGCCTCTGCGCTCATTCGTGTGCGCAAGAAGCGCAAGGAATTGGCGGACGCGGCGCAAACAGCGACCCAATAGCGTTGCGATTCTTCTCACAGGTGCAGCCGGATTTGCCGGGGCCAGCATCGCGGCCGCACTGGCGGCTCGCGGGCATGACCCCTTCGCGATCAAGAAGCCCGTCGTTTGTTGCAATTCAACGTCATCAAGTTTCATATTCGCATATCCGATTTACCGTCGCAGCTGGGGCCGACCATCAAGCACTATTGCGCCGTACCATCGTGCGGCGGAGAATTTGTGGCGCGGAGTTCTCTAGCGCCTACACGTTCGGTTCCATCAGGTACGGACATCGGTCGTCGCCGACGCTCAGTTGCCTGCGGCCCGCCTTTGTATTCTCGAACGGCGATCTGGGGATTAACCCGCAAGATCGCCCTCGGATCGACGCCGCGGGACGGAAGCTCAAGGCCTCGGCCGCGCCGGAGCGGGCCGTGCCAAGCTCGGACCCACAGCTTGCACGATGCCTCGCCTCAAAGTAGTTTCGCCGACGCCCTATTCGACGAACGGCTTGGCTTTGTGGTCTACCCTCGCGCGGTTCTGTCCGGCGGGTGTGTGGCCGCGTCTTGGGACTGACGACCCAATAAATCAGCGCGACGGTGCGACGAGCGACCTCGGTCCCGGAGGGGATTTGGTCGCTCACTCCCCGATCGACGGGCCGTGCGCAACCCGCTTCGTCACGCCAGTTGCCATCGATCTCGGTTTCATCATCGGATTGTTGGCGATCTCCGCCGCACCACTCGTGCTTTTGCGCGGCAGCGACGTGCTGCATCATAGCGGCGTTCTCGCCGCGATTTTTATTGCCTGGTTCGGCGGCGTCGCGCTGTGGACGATCGTCGTCGGTCGGATGGGTGCCGGATGCGCCGGCCCCACCGACATCACGGCGGTTGGAAATGATCCGCGGGAATCTCGCTCGCGGCTTCTGCTCGCGGCCGCATTGCTGTTCGCCTTTGCCGTAACGGCTTTCTTCCTTCCGCTTCGGTTGCATTTCTGGGGCGGGTTTGACGAATTCATCAGCCTGATCGACAAAGGGGCGGTGATCTGGAGCGACGCGGTGGACACGAAGATGGGTCGTCCCCTGATCGGCATGCAGTCATTCATCGCCAGCCTTCTGGCCCCCGACCGGATCGAGGGGGTGCTATACGTCGCGGTCGGTCTTTGCTTCCTCAATGCGCTGCTGTTGATGGGTATTATTCGTCGCCTGCTGCCAGGAGGGGTGTTGATCGGCATGGCGGCGGCGGTGTTTTTTGTCGTCAATCGCTCCGAGCCGTTGATCTTTTTCGTAGCGTGGGCGACCAACGTCTATTGGATGGCGCTGTTCTGGTTCCTGCTTGCTCTTTATCTGCTGTTGGTTTCGCACGTCCGGAAATCGCGCTGGCTGCTTGCCGTTTCTTGCGTCAGCCTGGGCGCGGCGTTGCTCACGAGCGAGGGGCTTTTCCCTTTGGCGTTGGTCGGCCCGCTGCTCCTGTATTTTCAGCGCGACAGCTCGCATCCGGCTGTTGGTGTGGACCTCCGCCTGGTTCGGCACCGTGGCGCTGTTCGCGATCCGGTTTGCAACATATTTTCTTGGGGGCGTCTCCTATCAGGAAAGATTTCTCGCCACGGCGAACCCGCAAGATATTCTTGTGCATGCCGGCCACCTTCTATCGGGTGCCGGTAGCTACTTCAGCGTTCCGAATTCCCTTCCCGAGCACTGGGGTTTCTGGCTATTGGGGTTCGGCCTCGCTGCCGCCGCATAGCTTCAGTGCAGCATCTGGCGCGTCCTATTCGTCCCGGAATTTGCCTGGCCGGAATGGCAACTGCGGCGCTCGCCAATATTCTGGCGGTTGCCCCCTTCGCGCCGCTGACCACGGAGTGGCGAACCCAATACTTCGCTGGTGCCGCACAGGCGGTCTTTGTCGCATTTGGTATCGCGCTGCTCGCCTCTGTCATCTCGCAGCGCTTCGGCCGTCTTGCAGCGTCGTGCTGTCCGCCCTGATCGCCGCCAACGCCGCCGCCCAGGCTTGGAGCAGCCAGGAATCAACGAGATCCACAGTTCGCTTCGAGAAGACCGTTCACGTCTTCAAACAGATCCACGCGATTGCACCGAATTTGCCGGACGACACCCTGCTGCTGTTCTTCCTCGAGGAGGGCTCGGGTCGGCCGCTCGGCGTGAATTACCATGTGGTCAACATGTCGCAGCTCGTACTCGGGGTGCCGGCGCTCCAGATGAATTTTTCTGACCCTCACGGAGTCGCCGCCAGACTTGGCAAAGACGATATCGAGGTCTGGTACCAGAGACTTCTGCACTACCGTTATGATCAGGTCGTCGCCTTCCGGCTATCCAGAGATGGAACCGTGGCGCTGCTCGACGACCTGCCGGAGAGCTCATCGTCCGGTCCCGTGAAGGGCTACGCGCCGTTCGCCCGGTTGGCGCCCGGCCCGATCGGTGAACTGCGGTTCCTGCGATATCTGTCATCAAGCGAAAAGGCGGTCGACGTTTTCGATACCGAGACGGGCATCATGTTCGGCCGGAACTGGGGTGAGCTGGTCGATGTCGGAGGACAAGTCGGACGATGGGCCGACAACGATGCCGAGCTGATCGTTAACCCGGCTGGCCGGGATCGACTCGAGCTTCGGTTCGAGCTTGACCCCCGAGGCATGGTCCCCGGGCGTGCCTCGGAGCTCGTTGTCTTGGGCGCATCCGGCGAAATCCTCGCGAGCGCGCTGTTGCAGGGCGAACGCCCGCGGGTGCGATTGGAGGTGCCGCTCGAGCGAGATCGAGTCACACCGCTGCGGTTGCGCATTCGGGAGGCCGGCGACGCGCGGCGCGCTCCACCGGGATCATTCCTCGTCCTGTCATCCGAGCACAAGGCTGCGGCGAGATGGCAACGGTCGGCGGGATCCAATGGTCCGGAGCCCTCCGACATCGTTACTGCTGCCGACCGACTGCATCTTGGAGGCAATTGGCATCACCTTGAATTGCAGGCCGGCCAGTCGTTCCGCTGGGCCGCCAACGACGCCGAAATCCTGGTCGACGCGACCCCGGATACGCCGCGGTGGTGCGGCTGGACCTCGAAGGCGGACCCTCGTTCGGCGGCAAACCTGCAGATCTGCGGATCCTCGGAGAGGATGGCAGCGTTCTCGCCGAGGCGGCGGTTCTCGGGCGCAGAACAATCGACGTGGAGCTGCCGCCTGCACCGCAGCGCCGCCGGGTCCTGCGCCTCCATGTCGAAGGAGAAGGCCTTCCGATACCCGGCGATCCTCGCATCCTGAACTTTCGCGTTTTCCGATCCTGGCGGCCCGCCGGACACCGCGGCTCCCGCCAACATCGCGGTTCCGGCCGACATCGTCACTCCTGCCGACCGACTGCATCTTGGAGGCAATTGGCATCTGCTCGAATCGCAGGCCGGCCAGTCGTTCCGCTGGGCCGCGAACGACGCCGAAATCGTCGTCGACGCAGCGCCGGATACGTCTGCGGTGGTGCGGCTGGACCTCGAAGGCGGACCCTCGTTCGGCGGCAAACCTGCAGATCTGCGGATCCTCGGAGAGGACGGCAGCGTTCTCGCCGAGGCGGCGGTTCTCGGGCGCAGGACAATCGAGGTGGAGCTGCCGCCTGCACCGCAGCGCCGCCGGGTCCTGCGCCTCCATGTCGAAGGGGGAGGCCTTCCGATACCGGGGGATCCTCGCATCCTGAACTTTCGCGTTTTCCGATCCTGGCGGCCCGTCGACACCGCGGCTCCCGCCAACATCGCGGTTCCGGCCGACATCGTCACTCCTGCCGACCGACTGCATCTTGGTGGCAACTGGCATCAGCTCGAATCGCAGGCCGGCCAGTCGTTCCGCTGGGTCACGAACGACGCCGAACTCCTGGTCGACGCGGCCCCGGATACCGCCGCGGCGGTGCGGCTGGACCTCGAAGGCGGACCCTCGTTCGGCGGCAAACCTGCAGATCTGCGGATCCTCGGAGAGGACGGCAGCGTCCTTGCCGAGGCTAAAGTCCTCGGGCGCCGGACCATCGACGTGGAGCTGCCGCCTGCACCGCAGCGTCGCCGGGTCCTGCGGCTCCATGTCGAAGGAGGAGGGCTTCCAATACCCAACGATCCTCGCATCCTGAACTTTCGGATTTTCCGATCTTGGCGAGTGGGAGCAATGCATTAAGATCGGCCAAAGGCACTTCTCGCGTACGGCCTATGCGCCTTACCCAAGATAGCGCCGCCCCAGAAATCCGTCGAAGTACCGGCCTCGCCGATTCGTTCAGGTGGGAAACGGCCCAATGCAGATTTCGGCACCTTACGTTCTGCCAGACATTGCCGACTTCAGGCATTCGCAATCGGGGCATCGTCAGTCTTGAGCCGCTGCAGCCCGTCAACTGCCTTTCGCTCCGGACAACTACCTCAAGCACAAAATGACACGAGGTAATGAATGAAAACCATTTCCATTGTCACTCCGTGCTTCAATGAGCAGCTGAACGTGGCGAGGTGCTACGAATCCGTCAAATCCTTGTTCGACAAGGAACTGAAGGGCTTCACACGAGAGCACATCTTCTGCGACAACGCTTCCACTGACGCCACGCCGGCGATCCTGCGCGAAATCGCCGAAAAGGACGACTGCGCAAAAGTCATTCTCAACGCGCGAAACTTCGGTCCCTTGCGCTCGACCTTCAACGGCGTGCTCGCCACGAGCGGCGACGCCGTCCTCCTGTTCCTGCCTGCCGACCTTCAGGATCCGCCCGAGCTTCTTCCGAAATTCGTATCCCTGTGGCAACAAGGCTATGAGGTCGTTTACGGAATTCGTCAGCAGCGCGATGAGCGGTGGCTCATGCGATCGGTGCGTAAACTCTACTACCGCGTCCTCACGAGCTTATCCGATCTATCGGTCCCGCCCAATGTCGGCGACTTCCAGCTCGTGGACCGACGGGTGGTCGACGCCATGCGGCAGATCGAAGACGCTTATCCCTTCATGCGGATGATGACATTCGAGTGCGGTTTCAAATCGATCGGCGTTCCCTACCAATGGCAGGCCCGGCGCCGCGGCGTCTCGAAAAACACACTCGGTCGACTGGTCGATCAGGGGATGAATGGTCTGGTGACCTTCACCACCATGCCGGTGCGTTTCGTGCTGTTCGCCGGATTCACCATCGCCGGACTGAGCATATTATACGCGTTCGCCACTCTTCTGATTTCATTGATCCATTTTCGCGAGCTGGCCCCTCCGGGTATTCCGACCATCATCGTGGCCCTGTTTTTTTTCGGAGGCGTCCAGCTCTTTGTCACCGGGCTGTTGGGCGAGTATATTTTGGCGATCTACTCCCAGGTGCGGCGAAAACCGCTGGTATTCGAGCGCGAGCGAATCAATTTTGGTCCGAAGGAAGCGACTCCTGCCTCCGGTCCAAAATCGGACGATAGACATCCGCAAATTACGATACCACCTTGAAGGACGACGACGCTTGCGACAATGCTTCAGCCAATCGCTGACGCAGCGTCGGGCGACCGGGAAGATCCGCATATCCGAAGCGGATCCGATGAACGGCTTTTGCGATCGTAATGCGCAGATAGTAAAGCGCCAGCGTGCGGTCCACGGATGGGTTTCCGCCCCGAACGCCGTATCCTTCCAGGAACGCCTCATAACGGCGGTGCGGCTGGAAGGTCATCCACATCGCGACATCGAACAATGGATCACCGAGTATCGCGTCCTCCCAGTCGATGATCGCGCCAACGCGGTTCTCGTGGACGAAGATGTTGTGACCTCCGAGATCGGCATGAAGAAGGTGGGGAATCGGATATTCATCGATGGGACCCCCCTGGAGCAATCGATGAATTTCGCCCGCTTCGATTGGCGAGATTAGACCCAAATCGACACAAATACCGGTGTGGGGACCGAGGCGCGCCAAGACGTGATCGCGCCACGACGCCCGTCGTCCGGTCAGCTTGCTATCCGCCGGCGGCAGCATTAGCGGACCGAAGCCGCGGCCGGTTATGGCGTGAATGCGGCGAACCGCGCGGCCGACCTGGCGAAGAATTCTCCGCATCATCCTGGTCAGTGCTGGGCAGATCCGAGAACGGCGTTCCGTAGACCTCGTCCATCACGGCAAAATCGAAGGGTACCGAACTCCGGTCACCGACCGATACCGCGTGGACACGAGGACAGTCGATCCCCTGGGCCGAAAGCGCGGGATAGACCGCTTGTTCGGCGAGAAGGGTTTCGTCGATCGGTCGGATTTCCGGCAAAGATGAACGTATTATGATTCTGCGGCCATCCTCGAGTTCGGCACGGTGAACGAGATGGAACGTGCCCTGTTGCGCCAGGGGCTCGACCGAGCGCGGATTGCCGACGCTCGTTCTCAGGAGCCGTTCGATCATCCTGGTCCGCTCGACCGCAATCCTGGGGTTGTCGGACGCAAGCCTCCTCAAAACGCTGTCCCGCACCGGGATGTCGGTCTTGGCGTAGAACATCGCGACCCCGCTTGCGCCTAGGCCAGACGCTCGTAGTCGAAGAACGGAAGCATCGTCGAGGTGTAGCTCCTGATTTCTGCCTTCTGCCCGGCATCGAGCTCATTCATGGTGGCGATGTTGGCTTCGGTCGAGGCCTTGCGAATGGTGCCCCAGGGATACACCTCGCCCATCTTGCGGCCATTCCACGAGGGGTAGAGTAGAGTATCCGCCCAGGACAGGCCGAGCCTTTTCGCAACTCCGCCCATCGTTTCGCGGGGATTTGCGACAAGGTCCTCGAAACGCAGAATATGGAAGCGATCCGGAAAACGCTGCGAAAGCGTCAGCGCGAAGTGCTGCATGAGCGCCCAGGTCCAGGAATACCGTGCGAGCGACAACGGGTAGGGCCTCTTGATCGTGTCGGCATAGCCTGACCATGGATTGCGCACGACGTGAAGAACGTGTCCGTTGGGAAAATCCGACAGGATTTGCTCGCCGTCGAAACCAACGACCGGACTGTAGCCGACATAGGCTTTTTCTCGGCCCGACCGCTGATAATTGGCCCACGAATCGAATGTCGATTCGAAAAATGCGGCGACGATGTTCCCCCGGGTCCGCCGTTCCTGCGCCATGATTTCGCGGAAGCGGCGCTTGCGCACGCTCTCGTCCATGTCCAGATCGGCGTCACGGAACTTGCTCACGTTGCGGACGCGCAAGAACGTCTTGAGCTCCTCGTCGAAGAACAACTCGTAGTCCTGGTCGGCATCACCACTCACCGGAAAGTCCGGATAGCGGTATTTGACGGGATAGAGCGAGGAAATGAAATCCTGAACCCGCGCATTTCCAAGCTGCGATTCGAACGGGTAGACATACAATTCGGGGTGACCATCGAGAAACCGATGCGTCGTATTTCCACCGTTCTCGTACATTGCCGAGATCATGATCAAACGAAACGTTCCACACTTGTCCATTCGGCCGTCTTCCTTCATCAACTGATCACGCCCTGGGGATCCGCCTAGGCCAGTGTGGATCGATCGACTCTGCCGTCCCGCCGATGCGCCACCAACACCTGCTCCGCTACTGCCTGCACGTTATCCGCAGCCGCGGTGCGCGGCTTATAGCCGAATTCCGCTGCGATGTGGTGGCGCGATGCATAGGTCGTTCGCTGCGCGGGGGGCGGTATTGCCGGATCGATCTCGAAGCGAAGACCAAGCGGGGCAAGCCGTTCGAGTATCTCAAATTTCGCGGCCGGGCGAAGCGTGAAAATATCGACCGCGAGATTGGCATCGGATCTGAGCAGAAAGCAATCTATCAGGGCGGCGAGATCCGTGCCATCGACATAATCGCGCACCATGTCGGCGGCGCCGGTGCGAAACACCGTGCCATCAACCAGGCTGGCGAACAGCTCGGACAGGAAATAGCGCCCGCCAACATCGATGAAGGGACTGACGAATTCGAATATCCTGACATCGAGGATTCGACGATCAGGTCGAGCCCGGTGTGCGGCCTCGGCGACGAATTTGGCCAACCCATAGACCTCGTCCGAACGCCATTCGTTCACGGCAAACGAGACCCGGCCGTCGCGCCCCGCTCCTTCGTCCACAAGGCGCCCGTACACGGCACCGCTGGACAGAAAAACATAAAGCGCCCGGGGCGACGCTGCGAGCGCCTGCGTGATCGCCGCCTCCCATTCGAGCGTGAGGGAAACGATGCTGTTCCCCAGCGCCTTGATCTTCTCCGGGTCCCCTGCCCCGAGCGCATTGACGACGAGATCGACATCGGAAAGCTCGAGCGCGGCAAGCGGACGGCAGCGAATTTCCGCTCGCGGCGACCACGACGCGGTCCTCGCCTCGATGAATTCCGGCCGGCGCGTGTAGAGATCGAGACGAGCCCCCGTTCGTTGCGCGTATTCATGGGCCAGCGCCGTCCCGATGTGGCCGGAAGCGCCAAGAATGGCAATGTGCGTCAAGATTGATGCTTCCTCTCGCCGCTATGCTTCAAGAGATCGATTGCAGCCGCCACGATGCTGGCTCGATCGATCCCGAAATCAGCTCTCAGCCGTTCGGTGCTCCCGCATCGCTCCGGGTACCTCAACGCCATCGCGAGGTGGCGATGAGGTCGCGGGCTGTCGAGCGATGCCAGCCACCTCAGCAGCCCTAATTCCAGGGGGCCTCCGACATATCCCTCGAAGACGCTGATCACCGGACGTCGTCCGATCGCAGCAGTCACGCGCTCGATCGGGAAAGGATGGATGATCGGAACGCTGACGACCGACACGGATATGCCCTGTTGCCCGAGCATGGCCGCCGCCGCCAGACACTCGTTCACGGATGGTCCGCTGGCCACGAGAGCAAGATCCTCGCCGTCACGCAGCGCATAGGCAGCGGAGCCAATCTCGTCCACCCTGGGAACGGAAAAATCACCGCCCGATTCACGAGGCACCCGAAGGTATCCGGCACAATCCGCAGCCACCAGGAGCTCATGAACCATGACGAGCTCGTCCTTGTTCGAAGGGCTCGCGACGATCATGTTGGGAAGCGTCGCCATGATGGTCGCGTCCTCAAGCGAATGATGCGAATTGCCCAGCGACCCGTAGGACAGGCCGGCTCCGATTCCGATCAGCACGACGCGACGCTGATGATAGCAGACGTCCAATCGAACCTGCTCGTAGCAGCGCGCCGTGATGAACGGAGCAATGGTGAAAACGTAAGGTGCGTAGCCGCAGGCCGCGAGCGTGCTTGCCATGGACATCATGCTGGCCTCGGCGACGCCGGCGTTGATGAATTTGCTCCCCATGGACGCCTGCAGTGGTTCGACGACGGAAAAACCAAGGTCGCCGGTCATGAAGAGCACGTTCGAGTCCCGTGCCGCACGATCAGCAATCAGCGCGATCAACTTGTTACGCATGTGGCGGCAACTATTCCAGGTCTTCCGGTCGCGCCGGGTGGTAGTGCGATGCGACCGTATTCTCGATACGCGGAATGCCTTTTCCCTTTACGGTATCGGCAAGAATGATTCGCGGCCGGCCGTCGGAAGCCAAGGCAAGGGCTTGACCCAAGGCAACAGTGTCATGCCCGTCGACACGTAACGCCTGCCAGCGAAATGCCGTCCATTTTTCCAGCAATGGCTCCAGGTCGAGCACTTCGGAGGTATGGCCGAGACTCTGTACCTTGTTGTAATCGATGAGACCGACAAGTCGATCCAGCTGATGGTGACCCGCGAATAACGCCGTCTCCCAGACAGCCCCTTCGTCGCACTCGCCGTCAGACAGGATGCAGAAGGCTCGTCCCCTCCAGCCTCGCAGGCGATAGCCGAGCGCAAATCCAGCCGCAAGCGCCAGGCCATGCCCCAGAGATCCCGTGCTCACATCGATCGCCGGCACCTCCTTGATGACGCTGACATGACCCCAAAGGGCCGATCCATCCTTGAGATAAACATCAAGCAGATCGGGGTTTAGGAGACCCCACGCCTCGAGCGCGCCGTAATAGGCCATTGCAGCATGACCTTTCGAAAAGACAATCCTGTCCCGATCGGGCGCATTGACCGTGGTCGGTCGCAAGTTGCTTGCAGCGAGGACAGCATCGGCGATCTCCACGACGCTCAACGAGGAGCCAAGATGAGCGGAACGGGCATCGTGCGAGAGCTGGATGATGCGTCGCCGTATGGCACGGCAACGCATCTCGGCTGTTTCCCGATCGGGCCGCTCCGGCTTCATCCATCTGCCTCTCGCGCCGCCCAGCGAAGCAGGTCGGCCTTCGTGGTCGCAGGATGCTGCAGGCATTATGAAAGGCCATGAAATGTTAAGATAGACTATTCTCGGAATCGTAGTCGGCGCTCGCCGTAAGCCACTCGTCCTCGGCCTCCGTCAGCGCGCGTGCGGCATCGGCCCGCGCCTTGGACATGGCGGCGGCGGCGGCCGGATCGCGGGCAAAAAGATCCGGCGTCGTGAGCGCATGGTCGATCCGGGCGATCTCGGCGGTGAGCCGTGCGATCGTCCGCTCGGCGGCGGCGATCCGTCCGCGCAACGGCGCGAGCTCGGCCCGCTTCTCGGCGGCGCTCCGGCGGATCTCGGTGCGCGACGGTCGCGCGCCGGTCGACCCGGCCTCGCCATCGGAGCGGCGCGGACCGCCGTTGGCGGACAGGATCAGCCGCTTGTAGTCGTCGAGATCGCCGTCGTAGGGCTGCACGGTTCCCTCGTCCACCAGCCACAGCCGCTCGGCGCAGGCGTCCAGCAGGTGGCGATCGTGCGACACCAGGATGACGGCGCCGGGAAACTCATTGATCGCCTCGATCAGCGCGGCGCGGCTGTCGATATCGAGGTGATTGGTGGGCTCGTCCAGGATCACCAGGTGCGGTCCGGCAAACGTCGCCAGGCCGAGCAGCAACCGCGCCTTTTCGCCGCCCGACAGCTCGCCGACCCGGACATCGGCGGCCTCGCCGGAAAACCCGATCGCGCCGACCCGGGCCCGCACCTTGGCTTCGGGCGCGTCGGGCATCAGGCGGCGGACATGGTCGTAGGGGGTTTCGGCGGCGCGCAGCTCGTCGAGCTGGTGCTGGGCGAAATAGGCGACGGCGAGCCGGTCGGCACGCACGATCCTTCCCCGCGATGGCGCCAGACGGCCGGCCAGCAGCTTGGCCAGGGTCGACTTGCCGTTGCCGTTGCGGCCGAGTAGCGCGATACGATCCTCGGTGTCGATGCGCAGGGTGACACGGGCGAGCACGTCCTCGCCCGGCGCATAGCCGACCGCCACGTCGTCGATCGCGATGATCGGCGGAGAGAGCGCGGTCGCCGGCGGCGGGATCGCGATCGGGCGCACCGTGTCGGCGACCACCGCACCGGCCGGCTCGAGCTTCGCCAGCAGCTTGAGCCGTGACTGGGCCTGCCGGGCCTTCGACGCCTTGGCGCGAAAGCGGTCGACGAAGGCCTGCAGCCGGCGGCGCTCCAGCTCCTGCTTGCGGCCGGATTTCTGCTCGAGCTCCTGGCGCTCGCGGCGCTGGCGCTCGAACGCCGAATAGCCGCCGCGATAGAAGACGAGCTTCCCGCGGTCGAGGTGCAGGATGGAGTCGACCGCATTGTCGAGCAGATCGCGGTCGTGGCTGATGACCAGCACGGTCCGCGGGTAGCGCGCGATATGGTCCTCGAGCCACAGCGTGCCTTCGAGGTCGAGATAGTTGGTCGGCTCGTCGAGCAGCAGCACGTCGGGCGCGGCGAACAGCATGGCGGCGAGCGCCACCCGCATGCGCCAGCCGCCGGAAAACTCCGCGCAGGGCCGCTCCATCTCCGCGGCCGAGAAGCCCAGCCCGGCGAGAATCGCGGCGGCGCGGGCCGGTGCCGAATGCGCGCCGATGTCGGCGAGCCGCGTCTGGATCTCGGCGATGCGATGCGGATCGCGGGCACCGTCCGCCTCGGCCATCAGCTGCGCCCGTTCGGTGTCGGCGGCGAGCACGGTGGCGATGAGGCTCTGCGGACCGTTCGGGGCCTCCTGGGTGAGTCGCCCGATGCGCTCGCGCGCCGCCACCCCGACGGCGCCGTGCTCCGCCGCGATATCCCCGGCGATCACCCGGAACAGCGTGGTCTTGCCGGCGCCGTTGCGACCCACCAGTCCGACGCGGGCGCCCGTCGGTACCTGAACCGAGGCCCGGTCGATCAGCAGACGGCCGGCGATGCGCACCGAAAGATCGTCGATAACCAGCATGGAGCGTTTGTGGCGGGATGCGGCCGAGGATGCAATCGGGCTCGGCGGGGCGGCCGGATCGACCGACTTCGCTGATCCTGTTTTTCCGGACAACACCGGTGGTTACGAGGTCTTTTCGATGTTTTTGGTGAGCTTTCCAGGCCTCTCGCCGGTGCCTCAAGCGGGCGGCGGATTCACGCCCGACGCTGCCAGCGGCCCTCCTCGTCGGGCTGCCAATAGGTGACCTCGAACCCTTTGGCCTTGGCCTCGGTCCACCGCTCGCGCGCGGCCGCCACCGCGTCGCTGTCGCTGCCGTCGAACATCAGGACGATCCGCCCGTAGGTGTCGGCATCGGCCGGCAGCCCGGTGCCGTCGATCTGGAACCTCACGGTGGCGCCGTTGCGGTTGTCCTCCGACAAGGTGAGCAGGATCGGCTGCGCGGCGGCCTCGGCCTCCCGCCAGGTCCCATGCGGGAGGAAGCTGTCGTCCCGGTAGGTCCACAGATGCGCGTCGAGCGCCTCGATGCGCTCGTCCGAGCCCGCCTGGACGATCGCCCGCCAGCCGCGCTCGAGCGATTTCTCCAAAAGCGCCGGCAGCACTCGCTCCAGCGGCTGGTGCTGCAAATGGTAGAACAGGACCTCGGTCATCTCGGGACCACGCTACTTCTCGTAGTGTTCCGCCACCAGGTGGTCGAGCAGCCGCACGCCCCAGCCGGAGCCCCAGCTCTTGTTGATCTCGTTCTGCGGCGAGCCGATGCCGGTGCCGGCGATGTCGAGATGGGCCCATGGGGTCTTGTCGACGAAACGCTGGAGGAACTGCGCCGCCGTGATCGAGCCGCCGTGGCGCCCGCCGGTGTTCTTCATGTCGGCGAATTTCGAAATCGATGAGCTTGTCGTAGGCGGCGGCGAGCGGCATCCGCCACACCCGCTCGCCGGTCGCCTCGCCGGCCCTGCCGAGCCGCTCGGCCAGCCGGTCGTCGTTGGCAAACAGCCCGGCATGCTCGTTGCCGAGCGCGACCACGATGGCGCCGGTCAGCGTGGCGAGATCGATCATGAATTTCGGCTTGAAGCGATTGCGGGCATACCACAGCACATCGGCGAGGACGAGCCGGCCTTCGGCATCGGTATTGATGATCTCGATGGTCTGTCCGGACATCGAGGTGACGATGTCGCTGGGGCGCTGGGCATTGCCGTCGGGCATGTTCTCGACGAGCCCGATCACCCCCACGGCGTTGACCTTCGCCTTGCGCCCGGCGAGGGCGTGCATCAGGCCGACGACGCAGGCGGCTCCCGCCATGTCGCCCTTCATGTCCTCCATCCCGGCGGCCGGCTTGATCGATATGCCCCCGGAATCGAAGCAGACGCCCTTGCCGATGAAGGCGACCGGCGGCGTGCCGCTCTTGCCCCCGTCCCAGCGCATCACCGCGACCCGGCTCTCCCTGGCGGATCCCTGGTTGACGCCGAGCAGGGCGGTCATGCCGAGTTTCCTCATGGCCTTCTCGTCGAGCACCTCGACGGCGACGCCGAGCTTCTTGAGCTCGGTCGCCCGACGAGCGAATTCGACGGGAAACAGCACGTTGGGCGGCTCGTTGACCAGATCGCGGGCCAAGGCCACGCCGTCGGCAACCGCCTCCCGGCTGCTCCAGGCCTTGCGGGCGCCGGGCACGTTGCCGACGCCAAGCGTCACCCGCGCCCGCGGCGGCTGGTCTTCGCCTTCCTTGCGCTTCGTCTTGTAGCGATCGAACGCATAGGCCCGCAGCCGCATCCCCAAGGCGACATCCGCTGCCTGCTCGGGCTTCAGCGGGCCGGACGGCAGCTCGAGCAGCACCGTCGCCTCGACGGCCGAGCCCGGAATCCTGCCCATGATGGTGCCGCCGAGCTTCACGAAGTCGGGTTTTTCGGAGGCCTTGCCGGTCCCCACCACGGTGAGCCGCGACGCCTTCAGGCCGGCCGGAACCACGATCTCGAGGGTCGAGCCGGTCTTTCCGGTGAACCGGTCGGCGCTCGCCGCGCGGGCGAAAAGATCCCCGGCAGGCTCGAGAATGGTCCCCGTCGTGGCTCCGAGCCGCAATTCGTCATCGGCAAGAATAATCAGGACGCCCCGGCTCGGTGCCGCGAAGGGGGCGAATCCGAGCTTCACGGCTTCGGACATGGCGGCGAGGTCCCTCGTGATGAAGTGAAAGGCGCTGTTATGGCGGCAATCGGCGGCAAGTCACTGTGGTTCCATTACAGCATCGTCCGCAGGCTGGCGAGATCGCTGCCGTGGTGTTGCCACCTATCGGGTCTAGAAAGCCATCCGGGGCGAACGGGAGGTCGGGTGCGGGGCGCGGCTCGAAGAAGGGTCCGGGGGTCGGGAAAGGGGCCGACAAGGTGTGTTGCCCATTCGACACGCCATGGCTCGGATCGCCTGCCAAATCAGTATCTTGGCTTGACGCCAAGGCGGTTCCCCGGGACGCTGCCAACCGGCTGCGTCGGCCCTCCAAGTCCCGGCCGGCCGTTGCGTGGCTGGGCGGGAAAGCGAGACATCCCGGCGGGTTACGGGAACGATTTTCGACGATGAGCGAAACGCGAGCGAGCGACCCTGGAGCGAGAGGCGGCGCCTGACGATGGGAGCGATCGACCGCTACATTTTCCGCACGAGCTTCGGCGCGTTCGCGATGGTTCTCATCAGCCTCACCGCGGTGATCTGGGTGACGCACGCGCTGCGCGAGATCGACCTGATGACCAACCAGCGCCAGACGATCCTGGTGTTCATCGGGATCACTGGCCTGTTGATCCCGCTGCTGGTCCTGGTGATCGCGCCGATCGCCCTGGTGATCGCGGTCTGCTACACGCTCAACAAGCTCAACAGCGACTCCGAGATGGTCGTCATGACGGCGGCCGGAATGTCGCCGTGGCGGATGTTCCGGCCGTTTCTCTTCGTCGCCTGCCTGGTCGCCGCCATGGTCGCCGTCATCAGCGCCTATGTGGCGCCCAAGGGGTTGCGCGAGCTGCACGACTGGGCCAACCGGGTGAAGGCCGATCTGGTGACCAACATCGTGCAGCCCGGACGGTTCATGTCCATCGAGGGCGGGCTCACGTTCCACATCCGCGAGCGGCGGACCGACGGGGTCCTGCTCGGCGTCTTCATCGACGACCGCCGGGTCGCGACCGAGCGCGCGAGCTTCCTGGCCGAGCAGGGCGAGATCCTGGAGAACGACCGCGGCACCTTCCTGGTGCTGGTCAATGGCAGCGTGCAGCGCCGCGAACCGACGCAGCGCGACCCGACCATCGTGCTGTTCGATCGCTACGCCTTCAACCTGTCGCAGTATACCGGGCGCTCCCAGGTGACCGATTACGGGGTTCGCGAAAGGTATTTGTGGGACCTCGCCAGGCCCGACCCCAACGACCCAATGATCAAGGCCCAGTCCGGACAGTTCTTCGCCGAGTTCCACGACCGGATCGCCGCGCCGCTCTATCCGCTCGCCTTCGTGATCATCGCGTTCGCGGTTCTCGGTGCGCCGCGCACCACCCGGCAAAGCCGCGGTTTCTCCATGGGGGTGGCCATCGCAGGCGTCGGGCTGTTGCGGCTGATCGGTTTCGCCGCCGCGGTCTTTGCGGTCAACGCACCGGGCGCCGTGCTGATCATGTACGCCACCATGGCTTTCGCCTTCGCGCTCGGCATCTTCGCGATCCTGCGCGGGGTCGTGGTCGAGCCGCCGGCGTTCATCACCGACATGGTCGGCGCGGTCACCGCCCGCCTTACCCGCCGCCTGGCACCGACATGACGATGATGCCGCTCACGCTCGGCCGATATTTCGCGATGCGGTTCCTCGGCGCCGTCGTGGCGGTATTCGCCGGCGTCTTCGTGCTCATCGTGCTGATCGACTACATCGAGCTGATGCGTCGCGCCTCCGACGTGCCCAACGTCTCCCCGCTCATGGTGGCGATGACCTCGTTCTACCGCGTTCCGCAGCTGATGGAGCGGATGCTGCCATTCGCCATCCTGATCGGCGCGATGGGCTGCTATCTGACCTTGTCGCGGCGGCTCGAGCTGGTCGTCGCGCGCGCGGCCGGAATGTCGGCATGGCAGTTCGTGGCGCCCGCGGTGGTCGTGGCGCTGCTGATCGGGATCGTGGCGACTGCGATCTACAATCCGCTGTCGGCGGTGATGCGCGAGCGCTCGAAACGGCTCGAGGCCGATATCTTCGGCCAGAGCCCGTCCTCCGGGTTCAAGCAGACCGGCAGCGGCTTCTGGGTCCGCCAGCGCAGCCCCGACGGCCAGGCGATCATCAACGCGACATCCAGCCTGCAGCAGGGCGCCGGGCTTGGCGGCATCACCGTCTTCACCTTCGACCCGGCCGGACATTTCAGGGAACGCATCGAAGCCAAGAGCGCCGTGCTGGAGCCAGGCCACTGGCGCCTCGATCAGGCGCGTGTCTTCGCGGCAGGAACGCCGCCGCAAGATCACGAATCGTATCTCCTAAGTACAAACCTCACCAACGAGCAAGTACGCGAAAGCTTTGCCACGCCGGAGACGGTGCCATTCTGGCAACTTCCATTGTATATCGATATTGCAGAGCACGCTGGTCTTGTGGCGGCAGGCTATCGACTGCAATACCAACTCCTCGTGGCGCGCCCGTTTCTTCTCGTCGCCATGGTGCTCCTGGCCGCGTCCGTCAGTTTACGTTTCTTTAGATTCGGTGGCGTACAGCAAATGGTTTTAGGTGGCGTGGCTGCGGGCTTTCTGCTTTATGTGCTGTCGAAGGTGACCGAGGATTTGAGCAAGGCCGAGCTGATGCATCCGGTTGCAGCAGCGTGGATGCCTGTGCTCGCTGGCGCGCTTACGGGTTTCGTCGTGTTGCTGTACCAGGAGGACGGGTGATGGCTGCGCTGACCGCCGCACACCCGCCATTTTCGCGCCATCGGGACCGGTTCTCGGCGATCGCGATCCTGTCGCTCGCCGTCCTGGCCTGGGCATCGTGGGCGGGCCTGCGGCCGGCCCTGGCCCAGGACGCGTCGATGGGCCAGACCTGGGTCGGGATTCCGAGAACCCCGGCGGCAACACGCAACCCGGCGGCGGACAAGCCGAATGCCCAGATGCTCCTGCAGGCCCAGGAGATCAATTACGATTATTCCAACGAGCGCGTCGTCGCGCTCGGTCGCGTGCAGATCTACTACAAGGGCTCCTCGGTCGAGGCCGAGAAGGTCGTCTACGACCAGAAGACCAAGCGCCTGCGCGCCGAGGGCGACGTGCGCATCACCCAGGCCGACGGCCAGATCGTCTACGGCCAGACCCTCGACCTCAACGACGACTACCGCGACGGCTTCGTCGATTCGCTGCGCCTGGAGGCGGCCGACAAGACCCGCTTCGCGGCGCCGCGCGCCGAACGCAACAAGGGCAGCACCACGGTGTTCCAGAGCGGCACCTACACCGCCTGCGAGCCGTGCAAGGACGATCCCGCCAAGCCGCCGAAATGGCAGGTGAAGGCCGAGCGCATCGTGCACGACGAAGCCGAGAAGATGATCTATTTCGAGAACATGCGGCTCGAAGCGTTCGGCGTGCCGTTCTTCTGGGCGCCGTTCATGTCGGCGCCCGATCCGACGGTGAAGCGCAAGAGCGGCTGGCTGATCCCGACCGCCTCCTACAGCAGCAACTACGGAGCCGCGATCACCACCCCGTACTATTGGGCGCTGTCGCCCTACTACGACGTGACGATCACGCCGACGTTCACCACCAGCCAGGGCCTGCTGCTGCAGGGCGAATGGCGCCAGCGCCTGGAGAACGGCTCGTATACGGTTCGCGCCGCCGGGATCAACCAGCTCAATCCCGGCCTGCTGGCGGACAAGTTCGGCGCCAGCTATCCGGGCAACACCCAGTTCCGCGGCAGCATCGATTCGACCGGCCAGTTCACCCTCAACGACAAGTGGGTCTGGGGCTGGGACGCGCTCTTGCTCTCGGACAAGTTCTTCTTCCAGGATTACGGCCTCTATCAGAAATACCTGACCTCGGCGAACACGTTCAGGAACCAGGTGACGGAAGGCGGAACCTCCCAGCTCTACCTGCTGGGCCGCGGCGATCGCAGCTATTTCGACGCCCGCGTGATGTATTTCTACGGGCTGTCGGCGGCCGACACGCAGAGCCAGCTGCCCGTGGTCGCGCCGGTGATCGACTACTCCAAGGTGCTGGGACAGCCGATCCTCGGCGGAGAGCTGAGCTTCAGGGCCAACCTGACGAGCCTGACACGGGAGTCCGCGGAGTTCGACGCCATCACCAACAACGCCATCAACAGCGGGCTGTGCCTGCCGACCTCCGCCGATCCGGCCGCGCGGACGCCGGGCAGATGTCTGCTGCGGGGCGTTCCCGGCACCTACACCCGGCTCTCCGCCGAGGCGACCTGGAAGCGCACCTTCATCGACCCGATCGGCCAGATGTTCACGCCGTTCGTGTCGGTGCGCGGCGACATCGCCGAGGCCTCGATCAAGAACGAGGCCGGCGTGGCGAACTTCATCCCCACGGGAAACAACGAGATCGTCCGCGTCATGCCGACGGTGGGCGTCGACTACCGCTATCCCTTCATCTCGGCGCAGTCCTGGGGTACGCAGACGATCGAGCCGATCGCCCAGGTCATTGTCCGGCCCAACGAGACCAATATCGGCAGGCTGCCGAACGAGGACGCCCAGAGCCTGATCTTCGACGACGGCAACCTGTTCAAGGTCGACAAGTTCTCCGGCTGGGACCGCGTCGAGGGCGGTGGGCGCGCCAATGTCGGGGTGCAGTATACCGCCCAGTTCAATCAGGGCGGCATGGTGAACGCGCTGTTCGGGCAGTCCTACCAGCTGTTCGGGCAAAACTCCTTCGCGGTGCCCGACGGCACCAATACCGGCATCGACAGCGGCCTGGCCACGCCACGCTCGGACTACGTGGCGCGCCTGTCCTACCAGCCCGACCGCACCTACATGTTCACCTCGCGGTTCCGCTTCGACCAGGACACCACGGCGGTGCAGCGCGCCGAGCTCGAAGGCCGCGCCGCGTTCGACCGCTTCACCGTGTCGATGCTGTACGGCAATTACGCCGCTCAGCCCGATATCGGGTTCCTGACGCGGCGCGACGGCCTTCTTGGCAGCGCCACCGTCAAGATTAACCAGAACTGGTCGGTGCTCGGCGCCGCGCGCTACGATATCGGCTCCGATCAGATCGACCAGCTGCGCACCGGGCTCGGCTATATCGACGATTGCTTTGCGATTTCGGTGAACTATATCAAGGACTATGCGTATAGCGGGACGGCACCGGCGGCGGTGAACAACACGGTCATGCTGCAGATCAGCCTGCGCACGCTCGGGACCGCCGGGTTCTCCCAGGTGGTCGGCGGGGCGAACGGACCGTTGCAGTGATACGGTGGGCCGCTCGCAATACGCGGACGCACGGGATTCGGCGATGCATCATTCGGGTCAAACAGCGATGTCGGACGAAAGGCGAGGCGTGAAGGTCGATTGGCGACGGCGCATCCGTCGCGCACAATGGGCGGGTGCCATGGTGGCGATCGGGCTGGCTTGGGCGTCGTCGGCCGCCCTCGCCCAGCAGGTGGCGGCGATCGTCAACGGCGATCTGATCACCACGCTCGACGTCGCGCAGCGCATCAAGCTGACCGAGCTGTCGACCCACAAGACGCAACCGCGCCAGGAAGCTCTCGACGAGCTGATCGACGAGAAGCTGAAGCTGCAGGTCGCCAAGCGCTACGTCGTCGAGATCACCGACAAGGACGTCAACGCCGCGTTCGACGGCATCGCCCGCCGCGCCGGAACCACCAGCCAGAAGTTCGCCGAGACGCTGACCGCCGCCGGGATCAGCGTGCCGGCGCTCAAGGGGCGCATCAAGGCGGACATCGCCTGGAGCAGCATCATCCGCGGCAAGTTCCAGTCGGCCCTGCAGGTCGGCGAGAAGGACATCCTCGACGCCCTGCAGACGCGCAAGAAGGACGACAAGCCGGAGACCGTGACCTATCAGTACACGCTGCGCCAGATCCTCTTCATCGTGCCGCGTGGATCGCCCCCGAACGCGTTCGAAGCCCGCGCCAAGGAAGCGGAGGCCTTGCGCGGGCGCTTCCAGAGCTGCGAGGAGGGCCTGGCGATGGCGCGGGCGACACGCGATGTCGCGGTGCGCGAGACAATCACCCGTGCCTCGGTCGACGTCCCGGCGCAGCAGCGCGAGGTGCTCGACAAGACCCCGGTCGGCCACCTGACGCCGCCGGACATCACCCTGCAGGGCGTCGAGCTGTTCGCGGTCTGCACCAGGGACCAGGTCAGCGGCGAGACCCCGGGCAAGCGCGAGGTGCGCGAGACAATCACCAACGAGCGATTCAACGCTCAGGCCAAGCGCTATCTCAAAGAGCTGCGGCGATCCGCGATGATCGAGATCCGCTGAGCGCCCCACATGCCGCTTCCCCTGGCGGTGACCCTCGGCGAGCCGGCCGGGATCGGACCCGACATCACGCTCGCCGCCTGGCACCGTCGGGGCGAGCTCGCTCTGCCGCCGTTCTATGTGGTCGGCGCCCCCGACCATCTGTCGCGCCGCGCCGCGCGGCTCGGCCTTGAGGTGCCGGTCGAGACGGTCGAGCCGGCGGCAGCGGCGACGACATTTCGCGTCGCCCTGCCGGTCGTGGCGCTGGAGGAGACGGTGACCGCCGAGCCCGGCCGCCCGGATCGCTCGAGCGCTCCTGCCGCGATCGCATCGATCCGCCGCGCGGTCGCCGACGTGATCGCCCGGCGGGCCGCCGCTGTCGTCACCAATCCGGTCGCCAAGGCGGTGCTGTATCGCACCGGCTTTGCCGAGCCCGGGCACACCGAGTTCCTGGCGAAGCTCGCCGGCGCCGCCACCGGCACGCCGCTTCGCGCCGTCATGATGCTGTGGTCCCCCGAGCTCGCCGTGGTGCCGGTGACCATTCATCTGCCGTTGCGCGAGGTCACGGCCCGGCTGAGCAGCGACCTCATCGTCGAGACCTCGCGCATCGTGGCGCGCGATCTCGAGGATCGCTTCGGCCTGGCCCGGCCGCGGCTGGCGGTCGCCGGTCTCAATCCCCATGCGGGCGAGGACGGGGCGCTGGGCGAGGAGGATCGCAGCGTGGTCGCCCCGGCGGTCGAGCGCCTGCGCGCCGCGGGAATCGACGCCCGCGGGCCGCTGCCCGCCGATACGATGTTCCACCCCGCGGCGCGCGCGACCTACGACGTCGCGATCTGCATGTACCACGACCAGGCCCTGATCCCGATCAAGACGCTGGCGTTCGACCATGCGGTGAACGTCACGCTCGGCCTGCCCTTCGTGCGCACGTCGCCCGATCACGGCACGGCGTTCGACATCGCCGGCAGCGGCCGCGCCGACAGTTCGAGCCTGGTGGCGGCATTGCGGCTCGCCGACCGGCTGGCCAATGCCCGCGCCCCGGCTGCGGCCGATGCGCGATGAGCGCGCTCGACGGCCTGCCGCCGCTGCGCGACGTCATCCGCCGCCACGACCTGACCGCGCGAAAGTCGCTGGGCCAGAATTTCCTGCTCGACCTCAACCTCACCGCTCGCATCGCGCGCGCCGCCGGCCCGCTCGAGGGCATCACGGTGGTCGAGGTCGGGCCGGGCCCCGGCGGCCTCACCCGCGCCCTCCTCGCGCTCGGCGCCAGGCGGGTCGTCGCCATCGAGCGCGATCGGCGCGCGATCGCGGCGCTCGAGGAGATCGCCGAGCGCTGCCCGGGCCGGCTGACCGTGATCGAAGGCGACGCGCTCGCCCTCGATGTCGCGCCGCATCTCGACGACGGCGCGGTCCGCGTCGTCGCCAACCTGCCCTACAACATCGCCACCGCGCTGCTGGTGTCCTGGCTTACCGTCGAGCCCTGGCCGCCGTGGTACGAGGCGCTCGTTCTGATGTTCCAGCGCGAGGTCGCCGAGCGGATCGTCGCCACCCCTGGCGGAAAAGCCTATGGCCGCCTCTCCGTGCTCGCCGGATGGCGCAGCGAGGCGCGCATCCTGTTCGACATCGCGCCGAGCGCCTTCGTGCCGCCGCCCAAGGTCACCTCGTCCCTGGTCCGCCTGGTGCCGCGGACGGCGCCGCTTCGCTGTGACCGCCGCGCGCTCGAGCGGGTGACCGCGGCGGCCTTCGGCCAGCGCCGCAAGATGCTGCGCCAGAGCCTGAAATCGCTGGGCGGCGATCCGGCGGCCCTGCTCGCGGCCGCCGCTCTCGACCCGACGGCGCGCGCCGAGGAAATTTCCGTCGAGGGCTTCGTCGCCCTGGCGCGGGCCCTGGCAGAGGCCGAGCGGGCGGCGCTATAGAGCAGATCCCGATCCGGAGGACACCCATGACCTTGATGACCCGCCAGTCGCTGACCGCCTATGCGAGCCCGTTGTGCGAGACCGTGGTCGACTGCCCGCAGCCGACCGGCAGCGAGGTGCTGGTGCGCATTCGCCGCTGCGGGGTCTGTCATTCGGACGTCCACCTGCAGGACGGCTATTTTCTCCTCGGCGGCGACAAGAAGCTCGACGTCAGCGCCGGACGGCCGCTGCCGTTCACGCTCGGCCACGAGATCGCCGGAGTGATCGAGAGCGCCGGGCCGGACGCCGCCGGCGCCGCGCCGGGCCGCGAGGTGGCGGTATTTCCCTGGATCGGCTGCGGACAATGCGCGGCCTGCCGCGGCGGCGAGGAGAACCTGTGCGCGGCGCCGCGTCATCTCGGCGTCCAGGTCGACGGCGGGTTCGCCAGCCATGTGCTGGTGCCGCATCCGCGCTACCTGCTCGACTTTGCGCCGCTGCCGGCGCCGCTCGCCGCCGCCTATATGTGCTCGGGCATCACCGCCTTCTCGGCGCTCAAGCACCTCGGCGCCCATGCGGAGCGCGGCCCGGCGCTGCTGGTCGGGCTCGGCGGGGTCGGCATGATGGGGCTTGCCATCGCCAAGGCGCTGTTTGCCCATCCGCCGGTGGTCGCCGACATCGACCCGGCAAAGCGCGAGGCGGCGCTCGCGGCCGGCGCCGCGGCGGCGTTCGACCCGGTGCATCCGGCGGCCCGCAAGGCGCTGATGGGAGCGACCGGCGGCGTTTTTGCGGCGTGCGACTTCGTCGGCTCGGAGCGCTCGCTGCAGTTCGCCGTGGGCGCGCTCGCCAAGGGCGGCAAGGTGGTGGTGACCGGGCTGCTCGGCGGCACCTTCACGACCCCGGTCGCCATGTTCCCGCTCAAAGCCATGACCATCGAGGGAACCATGACCGGCACGCTCGCGGAGGCGCGCGAGATGATGGCGCTGGCGCGCAGCGGAAAGATCCCGCCGATCCCGATCACCGAGCGGCCGTTCTCCGCCGCCCAGGCCACGCTCGACGACCTGCGCGGCGGCCGCATCGTGGGGCGCGTGGTCTTGACCCAATAGGCCCCCGGGGCGCGCATTCTCCGCCCCGAGGCGAACCCGCTCAGAGGTCCGCCTGCAATCCGCGGACGAAGGCGGACAGGCCAGTCTGGCGCTCGCGCTTGAGCCGCTCGGCCGACAGGATGGCGCGGACGCCGTCGAAGGCAAGCGCTGCATCCTTGTTGACGACGACGTAGTCGTACTCGGCCCAATGGCTCATCTCGTCGACGGCGGTCGCCATGCGCCGGCGGATGACGTCCGGCGGGTCCTGCGCCCGGCTGTGCAGCCGCCGGTCGAGCGCCGCCATCGACGGCGGCAGCACGAAGATGCTCACCAGGTCCTTCGGTTTGCGTTCGCGCAGCTGCTGCGTGCCCTGCCAGTCGATGTCGAACAGCATGTCGCGGCCCTTCGACAGCACCGCTTCGACGGGAGCGGCGGGCGTCCCGTAGCAGTTGTCGAAAACGCGTGCCGACTCCAGGAGCTCGCCGGCCGCCGCCATGGCGTCGAACGCCTGGGCGTCGATGAAATGATAGTCGCGGCCGTCGACCTCGCCGCGTCGCGGCCTTCGCGTGGTCACCGAGATCGACAGCTCGATGTCGCGATCGGCGTCGAGCAGCATGCGCGACAGCGTCGTCTTCCCCGCCCCCGACGGCGAGGACAGCACCAGCATCAGGCCGCGGCGCGAGATCGTCCCGGTGTGGTGAGCGCCGCTCCGCTCCATCGTGGTCACTCCAGGTTCTGCACCTGCTCGCGGAACTGCTCGACCACGTTCTTGAGCTCGAGCCCGATATTGGTGAGCTCGACGTCGTTCGACTTGGAGCACAGCGTGTTGGTCTCGCGGTTGAGCTCCTGGCTGAGAAAGTCGAGCCGGCGCCCGACCGCCTGGCCCTGCCCCAGAAGATGGCGCGCCTGCGCCACATGGGCGGTGAGCCGGTCGAGTTCCTCGCGCACGTCGACCTTGGTGGCGATCATGATCGCCTCCTGGTGCAGCCGGTCGGGATCGAACCGTTCCGCAGCGCCGATCAGCTGGGCGACCTGCTCGGCGAGCCGCGCCTTGATCGCCTCCGGCCGGCGGCCGGGAGCCGCTTCGGCGCGCGCCGCGAGAGCGGCGATCTCGGCGAGCCGCGCCGCCAGAATGCGTCCCAGCGCCTCGCCCTCGTGACGGCGCATGTCGCGCAGGCCCGCGAGCGCCGCCTCATAGCCCGCGACGACCGCCGCCTCGGCGGCGCGGCGGTCGGCCTCGCGCTCGTCCTCGTCGATCACCTCGATCACGCCCTTGAGCGACAGGATGCCGTCGAGCGTCGCCGGAGCGGCATCGATGCGATGCGAAATGTCGCGGATGGTCGACAGCACCGCGGCGAGCACCGGCTCGTTGACCCGCACAACGGGCGGCACGCCTTCGCGCCGTACCGAGAGCGTGGCATTGACGGTGCCGCGCGACAGCGCCTCGGCGGTGCGTGCGCGCACCGGCTGATCGACCGCGTCCCAGCCGGGCGGCAGCCGCAGCCTGACGTCGAGCCCCTTGCCGTTGACCGACCTGAGCTCCCAGGCCCAGACATAGGCCCCGCAGACGCCGTCGGCCCGCGCGAAGCCGGTCATGCTCGCCAGCACCATCGTCGAGGCCCGTCTGGTTGTCGGATGAGTCTTGCAGCGCAATCGCCGCGACCTTAGCGGCGGTCATCCGCGCTCACAAGCGCGCAACCGGTCCGCCCGGTCACTGCTGCGGGGCGGGTTGCTCGGCTGCCGGCCGCTGCGCGTTGGCACGCTTCTTCGGCTGCTCGGCGCGGGGAGCGCCGTTGCGCGGCGGCGTCGCCGCCCGTGCCGGCGCGGGCGGCGCAGCAGCGGGAGCGCCAGCGCGGGGAACCGGGGCGAAAGCCGGCGCGTCGGTGACCTCCTTGGTGGCTTCCCCCCGCTGCTGCTGCTCCATCTGACGCAGCCGCGTGACACTCTTCTGATGCTGGTCGAGGCTCTCGGAGAATGCATGCCCGCCGGTGCCGTCGGCGACGAAATAGAGCTCCCGGGTCCGGGCCGGATTGGCGGCAGCCTCCAGCGAGGCGCGGCCCGGATTGGCGATCGGCCCGGGCGGAAGCCCGTCGATCACGTAGGTGTTGTAGGGCGTCGGCTGCTCGATCTCGGAGCGCATGATGGGGCGGCCGAGCGTTCCCTTGCCGCCGACCAGCCCATAGATGATGGTCGGATCGGACTGCAGCTTCATCCGCTGCTTCAACCGGTTGACGAAGACGGCGGCCACCCGCGTGCGCTCGTCGGGCTTGCCGGTCTCCTTCTCGATGATCGAGGCGAGCACCACGAGCTGCTCCGGGGTCTTGATCGGCAGGTCGCCGGAGCGCCGCTCCCAGATCCGCTGCACCATGTCGTGCTGTTTCTGCTGCATCTGCTGGATGAGATGCTCGCGCGGAGTGCCGCGGCTGAAATTGTAGGTCTCCGGCAGCAGGGTCCCCTCCTTGGGGATCTCCTTGATGTTGCCGGTCAGGATCGGGCTCTCCATCAGGCGGGCGACGACCTGCTCGGAGGTCAGGCCCTCCGGGATGGTGACACCGTGCAGCACCACCTTGCCCTCGACCAGGGTATTGACCACATCGGCGACGCTCGCCTGCTTGCGGAAGTCGTACTCGCCGGCCTTGAGATCGGTATAGGCCTTGCGCACCAGGACGCCGCCGATGAACACCCAGCTCTGCGAGATCACGCCCTCGCGCTGGAGCAGGTCGGCAATGTCGCGCAGTCCGAGCCCGCGCGGAATGTTGACCATCTTGTCGGCTTCGAGCGGTCCGGGCGTCTCGAAGCGCTGTCGGCCGGCGGCGAGCGCAAAGGCCGCCACGACCGCCACCAGCAGGATCACCGTGAACAGCGCGCTTCCCGCCACCACGAACGGATTGCGCGCACGCCGCGACGGGCGATAGGGCTCGGGCACGCGTTCAGGCTCCAAGGCGGTGCGCGGGCTGCGCAGCGACAGTCGTTCGGTCGCGAACCGCGGCGCCCCCGCGGCGGGATCCTCCGTCAGCGGAAAACCGGTCTCGTTGCCGCGAGACCGCGTATTGGCTGCATCAGGTCTCATGTCGGTCGGCCGATCATACCCGAAACGTCGAGGCCAAATATGGCGAAAGGGTGAACTCAATCGGCCACGCCACGGAACACCAGCGACGCATTTGTCCCCCCGAATCCGAACGAATTGGACAGGACCACATGGATGTGGCGGTTCTGTGCACGATGCGGAACCAGATCGATCGGCGACTCGACCGACGGATTGTCGAGGTTGATGGTCGGCGGCACGACCTGGTCGCGGATCGCCAGGACCGAGAAGATCGCCTCCACGGCTCCGGCGGCGCCCAGCAGATGGCCGATCGAGGACTTGGTCGACGACATCGCGACGCGGCTCGCCGCATTGCCGACCAGGCGTTGCACGGCGCCGAGCTCGATCTCGTCGCCGACCGGCGTCGAGGTACCGTGGGCATTGATGTAGTCGATGTCGGCAGCCGAGATTCCGGCGCGCTTTATCGCCATGCTCATGCAGCGCAGCGCCCCGTCGCCTTCGGGGTCGGGCGAGGTGATATGATAGGCATCGCCCGACAGGCCGTAGCCGATCAGCTCGGCGTAGATCCTGGCCCCGCGCGCCAGGGCGTGCTCGCGCTCCTCGAGCACCACGAGGCCCGCCCCCTCGCCCATGACGAAGCCGTCGCGGTCCTTGTCATAGGGGCGCGACGCACGCGTCGGCTGCTCGTTGAAGCCGGTGGAGAGCGCCCGGCAGGCGGCGAAGCCAGCCAGCGACAGGCGGTTGACCGGCGACTCGGCGCCGCCCGCCACCATGACGTCGGCATCCCCCAGCGCGATCAGACGTCCGGCATCGCCGATCGCGTGGGCGCCGGTCGAGCACGCGGTCACCACGGCGTGGTTCGGCCCCTTGAGGCCGAACTCGATCGACACGTAGCCCGACGCCAGGTTGATGATGCGGCCCGGAATGAAGAACGGCGATACCCGGCGCGGACCCTTCTCCTTGAGCGTGATCGCGGTCTCGGCGATGCCCTCGATCCCGCCGATGCCGGATCCGATCATGACCCCGGTGGTGGTCTGGTCCTGGTAGCTCGTCGGCCGCCAGCCGGCATCATCGAGCGCCTGGCGGGCCGCGCACATCGCGTAGGTGATGAACTCGTCGACCTTGCGCTGCTCCTTCGGCTCCATCCATTGGTCGGGGTCGTAGGTGCCGGCCGACCCGTCGCCGCGCGGAATGATGCAGCCGATCTTGGCGGGGAGATCCGAGACGTCGAAGGTCTCGATGCGGCGGGCGCCGCTGTCCCCGGCGAGCAGCCGGCGCCACGTCGGCTCGACCCCGCAGCCGAGCGGCGTCACCATCCCGAGCCCCGTGACGACGACGCGTCTCATCTGCGACCCCTCCGGAGCGGGATGCCTCGACCGGGCCGACGCAGGTCCACTCGATACATCCGGCAAACTCACATCGCGGCGCGTCGTTTCCCGTCAGCTCGTGCGGATCGCGGCCGGCGGCATCGGGAAGAGGCCTGCTCGGCGCCGCGGCGCCGTCCCGGAACCGGACCGCGCGGTCGCCGGAGCTGGCAAACGATCCGCCGCGCTCAGCTCTTGGCGTTCTTCTCGAGAAATTTTACCGCATCGCCGACGGTCAGAATCGTCTCGGCGGCGTCGTCGGGGATCTCGCAACCGAACTCCTCCTCGAAGGCCATCACGAGCTCGACCGTATCGAGGCTGTCGGCGCCGAGGTCGTCGATGAAGCTGGCATTCTCCGTCACCTTCGCGGCGTCGACGCCCAGATGCTCCACGACGATCTTCTTCACCCGCTCGCCAATGTCACTCATCGTTTCAACCTCGTGCGTTCGGAATGGACTAACGGCTCGGCAAGCGGATCCGAGCCGTTGCGGCGCGGCCTCGTCGTGGTTGCAGCCTCGTCTTGCTGGACGATGACAGCGGCAGTCCGCCGGCGGTAGACCGTCTGTTGTTATGCCCCGCCCGCGCGGTCGCCCCAGCAGGCTGGGCATCGGTTATCATACTTCTCCGGCATTGGCCAGCGCGCTCGCGCGCGCGGCGCCGAGGCCCGGAACATCAACGAAAATGCGGTTAAATCATCGCCATTCCGCCGTTCACGTGCAGCGTCTGGCCGGTCACGTACTGCGCCTCGTCGGAGGCGAGAAAGACCACCGCGGCGGCGACGTCCGCCGCCGTGCCGAGGCGGCCCGCCGGCACGCGACCGAGGATCGCCTCGCGCTGCTTGTCGTTGAGCGCGCCGGTCATCGCGGTATCGATGAAACCGGGAGCCACGCAGTTGACCGTGACATTGCGCGAGGCGACCTCGTAGGCGAGAGCCTTGCTCATGCCGATCATTCCCGCCTTCGCCGCCGCATAGTTGCCCTGGCCGGGATTGCCGGTGACGCCGACCACCGAGGTGATGCCGATGATGCGGCCGGCGCGGCGGCGCATCATGCCGCGCACCGCGGCGCGGGCGATAAGGAATCCCGCCGTCAGGTCGACCGCGATGACGTCGTCCCAGTCCTGGTCGCGCAGCCGGATGAAGACGTTGTCACGGGTGATGCCGGCATTGTTGACCACGATGTCGAGCTGCCGCATCGCCTCCTCGGCGCGCGGCACCAGGGTCTCGACGTCGGCCTTGTCGGCGAGGTTGCAGGGCAGCACGTGGGTTCGTTCGCCGAGCTCCGCGGCCAGCGCGTCGAGCGCCTCGCGGCGGGTTCCCGACACCGCCACGGCGGCGCCCTGGCGGTGCAGGCCGCGCGCGATCGCGCTCCCGATGCCGCCGCTCGCGCCGGTCACCAGCGCGGTCTTGCCGGATAGATCGAACATCACGTTGCTCCTCGCGGACGATATCTCGCGGCCGCCGCTATCGGCCGCGCGCCGTCTTGACGGCGGCGACGTCCTCCGGCGTCCCGACGGCGATCGTGGTTGCGCCCTCGGCAATGCGCTTGACGAGGCCCGACAGCACCTTGCCGGCGCCGACCTCGTAGAACGTGCGGGCACCCTGCCCGGCCATGAAGGCCACCGATTCACGCCAGCGCACGGTCCCGGTAACCTGCGCGATCAGGCAGCGCACGATCTCCGCCGGCTCGGTGACCGGACCGGCCGCCACGTTGGCGACCAGCGGCACCGCCGGAGGGCTCACCGTCACGGCGGCGAGCGCCTGCCGCATGGCATCGGCCGCCGGCTGCATCAGGGCGCAATGGAAGGGCGCCGAGACCTGCAGCATGACGGCGCGCTTGGCGCCCCTCGCCTTGGCGAGCTCGACCGCGCGCTCGACCGCCGCCTTGTCGCCCGACAGCACGACCTGCCCGGCTCCGTTGTCGTTGGCCGCCTGGCAGACCTGGCCCGCGGCCGCTTCCGCCGCGATCGCGGTTGCGGCATCGAGGTCGAGACCAAGCAGCGCCGCCATCGCGCCGGCGCCGACCGGGACCGCTTCCTGCATGGCGCGCCCGCGGATGCGCAACAGCCGCGCCGTGTCGGCGAGCGTCAGCGCACCGGCGGCCGCAAGTGCTGAATATTCGCCGAGCGAGTGCCCGGCGACGAAGGCCGCATCGCGCCCGATCTCGAGGCCGGCCTCGGCAGCGAGAACGCGCAGCGCAGCGATCGATACCGCCATCAGGGCCGGCTGGGCGTTCTCGGTGAGGGTCAGGGTCTCGGCCGGTCCCTCCCACATGGTCGCAGTGAGCTTGTCGCCGAGGGCCGCATCGACCTCGTCGAAGACCGCGCGCGCAGCCGCAAACGTCTCGGCCAGGGCTCTTCCCATGCCGACGGCCTGGCTGCCCTGGCCGGGAAATATCAACGCGATGGACATCCCACCCCCTGACGAACGAGCCGGCCCTAAGACACCCCGGCAACCGCGATGTCAAGGCGCCGGCTGTGGGTGGCCGGTCGGGTGGCTGTCGATGGCTTGTGTTTCGACCGGCAGCCGCTATAAGACGCGCTCCGCTCGATCCCGGCCGGGAGCTGAACGGACGGCTGCGCCCGATCGGGGCGCGGCAGGGCCTTGCGGCCCGGCGTCCCGTGTTCCCGCAACTCGAGCTTCGAGCCTTTCCCGAAGGGCTCGAGGGGGCTTGGCGCCGGGATCGGATGACTGGACCTTATTGTTGGGAAAGGCACCTCATGCCCCTCTATGAGCACGTGTACCTGGCGCGTCAGGATGTGACCGCGCAACAGGTCGACGAGCTGACCGCCCAGTACAAGGGCGTGATCGAGCAGCTCGGCGGCAAGATCACCAAGACCGAGTATTGGGGCGTGAAATCGCTCTCCTATCGGATCCGCAAGAATCGCAAGGCGCATCTCACCCTGCTCAACATCGATGCCCCGCCCGCCGCGCTGGCCGAGGTCGAGCGCCAGGAGCGCCTCAACGAGGACGTCCTGCGCTATCTCACGATCCGTGTCGAGACCCACGAGGAAGGCCCTTCGGCGATGATGCGCAAGGCCGACCGCGACCGCGACCGCGACGAGCGCCGCGGCGACCGGCGCCCACGTGATCGCGACCGCGAGCCGCGGGCACCGCGCGATGACGCCGACAGCGCCGGCGTCGAGGAGTAGACCGATGAGCTTTTCCCAGAATCCCGCCCGCCGACCGTTCTTTCGCCGCCGCAAGACCTGTCCGTTCTCCGGCGCCAATGCGCCGGTGATCGATTACAAGGACGTCAAGCTGCTGCAGCGCTACGTGTCGGAACGCGGCAAGATCGTCCCGAGCCGCATCACCGCGGTTTCGGCACGCAAGCAGCGCGAGCTGTCGAAAGCCATCAAGCGCGCGCGCTATCTCGGCCTGCTGCCCTTCGTGATCCGGTGATCCGCCGCGCGCGTTGCGCGGCGTCGCCGGGAGGATACATATTGCTCTGCGCCGCCGGCCCGAAGCCGGCGACGTTTGGTTGGGACGGACCCATGCTCCGTCTCTAACCGCTCCGGTGCTCCGCGGCGATGGCGGCGGATCACCACAACAATCTGGCGGCCCGGTTCGTTTTGCCGGCCGTCAGGAGCGGGACAGCTCGGAATGGTGCAGATCGCTCTCATCGGGATTGCGGCCGGCGTGGCTGCGGCGCTGCTGCTGGCGTCGTTCGCCTCCGGTTCGCTGCTGTCCGTGTTCCTGTTCTATCTGGCACCGCTGCCGGTGATGATCGCCGCGCTCGGCTGGAGCTACCTGGCGGGGCTGATCGCCGCGGTGGTGGCGGCCGCCAGCCTGGCGGCGGTGTTCGGCGGGCTGTTCTGCCTGGCCTTCCTGATCGGCGTCGCGCTTCCCGCCTGGTGGCTGAGCTATCTGGCCCTGCTCGCCCGTCCGGGCGCGCCGGCGGGTCCGCGCGCCGCCGCGCCGGGCGACCTCGAATGGTATCCGGTCGGCCGGCTGGTCATCTGGGCGGCATTGCTGGGCAGCGTGGTCGGCGCGATCTTCACCCTGGTGCTCGATCCGGTCTCGTTTCGCGTCTGGCTCAAGCGCGCCTTCGAGCTCCTGATGCGCGCCAGCGACGGCGAAGCCGGCACGGCGCCCGCCGGGCGGCCGGGCGGCTCCGAGCTCGATCAGTTCCTGGATTTTCTCGTGGTGGCGATCCCCCCGACCGCCGCCGCCGTGTCGACGCTCACCAGCCTCGGCAATCTGTGGCTCGCCGGGCAGATCGTGAAAGTATCGGGCCGGCTCAGGCGCCCGTGGCCGGCTCTCGCCGCCATGGCGTTTCCGCGGCACGCCGGGATCCTGCTCGCGGTCGCGGTCGCCGGAATCCTCCTGCCCGAGATCTCCAGCAGCATTCCGCGACTCGCCGGGCGCCTGTCGGGCGTGCTGGTCGCCAGCCTCCTGATGGCCTATGCGCTGCTCGGCCTGGCCGTTCTGCACGCCACCACGCGCGGCCTGAAGGCCCGCGGGCTGGTCCTCGCCGGCACCTATGCGACGGTCGCCGTGCTCGGCTGGCCGGTCCTGGTGATGACGGCGATCGGACTTGCCGACAGCGCGCTGGACATTCGCGGCCGGGTGGCGCGCAAGCGCGGGCCGCCCGCAACCCCTCAATAGAACTTTTCGACTTCGACCGACCCATCGACATCAAGTAATGGAGAGACCCTGATGGAAGTAATCCTGCTGGAACGCGTCGCCAAGCTCGGCCAGATGGGCGAGGTCGTCCGCGTCCGCGACGGCTTTGCGCGCAATTTCCTGTTGCCCAAGGGCAAGGCCCTGCGGGCCACCAAGGACAACCGGGCGCGCTACGAGACCATGAAGGGCGATCTCGAGGCGCGAAATCTCGAGCGCCGCAGCGAGGCCGAGCAGGTCGCCGCCAAGCTCAACGGACAGAACTTCATCGTGATCCGTCAGGCGGCCGAGACCGGCCAGCTCTACGGGTCGGTGTCGACCCGCGATCTCGCAGGACTCATGGGCGATGCCGGCTTCCTGGTGGACCGCAGCCAGATCGAGCTCAATGCTCCGATCAAGCTGATCGGGCTCCACGTCATCCCGGTCTCGCTGCATCCGGAGGTCGAGGTGTCGATCACCGTCAACGTCGCGCGCAACAAGGACGAGGCCGAGCGCCAGGCACGTGGCGAGGACGTCACGGTCCGCCGCGAGGCCGCCGAGGAGGAGGAAGCCGAGGTCAGGGTTGCGGCCGAGGAAGTCTTCGAGCAGCCGACGACTGCCGGCACACCCGAGGCGGATCAGGGCGTCGGGGCGGAAAAGGCCGGCTGATCGTCGGCCGCAACGGCCGGAGGCTCGGTCGAGGCCGCGGGTACGGCAGTCTCAGGAGCTGCTGCCGGCGCGACCGGAGGTGCTGTCGGAACCACGGGGGGCGCCGCCGTCTCGGCGACCGGCGTGCCGGGCTTCGCCTCGGGCCGCCTGCCGTTCGTTGCCGGACCTGCACGGCCGACCGTCGGTTGTGCCTCGGAGGCGGCCGGCTCGGCGGCCGGATTTTCGCCCGGCCGACGCGCGGCCCGCTGCGCCCGCCCGCGGTGACCCGGAGGTGACGGCTCGGCGGCCGGGGCCGCCTGGCGTTCCGAGGTCTCCGGGGACTGAGCGTTCGCCGGCGGTTCCGGCGAGGCTCCAGGATGGCGGCGGCCCGCCCGCGCGCCCGCGCGCGCCGGCTCCGGCGGTTCCGCGGTCTGCGAGGGATGGCGCTGGGCCGAAGGCTGATCGGGCTTGTCGGGCGCCGACGGGTTGGTGGCGGCGGGGCGCTGACGTCGGCCGTCGCCGGGATTGGCCAGAAGGTAGGCGGCGAGCTGGCCGGCCGGACCCGGGCCGGTCGTATAATGCTGACGCAGGAAGCCCACCAGGCTGCTCGCGCTCTGTCCCTTGGCGAGGCCCCCCGGGCTCTTGTGACAGGCCGAGCAGGTCTGGTCGAACAGCTGGGGCCCGGTCTTCCTGGCGTCGAGATCCTCGCCGCGCGCGACATCCGCCGCCAGCGTGAGCGCGACCGCGACCGCGATCGGCGAGATGCGAAACAACCGCGAGCGACGCCTTTTCATCACGTCAAGTCATCCAATTCCGCGCGAGTCCGGGGCCCGGCTTGCACTGTCGAGAAACGCGATCCGGCGTCCGCTCCGGGGGTGCACCTGCATACGTCGCCCGCCGATGCCGACGCAATCGTCAAGACGACGCGCCTTCATCGGACGGCACCGGACTGTAGCCCCGGCTGTTCGGACCACACCATCGTATTCGATTCCTGACGCACAATACCGGCGAATGTGAGCCGGCCGCCTGCAATCCCATGGATCGCCGGCATGGCGGCATTGCGGCAAAGCCGATTGTCCGGCCTGAAGGATTTTGGTTTAATGGTACTCAGGTGAGTTTCAAGCGCGGAGCGACCGGGCAGGCTTACGCGGTTTCGGCGTAGCGATTTGACCCGTTCGGCGGCACTGCGGCAACCGCGCGCGGCGGGGAACCGTCGCGGATTCGTGGCGTTGGGCTGGTATCACTGGAGTGGTGCGGGAGGAGCCGGTGATGGACCGGTTGCTCGAAAGCGCTCTATCCGCGTTGATCCGGACCGGATCGTTGCAGGTGACGACCGCGAGCGGCCGCCGCTTCACCCTCGGAGACGGGACCGGACCGCCGATCGCCGTGCGCTTCACCTCGGTCGGCGCGCAATGGGGCATCCTGCTCGACCCCGAGCTCAGATTGGCCGAAACCTACATGGATGGCGGCCTGGTGGTCGTGAATGGCTCGATGGCGGATCTGCTCCCGCTCGTCATGGCCCAGGACTATTCGCGATTGCTGCTGCCGGCCTGGGCCCGGCCGCAGTGGCTCTCGCGGCAACTCTGGCGCCGACTGCAGCAATACAATCGACGTCGGCGCGCGCAAAGGAACGTCGCCCGTCATTACGATCTCGACGCGCGCCTCTACTCGCTGTTTCTCGACGCCGACCTGCAATACAGCTGCGGATATTTCGAGGCCCCGGACCAGTCCCTCGACGACGCCCAGCTCGCCAAGAAGCGCCACCTCGCCGCCAAGCTGCTGGTCAAACCTGGAGCCAGTGTCCTCGATGTCGGCTCCGGCTGGGGCGGGCTCGGCCTCTATCTGGCCGAAGTGTGCGGCGCATCCGTCACCGGCGTGACATTATCGCGCGAGCAACTGGCGACATCGCGTGTTCGCGCCGAGGAAAAAGGCCTCTCCGGCCGCACCGAGTTTCGCTTCAGCGATTATCGGGACGTGGACGGACGGTTCGATCGCGTGGTCTCGGTCGGGATGTTCGAGCATGTCGGCATCGGCTTCTACGACGACTATTTTCGCAAATGCGCCGAGTTGCTCGACGATGACGGCGTCATGCTGCTGCATGCCATCGGCCGGCCGGAAGGGCCGGGCTATACCAATCCATTCATCGCCAAATACATCTTTCCGGGCGGCTACATTCCGGCCTTGTCCGAGGTGCTGTCGTCGATCGAGCGCGCCGGGCTGCTGATCGCCGATATCGAGATCCTGCGCCTGCACTATGCCGAGACGCTCAAGGCCTGGCACGCGCGGTTCCAGGCGCACCGCGAGGAGATCGAACAGCTCTACGACGCGAGATTCTGCCGAATGTGGGAATTCTATCTGGCCTCCGCGGAGATGACGTTCCGCGCGCAGGGCATGTTCGTGTTCCAGATCCAGATGACCAAGCGTCAGGGGGTGGTGCCGGTGACCCGTGACTATGTGCTGCGCGAGGAGGCACGCCTGCGCGGAATCGAGGGCGGCAGCCGCCCACCGTTGCGGCTCGCCGGCGAGTAGGCCGCGACGTCGCCGCCGGTTGTCGCGGGCGCGCGACTCAGACCAATGTCAATTGGAATTTGTCGGGCCTCGCAGGTTCACCGGCGAGGCTGTGAATCCCGGGATGAATTCCTGGTGCGCTACGATGGCGCCGCGATCATCGGCAGAGTCGTGCTAGCGCATGTTCCGGCGGACCGGACCGCGGTCGTCGACAAGAACACGCGCTGCCCAAGGAATTCTGCAGGATGTTCCGATCTCGGGCCGGAGCATGCTGCAGCGCACGGCCCTCGGAGGAACATCAATGGCGTTGCACGATGTGGCCTCCCGCAAGGCGGCGCCGGAAGCTCAGGCGCTGTTTCGCACGGCACCGCATAATATCGAGGCCGAGCAGGCGCTGCTCGGGGCGATCCTGGTCAACAACGAGGCGTTCTACCGGGTCTCCGACTTCCTCGAGCCCGGGCACTTCTTCGAGCCGGTCCACCTGCGCATCTACGAGCTCGCCGGCAGTTTGGTGCGGGCCGGCAAGATCGCCAATCCGGTCACGATGAAGACTTTTCTGCCGGCCGATGTCGACATTGCCGGTCTGACGGTCAGTCAATATCTGGCCCGGCTCGCCGCCGAGGCGACCACCGTCATCAATGCCGAGGACTACGGGCGCACCATCTACGACCTCGCGGTGCGCCGCTCGCTCATCATCATCGGCGAGGACCTGGTGAACACCGCCTACGACGCCCCGGTCGACGCCGCGCCGCGCGATCAAATCGAGGACGCCGAGCGCCAGCTCTACGAGCTCGCCGAGACCGGCCGCTACGACGGCGGGTTCCAGCGCTTCGCCATGGCGCTGACCACCGCGGTCGACATGGCGGCCCGCGCCTACCAGCGCGACGGAAGGCTGTCCGGCATCGCCACCGGGCTTGCCGATCTCGACCGCAAGATGGGCGGGCTGCAGCACTCCGATCTGGTGATCCTCGCCGGCCGCCCCGGCATGGGAAAAACCGCGCTCGCCACCAATATCGCCTACAACATCGCCCGCGCCTGGCAGCATGAGATCCGGCCCGACGGCCGCACCGAGACCATCAACGGCGGCGTGGTCGGGTTCTTCTCGCTGGAAATGTCGGCCGAGCAACTCGCCACCCGCATCATCTCCGAGCAGACCGGGATTCCCTCCCACAAGATCCGGCGCGGCGAGATCGATCCTTCCGAGTTCGACCAGATCGCCGGCGTCGCCCGCGAGATGGAGACCCTGCCGCTCTACATCGACGAGACCGGCGGCCTGTCGATCGCCCAGCTCGCCGCCCGCGCCCGGCGGCTCAAGCGCCAGCGCGGCCTCGACGTGCTGGTGATCGACTATCTGCAGCTGCTCACCGGCTCGAGCCGCCGGGCCGCCGAGGGCCGCGTGCAGGAGATCACCGAGATCACCACCCGGCTCAAGGCGCTCGCCAAGGAGCTCAACGTGCCGGTCCTCGCGCTCTCCCAGCTGTCGCGCCAGGTCGAGAACCGCGAAGACAAGCGACCGCAACTCTCCGACCTGCGCGAGTCGGGCTCGATCGAGCAGGATGCCGACGTCGTCATGTTCGTCTTCCGCGAGGAATACTACCTGAGCAACAAGGAGCCGCGGCCGGGCACCGACGAGCACATCAAATGGCAGACCGAGATGGACGCGGTCATGGGCAAGGCGGAGATCATCATCGGCAAGCAGCGCCACGGACCGACCGGTACCGTCCAGGTGCAGTTCGACGCCGACGTCACCCGGTTCGCCAATCTCGACACGACGCATAACCTGCCGGAGACGCCCTGACCCTCCGGCAGGCCTGGAACATCTCATGCGGGCCGGCGTTTCTTTGCGCGGCGGGCTTGCCGCCGCCCGCCGCGGCACCGATGATGGCGCGCGACCGGCCGCAGGCGCCGGATCACACTGGCCGAAGGTCCGCCGATGCCGGCTCGCCGCGCAAGCCCGCAGCCCGATCCGGGCCCGCCCGAGGTCGAGGCCGGCGGCATTCTGACCATCGATCTTTCGGCGGTCGTCGCCAACTGGCGCGAGCTCGCCCGCCGGTCGGAGCCGGCCGAGTGCGCCGCCGTCGTCAAGGCGGACGCCTATGGCTGCGGCGTCGAGCCGGTCGTCAGGGCGCTGGCGGCGGCCGGCTGCAAGATCTTCTTCGTCGCCCATCTCGCCGAAGGCCGCAGCGTCCGCGCCAACGCCCCCGATTCGGTGATCTACGCGCTCAACGGGCTGATGCCGCAAACCGCCGACGCCTATGCGGCCGCCAACCTGCGCCCGGTCATCGGCAGCCCCGACGAGCTTGCCGACTGGCAGGATTTCCGCCTCCGCAGCGGCTGGGCCGGCAAGGCGGCGCTGCAGGTCGATACCGGGATCAACCGGCTCGGCCTGACGCCCGAGCAGGTCTCCGATCTCGCCGCCCGCCAGGCTCTGGACCAGGACGCGATCAGCCTGGTGCTCAGCCACTTCGCCTGCGCGGAGCTTCCCGGCCATCCGCTCAACGCCAAACAGATGGCGGAATTCCGCGACGTGCGGGCACTGTTGCGGAAAGTTCCCGGCTCGCTCGCCAACTCGTCCGGGATCTTTCTCGGTCCCGACGCCCACCACGACCTCGTCCGTCCCGGCGCCGCGCTCTACGGCGTCAATCCGACGCCGGGGCACTTGAACCTGATGCGGCCGGTGGTGCGGCTCGATGCCCGCATCGTCCAGGTGCGCGAGGTCGAGGAAGGCGACACCGTCGGCTACGGCGCCACCTGGACGGCGAAGCGGGCGACCCGCCTCGCCGTGGTGGCGGCCGGCTATGCGGACGGATTCCTGCGGGCGGCGAGCGTGTCGGATTTCAAGCCCGGCGCCGAGGCGATCGTGGCGGGGCGCCGATGCCCCCTCGCCGGCCGGGTGTCCATGGACCTCCTGGCGATCGACATCACCGATGTGCCGGGCGAAACCCCGCGCCGCGGCGACAGCGTCGGCCTGCTCGGCGAGGAGATCGATGTCGACGAGCTCGCCTCCCACGCCGGCACCATCGGTTACGAGGTGCTGACCAGCCTCGGCCGGCGCTACCGGCGGGTCTATCGCGGGTGATCCGCCGGCTCCCCGCATCGGGCGATTAACTCACTCCTGTATAGTTCGACGTCCTCGAAGCCAGAACCCATGGCCCGCCGCGCGCAAAACTTCATCTGCCAGAACTGCGGTGCCGTCAGCGGCCGCTGGCAGGGAAAGTGCGAATCCTGCGGGGAATGGAACACCATCGTCGAGGAGACCGCCGCGGCGCCGGCCGGACCCATGCCAAGCCGGCGGCCGCGCAAGGGCCGCCTGTTCGCGCTCGAGCCGTTGGAGGGCGAGGCGCATGCGGCGCCGCGGCTCCCCTCGGGCCTTCCCGAGCTCGATCGCGTCACCGGCGGCGGATTCGTCAAGGGCTCGGTGCTCCTGGTCGGCGGCGATCCCGGCATCGGCAAGTCGACGCTGCTGATCCAGGCCACCGCGGCGCTCGCCAATACCGGCCACCGCGCGGTCTATATTTCGGGCGAGGAGGCGGTCGCCCAGGTGCGGCTGCGAGCCGAGCGGCTCGGGCTGGCGCGCGCCCCTGTCGAGCTCGCCGCCGAAACCTCGGTCGAGGATATCGTGGCCACGCTCAGCGAAGGCAGGGTCCCGCGCCTGATCGTCATCGATTCGATCCAGACCATGTGGACCGACACGGTGGAATCCGCCCCCGGCACCGTCACCCAGGTGCGCAGCTCCGCCCAGGCGCTGATCCGTTTCGCCAAGCGCTCAGGCGCCGCGGTGTTCCTGGTCGGCCATGTCACCAAGGACGGCCAGATCGCGGGGCCGCGCGTCGTCGAGCACATGGTCGACGCGGTGCTCTCCTTCGAGGGCGACGGGTTGCACCAGTTCCGCATCCTGCGCGCGGTGAAGAACCGGTTCGGCCCGACCGACGAGATCGGCGTGTTCGAGATGACCGGCGCCGGCCTGCGCGAGGTGGCGAACCCTTCCGAGCTTTTCCTCTCCCGGCGCGATCTCGGCACGCCCGGCACCGCGGTGTTCGCCGGCGTCGAGGGCACGCGGCCCCTGCTCGTGGAATTGCAGGCGCTGGTGGCGCCGACCTCGCTTGGCACGCCGCGCCGCGCCGTGGTCGGCTGGGATCCGAGCCGTCTCTCGATGGTGCTGGCCGTGCTCGAGGCCCATTGCGGGGTCAAGCTCGGCGGGCACGACGTCTATCTCAACGTCGCCGGCGGCCTGCGCATCCAGGAGCCCGCCGCCGACCTGGCGGCGGCGGCGGCGCTGGTGTCCTCGCTCGCCAACGCCCCGCTGCCGGCGGACGCCGTCTATTTCGGCGAAGTGTCGCTGTCCGGCGCCATCCGCCCGGTGGCGCAGACGGCGGCTCGGCTCAAGGAGGCGCAGAAGCTTGGATTTGCCCGCGCCGTCATGCCCGAGGCGGCCCGCGGCGAGAGCCAGGCCGACAGCGGCCTGGCGCTGACGGCAATCGGCTCGCTGACCACGCTCGTCGCCGATATCGCGGCAAACGCCGCCCGCCCGCGGCGCGAAAGCCGCACGGCGCTGCGACAAGACGGGTGACGCGACGGCCCTGCCCCGCTATACACGACCCGCGTGCCGCCCGACCGGACCGATTCCGGCGGCAGCGCCGTGACGGTCACATCATACCGACAGCGTTTCGGTAAGTAGCGTTGAGGCCCGGCCCGGAGCCGAAGAGCAAGCGATGCCGATCACGCTCCTCGACATCATCCTTCTCGCCGTGATGATGATCTCTGCGCTGCTCGCCATGGTGCGCGGCTTCATGCGCGAGATCCTGTCGATCGCCGCATGGGGTCTCGCGGCGGTCGCCACGGTCTATGCGTTTCCCCGGCTCGAACCGGTTGCCAAGCAGTACATCAACAACGACACGGTGGCGAAGGCCGCGGCGATCGCCGGGGTGTTTCTCGGCACCCTGCTCCTGGTCTCGATCGTCACGGTGAAGATTTCCGACATGGTCCTCGACAGCAGGGTCGGCGCGCTCGACCGCACGCTCGGCTTCCTGTTCGGGCTCGGCCGCGGCCTCATCATCGTCGTGGTGGCGTTCCTGTTCTTCGCCTGGCTGGTGCCCGATCGCAGCCAGCCCGAATGGGTGCGCGGCGCCAAGTCGAAAGTCGTGCTGCAGAGCACCGGGGATTGGCTCAAAGCGATGTTGCCGGACGACCCGGAAAGCACCATCTTGAAGCGGCTGAAGCGACCGCGAATCGACGAGCAGGACCCCCCGGATGCACCACCGGGCGAACGTTCGAGCGCCAATTCACCTTCGACCGCCGAGGCAGGCTACAATCGCGGCGACCGCCGGGCGATCCAAAACCTGCTGGAGCCGAAGCCGAAACCGCGCTGACGCGAGACCCCGACGGGAGACCGGATGAGCGACCATAGAGACGACACTCACGACACCGGCCTCCTCGACCTCGACGGCGACCGGTTGCGCGAGGAGTGCGGGGTTTTCGGCATTTTCGGCCACCCCGAGGCAGCGGCGATCACCGCGCTCGGCCTGCATGCCCTGCAGCATCGCGGCCAGGAGGCGGCCGGCATCGTCACCTTCGACGGCAAGCGGTTTCATTCCGAGCGCCGGCTGGGGCTGGTCGGCGACACCTTCACCCGGCGCGACGTCATCGACCGCCTGCCGGGTCAGGTCGCCATGGGCCATGTGCGCTATTCGACGACCGGCGAGACCATCCTGCGCAACGTCCAGCCGCTGTTCTCCGAGCTCGATGCAGGGGGCTTCGCGGTCGGCCATAACGGCAATCTCACCAATGCCTTGACGCTGCGACGTCAACTGGTGCGCGATGGCGCCATCATGCAGTCCACCAGCGACACCGAGGTGATCCTGCACCTGGTGGCCCGCTCGCGGCGCAACCGGTTCATCGACCGCTTCATCGACGCGCTGCGCACGATCGAGGGCGCCTATTCGCTGGTGGCGGTCACCAACAAGAAGCTGATCGGCGCCCGCGATCCGCTCGGCATCCGCCCCCTGGTACTCGGCGAGCTCGACGGCTTTCCGATCCTCTGCTCGGAGACCTGCGCGCTCGACATCATCGGCGCCCACTACGTGCGCGACGTGAAGAACGGCGAGATCGTCATCGCCAGCGAGCCGAGCATCGGAAAAATCGAGAGCTACGAGCCTTTTCCGCCGATGGCGCCGCGGCCGTGCATCTTCGAGTACATCTACTTCTCCCGGCCCGATTCGATCGTCGGCGGCCGCCCGGTCTACGAGGTGCGCAAGACCATGGGGGCCGAGCTCGCCCGCGAGGCGCCGGTGCCCGCCGACGTGGTGGTCCCGGTGCCGGATTCCGGCGTGCCGGCGGCGATCGGCTATGCGCAGGCCTCGGGAATCCCTTACGAGCTCGGCATCATCCGCAACCACTATGTGGGCCGCACCTTCATCCAGCCGACCCAGACGGTGCGCGAGCTCGGCGTGCGGCTGAAACACTCGGCCAACCGCGCCGTGGTCAAGGGTCAGCGCATCGTTCTGATCGACGATTCCCTGGTGCGCGGCACCACCTCGGTGAAGATCGTGCAGATGATGCGCGAGGCCGGCGCCCGCGAGGTGCATTTCCGCATCGCCTCGCCGCCGATCACGCATCCGGACTATTACGGGATCGACACGCCGGAGCGCGAAAAGCTGCTCGCGGCCAATCACGACGTCGAGGGCATGCGCCGCTTCATCGGCGCCGATTCGCTCGCCTTCCTGTCGGTCGACGGCATCTACCGGGCGATGGGTTTTGCCGCGCGCGACCCGGTGCGCCCGCAGTTCACCGACCACTGCTTCACCGGCGAGTACCCGACGCCGCTGACCGACCGCACCGCGCAGGAGGCTCCCCCGCGCCAGCTGTCGCTGCTCGCCGAGGCAAGTTGACGACCGGTCCGCTCTCCGATCGCGTCGCGCTGGTCACCGGCGCCTCCCGCGGGATCGGGGCGGCCACCGCGCTGGCGCTCGCCCGCGCCGGCGCCCATGTGGTGGCACTGGCGCGCACCGTCGGCGGCCTCGAGGAGCTCGACGACGCGATCCGGTCGGAAGGCGGCTCGGCGACCCTGGTCCCGGCGGATCTGAAGGATTTTTCCGCCCTCGACCGGCTCGCCGCCGCGCTCGCCGAGCGCTACGGGCGGCTCGACGTCCTGGTGGGCAATGCCGGCATTCTCGGGCCGCTCTCACCGCTTGCCCATGTCGAGCCCGCCGCCTGGGACGACGTCATCGCCGTCAACGTCACCGCCAACTGGCGACTCATTCGCGCCATGGACGCGCTGCTCAAGGCCTCCGACGCCGGACGGGTGGTCTTTCTGAGCTCCGGCGCCGCCGCGATCGCGCGCGCCTATTGGGGCCCGTATTCGGTGTCGAAGGCGGCGCTCGAGGTGCTGGCGCGCAGCTACGCGGCCGAGCACGCCACGACCCGGGTGCGGGTCAACGTGTTCAATCCCGGTCCGGTGCGCACCCGCATGCGTGCCCAGGCCATGCCGGGCGAGGACCCCGAGACCCTCGATCCCCCGGAAAAGGTCGCCGAGAAGGTCGTCGAGCTGTGCCTGCCCGGCTTCGATCACAATGGCAGGATCTATAGCTATCCACAAAAGAAGCTTATGGAATTTCGTCCGCCGGTCCCGCTCAGCTGAGCTCGTCGGCGACCGGGCGCGTCACCCGCCAGGCGATGCCCACGGCAACCGCCAGCATCAGCGCCGCGAGCAGGAAGGGCGCGCCGGGCAGCTGCCAGACGCTGCCGGCGCCGATGAAATAGGCGAACGTCAGGGTGAAGATCGACGGCCCGACCAGGTTGGCGATCCCGGTGACGCTCGCATTGGCGCCCTGCAATCGGCCTTGCTCGGCAGGACCGACCCGGCGGGTCATCAATCCCTGGATGGCGGCGCCCGCCAGTCCCCACATCGCCATCACCGGGATGCCGGCCCAGAACGCCGCCCCGGTCTCGGCGAGCCCATAGATCGCAAACCCGCCGGTGCCGAACAGGAGGCCCGCGATCAGCGCGCCGCGCTCGCCGAAGCGCTTCACGAACGGACCGATCACCCCTACCTGCACCACCATCGCGCAGACGCCGACGGCCGCCAGCGTCAGCCCCATGACGGAATTGTCCCAGCCGTAGCGCCAGGTCGCATAGAGCACCGCCGTGCTGGGCAGCACCACATGGGCGAGGTTGGCGAGGAAATTGACGGCGGCGAGCCCGAGAAGCCGCGGCTGCGAGTGCAGCAGGACCAGCGAGCCCGCCGGATTGGCGCGCCGCCAGTCGAACGCCGCGCGCCGCTCCTTCGGCAGGGATTCGGGCAGCACGAGCAGGCCGTAGAGCGCATTGGCGAGGCTCAGCGCCGCCGCCACCCAGAACGGCGCCCGCGGATCGATCGCGCCGAGGAGCCCGCCGAGCGCCGGACCGAGGATGAAGCCCAGGCCGAACGCAGCGCCGATCAGGCCAAAGCTCGCCGCGCGCCTCTCCGGCGGGGTGACGTCGGCGATGTACGCGAAGGCAGTCGAGACGCTTGCCGCCGCAATGCCGGAAATCACCCGGCCGACGAACAGCCAGCCGAGCGTCGGCGCCAGCGCCATCACGATATAGTCGAGGCCGAGCCCGAAATTCGACACCAGCACCACCGGGCGCCGGCCGTAGCGGTCGGAGAGCGCGCCGAGCACCGGCGAGAACACGAACTGCATCAGCGCCCAGGCGGTGGCAAAAAGGCCGAAAATCTCGGAGGCGCGTCCGGTATCGCCGCCGAGAAAACTTTCCACCAGTTTTGGCAGAACCGGAATCACCATGCCGAGCGCCAGCATGTCGAGCGTGATGGTCACCAGGATGAAGGCGACCGCGGCACCGCGCGGGCCGGCCGGCGGGGGATCCTCGCTCATGCCATCCCGCGCGATCGCGTCCTGGTCATGCCCTCGGTCATTTGCGTGGCGCGTAGGGATTGGCCTTTTCCCGCATCGTCAGGCGGATCGGCGTGCCCTTGAGATCGAAGGCCTCGCGCAGACCGTTGACCAGATAGCGGCGATAGGCCTCCGGCACCGCGTCGGCTCGGCTGGTGAACATCACGAAGCTCGGCGGCCGCGCCTTGGGCTGGGTGATGTAGTTGAGCTTGATGCGCCGGCCCGCCACCGCTGGCGGCGGATGCTGGGCCACTGCCTGCTCCAGCCAGCGGTTGAGCGCGCGGGTCGGCACCCGGCGGTTCCACACCGCATGGATGTCGACGACCGCCCGCATCAGGCGGTCGACGCCCTCGCCGGTGAGCCCCGACACGGCGACCAGCGGAACCCCCTTGAGCTGGGGCAGCCGGTAGGCCGCCTCCTCGGCGAGCTTGCCGAGCTGTCCGGCGCTGCGCTCCATCAAATCCCACTTGCCGAGGGCGACGACGAGGGCCCGGCCCTCGCGCTCGACCAGGTCGGCGATGCGCAGATCCTGCTCCTCGAACGGGCGCTCGGCGTCGACCAGCAGCACCACGACCTCGGCGAAGCGGATGGCGCGGAGCGCATCGCCGACCGAGAGCTTTTCCAGCGCCTCCTCGACCTTGCCGCGGCGGCGCATGCCCGCGGTGTCGAACAAGCGGAAATCTTTGCCCGTGCCAGGTCAGATCGACCGCGATCGAGTCGCGGGTGATCCCAGCCTCCGGTCCGGTGAGCAGCCGCTCCTCGCCGATCAGCCGGTTGACCAGCGTCGACTTGCCGGAATTGGGCCGCCCGACCACGGCGACGTTGATGGCCCGGGCCTCATCCTTCGTGGCGGGCGCCGCGCCGGTCCCGGCGTCGTCCGGCAGCGCGGTCTCATCCGGCAGGGCGCCACGGAGCGCCGCGTAGAGATCGGCAAGCCCCTCGCCATGCTCGGCGGACAACGCGACCGGCTCGCCGAGGCCGAGCGCGAAGGCTTCGAGCGCACCGGCGGCGGCGGCGCTGCTCTCGCTCTTGTTGGCGATCACGATGGTCGGCTTGCCGGACTTGCGCACCAGCTCGGCAAACGGACGGTCGCTCGGGGTGAGGCCGCTGCGCGCATCGACCACGAAGAACACCGCATCGGCCGCCTCGATCGCGGCCCGGGTCTGCGCCACCATGCGCCCCGACAGGCTGCCGGGCGCCGCCTCCTCGAGCCCGGCGGTGTCCACCACCATGAAGTCGAGATCGCCGAGCCGGGCCTCGCCCTCGCGGCGGTCGCGCGTCACTCCGGGCCTGTCGTCGACCAGGGCGAGCCGCTTGCCGACCAGCCGGTTGAACAGGGTGGACTTGCCGACATTCGGCCGTCCGACGATCGCCACCGTGAATCTCATGGCCGAGGCTCAACCGCTCGATGATCGTCGCCGGAGCCGACCGGCAATCGACAGGAGACTGCGGGGTCGGCCCTGCCCGCCTAGTGCTCCGATTTCGAAGTTCGCATCACTCCGCGGCACGGTCTGGAGCGAACTTCGAAATCTTAGGAGCACTAGCAACCTTTTGATTCTAGTGCGGCTTTTGAATTTGAAGTTCCTCGACGAGCGTGCGGCAACAATGGGAGGAACTTCAAATTCGCCGCACTAGCGGTTTTGCGGCGGCAGCGGGGGCGGAGCAGGCCAGGCGGCCTGCGGGGCCGGCTGGGGCGGCGGCGCCGGCCACTGCGCCGAGGCGGCCGGCTGTGGGGGCGGCGGCGCCGGCCAGGCGCCAGTCTGGGCCGGAGCCTGCTGGGCCGGAGCCGCGGCTTGTACGGGCGGCTTCGGCTTCACCTGGGCGCGCTTCTTCGGCTTCGGCTTCTCGGGCTGCGCCGCCGCCTGCGGCGGGGGCTGCGGCTCAGGCTCAGGCTGATGGCCCTTGATCAGCTCCGGCGGCACGCCCTGGGTCACCCCGGGAATCCCTTCGGGAAAGACCGGCTTGCGCTCACCCGGCAACGGCTTCTTGCCGCCGCCCGGAATGAGATCGGTGACCTTGTCGCCGACATCGCTGAGCTTTTCGGCGAGATCCGCGGTCTCGCAGGCAGCCAACGCGAGCCCGCTCAACAGCACGGCGGCGGTCAGGATCGCACGGTCGCGGCGGCGCATGGTCGATCTCTTTCAGCTCTTGGCGTCGGGAGCAGTCAAGGCCATCAATGCCTCGGCGCGGGCGCGCGCGCCGGGCGGCGTCTCGGGATCGGTGATGATCAGGTCGACCCATCGGCGGGCGGCGGTGCGATCGGAGTTGCGCCATGCGGCGAGCGCCAGGAGTTCCCGCGCCGTATTGTGGTACACGCGGTCGCCGGTGGTCAGCGGCTCGAGCCGGGTCACGAGGTCGTTGTAGGGGGCGGTATCGACCAGGATCAAACCGGCACGCACGGCCGCGAGATCCTGCATCAGGCGTCCGATCCCGGAATCGGCCGCCAGGGCGTCGTAGGCCTTTGCCGCAGCCGCCGGATTGGATTGGGCGAGCGCGCCGGCCTCGTTGAACCGGGCAAGGATGCGGTAGCCCGACGTGCCCTCGGTCGCGATCTTGGCGAACGCGGCTTCGGCCTCGGCATGCTTGCCGCCCTCGGACAGCGCCAGCGCCGCCTCGAACGCCGCCCCGGCCTCCGCCGACTTCTTGGCGTCCCACCACTGATAGGCGCGCCAGCCGCCGACCCCGATCACGATCACGAGCCCGACCAGCACGATCAGGGCGCTGTAGCGATCCCATAGCTGCTTGAGCCGTTCGCGCCGGACTTCCTCGTCGACCTCTTGAAAAATGTCCGCCAAAGACTCCCCCCGGCACCGGCACATCGGCGATCGCCCGCGGCACAGCCGCGGGTCGTCCTCGAAGGCCGTAAAATAGCGATGTGGCGCCGACAAGGCAAAGCGTTACGGCGTCGCGTCGGCGCCGCGCGGTCGGGCGCCGACGTGACCGGCCACGCCGGAGCAGTCTGGTGTTGCCGCCCCGACACACTTGGGAGAATCCGTATCGTGAAACCCACGCCAAGTCTCGACGGGAGCGCCCGTTTTCGATCTATTCATGAACAGTCCGGAAAGTGATTTGCCCCGGACCGAAGCCCGTTGAGGTCAGCATGCGCCGTATCGTGTCGAAACTCCTTGTCGCCGGTCTGGTCGTCGGTGTCGGACACGCGGCCCGCGCGGCCGATTTGCCGGCTCCCCTGGTGAAAGCCCCGGCGGTCGCGGTGCCGCTCTGGACCTGGACCGGCGCCTATATCGGTGCGTCGCTCGGAGGGCGCTGGGCGGATTCCGGCTGGAACACGACGGGCATCGCCTTCCCGTTCGGGCTCGGGCCGGACTTGATGGGTCCGGATCCGTCGACGGCCGCCGCGTCGTTCAATGCCTCGACCGTGCGCGCCGGCATCTTCTACGGCTACAACTGGCAGCTCGGATCGTCCTTCGTGGTCGGTTTCGAGAGCGACCTCGCCTGGGGCAACAACAGCAAGACCATCACCGGCATCCCCGGCACCTACGGAACGACCTTCGGCGGCATCGGCGCCTCGGTGCTCGATTCCACGCGCGTCAGGGAAGGCTGGGACGGCACCAGCCGGGTGCGCGCCGGCTATCTGGTGACGCCCAACGTCCTCGTCTACGCGACCGGCGGCTTGGCGACGCAGAGCATCACCACCACGGCAAGCTGCTCGGTGGCCGGTCCGTGGTGCGTCGCCAATCGGTCGCAGGAAGACAGCTGGACCAAGATCGGCTGGACGGTCGGCGGCGGCGTCGAGGCAAGACTGTGGGGCAACTGGCTCGGCCGCGCGGAATACCGCTACTCCGACTTCGGAACGATCACCAACACGGTCTATCCCAACACGATCAACTCGGTCTCCTATGACCTCAGGGTGCGCACCCACACCGCGCTCATCGGCCTCGCCTACAAGTTCGACCGGTCGCTGTTCGAGACCGTCGCGACCTCGCTCGACGGTCCGGCGGTCGCGCCGGCCGCGATCTACAAGGCGGCGCCTGCGGCGGCGGTCTTGTCGTGGACCGGCGGCTATGCGGGCGTCTCCGCCGGCGGACGCTGGTCGAAGACCGACTGGACGACCACCGGCATCAATGACAGCGGCGGCATCGGCGGAACGACCGCGCCCGATCCCACCACGGCCGCCACATCGTTCGACAGCTCGACCTTCCGGTTCGGCGGCTATGTCGGCTACCTGTGGCAGGTGTCGCCGCACTGGGTGATCGGCACGGAAAGCGACATCGCCTGGGGCAACAGCACCAAGACCGTTGCGGGCATTCCGGGAACCTTCGGCCCGGTCCGCGGCATCGTCGCGGGCGTCGGCCTCGACAGCACGACGGTCAAGCAGGGCTGGGATTCTGCCTCGCTCACCCGCGTCGGCTATCTGGTGACGCCGAACGTGCTGGTCTACGGGACAGCTGGAACGGCGCTGACGCGCATCACCGCCACCACCAACTGCTCGGTCGCGGGTCCATGGTGCATTGCCAATCGCTCCGAGTTTGGACAGCTGGACCAAGCTCGGATGGACCGCAGGCGCCGGCGTCGAGGCGGCATTCGGCGCCAACTGGCGTGCGCGCGCCGAATATCGCTACGCCGACTACGGGACCGTGACGCAGACGTTCTTCACCAATACGTTGGACTTGGTGACCGCCGACATCAGGCTGAAGACCCATACCGCCCTGGTCGGTCTCGCCTACGCGTTCGGCAGCCCGTGAACCTGGAGCTGACGAGGCATCACTCGATCCAGCCGCTGGCGCGCGTCCGCGCGAGCACGAGATCGACGATCTGCGGGGCGAGCCCCACATAGGTGGTCGGGTCGAGCAGGACGCCGAGCTCGTTGCTGCCCAGCGCCGCGGTCACCTCCCCATTCTCGGCCAGCGCCTGCTCGAAGGTGATGTTGCGGGCAAAGCCTGCCATCGCCGCCTGGTAGACCGCCTCGTGCGCGCTCTGCTTGCCGAGCTTGCCGGCGAGCGCGAACATCACACGCTCCGACATCAGAAAACCGCCGAGCGCGTCGAGATTGTGCCGCATCTTCTCGGCGTGGACCTCGAGCCCGCCGAGCACGAATTTCATCTGCGCCAGGATGGCGCCGGTCATCAGGCAGGCCTCCGGCAGCGCCTTCCATTCCGTCTTCCAGGCAGCGCCGTCGCGCTCGTGCTCATGGACCAGCGCCTCGTGCATCAGCGCCACCGTGTAGCGCAGCGCCCGGCTCACGGTCAGCACGTTCTCCACCACGGTGGGATTGCGCTTGTGCGGCATGGTCGAGGAGCCGACCTTGCCCTCGTTGAAGGGCTCGCCAAGCTCGTCGATCTCGGTGCGTGCCAGGTTGAGGATCTCGTTGGCGATCCGCGCCAGGCTGCCGCCGACCAGGCCGAGCACGCCGACATATTCGACCAGCCGGTCGCGCGCCGGCTGCCAGGAGATTTCTGCCACCCCGAGGCCGAGCCGCCTCATGAGGTTCTCCTCGAGCGCGAAGGCTTGCGCGCCGAACGACGCCTGGGTACCGACCGCGCCGACCAGGCTGCCGACGAAGGTGCGGCCCTCGAGCCCCGTGAGGCGCTCGAAGTTGCGCGCGGTCTCGGCGAGCCAGATCGCGCATTTGTGCCCGAAGGTGATCGGCAGCGCCTGCACCGCATGGGTGCGCCCCGCCATCGGCGTGTCGCGATGGACCTCGGCCAGCCGATAGAGCTCGCGGCCGATCGTCTTGAGGTCGCGCAGGAAGATCCGATGCGCCTCGCCGATCTGCAGCATGACGCCGGTGTCGAGCACGTCCTGGGTGGTCGGGCCGAAATGCAGATATTCGCCATGGCCGTCCGCGCACGCGGCCTGCAGGGCGCGCAGCGCCGGCACCAATGGATGCTTGGTGCGCCGGATATCCTCGGCGATCGCCTCGAGGTCGACGTTCTCGACCCTGGCCCTGCCGGCGATCTCCGCCGCCGCCGCGGCCGGGATGATGCCGAGCTCGGCCTGGGCGAGCGCCAGCGCTGCCTCGTAGTCGTACCACTTCTGCACGCGGTTCACGTCGTCGAAGATCGCGCGGAGCTCATCGGTGCCCCACAGATGCTTGAGCAGCGTGGCGTCGAAGACGTTTGACGGCATGACTATCTCGCGTCACTGGGCTCGCGTGCGGTGGATCTCGTCCCCGCTCGTCCAGCGCCTGAGCAGGCCGCTGGCGAGCCACAGGACGGCGGTGAGGATCATCACGGCCATCAGGCCGCGCATCGCGCCGGCGACGAATGCCGCGTCGAGCTTCGGCAGCGGGAATTTTCCCAGCTCCCCTCCCCGCTCGATCATCCAGTGCCAGGCCGTGTGCGCCGCGAGCGCCGAGAGGATGATGATGCCGAGGCGCTCGTCGAGCGCGTGGCGGAACAGCAGCGCGAGCGCCGGGATCAGCACCATGAGCACCGCGAGCTGGCCGATCTCGACCCCGACATTGAAGGCGACGAGCGAGGTCAGGAGATGGTCGCCGGCGAACTGCAGCGATTCGCGCAAGGCGAAAGAGAAACCGAAGCCGTGCACCAGCCCGAACCAGAACGTGACGATCCAGCGCCGCCCGATATTGCCGCCGACGATGTTTTCCAGCGAAACGTAAAGGATGGTCACCGCGATCAGCGTCTCCACCAGCGGCGGGAACCACAGGCCGTCGGGCACGAAGCCGAACGCCGAGGCGATCAGCGATATGGAATGCGCGACGGTGAACGCGGTAACGATGACGACCAGCGGCCGCCATTGGCGAAAAGGAATCACCAGGCAGAACAGGAACAACAGGTGATCGATCCCGCCGAGGATGTGCCAAAAGCCCAGCACGACGAAGGTCTGCGCCGCCTGCCGCCAGCTCGGATCGAGCTGGACGAGCCCGGGATCGCCGAGAAATTCGAACGCCCGGGTGGCGCCGTCGGGGGTGAGAAAGCGCAGCGCCGTCGACACTTTCAGGCCCAGCCGGTCGAACCGGGGATGGATGGCGAACTGCGAGCGCTCGGAGCGGATCGGATATTCGAGCAGCACGTCGAGCAGAAGCTGGTTCCAGTAGAGATCGAGATCGTCGGCGAGCGGCGGACCGTCCAGATGCTTTCGCGCCGTCTCGTAGGAGGCGAACGAGCGGTCCGACGGCAGAGATACCCGCGCCCGCGCGACGCGCGGTGCAGGAAACGGCGTCCCGTTCTCGTGGATCTCGATGTTGTCGGTGAGCCAGACCTGGGTGACGTAGCGCAACGCCGGCTCGACGCGAGAGACGTCGAGATAGCCCGGACCGCGGGTGGGAAAATCCACCTCGCGCATGGCGGCGAGCGGCACCCGGATCAGAAGCTCGAGCCGGTCGCCGGTTGGCCGGAAGAACACGTTGAGCTTGACGTCGGCGGGGACGTCGTGCGCGCCGGCGCCGGACGCGACCGCGCATGCCAGCATTGCGGCGAGCGCGGCGGCGACGGCCCTCAGTGTTCCCGCAAGCCTATGACAAGTCACGGATTTGTTCCCGGCCCCGGCACGTTAGGGATATTTCGCGTGCCCTGACAAGGCAAATCCGGTCCCCGTATGATCGGCCAAGACGGCCGGATGAAACCGGGCGGGAATGGAAATCGGGGGGACGCGATGATCGATCTGGCGGGGCCGCGCAGGCTCGTGTTCGGGGGCGTACTGGCGGCGGCGATCATCGGGCTCGGCATCGGACAGTCGATGCTCCGCGACCGCGCCGAGACACAGGGCGCAGGCGTGCAGGCGCCGACCTTCGAGGTCGATCCTCTGTGGCCGAAGCCGCTGCCCAACAACTGGCTGCTCGGCATGACCATCGGCGTGTGGGTCGACGAGCAGGACTACGTGTGGATCATCCATCGCGGCGCCGCCACCCTGCACGTCAACGAGCGGGGCGCCGAGGTCAACCCGCCGATCTCCGAATGCTGCCGCGCCGCGCCTCCGGTCCTGGTGTTCGATCCGGCGGGCAACCTGGTGCGCTCGTGGGGCGGTCCGGGCGAGGGCTACGAATGGCCGGAGTCCAACCACGGCATTCACGTCGACTACAAGGGCAATGTGTGGATCGGCGGCAACGGGCCGAAGGACGCCCATCTGTTGAAATTCACCAAGGACGGAAAATTCCTGCTCCAGGTCGGCCATTTCGGCAAGAACGCCGGCAGCAACGATCCGGACAATTTCGGCCGCGTGGCAAAGATCTGGGTCGATCCGAAGACCAACGAGGCCTACATCGCCGACGGCTATCTCAACAAGCGCGTCGCCGTGCTCGATGCCGATACCGGCAAGATGAAGCGCTACTGGGGCGCCTACGGCCACCGGCCGGACGACACCAATCCGGGACCCTACGATCCGAAGGCCCCGGTCGCCCAGCAGTTCCGCAACCCGGTGCACTGCGTGGAGCGCACCAATGACGGCCTCGTCTATGTGTGCGACCGCGCCAACGACCGCATGCAGGTGTTCCAGCCCGACGGCACCTTCGTGAAGGAAGCCTTCTACGCCAAAAACACGCTGGCGGCGGGCTCGGTCTGGGACATGGCGTTCTCGCGCGACCCGGAGCAGCGCTACATTTTTCTCGCCGACGGCCAGAACGAGAAAGTGCGCATCATCCTGCGGGCATCGCTGGAGGAGCTAACCGCGTTCGGCGACGGCGGCCGCCAGCCGGGCCAGTTCTATGGCGTGCACAGCATCGCCACCGACTCCAAGGGCAACCTGTACACGACCGAGACCTACGAGGGAAAACGCCTGCAGAAATTCGTCAACAAGGGCATCGGCAGCGTGCCGCCCGGCAATCAGGGGGTGCTGTGGCCAAAGCGGATCTGAACTTTACGCCGCCGCCATGTCGAGCGGCGGCTCCACGTCGGGCGGCAGCGGGCACACGTAGGGGTGCTCCTTGGTGCGCGCCGCAAGATCACCTTTGGCGCGCGCGATCAGCTCGTTATCGACGAAGGCCTGGACGGCGGTCGCCGCCATCACCTTGGCGACATGGACCATCCCCTTCTTGGCGGCCGGCGTCTTGCCCTGGGCGGTGAGCTGCCAGGAATGGCCGGGCGTGCCGATCGCATAGGTCGCGCAGTGCGCCTGCACGGTCGGCACCACCCAGCTCACATCGCCGACATCGGTCGAGCCGACCATCGGGTTGCGCTTGGAGTTCGAGCGGCACGATCTGGCGGCACAGCGGGGCGTCGTCCCGGCTGGCGCCGACCCGGCGCCACGCGGTCGAAATGTCCTCGTCCGACAGCGTGCCCTGGATTTTTCTGGCGAACGCCCGGTCCATGTCGTCGAACGGCGGCGGCCCCAGGCGCTCCCAGCAGTCCTGCATCGCCTGCTCGAGCGGCAGGTTGCCGAGCAGGTTCGACACCGCGCTGATCGTCTTCATGGCGACCGTGGTCTCGGTCATGAGCGCCGCGCCCTCGGCGACCTTCTTCACCCGCGCGATCAGCCGCATGAGCTCGGGGAGCTCGCGGGCGCGGATCAGGTAGCGCACCTTCGCGGTCGCCTGCACCACGTTGGGGGCGATGCCGCCGGCATCGAGCAGCGCGTAATGGATGCGCGCGTCGCTCGGCATGTGCTCGCGCATGTAGTTGACGCCGACATTCATCAGCTCCACCGCGTCGAGGGCGCTGCGGCCGAGATGCGGCGCGGCCGCGGCGTGCGAGGCGCGGCCCTTGAAGGAAAAATCGATGCGGGTATTGGCGAGCGAGACCGCGTCCGCCACCTCGCAGAAGGCGGACGGGTGCCAGGTGATGGCGATGTCGACGTCGGCAAACGCGCCGGCGCGCACCATGAAGGCTTTTGCCGCCCCGCCCTCCTCGGCCGGGCAGCCGTAGTAGCGCACCCGGCCGGGAAGCTTGTTGCGCGCCAGCCAGTCCTTGGTGGCGGCTGCGGCCAGCAGCGCCGCCGAGCCGAGCAGATTGTGGCCGCAGCCGTGGCCGGAACCGTCGCCGGGAAGCGGACGCGGCTCGGCGACGCCCGCCTCCTGGCTCAACCCCGGCAGCGCGTCGTACTCGCCGAGGAACGCGATCACCGGACCGCCCTCGCCCGCCTCGCCCATCACGGCGGTCGGGATGTCGGCAAGGTTTTTGGTGACGCGGAAATTTTCGCGCTCGAGCTCCTTCGTGTGCTCGGCCACCGAGCGGTGCTCGGCATATTGCAGCTCGGGCATCCCCCAGATGCGGTCGCTCAGCGCCTCGAACGGATCCTTCCTGGCGTCGACCAGCCGCCAGATCTCTTCGCTGTTGTCCATCGTGACCTCTGTCGTAATCCTGTTCCAAGTCGCCGGCCGCAGGTTGCCACGATCGGCTGGGTTCCACCACTCCGGCCGGATCCGGCGAGGTATGCGGCTGAACCGATGGTCGGCTCATCAGGGCTCCCTCACGGCTACGTCGCCGATCTCCTGCCAGCGCGCCGCAATCGTCTCGGGATCGGCGGGAGTGGTGCCGAGATCGATGCCGCCGGCGCCGGTCCAGTGCGCGCCACCTGGCCGTCGAACCGGATGGCTGGCTGGTCAGGCTCCTTTGGCATTTCGCGCCTCCTTGTCAGCGTTCCTGGCACAGCAATGATGGCAGATCAGAGAGACGCGCTTCCGGCATGGCACGTTCCAGGGGGCATCTGCCCATTCGCTGGGCAATGGCATGCATTCTGACCACTTCGGACGTTCGGAGTTGATGGGAGCCCGCAAGGCCTCCCGGTCGACGACATGCAACGCAACCGTCATGGATGGCCTGATTCTTGCTGAATTCCCCGCCGATCGCCGGGTGTGACTCGGCCCTGCCAGCGGGAGAAGCCATGAAGACCCTTCGTTTCGCATGTGCATTGGCATTGGCGGGTTCGCTTGCCGCGACCCTGCCCGCCTCCGCCGAGCAGACGCTCCGCATCGCCATGACGGCGTCCGACATCCCGACCACCACGGGCATGCCGAACAACGGTTTTGAGGGCATGCGCTTTCTCGGCTATCCGATCTTCGAGGGGCTGGTCCTGTGGGATCTCACAAGCTCCGACCGGCTGGCGACGCTCCGGCCCGGCCTCGCCGAGCGCTACGAGCAGGACGCCGAGGACAAGAAGATCTGGATTTTTCACCTCCGCCGCGGGGTGAAGTTTCACGACGGCACCGACTTCAACGCCGACGCGGTGATCTGGAACCTCGACCGCTACTTCAAGTCCGACAGCCCGCAGTTCGAGCCGCCGGCCTCCGGCATCTCTCGCGCCCGCGTGCCTGTGATGGGAAGCTACCGGAAAGTCGACGACCTGACGGTGGAGATCACCACCAAGCAGCCGGCTTCCTATTTTCCCTACATGGCGGTCTACCTCCTGATGACGTCGCCCGCCTCCTTCGAGAAGGCGGGCCGCGACTGGGGCAAGGTCGCCACCCTGCCGGCCGCCGGCACCGGACCGTTCCGCATCACCAAGGTGGTGCCGCGCCAGGCCGTGGAGCTTTCCCGCAACGCCGACTATTGGGACCCGCCGCGCAAGCCCAAGGTCGACCAGGTGCGGCTGATGCCGATCCCCGAGGCCAACTCCCGGCTGGCGGCGCTGCGGTCCGGCCAGGTCGACTGGATCGAGGTGCCGCCTCCCGACGGCATCGCGTCGCTCAAAGGCGCCGGATTCAATATCGTCACCAATTCCTACCCGCATGTCTGGCCCTGGCTGTTCAACATCGGCGCCACCAACAGTCCGCTCAAGGACGTCCGCGTCCGCCAGGGGCTGAACTACTGCATCGACCGCGCCGGGCTGGTGTCGCTGCTCAACGGCACCGCGGAGCCTTCGGTCGGCTGGCTCAAACCCCGCGATCCCGGCTTTGGCAATCCGGCGAACCGCTACGCGTTCGATCCCGCCAAGGGCAAGGCGCTGCTGGCCGCGGCCGGCTACGGACCGCAGAAGCCGCTTTCCTTCAAGGTGATGATCTCGACCTCGGGATCCGGGCAGATGCTGCCGCTGCCGATGAACGAGTTCCTGCAGGAGAATTTGAAGGAATCCTGCGGGGTGCAGGTCGACTACGACGTGGTCGAATGGCAGGTGCTGCTCACCGCGGCGCGCCAGACCCCCGACAGCCCGGCGCTCCACGGCACCATGGCGCTCAATGTCTCCTCGCCGTCATCCGACGTCGGCGTCATGGCGCGCTATTTCTCGTCGGCCAACTTCGCCCCGAACGGCTTCAACTTCGAGCAGTGGAAGGACGACGAGTTCGACGCCGCGCTGGCAAAACTCGCCGAGGCAACCGACCCGGCGATGATCGACGCCGCGTTCCGCACCGCCCACGAGCGCATCGTCGACAATCCGCCGTGGCTGTTCATCGTCCACGACCTCAACCCGCGGGCGATGAGCAAGGCGGTGCACGGCTTCGTCTCGGCGCAGTCATGGTTCGTCGACCTCACCCTGGTGAGCCTGGACTGATTGCGGCTGAGCCGGACGATCCACTTCTGCGTCATGGCCGTGCTCGTCACGGCCATCCACGTCTTGTCCAGCGTGATTCGACATGATGCCCGCATCAGCGGGCACCGCCGAAGACCTCAAGGTCCGGCGGTCGCCTTGATGTCGACGATCGCCATCAGCTCGTCCGGCGACTTGATCTCACTGAGATCGCTGAACTTCACCGGACCGCTCTTGGCGTCGAGGCTGACCGTGAGACTCTTCGGATCGCCGATGAACTTCATCACGGCGTCGTTGAGCTTCTTCACCGCGGGACCGGCGGAAGGATCGAGCGCCATCGCCTGGATGGTCAGGCTCCATTCGGCCTTGACCTGCTGCGGGGTCTTCTTTCCCTCGGCCGCGGCGACGGCGAGCGCCTTCTCGAAATAGCCCGAATTGGTGATGCGCACCGACAGGTGGGAGACGTCACCCTCCGACAGGGCCTGCATGCGGGCCATGTTGTCGCCGTTGAACGCCGTGGAGTCGATGTTCCCGAGCCTGGCTTGGATCTTGATCGATCCCACTCCGACCACGGTGACGGTGAAATCCTCGAGCGCGTAGGTCTTGGCCTTCGAGTTGTAGCGGCCGCCGAAGGTGCCGTCGAGTTCGACCCTGGCGTAGCCGTACTGCGACATCGACCGCGCGGCGTCGGACGCCTTCGGGGGATCGACGACGAGCTTCTTGAACACCGCCGCGCTGGTCTCCAGCGGCCCCTCCTTGCGGCTGGTGGCCTCGAAGGACGCAAGCGTCACGGCGTAGAGATTGCCGCCCGGGGCATCTTTCGGCGTGTCCTTGTCGGGCACGGAGAGCGTGAGATCCGACATGGTGACGCGTCCGGCGTCGACCTGCGAGGTCGGGCCATCGGCCGACGACAGGCCGGCCAGCATCCCGCGGACGCCGGCATTCTCCACCACGATGGCGCCGACCTTGACCTTGGCGATCCCGGCGTCGGGAACCTCGAAAGTGGCGTCGGTGGTTGCGACCGACAGGCGGCCGACCGTCCCGTTCTTGACGTCGGTCGCCCGCATGCCGCGGATCGAAAAGCTGCGCTCCTTGCCGGCGAGGTTCACCTCGGCGATGGAGATCGACGACGCCTTCAGCCTGCCGAACAGCGCCTCCGCCTCGCTGGCGGTCACGCCGTTGGAAAAAATCTTCGCCACCTCGGCGTCGGTCAGGTTGGTGTCCTTGAACTCGATGCCCTTGAACTCGATGGTTCCGATGTCGCCGGCCGGATAGCTGGCGACGCCCAGGGTGACGTTGCCGTCGGCCCGCGCCGGCCCGTCGCCGGCCAGCCACGAGAAAGCCGATACGAGCGTCGCGGCGACGACCAGCCCCGGACGAATGCAGGTTTTAGCCAAAGCCATGATGGAAGCTCCTGTGGCGGGGAGCGCGCGCCCCGATGCCCACGTATTGTCATGGACATCGTGTCCGCGCCATGGCGGCGCGCCGCTGCCGGCGGTGGCTACCGCCGGCGCGCGCGGGGCACGTACCGCAAGCCGGGACCGATCAGCCGGGATGCGCGGGTCCGGGCGGTGGCTCGGGAGGCGCCGGGTGAACGAAGGGGCCCGGCGGCGCGGCTTCGCCGATCATGGGCCCGGCCTCGCCGGACGCTGCCGGCGCGGCGGCCGCAACATCGCCATGGCTCGCGGCTTCGTGGTGCTGATCCCCGTTGATCAGGTCAACCAGCGCATGCTGCAGATTGGCCATGGCTTCGCTGTCCGCCGGCGCCGCGGGCTCCTGGACCGGCGCGGCTTGCGAGCCGTCACCCGTCGCCGCGATGCCGGTCTCCGTCGGGACGGCGTGCTCGACCGCAGTGGCCGGCAAGTCGGAAACCGTGCCGTGACTGGTTTCCACGATCTCGACGGCCGGCGCGGCCTCGATGGCCGCGACCGGTTCCGCCGCCTGAGCGGCGTCCGGGATCTCCGGCGCCGCGTCCGAAGCGACCGGAGCGGCGGGCTGCGCCATGCCGGACTCGGAGACAATTGCCCCGTCCCCGGCTGGCGCCGGCTCGCTTGCGACTGCGGGGACCTCTGGCGTGCCACCGGAAATTTCGCCGATCGGCGACGGCGCCGCAGGCTCGGTGCTGGCGTGCTGGGGTTCGGCGTGCCAGGGCGCTTCCGGTGCCTCCGACCAGACGGCCGGCTCGACCAGCATGGCGGGCTCGGCGGCGGCAGCCGCCCCGATCGCCACGAAGGGTTCCGCAAGCTCAGCCGGAGCCTCGGCGAGGCCGGCCGGCTGATCGACCGCTGCCGTGTGGGAGGCCACGTGTCCGCTGTCGGCCGGCACTGCCGGCTCGACCGACGCCAAGGCTTGCGCCTGGTTCTCGACCGCGGACGCCGCATCGGCTATTCCCGGCTCGACGCTTCCAGCCGGCTCCGCGACGGAGACATCGCCCGCCTGCTCCGGTGCGGCGGCCGTCTCCGCGGCGGCCGGCGTTTCCGGCTCGACCATGGCGACCGGTTCGTGGCCGGCCGCAACGGTGATCGCCTCAGCCGCAGGTGAGGGCTCCCCTTCGGCTGCGGCTGCAGCGACGCCAAGCGGTTCGCCGACCGGTTCGGACGCCTCCGAAGCGACCGGTTCGGCCACGGGCTCCTCGGCCGCGAGGTTGTCCTGATCGGCGCTCGCGAAGGACGTCGAGGCGGCGACTAAAACCTCGCCCGATGATGCCGTGTCTGCCGCGTCGCCACCCTCGGATACGGCCATGTCGTCGGCCATGCCCGCCGCTGCGCTTTGATCGACTTGATCCACCACGAGCGAAACGTCCGCAGCGGCAGCGACTGCCTGCTCGGTGACGCTCTCGCCTGCCGACCCCGACATGGGGTCAGGTCCGACAGCCTGCTCGACCGCCGGCGCCGGCTCCGCGGCCTCGGCCGCGACACCGGTTTCGTCGGCTTCGAGCCCCGCACCGCCGTCCAATGTGGCCGCGGCGAGCACCATCTCTTCTCCGGCGCGCTCGCCCTCCGGCGAGGCCGCGAGGCCTTGGTCGACCGGTTGGGAAATGGCGGCACTTTCCTGCGCCTCGGGCGCCGGTTGTCCCGGCGATTCGACGAGCAGAACGACGGTTTGCTCGTCGCCAGGCCCTTCGGCTGCGGCGGATGCCGGCGCCGCGTCCGGCTCGGCGACGCTCTCGGCAACGGCAGACGGGGCGGCATGGTCGAACGATTCCGCGGCTGCTTCGGCTTCCCGGGTCGGCGCGGGCGCCTCCTCGGCCGGCTCGACCATCAGGATCACGGTTGATTCGTTGTCGTTGAAGTCGGCGAGGCCTTGAGCCACCGCGACGGCAAGCGACTCCTGCTCGACGGAAGGCGTCTCCTCCGCCACAGATGGGGCCGAAGAGCCGAACGATGCGGTGGATCCCTCGGCTTCGGTGGCCGTCGCCGACTGCTCCGGCTCGACCATCAGGATCAATGTGGTTTCGTTGTCGGCCGAGCCTTCCGCCACGGCACCAGCTTCCTGGGTGGTCGCCGCCGGCTCCTCCTGCGGCTCGACCACCAGGATCACCGTTTCATCGTTCTGCAGGTCAGCCAGACCTTCGGCCACCGCAGCGGCGAGCGCCTGGCCGGCGGAGGCTTCGCCCTCGGGCGCGGACGCCGAATAGGCGAACGATGCGGCGGGTTTTTCGGCATCCGCGGCGGTCGACTCCTCGGCCGGCTCGACCACCAGGATCAATGCGGATTCGTTGTCCCTCAGGTCGGCCAGGCCCTCGGCTACCGCGGCAGCAAGTGCGCTGTGACCATCCTGACCTTCGGCCGCATGGCCGTTCGTTGCCGACGATGATGCCGCGTCCGCCGCGGAGGAATTGGTTTCCGGAGCGGCGAGGTCGGACATTGCCCGCACCGCCGCGGCGATCTCCTCGATCGGCGCCGACGCCGGCGCCTGATCGGCATCCGGGACATCATGGTGCGCGTGCAGCACGCCGTGCCCGTCGCCGTTCGGTTTTGCTGCAGCGCCCAGGCTCGCCGAGCCGTTGCCGTGGTGCGGCTGACTGGATGCGGACGCGTCGACGACCGGCTCGTGCAGCGAGAGCCCGCTCGCGCCGACCGCCGCCTGGCCCTGCTCGGCAAGCCGGCCGTCGATGATCGATGCGAGCTCCACATCCGGCGGCGCGATTTGCGCCGCCGAGGTTGCGGCGCCCTGGAGCGCCGAGCGGATATCGTGGATCGAACGTTCCAGGGCCAGGAAGGTCAGGTACCGAGGGTCTTTGAGAATTTCTTCCCGGACTTGGTCGCGCAGCGCCTCGAGCGTCTCCAGAACCCGTACCGGCACGTCACATCTCCTCCCCATGCGAGTCCGCAACATAGTTGCGAAGCAAAAATTTCGACGCAGATGAGAGTTTATATGAGTTGTTGGTCATCGCAACAAAACTCGCGCGAAGCGCGCTGCATATTTTGTCTGAGTGTCATTTTTGTCTGAGCGATGTCGTCTGACGCGCGACCGAGTTCGGGCGACCGCCGCGGGCGACCGGCTGCCGGACAGTTCGGGCGGGCGTGAGCATCGATCACCGCCAGCTTCCGCTCGACGGTACCCGGCGGCTTCGGCGTCGCATCATCCGCCACGCGGTTGGCGCGGCGGATCGGCTCGACGAAGGCCCCGCCCGGGAGGGCAGAAGAGGTCGAGCTGCTTCGCGGGACAACCGCGCCGCTGCGTACAACCCGCTGATGCTCCTCGATCGCTCGCCGCGCCGCGTCCGGCAGCGCTCGTCACCACTGCGCTCACTCGATTTCCGGGGCCGGCAGGAATGGATTCTTCAGCCGCACGCCCGTTCCTTCGAAGCCGGCTGTATTGCGCGTCACGACGGTCAGGTCGTTCACCAGGGCGATGGCGGCGATCTGCTTGTCGAGCGCCCGATCAGGGTTGGGGACTTCTCAAAAGCCCCCAGACCTGGGCCGCGTCGGCGTCGAAGGCCAGAATGTTATCCCCGTATTGCTCGAGGACGATTCCGAGCCACGCCTCGAGCAGCTTCGCCTGGTCGGCGTCGCCGCGATGGCGAATGAGCTCGACGCCGCGGCGGAGATCCCCCACGGATACCGCCGACAGGTAGACCGGCTCGTCCGCGGCGACGACATGATCGAAGAACCGGGTCACTCCCGGGTTCGCCCTCGCCTTCTTCCGGGTCTCGCTGACGACGTCGGTGTCAATCAAGTACACTCGGTGCGTCCCTTGGGGAATCCACCCGTTCAAAATCCGCATCAACGCCGACCTCCGGCATCGACGCCAGGACCTCGGCAAAGCTCCGTCTGCGGGGGCGGGCGAGCGCGGCAGCGAGGATTTCCCGGTGCTCCGCCTCGGCACTGCGTCCGTGCGCTCCGGCTCGCTCCTTGAGCGCCCGGACAAGCGCATCATCGACACCACGCACCAGCAGGTCAGCCATCCCCACCGCTCCAAAACCCGGATTTTGATAGCAATGATATCATCTTCCTGGCCGCACGCAAGTCACCGGTGCTTCACCGATGCTTCGGGTGCGGGCAGAAATGCCGATCTCAGCCCACTCGATCGTTGGGTCGTTCCGCCAATCGGCGTGCCGCCAGGCGCTAGGCGCCTCTTCGCCAGTCGGCGATCAGCCTCAGCCATGGCGCCGAATGGAAGGCGCTCATCAGCAAGTACATCGGGACCATTCCGGTCAGCGGCGATGCATCGTGCGCGGTCGAGCACAGCATGCCCGGCATGCCGCCGTCCTGGATCCCGGCAAGGAGCGCCATGATCGCGAAGGTCGGCGCGGCCGCGAGCGACAGCAAACGGTCCGCGCTTGCCTTGGGCAATTCTCGACGCTGCCCGGCTTCAGGGTGGACCGAGTGGGTCGTGTCGGAGATCATTTCGCATCTCTCATGGAAGTCAGCGGCGGCCGGTCCCCAGGTCGTCGGACCGTCCGGCCTTCAGGCGAGCCCACTGGGCGGTGGGACGTCCATCGGTACGCATACGCTGCTTGCCTTCGAGCCGTTGTGGCCAGCCGGTCGGCGAATCCTCCCACGCCTCCTGCCGCCCGTAGACGGTCAGGTCGAGCAGCCGAAAGCTGTTGTCCATCGCCTCGACACCGCGCTTCGTCGTCCAGTAAGTCTCGAAGACGTGGGATCCTTGTCGCAGGTAGCAGACGATGTGCATCATGCCGACCCGGCGTCCAACCAGGAGGGTGTCGATCGAATCCTGGGCCGAGTACCAAGGCATCTCCCAGCCCATGAACTCGCGATACCGGGCACTCTCCTCGTACGGGCCTTGGCAAAACGTCGCGTAGGTGACGTCGCGAGAATGAATATAGGACAGCTCGCGGACCTGCGATGTAACCCAGGTGCACCCCTCGCACTGCTCCGGCGCCGGGCGGCCGGTGTGCCACATGAGGTAATAGGCGATGAGCATCCGGCGGTCCTCGAAGACATCCAGCAGCGTCACCGCCCCACGCTCGCCGACAAGTCGTGTCGCACCATCCACCTCGACCATGGGCAGCCGCCGGCGGGCGGCGGCGATCGCATCGCCTTCCCGTGTGTGAGCTTTCTCTCGAACCCGCAGCGCGTCCAGCTCGGCCTGGAAAGTGCCCCGATCGACCACCGCAGGTACTCCAAGCTCATTTCTCAGAGTGGATTTCATTCGTTCCGTCTCCATCGGCCAGCGCCTCGCCGCATTAGCTGTCGCGTTTCCGAAAGGCGGCCTCTCCGGCGTCCGACACCTTGACCCACTTCGGGTCGGGTGCGGTGTCGGGGACATAGCTCTCGTGCCAGTTCCACCACTTGTACGGTCGGCTCTGGGGGTAGCCCTCCGGCGAGTCCTCCCACGCCTCCTGACGCCCGAGCGCCGTCATGTCGAGGTAGCTCCAGATGGTGCCCATCGCCTCGTCGCCGCGGCTGTTGATGAAGTAGGTGCGGAACACGCGCTCGCCGTCGCGGATGAAGGCGTTGTGGCCGTGCCATTCATCCACCCCGAAGTCGGCGTCGAAGCTGTCGGTGATCGCGTACCAGGGAATGTCCCAGCCCATCCGCGCCTTCAGGCGCGCGATGTCGGCCTGCGGCGCACGCGAGGCATAAACCAGGGTCGTGTCGCGCGCGTTCAGGTGGGCGAGGTGGCCGACCTGGTCGGCCCCGAGCGAACAGCCGATGCAGCCATGCTCCGGCCAGCCGTGCACGCCGGGCTCGAAGAAGGCGCGGTAGACGATCAGCTGGCGGCGGCCCGCGAACAGGTCGAGCAGGCTCGCCTTGCCCTCGGGCCCATCGAACACATATGCCTTTTCCACCGCGACCCACGGCATCCGCCGCCGCTCGGCGGCCAGCGCGTCACGGGCCCGGGTCAGGGCCTTTTCCTTCACGAGCATCTGCTGCCGCGCGGCCTCCCACTCCTGCGGCGACACGATCGGTGGCGTCTTCATGGCGGGCTGTCCTTCTTTCCGGCCCTTCTCAGGCGATGCAGTCGTGGTCACGGCAACCTCCGAATTGGAGCGATCTCCCCGTGTCTTCGGCTGGAACGCAATACCGTTCACGGCCGACCGCTCGGTGTTGGTCATGAGATAGTCTTGCCGCCGGACGTCGAAAGGTGGGAGTGACAAGTGTGACGGGATTCGTTGTCCGGCCGCCCCTGGTCACCTCGGCAGACCCGAGCTCCCATTCGGGAATCAAGACGGCCAAGGTCGACGTCGACCTGGTCGAGCGACGGTTGAAGGTCGCGCAACAGGACTACGAGGTCCGCTATGGCAAGGCGAAACGCTGAAACCAGGGGTGAAGCCGAGGATGCGATTATCCGGGGTTCGGGCAACGTATTTGCTGATCTCGGCTATGCCGACGCCGAGGAGCGACAGACGAAACTGGGCCTCGCCCACGCGATCACCGGTGTGATCGCACGTCGGCGCTTGACCCAAGCGGCGGCAGCCAGGAAGCTCGGGGTCAATCAGCCGAAGGTATCGGCACTCGCCAACTACAAGCTCGACGGCTTCTCCGTGGAGCGGCTGATGACTTTTCTGACGGCACTCGACCAGGACGTGGAGATTATCATCAAGAACAAGCCGCGGTCGCGAGCGGCGGGGCGGATCTCTGTGGTCGCCGCCTGATCGCGGGCAGGTCGGCGAGCAGATGTCAGCGAATCGAGTCTCCTCACTCCCACTCGATCGTCCCCGGCGGCTTCGAGGTCACGTCGTAGACCACGCGGTTCACCCCCTTGACCTCGTTGATGATCCGCGTCGCCGCGTGGGCCAGGAATGTCATGTCGAAGGGGTAGAAATCCGCCGTCATGCCGTCGGTCGAGGTCACGGCGCGCAGCGCCACCACGTAGTCGTAGGTGCGCCCGTCGCCCATCACGCCCACCGTCTTCACCGGGAGGAGCACGGCGAAAGCCTGCCAGATCTCGTCGTAGAGCCCGGCGCGGCGGATCTCCTCGATGAAGATCTCGTCGGAGAGCCGGAGCATGTCGAGCTTTTCCCGGTCGATCGCGCCCGGGCAGCGGATCGCCAGGCCCGGCCCCGGGAATGGATGGCGCCCGACGAAGGCATCGGGCAGGCCGAGCTCGCGGCCGAGCGCCCTCACCTCGTCCTTGAACAGCTCGCGCAACGGCTCGACCAGCCGCATGTTCATGCGCTCGGGCAGGCCGCCGACATTGTGGTGCGACTTGATGGTGACCGACGGGCCGCCGGTGAAGGAAACGCTCTCGATCACGTCGGGATAGAGCGTGCCCTGCGCCAAAAATTCGGCGCCGCCGAGCTTTTTCGCCTCGGCCTCGAACACGTCGATGAACAGCTTTCCGATGGTCTTGCGTTTTTGCTCCGGGTCATCGACCCCGGCGAGCTGGTCGAGGAAAAGCCCTTCGGCTTCGACGTGGACCAGGGGAATGTTGTAGTGCTCGCGAAACAGCGCCATGACCCGGCGGCCCTCGCCCTGCCGCAACAGCCCGTGGTCGACGAAGACGCAGGTGAGCTGGTCGCCGATCGCCTCGTGGATCAGCACGGCGGCGACCGCCGAATCCACCCCGCCCGACAGCCCGCAGATCACCCGGGCGGAGCCGACCTCGCTCCGGATCTTGTCGATCGCCTCCTCCTTGAAGGCGCGCATCGTCCAGTCGCCCTGGCAGCCGACGATTTTCCGCACGAAATTGCGCAGCAGCGCCGCGCCGTGCGGGGTGTGCATGACCTCGAGATGGAACTGGGCGGCGTAGAATTTCCGCTTGTCGTCGGCGATCACCGCGATCGGCGCGTTGGGGGCGCTGGCGACCGCGCGGAAACCCGCCGGCAGTCTCGTCACCCGGTCGCCGTGGCTCATCCACACCGGATAGCGCTGGCCCTTCTCCCACACGCCGGAAAACAGCGCGCAGTCCTCCAAAATCTCCACCTCGGCGCGGCCGAACTCGCGGTGATGGCCGCCCTCGACCTCTCCGCCGAGCTGCAGCGCCATCGCCTGCTCGCCGTAGCAGATGCCGAGCACCGGGACGCCCGCGGCGTAGAGGGCCGGCGGCGCCAGCGGCGCATCGGCGTCGAGCACCGAGGCCGGACCGCCGGACAGGATGACGCCCCGGGGCTTCATGGCGGCAAACGCGCCTTCCGCCTTCTGGAACGGCACGATCTCCGAATACACCCCCTCCTCGCGCACCCGCCGGGCAATCAGCTGGGTGACCTGGGAGCCGAAATCGATGATCAGGATCTTGTCGTGCATCGGGGAACCGTGGTTTGGCCGACGGTTCCGTCGCGAAGGACTTTTGAGAGAATCGAGCACAACGGCCGTTCGGACACGTTATGTGCGGCGCGAAAGGCGTTCGGTCAAGCCCGCCGCAACGCGGCCGTCATGGCTGCCGCCCGGGCAGCGCGCTTGCCGCCTCGCGCTGCCCCATGCATAGCTTCGGCCGGGTCCAGAAAACGGGGAAACGCCATGGAAATCAGCCTCGCCGGCCGCACGGCCATGATCACCGGTGCCAGCAAGGGTCTCGGGCTCGCGATCGCCACCCAGTTTGCCGAGAGCGGCGCCGACGTCGCGCTGCTGGCGCGGCGGCCGGACGTGCTCGAGGAGGCCAAGGGGATCGTCTCGGCCAAGGCCAAGGGCCGGGTCGCGGTGTTTCCCTGCGACGTGGCGAAGGCCGACGACATCAAGCGCACCCATGCGGCCATCATCGAGCAGCTCGGCAAGATCGACATCCTGGTCAACAATGCCGGCGAGTTGCGGGCGATGCCGTTCGCCGACATCACCGACGAGCTCTGGCAGACCGACCTCGACCAGAAGCTGTTCGCCGCGATCCGGACCTGCCGGCTGGTCCTGCCCGACATGAAGGCGCGGCGCTGGGGCCGCGTCATCAACGTGCTCAATATCGGCGCCAAGGCGCCGCGGGCGGGCGGCGCCCCGACGACGGTGTCGCGGGCCGCCGGCATGGCGCTCACCAAAGTGCTGGCGGGGGAATATGCCCCGCACAACGTGCTGGTGAACGCGCTTCTGGTGGGGCAGATCGTCAGCGACCAGTGGGTGCGCCGTCACCGCAACCAGGGACAGAACGTCACTTTCGAGGAGTTCACCGCGAAGATGGGCGCCAACGTTCCGCTCGGCCGCATCGGCAAGGCCGAGGAGTTCGCCAATATCGCCTGCTTCCTCGCCTCCGATGCCGCCGGCTTCATCGCCGGCACGGCGATCAATGTCGACGGCGCCATGTCGCCGGTGGTGTGAGGGCGCGCCCGCGCGCTCTACCCTGGGGCGCGTCTACGCCGCGCTTTCCACCAGCCTGCCTCGTGCAAGGAACAGTCGCGCGATGTCCTTGGCGGGTCTCGCAGGGCTGAACAGGTAGCCCTGCATCTCCGTACAACCCTCCGCCCGGACGATCTCCAACTGCTCTTCCGTCTCGACCCCCTCGGCAATCGTCGCGATCTCCAGGCCGTTGGCGAGGCTGACGACCGCCTTGAGAATGGCAACCGACCCATGTCCGGTCGAGAGATTGTTGATGAATGAGCGGTCGATCTTGATCTTGTCGAACGGAAAGCTCTGGACATAGCCCAGTGACGAGTAACCCGTCCCGAAATCGTCCATCGAGATGCGGACCCCGAGGCTGCGCAGCTGGTTCACGGCCGCGAGAGTAGCCTCGCTGTTCTGCAGGAGAGCCGACTCCGTGATCTCGAGCTGCAGGCGGCTCCCCGGGAGACCGGATGCGGCAAGCGCGCTGATCACCGTCTGCACCAGCTTCTCGCCTCTGAACTGCGCCGGCGACAGGTTGACCGCAACGCTCATATGCTCGGGCCACGTCCGGGCCTCGGCACAGGCCTGCCGCAGCACCCATTCGCCGATCGGCGCGATCAAGCCGATGTCCTCCGCCACCGGGATGAACTCGACCGGAGACACCAGGCCGCGTTCCGGATGGTGCCAGCGCAGGAGCGCCTCGAAACCGCAGATCTCGTTGTCCCGGAGCGTCACGAACGGCTGGTAATAGAGCTCGAGCTCGCCGTTGATGAGCGCGTCCCGCAGATCGAGCTCCAGCGCCCGGCGCGCACGCATGCTGGTATCCATCTCCGGCTCGAAGAAGCGGTACGAGCCGCGGCCGTCCGACTTGGCGCGATACAGGGCCAGATCGGCGTTCTTCAACAGCTCAGCTGGGGTCGTGCCATCGCCGGGAGCAACAGCAATCCCGATGCTGATCCCGATGTTTACCCGATGGCTGCCGAGATCGTAGGGTGCATGTATCGCCTCCAAGATCCGCAGAGAGAGGGCCGATGCCTCCGGAGAAGCTCCCGTCGGTGTCTGCAGAACCGCAAACTCGTCGCCGCCGAAGCGCGCCACCGTATCGGTATCCCTGACGCAGCCGCGCAGGCGCTCGGTCACGGCTTTCAGCAGCGCATCCCCGACCGGATGGCCGAGCGTATCGTTGACGGTCTTGAAATTGTCCAGGTCGAGACAGAGCACTGCCAGGGTCTCGCCCGGCCCAAGGCGGGCAAGGCTCTGCTCCAACCGATCCTGCAGCAGCACGCGATTGGCGAGATCGGTGAGCGAATCGTGCTGGGCCATATGAATGATCTGCTGCTCGGAGCGCCGGCGCTCGGTGATGTCCTCGTGGGTGGACACCCAGGCGCCGCCCGGCATCGGCTGCACCTGGACCGAATAGATCCGCCCCTCCAGCGTTTGTCTGATCGTCAGGCTCGGCGTCTTCGCCGCGGCGACGGCAATCTCGCGTTCGATGTAGTCCTCGGGGTCCATCCCGTCGAGATCGCACCTGGCCGCCAGATGCTGCAGGATGCGACGAAGCGTGGTTCCCGGCTCGGTCAGCTCGCCGGGAATTCCATACAGATCGGCGAATCGCCGGTTGCAGACGAGCAGGCGCTGCTCGCCGTCGAACATGCACAGCCCTTGGGACATGTTGCTCAGCGCCGAGTCGAACCGGCTGTTCGACTTCTCGAGCTCATGCTCCCTCTCGATCAGGTCGATGGCGCTGCGTTTGCACACCTGGACCGCCCGGGCGATCGAGCCGATCTCGTCCTTGTCGGCGCAGGACGGCACCTCGATCGCGGTGTTGCGCCGCGCCACCTCCCGCAAGGCGCCGGTGACTTTTGCCAGGCGCGACAGATGGCGTCTCGCGATGAGCACGCCCGCCGGGCCGATCAGCAGGACGGCGACCAGGCCGCTGACCGAGATCCACCATCGCAGCGACGAATTGCTGGCATAGAGATCGCGGATCTCGCGATCCGCGATCCGCGAGCGGTGCTCCTGCCAGGCCCTGATCTCGACGTCGATCGATTCGGCCACGGTCGTGTAGGGTCCTTCCAGGACGTCGATCGCCTTGTCCTGCGCGAAATTGCTGGCGTGGCCGACCACCCGTTCGGCCGCCTGCGACAATTCGGGCCACTGCCCGGCGATGCGGGACGCAAGCTCTGCGGTTCTGCCTTGCGGGCTGTTCGCCTGAACCGTTGCGACGATATCCAAGACTTCGCGGTCGAGCGCCCTCAGCCTGCTCAGGGCCACCTTGAGCTTGTCGCGGGAGTACTCGCTGGGCGAGCTCCCGACGATCCTGCGGTGCTTCTCGAAGGCCAATATGAGCCTGGAGACCTGCTGGACCTCGCCAAAACCCTGCTCGAACAATCGTTCACCGGCTCGTGTCGCCCGCCCCGCAAAGTGGGCGGAGGCAAGCGCCATCACCGTTATGGTGACGAGCATGAGCGCGATCACGCCGTAGATCCTGGTTGCCACCATGTTGGCGCGTATCGGAAGCGGTCTGGTCATGGCGTTCTCTGGTCGGCGCCGCGCGCCAGAAAACGGGCCGCATCGATCACCGCCCGGGCGGCCGGCGTCGGATCGTCGAGACAGACCAGGGACAATATCTGCTCGATCGGCTCGTCCGGGATCACTTCGGCAACTTGGCGATTCCGGATCATGCTGAGCTGGGAGAATCCGATGGCCTCTTCCACTTGCTCGACAACCTTGACGATCTGCGTGGCGCCGGGAACGCGAATGGCATCGGGCACGCGGATATGGCGCGCCGGGCCCAAGACCCTGGCTTCGAGGGTCGCCAGCACGCCGCCGCCCGGACGTATGGCGACGACCTTGATCGGACGATCCTCGCCGCCGAGCTCCCGCCAGTTCACGATCTCGCCGAGCAGGACCTTGCGCAGCGCCTCCAGCCTGATCGTCCTGACCGGATTGGTGGGATGAACGATGATCGCCGAAGGAACGGAGGTGACGGCGAAGGAGCGGAGCCGCCCGTAGGGAAGATCGGGCTGGCTGTCGCGCAGGACGGCGATCTCGCTCTCCAGCGTCGCCGAGATCATCGCAAGATCGGCGCGGCCTTCGAGCAGCGCCATCAGCCCGAGGCTCGATCTGTTCGGCAGGACCCGCAATGTGTGCCCGGATCTCGCCTCGACTTCCTGCCTCCGCTTGGACAGGAACACCGTATTGAACGTCGTCGAGCCTTCCAGGGTCAGTGTATCTGCGTATGCGGCATCGATGCCGCCCGCCAGGCAAAGGAAGGCGACCGTCACGGCGCTCCGCAGCCATCCTGCGTTATGGTTGATCATTTGATCAGACATTCCGAACGCTTCGCGATGGCGGTATTGTGCAACGGAATGCGTTAAAGGACGCTTCCGTCAAACCCGACTCCGTGCCCCCTATCGCGCGCCGCGGCAGCGCCTGCAGCTGTTTGATGATCGACGGATCGGGCACGCCGCAGCGGCTGCCGGTCACTCGGCTCAGCCTGCGTCTGCCCGTGCGCCGGATCATGATCGAGCAGAACAGCAGCCCGGGACCTGCGCGCATGGAGCAGGCGCTCAGCGTGGCGCCCGCGCCAGGACGGCGACGTAAAAGCCGTCGGTACCGGTCGACCGCGGCGTCATCAGCAGCCCTTCCTCGGTGAGGCGGACCGCCCGGCGGAACAGCAGGGCGCGCTCGCCGAGCGCGGCGGTCACCTCGGCGGGAGGCACGACGGAAAAGTCCGGATGGCGCTCGCGGAAGGCGCGGATCTGGCCGCCGTTCTCCTCCTCGATGACCGAGCAGGTCACATAGGCGATGCGGCCGCCGGGGCGCACCAGCGGGGCGGCGCGGTCGAGCACCTCCGCCTGCTCCTTCTGCCGCTCGGCGAGCGCGCCCGGCCGCATCCGCCACTTGGCGTCGGGATTGCGCCGCCAGATCCCGGTGCCGGTGCACGGCGCGTCGATCAGCACCAGGTCGGCGCGGCCGACGAGGTCGGCCAGCACGTCCTTCTCGCCCTTGGGGGTACGGACCTGGACGTTGCGGGCGCCGGCGCGCTCGAGCCGCGGATGGATCGGGGCGAGACGCCGCTTGTCGCTGTCGGTGGCGTAGATCTGGCCGCGGTTCTCCATGAGGGCTGCGAGCGCAAGCGTCTTGCCGCCGCCGCCGGCGCACAGATCGACGACCTGGCTGCCCGGCCGGGCGCCCGCCAGCAGGGCGGCAAGCTGCGAGCCCTCGTCCTGGATCTCGACGAAGCCTTTGAGAAAAGCCGGCTCGGCGTGGATCGCCGGGCTCTTGGCCTCGGGCGCGAGCCGGATGCGCAACCCGGCAGGCGACCAGCCGGTGGGCTCGGGATGCAGATCGGACAGCAGCGCCGCGACCTTGTCGCGGTCGGCGGCCAGCGTGTTGACCCTGAGATCGAGCGGCGCGCGGGCGGCGAGCGCTGCGAGCTCGGCCCCGCGCTCGTCGCCAAAAGTCTTGGCGAAATGCGCGTCGAGCCAGTCCGGGTAGTCGCCGGCGACCGGCATCGGGGCGCCCTCGAGGTTTCGTTCGGCGAGCCGCGTGCGCTCGTCCGCGGTGAGCGGTTCGGGCGCATGATTGGCGCCGCTGCAAAGCTTCTCGATCGCAGCTGCGTCGAGCCCGCGCTCCAGCCGCAGCATGCCGAGCACTTCGGCACGTGGCGTATCCGCCCCCATGATCCAGGCGCTGGAGGCGCGCCGGCGCAGCGCGTCGTAGACGAGCCCGGCGATCGCGGCCCGATCGCCGGAGCCGGCAAAGCGGTGGCCGAGGCCCCAGTCCTTGAGCGCGTCGCCGGCCGGCCGGCGCCGCCCCGCGATATCGGCCAGAACCTCGATCGCCGCCGACAGCCGCGCCGCCGGCGTCATGCCGTGCCGGTGAGGATGCGGATGGCGAAGAACGCCCACATCAGCAGCAACACCACCGCGCCGATCAGGAAGGCGAGGAAGCGCTGCGGCACGCGGTTGGTGGTGGTGTGGATCGCCGCATGGACGACGCGCGAGAGCACGAAGATCCAGGCCATCACCACGAACAGATAATCGGCCTTGCGCAGCACATAGGCGAGGATCACCAGCACGTAGAACAGCACCGGCAGCTCGAACTGGTTGCGATAGGAGTTGGAGATCTGCTGAACGCGGGGCGGCCAGATCTCCTGCCCGAGCGCGGTGTCGCGCATGCGGACGTCGCCGCCGCGCACTGCCCTGGTGCGCACCGTGCCCATCCAGAACATGAGCGCGAAGGTGAGCGCGACCTGGACGAAGAGAGGCGCGAGAATCGCGTCGACCGTCATGGGGATTCCTTTTGCGGGCAAGGCTGCATCGCTGCACCGGAAGCAGCCTGACGCGCTTCTAGCACATCCTGCCCGCCATGACCCGGTGCCGGCGTCAGGGCTATCGCATATGACGTCGCCGCACACTCGGCGCCCCTTCTCCCTCTCCCCGCTCTTCGCGGGGAGAGGGTCGGGGTGAGGGGCTCTTTCAACGGTCTCGGCGTTTGGAGACGCCCCCTCACCCGCCGCGCTTCGCGCGTCGACCTCTCCCCGCAAAGAGCGCTAGGGGATGCGCACATGTCTGAGGCTCCATCCGGCTGCGATGGCATAGAATTCGTCGAGGCCGTTCTTGAAAGTGATAGGACCGGGAGGCTTGGAGGAGGGATAGCCATTCCAACCTCCGAGCCGGGCGATGATCCAACCGGCCCAGGCGAGAGTTGCGGCAGGATGAGGGTTTTTCTGCAGGGCCGTGGGGCCTTCGTACTCGGCATCGAGTTTGGCCAGGACTTGGATTTCGTGTGGCGCGAAGGCGACGGAGGCCGGTTCGCAGGTGCTCCCGTCGCGGGCCTGGACGAGTTGGAGGGTGACGGAGGCGGCTTTGGTGGCGATGGCGGTGAGCTTGACGAGGCGCTCGGCGGTTGCGACCTGACTGTCTTCGAGCTTGAGGCCCTGAAGCTTCAGCACGCGCCAGAATTGCTCGATGATCCAGCGCTTTCTGTACCAATCGACAATCTGCCAGGCCGCCTCGGCATCGGCGACCTCATGGGTGGTGAGAAGGCGCCAGTGCACCGGCTCGCACCCTGCGGGGGGATCGGCTTCGACCACCTCGACGAGCATCAGCGGCACAGTTTTGGGCAGATCACGTTCGGTGGTGTTCTTGGGGCGGGCGAGTTCGACCCGACCGAACCGCAGGCTCAGCGTCGCCAGACGGGCCCGGCGTTTGAGAGCTCGGTCCGGCAGATCGACGAGCCGCGTCGTGGTCAGGGCAAAACGCTCGCCCGCCGCATAGAGACGTTCCCCGCTCGCCAGTCGACGGTCGTGCATGGAGCGGGTGATCAGATGGAAGTTCGGCTCCGGCAGCCTCGCCCACTCGGCGAAGATGTCGCTTTCGCGATCGGCCACCACCGTGACCATCGCGGCAGCGGCCAGCACGGGCTTGCTCTCGGTGGCGGTCGTCAGCCAGCGCTCGGATTCCTTGTCTTTCAGCCGGCGCTTCTGGTGGGCGACCTTGACCCGGCCTTTGCGCGTCCAGATCCGTCCCGCCACCAGGCCGAGGCAGCCGCCAGTCCCGGCATCCACCGCCAACATGGCGTGCAGCAGCAGGCCGCGACCGACCCCCTTGCCGATCTCGCCGAGCCCGCGCCGACGCCGCGGCGTCGTGGAGAAATTGATCTCGCTGGTGTCCTGGATCGCCAGCACATGCCGGCCGGCCACTGCCGATGCCGTCCGATCGCCCCATCCTTCGATCAGGCGATCAACAGTCACTTTGCGGTTTGCCAAAAACCGCCCAAACGCTACCTCCCGCGATCTGCGCCCGCGTCCGAGGCGGCGCAAGCAGACCGTCGGGCGCGCAACCATGCGCTGGAGCAGCGCCGCCCCCTTTTGTCGAGGCGACGATCCCCAAACCGACCCAATGACAAGGTTCTCAGCGACATGGCGACACCCCGGTTCGACCAAAGCGTCGCGCATAGAATCACACGCCATCGGCAAAGCGGAACCCAAAATGTTCATCCCGAGTCACTCTGCCGCACCAAGACGTGTGCATCCCCTAGCGCACGCGGGGAGAGGTGGAGCCCGCGGCGCGTTCCTGCCATATGCGATAGCCCTGGGTCCCGCCGCCGCGGAGAGCCCCGCCCCGAGCGCTGGCCAAGCCGCATGCCGGGCACTATCGTGGCCGCTTCCACGATCGCCCGGGCGGGAGGTCGGTTTCACTTCGACCGCATGGAATGATACGGCCGACAGAAGCACATCCCGGTGAAGGTCCCGGCCCGATGATCGAGGCGCAAGCCGGCGGCAAGCGCGGGTTGCCCGCCCTGCCCGGCTCCTCGCTCCGCTGCGCCGCACGGGCGGCGCTGTGTCTGGTCCTGGCCGCCCTCCTGGCGACGGCTGCCGGCACCGCCGCGGCGGCGAAAGTCCACGCGGTCCTGATCGGCGCCTCGACCTATCGCAATCTCAGCCCGGAAAAGTCGCTGCGCGCACCCGCCAACGACGTCCGGCGGATGCAGGCGGCGCTCGTCGCCCGCGGCGTCGAGCCGGCGGATATCGAGGTCTACGCCGACGGGGTGGAGGGCTCCAGGGGCGACCCGACGGCGGCGGTGATCCTGAAAATTTTTGACGCGCTGCCGGGGCGCGTGGCTGTCGACGACCAGGTCGTCATCTACATGTCCGGCCACGGGACGCAGATTCCCGACGACAACGGCGACGAGGACGACGGGCTCGACGAGGCATTTCTGCCGGTCGACGCGGTCCCGCCGGCACCGGGCGCCGAACGCTTCGACATGACCAACGTGATCCGCGACGACCGGATCGGCGAGCTGATCGATGCGCTGCGCCGCAAGGGCGCGCATGTCTGGCTGGTGGTCGACAGCTGCCATTCCGGCACCATCTCGCGCGGCGCCAACGACGAGTTGCGCGCCAAGGAGGTCAACGCCGCGGAGTTCGGCCTGCCGCTGGAGCCGGCGGCCACCGCCACGGCGGCGGCTCCCGCGCCGAAGACGCTTGCCGACATGAAGGCCCGCACCGCCACCGCCGGCTCGTTCGTGGCGTTCTATGCGTCGCAGGCGGATGAGATCTCGCTGGAGCTCGCCGTGCCCCAGGGAGCGCCGCCCGAGCGGCAGACCTGGGTGTCGGCGTTCACCGATGCGATGGTCGGCGTGCTGCAGCGCGGCCAGGTCGCCACCTATCGCGACCTGCTCGACGAGACCGCGCGCGTCCTGCGCGGGCAGATTCCGCCACGCGCCCGGCAGACGCCCGGCCACGACGGCGATGCGCTCGACCGGCCGCTCATCGGCAGCGCCGCGACCGACCAGGCGGCGGGCTTGTCCGTTGACAGCAACCACGTTTCCGGCGGGCTCATCGCCGGCCTCGAGCCCGGAACGGTCGTGGCGCTGTTCGATCGCGCGGCTGCCGCGCCGCTCGCCCACGGCCAGGTGGTGCAGGCAGACGCGCTCGGCGCCGACATCCAGCCGATCCGGTTTCCCTGCGCGATAAAGAACGGCATGCCGTCGTGCGAACGGCGCGCCGATACCGACGAAATTGTTCGGGCACGGACCGCCAAAGTGGTCCTGCCCGTCACCCGGATGATTTTGCGCATCTCGCGTCCGCGCGACTGGCCCGGGCACCCGCCGGTGACCGACCGCGGGGCAATCGAGGCGGCGGCGCTCGCCCGCATCGCGGCCGACGCTGCTTACGCGATCGACGATGCGCGGCCGGATTTCGTCTGGTACCGCACCCCCGAAGGCGCGCGCTTCATGCCGTCCTGGACGCCACCCGATGCCGAGGAATTCGGTCCGGCCGCCGCTTTTGCCACGGGCGACGCCGAGGATGCCGCCACGCGGGTCATGGCGGCGCTCGATCGCGCCCGCCTGCTGATGCGGCTGGAGCGGGTGCGGGCCGCATTGCCCTCCAACGGGCTGCCGATCGGGGTGGCGACCGCCACCACCTCGCTGGTGCGCTACGAGCGCGATGCCGCCGGCCGCTGCCGATTTTCCGGCCGGCGCACGGCTCTCGCCCAGACCGCCGCGGTCGACACCTGCGACGGTGCCACGGTTGAGGTCCGCAATGGCGGCACCACGCCGGTCCATGTCTACGTGTTCGCGCTCGACGACAGCTGGGTGCTGCATCCCCTCGACAATGCCTGCCGCCAGGGCGCGCAGAACCGCGTCGAGATCGGCGGCACCAGGACGGTCAACCTGCAATACCGCAACGGCTCGATCGCGCCCGGTCTGGCGCCGCGCACCCGCAACGGCGTGCTGGTCTTCGCGGTGCCGTTCGAGCCCGGCATCGCCTTGCCGCTCGACCCGTGCCGGTTCGTGCGATCGACCGCGGACGGCACGCGCTCGGCGGACAGCCAGGACGATCCGGTCGACGCGATCCTTGTCGTGCGGACCGACACCAGGAATGCCGGTCGCCCATCATCGATCGGCCAGCTTGTCATGGCGGTGGAAACCTGGCCGGTGGACCAGGGACGCCGGAAGTAATTCTTCATCGCCGCAAACGGAGCAGCAGAACACGTGAGCAGATTCAGACAGACAGCGGCCGCCTTCATGGTCGCGGCCGCCTCGGTGGGAGCAGCAGGCGCACAGGTACCCGGCCTCGGCGGTCCGCAAAACCCGCCGGCCGCCGCATCGCCGGGCGTGCTGCCGGACGAGCTGCAGGTCACCGCCCCGGCGGACGAGGCCTCGGTGCTGGCCGGACGGCCGAGCCCGATGGAGACGGCGATCGCCGAGACCGAGCGAAAATCCACCGGCGAGGAGCGCGGCAAGATCGTCGGCGGCGTGCCGGCCGCGCGCGGCGCCTATCCGTTCCAGGTGGCGCTGTTCACCACCGCCAACGGCCGGGACGGCATGATGTGCGGCGGTTCGCTCGTCACCATGAAATGGGTGCTGACCGCGGCACACTGCATCACCAAGGCGGCGGAGGCCGACGCGCCCTACCCCGCCGAGATGGTCAACGTGTTTGCCGGCGGCATTGCGTTCGGCGAGGGCGACCGGGTCAAGGCGGCGCGCGTGATCGTGCATCCGGGCTATACCAGCCGCGGCCTGATAGCGAACGACATCGCGCTTCTCGAGCTCGAGCGGCCGGTCAACGAGGCGAGCGGCGCCAGGCCGATCACCGTCGCCGCCGGATCGAGCGACTACGCGCCGGGCACGCCGGTAAAGCTGCTCGGCTGGGGCAAGACCACCGAGGGCGGCGCCTCCTCAAAATCGTTGCTGGAGCTCAATATCAGCATCGTCGACCGCAAGGTGTGCAACCAGTCGATCGTGGAGTACCGGGCGATCCAGTCGATCGACGCGTTCCGCACCGCGCAGAAACGCCTTCGCTTCAGCAACGAGACGCTGAAGACGCTGGTGATGACCGCGATGCAGGCCGCTCCCCCGGTGGTGAGCGAGCAGACGATCTGCGCCGGCGATCTCGCCGGAGGCAAGGATGCCTGCCAGGGCGACAGCGGCGGTCCCCTGTTCATGACCTCGGACGGACGCCACATCCAGGTCGGCCTGGTGAGCTGGGGCGAAGGCTGCGCGCGGCCGAAACTGCCGACGGTCTATACGCGCGTCGCCGCGCACGCCGACTGGATCAAACGGACCGTCGAGGGGAAATAGCGCGGCGTCATGCGCGGGCTTGCCCCGCGCATCCACGTCTTGCTTCCTGGCCAAGACGTGCCCCCGGGCCATCAACACGACAGCCCGGGCCACAGATAGCCCGGGGGCGTGGATGGCCGCTTTGACTGCGCCTCGGTCGGCTGGCTTTGAAGTTTCAGACGCGGTAGCTTGATCATTGCGCGGCCCACGTTCGCTTCCGGTGCACATTGGATTCTTGGAGGCGTTCATGAAAAAGCTGCTTCTCATCACGTTCACCGCCATCTTGGCAAGCCTCGCCGCGGCGCAGCAGACCTCTGACCCGCGTGTCGCTGACCTCGTGCAGGCCGGCAAAATTCGGGTCGGGATGCACTCTATCATGTATACAACGGATCCCCGAACGCGCGAGCTGAAGGCGACCTCGACCGGGATCATTCTGCTCGATATTGCTCACACACTTGGAGCGCAGATTGGGGTTGCGGTGTTGCCGGTCGGATATCCGACGATTCCAGAGATGTTGATGTGCCTTACGGCCGGCGAGTGTGACGTGGGGTTCATGGGGCCTGATCCGTCTCGAGCTGGGGTAGACTTTTCGCCTCCCATTCTCCAATTGGAGTATACCTTGCTGGTGCCGGCGGGCTCGTCCATCCAGCGCATTGCTGACGCGGATCGGCCGGACGTTCGCATCGCAGTCGTGCGCGATCACGCCTCGACCTTGACGTTAAGCCGCATCTTTAGGCAAGCTCAACACTCCCGATCCCGCTTTCGAACTCCTGCGTAATGGACAGGCAGAGGCGTTTGCGTCGATCCGCCCTGTGCTCCTAGGGTATTCCTCAAAGCTTCCTGGCTCACGGGTCCTGGAGGACCACTACGGGGCCAACCTCCTCGGGATGGTGGTGCCTAAGGGTCAAACCGCGCGGCTGGCCTACATCACCGAATTTATCGAACAGGCCAAGGCCTCGGGATTGGTGCAGCAGGCGATCGAACGCTCCAGGTTGCCCGGACACCAGGTCGCACCGCCAAAAACAAATTGAAAAGCTTACTCACTGGCTCCCGAAAGGCCGTCAGCGGTTTTCGAGACAGACCGTCAGGGTGATACCCAGGCCCGAGCAGCAAAAGCACCACGCCATTGGCGCGCGTGTTGCCCAAAGTCATCGGCTGAATTTGCGAAGCAAGCCGACTGGATCAAGCGGACCGTCGAGGGAAAATAGTTTCGGCGCCGTAGGATGGGTTGAGCCCTTCGCGAAACCCATCAATGTTTGATGGGGTGTTGATGGGTTTCGCAAGAGCTCAACCCATCCTACATGAGGACGCAATTCAACGAACGTCGATCGGCACGCGACCGGCTTCGACGCGACCCCTGACGGATCCCAGCAGGAAAACGAGATCGTAAGGCCCTGGTGCCTTCGGCGTGTCGATGCTCATCGACCGGTCGTCGCGGTCGCGGCTCGGCCCCGGCATGCCGACGGGCTCGGCGCCGCGCGGAACGAACATCAGGCGGTCCCAGAAGGAAACCTTGAAAGCCACCCGGACCGTGAGCGTGCTGTTGGCCGCAGCCTCGCGCGGCGGCTCCTCGAAGGCCTGCCCCTCGATCCGCAACGATTTTCGGCCGAGCACGCGCTTGTCGGCGGCCGACCAGGGCACCAGGCGGACCTCGTAGTCGCCGGGACCCGCTGGCGGGCGGCCGCCGTCGCGATCGATGTCGCCGATCCGCCGGGCCGGTTTGCTCCCGCTCGCCGGCGTCCACAGCTCGAGCTTGAACTCGATGTTGCCGCTGTCCGCCCAGGAGAAGGCGGCGGATTCTCCGAGATTGATCCTGTCGGGCCCGGCGATCGCCAGCATGGCGGCATCAACCTTCACCTTGCGGCGCGCCAGAACGACGTCGTCATGGGTGGTCACGGTCAGATCGTAGGAGCCCGGCGTGTAGGGCAGCCTGATCTCGATCTCCTGCTGCACGCCGTCGCCGAGGGTCTTGGACACCGCCGGCAACTGCTCACCCTGGCCGAGTTTCAGCGTGTAGGCCGGGCTGATCGTCCCGCGCACGGTCGCCCGCAGGAGCGAACCCATCGGCGCGCGGTCCGGTGCCGCGAGCGCGACATCGGCCGGGCGGGCCGTCACCGTCCACCGCGCCAGAACGAGGCGCGGCGCGCACAGCAGATAGAGGATATCGTATTTGCCGCCACGGCCCGGCAACAGCACCTGCGGCGCTGAGCCCGCCTGGATCTGCGTTTCCGCCAGGACGATGTCGCGGTCGGGCGTGGGCGCGGCGCGGCGGTCGGCCTCGCGCCGGAGCACCACGAGCGTCGCGCGTTCCTGCAGGAACCCGGAAATCTCCAGCGCCAATGGCGTGCCCACGGCGACATTTGCCGGCGCCGGCTTGGTCACCACGGCCGGCAGCCGACGATCGAGCCTGACCTTGACGATGGCCGGCCCCTTGGCGTCGACGGTGACCGACGTCGCACCCCACCGGACCACCTGGTCCTTTGCCCGGTTGGCGGCGTTGACCAGATATTTGCCCAGCGGCAAATTCACCGGCCGTCCGCCACCGGCACCTTCGGCGATGAATCGGCTGGTCTCCTCGTGGATCACCCCGACGACCGCATTGGCGACCGGGCGGTCGGCGTCATCGACCACCGTGATGGACACCGGCCGCGTCGCCAGCTTGGCGAGGGGATCGTCCGCCAGCATGTTGAGGATTCGCAGCGGCGGGACGATCGCGGTCAGCACGTCCGGAATGGGCGGCTCGCGGCGAACCTCGGCGAACGAGGTTTCCGGGCAGCGGAAATCCGGCGGGGCGACTTGCGCCGACACCGGGTTCGCCGCCAGGATGCTCCCGAGCGCAATCAGGACCACGATGGCGGGACGCTTCAGCCGGTGGAGTAATCGCGGGCTCGCCCCTGCCGAACGGCGAGTCGCGCATGCGCAATAGGGTTGTTGAGTCAATACGTGGCCAACTGTGGACTACGGGGATATGTTGCTGGCGACGCAAGCCTAACTGTGGATTGCGGGGATATATTGTCGGCGATGCGCTCGAATCAGGCGGGAGCGTATAGGTAGGAAGGGACCTGCGTTGGCGCGCAGGCCCCCGAAAGTTCGATCCGAAGATTGGTGCTCGTCGGACCTCCCGTAGCAGCGCGACCTTACGAGAGTCGCGCGGGAAAAGTCCAGCGGTCGCCAGTCGCAAATCACAGGAGCGGCGATGAGCGAGCTGGATGGAGCAAGCCCCACACCCAAGGTTGTGATCGGAAACGCAGCGAACGCTGCGCCACTGAATTTCCATGCACTGTGGGGCGGGACCGATCAGGCTCCCGCGGCGCGGGCGAAACAGAATTCCGAACGGTATTCAATGGGCGACGACGGCTTGCTGGTTGAGAACGTCGGACCGTGGGTCAAAGACAAGCACGAGTACGTCACCAAAATCGTGCACGCCTCCGGGGCGGCGCGGAGAAAATTCCGCAACTCCGCTTTCATCGAAGTCTTCAGCGGTCCCGGCCGTGCCCTGATCAGAGACAATGGGGAATACGTCGACGGCAGCGCCGTTCGGGCATTCAAGGCTAGACTGGGCTCCCTTGGGGCATTCGGCACCATCGAAATATCCGACGCGAGGCACGATCTTCGAGACGCAGCGCGTCAGCGTCTCGCTCGCCTCGGCGCACCAGTGCGGACAGCAGTCGGTCCCGCGAAAAACGCGATCAAGGAGATCGTCGGGCGATTGAACTCGTACGGGCTTCACTTTGCATTCTTCGATCCGCACAACCTGGGGACCCTCTCGTTCAGCCTGTTCGAGGAAATCGCGAAGCTCAAGTGCGTCGACGTGCTGGCGCACGTCAGCATCGCCGACATGCAGAGAAATTCGGACCGATATGAGACCGAGGACTACGGCCAATACGATGAGATGTCGCCGGATTGGAGAAAGCGCGTCAGGACGGACATGAGCAAGCACGCTTTTCGGTCGGCCTTTCTGAACGATTGGTCAGACCAGATCGAGAAGCTGGGTTTGCCGCGCGCCAAGCACTATGAGCTGGTGAAGGGGACGCATTCGCAGCGCCTCTACTGGCTGATCTTCCTTTCGCGGCATCCGCTGCCACATAGGCTGTGGACATCGATCAGTTCGGATGCGAGAGCGCCGACATTCGGATTTTAGCCGGCGAGAGCGGGAGGGACGGAAACTCGTCATAGGTGCGACCGCGCAGCATCCGTCCGCTCGCCTTCTTGTTGACGCCGCCCCACTGCTTGAAGAAGAAGGCCGCCTTGTAGCGCCGGCACAGCGCCTCGATCTCGTCGACCCATTCCGGCAGCATGAGTCGGGCGCGCGGCCCGCTCTCGCCGCCGACGATGGCCCAATGAATTCCCTTCAAATTCGCCTTGGCCACCGAGCCGATCAGCGGCTCGAATGAGACGAAGCGGACGGCGGCCGGGACGCGGCGCAGATGGTCGAGACGGTCGAGGACGCGATCATCCTCTACCGAAGTGCCGAGCCACACGTTCGACACGACGTTGAAGCCGCTCCCCCGCAGGATGTCGGCCATCCGGTCCGGGCGCTTGGTCAGGATTTGGTACGTGTGCCGCGGCGTCAACTCCATCACGCCCCACACACGCTCGATGAATGACGCCGGGACCTTGTCGTGGAACAGGTCCGACATCGAGTTGACGAACACCTTGCGCGGCTTCGCCCAGGACGCTGGCACGGCGAGCGAGGCATGATCGAGGCGGACCTTCCCGGTCCACACCGCTCGCCGCCCGCTACGCCGCGTGAGGCCGCGATATTTCTGCATGCCCATTGCTTCGAGCCGAGCGGCCATGCGCATCGCGTAGCAATTGGTGCAGCCGGCCGTGATGACAGTGCACCCGGCAACCGGATTCCACGTTGCGTCTGTCCACTCGATACTAGTCTCGGCCATGGCTCCGTCCCGAGGCGAACTGATAGCACGTCGGGCCGATTCGGTGAGGGACCGAAAGGGGCGCCGGATCGCTGCCCGAACTGCTCGCCGTGGACCTGTAAAGGCGGGCCGGTCCGCTTCCCCAGGTACACCGGCCGGGTGACCGGCAGCCCGCCCATCTGGTCAGCGCTCCCGCTTTTGACCCTGAGCGGACCTGCATGGAGGGGTCGTTTTCGTCGAAGACGATAGGACGATAGACAGCAGGAGGCCCAGGCACTGCCGGTGCAATCGATGGGCGCTCGTACCAGGGCGCCCTCAGCAGAGACCCGGAGATTTACAGGTTTGAAGCGAAAGGCGGCCAGGTGATCCGGACCGGCGGCGATAAGAGCAAGAGCAAGAACTATAGCCTGCTCCTTAATGACGACTACGGGTTGAAAGCGGCGTCAGCGGAAACAAACACCTCGGCACCGTCGGCGGCCGGTGTTGGAGCGGAAGTGATCTTGATCCACAAGAAGCAAAGGACGTTTCTCATGTTCGGAGGCATCTTCGGGCCGGGATTTGGGAGAGGATCGGAGTTCGGACGGACAAACGGAAACTGCGTCATTAACAATCCCAGTTAGCGCCTGCCGACATGCAGCGGGCGAGATTCCCCGGATGGCTATCTTTCACAAGAGTGTCTTTTGACATGGTCTTGTGTCCTGGAGCCGACATGTGCGTGTCTCGGTGACGCCCGCGTGGCAGGGACACGTTTCCATGTAGCTGTTCCGGCTTGCGAACCCCAAACTGTGGTCGACGACGCGCCGACAAGCGCGTGCGGGTGTTCACGAGACGGGGATACGATTGGACCGAGCGTTTCCCCCAAATCGTCGATGCGGTGAGTGCGCTTCGCGTTTCCTCAATTGTCCTGGGTGGCGAATGCGTGGTCCGCGGGGATGATGGAATTGCGGACTTCGCTCGCTTGCACGCGCAGCGAATCAACGAAGACGCGCTATTGTACGCGTTCGATCTCCTTGAGCTGAACGGCGATGACTGTCGGGAGGAGCCGTTGGAGAAGCGCAAGGCGAAGCTCAGGCGGCTGCTCGCGAAGGAGCGGCCGGGTATCGCGTACACCGACCACCTCGACGGCGAGGCCGAGCTGATGTTCGAGCACGCGTGCAGGCTGTTCCTGGAGGGCATTGTCTCGAAACGGCGGGATAGCCGGTGTCGATCGGGCCGGTCGAGGGACTTGGATCAAAGTCAAGAACCCGGGCAGCCCGGCTACAGTAATGCGGCGCCTGGCGGAAGAGTGAGCGGTAACCTTCCGCGAACTCGAGGCACTTCAACCGGCTTCGGAGCCGCCGTTCTGCGGCTTCGGCAGGGGCTGGAAACGGGTAGGCCGAACGGGTAGGCCGTTCGCGATGCCTTCGATCTTGAGACTTGCCGAGACCCCGATAGGCGGTCGGTGCGAACGAGCAAAAGCCGACGGTGGTTCCCACCGCGGCTAGCGCCAGCGGTCCGCCGGCCTTGCGCGCCGCGCTCACCAGCGCGGTGTGCAGATCCGGATAGTCGTGACGTTCGGCGCGATAGCGCACGCTGAACTGGATGCCGAAATCGACGCCGAGCCCGACGAACAGCATGAAGAAGGCGACGGCGTGTGGTATTGGGTTCCGGCGCTCCAGCCATAGCAAACCTGGACAGCTTGCTGCGCATGGGGTTCGGCCAGTCTGATGCTGCTTGTATTAAAGTTCTGTGATGTCCATCACAGAGGAGCGGCGCGTTTCAGCGCAGATTGCAGGCGGTCCGCAACGACGCGAGACTGCCAACCTCTAGGAGAAAGCAAATGACCCAGAAGCTGGACAATAACGTCTCCTCGAACCCACAAGCAACCAACGAGAACATTCGCGAGTTGACCGCGGGCGAACTCGATATTGTCGTGGGTGGAAAACTATTGGATGCAGCGACCCCAAAGCTTCACGAAGCCGCCTGTAAGGGAACTCACATTCCCGAGGTCGTCATCGAAGTCTGGTGAGAACCTACGGGTCATCTGAGGAAAATCAAGTTGTCCGGCGTCTGGCAGATCAGCCGATAGCCGTGGGGCGCGAGCACATCTTATGGCACAAGGCCGACCCCATCCGGTTGGCCCGGCACGGGTCTGGTCACTGGGGTACACCGGCCCCGTGCGAGGCATGCGGTCGTCATGGCCGGCGCTCCCGCTTGTGACCCCAAGCCGACCTGACGATCGCTCGGATTACGGCTCCTTCTCTCTGGCGCTGCCGTGCGTTACCTTGGCGTGAGCCAGTCGCCCGAGAGCAACGGAGGGGTAAGATGGCGGTGCCAGTGACGCGCTACGCCAAGAGCGGCGATGTTCATATCGCCTATCAGGTCTTTGGAAGTGGCGCGACTGACTTGGTATTTGTGCCGGGCTTCATCTCGCACATCGAAAACTATTGGGAACATCCTGACTTGGCTCGATGGCTCCTTCGTTTGGGAGCTTTCGCCCGCGTAATCATGTTCGACAAGCGCGGAACCGGCCTCTCGGACCCCGTTTCCGAGGTGCCGCCATTGGACCTGCGCATGGACGATGTCCGCGCCGTCATGGACGCCGCGGGCAGCGAAAGTGCGGCATTGCTGGGCGTGTCGGAGGGTGGCGCGCTGGCTGCCTTGTTTGCCGCAACTTACCCTCAGCGCTGCTTGCAACTGGTGCTCTATGGCGCCTTTGCGCGCTTCCCGAATGCAGCCGAAGCCTTAAAACTCTTCTTCAGATATGCCGATCGGGCCTGGGGGAGCGGCCTTAGTCTGCCGGCATGGGTGCCCTCGCGTCAAAACGATCCGACAATGCAGCAATGGTGGAGCCGTTTCGAGCGCCTTGGCGCGAGCCCGGCAGCGGCCATGGCGGTGATGCAGATGGCCGCCGAAACCGATGTCGGCGATATTGTTTCCTCGATTTGCGTACCGACATTGGTGATCCACTGCAAGGATGACACGCTTATCCCCATCGAGTGTGGACGTTTCATTGCACGAAACATCCCCGGCGCACGATTGATCGAGTTGCCCGGACAGGATCATCTCTTTTTTCTGCACGAACAGATCGGTGATTGCATCGAGGAATTTCTCACCGGCTCGGTGTCTGTCGCTGAGAGCCATCGTGTTCTTGCAACAGTTTTGTTCACGGATATCGTTGGCTCAACTGCGCTCGCCGAACAGATGGGTGATCGACGCTGGCGCGATCTGCTCAGTGCTCATCATGCGAGTGTGCGGCGAGAACTCGCCCGGTACCGAGGCAGCGAGGTCAGATCGCTGGGAGACGGATTTCTGGCCACGTTCGACGGTCCTGCGCGCGCCGTTCGCTGCGCTTGCGCGATTGTCGAGGCCGTGCGCCCGCTCGAAATTCAAATCCGTTGCGGACTGCATACTGGCGAGATAGAAATGGCCGGCCGTGATGTGGAGGGAATTGCAGTCCACATTGGCTCGCGCGTCTCCGCGCTTGCCGGGGCAGGCGAGATACTAGTGTCGCGAACCGTGAAGGACTTGGTCGCAGGCTCTGGTCTTCAATTCGAAGAGCGGGGAAGACACTCACTCAAAGGACTCCTGGAACCAATGGAGCTTTACGCAGCTTCCCACTGACCCTTGTTTTCGTATTTTGCGGAGTTCTGCTAGTGGCACACAGCAGCCCCGCCATCCTTCCGCCGTGCCGGGTCTGCTTTCTGACCATTCCTGCCGTCGGCAGCGCCAGGCGGGCGGGTCGGTGGGCCGCCCTTGACCCGAGGCAGACATCAGCGGGTAAATTTTGATGTGGTGCAAAACATAACTCTCCCTGGGATATGGTAGGGTGCGGTCCTGGGAGGTCCCCATGCTCGACATAAAGCGGCGAGAGTTTATTACGTTGCTCGGCAGCTCGGCGGCGTGGTCGGTCGTCGCGCGCGCGCAGCAAGCGGAGAACTCCGGTTCGGATAGGTTTCCTCCCGATCGGTTCCTCGCCCAACGTGTACGACCGGTCACTCGTTGAGGCATTCCGACTTGGGTTACGCGAACTCGGCGTGGTCGAGAATCGACACGTCACGCTTGATGTCGTTTGGATCAGCAACGAGCCTGAACTCCCTCAAGCGGTGAGCGAGTTGATGCAGCGTGGCGCTAAGCTGCTGATACCGTGCGGTACAAGCGCGTCGGTGGCAGCGAAGGAGCAAGTGTCGACAATACCGATTGTATTCATTAACGTTGGCAACCCCGTTGGAGTCGGGCTTGTCGAGAGCCTGTCACGTCCTGGTGGCAACGTCACCGGGTTCAGCGACATGCATGCGGACCTGAGTGGCAAGTATGTGCAATTCGCCAGCGAACTGGGCAAGCCGCAAGAAACGGTCAACTACCTTTGGTATACTGGATGGGCGGACGGGCAATACAGACTTCAGGTGACCGAGCGGGCGGCCCAATCACTAGGTGTCAATCTTCGATCACGAGGGATTGGGGACATCTCTGAGGCGAACGATGTCATGGCCGCCATGAAAGCCGCTGGGGCGGTGACGCTCATCATTCAGTCCAGCCCGTTCATGTTCCGGCATCGGCATCGGATCATCGACTCGGCGATGGAACATGGCTTAGCCACGATATACGCCTTCCCACCAGGAGCAAGAGACGGCGCAGTAATCGCGTATGGCCCCGATTACGGCCACATGTATCGTCGGGCCGCGTCTTACGTCCAGCAAATTCTCAAAGGTGCGAAGCCAGCTGACCTTCCGGTCGAACAGCCGACGAAGTTCGAGTTGGTGATCAACCTTAAGACCGCCAAGGCGCTCAACCTCGACATACCCACGACGCTGCTCGCCCCTGCCGACGAGGTGATTGAATAGGGCCGCCGTTTGCTGCACTGCATATGTCTCTTCGTGGCACACAGCGGCCCCGCCATCCCTCCACCGTGCCTAGTCTGCAATCGGGCCATTCCGGTCATCGGCAGCGCCAGCGGCGGGTCGGAGGGGCCGCCCTTGACCCGAACCGGTCATCGGTTGCCCCAACTCACCCTCTTCCAATGTGCTGGTTTGATTTGTACGATGGCCGGTCCTTAACGCTGGGGGGCCGGCAAAAATGAGGCGCCGCAAGTTCATCGCGCTGCTCGGCGGTTCGGCCGCCGCATGGCCGTTCGGGGCGTGGGCGGAACCAGTTGGACCTCCGATGCGAACGGGCATCTGCCACAGGCCCTTGAGCAACGATTGGTCGATCTCGGGTACCGTCTCGACGAGACCCTTAAACTCGTTACCCGCTACGTGGCGCCGGAACCGAAAGCGCTGGAAGAGGCTATTCGCTTGCTGATCAAAGAGATCGATATATTGGTTACCTGGAGTACCCTCGCAGGAGTAACCGCAAAGAAGGTCACCAAGGATATTCCCGTCGTTTTCATCTCGGTCGGAGCCTCCGTCGAGATTGGGCTAGTCGAAAGCCTTGCTCGCCCTGGGGGCAATATGACTGGGATTACCTTCGAGGCCGCGACGGAGACCTATGGAAAGCGCTTGGAGATTCTCAAGGAGATAGTGCCGAGTCTAACAAGGGCCGCGGTGTTAGGCGCTGAAGATGACCCGAATTTCAAGTTCGCGTTAGAAGTCGATGGAAAGAGTAGCGTCAACGCTCGGCGTCACGACCTTTAACATCAACTTTCGAGTGGGGGACCAACTGGCAGTGAAGTTTGATGAGATGCTGAGGAAGGGAGCGGAAGGCCTCATCGTCGTCGCGGGCGCTCGGACCTACCAAAATAGACAGGAAATTGCCGATCTTGCGCTGTCCAGTCGCTTGCCCTCTTGCCATGGTCTGACCGAAACGGTCACCGCAGGAGGATTGGTGGGTCTTGGGCCGGATCGGTTCGAGTTGGCCGCGCAAGCTGCAATCTATATTGATAAGATCATCCACGGCGCGAAGCCCGAGAATCTCCCGGTGCAGCAGCCCGTTCGCTACTTGCTCCATATCAACCTCAAGACTGCGAAGGCGCTCGGCCTGACCATACCCGGCACGCTCCTCGCCCGCGCCGACGAGGTGATCGAGTAAGGATGGCGAATGAGCGCCAGGCCGGCGGGTCGGAGGGGCCGCCCTTGACCCAACTCGGAACTCAGCGGTCCATTTTTGCGGCAATGCACAATGGGGCCTTTCGACCAACATGGCGGTATGGTGTACATGTTGTCTGACGGGGTTCCTGCATGAGGCATGACACAGGGTGGGACGACCAATGCTACGGCGCGGTTTCATCGCGGCTCTCGGGAGCGCAGTGGCTTGGCCGCTCGCGGCACGGGCTCAAAGGACGAGTCGGATCCGGGAGCGTGGGCGTGTTCGTTCCCGGCTCTGCGCAAACACATGGACGCTATGGCAGCGCCCTCCTCAGCGCGCTTGGTGCCCTCGGCTACGAGGATGGCCATAATTACGCTTTGCTCGTTCGCTGGGGCGAAGGCAGGTTTGACCATTTTCGTGACTACGCCGCAGATTTGGTCGGAACAGGGCCTGACATCATCTCGGGAGTTGGCACCCCTGTAGTGTCTGCCCTCAAGCAGCAGACGCAGGTGATCCCAGTTGTATTTGTTCAAGTTGCTGACCCCGTTGCCAGTGGCTTCGTCGACAGCTGGGCCCGGCCCGGCGGCAATTTCAGCGGATTCACCAATTATGAGCCTGCGATGGTGGGTAAATGGTTAGAGCTTCTAAAAGAGGTCGTTCCTGGCCTCACCAAGGCGGCACTAGTCTATGACCCAAACGGGGCATCCGCAGGCGGAGCGCACTTCCTCCAGGTATTCGAGACGGCGGCAGCGTCCCTGTCAGTGAAGCTGTTCCGGCGCCATTTCAGACTTTGACCGAACTCGACGCCACGATTGCCGCACTTGGGAACGAGGAACAGTCGGGGTTCGTCGTCGTTCCCGACGGATCGACGCTTTCGAATCAAGACGCCCTACTTCGGATTGCGGCTCACCATCACATGCCCGCGGTGTATCCTTTTCGCGAATTCGCGGCCGGCGGCGGTCTTATTCCTATGGAGCAGATGTCATCGATCAATATCGCCGCGCGGCTGGTTATGTCGATCGCATCCTCAAAGGCGAGAACGTCGCCAATCTGCCGGTGCAGGCGCCGACCAAGTATGAGCTCGCTTTTCAACCTTAAAGCTGCCAAAGCGCTTGGTCTCAAAATTCCGCAAACGCTGCTTATCCGCGCGGACGAGATGATTGAATAAGGCAAGAGCCTTGTTGCAGTGCATGAGTTTCCTCATGGCACAAGGCCGACCCCACCCGGTTCGCCCGACACGGGTCCGGTCACTGAGGTACAGCGGCCGCGTGCGAGGCAGGCCGTCGTCGTGGCCGGCGCTCCCGCTTTTGACCCAAACCGGCCGCCAAAATGGCGGCGAGCTGCCGCTCTATCCGCTCAGTCGCCATTACAGGTCCGCCCAAACCGCGCCGGCCGCCAGCTTAACCTTGGGCGATGGACACGCAAAGGTTTGCCTAACCGGGCTCGCTCGGCGCGCATCGGCCGCTGTCTAGCACGCATGGGTAAGCGCGCGCTTCGCCAAGGGCGATCGGCCACCGAGCGCCAGTAGGCACGCTTCACCCTTCCCAGCCAGCTTTCCGGAGCCCATCGAGCAGGTGCTCGTAGTCCTCAGGGCGCATCCACGGGACGCGCTGCCGCACATACATGTCGAACGATTTCGGAGCGAGGACCATTGCCTTTTGTAGGACCTGTCTGGCCTCGACCAAGCGACCCGCCTGACCGAGCGCTGCTGCAAGCCAGCGAAGAGCGAATGGATGATCAGGGGAAGATCGAAGCCATGTCTCTGCGGCGTCTACGGCAACCTCGTACTCGCACAGAAAATAGTGAGCCACGGCAATGTTGGCCAAACCTTCGTGACGTTCGACCCCGAGCGGGTCAAGCCTGATGGACTTGCGAATAGGTTCAAGCGCTTCTCGCGGCCGGCCAGAAAACAGCAGCATCGTGCTGAGAAGGTAGTGAGCGTTGGCGTGGCTACGGTTAATAGCGAGTGCTTGCTGCGCTTCAGCCAACATACCGTTGTAATCACCCCGCAAAAAGTACGCCACTCCCATTGATGTGTGCGCGGTGGCATCCAGTGGATCGAGAGTGATGGCTCTTTGTGCCGCCGCAAAAGCCTGGTCCGAGGCGTCAGATAGGCTAAGCGTTTGGTAGAGGACGCCCGCATAGCAGAGCGCGTCGGCGAGCATGGCGTGAGCTGGCGCGAAGTTCGGATCAAGCTCAATCGCGCGTCGGAAAAGGCGCTGCGCCGCGTCGTTCTCCGCTGGACCGAGGCGAACAAAATGCCAAAGTCCACGCTGGTAAGTTTCCCAAGCGCTAAGGTTCTTCCGGCGGTTTGCGAATGGCGCGCTGACCGCTCCATTTCCGCCACCGCGGGCTCTATTGCAGTTGCAACAGCGTCGGTGATCTCGTCCTGAACGGCGAAAATATCGACTAGGTCGCGGTCGTATCGTTCTGCCCACAGATGGTTGCCGGTCCTGGCGTCGATCAGCTGGGCGGTAATTCGAACGCGGTTCCCACCACGACGCACGCTACCCTCAAGCACATAGCGGACGCCAAGCTCTCGCGAGACCTGCTTCACATCGACCGCCCGGCCCTTGTAGGTGAAGCTAGAGGTCCGGGCGATGACAAACAGCGACTGGCTGCGCGACAGCATCGTGATGATGTCCTCGGCGATGCCGTCGGCAAAGTAGTCCTGTTCCGGGTCGCCACTAATGTTTTGAAACGGCAAGACGGCGATCCAGGGCTTGTCCGGGAGGAGAAGCGCTTCGAGCGCAGGCTGCACCGCCGCTTCGGCAGCCGCGGTTCCCCCCTTTGGCGTCAGCTTCGGTTGCCCATAATGGCGCCACAGCAGATCGCCAACGATAATCGCCACCCCAACGGACACTATGGCCACGCGCAGGTCGACGTGTGCCGCCCAGAGGTGCAGGGCGTCGCTGGAAATGTGCACAGAGTTCAGCACACGGGCGAACCACACCTCCGGCGCAGCCCCAGTGGCGGCGACGATCAGGCCAACCACGAGCCACCTCGTGTAGTTCACACGGACGGTGTCCACGAGCCCCGTTGTGGCCTGCTTACGGGCGGCGTGCCAGATACGGTGAAGTTTCTTGCCTCCGGGCGAGTTCATAGACCATGCCCCTGCCGTCAGCGTCAGCGCGAACTTAAAGGGCGCTCCGGTTCAGTTTCAACGCCGTTGTTAATTTGTCATCCTGTGAAACGCGGCTTGAACTGGATGGGTCGAATGTGTACACGAAAACTACTCCCGAGCGGAGAAGGTCGGTCACGCCGCTGGGGGCAGCGACCACAGCGGATCACAGACTAGACCCACCCGCATTGACTTACCTCAATGCGGTGGCTGAGCAGGACATGAACTCACTAATGTCAAGTGAGGGGTTGCCGAGACCCGGTCATAGTGGTTCATAGCCAGCATGCCTGAAATAGCCCATACATTCGGACGGGTTGAGCGCTCGAATGAACGAGCCAACGCACCGCTCCAACCCTTCGATTGTGCGCTCCGCAGCTTTGCGCAACAATACCTTGAGCGGATGGAACACCAACTCGATTGGGTTGAATTCCGGCGAATACTGCGGCAGGTAGCGCAGGTTCTGCGCCAGCGGCCTGGATTGCCTCCTCCACGCCGGCGACTTTGTGGAAGGAGACGTTGTCGACCACCACAATGTCGCGGCGCTTGAGTGTCGGAACCAGACATTGTTCGACGTAGGCCAGGAAGGCCTCGCCGTTCATGGCTCCTTTGATCACCATCGGCGCCACGATGCCAGTTTGACGGAAGCCAGCGATGAACGTCACCGTTTCCCAGTGCCCCATCGGCACATCCCCGACCAAGCGCTCCCCGCGCGGGTTCCAACCGTTGAGCCGCACCATGTTGGTGGTGACTGCAGTTTCGTCGATAAATACAAGGCGGGCAGGGTCAAGCAAGCCTTGCTCGCGAACCCAGCGTCGGCGCGCCCGAGCCACGTCGGCTCGCTTGCGCTCTGCCGCCTGCAGGCTTTTTTTTGAAGGTGATGCCGTGGCGAGCGAAGAACCGGGAAAGCGCGCTGCGGCTTGCCGGAATTCGCCGCTTTCGCAGCGCCAAAACGATCTCATCCAGCGTGAGGTCCGGCTGCTCACGAATGAGGGCGAGGATCCGCTCCGAGTACTTCTCCAATGGCGATGTACTCCCTCCACGGGGCATTGGCTGGCAAGACCCGTCGTCGCGAAAGCGTTGCATCCACCTGATCGCGGAACTGACGCTGACGTCGAACTGTTCGGCCGCTTCACGTCGGGACGCTCCTCCTTCCACGAACCGAATGACTTGCACTCTCAGCTCACCAGGATACGGTCCACGCATTGGCCAACCCTCCGGCGAATCAATGCGTTAGACTCGCTCCTCCGGCAGCCTTTGGGAATCCCGATTCACTCCGGTCGGGACGTGCTGTAGAAAGCGGGATACCTCGCGGCAATGTACTGTCCTTGGTAATTTCCGAAAAGAGTGCATGCAGAAAATGCGCTTGAGCAATGATAAATCGCGGGTCGGTCCTCTCGTATTCGGCCATCCCACTAGCTTGGAGCTTTTCGAAGAAAGCCAGCTGTTCTTGCAACGTTTTATCCGCCAACCTCATCATGTGAGCTAGGTAATCGGTAATGGCCGAAGATCGACTTCTTGCCCATTTGCGAACAGAGACGAACATGCTGCCTAAACCTCTATGCTATCTCCAGGTAAGACGGTGAAATTCGCAGTAGGTAGGCCAAAACGGATCGACCGCACCAATTGCCGAAATGATCGGGCTGACCAGATCGTTGGGCAGGTCGCTGAGTGCGGCGTCCGCATCCGTGATTTGAACATTATCCTGCCATTCGTCGAAGACATCTGGGTCGGGCTGTTCCGTGCCGATCCGGTTCAAGCCGACGACGCCACCTCCGAAGAGGTCTTCCGATAGAGTACCTTGCTGACGCCGCGTCGAGGTCGAAATACCTTCAGTGCCACGAGAAGCACGATTAGTTTCTGCGAGGCAGAGAGTTGGGTGTACCTATCCGTGAGTTCCTTCTGCTTTGATGGAACGCCACCCTCAAATGTACCTGGAGCCCATTGAACGTGGGTGGATACAGGAATGGCGTCCTCAAAACCTGGGGCTCGTTGTATCTCGGCAGTGGATAGATCCTGGTGCCCTGGTTCGTGCGTCAGCCATGGCGACGGCGGCCTCCCGACGTTCTCAGCGCCGACGTCTTCTTCGACGATAAGTCGGTACACCATCCACTCCATGACGTCAGCCTGGGCAGATGGGTCGATGTAGCGGACAGCGTCCAGTCCGGCCGCGGTCGTGATCGCGTAGCAGTGTGATGCGAGCAATGCGCGCTCGGCCGATTTAGTCTTGAACTGACCGCCATCGAAGCTCAAAAGCGGGTGCGATATCACATCGGCGAGCGTGGGACGACCGCCGTTTCCATCACAAAAGACGCGTAATGGGGGAATGATCGAAGCCAGGAGCTTAGCGGCTTCCTGGCGGCAGTGATCCATAAAGAGCTCTGCAGCTTCATCACGATGAATGAGCGACTTGTTCTTGGCGCCAGAAGTCCGTTGAATGAGCGTATTCAGTTCATTCCACGGCTCCTGTAGCCGGCGTGAAAGCTCCTCTTGGCGACGCTGTTCGTCGGTCGGCTCATCCATGGTAACGCCCTTTCGGCCGATGACGGCCCCTCAATACTCGAATATCGGATTTTCGATATTCGATTTTTCGATCTACTGCAACGACCCACCCGAACCGGCCCCAAAAGGAGGCCCCGCAGTGTGGGTTTCCCCCAAGGAGTATGAGGGTGGGCGCTGCCGTTACGGCAGCCAGGGATCGGGCAGGCCTCACGCAGGCCGAATTGGCGAAGCTGCCCGGTAAGCCGCAATCCTTCGTGTCCAACTATGAACGGGGCCAGCGGCGGATTGACGTGCTAGAGCTATTGCGGAGTATTGCGGCTCTCGGAGGCGATGCCCATGCCGTGTTCATGGACATCGTTGCTCGACGTCGCCGGCGACGGTAGACGTCAGCCGGGTTGAAGCGTTCAGCCCTTTGCACTTCTTCTCGGGCTCGATCCTTGATAGGCTCGGTCCCACTGCGTTGTGGCTCCCGATTTGTCTCCAGCTCAAAGTAGGCACATCTGCCCCAGTTTCGACTTCCTTACGGTAGAGTAGGAGCCCGTGTACAAGGAAACAGAGATGCTTACGCGGCTTCGTTTTCATAACTTCAAATCCTGGCGCAAGGCTGATCTTGAGTTGGCCCCTCTGACAGTGCTTTTTGGGGCGAATTCATCAGGAAAAAGTAGTCTTCTCCAATTTTTGCTGTTGTTGAAGCAAACGAAAGATTCGCCGGATAGGTCGCTGGCTTTGGATTTTGGGGGTGAAGGCTCTCCCGTCGACCTTGGGTCTTTTCGAGACACTGTCTACAACCATCGGACCGAAGAAGCCATTTCGTGGAGTTTGCAATGGAGCATGCCCGAACAGCTAAGAATAGCGGACCCTTCCGGGAAACGTAGCGAGGCATTGTTCAGCGGTGACACACTCGAGATATCGTCGTCCGTACGACTTCGAAATAAGAACGTGGTTGGCGACGTTCTAGAGTACGAATTTGCTGGCTCCAGGTTCGCTTTGAGACGGGAAAAAGAGCGGCCGGGGTTTCAACTTGAGGCACACGCAACCAATAAATTTAGATTTATACGGACGCTCGGTCGTAAATGGGATTTGCCAGGACCAACGAAGTCTTATGCATTTCCCGATCAAGCACGGACCTACTTCCAAAATTCCCAGTTCTTAAGTGAGTTTGAGACGGCGTATGTTCATCAGATGGATGGCATTTTGCACCTAGGTCCCTTGAGAGAATATCCAAAACGTCAATACATGTGGGCTGGTTCCAGTCCCATAGATGTTGGAAGACGAGGCGAACGAACGATCGATGCAATCTTGGCAGCTACGGCACGTGGCGAAGAACGAAATCTTCGTGCTAAAGCACGACGTAGACCATTTCAGGAGATGATCGCTTGGTGGCTGAAGGAGCTCGGGCTCATAAACAGGTTTGCGGTGACGGAGATTGCGCCGGGGTTGTATCGCGTTACGGTAAAGCATGACCCAAATCACCAGAGGCATTGATAACTGATGTCGGTTTCGGGGTGTCACAAGTGCTCCCAGCGCTGGTCCTTCTTTATTATGCCCCCGAAAGATCAACAGTTATCTTGGAGCAACCGGAAATTCACCTACATCCCGCGGTCCAATCCGGTCTTGCGGATGTGATTATAACGACGGTTAAGAGTCGCAATATTCAAATAATTGTAGAAAGCCACAGCGAGCATTTGTTGCAGCGACTTTTGCGTCGAGTAGCCGAGGGGTATAGATCGCCGTACCCCGAGATATCACCGCAAGATATGAAAGTATTTTTTTGTCAAGACATTCACGGCACGTCACGCCTCAACGAGCTTGCAGTTAACTTATTTGGTTCGATAGAGAATTGGCCTGATGATTTCTTTGGAGACCAGTTTGGCGAAATAGCTGCGCGGGAAGAAGCTGCACTAGTGAGGCAGCAGACAGCAAAATGAAGGCATATGTTATTGACGAAAACGTTCCGATCGTTGCAAATGACGGGGTGCGGGCCGTGGTAAAAGCTCCGCAAGCTGACGAGGCTTGTAGGCTTTGCTGCATACGCATGCTGAAGCGGATCGTAAAGTCGGGTTTGGTGATTATAGATACCGGCGGTGAGGTGCTTGAGGGGTATAGTGCCCATTTGCAACATCGAGGTCAGCCAGGCGTTGGTGATGCATTTTTTAAGCACATTATAGATCATCAATTTAACTACAAACGAATTCGGCGTATCGAAGTCGCAAGACATGCTGAGCGTGGGTTCGAAATGTTTCCCGCTGATCCCGAACTGGCACCGTTCGATCCTTCAGACCGTATTTATGTTGCTCTGGCTTTGGTTGCGCCGGAAAAGCCTTGTATTCTGAATGCTGTCGATAGCGACTATGCGGAGTATGAGGCTGCACTAAAGCGCGCTGGTGTGCGGGTGGAAGAACTTTGTGCTCACTGTATCCGTAAAATCCGGCGCGGGGGTCGTCAGCGGGACGGGCAACGTTGACGGCGGGACGCTTCGTCCCCGATTGGCACCGGACCCATTAGCTCCGTCAACTGGGAAAGGTAGTAGGGCGCGCTCAATCCGTATGCCCGCGTTTTCATCGGACAGGCAAAAACCCGGTCCAGGGCCCCTCGACCCACACTGAACGTCGCGGACGGGCGAAAGCCGCTCCTCTTTGCCCCGGTTTTACGGTGGCCCGTACCCATACCGTACCCATATGGCGATCTGTGTGAGCCAAGCCGTTGACAAAGCGAAGAATTGTCCTCTGATACGATTGACTGCGAGGAATTCGACGGGCGAAACAGGGGGAGCGACCCGACGCCTTTGATGAGGACGGCAAATGCCGGCGCGGAACCCGCTGGCGCCCTGTCCCCTTCGTGGTAGCTAGTTGGTAGCTAGTGAGTAGCGATGTTGGATCAAGTTCGGCATAACATATTGATTATATTGGCGCGCCCGAAGAGAGGCGCCCCGTGACGAGCAAGCCCCGGACATACCGAAAGAAAATAGGTTGCCTGCCGCGGCGTTGATTTTTTTTTTTTTTTTTTTTTTTTTTTTTTTTTTTTTTTTTTTTTTTGTACCACTTCGATGTACCAGTCGCAAAGGTCACCCGGTGGACGACCTCGCAGGTCGCGGTCGCGGAGCATCTCTTGCTGGTCTCGTATCCGGTGGTAGTATCCCACGACCTCACCGTTGTCCGGTTCGGATTAAACTCTCGCCGGCAGCTCCCCACATATTGTGGCCACCCTGGCCCTTCACAAGTAAATATTGATGTGGGATCGCCACCAAGATGAGGGCCGTCGGCCACGCGCCTTTCGTCATTCCTACCTGAGTGCCCCTACATGATGGATACGAAGCTTCCCGAGGTTCACCTAAAGGATCAGCTGCTGGAAGCGAAATACGCTTCGCTGGCCAGCCGTGCGCGGACGGAGCAAGCGCATCAGCTGGTCGGGCACGTGTACACACTGGTGGCCGAAGGTGCCCCACAGGGCTCACGTGGTCCGTATGAGCGCACAACCGAGCAGATGCGAGCGCGCCGTTGAAGGTCTCGTTGGGGACCTGCTCAGGGCGCAGGGCGATGGCAAGGGCAAATAAGGCTGGGTGTACCGGTCGCTGCGGGCGGAGAGCTTCACCGGAGAGAAGGTGGGCCATCGCGCGTTCATCCGGGTCGTCGAACCGGCTCCCGCGAGCTGGGCCTCTTGGACCACAAGCGGGGTTTCCAGATGTGGTTCGACGGGTTCCAGCCAGGTGGCCCCAAGCTGCCACAAGTTCCAGCACGCAAGTCGTTTCAGGGCTTCCGAGCAGCTGCTTGGAATAGCTGCTCAGTTCGGTGTCGCGGGCGACAACGCGAAGGACCACTTTTCTCGTTGATCTACCACGCAATCCCCTTCAACTGAGAGCCAGCGCCACACGCAAATATGGGCAGAAGGTGCGCGGCCGAACGTTGTCGTTCGAGCACACCGACAAGACACGCAAGCTCGAAGCCGACGTCAGGGAGCTGAACGAGTTCTTCGATAAGTTCGAGCTGCGCGGCGGCTCGCATCGCGGGTTCATCCGCGTGTTCAACCAAGGTGACGACCCGGAGTTCGACTGGAACAGGGGTGCGCCCACCCCTGTTCCAGTCAAACTGCGGGTCGTCACCTTGGTTGACTCGATGCTTCGCCGCGCAGCTCGAACTTATCGAAGAACTCGTTCAGCTCCCTGGGTTTACTGCGAGCTTGCGTGTCTTGTCGGTGTGCTCGAACGACAACGTTCGGCCGCGCACCTTCTGCCCATATTTGCGTGTGGCGCTGGCTCTCAGTTGAAGGGGAGTACGTGGTAGACGACGATATAAATATTATTAGAGTTGTCGCCCGCGACACCGAACTGAGCAGCTATTCCAAGCAGCTGCTCGGTAGCCCTGAAACAACTTGCGTGCTGGACTTGTGGCAGCTTGGGGCCACCTGGCTGGAACCCGTCGAACCACATCTGGAGACCCGGCTTGTTTTCCAAGAGGCCCAACTCGCGGGAGCAGGTTCGACGACCCGGATGAACGCGCGATGGCCCACCTTCTCTCCGGTGAAGCTCTCCGCCCGCAGCGACCGGTACACCCGGCCCGATTTGCCCTTGCCATCACCCTGCGCCCTGAGCAGGTCCCCAACGAGACCTTCAACGGCGCGCACCCATCTGCTCGGTTGTGCGCTCATACGGACCACGTGAGCCCTGTGGGGCACCTTCGGCCACCAGTGTGTACACGTGCCCGACCAGCTGATGCGCTTGCTCGTCCGCGCACGGCTGGCCAGCAAAACGTACTTCACTTCCAGCAGCTGATCCCTTAGGTGAACCTCGGGAAGCTTCGGTATCCATCATGTAGGGGCGCTCCAGCAGGAATAACGCGAGGCGCCCAGCCGACGGCCCTCATCTTGGTGGCGATCCCACATCAATATTTACTTGTGAAGGGCCAGGGTGGCCACAATATGTGGGGAGCTGCCGGCGAGTGTTTAATCCGAACCGGACAACGGTGAGGTCGTGGGATACTACCACCGGATACGAGACCAGCAAGAGATGCTCAGGACGGAGTAGTCCACCGGGTGACCTTTGCGACTGGTACATCGAAGTGGTATCAACGCCGCGGCACCCATTCTATTTTCTTTCGGGTATCTCCGGGGCTTGCTCGTCACGGGGACCGCTACT
>CAVWIS010000047.1:0-111010 GCA_963755055.1 uncultured Alphaproteobacteria bacterium | reverse complement strand
CTCGCGCATGACAAGTTCACTTGGGCGCTTGCGCATTCCAGGAACGCTGATAATGACCAACAGCCTCGGCTCGCTGTCGCCCTTCTTGAGCACTGTTTGAACGTCTACCTTATCGGCAATATGCCCGGCGGTCCCGTCATCCCTCGTCCTGTCTAGGACCAGGAGGAAACTCGCCCGCACGTTCACGTTCGAATACTCCGTGGCCTGTGCACCATATGCCGATCGGAGCGCAGTGAAAGATGCGTCGTCGTCCTCGCGCTTGACCTCGACAACGAGGCATACCTTGCCCAACGAGACCACGATGTCGGCCCGGCCTCCCGATATGTCGCTCTCCTCGATCTTGCCCGACAACATGGCAACTTTGAGGAAGCGCATACAGTGCAATTGGAGGGCCCGCTCGAGATAGTCCCTGCTGTCCGCCTTTTGACCCGGATGCTTTGCGGTAGCCATGAGCTTCCCACGCAGCCTCCGCTCGCCGCCTTCGAACAAATAGGCCACGTCCGGGTCGTTGCCGCGGGTCATCGTCATGCAATGTTCGAGGAACACGAACAAATTCAACAGCATAGCATGTATCACTGCACGTGCGCTCTCGTCGGCATAGTCTGCCGCCTGCGCGAACTCGCGGGATTGTGCGCTTCAGCAGATTTTCGACCGCCCAGGAAACGCCTCCGAGCCGTACCGTCTCCGCATCGCGAAGCACACCGGCCAGAACGGCGCGCCTGTCTGGCGGTATCTGGTTATATTGGCCCCGGGAGAGGACGTCCGCCGGGCCTGCTATGCCGGCGCCCTCTATCAGTTTCCCGGTGGATCGCTCCCTCGGCGCAGGTTCCAGAGCATGAGCGCGGCGGCCTCGCGCCATGGCGCCTCTCTAGCGCTCCGCATCTCGTGGGAAAGCCACCCCTCAATCGCTCCCCTGGTGCGGTCGAGCTGGGCCAGACGCCTGTCGATCACGGGCTGGATGTAGATGTCGACTCCGCCGGGCCCGCGACCGAGCACGGCCCGGTTTGCGGCGTACGCCTCGAGCAGTCCAAGCTTGATCGCCGGCGCGGGATCGACATCGCTGAAGGCCGCCATTCCGTCCGCCAGGTCGGCAAGACATCCGACCAGTGCCTGCCAGCGGGCGACCTCCGTCCATCCGGCGCCCAACCACCCCCAGACCGCCTCGGTCTGCCGGCCCCACATCGCCATGACTGCAACGGCCTTGGCAACCTCAGCCGCGCGTTCGCGCATTGCTCCCGGCTCGTCGCCGCGGGTGAGGCCTATCAGCACCGACAGCGCGCCGCGATACACCTCTGCGTCGGGGCGATGCTCCCTAGCCGATGACGCGGCGCGAAACGAGGCGAGCGCCTCGTCAAAGCTTGAACCAACATGGCGCGCGGTCGACCCCTCCATACCGAGGCGCAGGTGATGCATCCCAAGCTCAAAGCAGGCCTCATCCCGGGCGAAAGGATTGCTCGCTAAGCGATCAAGCGCCTTTAAGAGCGCCGCGTCCGGCCAATGCGAGTTGGCCACTCCGGCCACCTTTGCCGCGCGCCTCAGGAATTCGGAATGATGATCGTCCTCACGCAGCCTGACGAGCACGCGCAAGAGATCATGCCGTGTATCGGGATGGTCGACAGCGAGTTGGAGTGCGCCGCCAAGCGCCGCCCAGCGCGCAACCTCATTTTCGCTTGGGTCCGCCGCCCGGGAACACAAAATATCCTGTATGTCGGCGGCCAGACCTTCAGGCAGTGCCACACCCGCCAAACAGTCGATTGCATCCTTGTAGGATGCCGGATCGACACCATCCCCGCCGACCGGCACGGCAGCACATGTGCGCACGAAACGACGAATAACGTCGGCGTCTGTCGGCAGCTCCGCTAGCAATAGGGCAAGCAGCTCGGGCATGAGAGTGGTGCGGGCCAGCAAGTCCTCGCGACCCTGCAGGAAGGCAACACCGCCCAATTCGACGAGCGTCGGAGGGGCGCCCCTGTCAAACAGGGCGGCGAGTTCCTCATCTAAGGCGGACAAGGCACTCTCCAGGAAGCGGCACGGAGCTGGCTACCACAACATTTCCTCGCCGACGGCCACTCTCGATTGCTCCGGCGGCACTACGCCAGAGAACTCCTTGACGTGCCTTGTGGCGATGAAGACCTGAAGCGTTGGCAGCTCTGCCGCCACAATCGAAAGCCCGCGAGCAAATGCCTCCAGGTCGACCTCCCGAAGCTCCTGTGCCCCTGGCGTGTCGAGAAACAGAAGACCGGGATGCCGGCCGACCCCACGACGTTGCGCCACCAGCATCAGCGACAGGACCACGGCCACCTTTGCGCGAAGCTTCTCTCCTTCGCTCAGGCCTGTGAAGGTGACACGGACGCCGCCCTTGTAAAGCTCCAGACGGCCGGATGTGCCGAGCTCAACCTCCTCAGCAGCGGTGAACCCAAAGGCGTGCAGAAAGCGCTGGACCTCCTGACTGACCTCGGCCAGTGCCTCGCGCTGCTCTTCCGCAAGCCGTGCTCTCGCGACTTTCTCGCACGCTGCAGCAATCACGGCCTCGTCGGACGGTGGTGTTGCGGCCGCCCCCGGGGCGTCCTCCTCTGCGTCAGCCAGCCTCGCCTTGAGAATCTCGCGATCGGCCCTGAGCCGCGCTCCTTCGGAGGCGGCAACCTGCTCCGCCCGCGCGTTCCGGAGACTCTGGTCCAAGACGGAGAGCCGATCCTCCAGACGCTTGACCTCCTTCGCTGCGACGGACTCCGCCAACGCACCCTGGTCACGCGCGCGTCGACTGGCCTCGACAGCCTCCGCCAGCCTGGCCTTGCGATCGTCGGCGGCTCCTTCATCCGCCAGTGGGGCCTGCTCGCCACAAACCATGCAGGCTAACTCGCGCAATTCCCTTTCGCGGCGGCCCTCGGCCAGAACCTGGTCGCATCTTGGGCAACACTTCGGGTCTAGCGCACGGAAGACGCGGTGTGCGGCTGCAGCCTCATTGAAATCCTGAAGCGCCAGACGATCAACGTTATGCGCGTCTCGCGCCGATGACGCAGCGAGTTGCAGCTCGGAGAGGCGGCTCCGAGCGGCCGGCAGCTCCGCGTAGAACCGGGCCGCCTCATCCGAGGAGGATCTCATCCGCTCGAGCAGGTCGTCCCCGTCACGGAGGCGGGTGATCCGCTCCTCCAATTCTTCCAACTCCACCCGCAAGCGCTCCGCCCGCGCGCGCGCATGATTGGCAACAGCCTGTCCCACCCGGAGTTCGCTGTCGGAGCGCTGGTCAACGTCCTTCTGAATGACGGAAATACGGTTCACGAGCGATGCGTGGGGAAAGCCCGCGAACATATTCAGTAGCCGGGGCTGGAGACCGTCGACGACCTCGTTCCCAAGGAGCGCGACATAGCTCGTACCGATATGGAAGGCACCAAAGAGCGCGAGCCAGCCGTGAGGAAAAGCGTGCCCATCCGGACTGCCGGGGTTTCCCTTTCGCCATGCCATAATCGGATCGAGGTGTAGCGCATCCATCATGAATTCGGCCATGCCGGCCTCGAACAGCGATGGCGAATCCACCTTGAGCCGGGACGTGCCAACCGTGCTCGCTCGGAAATCGAGCAGTTCCGCACGGAATTCACCCCCGCACTCGACGCTGATGCGGTACAGCACACCACCGACCTCGACGTCAAGCGACGCGTTCCGAAGCCAACTCAGCACGTCGGAAGGCAGCGTCTTCGGCGGGGTTCCCCTGAGCAACCATCTGATGATGTCAATGAGACTGGTCTTCCCCGCGGAGTTCCGGTCCGACCCGACGAGCCATAGGCCGGCCCCGAGATCCGGCCACTCAAAGTTAAACCCCTGCGGCTCTCCGTCGACCAGGCGCTCCCCGGAAAAGGACACCGCCTTGACGGTGATATCCACCGGTATAGGTTTGAGAGCAGGCTGCGCGAGGTGATGCTTCAGCAGGAACTCCTCGACGAGCGCCAAGTCGCGGCCGGCCTCGGCCGCTATAGCATCGGCCCAGGGACCTTCGGTTGGCTTTCGTCTGGGCTTGGCCACGTCGATCAGGCTCCATCCATAAGGCGGTGCAGTCTGGCTTCGACCCGTTCTGTGATGGGTGGAATCAGGCCGCTGCTCGGTGTCGAGGAATACTCAAGCTGCTCGTATTGTCGATCCTTGAGGTCCGACCCGGACCGTCCTCCAGCCACTTTGAGCACCACTCCCATTCGCTCGGCATACCAGCCATAGGCCGGGTTGCTGCCAAGCGTGTCAGCCAATCGATACGTCTCGTCGAAGAGGAGAAAATCGTTGCCCGCGCTCTTTAACCCGACCGGCTTCATCACTGTCCGGACAAGGCGATGCACTGCGAGAATCGCCATCTCGTCGTCGATCGGCTCGTACGCTCCAAAGCGCCATTTGGGCATCGCGTCGCGACGTAGGACGGGCTCCTCGTCTGTAAGCATTCGCTCGACGAACGATAGAATGCCGCCGTCCCGCCCATCCCCGTACATATCGAGCAGTTCCCAGGCGAGGTAGTCGGGGTTCCGGAGCCAGAACATCAGTGCGTTTAGACGAGTCTCGCCCCGGAAAATGCCGGTCTCCCCTCTTACACCCTTGGTACCAAGGCTTTCGGACCCGCTAACTAGGACTGCGAGCAGCCTGAGAGCCTTTTGCGGGGTTGTAATCGTGCGCGCCACAGGCGTTCCAGAACAGGGGATGTTGGTCGAGTCTATTGTAAGAAACTAACTAAATCAATCGCGCAAGTTGCGCGGCGACCGACCTCCCGCATGCCCAGCTTGACGCCGTTCCGGCATCAGGCGCTCGGCGGCAACATGGGTCGTGATAGCGTATTATCCAAAGTGATGTATTCCAAGCGCGGCGCGATACTGGGAATGCAAGACGCGATCTACCCCTTGACTTTCGGAAGTGCATTCCGTTGCATAAGCAGCCTATTGTTGCTTCCTGGACGTCGTCCGGTGCGCAAGGGACAGAAATGGCACGGCTTGTGAGGGTTGCACGCGTTCTGATTTTAGCTGCGACTTTCTTGGGAGCGATCGCGTCGCTTGTAGTAGGTTTGGACTTCATCTTTCCTGCACTCGCGCAGCCCATACCGAACAGCAGTGCACCCGATCTCACCCGGTTCAACGCGGCCGCAAAAGCCGCGGCCGCTATCATTACGTGCGCAAGCATAACCTTCGGAGGATTGTGGGTATTCTATAAACGGGCGGACAAGGCTACCGATTTGTGGGGCCAGCTTTCAATTCAGACGCTCGGCACAATCTTTTTCTTTCCGACTTTGATCATGTTGGGCGTCTTCCTCGACCTGGACAAGGCCGCGATTACGACTATTCTCGGGGCCTTTATTGGCTACCTGTTCGGCCGAGGAAGCGTTACGCCGCCTCCCACCGTTGGCGCGCCGCCGACAGTCTCGCCAACTGGGCCGGCAAGCCCCCATGCCCCGGCAAGCCCCCCTGCCCCGCAAGCCCCCCTGCCCCGGCAAGCCCCCCTGCCCCGGTAAGCCGCCATGCCCCTGAGAATCCTGGAGGTCCTACGCCTATTAGGAATGCTACACCACCAGATGGTGCTGTCGGCGTTGCAGCCGCCCCACCTGATGCGCGCAGTTGAATAGGGCCTTAATAGTATTCTTCAGCCACCGCAAGGATGGTCCACACGCGGCCACGCGATGCGAACGCGACGCGGGCTCGGGCGGAGACGGCGCCTTGTTCGACAACGCGTTGCGAAACGCGATCATTTGATCAATCTCTCTTCCGAATGATGCGGCCTATCAACGACCTGCAATCAGCGCCGCGTATTGAATTTACAGATGAAGCCAGAACCGCATCACCTTGCCGAATATTGGGCCAACGCCGAGGTCCAGCAGAAACTCTTCAAGACGAAGCTTTGCATGGCTGCGTCGCCGACCAACCCGTGCCATCGCCGCATCGTGCAGGCGCACACGATTCCGAGAGCGCAACTCCGCCAGATTGCCGTGGACGGCCATGTGTACGCCGTCAGCGCGGGCCCGTCTGACCTCATGCGAAACGACGGTCAGTTCACCGCCAGCGAGATCGGCATTAATAAGTTCTCCGTGCTCAATTGCTTCTGCGCGAAGCACGACAAAAACCTCTTTGCGCCCATCGAGGACGACCCGCTCGTGTTCAGCCCGATACAGCTGTCCCTTCTGCACTATCGAGCCGTCGCGTCCGAGCTATATCGCAAGGTCATGGGGCACCGCTCTACGCTGCACCATATCGAGACGCAGGCGCAGAAAAAGCCACGGACCGCCGAAATCAAGGCGGCGATCAGGTTCCTTCGGGACTATGCATACGGCGAGCAGCTCGGCATTCGAGATTTGGGCGGGGCTTTTGCCTTGTGCGAGAAGGAACTCTTCGGTGACACGCACGATGGCACGAGCGCGCTGATAGTGCACTTCAAGAAGATGCCGACCATCATGACCGTTGGCAACTTCCTTCCCGAGTACGATTACCACGGCAAGAGGTTGCAGAGACTTGGCAACGCCAAGACCCACTATCAGGGCGTGTCATTCAATATCCTCGGCGCGCAGGGACACGCGGCGCTCGCCTTCCTGTGGTTCAAGGGACAAAACATCGTCAAGGAATTTGCCAAGTCTTTCATAGCCCAGAAACTCGAATATTCCTCGTCGCTCGCGATCCAGACGGCCTTCGAGCACCTCGAAAACACCTGCATGGCGCCTTCCTGGTGGCTGGGCCTACGGAAAGTGGAGCAAGACTTGCTGTTGCGGCGGATGCAAACCGGCGGCACGCCCATCCGAGACCGGAACCCCAACTGCCTCACGTTTTGCGGCGTCACCTTCGATCAGTGGGAATACGACCATCACGAATTCATCAACGTATAGTACCCCAAGGCCAGAGCCGACTTTTGGTTTGGTCACCGTTACAAGTCACTACCGGTTTCAACCCCTCGTGCGACTGCGCAATCTGGATGAACCGGCTTATCCGCTACTCGGGATCGCTCACTTTTTCGGCCGAGATCAACAGTCGGCAGGTATGGTGGCCACGGATCGCGGCAAGACCGGCAATCTTCTCACGGAGGAGGTCGGGCGATCCGACCAGGTTGGAATTACTGCGACGCGGCCTGTTGGGGCCGCAATTACGAAGTCATCATGCTTCGGGAGAGTTTGGGGGCCTGCCGCCACTCACCCCGAGACCCGCCACCTCTGAGACCCGTCATGTCTTGCCTTCCCGCCGCGCCATGGCTAATATGCGCCCCATGACGACGATCCAGCCGATCTCCGGCGCAAATCTCACGTCGCGATTTTGGTACCGCTGGTACATCCCGGCGGCCTAGGATCGCGCACATTCGTCGCAGAACCGGAGCCGCCCCGCCAGGCGGCTTTCGCGTCTCAAGCACCACCCCACGAAATCCCGCCAGCGGAGCGCCTTCCAGAGAGGGGAGCAGTGCCATGGCGCATGATTGGTCACCAGACAGCTGGCGGGCAAAGCCGATCCGGCAGATGCCGGACTATCGCGATCCCGCGGCGCTCGCGGCGGCCGAGGCGCAGCTGCGAAACTATCCGCCGCTGGTGTTCGCCGGCGAAGCCCGCAGCCTCAAGGCGGCGCTCGGCCGGGTGGCGGCCGGCGAGGCTTTCCTGCTCCAGGGCGGGGACTGCGCGGAATCCTTTGCCGAGCTTCATCCCGACACCATCCGCGACACGTTTCGGGTGATCCTGCAGATGGCCGTGGTGCTGGCATTCGGTGCCGGCTGCCCGGTGGTGAAGGTCGGACGCATCGCCGGCCAGTTCGCCAAGCCGCGCTCGGCGCCGACCGAGACCGCCGGCGGACGGGAGCTGCCGAGCTATCGCGGCGACATCGTCAACGATTTTGCGTTCGAGGAGGCGGCGCGCGTGCCGGACCCGGCGCGCATGCTGCGCGCCTACGCCCAGTCGGCCGCGACCTTGAACCTGCTGCGCGCGCTGGCGCAGGGCGGGTTCGCCGACCTGCGGCACGTGCATCGGTGGAATCTGGCGTTCGTCGCCGGCTCGCCGCAGGGCGCGCGCTACGAGGAGCTGGCCTCGCGCATCGACGAGGCGCTGGCCTTCATGGCGGCCTGCGGCTTGACCGCGGAGACGGCCCCGCCCCTGCGCGAGACCGAGTTCTACACCAGCCACGACGCCATGCTGCTGCCCTACGAGGCGGCGCTCACCCGCACCGACAGTCTTACCGGCGACTGGTACGATTGCTCGACCCATCTGCCGTGGATCGGCGAGCGCACCCGGCAGCTCGACGGCGCCCACGTCGAGTTCTGCCGCGGGATCAGCAACCCCATCGGCCTGAAGATCGGTCCCGCCATGACGGCGGACGAGCTGATGCGGCTGATCGATGTGCTGAGCCCCGACAACGAGCCGGGGCGGTTGACGCTGATCGTGCGCATGGGCGCCGACCAGGTGGGTTTCGGGCTGCCGCCTCTGGTGCGCGCCGTGACCCGCGAGGGACGCATCGTCGTCTGGGCCTGCGATCCGATGCACGGCAACACCGTGACCTCGGCGAGTGGCTACAAGACCCGCCGCTTCGACCGCATCCTCGACGACCTGCGCGCATTCTTCGCGGTGCATCGCGCCGAGGGCACCCACGCGGGCGGCGTCCATGTGGAGATGACCGGCAAGGACGTGACCGAATGCGTCGGCGGCGCCCAGGCGATCAGCGAGGACCAGCTGGGCGAGCGCTATCACACGCGCTGCGATCCGCGGCTCAACGGCTCGCAGGCGCTCGAGATGGCGTTCCTGGTGGCCGGGATGCTGGCCGAGCGCACGGCGCGAGGGTCAGCGTCGCGGCGCGCAAGCGCGACGAGCGCGGTCAGCTGACGAGCGCCGGCACCTTTCGGGTGATGCAGGCCTGATCGCGGAAGATCCGCCGCAGGTCGAGGAGCTTCATGGCCTCGGCGATCGCCTTCTCGCGGTCGGGCTTCGACACGGTCTTGGCCTCGGCGTCGGCCAGGAGCTTTTGCGCCTTGGCCTTGACGTCGGCGTCGAGCTTTTTCTGGGCCAGCGCCTTGCGGATCGCCGCCAGCTCGGCCTTGGTGTCGGTCGGCACGCGGACGATCCCGCACGCCAGCGCCGGGGCCGGCGTGAAGGTCGGGGCGGCGAGCGCCGCGATGAGGGTGAGGACGACGACGGCCTTGCGCAGCATGAAAACCTCCCGAGGTCGAGATCAAGGACTTGATCCTTGGTCTTCCATGCCCGCCGCAAGGTTCACGCCGGAAGCTGCGGCTCACGCCGCCGAAACGGGCCGCCAGGAAGGCGGCCGCCCCGCCGCGTCAACCGCCTGCCGTGTTGCAGCGGTGTTTCGCCCGTCGCTGGACAACCCGTAGCCCGGCTGCCAGCATGACCGGCAAAGCACGATCATTGCCGGCGGGTTTATCGAGCGCATCAAGGTCAGGCTGAACGGAAAGCGCTCCGGATGGATCACATCGATCGGCTGGTCGGCCTGGCCAAGGTCTGGTGCGCCGTCAAGTTCCTTCACCCCTGGCTTGCCTATCGCGGCGACATCGACTGGGACCAGGCGCTGATTGGTGCCTTGCCAAGAGTCCTGGCGGCCGACACCGCGGACGCCTACGCCGGCGCGGTGCAGACCATGCTCGACGCGCTGGGCGATTCCGTCTCGCGTGTCCGCCGGCGCAAGGAGGGAAGCCGCGAGCCCGCTCCCGGCGATCCTCCGTTCTCCCGCGAACCGATGACGGCGTGCTGATCGTCTCCTTCAGGGCCGTCGGCGACCGCGATTGGAGCGCCCTCCTCGAAGGGCTCCAGACCGTACAGGCGAGGCTCGCGCAGCTGCGCGGGCTCGTGCTCGACATGCGCGGCTCGGCGATCGCGGGTTTCTGCTTCGGCTACAGCGGACTGGACCGAAAACTCTCGACCACGCCGGTGGCCGGGCCGGGCCAGCGCTCCCGCGTCCACCTCGGCTTTGCGCCGCAGGACGGCGCCACGTCGGGAGGCTACCAGTCGACGCTGCAGACGGCGGACGGCAACGTCCATGCGCCTCACAAGGACGCGCGCGACCTGCCGTGCGTCTTTGTGCTCGACGAGGAGGCGAGCGCGCCGCCTATTGCGCTGGCGCTGCAACAGGCCGGCAAGGCGGCCATCATGGTGGAAGGTGACGCGCACGAAATCGCCCTGGTGCGCGGCGAATCGATCGACATCGGCGAAGGATTCCTGGCGCACTTCAGGATCTCGGAGATCGTCCACCCGGATGGTCTTGGGGGTTTTGCGCCGGATGCGTCGCTGCCGCCATCCGCCGGGCGGGAGGCGCTGATTACGTCGGCGCTCGCCTGGCTGGCCGCGCCGACGGTGCGCGCCGTCGAGGGCAGGCCGCTGCCCGCGGTCGCCCAGCCGGCCGGCGAACGCGCCTATGCGGAGACCGACACTCCGTCGCTCGAGCATCGCCTGCTCGCGGCGTTTCGCATCTGGGGCGTCATTCACTACTTCTTCCCGTACCGGGAGCTGATCGGTGAGGACTGGCAAGCGGTCCTGCGCGAGTTCCTCCCACGCTTCCAGACGGCCGCGGACGCCACCGCCTACGCGATGAATGTCGCCGAGATGGTTGCGCGGACGCACGACTCGCACTGCGTCGTGCGCAGCGCCAAGCTGGACGAGCATCTCGGCGTGGCGCCGCCGGCGGTGCGTGTCAGGATCATCGAAGGCGCCCCCGTGGTGACGCAGGTCTGCGACCAGGCGATCGCCGGGCTCGCTGTCGGCGACGTCGTGATCGCCGTCGACGGTATCGACGCGACGGCGCGTCTGGCGATGCTCTCCCGCTTCCATGCGGCATCGACGCCGCAGGCGCTCGACATGGTGGTGGCGGCACGTCTGCTCTGCGGCCCCGACGGCAGCATCGCGACGCTCGTCGTGCGCCGAAGCGACGGACAGCCGAAGGAGGCAAAGCTGCCGCGCGCCGCGGCAAACTGGCAGCGGATGGTCGAGCAGCGCAGCGGAAAAATCGTCAGGATGCTGCCGGGCAATATCGGCTATGCCGACCTCGACCGACTGCCGGTCGCCGGCGTCGACGACATGTTCGAGCGCTTCAAGAACACCAGGGCCATCATCTTCGACATGCGGGGCTATCCGCACGGCACTGCGTGGGCGATCGCGCCGCGCCTGACCGAGCGCCACGATGTCGCCGGAGCGCTGTTCGAGCGGCCGATCGTGAGCGCCGATGCGCTGCCGAGCGAGGAGAACCTCAGCGGCTCAACCGTCCAGCGCTTTGTGCAGCGGCTGCCCGCCACCGACAAATGGCGCTACAAGGGGCGTACCATCATGCTGATCGACGAGCGCACCTTCAGCCAGGCGGAGCACACCGGGCTCTTCCTCAAGGCCGCCAACGATACCTTGCTGGTGGGAAGCCCGACCGTCGGCGCCAATGGCGACGTCACGCAGTTCGTGGTTCCCGGCGACATCCGCATCCGCTTCTCGGGCCAGGCCGTGAAACATGCGGACGGCCGTCAGCTCCAGCGCGTCGGCCTCATTCCCGATGTCGAGGCCAGGCCGACCATCGCCGGAATACGCGCCGGTCGCGACGAGGTGCTCGAGAAGGCGATCGAGATCATCGGAGCGGGCTCGATCTGAGGGGCCCGCTCCGCAAGTCGCCGATTGTGCCTATTTGGCGTCCGGCCCCCAGATCTTCATCTTGCGCGTCTCCGGCATCAGGAACAGGCTGAGCACCAGGCATACCGCCGGAACAGCGATCGGGTAGATCAGCGCATAGGCGAGGCTGCCCGTCGCCGTGTAGGCCGCCGTGGTGATGAATGGCACCAACCCGCCGCCCCAGCCGTTCCCGATCATGTACGGCATCGATACCGCCGTGTAGCGGATCCTGCCGGGGAAGAATTCAGCCAGGAACGCGCCGATCGGCCCGTACACCATGCCGACATAGCAGACCATGATGGCGACGATGAGGATCGCAATCGGAAAGTTGATATGGCCCGGCTGCGTCACCGACCCGAGCCACACGTACAGCGGATAGTAGGTAACCGCCGCAAGGAAGAAGCCGCCCAGGATCACCGCCTTGCGGCCGATGTGGTCGGACAGCCAGCCGAAGAAGACCAGCGACGGGGTGCCGATGACCAGCCCGACTCCCACGATGAAGGCGCTGGTGAGCGTGTCCACCTTGGAAACCGTCTGTATGTAGAACAGCGCCCAGAACTGGCTGCTGTACCAGACCACGCCCTCGCCCAAGACCACGATGGTCGCGATCACCACGTACTTCAGATTTTGCGGGTTAAGGAAGGCCTCCCGCCATGGATTCTTGCTGGTCTGCCCCTTGGCCTTGATCTCGGCGTAGACCGGCGACTCCTCGAAATTCTTGCGCATGTACATGGTAACGAACAGCAGCAGGAAGGAGCACAGGAACGGGATGCGCCACGCCCAGTCGTTGAACACGGCCTCGCCGAAATAGGTGCGGGTCGCGATGATGATGATGAGCGACAGCACGATGCCAAGGGTCGGCGAGGTCTGCAACCAGCCGGTATAGTAGCCGCGGCGGTCCTCCGGCACGTGCTCGGCGACATAGGTGATGGCGCCGCCGTATGAGCCGCCGAGGCAAAGGCCCTGGACCATGCGCAGGCAGAACAGGATGATCGCGGCGGCCAGGCCGATCTGCTCGAAGGTCGGGATCAACCCGATCGCCCCGGTGCCGAGCGCCATGCCGACGAGCGTCAGGATGAAGGTATATTTGCGGCCGACGCGGTCTCCCAGCCAGCCGAACACGAATGCCCCCAGCGGCCGGACCAGGAACCCGGCGGTGAACAGCGCGATGGTGCTGAGCAGGGCGGCGACGGGGTGGCTCTTTTCGAAGAATTTGACCGACAGGATCGTGGCCAGGCTCCCGAAAATATAGAAGTCGTACCACTCGATGACGTTTCCCCCGGCCGCGGCAGTGATCACGGTGCGGAAGTTTTTCGGAATTTGCGGGCCAGCCACACTGACCCCAGCCATACTAGCCATAGTCGATCCCCTCCATATCCAAGGCCTTGTCTTCAAGGCCTCACATCGCTTCGGAGCAGCGGTGCCACCGTACTTCTGGCAGACCATTCCGTTTAGCCCAATGTAGACCCCGTAATATGGAATGGTCGCGTTATTTGGTCTTAAGACCAAAGTCGAAGTTTGGGAGACTGATACTGGAGTTGAGGCCTGAGCGTCCGGCTTTCGTGGCGGAACCGTTTCAGGCGCGCCGCGATAAGCTATTCTAATCCCGGTCTAATCCTGGCGCCTACATCATCCCGAGCAGCCGCGGCAGGAACAGCGTCAGCGCCGGCCAATAGGTCACGATCACCAGAAATACCAGCATGGTCAGCAGCCACGGCATGACTGCCATGGCCAGATCGGTGATCCGCATGCCGGCGATCATCGAGGCGACGTAGAGATTGAGGCCGACCGGCGGGTGGCACAGGCCGACCTCCATGTTGACGTCGATCACGATGCCGAAGTGGATCAGGTCGATGCCGAGCCTTTTCGCGGCGGGAGCCAGGATCGGCGCCATGATCAGGATGATCGAGGACGGCTCCATGAAATTGCCGGCCATCAGCAGCAGCAAGTTGACCAGCAGAAGGAAGCCGATCCAGCCGAGGTCCTGGGCCAGGATCCAGTCGGCAAGCGCGGAGGGAATATTCTCGTTGCTCAGCACGAAGGAGAACAGGACGGCGTTGGTGACGATATAGAGCAGCATGGCGCTGGTGTTCGCCGCCCTGAGCAGCACCCGCGGCACGTCCGTGAGCTTGAGCGCCTTGTAGACGAAGACCGATATGAAGAACGAGTAGATGGCCGCCATGGCGGCGGCCTCGGTCGCGGTGAACAAGCCGCTGTAGATGCCGCCGATGATGATGACGACCAGCATCAGGCCCCAGACGCTCTCGCGGAACGCGTGCCAGCTCTCGGCCCAGCTCGCCTTGGTCATTCGCGGATAGTCGCGCTTGCGGGCGAGATACCAGGTCACGGCGCACAGCATGGCGGTGAGCAGCGAGCCGGGCAGCAGCCCGGCAACGAACAGCGCGCCGATCGACACATTGGTGGAGATCGCGTAGATGATCTTGGGGATCGACGGCAGCATCAGGATGCCGAGCGAGCCGGCGACCGTGATGATGCCGGCGCCGAAGCGCATCGGATAGCCGTGCCGCACCATCTCGGGCAGCACGATCGCGCCGATCGCCGCCACGGTCGCCACGCTCGATCCGCAGACCAGCGCGAACATCGCGCATGCCACGATCCCGGCGAGCCCCAGCCCGCCGTGCCAATGGCCGATCAGCGAGGTGGCGAAGTCGATCATCCGCCGCGCCACGCCGCCATGCGTCAAAAAATTGCCGGCCAGGATGAAGAACGGGATCGCCATGATCTCGAAGCCCTGGATGCCGGTGAAAAGCTTCATCGACACCGCCTCGATCGGGACCTCGGTGAGGGTGAACAGGAACGTCAGCACGGTGAGGCCGAGCGCGATCGAGACCGGGATGCCGGTCAGCAGCAGCGCGATCAGCAGCGCGAAGATCGTGCCCGCGCGCACCGCCTGCGGCAGCACCAGGATGCCGGCCTTCTCGCCGAGGCAGACCGCGAGAATCAAGATCGGCGCCATGATGAGAATCATGCCGAGCGGGCTCGCCTTGCCGGGCTTCTCGTCGGGACCGATCGGCTCCGGGTGCAGCGCCGGAGCGTCGATCTCAATGCCGTCGACATGCGCCTCGTTGTGATGCGGCAGGTGGCCGGTCCAGTAGAAGAACCAGGCGACCTGCAGGAAGCGGAAGCACATCAGGCCGGAGCCGAGCGGGATCGCCAGATAGACGATCCACATCGGCGCCTCGAGGTCGTTCGACTGCTGGCCGGTCTCGAACATCTGGCTGACGAATGCCAAGCCGAACAGCGCGATCACCCCGGTGAAGAACGCCCCGCAGGCGATGGCGAACAATATGACGCGCCGGCGATTGCGGGCGTCCAGGATGTTGACCAGCAGATCGACGCCGACATGGATGCCGGTGCGCACGCCGTAGGCGGCGCCGAACTTCGCCATCCAGATGAACATGTAGATGCAGAGCTCCTGCGCCCAGGATATGTCGAGCGCGACGAGCCGCGAATAGATGCCCCTGAGGATATCGGGCAGAACCGGCACGCCGTGCGCGGCCAGCCATTTCGCCAGGTCGATGGAGACACCGGTCCCGTAGCGGTGCAGCACGGCGACGAAGATGAGCGTGGTCGCCGCCGCGATGAGGGTGGCGATCAGCCATTCCTCGAGATGATCGAGCGCGCGCAAGAGCACGTGATTGTCCCCCCTCACGAGAACGGCCGGGAACCCGTTCCCGGCCGTTTTCTTCTTATTGGAGCAGCCGAGCGTCAGTTCGTCTTGATGTCGAGCTCTTTGGCCAGCATGTCGAGAACCTCTCCGCCGACCCGGCCGTGGGCCCATTTATAGGTGGGCGCCATGGCGGCCTGCCAGGCCTTGCGCTGATCCTCGGTGAGATAATGCAGGGTGGTCTTGCCGGATTTCTTGATCTCGGCAAGCGCGTCCTCGTTCTCTTTCGAGGCGATCGAGTTGGTGTAATCGGTCGCCTCGCTCATCGCCTTGTCGAGCTCCTTGCGAATGTCGGCCGGCAGCCCGTTCCAGAACTTGGTGTTGACGATCACCGCGTATTGCAGGTGCGCGTGGTAGGAGACGGTGATGTGCTTCTGCACCTCGTGGAATTTCTGCGTCACGTAGTTCGACGACGTATTCTCGCAGCCGTCGACAACGCCGGTCTGCAGCGCCTGATAGACTTCCGAGAAGGCCATGATCTGCGGTATCGCGCCGACCTCCCGGAAATACTGGTCGGCGATCTTGGACCCGGAGATGCGCATCTTGAGGCCCTGGAAATCCTCCGGCGTCAGCAGCGGACGGTTGGCCGACACCATGTGGAATCCATTGTCCCAATAGGCGACGCCGCTGATGCCTTTCGTCCCGAGCTTCTTGAACAGCCACTGGCCGATGGGGCCCTTCATGGCCTTGTCATAGGTTGGCTCGTCCTTGAACAGCCACGGCAGGTCGAGCGCCTCGAATTCCTTGGCGCCGAGCGGCGCGAATTTCGCGGTCGCCGGGGCCAGCATCTGCACCGAGCCGAGCTGCAGGGCCTCGATCTCCTCCTTGTCCTTGTAGAGCGAGGAGTTGGGATAGACCTCCACCTTGACCTTGCCGTTGGTATATTTCTCGGCGAGTTCCTTGAACTTGAGCGCGCCCTTTCCCTTCGGCGTGTCGTTGGTCACGACGTGGCTGAATTTGATGACGATCGGGCTCTGCGCCGAGGCGGCCGCCGGAGCCATGAGCACGGCGGCTGCAATCGCAGCCGAAATCAACTTGTGCATGAAATTCTCCTCCCAGGTCTGTCGCCGAAACCCTGTTTTTCTTCAGGTTTTCCCATCCGCGAGGGTTATATCAAAGCGATTTCTCGATCAAGTAGACTAACCGCCAGTGCCGATGGCGGGCTGATTTTGTCGCATCTTCTCGCGCCGAATTCGGCGTGCGCTGCAGCGGAAAATTCCGTCAGCGCGACGCGATGATTACGATGGCCCGCATGCGACCTTCGATAGCGCCGCTTCCAAACCGCTGCGCCAGGGCCGCGGCCGCCTGTCTGGTCGCGTCCTCCATCCGTGACGCATCGCGAGTTTCGATCTCGTTACGCAGCGGGGTACCCTGGCAGAAGGCGATTGCGGGATCGCGCGGCGTGGCGGCCCTGCTTCTGCCATCCACGGCATCGACCGAAATATCGGCAAATCCCGCGGCATTCATCTCCCGGCGGATCTGCTCCACGTCATGATAGCCGTGCGGGGTGCGGGCCAGGAAACGCGGGGGATCATGCGGGAAAAATGCCGCCACCGCTTCCGTTACGGTATCGGCAAACTCGTTGTCCGCGATCCGGTCCCAGACACTGAAGAGAAATCGACCGCCCGGCTTCAGCACCCGGCGCGCCTCGCTGTAGCCCCGGACCTTGTCGGGAAAGAACATCGCGCCGAACTGGCAGGCCACGGCATCGAAGCTCCGGTCCGCGAACGGCAGCGCCAGGGCATCGGCCTGTCGCCACGCGATCCGGCCGTCGCCAGGCTGCCGTGCCGCCGCGCGATCGAGCATCGGCTGATTGAGATCGGTTGTGACGATGCGCGCGTCCGCAGCAAGCCGCGCCGCGATCGCCCGCGTCAGCACGCCGGTTCCCGCAGCCGTCTCCAGCACATCCCGCGGCTCGGTCTTCGCCAGCCGTCTGGCGAGATCGAGCGCATACGATTCGAAGATCAGGGGAACCAGGAACCGATCGTAGATTTCCGGGATCGATCCTGCGAACAGCTTATCGGTCGCCACCATCGGGCTGCTCCGTCGAACGGGACCGTCCGGCACGGTAACATACAAGCGGACCCGCCGGGGTCCGGCTCCGCCCGGATGCGGCGTCGGGAGGGTCGCTACTCTGCCGGCGCGACCACGGCCGACCGGACACAGCATTCAAGCACTCTCTCACACCGGCTCAAGAGGCCGGTGCGGCGCCGGCGGCAGCACGACATGGATCGGGTCGCCCGGGCGCACATCGCCGCCGGCGAGGACAATGCCCATGATCCCCGCCTTGCGGACGAGGTTATTCCGCTCGTCGCGCTCGAGTGTCGCTGCCATCAAGCCGGGCCGGAGCTCGTCGAGCTGGTAGCAGGGGTTGCGCAACCCGGTCACCTCGACGATTGCCTTGTCGCCCAACCGAAGCCGCGCCCCGGCCGGCAGCCCGAGCAGATCGACGCCGCGCGTCGTGATGTTCTCGCCCATTTGGCCGGCGGCCAGGGTGAAACCGGCGGCGCTCAGGGCATCGTGCAGCTCGGCATGGATCAGATGCACTTGGCGTAGATTTCGGTTGCGTCGGATCCCGCGCGACCCGCGAACGGTGTTTCACCGTTGCGCCGAAATGAGCGTCACCGTCTACGCCGAGACCTGTCACGAGCCGGACGCAGTCTTGATTGGGTTTGCTCATCGTGTGTGTCGAGCTGCGACTCACCGCGGTGACTGTTCCGCCCATTGGCTTGCACTCTCGTCGACGAGAAAACCGATGATCAAGCGGCTTGCACCGTTGCCCGAAGGCTTCGCCAGGATGCAGAAGCGAAACCAAGGCAGGTTGCCGCCCAGGCGGCGAGTGCTACCCGGATCGATATGCTCGAATCGCCTTATCCTAAATGGTTGGCCGTCGCCCTGCCATGGATTGCAGCAAGGATCGCAGGGCACGGCTCACCTCCGAGCGTCCGCTCCCGCGGTCGCCAAAACGCTCTCGGCCTTGATCGACTCAACGAATTCCGAGCACGGATTGCCGTAGATCCGCGGTTCCGGCGTCCGCCGCCGGCAGGCGTTTTCGATGCGGGCGATCTCCTCGAGCGGGACATGGGCGACGATCGACTTGATCTTGCCCTTGCGGACATCGGCCGTGAACGCGAAGCGGATCGGGGCCACCCCGATATTTTCGTAGAACGCCGCCGTGATCGGGCGGGTCCAGGCGACACGATTGCGCTCCACCGCCATCTGCTCCAGGGGAAAGGTCTCGTGCATCCAGATGTCGGCCTCGAGGAAGGTCCGCAATCGCGCGCCGGCGATTGTTGCGCCGGCCACGTTGACGATGACCGCGTCATCGGCGAACAGCGACAGCGCCAGATCGAGATCGGTGGCATGCTCGGCGTCCATCAGGGCCTGCACCACCGAAAGCGGATCGACCTCGTTGGCGCGCCCCGGCCAGGCCGGACAGATGACACAAAATGCGCCAGACACGGCCGCAAGGGCGGCGACCAGCGACAGACCGATGCGTTTCATCAACTCCTCCGATCGTGCGGAAAAACAGTGGCAGCGTGCCCTGCAGGCATCAGCGGCCAAGGCTCGCGCGAGGATCTTGCCGGTGGGAGCGCCACCACGAGGCGCTCCCCAGGTCACCGACTGTGGTGACCGGGTCCGCCGGTCGGCGTCGGCCCATTCAGGCCGCCGCCACGATCACCGACTTCGTCTTGTGGACCGATGCGAACTCGCCGTCCGGCAGCCCGAGATTGTTCGCCAGCAGATGCCCCGGCACCTTCGCCATCCAGTCCGACAGCGATGCCTCCTGATACGAGCCATTGTCGAGCGCGCCGACGACCTCGCATTCTTCCGTGCCGATGTTCTGCACCGTATGACCGCATCCGCGCGGAATGTACGCGCAATCGCCGGGGCCGAGCTCGGCCGTGGCCAGGCGCTTGTCCGCGGCAAAGAGCGTCACCCGCGTGCGTCCCCTGGCGACGTAGTGCCACTCGTTGGCGTTGGGGTGCCAGTGCGGCTCGTGCAGGGCACCGGGCTTGAGCCGCAGAACCATGCCGGTGATGGTGGTGGAGATCGGATATTCCCGCGCCGAGGCGACGAAGAGCGCGCCGCCGGGCGCGCTGACCCGCGGGGCCTGCTTCATCAGACGGAAGCGATGGGTCTGCGCCGGGTTGAGCTCCCGGGTGGCGCGCGCCTGCGGGCTGTCCTGCCCGATCACCTCGCCCTGCCGGATATAGACCTCGGCGGCGGGCATTCTTGCCACGACCTCCCTGGGCATGCCGAGCACCTGGGCGAGCATCCCGGGGTCCAGCCGGCTCATCCAGTCGCTGAGCCCGAACGTTCCGTGCTCGGCATAGAGCCCATCGTCGAAGGCGAGGATCGCATGGCACGGCTCGCCGCCGAGCGTCTGGATGGCGTGGCTGTGGCCTTTGGGAAAATACCAGAGATCCCCCGGTCCGTAGTTGGCGACCTCGGTCTCGCCTTCGGGATCGACCACCGTCACCTGGCAATGGCCGGCCAGGATGCAGGCCCATTCCGCCGAGTTGTGCCAATGCATCTCGCGCACGCCGCCGGCGTTGAGAAAAAGATGCGCGCCGGCGATGTCGGTGGCGATCGGGAGACCGCGGGTCGTGATATCGCGAGCCCAGCCGCCAGAGGTTGCCTTGATCGCCGACCTGTCGAGCGAGGCGGTGAATGTCACCGGATCGCCGCTCCGGCGCGGAATCAGCGCCAGATGCTCGGACGCCTGGGCAACGTCGTAGCCTGCCGCATGGCCGTCGCCGCCAAGCGCAAACGCCGGCGTCGTGGCAAGACCCCCGGCGGCAAGCGCCAACCCTCCGAGGAACGTTCGACGATTTGTCTCAGTCATGATGCGCTCCCTTGCTGGTGGTGAACTTGTCGAGCAGTGCTCGATCGGGCTCTCTCCGATTGGCGCGAGCGTCGTCCTCCGGATTCGAGGCCCGGCGCGCTGGCATTCGCGGCCGTGGCCGCACGGGAGCGCGGTCGCGGGCCCTCGCCTTTGAGACTCGCTTCAGATCGGGTGACTGAACGGCGGCATCAGCAGCGCCGGCGATGAGGAGGCGCCCGGCAAGCAGTCTCCTCCAGCAAACAGAGCGCGCACGCTCACCGTTTGCTTGCTGGCAGTGCCATCCAGTCGCCGCAACCGTACACCATGTGTCGAATGACGCAGCGTGAAGCACGTCACAAGTCATTGGATTTTCTGTCGCGGCAATTCGTTTGATGGCGCCCGCGCGGAGGCAGCATCATGCGCGCCTGGCGAATTCCTGGGACAATCGCCGACATATTCTTTTGATTGTGTGAGCTCGGCCATACGGTCGAAGCGGACAGCCCTGGCAGCATGGGAGCCGGCCGCCGTCATTTGACGGCCAAAACCAGGAGGGCACTCATGAGGACCAGTGAGCGAAGTCCGGGCGTCATCGCAGCGCGTCGCCGCAGCGCGGCACGGTGCCTTCGGATCATTCTGTCGGCAGGCGTCCTGATACTGGCGGCGACCCCGCCGGCGGGGCTCGCTGCGGAGGAAACGTCGGCCGGTCCGCCGGTCGCGACCGGCGATGCATGGGCAACCGTCGAGCCGTTGGTCGCCTACGCGCCGCTTCCCGCGGCCGGGCTGTGGTCGGGCGGGCCGGAGTTGGCTACCGGCGACGTCTGGCCGAGCCAGGACCTCGCCGAGGGGCCGGTTCGCGACGCCAGCGCGGAAAGTTCTCGCAAGTAGATTGGCAGAAGCTCGGGGGCCGACTGCGGCGGTTCATGCTCTCATGCCGCCACACGCGGATGTCTGGAGCACATCCCGATCGGACCTGATCGGGATTGCTTCAGGCCTGGTGGCGCCTGTCCGGGCGTTCAACCCCGCGGGGCCTCGCTTCCGGATTCGCCTTCGGGACTGCCGATTCGGAGTTCTCTTTCGCAGCGCCTCGGCCTCGGTCCAGGAGATCAGCCGGTAAGCCTCATCTGCCGGCAGCATTCGGCCGATCGAACCAGGCGGCGCATCTCGCGCCTGCAGCTCATGGCCCTCGGAAAAGTCGGCCGAGCCGTCGACGCCATCGATCGCCGCGAGCATCCGGGCTTCCAGCAGGGTACCGGCCTTGACGATCACCACGCCAAGCGACCCGTTGTCACGACGATAGCTGAGCCAGAATAGTGACTTCATGGGGCCTGCACGCGCAAGGGGATGGGCAGGAGCCCGACCCACCAATTGGGGCGCGCAGCTGGACCGGCGCAACCCAGCTGGCAAGCCGAGCCGCTCGGCGGATGACGCAAATTCGCGCCCACCCGGTATTGGTCCATGACATTTGTGGCGTGATGACGGCTGCCCGGCGCCGCGGTTCACATTCGGGCAGGCCGGCGCCTTCCGCAACCCCGAACGGTTGTTGCCGTATTCATGAAAGGCGGATCTCCCATGTGGATCTCCCATGTGGATCTCCCATGTGGATCTCCCATGTGGATCTCCCATGTGGATCTCCCATGTGGATCTCCCATGTGGATCTCCCATATCTGGCGCAAGGTTCATGCCGCAACAGCGGCTCGCATCGCGCCAAGCGACCAAAATTCGTCGTTGACATTAAACTCCGAATAGGGTACCCATAAACGGGTTTCAATGCAAGGAGAAGAACCGCATGCTCCCTGCCGCAGGCCGGAGCAGACATCCCGCCGGGCGACCGGTCAGGTCCCGCACCCGGAACGCGCCCTGCTGCGACCGGTGCCGGCACCGTAAGGCTCGCGAATTGCAATGGAAACAGTTGACAACAGTGGATCTGCAATGACGGACTGCACCCCTGTGGTGAGACACGAAATTGTGGACAGGGCTCGCGAACTACAATGAAAACAGTCGACAACAGTGGAACTGCGATGACGAGAGCGCGGGTGGGCGCAGCGCCCCTGCCATCGGGAGCGTCACCAGGATCGCGGCCCGGAGGTTTGCAATCAAAACAGTCGAATACAGTCGCCGATCACGGTTCGCGGCCCGTTCACGCCCTGGCCCCCAGCGCGATCTCGGCGAACCAGCCGATCTGATCCATCAGCTCGCCGATGCTGTCGGCCGGGATCATCAGGCCGCAGGCGTGGTCGACGCCGATCGCGGCGAGGCCGGCGATCTTCTCGCGGATGAGATCGGGCGAGCCCACCAGGTTCGCCGTCACCTGCTGGGACAGATCGCGGCCCGTATAGGCGAGCGATTTGCGGTGGGCGACGAGGCCGGACGCCATGTAGCGGCGCTCCGCCTCCTCAGGCGTCCTCGCCACCGTCATCGAGAACTGCGGCGCGATCTCGATGTCTCCCGGGTCGCGGCCGAGCTCGGCGGCGCGGCGCTTGAGGAGCGCAATGCGCTCGGCGAGCTCCGGCCACGGCCGCCAGCCTGGCAGCCAGCCCTGCCCCACCCGCGCGGCGCGCTCGACGGTCTCCAGATTGTGCCCGCCGACATAGATGGGAAACGGCTGCTGCCTGGGCTTGGGGAACATCTCGATGTCGCGGCAGGCGTAGTACTGGCCGTCGTGGGTGATGTGGCCCTCGGCAAACAGTCTTCCGATCAGATCGAGGCCCTCGTCGAGCATTTTTCCGCGCCGCGCGCCGGCGGCAAGGCGCGGCGCCCAGGCGGCAAACTCCTCGCGATAGGCGCCGATGCCGACGCCGAGGATGAAGCGTCCGCCCGACATCTGGTCGAGGCAGGCCGCCTGCTTGGCGAGCCAGAACGGGTCGCGCATCGGCAGCACCGCGACCGCGGTGCCGAGCCGGAGCGTCGTGGTGGCAGCGGCGCAGAAGGCGAGCACGGTCATGGGATCGTAAAAACTCGGCGGCTGTCCGGGAAAGAGCTCGCGCACGTAGGCCTGCGAGGTGATGTGGTCGTTGCCCCACACCGAGTGATAGCCGAGCCGCTCGCAGGTTTTGGCGAGCTTGACGAAATCCTCCGGCGCGACGAACGGGATCTTGTACATCACGCCCTCGAAGCCGGTCGGCAGGCAGATGCTGAACTTCATTCTCACTCCCGCGCGGCTGCGAGCGCCGCCGCGATGCCGGCGGCATCATCGATGCCGCCGATGATGATCTCGTCGAGGCCGATGGCCCGGTACTGGTCGAGCCGCGCCCTGACGTCGGCCGGCGTGCCGCAGGCGGCGTGCCGGCGCACCACCTCGTCGCCGACGAGGCGCTCGACCTCGGCAAAATCCTCCGCCGCATAGGCGGCGGCGAGCGCCGCCTGGTCGAGCGGCGCCCCGGACAGCCGGATGTTTTCCGCATGATGGGCGCCGCGCAGCACGAAGCCGAGCGGACGGCGCAACGCGTCCATCGCCAGCCTCTCGCTCGCCGCCAGCCGCGTGTAGACGATGGCGAGTCTGCGAAATTGCCTGCCGTCGGCGCCGCCCGCGGCGGTGTCCAGACAGGCGCGCACGAAGGCCGGCGCGGTCGCCGCCGAGATCAGCACGCCGTCGGCGGCGCGACCGGCGAGCCGCAACATGTTTGGTCGCGAGGCGGCGAGCACGATCGGGATTCTTCGCGGCGCGTTGACGAGCCGGCGGGCCGGCGAGGGAAAAATCTGTCCGCCCTCGACCGTCTCGCCGGCGAGCAGCGCCCTGCACAGCCGGAGCGCCTCGCTGACCGTCGCCAGTGGTCTTTCCGACTTGATGCCGGCGGCAGCGAGATCGGCCGGCGCCCCGACGCCCAGACAAAGGATCACGCGGCCGGGAAACATCTCGTCCAGCGTGGCGGCCGCCATGGCGATGAAGACCGGATGCGTCGAATAGGGGCTCATTGCCATCAGGGCGACCCGGATGCGCCGGGTGGCGGAAAGCGCCAGCGTGGCGGTGGTGACCGGGTCGCGGAGGAAGAGATGACAGGCGATCCACAGGGTGGCGGCGCCGCCCTGCTCGGCGGCTTGGGCCTGCGCCGGGATGTCGGCGATCGGTGCGCGCCCGTCGATCGCCACGCCGAGATCTGTCATGGGGTGAACCCGTAGGTGCTCTTGAGCACCGCCATCGCGTCGTCGAGCCCGCCGCTCACCACCGGAGCCTGCGGCACCGCCGCATCCATCGCGGCAAAATCCTTCAGCCCGCTCGCGGTGATCAGCGCGACGACGCGCGCGTCCTCGGCGATCACACGCTGCGCCCGCAGCCGCTCGATGGCGGCGAGCGGCGCGACCGAGGCGGGCTCGCCCCAGATTCCTTCGGTGCGCGCGAGCTTCGCCATCCAACGCACCAGCTCGTCGTTCTCGATGGTAACCGCCGTGCCGCTGGTGCGGCGCAGGACGTCGAGCGCCTGCACGGTGCCCTGGCTGGCGCCAATCGAGGTCGCCAGCGTCAGCGCGTTGCGTGGCCGGTCGGGCGGCATCGCCTCGCCGCTCGCCAGCGCCGCGCCGAGAGAGCCCGACACTTCGGCCGCCACGAACCGCGGCACGCGGCCGATCAGGCCGATCGCCGCGAGCTCGCAAAAGCCTTTCCACATGCCGTAAAGCGCGTCGCCGTAGCACACCGGCAGCACGCACCAGTCGGGCGGCTGCCAGTCGAACGCCTCGGCGATCTCGAACGCGATGGTCTTGTAGCCCTCGATGCCGAACGGATTGCTGCCGACCACGGGGCCGAAGAACGGCGAGGTCGGATACCAGCCGAGTGTCTGCACGCCGGCCGATTGCAGCCGCCAGCGCGCCTCCTTGCTCTCCACCATCACCACCATGGCGCCGTAGGCGCGGATCTGGGTGACGAGCGGCGCCGCGGCACCGCGGAAGGTGAAGACCACGCACGGCAATCCGGCCTTGGCCGCATAGGCGGCAGCCGCCGCGCCGGCATTGCCGGACGAGCTCGACGCGATCATTTTGGCGCCAAGACTTTTCGCCATGGTGACGGCGGTGGAGGCGAGGCGATCCTTGAACGACCAGGTCGGGTTGCGCGATTCGTCCTTGATCCAGATGTCGCCGAGGCCGAGGCCGGGGACCGCCAGCAGGGGCGTATTGCCCTCGCCGAGGGTCACCGCATTTCCGGCTGCCGCCGGAAGAAACGCCTCCCACCGCCACAGCGAGGCGCCGGCGGGCGGACGCCCGCGGTCGAGGCCGAGACCCGGCGCGGTGTCGTAGACGACGGTGAGGTTCGCCGGCGCATGGACGCGACGACAGGCGGGACAATCGCCGGCGTAGCGATGAACCGGATAGCGCGCGCCGCACCGCACGCAGGCGAGCGCGCTAGGAGCCGGCATGGGAGGGCTGGGGGTTCGCCGAAAGATCGGACATCGAAAGGACGTTAGCAGATCGCATGAGTTGTTCGAGTCGTTGGAAGGCGCATTGTCAATCGATGCAATCCTCACACCAGATGGCACGCCACCCAATGCCCGGGCGCTGTCTCGCGTAGCGGCACCGGATTGGCGCAGACCGGTTGCGCCAGCGGACAGCGGCCGCGCAGCCGGCACCCTTCGGGCAGATCGACGGCGCTCGGGATTTCTCCGACCAGCGAAAAGCGCTCGCGGCGCGCCCCGGGCTCGGGGATCGGCACGGCGGAGAGCAGCGCCCGCGTATAGGGATGCAGCGGCCGACGAAATAGCTCGGCGGTGGCGGCAAGCTCGACGATGACGCCGAGATACATCACGGCGACCCGGTGGGCGAGATATTTGACCGTGGCGATGTCGTGGGAGATGAACAGGTACGACAGGCCGAGCCGCTCGCGCAGCGCCTCGAGCAGCAGGATGATGCGCGAGCGCAGCGAGACGTCGAGCGCCGAGGTCGGCTCGTCGAGCACCACGAAGGCCGGATTGGTGGCGATGGCGCGCGCGATGTTGACGCGCTGGCGCTGCCCGCCGGAGAGCTCATGGGGATAGCGCTCGGCGAGATCGTGGCCGAGGCCGACGGCATCGAGCACCTCGTCGACTCGCTCCCGGCGTTCCGCGCCGGTCATCGGCGTGTGCAGCCGCAGCGGCTCCCCGACCATGCGGCGGACCGAGAGCCGCGGATTGAGCGCGGCGGTCGGATCCTGGAACACCATCTGCATGCCGGGCCGGGCATGGCGCAGCGCCTCGGCATCGAGCGCAGTGATGTCGCGGCCCGCGAGCGTGACGCGCCCGGCCGTGGGCTCGACGACGCGGAGCAGGCAGCGCGCCACCGTTGACTTGCCGCAGCCCGACTCGCCGACCAGGCCCAGCGTCTCGCCCGCGCCGATGGTGAACGAGATGTCGTCCACCGCGCGGACCTGTGGGGCCACGCCGCGCAAATAATCCCGCCACGCGGCAACGCCGTGCAGGCGGAAGACTTTTTCCAAACCCTCGACCTCAAGCAGCGGCGTCACGGCTCGCCTCCACGGCATGGCAGGAGACCAGATGACCGGGCTCGATGGCGGTGGCGGCGGGTTTTATGCTGCGGCAGACCTCCATGACGAGGGGACAGCGGCCCGCATAACGGCAGCCCGGCGGCGCATTGAGCAGCGATGGGACGCTGCCGGGAATCGGCTCCAGCGCCACCTCGCGGTCGATGCGCGGGATCGAGCGCACCAGTGCGCGCGTATAGGGATGCGCCGGCCGGCGAAACAACGCGGCGACGCCAGCGGTCTCCACCACCTGGCCGGCATGCATGACCGCCACGCGGTCGCAGGTTTCGGCGACGACGCCGAGGTCGTGGGTGATGAGCACGATGGCGGCGCCGGTCTTGCGGCCGAGGTCGCGCAAGAGCTCCAGCACGCGCGCCGCGATCGAGACGTCGAGCCCGGTGGTCGGCTCGTCGGCGATCAGCAGCTGCGGCCGGCTGGCGAGCGCCATGGCGATCATCACGCGCTGGCAGGTCCCGCCCGAAAGCTGATGGGCGTATTGGCGGAGCCGCCGCGCCGGATCCGGCACGCCAGCGAGCTCCAGCATCTCGATGGCGCGCTGCAGCGCGGCCCGGCGCGACAGACCGCCGTGCAGCTCGAGCAGGCGCGTGATCTGCGTGCCGACCGCGATCACCGGATTGAGCGCGGTGCGCGGCGACTGCGGCACCATGGCAATGCACCGGCCGCGAATGGCACGCATCTCGTCCTCATCGAGCCCCAACAGATCGCGGCCATCGAGGCGGATGGCGCCGCCGGCGATTCTTCCCGGCGGGCGGATGAGACGCAGCATGGCGAGCGCGGTCACCGATTTTCCGGAGCCGGATTCGCCGACCAGGCCGAGAATCTCGCCAGCCTCGACAGTCAGATCGATGCCGTCGACCGCCTCGACCGGGCCGTCGTCAGTATCGAACCGCACAGTGAGTCGCTCGATCTCCAGAAGGCTCGTCACCGCACCCCCCGCAGGCGCGGATCGAGGAAATCGCGCAGGCCGTCGCCGATCAGGTTGAAGGTGAGCACGGTGATCATGATGGCGAGGCCGGGAAAGACGAACAGCCACCATTCGCCGGTCACCATCTGGCCGGCGCCCTCCGCCGTCATTTCTCCCCACTCGCTGTCGGGCGGCCGGATGCCGAGCCCGAGAAATGATAAGGCCGCCATGGTCAGCAGCGCAAAGCCCATCGCCAGCGTCGCCTGGACGATGAGCGGCGGCAGGCAGTTGGGCAGCAGATGGACGAAGGCGATGCGCCATGGCGGATTGCCGACGGTGCGCGCCGCTTCGGCATATTCCATCTCGCGGACGCGCAGCATTTCTCCGCGGATCAGCCGGATGTAGACCGGCACCTGGGTGACTGTGAGCACCACGATGATGTTGCCGACCGAGTTGCCGAGCGCGGCGCTCAATCCCATGGCGAGCACCAGCGCCGGAAAAGCCAGGACGGCGTCAACCATGCGCATGACGATCTGGTCGAGGAGACCGCCGCGAAAGCCCGCAATCGCCCCGGCCAGCGAGCCGATGCAGAGCGCCATCGCGGTCGCCGAGAAGGGAACCAGCAGGTCGACGCGGGTGGCAAAAATGATGCGGGAGAGCTGGTCGCGACCGTAGACGTCGGTGCCGAGCAGGTGGCGCCAGGACACCGACTGCAGGGCGTCGGCCGCGTCGGTCGCGTCGGGGTCGAACGGAGCGATCAGCGGCGCCAGCGCCGCCACCGCGAGCAGCATCGCGATGACGCCGATCGCGGCGAACGTCACCGGGTTGCGGCGCAGCCGCCGCCACATGGCGGGCAGCGTGGCGCCGCGACGGACGGCAGATCGAGCAGCAACCGTTTCGAGGCTCGCCATCAGCCGAGCCGGATGCGCGGATCGACCAGGCCGTAGACCAGATCGACCGCCAGGTTGACGGTAATGTACATGACGGCGACGAACAGCACGAAGGACTGGATCGGGCCGGAATCCTTGGTCATCAGCGCGGTGACGGCGTAGTTGCCGATGCCCGGCCAGGCGAACACGGTCTCCACCACGGCATTGCCGGCCATCAGGAAGCCGAACACCACGCCGAGCGTGGTGACCACCGGGATCAGCGCATTGCGCAGCGCGTCGCCGTAGATCACCTGGCGGCGCGGCAGCCCGGCCGCCCAGGCGGCGGTGATGTAGTCGGACTGCAGGATCTCCAGCATGGTGGAGCGCACCATGCGGGCAAGCGGGGCCATGACGCTGAGCGCCAGCGTCAGCGCCGGCAGCGCCAGTTGCGCCAGGCTCGAGCCCAGCGCCCGCCAGTTTCCGGCGAGGACGGAGTCGACGACGTAGAGCCCGGTGACCGGCGGCGGCGCGGCGAGGCCGGAGGCGAGCCGTCCGAGCGGCGGCGGCGCCCATCCGACCAGATAGAAGAACACGTAGACAAAGAGCAGGCCGGTCCAGAAAGTCGGCATGGCGACGCCGGCAACGCCGATGATGCGGCCCACGTGATCGATCAGCCTGTCCCGGTGCACCGCGGCAAGCACGCCGAGCGGCAGGCCGAAGGCGAGCGCCAGGATGAGGCTCGCCAGCGTAAGCTCGAGGGTGGCGGGCAGGCGCTGCAAAAAGTCCTGCAGGACGGGCCGCCCGGTCGAGGCGCTCTCGCCGAGGTCGCCGCGGAACAGGCCGGCGACGTAGCGGCCGTACTGCACCCAGACCGGCCGGTCGAGCCCCATCTGGCGCTCGACCTCGGCGATGTATTCGGGCGTCGCCAGCGCTCCCGCCTTCACCAGCGCCGGATTGCCCGGCAGCAGGTAGGTAAGGAAGAAGCTGATCAGCGTGACGCCGAACAGGGTCGGCACCACCGACATGAGCCGGCGCGCGACGTAGAGCGCTAGCGACATCGCGCCCCGCCGGCCCGCGCGATCACGCGAGCTTCATGGTCTGGTAGCGCTCGAAGGTGTCCCACCGCTTCTCCACGCCGACCAGGTCGGAGCGCATCACCCGGGTCCAGTTGTCGTACCACAGGAACCCCCAGACGGCGTCGTCGATCAGGATCTTTTGCGCCTGCCGGGCGGCGGCGAGACGCTTGTCCGAGCGCGGCGCCAGCATGTTCTCGGCAAAAATCCGGTCGAGTTCGGGATTGGAGTAGAACGCCGTATTGGTGTTGATCGCCTTGCTGCTGAAGTTGAAATACAGGTGATAGAACGGATCGTTGATCCACGACTGCCACGACTCGATCGATAGCTGGTGACCGCCCTTGGAGGCGATCTGACGGAACGCCGCATCGGTCTCCTTGACAATCGATACCTTGAAGCCGATCTGCTCCAGCTCGCGCTGGATCCAGGTCGCCGCCTGCTCGTGCGGCAGCCAGCCGACGCGGATCGCCAGCTCGACCGGGATCGGCGTGGCGACGCCGGCCTCGGCCATCAGGGCCTTGGCCTTGGCGATGTCATGTTTGTAGGGCGAGAGCGTGTCGTCGTAGCCGGGCGTGAGATTCGGCACCGGGCTCTTCATCTGCGCGCCGTAGCCGTACAGCACGTTGGGAATGATCGCCTGGATCGGGATCGCGTAGTTGATCGCCTGGCGCACCTTGACGTTGTCGAACGGGGCCTTCTTGCCGTTCATGCACAGCCAGTGGCAGGTGGTGTCGGGGACGGTGAAGATCTTCAACCCGGCCTCGCCTTCCAGGCTCTTCACGCTCTTCGGCGACAGGCCGGGGCGGCCGGTCACGATGTCGACGGCGCGGCGCTTGAGCAGCAGGACGCGGTCCGACTCGTTGGGCACGAACTTGAACACCAGGCGCTGGAACTGCGGCGCCGGCCGCCAGTAGTTTTTTGTCGCCTCCAGCACCACCTCGACGCCGGGCTCGTTCTTCACAAGCGTATAGGGGCCGAGGCCTGCGGCATTGCGCTTCAGCCAGTCGGTCGCCCACGGGTCCGCATCGGTGGCGTGCGCCTTCACCTCGTCGGGATCGAGCAGCGCATTGTTGGAGAGCGCCATCACGTCGAGCGTCATCGGGCTCGACGCCGGCATGTTGACCGCCACGGTGCGCTCGTCGCGCACCACGATCTGCTCGGGCTTGGTCACCGCCAGCAGGGTCGGGAACAGGAGCCGGATATAGCCCGGCGACTGCAGGCCGCGATCGAGCATGTATTTGATCGCATTGGCGGTCACCGGCCGGCCGCTCGGGAAGGTCAGGCCCGGGCGGAGCTTCATCACCAGGGTCGCCTCGTCGTTCTCGAACGACCACGACTCGATGGCGCTGCCGTCGAACTCGCCCGGTTGCGAGCGATAGAGGCCCTGGGAGCCGGCGACCGGCTGCACCCGCCAGGACAGCGGATTGTCGTAGACATTGGCCTGCACCACGTAGGCACCGGTCGACTTGAAGGCGGCGGGATCGAGCGTGTCGATGTCGGTGTCCCAGGCGATCGTCAGGGTGCGGGCATCCTGCGCCGCCGCCTGCTGACCGCTCGACGCGCTGCCGAGAGCGAGCGCGGCCATGCCGCCCGCCAGCCTGAATACGTCCCGTCGCTTCAAATCGTGCATCCTCGTCGGCCCTCCAGCCAGCCTGTCCTCGACTGCCCGCCGTCGCGGCGCGCAACGATTGGCGCATCTTGCGCGGCTCAGCGAGTTCCGTTAACGTGAACCACTGTTCCATTATTTGCAACTCGAATCATGTCGGCACTCACCAGCGCGGTCAGCATCCTGAGATTGTTCTCCGCCGAGCGGCCCGAGCTGTCGGTGACCGAGGTCGCGCGCCTGCTCGGCATGCCGAAGAGCACCGCGTCGCGGCTGCTCAAGGCCATGCTGCGCGAGGGCCTGCTCGCCAATGTCGGCAGCACGGCGCGCTATCGAGTTCGGGCTGCTGTTCCTGGAAATCGCGCGGCTCCACCGGCACAATTCATCGTTGATGGATTTGACCGACGCCGCGCTCGGCGCGATCTGTCGCGAGACCCGGCACAGCGGCTATGTGTCGATCCTCGACGGCTCGGATGTGCTGGTGCTGCGCGCCTATCTGGGGCGGGAGCCCTTGCGGGTGGTCACGCCGCTCGGCAGCCGCGCGCCGGCTTTCGCCACCAGCACCGGCCGCACGCTGCTCGCCCGGCTCGGCGACGACGACGTGCAGACGCTCTATCCCGGCGCCCTGGTCCCGCCCTCGGCGAACGCTCCGCAGACGTTCCCCGACCTGCTGGAGCGGCTCGACCAAGTCCGCCGGGTCGGCTGGTGCGAGGCGATCGACGAGGGCGTGCCGGGGGTGGGGTCTGTCGCGGTCAGTGTCAAGGATGCGGCGAATTCCGAGCACGTGGCGTTCTGCCTGTCGTTCCCCGCCCACATGGTCTCCGAGTTGGAACGGCGGCGGCTTGCCGCCATGCTGATCGAGGCCGCCAGAGGCATCGCCGCCCAGGTGGACGACACGTTCTGGACCAGGCGGAAGCCGCCGCGGGAAGCCGCATGAGAGAGATTTCCGCCGCCGACATCGAGGCGCTCGCCATCGGCGCCTGGATCCTGGGGACCGGAGGCGGCGGCAGCCCGTATCACGCGCTGCTGAACTTGCGCCGGCTCTATCGCGAGGGTGTCCGGGTCCAGCTGATGGATCCGCAGGAGCTCGCCGACGACGACGCTGTCGCCGTGGTCTCCAACATGGGCGCGCCGCTGGTCACCCAGGAACGGCTGATCGACAGCCGGATGATCGCCCGCGCCGTCGAGGTGATGGAGGACCATCTCGGCCGGAAATTCCGCGGCGTGATGGCGGTCGAGATCGGCGGCGGCAACTGCATGCAGCCGCTGATGGCGGCCGCGCACCTGAAATTCCGGTGGTCGATGCCGACGCCATGGGACGCGCCTATCCGGAGGCGCAGATGACGACCTTTGCGGTCGGCGACCTGGCGCCGGCGCCGCTGACCTCGATGGACCCGCGCGGCAACGAGGTGGTGGTGACCAGGGCGGCGACCTGGAAGTGGATGGAGCGCACCAGCCGAAAAGTCTGCACCGAGTTCGGTTCGGTCGCCGTCGACCTGCAAGGCGCCGCGCCGCGGCGACGAAGTCAAGCGCTGGGGCATTCGCGGGCACCACCAGCAAGGCGATCCGGCTCGGCGAGGCGGTGATGGCGGCCAATCGCCGCCACGACGACCCGATCGAGGCGATCCTGCGGGCCGAGTCAGGGAAAGCGCCTGTTCGCCGGCAAAGTCGTCGAAGTCGAGCGGCGCACCACGGAGGGATTCCTCCGCGGCAGCACCGTGATCCAGGGCGACGGCAACGTGCCGAGATCCGCGATCAATTTCCAGAACGAGTGGGTGGTGGTGTGGCGCGACGGCGCCGCGCTCGCCTCGACGCCGGAGCTGATCTGTGTGCTCGACAGCGACAGCGGCGAGGCGATCGGCACCGAGATGGTGCGCTACGGCCAGCGCGTGACCGTCATCGTGCTCCCGTCGCCGGAAATCTTTCTCACGCCGCGCGGCCTCGACCATGTGGGGCCGCGGGCGTTCGGATACGACATCGACTTCCATTCGGCATTCGCATCGTGAAACGCATCGGCATCGACGTCGGCGGCACCAACACGGACGCCGTTTTGGTCGCGGACGGCCGGGTCGAGGCTGCCGTCAAGGCGCCGACGACGGCCGACGTCACCGGCGGCATCCTGGCGGCGATAGCGCATGCTGCGCGCCCAGACCGCGAACGGCGCCGATGTCAGCGCGGTGCTGATCGGCACCACGCATTTCACCAATGCGGTGGTGCAGCGCCGGGATCTGACGAAGGTCGCGGCGCTGCGCATCGGCGCGCCGGCGACCACGTCGCTGCCACCGTTCTGCGACTGGCCGGCGGATCTGGCCGCACTGGCGACGGGCGCCGTCTGCATGATCGAGGGCGGCCACGACTATGACGGCCGCCCGTTCATGCCGCTCAATGTCGGCGAGGTCCGCGCCGCCGCCCGCGACATCCGATCCCGCGGGCTGCGCGACGTCGCCATCGCTGCGATGTTCTCGCCGCTGGTCGCCGACCGACGAGGAAACGGCGGCAAACATCCTGCGCGAGGAAATTCCCGACGTCTCCGTCACCTGCTCGCATCTGCTCGGCGGCATCGGACTTCTGGAGCGGGAGAACGCGGCGCTGCTCAACGCCGCCCTGGTGCCGCTGGCGCGGCGCACCGTCGAGGGTTTTGAGCGCGCCATGGCGGAGAGCGGGCTGACCGTGCCGCTGTTCATCACGCAGAACGACGGCACCGTGGCGGCGGCGGCACATGCGCGCGCGCTCCCGGTGTTCAGCTTCGCCTCCGGGCCGACCAACTCGATGCGCGGGGCGGCCTATCTGTCAAAACTCGACGACGCGATCGTCGCCGATGTCGGCGGCACCACCACCGATTTCGGCCATCTGCAGGCGGGCTTTCCCCGCCAGGCCAACACGGTGGTGCATGTCGGCGGAGTGCGCACCCTGTTCCGCATGCCCGACCTGGTGTCGATCGGGTTGGGCGGCGGAAGCCTGGTCGACCCGGACCATCGGACCGTCGGCCCGCAGAGCGTCGGCTATCGCCTGATCGAAGAGGCGCTGGTGTTCGGCGGCCAGACGCTGACCGCGACCGACGTCGCGGTCGCGGCGGGTCTCGCGGATATCGGCGAGCGGCGCCGGGTGGCGCATCTGCCGAAGGCGATGATCGACGCGGTGATCGCGCGGGCGCAAGCAGATGATCGAGAACTCATGCGGACCGCATCAAGACCCAGGCGGGCGATGTCGTGCTGCTGGCGGTCGGCGGCGGCGCTTCCTCATTCCCGACCGCCTGGAGGGCGTCAGCCGCGTCGTGCGGGTCGAGCATGGCGGCTGCGCCAACGCGGTCGGTGCCGCCATCGCCCAGGTCAGCGGCGAGGTCGACCAGGTGTACCAGGGCGTCGAGCGCAGCGAGGCGATCGCGCGGGCGCGGGCGCTCGCCGAAAGCCGGGCGGTCGAGGCCGGCGCGGAGGCCGAGACCCTGATCATGGTCGAGGCCGAGGACATCCCGATCGCCTATCTGCCGGGCAATGCGCTCAGGGTCCGCGTCAAGGTCGTCGGCGACATTCGAGCCGGCAGCGCCAGGGAGGTCGACCGATGCCGGTCAATTTCGTCATCACCACGCTTAAGCCGGGCGTCGCACCCGCCGACTACGAACGCTGGGTGCGCGAGCGCGACTATGCCTATACGGGCAGCAACCCGAATTTCGTCAGCTATCGCGTGCACCGGATCGAAGGCCCGATCACCGGCGCTCCCGGTGCCGGATGGCAATATGTCGAGCGGATCGAGGTGAAGGATCTGGCGCAGCATCAGAAGGATCTCGCCTCGCCCGAAGGCGCGGCGCTGCTCAAGGAACTCTACGACCATTATCTCGACCGCGCCAAGAACATCTACCTGACGGCCGAGGTGGTGGAATGACAGGAGCGCCAGCGTGAGCCTGCAATTGCTGATGCTCGGCGACGCGCCGGTCGCGCAATTGACGGAGCGCGCCCAACTCGCCGAGCAAAGCGGTTTCGACAAGGTGTGGCTCGCCGACGAGCGCTTCTATCGCGAGGTCTATTCCTGCCTCGCGGTCATCGCCGCCAGCACCAGCCGGGTCGCGCTCGGTCCCTGCGTCACCGATCCGTTCGCCCGGCATCCGGCGCTGACCGCGATGGCGATCGCCACCCTCGACGAGATTTCCGGCGGGCGCGCCGTGCTCGGCATCGGCGCCGGCGTGTCGGGTTTTGCCGAGCTCGGCATCGAGCGGAAAAAGCCGCCGCGCGCCATGCGGGAGATGATCGAGCTGATCCGCCGGCTGCTGCGCGGCGACGAGGTCGATTTCCAAGGCGAGGTCATCGCGTTCCGCAACGGGCATCTGAGCTTCAAGCCCGGCCGCGCCGACATCCCGGTCTATGTGGCGAGCAACGGACCGCTCGGCCAGCGCATGGCCGGCGCGGTGGCCGATGCGATCGATCATGGAGGCCTGCGGCTCGGTGGCGGAGGTCGGCGCGCTGCGCGCCGAGGTCGAGCGCGGCGCCGGGAAGGCCGGGCGGCCGGCCGCCGAGGTAAGACTGATCGCGCGGCTCAACGCCAGCGTGGCGGCCGACGGACGCGCGGCGCGCGACGTGCTGCGCCCTGGCGTTGCCCGGCTGCTCGGCCGCGGCTCGCTCAAACTCGCGACCGCCGAGGCGCAGGGGCTGACGCTCCCCGCCGAGGCGATCGCAAGTATCGGCGACGCGCCGTATGCGGAAGGCGTCAAGCCGTACCTGCCGCTGCTGCCGCTCACCACCGACCGCCACGTCGACGCCTTCACGCTGGGCGGCACCGCCGACGAGATCATCGCTCACGCGGTGGCGCTGCGGCGCGCCGGCATCGGCTCGATCATCATCCGCCCGCTGGCGCCGCCGGGCGGTTCGATCGACGCCGTCATCGAGACGTTCGGCAAAAAAATCTGGCCGGCGGTCGAAGCCGCCAGGGTGCCATGAGCTTCACCCTGCACCATCCGGCGTCGATCGCCGAGGCGGTGCAACTGGCCCGCTCGCTCGGCGAGAACTCGCGCTTCCTCGCCGGAGGCACCGACCTCATCGTGCAGATCGCCAAGAGGCGCCAGGCGCCCGAGCATCTGATCGATCTCGGTCACCTCGGCGATCTCGCCGGCATCCGCTACGACACCAATGTCTGGATGATCGGTGCGCTGACCACCCACAAGGCGATTGAGAGACACGAAGGTTTCCGGGGCGCGCTGGCGGCGCTTCCCGAAGCGGCGCGCGTGGTGGGCGGGCATCAGATCCGCAACCGGGCGACCGTCGGCGGCAACATCGTCAACGGATCGCCCGCCGCCGACGTCGTGGTCGCCCTGCTGGCGCTCGACGCCGAGCTGACGCTGGCGCGTCCCGACGGTACGCGCGAAATCCGCCTGGAAGATTTCCTGCTCGGGCCCGGCCGCACCGCGCGCCAGCCGGACGAGCTGTTGACGCAGATCCGCTTTGCCGCGCTGCAGCCTGCAAGCGCCACGAGCTTCATCAAGGCCGGGCGGCGGCGCGCCATGGAGATCTCCGTCGTCTGCATCGCGACCCGCCTCGGCCTCAGCCCGCGCGGCGCATGCCGCGACGTGCGGATCGCGCTGGGCGCGGTCGACGCCACGGCGGTGTGTGCGCGCGCCGCCGAAACCGCGCTGGAGGGACGCGAGCCGTCGGCCGACGCCTTGGCCGAAGCCGGGCGGCTCGCCGCCGAGGCCTGCCATCCGATCAGCGACGTGCGGGCGTCAGCGGACTATCGCTTGCGTCTGGTGCAGGCGCTGACCGCGCGCGCCCTGGCGCAGTGCGTCTCACGGATCGAGGGCACCTCATGAGCCGCTCGCCCCTCTGGCTGACCATCAACGGCGAGGCGCACGAGGTGCTGGTCGAGCCGCATTGGACGCTGCTGCACGTGCTGCGCACCCATCTCGGCCTCGGCGGCACCAAGGAGAATTGCCTCGAGGGCGAGTGCGGCGTGTGCACAGTGCTGCTCGATGGCAAGGCGGTGAATTCCTGCATCCTGCTCGCCGCGCAATGCCGTGGCCGTGACATCGTGACCATCGAGGGGCTCGGCGACCCGGAACACCTGCATCCCCTGCAGGCGGCCTTCATCGAACTCGGCGCTGTCCAGTGCGGCTACTGCATCCCGGGCATGATTCTCACGGCAAAATCGTTCCTCGACGAGCATCCCGACCGGGTACCGACGCATGATGAGATCCGCGAGGCGATCTGCGGGACGCTGTGCCGTTGCACCGGCTATCAGAAGATCGTCGACGCGATCGCCGCCGCGGCGAGCCGCATGAGAACGGGGGCGTAGCGATGCTGCGCAACGAATTCCTCGTCGCCGGCCGAAGGCTGCCGCGTCTCGACGGCGCCGCTAAAGTCACCGGCCGCCATGTCTACGGCGCCGACATGGCGCTGCCCGGCATGCTGTACGGAAAAATCCTGCGCAGCGAGGTGCCGCGCGGAAAAATCCTCCGTGTCGATGCGAGCCGGGCGCGGGCGATGCCGGGCGTGCGCACCGTGATCACCTCGGCCGACGTGCCGCGGGTCCGCTACGGCAATGCCATCAAGGACATCACGGCGTTCGCCACCGACGAGGTGCGCTTTGTCGGCCACCCGATCGCCGCGGTAGCGGCCACCACGCTGGAGATCGCCGAGGCGGCGCTTTCGGCAATCGACGTCGAGATCGAGAAACTCAATCCGATCTATGATCCGGAAGCCGCGCTGGCGCCGGATGCCCCGCTGCTGCATCCGGACTGGCGGAACTACAAGGTACTACCGTTCATCGCGCGCGAGGGCAACGTCGCGGCGCGGTCGAGGATGCATCACGGCGACGTCGATGCGGCGTTTGCGCAGTCCCATCGAGTGTACGAGCACCGCTTCACCACGGCGCTGCAGCATGCCGGATATACCGAGCCGCGGGCCGCGGTTGCCGCCTGGGACGGCAACGGGGCCTTGACGGTGTGGTCGAACGCCCAGCTGCCCTACGAGGTGCAGACCACGCTCTCCGACATCCTGGAGCTGCCGCCGTCAGAGATCCGCGTGGTGGTGCCGGGCATTGGCGGCGGCTTCGGCGGCAAGCTGCGGATCGGGGTCGAGCACTTTTGTGCGCTGCTGGCGCGAAAATGCGGCCGCCCGGTCAAGATGATCACGACCAGCGAGGAGGAGCTGATCGCCGCCCATCCACGCCAGTCCTCGATCATCACGGTGAAGACCGGCGTGACCGAGGATGGCCGCATCCTGGCGCGCGAAGGTCGTGTCATGGTCGATTGCGGCGCCTATTCGGGATCCGGCCCCGGCACCGCGGCGGTCGCGCTGCAGATCCTGGTCGGGCCCTACCGCACGCCGAATCTCAGGCTGGAGAGTCTTGCGGTCTACACCAACAAGGTTCCGAGCGGATCGTTTCGCGCGCCCTCCGGGCCGATGGCCAATTTCGCCGTCGAATGCCAGATGGACATGATCGCGGCCGACCTCGGGATCGACCCCTTGGAGCTCCGCCTGCGCAACGTGGTGCGCGACGGCGATCTCGGCCCGGCGGGAGAGTTGCTGGAGGCGGTCAGCATCGAGGAATGTCTGCGCCGTGCCGCCGATGCGATCGGCTGGCACGACCGGCGCCCGGCACCGGGTCGCGGCAAGGGGATCGCCTGCAGCTGGTGGATGACCACCGGCGGCTCTTCCGGCGTCTACGTCAAGCTCAACCCCGACGGCACGGTGGCGCTGACCAGCGGCGCCGTCGAGCTCGGCACCGGCGCGCTCACCGGCGCGGCGCAGATTCTTGCCGAGGAGCTTTCCCTCGACCTCACCGACATCAGCATCGCCACGGTCGACACCCAGACGGCACCTTATGATTACGGCGCGCAGGGCAGTCGCACCGCGTTCTCGGTGGGCAATGCCTGCCGGGCGGCCGCCGAGACCTTGCGCCAGCAGATTTTTGCGCTTGCCAGCCGGCAGCTGAAGATCCCGCCCGAGGAGATGACGCTGAGGGAAAAATCCGTGGTCGCCCGCAACCACCGGATCACGCTCGCCGAGCTGGCGCGGCTCTCGCAGACGACCGGCGGCGGGCTGATCGCCCACGGCACCGCCATCGCCCCGCCGCCGGCGCACGATCCCGGGCGCGTCGAGAACCACCCTCTGCCGGCCTGGAACACCCCGAGCTTCCATGCCCATGCCGCCGACCTCAGCGTCGACCGCGAGACCGGAGAAATCACCATCCACCGCTACGTGGTGGCGCAGGACGTCGGCTTCGCGATCAACCCGACCTACATCGAGGGACAGATCGAAGGCGGCGTCAGCCAGGGGCTCGGCCAGGCGCTGTCCGAGGAGATCGTCTACCAGGACGGCCGGGTGCTCAATGCCAGCCTGACCGACTACAAGATGCCGACCTCGCTCGACATGCCGCGGGTGGAGTCGATCCTCGTCGAATGCCCGAGCCGGCATGGTCCCTACGGCGCCAAGGGCGTCGGCGAGCCGCCCTGCATCGAGCCGCCGGCGACCGTCGCCAACGCCATCGCGGCGGCGACCGGGTGCTGGATCACCTCGCTGCCGATCACGGCGGAAAAAGTCCTGCGGCAGATTCAGCCCGGCGACAGCGGCTAGCTTCCTGGTACAATAGCCCGTAAGGACGACCGCCGGATCGCGGGTGCCCGGTCAAGGCAGGCCGGCGCAAGCCCCGGAAACCAACCGTCATCAATGCGGGTTACAGCTCGATGGCCGAACAGATTGCGGATGCAGCCGAGCTCGGCATGCCGCTCGCGGGCGACGCGGATCGGCTCGTCGCCGAGCTCGAAGCCAGGCCGCTGGCGGACCTTGTGCGCGATGCCGCTGCCCTGCGCCGGCAAGGTCACGGCAATGTCATCAGCTATTCGCGAAAAGTATTCATTCCGCTGACCCGGCTGTGCCGCGACGTGTGCGGGTACTGCACGTTCGCCACCACGCCGGGCCGCGCGGGGACGGCGTACCTGTCCCCCGACGAGGTGCTGGCGATCGCGCAAGCCGGCCGTGCCGCGGGATGCCGCGAGGCGCTGTTCACGCTCGGCGACAAGCCGGAGCTGCGCTACGAGGCCGCGCGCGCTGCGCTGCGCGGGCTGGGTTTCGCCACCACGGTCGAGTATCTGGCGCATGCCTGCGAGCTGGTGATCCGCGAGACCGGGCTGCTGCCGCACGTCAATGCCGGCGTCATGTCGGCGGACGAGATGGCGGCGCTGCGCCGGGTGAGCGTGTCGCAGGGCATCATGCTGGAAAGCGCCTCGGCGCGGCTGTGCGCGCCGGGCGGCCCGCACTACGGCTCGCCCGACAAGGATCCGGCCGTTCGCCTCGCCATGATGGAGGAGGCCGGCCGCCAAAGAATTCCGTTCACCACCGGCATCCTCATCGGCATCGGCGAGACGCGGGCCGAGCGCATCGAGTCGCTCGTGGCGCTGCGCGATCTTAATGCCCGTCACGGCCATGTGCAGGAGATCATCATCCAGAATTTCCGCGCCAAGCCGGGCACCCGGATGGCGGGCTGCACCGAGCCGTCGCTCGACGACCTGATGTGGACTGCCGCCGCCGCGCGGCTGATCTTCGGGCCGGCGATGAACATCCAGGTGCCGCCAAATCTGAGCTATGCGGAGTTCCCAAAGCTTGCCGAGGCGGGGATCAACGACTGGGGCGGGATCTCGCCGGTCACCGCCGACCATGTAAACCCCGAGGCCCCGTGGCCGCAGATCGCCACCCTCGAACGGGCGACGGAGCAGGCCGGCTGCACGCTCTCCCAGCGTCTCGCGATCTATCCGGACTATGCGCTCCAGGCGGCGCGCTGGGTCGATCGCACGCTGGTGAGGCCGGTCCTCGACGCGATCGACGCGTCGGGTTTCGCCCGTGAGGATTCCTGGGTGCCCGGCGCCGCCGCGCCGCCGCAGGCATCCGCGACCTCCGTTGCGCGACGGCCGGCGGACGCCTCGCTCGGAAAGATTCTCCGACGGGCCGGCTCCGGCGAGCGGCTCGGGCATGCTGAGATCGTGCGCCTGTTCGCGGCGCGCGGTCCCGAGATGGAGGAGATCGCGGCGGCGGCCGACGCGCTGCGCGCCAAACGCAACGGCGACGTGGTGACCTACGTGGTCAACCGCAACATCAACTATACCAATGTCTGCAGCTATGCCTGCAGCTTCTGCGCCTTCTCCAAGGGCAAGCTGCACGACCATCTGCGCGGCCGGCCCTACGATCTGGCGCTCGAGGAGATCGCCCGGCGCGCGCAAGAGGCCTGGGCGCGCGGGGCGACGGAAGTCTGCCTGCAGGGCGGCATCCACCCGGCCTATACGGGCGACACCTATCTGACCCTGCTGCGCACCGTGAAGGACGCGGTGCCCGGCATGCACGTCCACGCGTTCTCGCCGCTGGAGATCTCCCATGGAGCGGCGACGCTCGGGCTATCGCTGAAGGCCTTCCTGGAGCGCCTGCAGGCGAACGGCCTCGGCAGCCTGCCGGGAACCGCGGCGGAAATTCTTGACGACGACGTGCGCGCAATCATCTGCCCTGACAAGCTCGCCACCGCCGAATGGCTCGAGGTCGTGTCGACCGCGCACCAGGTCGGCCTGCGCACCACCGCCACCATCATGTTCGGGCACGTGGAGGATACGCGGGCCTGGGCGACGCACCTCATCCGCATCCGCGAACTGCAGGAGCGCACCGGCGGGCTGACCGAGTTCGTGCCGCTGCCCTTCGTCCACATGGAAGCCCCGATGTATCTCAAGGGCGGATCGCGCCGCGGCCCGACCTGGCGCGAGACCGTGCTGATGCACGCGGTGGCGCGGCTCGCGCTCGATCCGCTCATCACCAGCATCCAGGCCTCGTGGGTGAAGATGGGGCCTGTCGGCGTGGCAAAGATCCTGGGCGCCGGCGTCAACGATTGCGGCGGCACGCTGATGAACGAGAGCATCTCGCGGGCTGCCGGCACCCAGCACGGCCAGGAGCTGCCACCCGAGGCCATGGAGGACATGATCCGCGGTGCCGGCCGCGTGCCGCGCCAGCGCACCACGCTCTACCGGGCGGTGCCCGAGGAGCGCCGCGCGCAGAGCTTTGGCGCGCCCGAACTGATGCCCGTCGTGCAGACGCCGGTCCGCCGCGCCCGCGCTGCAGCCCACTAGGTTTCGTCAGCGCCGCACTCGTTTCCTCGTGCGGCCGCAGAGGAGTCACCGTCTTGATCAGACTTGGCTACAAGGCGTCCGCCGAGCAGTTCGGCCCGCGCCAGCTGTTGGACTTTTCCGTGATCGCCGAGGAGGTCGGTTTCGATTCGGTCTTCGTCAGCGACCATTTCCAGCCGTGGAAGCATACCGAGGGTCATGCCCCCTCCTCGCTCGCCTGGCTGGGCGCGCTCGGTGCAAAAACCTCGCGGATCGTGATGGGGACGAGCGTGCTCACCCCCACTTTTCGCTATCACCCGTCGATCGTCGCCCAGGTCTTCGGCACGCTCGGCGCCATGTTTCCGGACCGCGTCGTGCTCGGGGTCGGCACCGGGGAGTCGCTGAACGAGGTGCCGGCGACGGGCGCTCCGTGGCCGGAGTTCAAGGAACGGTTTGCCCGCTTCCGCGAGGCCCTCACCCTGATCCGCCAGCTGTGGCGCGAGGAGCGCGTCAGCTTCGAGGGCGAGTATTACAAGACCGAGAAGGCCACCATCTACGACCGCCCGGAGCGGCCGGTGCCGATCTACGTGGCCGCCGCCGGCGCCCTGGTGGCGAAATATGCCGGACGGACGGCGGAAGGCTTCATCTGCACCAGCGGCAAGGCGACCGAGCTCTATCGCGACACCCTGCTGCCCAACGTCGCCGCAGGACGCGAGGCCGGCGGGCGCAGCGAGCCCACCGACATGATGATCGAGATGAAGGTCTCGTTCGACACCGACATGGCGCGCGCCATGGAGGACACCCGCCACTGGGCGGCGCTGGCGCTGACGCCCGAGCAAAAAACCTCGGTCGAAGATCCGCTGGAGATGGAGAAGCTCGCCGACAGCATGCCGGCGACCCAGGCCGCCTCGCGCTGGATTGTCTCGACCGATCCCAAGGAGCACATCGAGCGGATCCGGCCCTATGTGGAGCTTGGCTTCCGCCACCTGGTCTTCCATGCTCCGGGTCCCGATCAGCAACGTTTTCTCCGGCTCTATGCCAAAGAAGTCCTCCCCAGGCTGCGCGCGCGGTTCGGCTGATCGGCCGGCGCAGCATCCGGATCCGCGATGACGCAGGCGACGCGCGTGGAGCTGATCGGCGTGCCCGGGCTGCCCGAGGTGCGGCCGGGCGATGATCTCGCCGAGCTGATCGGAGCCGCGCTCGACCGGGCGGCGCTGGCGCTACGTGCCTCCGACGTCCTGGTGATCGCGCAAAAGATCGTCTCCAAGGCGGAGGACCGCTATGTCGATCTCGCCACCGTCGAGCCGTCGGCGGCGGCGCGGACGCTCGCCGCGGAGGTCGTCAAGGACCCGCGGCTGATCGAGGTCATCCTGTCGGAAACCCGTCGCGTGGTGCGCAAGCGCGAGAATGTGCTGATCACCGAGCACCGGCTCGGCTACGTGATGGCCAATGCGGGCGTCGATCACTCCAATACCGGGCCGCCCGGCGGCCCCGAGCGGGTGCTCAAGCTGCCGCTCGATCCCGATGCCTCGGCGGCGCGCCTGCGGGCGCAGCTGTCGGCGCGCTGCGGCTGCGACATCGCGGTGATCGTCAACGACAGTTTTGGCCGCCCCTGGCGGCGCGGGACGCTCGGCATTGCGCTTGGCGCCGCCGGGCTGCCGTCGCTCCTCGACCTGCGCGGGCGGCCCGACCTCTTTGGCCAGCTCCTGCAGGTCAGCATGGTGGGATATGCCGACGAGATCGCGGCGGCCGCCTCCCTGGTGATGGGGCAAGCCGACGAGGCGCTTCCCGTCGTGCTGGTCCGGGGCCTTGCCTGGAGCGAGCCGGCGACGCCGGCGCAGGAGCTGATCCGCGCCGCCGACGAGGATCTGTTCCGATGACCGCATCACCCGACGGTCCGGTCGTCGCCCTGTCGGGCGGGATCGGCGGCGCCAAACTGGCGCTCGGGCTGATGCGGGTCCTGCCGGCGTTCCGGCTCACCGTGGTGGCCAATACGGGCGACGATTTCGAGCATCTGGGCCTCGCGATCTCGCCCGATCTCGACACCCTGATGTACACGCTCGCCAACCTCAACAATGTCGAGGCCGGTTGGGGCCGCCACGGCGAGACCTGGACCTTCATGGCGGCGCTCGCAGCGCTTGGCGGCGAGACCTGGTTCCGGCTCGGCGACGGCGATCTTGCCACCCATGTGGAGCGCACCCGCCGGCTCAAGGCGGGCGAGCCGCTGTCCGGCATCACCGAGGATTTTTCGCGCCGGCTCGGCATCCCGACGAGAATCCTGCCGATGAGCGACGATCCGGTGCGCACCCGGGTGCGCACCGCGGAGGGCTGGCTCCACTTCCAGGACTATTTCGTGCGCCGGCGCTGCGAGCCCGCGGTCGTGGAGCTCGCCTACGAGGGCGCGGCGACCGCGCGACCGCAGCTGGACGTGCTGGCGGCGCTCGCCGATCCAGGCCTGCGCGCCGTGGTGATCTGCCCGTCCAACCCGTACCTCAGCGTCGACCCGATCCTGGCGCTGCCGGCCTTGCGCCGGGCGCTCGCCACCTGCCCGGCGCCGGTGGTCGCGGTGTCGCCGATCATCGCCGGCCGCGCCGTCAAGGGCCCGACCGCCAAGATGATGACCGAGCTCGGCAAGCGGGTCACCGCCGCCACCGTCGCCCGGCACTATGCGGGCCTGATCGACGGCTATGTGGTCGACCGCGACGACGGCAACATCGAGCCGCTTGCCGGCATCACGGTGACCGCGGCCACGACCCTGATGCAAAACCTCGCCGACCGCGAGACGCTGGCCCGCGAGGTACTGGCCTTTGCCGACAGGCTCGGCCGATCGGGTACAGCGGCGTGATCGCCGCCGACATCTGGGCGGTGCTGCCGATCAAGGCGACCGGCGAGGCCAAGCAGCGGCTGGCGGCGGCGCTTCCGGCGGAGCTGCGCACCCGCCTCGCCTTGGCGATGGCCGAAGACGTGCTGGCGGCGCTCGCCGCCGCGCCGGGCCTCGCCGGCCTGGTGGTGGTGACGGTGGACGAGGTGGCCGCAGCCCTTGCCCGCCGCCATGGCGCGCGAGTGATCGCCGACGGCGCCCGCGAGGGACAGACCGGGGCGGTCCGCGCCGCCGCCGCGCTGCTCGGCCGCGAAGCGCGCGGCGCCATGCTGGCGATCCCCGGCGACGTGCCCCTGATCACCGCCGACGAGATCCGGACGTTTCTCGCCGCCCACGAGCGCGACGAGGATTTCGTCATCGCGCCGGCGCATGACGGGCGCGGCTCCAACGCCATCCTGTGCGCCCCGCCGGGCCGCGTCCCCCTGGCGTTCGGCAACGACAGCTTTCTGCCGCACCTCGAGGCGGCGCGGCGCGCCGGGATCGAGCCGCGCGTCGTGCGGCTCGCCGGCATCGGCCTCGACATCGACAATCCGCAGGATCTTGTCGCTTTCCTCAAGGTCGCGACCGGCGGGCACGCGCGCGACGTGCTCGTCGAGGCCGGCGTCAACTTGCCGTGATGGGGGGACCCGGGACCGCGTCCGGCTCATCTGATTCCGGTAGCGTCCGCCGCGGACGACGCGGCGTCGACGCTCTCGGGCGCGCGCCCAAGGCTGTCACAGAATTCCAACCAGACTTTGAAGGAGCCGACGATGGCGGCAATTTCCGAAAAATATGCCGATCTGCTGCAGAACAAGAAGGCCTTCGCCAACCTCGCCACGGTGATGCCGGACGGCACCCCGCAAGTGACGCCGGTGTGGTTCGATTACAAGGACGGGCTCATCCGGGTGAACACCGCCAAGGGGCGCGTCAAGGCGCGCAACATGTCGGAAGGCGCGCCGGTCGCGCTCTCCATCATGGACCCGGAGAACGCCTACCGCTACGTGCAGATCCGCGGGCGCGTCCGCCGGGTCACCGAGCAGGGCGCCGACGGCCACATCGACCAGCTCGCCAAGAAGTATCTCGGCAAGGACAAGTATCCGTTCGCCCAACCCGGCCAGGTCCGGGTGATGTACGAAATCGAGCCGACCTCGACCTCCGGCATGGGCTAAGATTCTTGCCGCGCTCGGGCGGGGTGGCGGCATCCCGCCCGCGCCGCGCTTGTTTCCGCGTTGTATTTGTTGTTCCCGGGAACAAGGGCACACGGCCGTTGCGGCTGGATCCCTTGTTGATTCGTTGTATTTTCTGCTGTTGTTGTTTGTCGCCTCCGCAGGGGCTTGCTCGTAGGGTGGGCAAATCGCCCGGCACGGCCGGCGAAACCTGGTGACGCATTGCGGGCGATTTGCCCACGCGGTCCGGCGCTGGGATGACAGCGTGGGCAAAATCGCACGCGATGTTTGGACGAGACGCGCGGTCGGTGCATCGATTTTGCCCACCCTCCACTCCGCTCCACCTGTAAATCACCTGTATTATCAGGCCGGGCCGTCATCCGGCGGCCCATTGCTCCCTTGTTGATTCTGTTGTTCTTGTTGTTGTTCTTGTTCCGGTTGTTTCCAGCCGCGACCTGCCTTGCCGAACCATGATGGGTTTTGCGTCCCGCTCGACCCATCCTTGGGAGCCCGCCTGTAGATTACCTGTATTTTCAGGCGCCCTTCGCGGAGGCAACGCCATCCTCCTTCGGCTTGCGCGCCGATCCGAGCTCGTAGGCTGGGCAAATCGCCCGGCACGGCCGGCGAAATCTGGTGACGCATTCCAGGCGATTTGCCCACGCGGTCCGGCGCTGGCGTGACAGCGTGGGCAAAATCGTACGCGATGTTTGGACGAGACGCGCGGCCGGTGCATCGATTTTGCCCATCTACATCGCGCGCCACCTGTACATCTCCTGTTTTATCAGGCGCCCTGTTCCTGCAGGCGACCCGGCCATCTCGCTTTCCGTCTCCGCCGGCAGCCATTTCCACCGCCTGCAGTCAGCATGTCTTCCTCAGGCCAGCTTGGCACACCTACCCTTTAAAATCAACACCTAATATTTAACTCCAGGTCGGCGGCCGCTCGGTTCTGGGAGCGATGCCGTGTGACCGGCGTCACATCCGTTGCCGGGGATATCGGCCAAGATCCTCGGCGACAACCGGGGAGAATTCCGATGCGCAACATGGTGGCTCTGGCGATTGCGGCCCTGATCGTCGCCAGCCTCGGCATCTGGGCGACGACCGGCGCCACCGAGCACGCGGCCCCCGCCGGCGAGCTCGTCGCCTCGCCCTACGACACCCACCCCAACGCGACCGTCCAGCATTTCCTGTCGATTGCCGACATCTTCTGAGAATCCGGCCGGCCGGAAACCCGCCCGATAGTGCCGCCGGCTCGGCTACTCGGGCGGCATGCCCCCAATACCGTCCGCGCCCTCCCAGCGCCTACCGGCCGCCGACCCGGTTGCCGCCGGCAAAGCCGTAGCTCACCCGCCGGAGACCACCGCGGCTAATTGGTCGCGCAGGTGCCAACGAGCGTGCAGCCGACCCGCCATCACGAGCAAAGCTCGGCAGGGCGGCTCGCGCAATGCCTGCGGAGATTTTGCCCACGCGGTGAAGCCGCGCTCCAGACACTCCGGTCCGACCGCGTGGGCAAATCGCCGGCGATGCCTCAGCAGATCGCCGCGCTGTCGCGCTCGGCGATTTGCCCACCCTACAAACAATCGCGCCGATCACGCGCCTGTGTCAGGCGCAGGCTTGACCCCTCGCATCTCTATGCCTAGTGTCACTATGCATAGACACAGGAGGGATCCATCATGACGAAACGCCGCGACCTGCTCGTTCTCGCGTTCCTCGGCGCAACGGCGCTGTTTGCTGAGCTGAGGCCGGCTCTCGCCGCCGAAGACTGTTCCGAGGCTGTCGGGTCGGCGCTGCTCGACAAATACCTGGCGGCGGTGAACGCCCACGATACCTCGACGTTCGGCGACATCCACACCGAGGGCTACATCCAGCACTCGGGCCGCAGCCCCAACGGGCTCGCCGCCCAGGTCGAGAATTTTCGCACGATCTTCGCCCGCATGCCGGACGTCCAGGCCAAGGTCGAGGACCGGGTGATCGCCGGCGACAAGGTGGTGGCGCGCATGAGTTTCTCCGGGACCCACACCCAGCCGATGCAGGGCATTGCGCCGACCGGACGGCAGTTCACCTTGCGGACCATCGATATCTGGCGCGTCGAGAACGGAAAGTTTGCCGAGCACTGGGATATCGTGGATTATGTGGGGCTGCAGAAGCAGCTGCGCGGCGAATGACGTAGGACGCCTAGTGCGGTGGATTTGAAGTTCCGATCAGTTGTGCCGCTCGCTCGTCATCGGAACTTCAAATCCAAAAACCGCACTAGAATCATGAAGTTGCTAGTGCACCTCTTGATCCCGAAGTTCGCACGAGAGGGTGCCGCGAAGTGATGCGAACTTCGGGATCGGTGCACTAGATGGAAGGCGAGATGCTCAAGGGCCACCTCGACATGATCGTGCTTGCCGCGCTCGCGTCCGGCCCGGCGCACGGCTATGCGGTGATCGAGGAGATCAGGCGCAAGAGCGGCCGCGCCTTCGACCTTCCGGAGGGCACGATCTATCCGGCGCTGCATCGTCTCGAGCAGGCCGGCCTGCTCGCCAGCCACTGGGTCACCGCCGACTCCGGACGGCGGCGGCGGGTGTACAAGCTGACCCGCACCGGCGAGCGCGCGCTCGCCCAGCGCCGCGCCGTCTGGCAGCAGTTCTCCGATGCCATCGGCGGCCTGCTCGAGGGGACCCGCCCGTCGGGCAAGCCGGCATGATCTCCGAGTATCTCGAGACGCTTGCCGACCGGCTCAGCTTCGATGCGGCGCTGTCGCGCTGCGTGGTGCGCGAGGTCGAGGATCATCTGTGCGAGGCGGTCGCGGCGGATCGCACGCCCGACCGGCTGGAGGCCGAGCGCCGGGCGATCGCGAGTTTTGGCAATCCCCACGTCCTCGCCCAGGAGTTCGCGTTGGTCTCGCTGGTGCGGCGCACCCGGCGGGTCGGCGTGACCGTCGTTCTCGCGGTTCTTGCCGTGCTGGTGGCGATGAAGGCGCGGGTGGCGTGGTACGGGCTCGTGCAATGGACGCTCAGCGAGGACGCGCGCGAGCTCGGAGCCATCGTGATCTCGATCGACCGCTGCGCCTTTTGGCTCGCCGCCGTGATCGGGACCGGCGCTCTCATCTATATGGGCCGCGCGCGCGCCGGCTTGCAGGCGGGTCATCGCCGGCGGCTGCGTCGCGTCTTTCTGCTGTGCGCCTGCGCGACCGGATCGCTCGTCGTGACGGTGATCAGCGACGGCGTGCTCACCGCTCTTCAGCTCGGGACCGGGCTGGGCGTAGGCTCCGTGATCCCCATCATCACCATGGCGGTCGAGATCGCCTGCGCCGGCTCGGTCATTTTTCTGATCCTCGATACCATGCGCCGGGCCGCGTCCACGGAAGCGCTGCTCAGGATGTGACCGGACCGGCGCCCTTATTGAGCTGCACTGAGCGCTTGAAATCGAGCACCGGGCGGTCTTGATCGCGAGACCCTACGATGTCTTCCACGACACGCAGGTCCCCACCGCCCTGTTCAGCTGCCACTGTGAGGGTCAGGGTCTGCGCGTCGATCTTCGCTTCGACAAGCGAGATCGCGGTTTGCAGGTCGGTCTTGGTGACCAGCTCGACCATCACGAAGTCCCGTACTGCCTCTGCGTGGGCCTCGGCTTCGTCCTGCGGGATCCCGCGCTCGCGCAAGCGTTTTGCGTAACCGAGCGTGTCCATAGCGTACACCAATTCAGCCTCCATGAGCTAGGGTGTAACCGGTGTCATTATACCACCTTATGCTGTTTATCGCGCTTGCTTTTCAATCTAATTTCGGGTAATGGCAGCATCATAAACAGCAACGGAGTAGCGGCCATGAAAGTCACAGTTCGTGGATGGAATCGTGACATGGGTGAGACAACAATCGCCAGTCATTGCCTGCTAACTACGAAGTATAGTAGTGATGGGACTGTGCGTCGAGATACACCGGTTATATACGAAGGTCCCGGCAATATTACGTTTGCGTGGTTTCAGCCGTTGAAGCTTACCGGCAATTATCGAATGGAAGTTCAGCTGACGCGTGACGATGTGATGCGGCTATTCAAGTGCGTATTTGGGAGCGAACTCCATCTAAGACTTGTTGAAGGGTATGGGCTCACATTCTCGCCAGAGGTGGTCAAGTCCATCCTGAAGACGGTCAAGCTGGCCGATCTTACCCTTGGTGATCTCGCTGCCATGAATTCGCCGACGCAGACCGAGGAACCGGCGGCGACAGAAACGGTTGAGGAGCCGACTAAAGTCACGCCATTTCCACGACGAAGACTGCGATGAAGCCCCGAAAAATAATCTTCGACCAATGGTGGCCGTGCGCGAACTGCGACTATTGTCGAGCAAATGGAACCGACCTCTGTCGCAGGTGTCCAAAGCGGAATGTACCACGCGTGATAATGCCCGTGCGGGTTATCCGTTTTGCTTCGGGGCGGGCCTCGAAATGATCGTATCAGTTGCGGGGTGGTGGCAGCCGCAATCACAGGAGCCTGCTTTCTTCCATCCCCATTTCTCGCAATCCATGCAGCACCTCCCCTTCATCCCGCAATTACATACGGCGGCGAAGTGCAGCGTTCCCACTCATTGCGGGAATGCGGCTTAGTTCGATCAAGCGCCCCTTCTCGTCGGTAAATAGATATGCCATAAATGATTTTGTTTAGTCCCCTTGCCTCCGCCGCAATCGAAAGTTATTGGCGGAGGAAGCAAGAGTTTCGATGCTAATAATTATTCTGAGAATTGAAGTATTTTACGGTCACTTTGCCCAGCCACGGGTCTGCCATGATACTCCCCCTCCAAACCCACAAATGAGTTTCAAAGTTCAACAGTAGACAGAAGGTGTCGAGCGGTCACGCGTCTTTCCGTTAGGATTGCCTAGGCCGTCGGTGCTTCTAATCTATCTGGGTACATTTTCTCATGCCCGCGCAGTCGCGCAAGCAAGGCTCATGTGGATAACCGATTGCACGCAATCGGGCGTGGTATACTGATGTGATATGAAGACCACGAATCACGAGCGCCCACGGGTGATCAGCCCTCGCGTTTACAACCGCCACCGATCGATCATTAAACGCGCGGCATCGAAGTGGAGAATTAGCGATGCGGAGGTCGTACGCCGCGCGTTGGATGATTTTCACTTTTGAGGGAGCGGAATGAAAGAATTTCTCGATCATTTCGCAGCGATTTTGGGGGCTGTGACAGTCACATTGCTCCTGATGTCGGTCAGCCATGAGTACGGTTATTTTTGGACAATGGGCCGCCACTTCCAAACGTTCCTCGCCACATCGGACTATTGTAGTAATGCGGTGCTGTGGCTACCATTGATGCTGATTGTGCTATACGGGTACCTGGACTGGGATGTTGTGGTCGGGCTCCGTCGCTATTCGAAAATCAATCGAAGTGTAGAAGGGTTCATTTGGTTACTCCTCGTCGTGGTGCCGCCTGTGCTGGGTTTTTTCGTCGATACATCGGCCTGGCCTTATGCTTTCGTGGGGCCGATTATAATTTTGTGGCTGATGTACGGTTCAAATATCGTTCCATTCGCCGACGCAGACACCGACGCTCTGCGTCAGGTCCATCGGGTCTTGGTCGGGGCACCTGCAGTGCTAATCATCCTATTTGGATGGGGGGCGAGTTAGGGTTCGGCGGACCTAGAAAGGTTTGACGATCCATACGCGATCGAGATGAAGAAAGGGGATAAGCTTCAACGGATTATTCTGAGGACGTTCGACAAGGGACTTTTGGTTCGGGATGCAGTTGAGCGTCGCATCGAATTCGTAAGATGGGATGAGGTGGTACGGGTAAATCGCATTGCTGTGCGATCGCATGATCCGGTTTCGTGCTCATGGTTCGGATGGCGTTGTCCGCCTCCTGCGCCAGTTCCGTGAAGTCTAACCATTCCCCCAGCCCCGCTGTCGAGGCCTCGGCTTCTTCGGACGCTCGACCAGGCTGCGAGGGCGGGCGTAGCGGTTGCGGGATATTGGCTTCGAGGTGCCCGGTCGCGAGCTGCGCCTTCTCGGTCTCAAGCCGCCACGCGTTGGATGGCTTTCCGTCAACAAGGGTGACGTACCGGGCCACGCCCCGACCCTGGTCCTGTAAATCCTGTGGCGCCCAATCGAGGGCCTTGGCGACAAGCGGCGCGTCCTCGGCGCCTTGGCGCGGCAGGCGTGTTACAGGTAAGCATTCGAACGGGAAGCCGGGGCAATGAACGAGCTGAGATTCCAGGGCCGGGCGGCGCTCGTCACCGGCTCGTCGTCGGGAACGGGCGCGGCGATCGCCCGCGAGCTGGCGCGCCGCGGCGTAACCGTCGCGGTGCACTGCCGGCGGTCGGTCGACCAGGCGGAGGCGGTGGTCGCCGAGATCCGCCGCGGCGGCGGCGAGGCCGCAGCGTTTACGGCCGATCTCGCCGACGGCGAGGAGCTGCTGGGGCTGGTCGCCAACGTCGCCGAGCGCCTCGGTCCGATCGGCATCCTGGTCAACAATGCCGGCCCCTTCGCGGACACGCCGTTCCTCGAGCTCGAGGAAGCGCAATGGGATCGCGTCATGGCGGTCAACCTCAAGGCTCCCTGGCAGATCAGCCGGCTGGTCGCGCCGCTGATGCAGGCGATCGGCTTCGGCCGCATCGTCAATATCGGGGCGACCTCGGCCCTGGTGCGCTCGCATTCGGTCTATGGGCTCGCCAAGGCGGCGCTGCTGCACCTCACCGAGACCCTCGCGCTCGAGCTCGCGCCCACCATCCGGGTCAATGCGGTGGTGCCGAGCCAGATCGCCAGCGCGCGCACCGATCGCATGCCGGCCTACCGGGACGCGGCGATCGCCGGCACTCCCCTCGGCCGGCTGGTGACCGAGGAGGAGATCGCCCGCATGGTCGCGCTGATGTGCTCGGAAGAGTTCGACGTCGTCACCGGTCGCGCCATCGTGATGGACGGCGGGCGGACGATACCGGCATTTCCGCGGATCGGGCCGGAACTGCCGGGCACGTAGGATGGGTTGAGCCGACGGCGAAACCCATCGGCGGCAGCAGTAACCAGTAATCGGTGGCCAGAAGAATGCGCCACGCGCTTCTGATTGATTGGTGTGGTGATGGCTGATTCCTGGCAACGATGGGTTTCGCTTCGCTCAACCCATCCTACGAACCCTGCCCTGGAGTGCGCCGGCCAGACCGGCCGCCGCGCGGTGGAGCGAGGGGACGAGCTTGCGCAGCGCGTCGAGGGTCATCCGCACGTCCGGGGCCGCGACCGACAGCGCCCCGAAGAACGTGCCGTCCGCCGCCGCGACCGGGACGGCGGCGCCCACCACGTGCAGCACGAACTGCTGGCTCGTCGTGGCGTAGCCCCGGACACGCACCTTGCGGATCTCCGCGGCGAGCGTTCTCCGGTCGGTCAGAGTGTGCCGCGTATAGGCGGCAAGCTCGGCTCCCGCGAGATACTTTTGCAGCGCCGCGTCGTCGAGACGGGCCAGAAACAGCCGGCCGCTCGAGGTGCAGAACAGCGGCGCGCGGCGCCCGGCATGGAACGACAGGGTCACCGTGTGCGGCACCTCGGTGCTCGCGACATACACCACCTCGTCGCCGGCCTGAATGGCGAAGCTGCACATCTCGCCGACCTCGCGGCTGAGCTTTTTCAGGATCGCCTCGGCGGCGGCATCCGCGGCCGCAGCCGCGATCGTGTGGGCGGCGACGTCGACCAGCATGCGGGCGACGGTCCATTGGCGCGATCCCGCCAGGCGCCGCAGGTAGCCCAGGCGCTCGAGCTCCAGGCAGATGCGGTGCGCGGTCGGCACCGGCAGGCCGAGCTCGAGGGCGAGCGCCGAGACCGGCGCCGATCCGAGCCGCGCCACCGCGGCCAGCACCGCCATCACCTTGGCGGCCGGCGAATCGAGGCGGTCGGACGATCGTTGCGCCGGCTTTTTCATTGCGCGAAATAGTCGCCCTGGTAGCGGCGCAAAAAGAGCTTCAGGCGATCGGACGACGGCTCGCCCAGCATCCGCTCCGGCGGCCCCTGCTCGACCACGGCGCCGCGGTCCATGAACATGATCCGGTCGGCGACGTCGCGGGCGAAATGGATCTCGTGGGTGACGATGATCATGGTCATGCCCTCCTCGGCGAGCTTTCTGACCACCAGCAGCACCTCGCCGACCAGCTCCGGGTCGAGCGAGCTCGTCACCTCGTCGAGCAGCATCACCTTCGGCTGCATGGCGAGCGCCCGGGCGATGGCGACGCGCTGCTGCTGGCCGCCCGACAAGGTCGCCGGAAAGGCGCCGGCCTTGTCGGCGAGACCGACCTTGTCCAGGAGCCCGGATGCGAGTTTTTTGGCTTCGGGCTTGCCCATGTTGCGCACGTGCACCGGGCCCATCATGACGTTCTGCAGCGCGGTGCGGTGGGGAAACAGGTTGAAGTTTTGGAACACCATGCCGACATTTTGGCGCAATCTCGCGTTCTCCGCCTCGGAGCGCGGGACGCGCCGGCCGCCGGAATCGGCGCGATAGCCGACGAGCTCGCCGTCGACGCGGATCTCGCCGTCCTGATAGTCCTCCAGGAGGTTGATACAGCGCAGCAGCGTCGATTTTCCCGAACCGCTCGGACCGAGCACCACCAGCACCTCGCCCCTGGCGACATCGAAGCCGACCCCATGAAGCACGGGGACCGCGCCGAAGGATTTTCTCAGGTCCCTGATCTCGATCATCGGCATATGGCGAGGCCGTAGGATGGGTTGAGCTCTTCGCGAAACCCATCAATCTGTTGCGTGGAGCTGATGGGTTTCGCTTCGCTCAACCCATCCTACTGAACGTACGCCGTGCGCTTCTCGCACCAGCCGGCGATGCGCGACAGCGGATAGCAGATCAGGAAGTAGATGGCCATCGCGCCGAGAAAGATCTGGAACGAGGCGAGGGTACGCTCGACGACCTCGCGCGCCGCGTAGGTCAGCTCCCAGGCGCCGACGATCGAGGCGTAGGAGGTCTGCTTGACGGCGGTGAGCGCGTTGTTGAGCAGCGGCGGGATGGCGATGCGGACCGCCTGCGGCAGGATCACCTGGACCAGGATTTTTCCCCGCCGCATGCCGAGGCTTTTGGCCGCCGCCATCTGGCCGGACGGCACCGACAGAATCGCGCTGCGCACGATCTCGGCCGCGAAGGCGCCGACATAGACGATCTGCGCGAGCCCCACCGCCACATAGGCGTTGACGCGGAATCCCATCGCCGGGAACGCGTAGTAGCCCAGGAACATCACCACCAGCACCGGGACGCCGCGCAGCACGAAGATATAGGCGGTGACCAGCGCGCGGGCGGCGCGGCCGCCGACGGCGGCGAGAATGCCGAGCGCGATCCCGAGCAGAGTCCCGAGGACGACGACGGCAAGGGCGAGCCACAGGGTGACGACGGCGCCGCGCATGAGGTAGGGCAGATTGGCGATCAGCACGTCGGGCATGGCTACAGCCGTTTCCGGTGGTATTGAACCGCACCTGATGCCTGCTTCGGCCGGAAACGGCCGTCGAACTCTTGCTTGACGCGTGTTCCTATCGGCGAACCGATATCCACTTCGCCGGAACACGCTTCAATACCTCCCCGCCATGCGATGCTCGACGACGCGCAGCGCGCCGCCGAGCATCGTGGTCAGCACCAGGTAGAACAGCGCGATGGCGACGAAAATCTCCGCCGAGGCGGCGCTGCGCTCGATCGCCATCTTGCCGGTCATGGTGAGCTCCATCACGCCGATGGCGGAGACCAGCGAGGTGTCCTTGATCAGGATGATGAGCTGGTTGCCGAGCGGCCCGAGAATCTTCATGAGCGCCTGGGGCAGGATGACGTGGCGGAAGATTTTCGTCCGGCCCATGCCGATGGCGCGCGCCGCCTCCCACTGGCCGCGGGCGATCAACTCGATGGCGCCGCGAAAGATTTCCGCCAGGAACGCCCCGTGCTGCAGCGCGATGCCGACGACGCCGCAGGAGAATTCCGACGGATAGAAGCCGATGAGCGGCAGGCCGAAATAGATCAAATAGATCTGCAGCAGCAGCGGGGTGTTGCGCATCAGCTCGATGAAGCCGACCGTGGGGGCGACGATCAGCGCACGGCGCTCCATGCGCGGCACCAGCAGCATGAGGCCGAAGGCGAGCGCCAGCGGCATGGCGGCTGCGGCAACCATCAGGGTGACAAGAAAACCCGCCAGCAGCTTTGGAAAAAGGCCCGAGAGGAGCACCGCTGTCTGGGCGAGGGTGTCCATGGCCTATGGCCGGGCTATCGCATATGACGAGGACCATGCCGAGCACACCGCCCGCCTTGTTTGACGCCTCGCGTGCCGCGAACTCCTCCCTCCCCCCGCTCTTGCGGCGGGGAGGGATGGGGTGGGGGGTCGGGCAGCAAATTGGGAGCAAATAATAGTCCCCCCACCCCGACCGCCTTCGCTTCGCTCAGGCAGTCGACCCTCCCCGCCAACGGGCGGGAGGGTGGACTCGCGGCACGGCAGTGCGCCAAACATCGTATGCAATTGCCCCACGCAAGCGGGAAGAGGGAGCAGAGGCGCCCCGCTCCTCAGCCCTTGCTCGTCGCGGCGGCGCGGGCGTGGCGGGGCTCGATGCCGAACCATTTCCTGTACAGCGCCTTGTAGGGGCTCCACAGGCTGCCGCCGAGCATCTCCGCCACCACCGTGTCGAGATAGAGCCACCACTTGAAGTCGTCGGGGCGGAGGAAGACGGCGTTGCCGGTGACGTCGGTCAGCCATTCGTCGAGGATGCGGATGTCGGGATTGTCCTTGGCGTAGTAGAGCGCGACCGGCGCGTCGAGCTGGGCCGCGGTGGCGCGCCCGAGCTTCACCGCGTTGAATTGCGAAGAGATGGCGTCGAAGGTGAGGAATTTCGCTTCCGGGTAGAGCCGCTTGCCGCGCTCCTCCTGGACCGGCGCGGTGAGGTGGGCGACCGTCTGGTCGGGCTTGTTGAGGTCGGCGATCGTCTTCACCGGGCTCTGCGCCTTGACCACGACGACGATGCCGCTGTCGATATAGGGACGCGTGAAGGAGACCTGCAGCGCGCGCTCGGCATAGACCGTGGTCACCATGATGCCGAAGTCGACCGTGCCGTTCTGCACGTTGGGCCAGCGCGCCGCAAAACCCTGCTTGGTGAGCTCGATCTTGCTCTCGTCGCCGAAGGTCGCCTTGGCGATCAGTTTGGCGACGTCGATGTCGAACCCGACGAGCTCGCCCTTGTCGTCGACGAAGCCGAACGGCGGCGCCTCGCTGGTCACCCCGACGATGAGCTTTCCGCGCGCCCGGACCTCGTCGAGCCGGGAGCGGCCGGCGGGCTGCTGGGCCGCGGCCGGCGCGTTCTGCGCCAGAACCAGCCCGGCACCCGCCGCCGCTCCGGAAACCTGCGTGATGAACTCGCGTCTGGAACTCACGATCTTTCTCCCCGTGTCAGGATCGACCCCGCTCCGATTGAAGCTATTGGTTGTTTGCTCCGATTGTCGTGCAGCCTCGCTCCGCTGTCATTCATTTGCCTGCATGTGGCGTGCCAACCAAGCCGCGGACGGTTTCACTCCGCGGCGATCGGCCGGTCGCCGACCGACAGCGAGCTCGACTTCGCGCACGTCGACCTCGCGGGGAAATCCGTCGACGGCGCGCTGGATGGCGATATCGAGGCGGCCGACGATGTCGAGAATTTCCGCCTCGGTGATGATCAGTGGCGGGGCGAAGCGGAAATAGTGCTTCACCGCGATGGCGATGACGCCCTCGAGCGCCGCGTTGTGGCGGATGCGCTCGGCCATGACCGGGTCGGGCTGCCTTGTGTTGCGGTCCTTGACGATGTCGAGCATGCGATAGAGGCCCTTGCCACGCACGTCACCGACGCAGTCGTACTTCGCCTGCAGCCCGAGCAGGGCGATCTCGGCGACCTGGCCGAGGCGGTCGGCGCGCTCGTCGAGCTTGTCGCGCAGCACGATGTCGAGCTGCTTCAGCGCCACCGCGGCGGGCAGCGGGTCGGCCGAATAGGTGCCGGCCCACGGCAGCCCGCAATTGCCCCGGGTCTCCTCGGCGATCTCCGGCGTGGTGATGGTCCCGCAGATGGCGAGGCCGGCGGAGAGGCCCTTGCCGAAGGTGACGATGTCAGGGGTGACGCCATAATGCTCCATCGCCCACATCTTTCCGGTGCGCGCAGGCGCAAGCTGGCATTCGTCGAGGATCAACAGCGCCCCCCAGCGCCTGGCGAGGTCGGCGAGCCGCGGCAGCCACTCCTTGGGCGGGACGATCATGCCGCCGGGCACCGGGATCGTCTCCACCATGATGGCGGCGATGTCCTGGCTGGTGACGAATTCCAGCATCTCCTCGCTCGATTTGAGGCAGGCGACGTCGCAGCCCGGATAGCTGAGGTTGATCGGGCAGCGGTAGCAATAGGGCGGCAGCAGGGCGTTGGCCTTGGCGGGAAACATCAGCGGCCCAAGACTTTTCCGCCGGTTGCCGCCGACGGTGGTGAGCGCCTCGACCGCCAGGCTGCCGCCGTGCAGGCCGCGGATCATCGACACGATGTCGAACTTTCCGGTCGCCGCCAGCGCCATGCGCATGGCGATCTCGTTGGCCTCCGAGCCGGTGACGGCGAAATTCACCACCTTGAGCCTGCCCGGCGAGATCTCGCCCAGCCGCTCGGCGAACTCCACCGCCCAGGGGTTGGAGTACCACGAGGATTCGTGGACGAAAGTGCCGGCCATCTCGCGCATCACCTCGGTGAGCTCGGGATGCGAATGGCCGAGCACCATGCACATCATGCCGGAGGTGAGGTCGTAGTACTCGTTGCCGTCGAGGTCGACGAGCTTGGTTCCCTTGCCGGCCTTGAAGATGATGCGCGGCGAGTAGCGCCAGCCGAACACCGCCTTGGCGTCGCGCGCCTGGAAGTCGATGTGGCTGTTGGAGAACCGGAAGGATTTTTCCATGAGCGTCTTATCCCCGCACGATCGTCTCGCTGCCGGCACGGGCGCCGGCGGGCGTTTCCGGCTTCCATAATACGGATTTTTTCTTCTCGGAAAACGGAAAACTACCTCGCGAGCCGCTGCATCGGATGCCAATAGTTGCGCATGGCCTCGCCGCGGGCGCCACCTCTCCCCGCGTGCGGGCAGGGCGATCGCATATGACGTTTTGAGGCACAGCAGTGCCGCGAGTTCACCCTCCCGCCCATTGTGTATGGACCGGGGACATGGGGGACAGCGTTCGGGGACATGGGGGACACTGGTCCAGCGATGTTGTGCTGGATGGGGGGAGCCTCGATGCCCTGGCGGGAGCTGTCGATCATGGATCAGCGGGAGGAGTTCGTGAGGCTGGCGTTGGCGCCTGGAGCGAACAAGCGCGAGCTGTGCCGACGGTTCGGCATCAGCCGCTCCAAAGGCTACAAGTGGCTGGAGCGATATGCGGCGGAAGGGCGAGACGGACTTGCCGATCGCTCGCGGCGTCCGCATCGCAGCCCGCTGCGGACAGCAGCTGCGGTGGAGGCCGAGGTTCTGCGCATCCGGGAGGACAGCAACAACGCCTGGGGCGGGCGGAAGATCGCGCAGGTCATGGCGCGCGATGGCGAGGGTGTTGTGCCGGCGGTGAGCACGATCACGGAGATTCTCCGGCGCCATGGCAAGCTCGAGGGGCGGGCGAACGAGCATCCCGGGCCGTTTCAGCGGTTTGAGCGCCAGCACCCCAACGAGCTCTGGCAGATGGACTTCAAGGGCGACTTCGCCACCGGACGCGGGCGCTGCTACCCGCTGACCGTGATCGATGATCATTCGCGTTACGCTCTCGGTGTAGAGGCGTGCGGCACGCAGCAGGATCGGACCACGCGCGACCGTTTGGCTGCGGTGTTCCGGCGCTACGGCCTGCCGGACACGATGCTGATGGACAATGGCGCGCCGTGGGGGGACTCCGGCGGCGGGCCGCTGACGTCCTTTGCGGTGTGGCTGCTGCGGCTCGGCGTGCGGGTGACCCATGGCCGGCCCTATCATCCGCAGACCCAGGGCAAGGACGAACGCTTCCACCGCACGCTCAATGCCGAGGTTCTCAACGGACGGCACTTCATCAACCTGATCGAATGCCAGCGTGCCTTCGATCGGTGGCGGCATGTCTACAACCATCAGCGGCCGCACCAGGCCCTCGATCTGGCGGTGCCGAGCGAGCGTTACCGGCCGAGCGGCCGATCCTTCCCGGAGACTTTGCCGCCGATCGAATACGGGCCCGGCGACATCGTCCGCAAGGCCGACCAGGAGGGCGACATCCGCTTCAAGACCCGTCGCATCCGCCTTGGCAAGCCGTTCCGCGGCGAGCCGATCGCGCTGCGTCCCACGGCCGAGGACGGGGTCTTCAGCATTCATTTTTGCACCCAGCGGATCGGCACCATCGATCTCCGCGCAGTCGGCCCTTCGGCCTGTGGATTTGTGGACATCGCAAGCGCGATGCCCACAACCCCACAGGTTCAAAATCAGCAACACAGAAGCGAAACATGCATCTGAGAAGCTCAACCCGATGTGTCCCCCATGTCCCCGAACAGTGTCCCCCTTGTCGCCGGTCCATTCACATTGGCGGGGAGGGTCGACCGCGTTCGCGCAGCGAAGGCGGTCGGGGTGGGGGGACTATTATCTGCCCCGCGTTTGCGGCACCACCCCCCACCCCATCCCTCCCCGCCGCAAGAGCGGGGGGAGGGAGGAGTTCGCGGCACGCGAGACGCCAAACAAGACCGGTGGCGTCCTTCACGCGATCTTCGTCATATGCGATGACCCTGCGCGTGCGGGCGTATAGCGATAGCGGGGAAAGCAGGCCAGACGCGGTGACCTGCCGCCACAGGACTTCCGCGTAAGTTGCATTCGGAAGGGGGAGGGCGACGGTGAGGTGAAGGCGGGTGTGGGGTCAGGGGCCTCGAATTGGCATCGCGAGGTTTTCCAGACGGCGCACGAGTGCTGTCAAATGTTCAGGGATCGGTTCATTCAAAACAGGGCGATAGTGTTCCCGGAGGTGGTCGGGCAACGATGAACTGACGCTGCACGGGGCATTTTCCTCTTCCGCATATTCTTGCGTCGACAATGGCGGGGACGCTGGCGGAGCTTGACGAGTGAGCGCGTCTTCCCAGCGGCCCCGCATAAGTTTGGGCTGCATCATGATCGCAGCGAAGCAAAGAACAAGGGCAATCGCGAAGGTGATGGCAAAAAGGGAAATCCACATTCGAGACCCTTGCGTTGACGTCGAGTGCGCGGTTCAGCTGTTGGCGGCCTCCGTTCATGCCCCGAAAAGCTTGCCAGCATGGGCCGTATTTGTTCCCGCAGAGCGGGGTGCGTGAAGCGAGGTTTGCGTCAGCTCGCTCGGGATTCTTGAGCCCAACCGAGCGAGGGTCTTCTATGGGGCTTCGACCTGTCCGCTTCGGCTCGGGATTTCGCCGCTGCGTATTCGTCGTCCGCATGTTTCGCACACGCGAGCCATCTCGAAGCCATCCGGCTCCATGTGGCCTTTTCGTCTCTGCTCGAGGAGCGCGCCATGCGCTGGCATTCGGCGGCGTGGCGCCGAAATTCGTCCGATGGATTCACAGTGCACCTCATCGAAATAGGCCGGGCACTCAAAGATCAAGTCCCAGGAAGTTTGGCGGTTCCCGAATTCATGGAAAAAGAATTTATGGAAGAAGACCTGGCGCGCCGCACCACCAGGGGCTTGACGCATCTTGGTACCTCCGGGATCTACCAAACCCGCGATTTTGGGGGAATCACATGAGGGCGCAGCCGGTAAAAGTGCCGATGCCGTTGGCGTTCGTTGAGATCTGTCCCAGATCGAAACACGGATGAACGTCAAGACGATCGTACCGACCATGTTCGCGGTCGGCGACGAGGACGTGACGTTCGAGTGCGCCGACTGCGGTGCGGAAATACAGAAAACTATCGACCGAGGCCGGGCGGGCATTATAGCCGCGGCGCTCTCGGTGACGACCTAGTCGATGACATGACGTTAGGCGACGATCTTTTAGAGCGGGGAGAGGGGGAAGAGGCGCCGCGGCCAAAATCAGCTCACTCCGGCCCCGCCTTGGCGGCGAGCAGCGGGTGCCCGTTGGCGCGGCAGCGGGCGATCTCGGCGGTGCCGTACTCGTAGCCCTGGCGGCGCAGCAGCGAATGATTGCGCCAGTTCATGAAGCCCATCTCGGCGCCGAGCGGCGGGGAGAGCAGCAGGTCGCCCTCCTCCATGGCGAGCGCGAAGTTGCGGCGGCTGACGGTGAGGCCGCGCAGCAGCACCGACATCGGGCCGGGCGCGCGCGGCAGGCGCCGGCGCGCCACCGGATCGAGCGCGCACCACAACAGGCGGCGGCGCGAGGGCAGCGCGGCGTAATCCACGTCGAAGCTCCCCTGCCCCTTCACCTCGAAGCTGATGACGACGTTGGGCCCGGCCTTGAACGAGCGCATGGTGCCGGTCGGCACGTTGTCGAGGAGCGCACCGTCCACCAGCATCTCTCCGCGGGCGGTGAAGAACGGCGGCAGCAGGGCGGGGAGCGACGCGGTCGCCCGCACCGCCTGCCACAGCGGTCCGCGGCGGTGGCAGTAGAGCTCGTTGCTCGACAGGTTGGTGGAGACGGCGAAATACGGCGTCCACAGATCCTCGATGTCGATGCCGCCGAACCAGCGCTCCAAGGCGCGGTCGAAGCGGGTGTGATCGAGCAGGCCGTAGCGCGGCCAGGTCCAGCGCTTGAGCACGCGCCCCTTGACGAAGATCGCCTCGAGCTCGCGGTCGATGGCGTCGAGATCGGCGCCGGTGGCGAACGCCGCGATCATCGCGGCGCCGCCGCTGGTGCCGCCCATCATGTCGAAGGAAAGCCCGGCCTCGCCCAGCGCCTGGTAGAGACCGAGATGCGCCGCCGTGAAGGCGCCGCCGCCGCAGGCGACGAGCCCGAGCGCGGTGCCGTCGATGAAGCGGGCGAGGCGCAGGCAATCATCGCGATCGCCGCGCACCACGTGGTGATGCATGCGCACATCGGGGCGCGGATCGAGCCAGCGCCTTGTGCCGCGTAGCGCCGCGCGCGCCTCGTGCACCAGCACCAGGCGATGATCGCCCACCGCGTCGAGCCCGCCGGCGAAGCGCTCGAGCTCGTTGGGCTCGACTGCGGTCTCGCCGGGCTCGTCGTAGCGGCCGACGCTCATCACCAGATCGGCCTGGCGGATGCATTTGCGCGACCAGTCGGTCAGCTCCGCGTCGGCGACGTAGACCGCCAGGTCGTAGCGCGCCTCGAGCTCGTTGAACCAGCTGGTGTCCTCCATGCTCTCCAGGCGCCGATGGTGGCCGGCCGCCTGCACCGCGGCCGAATCGAGAAAGATGGCGCGATGGCGCTCGCCGAGCACGGCGCTAAGGTCGCGGATGAAGTCGTCGGGCACCGGGCTCGCTCCGGCGCGGAGAATCGCGATCGTGCGCGGCAGGTGCTTTTTCGGCGCCGCCGCCCGCCGCACCTCGGCGAGCCGCTGCGCCAGCATGGCGGCGATCCGCCCCCACAGGCCGGGCGACCGGGCGGCAAGCTCCTCGAAGTCTCTTCGCCCGAGCTTGAGCACCAGGCAGTCGCGCTCGGCGCGCACCGAGGCGGTGCGCGGACCGCCGGCGAAAAACGCGATCTCGCCGATCGGATGGCCGGCGCCGATCTCGGCGAACACCGCTCCGTCGCGGCGAAAGACCGCGAAGCGTCCCGACAGGACGAGGTACAGCGCATCGCTCTCCTCGCCCTCGCGCACCAGGATCTCGCCGCGTGCCACGGCGAGGACGTCGAGCTTGCCGGCAAGCTCGGCGAGCTCCGAGGCCGACAGATTGCCGAACGCCCCCACCGACACGAGCAGGCGCGCCATGTGCGACGGGTCGATCTGGTCGGGCATGTCGGCCTGCCGGAAACGGCGCCCTGGTGGTTCACGGGACGGTGCGGTCCGCCCGCGGATCGATGCTACCTCAAAGGCCTGCGGCTTTGCCATGCTGACGGGTGCGAGCCACAGGTTGGCCGGATGTCGGCATTGCACGTTCCGTTCGGTTCATTCCGAGCGCCGCGCTCGTTTGACCGAAGAAACGAGCAGGTCAAGCGGGCGGCAATGACCTGCCCGTCTCCGCTGCGGAGACGGTCGCCGACGCGATCGAGCCGGATGCTCTCTCCGAGGATCCCGATGCCGCCACGGTCGAAGCCCTGGGGACGCGGGATGCGCCGATCGCCGCGAGCTCGGCCCTGGCGCGCCTGGCGCGGCGCCACCAGAGGCCTTGCCAGCACTCAACACTTGTAGTTGAATAGCAGTTCCATCAACGTATGAGACGGGCCGGCTCGGCGGCATCAGGCTTCCCTATCCGGCAGCGGGAGCGTGAGGAATGGCGATATCGATACCCCGCAGCCTCGTCGAGACCATCCTGTTGGGACCGACGGGAGACCGCCGCCAGCTGCAGGACTCCCCGATCCTCGCCGACGTGTGGATGGCTTTCGCCAGCGAGCCCGACCGGCCGCAGGAGCTGCTGATCACGCCGCACAAGCGGCAGACGGCGGGGTTCGTGGCAATCGAGCTCGACGAGCTCATCCATGCAGACCGGGACAAACGCTCGAAAAGGACGGAGCTCGCGCATTTCGCCTATCTCCAGGGCGTCATCGCGGCGCGTCTTTATTTCGATGAGCTGCTGCGTATCGTCGTCCCCAGGACCGCATGGTGGAAAAGCTCGCGGAACAGGGACGAGATGCACGTCTATCTCGGCGGGAAGGAGGCGGCGGAAAAACGATTGAGCACCGTGCTGGACTGCGTGCACAGCATGGCAACGCACTGGAGCGCCCCGGGGAAGACCGCGAAGCCCGGCGGGATCTCGGCGCTCGATCGTTACGCGGCCATTGCCGGGATCATTCTCTGGGCGGGCCGGTCCGACACGAGGCTGGATCAGGACGGCGCGCCATCGGAGAAAGAGGCACTCGCCCAGGCCATCGGCGACGGAAAACAGGTCATCGCCAAAGAGCTGACCGATCTCTTCCTGGACATCCTCGAGCAGTTCCCGCCGCTGCCGCAGCAGGAGGAGAGGGATCCGCTGGTCTATCAGGTCTCGCTCAACCGCGAGGTCTCGGCCGCCATCGCGCGCTCGGTTTCCGCCGTCAAGGCGGACGCCGCCACCTCCCTGTTCCGCGTCAAATGCGGCGACATCGCCTGGGCGGTCATCGATTCCGGCATCCAGGGAGATCATCCGGCATTCGTCGGCGCCGACGGCACGTCGCGCGTGAGAGCGAGCTTCGATTTCAGCAATTACCGTGACATCGTGAGTCTCGACAACCTCCGGATATTCCGGAAGGACGCCGATCAGGAGACCAGAGGCGCGAGGCTTGGAAAATTGCTGCACGACAAGCTGAAGGCCAAGCCCAGCGAAGAGAAGGCCATCGAGTACCTTACCAGCCTGGCTACGGACGTGCGGTACGAGCGGCCGATCCATTGGGAATTCGTCGAGCCTTTCATCGAGATTCTTCCGGCGACACGGCCATCGGCGAGCGATCACGGGACCCACGTCGCAGGGATCATCGGCGCCAGCAAGAAAGGGCCCGCTTACCAGGAAAAGGCAAAGCTGCAGGCAAAGAAGAGAGGCAAAGCAAAGGAGGCCAGGGCAAAATCCAGGACGGAGCCGGAAGCGCGCATCGAGGCGGAGGCCTCGGGTGAGGACGAGCGCGGCGAATACGCGGATGGGGTCTGCCCGGACATCCAGCTCTACGACTTTCGTGTGCTCGCAGAGGCCACGGAAAGCATCAAGGATACCGAGTTTGCCGTCATCGCCGCGCTGCAGTACATCCGTCATCTGAACGCCCGTCATGACTTCATCACGATACATGGCGCCAATCTCAGCCTGGCGATCCAGCATGACGTGCACAACTATGCCTGCGGCCGCACGCCGGTTTGCGTGGAATGCGAGAAGCTGGTGGAGAGCGGCGTCGTCGTCGTCGCGGCCGCCGGCAATTTCGGATACCAGAGCTACCTCACCCGGGAGGGCTCCTACGAAGGCTACGCGCCGGCCAGCATCACCGATCCGGGCAATGCCGACGGCGTGATCACGGTGGGAGCCACCCATCGCTATTCGCCGCACACCTACGGCGTGAGCTTCTTCTCCAGCCGCGGACCGACCGGGGACGGACGGCTGAAGCCCGACCTGGTCGCGCCCGGTGAGCGCATCCGCTCGGCGTTTCGCGACGGCTGGGACGATCTCGACGGCACCAGCATGGCGGCGCCGCATGTCAGCGGCGCTGCCGCCATGCTGATGGCGCGTTATTCGGAGCTGATCGGGCAGCCGCGCCGGATCAAGGAGATCCTCTGCGAGAGCGCGACCGACCTCGGTCGCGAGCGGAACTTCCAGGGGCATGGAATGCTCGACGTGCTGCGGGCGTTCCAGAGCATCTGACACAAGGGAGAGGGCGATGTTCTTCAGCCTGGATGTCCGGCGGGCGCGCAAAGGCGACTGCCTGCTCATGCATTTCGGCTCGCGCACCGAGCCCGGCCTCGTCATGATCGACGGCGGGCCGAAGAGCGTCTACAAGCCGCACTTGAAGCCGCGGCTCGATGAGATCAGAGCGGCGCGCGGCCTTGCCCGGCAGGACGCGCTGCCGGTCGACCTCCTGATGGTCAGCCATGTCGACGACGACCACATCCAGGGCATCCTCGATCTGACCAAGGAGGAGCTGGTCGCCAAGGCGGCGCGGCAGCCGCGGCTGCTCAAGGTCCAGAGCTTCTGGCACAACAGCTTCGACGAGGTCATCGGGCATCAGCCGACCGAGCTCACGGCTTCGGTGAAGAGCCAGTTCGGCACGGCCGCCGTGTCCGGCGGCGGCGAGCTTGCGGACGACAAGAAGGCCGAGGTGGAGGAGAGCTACCTGCAGGCCAATCCGGACGAGGAGCCGGAGGTGGTCACCAGCACGCTCAAGGTCCTGGCGAGCATCGAGCAGGGTTTTCGCCTGCGCCACGACGCCGAGGGGCTCGAGTATCCCCGCAATCCGGAATTCGACGGCAAGCTGATCATGGCGCGCGCCGGCGGCAGACCGGTCGCGATCGCGCAGGGGCTCGAGCTCACGGTGGTGGGCCCGATGCAGGCGGAGCTGGCGGCGCTGCACGAGAAGCACCAGCAATGGCTGGAGACCCTCAAGAAGCAGGGAAAGTCGCCTTCCGACGCGCTCGCCGCCTACGTCGACAAGTCGGTTCCCAATCTATCGAGCATCGTCGTCGTCGCCGAGGCCGGCGGCAAGCGCATGTTGCTGACCGGCGACGCGCGCGGCGACAAGATCATGGAGGGATTGCAGCTCGCGCGCCTGCTCGACCCGGGAGACGAGAGCACGATCGAGGTGGACCTGCTCAAGGTTCCCCACCATGGCAGCTCCAACAATCTGGACAATGACTTCTTCAAGCGCATCATCGCCAGGCACTACGTCTTCTCCGGCAACGGCGAGCACGGCAATCCGGAGCGCGAGTCGCTGGAGATGCTGTTCGCGGCGCGCGGGGACAACGACTACACGATCCACTTGACCTACCCGATCGACGAGATCGACCGGGGGCGCAAGGAGGACTGGAAGAAGGAGCAGAACAAGGAGAAGAGCCGAAAGACGAAAAGTCCGAACAAGAAGATACGGCCCAATTGGTCGCCGGCGAAGCAAGGCCTGCGCGCGTTTTTCGACGGGCATGCGGGGCTCGAGGACAAGGTCCGAATCGTGCCCGACACCGGGGCGCATGTGATCGACCTGCTCGATCCGCTCGGGTTCTGAGGCGCGCAGCCGGCCGTCCCGACTGCGCCGGACCAGGGCGGGAGGTGCGGTCGGACGGTTCAGCCCCTGCGTGCCTGATGCTTGTCGATCGCCGCCTGGATCGCGGCTTTCGACTGGGCGCCGGCCGTCTGGTACTTGGCGGCGGCGTCGCTGTAGCTCCAGTCGCGCAGCTCGTTGGCGTTGCGCTGGAAGTGCGGGTGGACGTAGCGCGCCATCAGCTCGTAGCTCTGCCTGGTCGCCGCCCAGTCGGCCCAGTTGTGCGCCAGCAAGAGGACGCCGCCGAAGCCGCCGTTCGAGCCCGTCCACAGCCGCTCGAAATGGCGGATGCAGTCGTCCGGCGTGCCGATGCAGGCGAGGCCCGACGACACCAGATACTCCGCCGGGTCGCTGGCGATGTCGGGCGGGATGATGGGAAAGGTCGCCACCTCGCTGAAATAGCGCTTGAAGTTTTCCAGGCCGAACCTGACGTCCCGGCGCGCCTGCTCGCGGGTCTCCGCCACGTGGGCGAAGGTGACGATGCGCCATTTCCGGCGGTCGGGCGTCTTGCCGCCGGCCCGGGCGCTCTCCTCGTAGACGCCCCAGTTCGAGGCATGCGCCGCCAGCGCCTCGTCCGAGGTGCCGCCGATCGACAGCATGCCGATGCCGTGCCTGCCGGCCGCCACGGCGCCGACCGGAGAGCGCGACGAGGCGACCGCCATCTCCATCATCGGCTGCGAATAGCTCTTGAGCTGCAGGCGGGCCTCGTTGAGGTCGAACCAGTCGGTCTTCCTGGTCACCATGCCGCCCTGCATCAGCTCCATGATGACGTCGAGCGACTCGTCGAGCTTGCGGCGCTGGTCCTCGGGCTTGAGCCCCATTTTCACCGCATCGTAGACCAGCGAGCCGGGTCCGACGCCGAACATGGCGCGGCCGCGCGTCATGTAGTCGAGCTGCATCAGACGCCCGGCGACGGTGAACGGGTTGTGATAGGGCAGCGAGACGACGCCGGTGCCGAGACGGATGTGCCGCGTGCGCTCGGCGGCGGCGGCGATGAACATTTCCGGGCAGGCGATGATCTCGAAGCCGCCAGAGTGGTGCTCGCCGACCCAGGCCTCGTGATAGTTCAGCCGGTCGAGATGGACCAGCAGCTCCATGTCGCGGTCGATGGCGAGCAGCGGGTTTTCGTCGAGGGGATGAAAGGGAGCAAGGAAAACGCCGGTCTTCAAAAATCTGTCGTTCATGGGGTCTGGTCTTCGTCGGTGTCTCGGCTGCCCCGATCGTAACGATAACCGGTCGATTCACAAGGCCGCGCGGCGAAGGCGCCAGCGCATGCTGCAGCCGGGACATCGAGACCCGCCGATGACGGCGATGAAGACCGTAAGCGGCGTCGCCCGCGGTCGTCCGCGGCAGGCCGTGCCGTGCCTGCCGACGCCGGATCAGGCCACCATGGCCTGCGCGGCCTTGAACTTGACGCCGAAGGTGTCGGCCTTCGTCCACATCACGGTGGCCTCGACGTCGCGTCCGTCCGACATGGCGATGTGGACGGCGCCGCCGACGCGGATGCCCGGCACCGCCTTGAGCCGCGCGCCGCTGGTGCTGAGGTTGATGAGCATGGTGGGAACGGTCGTCCCCTCCACCATCACCTTGACGGGCGCGCTCGAGGCGACGCGCCGCGCCGTGCGGCGCTCCTGGATGTCGGCATCCAGCGTCTTGATGAACCCGGCTGCGTTCTTGACCATGTCGTCGGTCGACTGTCCGTCGGACTTGACCGAGGCGACGAATTTGTCGACCTCGCGCTTGAGATGACTGCTGTCGCTCGACAGCGACTGCGCCGAGCTCAGCACCTGGCTCGAGGCCGAGCCGGTCTCGGCGGCGCCGCGATTGACGTCGGAGATGTGGGCGGCGACCTGGCCGGTCCCGGCGGCGGCCTGCTGCACGTTGCGCGAGATCTCCTGGGTGGCGGCGCCCTGCTGCTCCACCGCGGCGGCAATGGCATTGGCGATCTCAGAGATGCGGCCGATGGTGCCGCCGATCTCCTTGATCGCCGCCACCGAGAGCTGGGTGGCGGACTGCATCCCGGCGATCTGGGTGCCGATCTCGTCGGTCGCCTTGGCGGTCTGGGCGGCCAGCGCCTTGACCTCATGGGCGACCACGGCAAAGCCCCGGCCGGCATCGCCGGCGCGCGCCGCCTCGATGGTGGCGTTGAGCGCCAGCAGGTTGGTCTGCTCGGCGACCGCGGTGATCATCTGCACCACGTCGCCGATGCGGGCAGCCGACCCGGACAGCTCGGCGATGCGGGCATCGGTGGCGGCGGCCTGCTGGACCGCGACATTCGCCATGCTGCTCGCCTCGTGGACCTGGCGGCCGATCTCGCCCACCGATGAGGCCAGCTCCTCGGTCGCCGAGGCCACCGACTGCACGTTTGCCGAGGCCTCGTCGGAGGCGCCGGCGGCGCTGACCGAGAGCTGCTGGGTAGTGTCGGCGGTGGCGTGGAGCGATCCGGCGGAGGCCTCGAGCTCGACCGCGGCCGACGACACCGAGTCGACGATGCTGCCGACCGCGGCCTGGAACTCGTCCGCCAGCCGCTGCAGCTCAGCCTTGCGCGCCGCCACCGCATGAGCCTCGGCGGCCTTCTGCTCGGCCTCCATCGCCTCGATGCGGAGCAAATTCTCCTTGAAGGTTTTTGCCGCACGGGCATTGTCGCCGACCTCGTCGCCGCGCTGCGCATAGGGAATGTCCACCGCCTTGTTGCCCTGGGCGAGCTCCAGCAGCACCTCGCCGATCTTGCGGATCGGCCGGGCGATATTGAACACCGAGAAGACCGCGGAGCCGACCAGCAGCAGCATGACCGGCACGCCGATGCCGAGCCCGAGGTGATCCGCCCGGGTCATCTCGGATGCGGCTTCCGCCTTGCGGTCCTCGGCGAGCTTGACGGCGACCGCCGTGATCTTGACGATGAGGTCGTCCATCTCCACGCGCACGGCGACGGCGCGCTGCAGATGCTCCAAGGCAAGCTGGTTGGCCTTCGTTGCCTTGTCCACCGAACCTCTGTAGCTGGCGACGGCGGCCAGAAGCTGGTCGATGCCGGTGGCGAAAGCCGGATCGGCGAGGAGACCGCGGGCCTGCGTCAGCGTGGCGGTCGTCTTGTCGAAACCCGCCGTCATCCGCTGGATCACGTCCGCCTCGCTGGTCGCCGCGTAGCGCCAGGAGGCGAGGCGGGCATCGAGGAATTGCGCCGTCGCCCGGCTGAGCGCGGTCTCGATCTGCCGGCTGTTGGCCGCCGCGGCCAGTGTCGGCAATGCCAGCACCGCATCCATCGGTTTGGCCCAGATGCCCCCGATCAGCTTGCGCGCGCCGCCGACCGCCATTTCCTCCTTCTTGGCCGCCCCCATGGCGGCGACCGAGGTCACATAGTCCCCGGTCAACGCGATGACCCGCTTCATCCGGTCGCGGTTCTCCGGCAGCACTGCGCGCGCCGCCGCATTCTCCATGAGCCCGGCGGCTTCGCCGCTGTATCTGCGCAGTGCGGTCAAAGCCTGGTCGATGCCGTCCGGGGTATTCGCCAGCCGCATATCGCGGGTCGCGACCTGCATCGCGCGGATCGCGGTTCCGGCGGCCAGCGCCTCGTCGGCGGTCTTCTGCTGACTGTAGGCCGCCGCGTTGAACGCGGTGATCGAGCCCGTGCTCATCTGCTGATTGCCCAGCATGGCGGCGACGAGCAGGACCCCGAGCCCGGCCGAGACACCGAGCTTGGTGCCAATGTTGAAATTCATGTCACTGCCTCTTCGGCTTGGCCAACGTTCGAATCCGATTTGCCACGATGACCGGCGACTGTTCATCGGTGGTAAACCAATCGGAGCCGCCGCCTGCCAACGGTGCGGCCGCTGCCGCAAATGCCTGCAAAATCGATGTAATTCGGATCGCACGCATGAATACGTACGTAGTATCCGGATCGCCGCCCGGCCCACGAGGATTTGTCGACCACGCTTCGCCGAGCCCTGCGCGTCCTGCGATCAGCAGATGACGACGATCAATTCGTCGTCGCAAATGGTAGCCGCGATGCGCAACGGGCCCGGCAAGCAGCCGGCTACACCCTTCGCACGGTCATGGCCGCCGATCGCCTTGATCCCGCCCGCCTGCTCAGGCCGCCTTGGCGAGCTTCTGCAGGCAGCGCACGATCGTCGGCATCGGCCTCTCCGGGAAGCTGGTCTTCCAGTTGGTGACGCCGACCTCGCCGACATAGATGTCGCCCGTCGAGTCGAGAGCGAGCCCGTGCGGGGCGAGGAATTTTCCCGTCTCCAGCCCCGGCCCGTTCTCGCCGCCGAGCCGCGCGATCCGCCGGCCCTTGGCGTCGACGATCGACAGCCGGGGGCCGAGATTCGGCACCTTGAGATTGACCGGCATTCCCGGCCCGAGCTCGCCGACGATGAAGCTCGGGCTCTTGCCGCCGCAGCAGTGCAGCGCGCACGGCCGGTGCAGATTGTTCCACTGGGTCTCGTAGCTGCCGTCGCCGTCGAACACCTGCACGCGATGGTTCTCGCGGTCGGCGACGTAGACCCATCCGTCTTCATCGGTCACGATGTTATGCACGATGTTGAACTGGCCGGGATCGGAGCCGGGCTCGCCCCAGGTGCGGATGAGCTTGCCGTCGGGCGTGTACTTGTGGACGCAGGCATTGCCGTAGCCGTCCGAGACGTAGATCTCGCCCCTGGGGGAGAGCGCAGTATGGGTGCAGCGATGGAACGGCTCGCCGCTCATGTAGGGCGCGGGCTTGCCGGGAATGCCGATGGTGAGCAGCACTTTTCCGTCGGTCGTGCACTTGCGCACCGTATGATCGCCGTCGTCGGTGCAGTAGAGCTGATCGTCGGCGTCGATGTGGAGCCCGTGGGCGCGGTGAAAAAGGCCCTCGCCCCAGCTCCTGATGAAGTTGCCGTCGCGGTCGAGCACCACCATCGGATGGGCGCCGCGATTGAACACATAGACGCGGTCCCGGCTGTCCACCGCGACCGAGGCGACGTCCCGGAGGTCCCAGCCGTCCGGCAGCTTTGCCCAGTTCTCGACGACCCGGTAGCGATGCTCGCCCGAGCCCAGGATGACCGTCATGGGGTTTCCTCCGGATTCTTCGTCTCGATGGCGGCGAGTATTGCAAAGACCGCGGCGCCGCACGAGGGGGGCTCGGGGCGTTTCCGCCCGCAGGGGGCTCGATGCCCACCCGAGGACGACCGCCGGCGCGGGCACCACGGATGATCAGGCCATCATGCTCCGCCCGGCGTCGGCAATAATCATGCGCCCGTCGCGACCTTGTTGTCGCTGCCGCTTCCATCGGCCTTGACGGAGGCGACGAACTTCTCGACCTCGCGCTTGAGATGGGCGCTGTCGTTCGACAGCGACTGCGCCGAGGTGAGCACCCTGCCGGAGGCCGAGCCGGTCGCCGTGGCGCCGCGATTGACGTCGGCGATGTCGGCGGCGACCTGCGTGGTCCCGATGGCGGCCTGCTGCACGTTGCGCGAGATCTCCTGGGTGGCGGCGCCCTGCTCTTCCACCGCGGCCGCGATGGCATTGGCGATCTCCGAGATGCGGCCGATGGTGCCGCCGATCTCCTTGATCGCCGCCACCGAGACCTGGGTGGCGGACTGCATCCCGGCGATCTGGGTGTCGATCTCGTCGGTCGCCTTGGCGGTCTGGGCGGCGAGCGCCTTGACCTCGCTGCGCCACCACCGCGAAGCCGCGGCCGGCATCGCCCGCGCGCGCCGCCTCGATGGTGGCGTTGAGCGCCAGCAGATTGGTCTGCTCGGCGACCGCGGTGATCAGCTTCACCACGTCGCCGATGCGGGCGGCCGAGCCGGACAGCTCGGCGATCCGCGCATCGGTGGCGGCGGCCTGCTTGACCGCGACGCCCGCCATGTCGCTCGCCTCCTGGACCTGGCGGCCGATCTCGCCGACCGACGAGGCAAGCTCCTCGGAGGCGGAAGCCACCGACTGCACGTTGGCGGAGGCCTCCTCGGAGGCGCCGGCGGCGCTGACCGAGAGCTGCCGGGTAGTGTCCGCCGTCTTGTTGAGCGCGCCGGCGGACCCCTCGAGCTCGGCCGCGGCCGACGTCACCGAGTCGACGATGCTGCCCACCACGGTCTGGAACTCGTCCGCCAGGCGCCGCATGTCGGCGGTGCGCGCCGCGGCAACGCGAACCTCGGCCGCCTTCTGCTCGGCCTCGAGACGTTCGCGCTCGATCGCACCATCCTTGAAGACCTCGACCGCCTTGGCCATGGTGCCGATCTCGTCGCCGCGATCGACGAACGGCACCTCGACCCCGTTGTCGCCCTGCGCCAGCAGCGACATCACATTGGTCATCCGCGCCAGCCGACGGCTGATCACGCGGGAAAAGATCACCCGGATGCCGAGCATCATCACGAGCCCGCCGCCCAGCGCCCCGCCGGCGATCCAAAGCCGCATCTGCCGCAGCGCGGCGAACTCTCCGGCGGTTGCCAGGCTGCTGGAGAACACCCCGAGCAGCTCGCCGCGCTCCTGCTTCATCGGTGCATGACAGGCGTAGCAGGATTCCCGGTCGGTCCCCGGGGTGACGCCGAGCACGATCGGAAAGCTGTAGCGGTAGAAATCGCCGACGAAACGTCCGATCGGCTGGCCGGTGCGCAACACCTCTTCATCGATGGCGTCGACCGGCAGCTTGGCGGCATGCTTCGAATCCTGTTGCGCCAGATAGGCGACCATCTTGGGCGGCCAGACGCTCCACAGCTTGCCCGGATAGTCTTCGTTACGGCTCTTGAACCACGCGTTGTAGACGTCGATCGCGACCCCTTCGCTGTCCGCCAGGCGCTTCTCCATCGTGCTCAGCATCAGGGCATGCATCGACTGCAGCTCGTTCTCCGAAAAGCTGCGCAGCTTGCTCTCGATACGGGATTGCTCCGACCAGCCGATGGCGACGATGAGCAACGACACCAGCATCAGCATGCCGGCGCCGGTGACGGCGATGAACCGCGTCTGCAGTCCAAGGTTGGCGAGCCGGTGGCGACCGGGAACAGCTTGCGATGTCTTGCTCATGCGTCAATTTGGCCGTGCCAACTTAATACCGGGTTCACTCAAGGCGCCGCCAGCATCCGTAACACCGCTTAGACTGGGCTGCTTTTGGCCGATCGTCCGATGCGCCGCTGTCGAGCGACAACAATCATCTCAAGTGCGAGCAGCGCTCCGGTCCTTGCGCATCATGTCGTCCGTGGTGCTCCCGTCAGCCTTTACGGAGGCGACGAACTTATCGACCTCGCGCTTGAGATGGCTGCTGTCGCCTGCCAGCGACTGCGCCGATGACAGCACCTGGCTCGAGGCCGAGCCGGTCTCGGCGGCGCCGCGATTGACGTCAGCGATATTCACCGCGACCTGCGTACTCCCGGCGGCGGCCTGTTGCACATTGCGCGAGATCTCCTGGGTGGCGGCACCCTGCTCCTCCACCGCCGCGGCGATCAACTCGGCGATCTCCGAGATACGCCCGATGGTGCCGCCGATCTCCTTGATCGCCGCCACCGAGACCTGGGTGGCGGACTGCATCCCGGCGATCTGGGTGCTGATCTCGTCGGTCGCCTTGGCGGTTTGTGCGGCGAGCGCCTTCACCTCGTGGGCGACCACCGCAAAGCCGCGACCGGCATCGCCGGCGCGCGCCGCCTCGATGGTGGCGTTGAGCGCCAGCAGATTGGTCTGCTCGGCGACCGCCGTGATCAGCTTCACGACGTCGCCGATGCGGGCAGCCGAGCCGGACAGCTCGGCAATGCGCGCGTCGGTGGCGGCGGCCTGCTTCACCGCGACGCTCGCCATCTCGCTCGCCTCGTGGACCTGGCGGCCGATCTCGCCGACTGACGAGGATGGCGCTTTCCGACCACCGCCGAGCCGCCGGGCATCAAGTCGATGCCGGATGCAAAGCAAACAATTCGGATATCCTGATAACGGCGCGACCTGGTCGGCGCCCCGGACAGCCTGTCGACGATCGCCATCGGAACGTGCGCTGGCTAGGACGCGGCAGCGCATATGCCGCCCCATTCGTTCGCGAACGGTCCCGAGCGCGGTTACGCCGACAACGGAATTGCCGACAGAGCGATCACTCGCCCCAATAGCCGGTCGCGAAGACGAGCATCTCGGAGCACGACGGCCAGGCATGCACGCCATAATGGACGAACCATTCGGCGCCATGGCGGGGATGGCGGGAGACGAGATGGTGACGCGAGCGGGCCCGGGTTTTTGCGGAGGAGCTGCGCATTGTCTTGATCCCTTCGAAGTTTGCGCGACGATTTTCTTCTGTGACGGCGCCAGCGTTGCACCGCCTCGAGAATGACGCACCGCACATCTTCCATTACAAGCATTTCATTCGGTTAACAGATCCGGTAACTTGCCGCCGGTAGGTATTCGTACGCAGGCAAACCCGTCACATGAACCCGCCTCCCGCCGAAATCGGTGCATCCGTCGCGGAGATCGAGACGCCGGCGCTGGTGATCGATCTCGACGCCCTCGATCGCAACATCGCCAAGATGGCGGAATTCGCCCGCGCCGCCGGTGTCGGCGTGCGGGCGCATGCCAAGACCCACAAATGCGCGGCGATCGCGCTGCGGCAGATCGCCCATGGCGCGGTCGGCCAGTGCGTGCAGAAGGTCGGCGAGGCCGAGGTCCTGGTGCGCGGCGGCGTCACCGATGTCCTGGTGAGCAACCAGGTGGTGGGCGAGAAGAAGCTCCGGCGGCTGGCGGCGCTCGCCCGGGACGCCAATGTCGCGCTGTGCTTCGACGCGCCCGAGCAGGTCGATGCCGCCTCGCGGGTGGCGCAGGAATTCGGCGTCGAGCTCGGCGGGCTGGTGGAGATCGAGGCCGGCATGGAGCGCTGCGGCGTTAAGCCCGGCAAGGCGGCGGCCCAGCTGGCGCGCCGCATCGCCGATGCGCCGAACCTCAAATTCCGCGGGCTGCAGGCCTATAACGGCCGCGCCCAGCATCTGCCGAGCTACCAGGAGCGCGCCCAGGCGATTGCCTTCGCGATCGACGCGGTGCGCGAGACGCTCGCCGCACTCGCGGCGGACAATCTCGGCTGCGAGATCGTCGGCGGCGCCGGCACCGGCACTTTTGCGATCGAGGCGGCGAGCGGCGTCTATACCGAGCTCCAGGTCGGCTCCTACGTGTTCATGGACACCGAGTATGCGCGCATCGGCGGGAAGAACGGCGGGCTCTACACCGAGTTCGAGCACAGCCTGTTCGTGCTCGCCTCGGTGATCAGCGCGCCGGCCGCGGACCGCGCCATCGTCGACGCCGGCCTGAAATCGCTGAGCGGCGAGCGCGGGCCGCCCTGGCTGCACGATCGTCCGGACGTGGAATGCATCGGGCTTTCGGACGAGCACGCCAAGCTGAAGGTCGGGCCGCAGGCGACGCCGCCGCGGATCGGCGAAAAAATCTGGCTGATCCCGGGCCATTGCGATCCGACGGTCAATCTGCACGACTGGTATGTCGGGGTGCGCAACGGCCGCGTCGAAGCGCTGTGGCCGATCGGCGCGCGCGGCGCGAGCATCTGAGGCGGGACCGCGCCGCGCCTCTTTCATCAACGTGGATCCTGCTGCGAGGTAAGCGATTTTGCCCACCCTACGAGGCGGCGGTGAGAAACCGTAGGGTGGGCAAATCGCCTGCTCGAGCTATGCGGCTTGTCCGTGCGTTGCCTGCGATTTGCCCACGCGGACCGTGGTCGATTTGTTTGGATGGCGCAGCCTGATAATCATGAACGTCCAGGGATCGGCTTCTCGCTCTCGCTGCCCCAGGAGGCGACCCAATCCTTGACCGCGTCGTGCGGCACCCCCTTGCCGCGATCGAGCGAGCCGATGGCGTGCCTGATACCGGCAACCTGCCATTCATTGACGTTCAGGTATTCGCTGATCGCCTCGGCAGCGAGAAACGAACGACTGCGACCGGTACTCTTGGCCAATCTCTCGAGCCGCTTCTTGACGGCAGAATCGACGCGCACAGTGAACGTCGTCGAGCTCATGATGTCCACCCGGCTAGTACTCGAGCATTGTTCCGGCAGATGTGCCTGAATGTGTTCAATATAGTCAAGCGGTCCGATGGAGAGCCGGACCGCGTGGGCAACACGGACGTCGGCAGAGCATGAATCGAGATGCCCGGGCCGCGTTGCCCACCCTACGATCTATACCTTCGACACGTGCAGCGGCGGCACGCGCGAGCGCCAGGGCATCGCGGTCTCCAGCATGGCGGCGAGCTGCAGCAGCAGGTGATCGGCCGCAGGCTTCGCGGCGATCTGCACGCCGATCGGTACGCCGGTGGAATGCATGGCGAGCGGCAGCGACATCGCCGGCGTGCCCATGATGTTGTGCGGGATCGTGTACTGGCAGGGAGCGACGAACATCTCCGCTATCAGGTTGTCCCAGCCCACGCCCGGCTTCGACAGGTGATAGTTGCCCCACGGCTCGGCTACCCGCGCGGTGGTCGGCGACAGCCAGATGTCGTATTTGGTGTAGAAGGCGCCGAGCTTGCGCCGCGCCGTATTGGCGTCGTTGATGGCGGCGATGAAGCGGGCCGGCGTGATCTGCCGCGATGCCTCGTAGACCGACAGGATGACCGGCTCCAGGGTGTCCGGGCCGATCTTGTGGCCGCTGCGCCGGGCGTAGCCCTCGAGCCGCGTGTCGAAGCCGAAGAAGAAGATGTCGGTGGTGGCGTTGAGCACCGCGGCGCCGCCCATGTCGACGCTGGCGCGCTCGACCCGGTGGCCCATGGCGGCGAGCGCCTCGCCGGTCGCCTCGACGGCGCGCGCCACTTCCGGATCGACCTTAACGCCGGTGAGCTCGTCGAGAACGATGCCGACCTTGAGGCTCGCCGGCGCCCGGCGGGCGAGCGCCGCATAGGATTCCTCGGGCTTCGGAATGACGAACGGGTCGCCCGGCTGCGGAACCGACAGGCAGTCGAGCATCGCGGCGGCATCGCGCACGGTCCTCGCCTGGATGAAGTTCATCGAATAGCCCCAGCCGCCCTCGTCCACCACCGGGCCGACCGAGACGCGCATGCGCGAGGGTTTCAGCCCGACGCCGCCGCACCAGCTGGCGGGGATCCGGATCGAGCCGCCGATGTCGGAGCCGTGGGCGATCGGCACGATGCCGGCGGTCACCGCCGCCTGGCCGCCGCCGGTCGAGCCGCCGGCCGAATAGCCGTGCTTCCACGGGTTCGACGTGTTGCCGAACATGGCGCTCTCGGTGGTCGCCGCCATGGAATATTCCGGCGCGGCGGAGCGGCCCAGAATGTTGACGCCGGCGGCCTTCAGCATGTCGACGAAATAGGTGCCGGCCTCGACCGTCATGCCGGCGCACAGCCGCGATCCGAACTCGATTCTGCGCCCCTTCTCGTGGCCGAACACGTCCTTGATCAGCAGCGGCACGCCACGGAACGGGCCCGAGCCGAGGGTCTTCTCGTCGAGGTCCTCGATGCGGTCGGGATAGAGCTCGACCACGGCGTTGAGCTGCGGATCGATCTTCTCGCGCGCCGCCACCACGAGCTGCGCCAGCTCCTTGGGGTGACCTGCTTCCGGGCGACCAGCTCGGCCAGGCCCAGGGCGTCGAAGGTCGCGTATTCGGCAAGCTTCATGAAGAATTCCTCCTCGGCGTGTCGTGCATGGAGCGGCCTTGCCCCGGCGCGGCCGGGTCGGCAAGATGCCCCGCGGCCGCACGTCCAGCAAGGCCTCCCTGTAGGATGGGTTGAGCTCTCGCGAAACCCATCAGCTGCCTCTCCATCCCGATGGGTTTCGCTGCCGCTCAACCCATCCTACAAGGACTCATCGTGCCCCAGACATTCGATCCGATCGCCTTCGAGCTGTTCAAGAACACGGTGTTCTCGATCGCCGACGAGATGGCGCTGACCATCTATCGCACAACCTATTCGGGCGTGCTCAAGGACAACATGGACTATTCCACCGGCTTCGCCGATGCCGGCGGCAAGCTGGTGGCGCAGGGCCTTACCCTGCCCGGCCATCTCGGCTCGGTGCCGACCGCGATGGCGTCGATCATGCGGCATTTTGCCGACGACATGGGCCCGGGCGACGTCTTCATCATGAACGACCCGTTCGACGGCGGCATGCACCTGCCCGACATCTTCATCTTCAAGCCGCTCTATCACGGCGACGAGCGCCTCGCCTTCGCCTGCACGGTCTGCCACCACACCGACGTCGGCGGCCGGGTGGCGGGCTCCAACGCCTCCGACTCCACCGAGATCTATGCGGAAGGCCTGCGCATCGCGCCGATGAAGCTTTATGAGGCCGGCAGGCTCAACAAGACCATCATGACGTTCATCGAGAAAAACGTCCGGCTGCCGGTCCAGGTGTTCGGCGACCTGCGCGCCCAGCTCGCCGCCTGCCACATCGCCGAAAAGGCGTTCGCCGAGGTGGTGGCCCGGCACGGGGCGGCCGAGACCAAGGCGCTGCTCGACGAGGTGGTCGACTATGCGGAGCGGATGACCCGCGCCGAGCTGGCAAAACTTCCCGACGGCGAATGGAGCTTCGAGGATTTCATCGACGACGACGGCGTCGACTATGGAAAACCGATCCGGCTGTTCGTCACCATCCGCAAGCAGGGCGGCGGCATGGTGGTGGACTGGACCGGCACCAACCCGCAGGTGAAGGGTGCGATCAACAACACGCTGTCGTTCACCAAGGCCGCCTCCTATTGCGGGGTGCGCTGCGTGCTGCCGCAAGGCATTCCCAACAACGAGGGCGTCTTTCGCGCCATCGAGGTGATCTGCCCGCCGGGCACGGTGGGCAACGGCGTGCTGCCGGCCGCCTGCGCGGCGCGCGGGCTCACCGGCTTCCGCATGGTCGACTGCATGCTGGGGGCGCTTGCGATGATGCTGCCCGACAAGGTGAAGGCGGCGGGCGACGGCGGCAATACCGGCATCTCGATCGGCGGCTGGGACGAGGCGCGAAAGCCGTTCATCTATGTCGACTTCACCTGCGGCGCCTGGGGGGCGCGGCCGTGGGCCGACGGGCTCGACGGCAACTCGCACATGATGGCCAACATGGCGTCGCACTCGATCGAGGTGACCGAGGCCGAGCTGCCGATCCAGCTCACGGCCTACGAGTTCGTCGCCGACAAGGCAGGTGCCGGAAAGTTCCGCGGCGGCGTGCCGTTCCGCCGCGACTACCGATTCCTCGAGCACGAGGCGGTGCTGCAGGTGCGCTCCGACCGCCGCGATTTCCGCCCGTTCGGCCTCTACGGCGGCAGCCCCGGCGGGCCGTCGGAGAACTATCTGAACCCCGACACCGATGGCCGCCTGCTGCCCTCCAAGCTGACGATGACGATCCGCCGCGGCGACGTGTTTCGCCACGTGCTCGCCGGCGCCGGCGGTTTCGGCGATCCGCTCGAGCGCGACCCGCAGGCGGTCTTACGCGACGTGAGGAACGAGCTCCTGTCGCCGGCCAAGGCCGAGGCCGATTACGGCGTGGTGATCGACACGGCGCGCTGGCGCGTCGAGGAGGCCGCCACGGCGGCGCGCCGCGCCGCCATCGCGGATGCCCGCGGCTGGACGGAAGTGCCCAAGGTGCAGCGGCACGATCCGGTCCTCCGCCAGCGCGCCGCCGAGTAGACGCCGCATGACCATCACCTGGCGCGCCGGCGTCGACATCGGCGGCACTTTCACCGACATCGTGATCCTCGGCTCCGACGGATCGATCCACACCCGAAAAGTCTCCTCCAGCGTGGAGAATTACGCCCGCGCCATCGTCGACGGGCTTGCCGAGACGTTTGCCGAGACCGGGCTGACCGGAGCGGCGATCGAGGAAATCCGCCACGGCACCACGGTGGCGTCGAACGCGATTCTCGAGCACAAGGGCGCGCGCGTCGGCCTGATCACCACCAAGGGCTTTCGCGATATTCTGGAGATCCGCACGCTGAGGATGCCGCGGCTCTACGATCTCGCCTGGACCAAGCCGCCGCCGCTGGTCGAGCGCTACCTGCGCAAAGTGGTGGACGAGCGCATCGACCATCGCGGCGCGGTGGAGCGCGCGCTTGACCCCGCCGACGCCGAGCGCGCCGTCGACGCGCTCATCGCCGAGGGCGTCGAGGCGATCGCGGTGTGCCTGATCAACTCGTTCGCCAATCCGGCGCACGAGCTCGCCATCAAGGAGATCATCGCCCGCAAGGCGCCGCTTCTGCCGCTCAGCGTCTCCTGCGAGGTCCTGCCCGAGATCAAGGAATACGAGCGCACCTCGACGACGGTGATCGACGCCTATGTGAAGCCGATCGTCGCCACCTATCTGCATGCGCTGCGCGCGGGCCTCGACGCGGCCAACATCCCGGCGCGCCTGTTGCTGATGCAGTCGAACGGCGGGCTTACCACCGATCGCGCGGCGGCCGAGCGGCCGATGAACATCATCGAGTTCGGGGCCGGCGGGCGGCGTGGTCGGCGCGCAGGCGCTGGCGCGCGGCAAAGGGCTCGACCGCATCATCACCTTCGACATGGGCGGCACCACGGCGAAAGCCTCGATGGTGGAAAACGGCGAGGTGGTGCGGGCGCAGGAATACGCGGTGGGCGCCGGCATCATGATCGGCTCGCGGCTGCTCACGGGAGCCGGCTACACGCTGAAAGTCCCGGCGATCGACCTCGCCGAGGTCGGCGCCGGCGGCGGCTCGCATGTGTGGATCGACGCCGGCGGCGCGCTGCAGGTCGGGCCGGAGAGTGCCGGCGCGTCGCCCGGCCCGGTGTGCTACGGCCAGGGCGGCGAGGTGCCGACCATCACCGACGCCAGCGTGCTGCTCGGCTACATCAACCCGCACTTTCTGGTCGGCGGCGCGCTGAAGCTCGATGCCGACAAGGCGAGAAACGCCTTCGCCGAGCATATCGCCGGACCGCTCGGCATGACGATCGAGCATGCAGCCTACGGCGCCCACCAGATCGCCGCCTCCAACATGATCCGCGCCATCAAGGCGGTGTCGACCGAGCGCGGCCGCGATCCCCGCGAGTTCTCGCTGTTCGCGTTCGGCGGCAACGGTCCGCTGTTCGCCGCCGGCATGGCGGCGCAGCTCGGCATAAGGCGCATCGTGGTGCCGCCCTCGGCCGGACTTTTTTCCTCCTTCGGCCTGCTCTATGCGGATGTCGAGCATCACTATTCGCGCACGTTCCGCCGGCTGCTGCGCCAGGCCGATCTCGCGGAGATCGACCAGGCGTGGAACGCGCTCTCCGGACAGGCGACCGACCAGCTGGCGGCCGAAGGATTTGCTGGCGCGCGGGCGGAGCTCAAACGCTCGGCGGCGCTGCACTACAAGGGCCAGACATTCGAGCTCACCGTGGCGGTGCCGAACGGCCCGATCGACGAAAAGATGGTGGGCTATCTGGAGGAGGCATTCGGCGTCGAGCATGAGCGCACCTATGGCCATCGCGCCGGACCCGAGGAGCCGGTCGAGCTCGTCTCCATCCAGGTGGTCGGGATCGGCGTGCGCGAGGGGTCAGGCGTGCCTAAGCGCGTCGGCCTCCGGGCGGAGCCGGCGCCGCCGGCGCCGCGCCGCGCCTATTTCGGCAGGGAGCACGGCTTCCTCGAGACGCCGGTGCTGCGCCGCGCCGATCTTGCCGTGGCCTGCCGCGGCCCGGCGATCATCGAGGAATACGACGCGACCTGCCTGGTCCCGCCGGGCGCGCGGGCCGTGCTCGATGACGGCGGGAACATCACGATCGAGTTGTGACCTGCCGTAGGGTGGGCAAAATCGGCGCACGGCTGAGCCACTCGCGCAAGCCTCGCCGACGATTTTGCCCACGCGGTCTGGGCCGCGCGTCTGACCGCGTGGGCAAATCGCCGGCAGCGCCTCAATCCAGTGGCACGATCATTGACGGCGATTTGCCCACCCTACGCGGTCCCACGCATCATTGGTGCTCCGCGACAGCTTGTGCTTCATGATGCGCTGGCTGGCGGTGCGCTCGAAATCCTCCACCATCGCGATGTAGCGCGGGTTCTGGTGGGGCGCGAGCCGATCGCCGAGCCAAATGGACAAATCGTCGGGCTCAAGCATCGCTCCCGCCCGGCGCTTGACGAACAGTTTTATCTCCTGCTCGCCGATCTCGGCCGCAACCCCGATCATGGCGCAATCCTCCACGGCCGGGTGTTTCGCCGCGATGTGCTCGACCTCGAACGCCGAGACGTTCTCGCCCTTGACCCGCACGTTGTCGCTCATGCGGCCGTGGAAATACATGTTGCCGGCGGCGTCCCGAGACCCGAGGTCGCCGGTATGAAAGGCACCGCCGCGCAACGCCTGGGCGGTGGCCTCGGGATTCTTCAGATAGCCGCGGGTGAGCGCGCCGGGAAGGCTGGTGCTGACCACGATCTCGCCACGCTCGCCGACCGCGACGGGCGCGCCTCTCGCATCCAGGAGCTCGACACCGAACCACGGCAGCGGGCGGCCGACCGAGCCGACCACGCGGGCATCGTTGCAGGTGGTGACGCTCGAGCACTCGGTCATCCCATAACATTCGCGGATCTCGACGCCGAAGCGCTGCTCGAACGGCAGCCACACCTCGCGAGGACAGCCGCCGCCCCAGGCGACGCGGGCACCGTGCTGCCGGTCGAGGTCCGACGGCGGCTGCTTGAGCAGGATCTGCAATATGCCGCCGAGGAAATGGATGTGGCTGGCGCCGAACGTCCTGACCTCGCTCCAGAACCGCCGTGCGGAAAAATTCGGCACCAGCGCCAGCGTGACGTCGCGGATCAGCGGCAGCACGATCATCTGGGCGCCGCCGATGTGATAGAGCGGCTCCCACATGAACATCACGTCGCCGGCCGAGGCCGCCGAGACCAGCGCGACGGCCTCGCCGGACAGCCGCAGCATGCGATGGGAGACGAGGACCCCTTTGGGTCGCCCGGTGGTTCCCGACGTGTACATGACCGCAAAGGTCTCGTCCGCCGCGGCCGGCGGTTCGTCCCAGGCGGCGGCGGCGCCGGCGGCGGCGTCGCGCGCCTCGTCCACAGTGGAAAGCCTCGCGGCAAGCGTTGCGCCGCTGTGGCGGATGGTGTCGACGAGATCCGCGTCCGCGACGATCAGTTTCGCACCGCAGTGATCCAGCAGGTATCCGAGATTGTCGCCGCGGCTCTGCACGTTGATCGGCACCCAGACGGCGCGGGCTTTCGCAATGGCGAACAGCAGCGCCAGCGCGACCGGGCTGTTGCGCAGCATCAGGGCGACGACATCGCCCGGCGCCACGCCGGACCGCCGCAGCCACGCGGCGAGCGCCGAGGCCGTGCGCTCGACCTCGCCGAAGGTCAGCGGCGCGCCGTCGAACCGGGCGAACAGGCCGTCGGGATCGGCGCTGGCGCGGCGCGCCAGCAGCGGCGCGAAGCCGTCACCGGTGTCGATCATCGGGGGCACAAGCGAGCAACAGGCACGGCCCGCTCCCTCCCCCCGCTCTTGCGGCGGGGAGGGCTGGGGTGGGGGGTCGGGCGGCAGATTCCGAGCAACAAATAGTCCCCCCACCCCGACCAGCCTTCGCTGCGCTTCGGCCGGTCGACCCTCCCCGCCAACGGGCGGGAGGGTGGACTCGCGGCGCAGCCGTACCCCTTACATGGTTCAGATATGTTGAGCGAGGGGAGCGGACTTGCGGTGCTCAGAATGCCAGACAGGACAAGTCGACGCTTGCGGCAGGTCCTCGTCATCTGACGATCGGCCCGAAGCTTAAATCTTCCCCTGCGCGCGGCGGCGGGCGGTGCGCTCGGCGAAGAATTGGCGCATCGTCTTCTGCGGCTCGCCCGACGCATAGGCCTCGGCCTGGATGGCGCCGCCGTTGAGAAAGGCCTCGTCGAAATCCTGCTGGGTCACCTGGCGGAACCGCTTCTTGTTGAGGCGCAGCGCCATCGGCGGCTTGGCGGCCAGCATCTCGGCGACCTCGCGGGTCTTCGGCATGACCTCCTCGGGCGTGCCGACCAGATAGTTGATCAGCCCGATGGCGTTCGCCTCCTGGGCCTCCATCAGCCGGCCGGTCAGGGTGAGCTCCACGGTGCGGGCGAGCCCGATGCGCGGCAGCATCAGCATCGGCCCGGTGACGCTCGGAATGCCGGAATTGATCTCGGGCTGGCCCATGCGGACGCCGGGATGGCCGACGCGCACGTCGGTGAGCATCACCGCCTGGAAAGCCGAGCCGGCGGCCAGGCCGTTGAGCGCGGCGAGGCACGGCTTGTCGAGATCGCGGATCGCATTGTAGAAGTCGCGCCACGACTGGAACCAGTTGGCGCCTTCGCTGCCCGACTGGAATTTCTCCGTCTCCTCGAGATCCTGCCCGGCGCAGAACGCCCGCTCGCCGGTGCCGGTCAGGATGACGGCGCGGATCTTGTCGTCGCGGTTCCAGCCGACCAGCACCTCGCTGATCTCGGCGCGCATCGGCGTATCCCAGGCATTGAGCTTCCACGGCTTGTTCAGCGTGACGGTGCCAATCCCCTCGGTCACGTCGACGATCACGGCAGCGTTCTGCATGGACGGTCTCCCGGCGCGCGGACAAAGCCGCACCGCTCGCCATACGGGCGGAATTTTCGAGTGTCAAATGCGCGGAGCCGAGCCGGATCGGTTCAGGATACGCGAGGTTGCAATCCCGGGGCGGTGGACGGCGCGCCTTTCGTGGTGAATCCTTGGCCGGGATGATGACGCGGCACTGCGGATGGCGCACATGACCGGCAGGCTCGTTCGCGTGACGCCGGCGACCGGCCCGCCGGTGTGCATCAGCGTCGACGGACGACCGATCGAGGCAGTGGGCGGCGACAGCGTACTGGTCGCCATCCTGACGTCGCTGAGCCTGCTGCGCCGCCATGAACTCTCCAACGAGCCCCGCGCCGGCTTCTGCCTGATGGGCGCCTGCCAGGACTGCTGGATGTGGACGGCGGACGGCACGCGGCTTCGCGCCTGCACCACCGCGGTGGCCGACGGCTTGCATGTCCTGACCGGCCCGCCCGAGGGTTTTCCGCGTGGCGAAGCGACCGAGAGTCGCGCGTGACTGCGATCGTCATCGTCGGCGCCGGGCCGGCCGGCATCGCGGCGGCCGAGGTGCTCGCCGCCCACGGCGAGGCGCCGGTCCTGATCGACGAGGGCGCGCAGCCGGGCGGCCAGATTTTCCGCCGCCCGCGGCCGGGGCTCGGGCTCGACATCGAGGCGCTGCTCGGCGCCGAGGCGAAGAACTTCCGGCGGGTCCATGCGAGCTTCGCCGAGATGCAGAAGCAAATCGACTATCGGCCGCGGACGCTGGTCTGGGCGGTGCACGAAGGCGCCGTCCACACGGTGCGCGACGGCGTCGCCGAGACCGCTCGTTTCGACGCTCTCATCCTGGCAACCGGCGCGGTCGACCGGGTGGCGCCGCTCGCCGGCTGGACGCTGCCGGGGGTGTTCAGTCTTGGTGGCGCCCAGGTGCTGCTCAAGGAGCACGGCTGCCTGATCGGCCGGGAAACCGTGTTCTGCGGGAGCTCGCCGCTCATCTATCTGGCGGCCGATCAGTACCGCCGGACGGGCGGCCGGATCGCGGCCGTCCTCGATACCACCCCGTTCGGGCAGAAGATCGCCGCGATCCCATCGCTGCTGTCGGCGGCCCCGATATTTGCCCGTGGGCTCGGCACTATGCTCGCGCTCCGCCGCGCGGGCGTGCCGATGCATCATGGCGTGCGCCTCGCAGCCTTCGAAGGAGCAACCGGGGTCGAGGCGGTGCGCTTCGTCGACCGGGCAGGCCATGAGCGTCGCGCGGCCTGCGACGCGGTCGCCTTCGGCTTCGGCCTCAAGCCGGAGACCCAGCTCGCCGAGCTCGCCGGCGCCGCGCTCGCCTATGATCGGGATTTCCGCCAGTGGCTCCCCGCGATCGACGTCGACGGCCGCTGCGGAAACAACCTCTATGCGGCGGGCGACGGCGCCATGATCGGCGGCGCTGCCGCGGCAGAACTCGGCGGAAAACTTGCCGCCTGCGCGCTGCTCGAGGATTTTTTTGGCGTCGCGCCGCGCGGGATCGACCGCGCTGCCGCCCGACGGCGGCTGGCGCGGCTGAAACAATTCCAGCGCGGAGCGGCGCGGGCTTTTGCGTTTCCGCCGCCGGCGCTGCTGGCGCTCGCCGACGACGTGATGGTGTGCCGCTGCGAAGGGGTGACGGCCGGCGAGCTCAGGCAGTCGGCGCAGAAAAGCTTCGGCGCCGGCGAGGTCAACCGCCTGCGCGCGCTGACCCGTTGCGGCATGGGCCGCTGCCAGGGCCGGTTCTGCAGCCTCGCCGCCGCAGAGATCACCGCGCGGGCGCTCGGAGTGCCGCTCGAGGCGGTGGGCCGATTGCGCGCGCAGGCGCCGATCAAGCCGCTGGCGATGTCGGTGCGCACGGAATTGTAGGATGGGCAAAATCGAAGCTCGGCAGCGCGGCTCGCGCAATGCCTGCGGAGATTTTGCCCACGCGGTGGAGCCGCGCTCCGGATACGGTCCGACCGCGTGGGCAAATCGCCGGCGATGCCTCATCGGATCCGCGCTGTCGTGCTCGGCGATTTGCCTACCCTACGACGCCTGTTGCCCGGCCGGCCTCGCGGTTCAATCCAACAAGCGTCGGACCGCGTGGGTTACGGCGATATGAGACGTTGGCGCGATCGCAGCGCCGGGGCGCCGTAACCCACCCTACAACTGAACGAAACGCTCGGGTTTCAGCGCGCGGTGGAACCAGTGCACCAGGGTCACCATGTCGAACACCGGCACGCCGAGCTGCCGGTTGATGTCGTACGAATAGGGGGTGAGGTTGGTGCATTCGCACACGATCGCGCCGATCGAGGGGTCGGCCGCCACCATGCCGGCCGCCACATCGAGCACTTCGCGGCGAAAAACCTCGAACGGCACCGCGGCGTCGCCGGCGCGGATGGCGCGCTGGAATTCCGACCCCGGCGGCATGCCGACGACCGGCGTGTCGGAAGCGACGCCGACCGCCGCCAGATGCTCGGCGGTGAGCGATCCTGCCGAGAATGTCAGGATGCCGACCCGCTTTCCCTTCGGCAGGATGCGCTCAACCATCGGCACCTGCAGCAGCGCGCTGGTGGCGACCGGCACCCGGCAATGCGCCGCCAGTTCCGGCTGGAACAGCGACAGGAACCCGCAGGTCGTGGTGATGCCATCGACGCCGGCCTCGATGAGCTCATCGGCGGCGTCCTTGAAGCGACTGCAGCAGATCGCGGTTGTTGACGAGGTCGGTGATCTTTGCCGGCACCGCGCCGCGCACGATCCGGTACTGCACCGGGAACGGCCAGGTCCGCGCATTGCCGATGTCGCCGACGAAGCGCTCGAACGCTGTCTCCAGCATCAGGATGCCGACAGTCACGCCAAAATAGGTGCGGCGGCGCTCAGGCATGTGTCGCTCCCGCCCGTGGCGCCAGCGTGCTTGCGGCGAGGCTGGCGTCGAACTCGCCGGTGAGCCGCTCGGCGTCGGCGGCAAAATTTTCGCCGAAGCGGTCGATCGAGAAGGCCTCGATCGGAATGCCGGCGGCGCCATCGACAACGAGCTCGGCGAGCGTGAGCCCGACGCCGGGGCTCAGCTGAAAACCGTGGCCGCAGAAGCCGAAGGCGTGCACCAGCCCGTCGGTGGTCCGGCTCAACCCCATCACCGGCAGCATGTCGGCCACGTAGCCCTCGACACCGGACCAGACGCGCAGCACCTGGGTGGAGGCGAGCGCGGGCACGATCCGCGCCATGCGTTCGATGCCGACGAGAAGCTTTGCCGGCGGCACCGGCGCGCGCTCGGCGATAATGTCGGCGGGGCCGCGCGGGTAGAAGCCGGCGATGACGTTGCCGCGGTCGATCTGGCGAAAAATCACCGAGCCGTCCACCGCCTGCACCGAGGGCCGGATGAAATACGGCAGCGGCTCGGTGACGAAATGCGGCGGCGCCGCCGCAAACATCGCCGCCTGCTCGCCGAACATGTTTGCGATCTCGTTGCCCCAGGCACCGGCCGCATTGATGACGAACGGGCTCTCGACGACGAGGTCGCGGTCGGTGCTGAGCCGGAAGCCCGCGGCGCTGCGCTCGATGTGCGTCACCCGCACCTGCTGGAGAATTTCTGCGCCGAGCGCGGCGGCGGCGCGCGCGACCGCCGGGGTCGCCAGGCGCGGATTGGCGGTGCCGTCGCGCCTCGACCACAGCGCGGCCAAAACCTCGTGGCCGAGCCACGGCCAGCGCCGGCGGATCTCGTTCAAGCCCAGCGGCTCGACCTCGAGCCCGGCGGCGGCGGCTTCGCGCGCATAGCGCTCGAGTCTCGCCCGATCCTCACCGCCGAGCCCGATATAGACGTGACCGCAGGCGGAAAACTCGCAGCGCTCGCCGATCAGCGCCTCGATCTCTTCCCACAGGCCGTGGGCGCGCAGCGCCAGGGGAAATTCCGCCGGATGGCGCCCCTGCAGCCGCACATTGCCGAAATTGACGCCGCTCGCCTGGGCGCCGACGACACCCTTTTCCAGCACCACCACCGAGCGGTTGCGCCGGCGCAGGAAGAAGGCGGCCCAGGTGCCCATCAGGCCGCCGCCGATGATCGCCACGTCGCTCCGCTTCACCTGCATCGCGGTGAGGTAACACGGCCGCCGTCGCTTGCCTATGCGGGCGCGGTGCCTGATAGAACATCGCGGTGAGGATCAGGAACACGCGATGACCGCCCAGGCCGATATCGTCATTTTCGGGACCGGCGCCTTTGCGGCGCGGATCGCCTTCGATCTGGCGGCCACCGCAGCCGAGCCGGTCGCGGTCGACGATCGCGGGACGCAACCCCGAGCGGCTCGCCTGGATCGAGACCGCCGCCAATGCGCGTGCCGCGATGTTCCGGCGGCCGGCCCGCTTCCGCACGCTGAAAGCCGATCTGGCGGTCGACGGCGCCGCGGCGGACGTGATCGGCAAGGCGCAGCCCGCGGTGATCGTGCAGGCCGCCTCGCTGCAGACCGCCGCGGTGATCTCCAGCCGGGGCAATGCCTGGACACGACTCGTCGCCGAAGGAGGCTTGAGCGCGACCGCGGTGCTGCAGGCACCGCTGTCGGTCAGCGTGGCGCGTGCGGTCGCCGCGGTGCGGCCGCAATGCCGGCTGATCAACTGCTGCTTTGCCGACGTCGTCAACCCGCTGATCGCGGCGCTCGGCCTGCCGATCACCTGCGGCATCGGCAACGTCGCCATCCTGGCCAACGCCTTCGCCGGCGCGCTCGAGGAGCCTCACCCGGTCCAGGTGCTGGCGCACTATCAGACGATCGCGCCATGGCGCGAGGCTCCCGAGGCGCGGCGCGGGCCGGCGGCGCGGGTATGGATCGATGGCCGGGAGGTCGCCCGACATTTTTGCCCGGTTTTGCCGGCGTGCGTCTCACCCGCGAGCCGGTGATCGACATATCCGGCGCGAGCGGCGTGCCCCTGATGCTTGCAATGGCCGGAGGCCACGACTGGACCGGGCACGTTCCCGGGCCCGCACGGCCTGCCCGGCGGCTATCCGGTTGCGCTGCGCGCAGGCGCGCTCGACCTCGATCTGCCGGCGCCGCTGACACGCCACGAGGCGATCGCCTGGAACGCGGGCTACGAGCAGCAGAATGGCCTGGTGGTCGAGCCCGACGGAACGGCACGCTACACCGGCCTTTTGCGCGACATGCTGGCGGCCGCAAGCCCGGCCCTGGCCGAGGGTTTTCATGTGCGCGATCTCGACGCCGTCCACCAGGCGATGAACGGCCTGAAGGCGCGGCTCGAGGCCCAAGCCTCCTGACGCGCCGGGACGGTCGCTCATGGCGGGGATTTTGCCTCGCTCGATCAAGCCTTCCGGATAACGTGTCGTCATAAGCCAGGGGAGAACAAGGCATGACAGGGATCACACGAAAAATTCTGCTCGCCGCATTTGCCGCGATGCTGGTGCCGATGGCGATGCCGGCGGCGGCCGAGGAGCCGATCGTGTTCGGCGTGATCACGCCGCTGTCGCCGCCGGGCGAGACGCGCTGGGCCAGCTGGTCAAGCGCGGCGCCGAGATCGGCGCCGAATATCTCAACGAGAAGGGCGGCGTGCTCGGCCGCAAGGTCGAGCTCTCGATCCAGGACAGCGCCGGCAAGAACGAGCAGGGGTCGCCGCCTATCGCCGGCTGGTCGCCAACGAGAAGGCCGTCGCGGTGTTCGGCTTCATCCATAGCGGCGTCAACATCGCGGTCAACGAGGTCGCCAAGGAGATGGGCGTGCCGACCATGGGCACCCAGACGGGCGCCGGCGACGTGACCGGCAAAGCACTACGACATCGCCTTCCGCACCCATGCGGTCGATCCGCCGCGCGCCGCCACCTGGCTCGGCTGGATCAAGAAGAACGAACTGCAAGCGCGTCTCCATCCTGGCCGAGACCACCGACTACGGCATCGGGCTCGCCAAGGCGACCGAGAAGCAGAACAAGAGCAAGAATCTCGGCCTGGAGATCCAGACCATCATGTTCGACCGCACCACCACCGATCTGCTGCCGCAGCTCCTGCAGATCAAGGCGTTCAAGCCCGACGCCATCATCAATGTCGGCGTCGGCCAGCCGCTCGACCTGATGATCACCCAGGCGCAATACGGTCGGCCTGCTGCCGGGCGCCACGATGGTGACCTCCTACGACGCGCCGGCGCGGCCGCAGTTCTGGCAGATCCACGAGGAAAGCGGCGTCGGCGTCCACTTCATCGGGTTCTATACGCCGAAGTCGAAGCTCAGCGATCTCGGCGAGTGGTTCGCCAAGCGCTACCAGGAAAAGTACAACGAGCCGCCGGTCTATGCGCGCGCTCAACGGCTTCGCCAACGCCGTGGTGTTCGCCCAGGCGATCGAGGCGGCGAAGACCACCGAGCCGAAGGCGCTGGTCAAGGCGCTGGAGACCGGCTCGTTCAAGGGCTGGTCGGCGGTGCCGGTCACTTTCCCGCGCGCCGACGGCACGCTGTGGCACAACTGGTCGCCGCCGCTGATGATCCTGAAATACACCAAGGCGAACCAGCCGGCGGCGGAAGCCGACGTCGCCTACACGCTGGGGGAATAGGGTCGCGCGTGGCGTGGTGGATCTCGCCCCGCACGCGGCGCCCCTTCCCCCTCTCCCCGCTCTTCGCGGGGAGAGGGTCGGGGTGAGGGGCTGCTGTCCGCACATTCGACGTTCACGACGCGCGGCAACGCCCCCTCACCCGACCGCGCTGCGCGCGGTCGACCTCTCCCCGCAGGCGGGGAGAGGTCGGGGGCCGCGGCGACGTCTCCGCGCAAGCGAGCCCGGCTGAAAGCTGCAAGAATGTTCAGCACCGAGCTTCTCACGCAGACGCTCATCTCCGGGCTGATGATCGGGGTGCTGTATGCGCTGATGGCGCTCGGCATCACCTTCATCTACAGCATCGTCAAGATGATCAACTGGGCGATGGGCGAGTTCTACATGCTGGGCAGCTACATCCAGTATGTGGTCGTGGCCTATGCGCTCGGGCCTGCGCTGTGGTGGCTCGCCGTCATCGTGTCGACGGCCGGCACTTTCCTGATCGGCTATCTGCTCGAGCCGATCCTGATCAAGCCGATGCACGAACAGTCCATGGAGCGGCGCGACGATTATGCCACCGTCGTCACCATCGCGCTGCTGCTGATGCTGCGCAGTCTCGCAGTGGCGATCGGCGGCCCCAACCAGTATCCGCCCGGAGACCAACCTGCCGATCATGTGGGTCGGTCCGCTGCCGCAGGAGGGCGCCCGCGTCGCCGCCTCGGCCTGCGCGCTGCTGGCGCTGGCGCTGTTCTATCTGGTGCATCAAAAGCACCTGGGTCGGGCTCGCGCTTGCGGGCGACCGCGCAGAACCGCGTCGCCGCCCAGACCTCTGGCGTCGACGTGTTCCGCGCTCGACGCGATGGCGTTCGCGCATCGGCGTGGCGCTGGCGGGCCTCGCCGGCGCGCTGCTGGCGCCGCTGTTCTGGTCTATCCGACCAACGGCGTCGTCACCACGGTGAAGGGCTTCGAGATCATCGTGATCGGCGGGCTCGGCTCGATTCCCGGCGCGCTGGTCGGCGGGCTTGCTGCTCGGCGTGGTCGAAAGCCTCGGCGCCGCCTTCATCTCCTCGCCCTACCAGAACGTCTACGGCTTCCTGCTGGTGCTGCTGGTCCTGCTGGTCCGCCCGACCGGCCTGTTCGGCGAGCGCGGAGCGGGAGGCCTGATGGCAGCCGCCTGCTCGTCGCCGAGGGCGTCACCAAGCGCTATGGCGGGCTCGTCGCCAACGACGGCGTCACCATGGCGATCGGCGCCGGCGAGGTCCGCGGCCTCATCGGCCCCAACGGCGCCGGCAAGACCACCTTCGTCAACCTGATCACCGGGATCGAGCAGCCCGACGCGGCGACATCCTGTCTGACCGGCCGCCGCATCGTCGGACTGCGTCCGCACCAGATCGCGGCGCACGGCCTGGTGCGCTCGTTCCAGGTCGCGCGGGTGTTCGGCAACCTCACGGTGCGCGAGAACCTGATGCGTGCCGTATTTCGCCAGCGCGGCGACCGAGGGCGCCGGCGACAGGCGTCGGCGCGCGCCGACGAGTTGCTGCGCGCTCGCGACCCTGGCGCCGCTCGCCGACGAGCTCGCCAAATCGCTGTCCGGTGGCCAGCGCATGCTGCTGCAGGCCTGCGCGGGATTCATGATTCCCGGCGTGCAGGCTCCACGTGCTCGACGAGCCGTTCGCCGGCATCAATCCGGTGGTCAAGGACACGCTGATCGACCTGATCCTGCACGAGAACGCTGCCCGCGGGCACGGCGTTCCTGATCGTCAGCCACGAGATGGAGATCGTGCGCCGGCTCTGCCCGCGCGTGACCGTGATGATCGCCGGGCGGGTGGCGGCCGAAGGCCCGCTCGACGAGGTGGCGCGCCGCGAGGACGTGATCACCGCCTATCTGGGGCGGGCGGCGTGCATGAGCAGCGACGCCATTCTGGCCGTCGAGGACCTGCATGCCGGCTATCTGCCCGGCGTCGACATCCTGCGCGGGCTGACGCTGATCGCGCCGCGGCCAACGCCATCACGCTGGTGATCGGCCCGAACGGCGCCGGCAAGTCGACCCTGCTGCGCACCATCTTCGGCCTCCTCAAGCCGAGCCGGGGCACCATCGCGTTTCGCCAGGCCTCGACGGCACCGGCTCAAACCGAGCGAGCTGAAGGCCGCCGGCATCAGCTACGTGACCCAGGACATCAACAGCTTTCCGGCGCTCACCGTGGAGGAGAACCTGCTGATGGGCGCCTGGGTGTTTCGCCGCGACACCGCCCGCCTGCGCCGTCAGCTCGACCGGGTCTACGCGATCTTTCCGGTGCTGGCGGAGCAAGCGCCACGTGCGCGCCGGGCGAGCTGTCGGGCGGCCAGGGACGCATGCTCTCGGTCGCCCGCGAGATGATGACCGAGCCGTCGCTGCTGCTGGTCGACGAGCCGACCGTCGGGCTCGCCCCCAACCTGGTGGCCCAGGTCTACGACATCCTGCTCGCCGCCCGGCAGGCGAGCGGCGCCGCCGATCCTGCTGGTCGAGCAGAACGTCGAGCAGGCGCTGCCGCTCGCCGACCATCTCTATCTGCTCAACCTCGGCCGCGTGAAGGCGGAAGGTGCCGGCCGGGATTTCGACCAATCAGCGCGTGCAGGACCCTGATCCAGGAATGTCTGCTCGGCTGACCAAAGGATTTGGCCGCCTTCGTCGACTGGCGGCGCGTCGCCGTCGTGGCGATCGTTGCCGCCGTGCCGCTGGCTGCCGTGCCGCTGGTCACCGGCGAGTTCGCCCGCCATGTGCTGACCATCGGCGCCTACTACGTGATCCTGGCGGTGAGCTGGAACCTGCTCGCTGGCTTCACCGGGCAGTTCTCGCTCGCCCAGCATGCCTTCGCGGCGATCGGCGCCTACGTGTCGGGGCTGATGGTCTATCATCTCGGCGTGCCGCTCGCGGTCAGCATCCCGTCGGGCATCCTGGCCGCCGCGTTCAGCGGCTATCTGCTCGGGCGGCTGGTGCTGCGGATGCGGGCGATCTATCTGTCGATCGCCACCTGGGCGTTTGCCGAGACCTTTCGCATCTTCCTCGCCGCGGCCTACGACTTCACCCGCGGCGACCTGGGCCTGAGCGTGCCGTCGCTGTTCGGCAATGTGCGCTCCAGCGCCTACTACTACGCGTTCGTCGCCGTCGCCGGTCTGTGCGTGCTGCTGGTGCACGTGATCCTGCGCTCGCCGGTCGGCTTCTTCATGCGCGCCATCAAGGACGACGAGCTGCGCGCCGCCTCGCTCGGCGTCGACGCCACCCGGGTGAAACTCTTCGCCTTCACCCTGTCGAGCGCCATGGCGGGCGTCGCCGGGGTGCTCTACGCCCACTATGTGCTGACCCTGACCCCGCAGATCGTCGACTTCAGCGAGATGGCAAAAATCATCATCATGGTGGTGATCGGCGGGCTCGGCTCCTTCGTCGGCCCGGTACTGGCTCCGGCGCCGATGAACTACCTGTCGACCTACCTGCAGTCCTACGGCGAATGGAGCATGGTGCTGTTCGCCGGGATCGTCATCGTCATCATGCGGTCCTACCCGGCGGGCTTGTCCGGCCTGCTCGGGCGCCTGGGAAAGCCGATGCGGCGCAAGCCGTGACAGCGTGCCCGCCCGCAAGCGAATGAGAGCCGCTCACGCCCGGAGCCGCTGCTCCTCGGCTGGCCGATTTACGCCGGCGGCGCTCCCCGGTCCGGCGAGCGCCGTTCGGATCATCCGTGCGAGATCGCTTCGTCGGTAGGGCTTGGCCAGCAGGAGCACCCCCGCTTCGAGGCGTCCGTGATGGAGGATCGCGTTCTCGGTGTATCCGGAGGTGAACAGGATTTTCAGCCCGGGCCGGCGTCTCAGCGCCTCATCGGCGAGCTCGCGGCCATTCATGGTTCCCGGCATGATCACGTCGGTGAACAGCAGGTCCACCTCGGCGCCGCCGTCGAGGATCGCCAGCGCCTCGGCCGCGCTGGCGGCGATCGCCGTGACATAGCCCAGGCTGTGGAGCTGCGCGGCGACGTAGTCGCAGACCATGCGGTCGTCCTCGACGACGAGGATCGTCTCATGTCCGGTTTCCGGGACGGGGGCAGGTCGCGCCTCCACCGCCGCCTGGAGGTGCTCCGAGGCCTGCGGCAGATAAAGCTTGATGCTCGTTCCGTGGCCCTCCTCGCTGTAGATCTTGATGTGGCCGTCCGACTGCTTGACGAAGCCGTAGACCATGCTCAGGCCGAGCCCGGTGCCCTTTCCGACCTCCTTGGTGGTGAAGAACGGCTCGAACACCCGGTCACGAAAGGCCGCCGGAATGCCCGATCCGGTATCGCTGACCGCGATCATCACGTAGCGGCCGGGATGCACCTCGGCATTGGCGCGGGCGTAGGCCTCGTCGAGGATCACGTTGCCGGTCTCCAGCGTCAGCTTTCCTCCGCCCGGCATGGCGTCGCGGGCGTTGATCGCCAGATTGAGGATGGCCGTCGCCAGCAGGCTGCGGTCGATCAGCGCCGGCCAGGCGTCGTCCTCGAGCATCGACTCGATCTCGATATGCTCGCCGAGTGTCGGGCGCAGCAGCCGGGCGGCCTCGACGACCAGCGCATTGATGTCGGTTTTCTGCGGTTGCAGCGGCTGCTTGCGGGAGAAGGCCAGAAGCTGGCGCGTCAGGTCGGAGCCGCGGCCGGCGGCTTCGTCGATCAATCTGGCGACCGCGGCGAGTTGCGGCCTGTCGGCCACGGCGTCGGCCAGAATATCGATGGTGCCGGTGATGACGGTCAGGATGTTGTTGAAGTCGTGGGCCACGCCGCCGGTCAGCTGTCCGACCGTCTCCATCTTCTGCGATTGCGCCAGCTGCCGCTCGAGCTTCCGCTTCTCGGTGACGTCTTCCGCGATATAGACCGCGGCGCTGATGCGCCCGCCCCTATCGAGGACGGGTGCGCCGGAATTCACCACGTCGAGCACGCGGCCGTCATGGTGCAGCCACCGCGTCTGCACGTCCTGCAGCCGCTCTCCCGCCATGACGCGCTGGTGCAGGCGGTCGAACTCGTTCTGCGCGTTCTCCGGCAACGCGGCAAAGTGCCGGCCGATGATCTCCTCGGCGGCGTTGCCGAAGATGCGTTCGGCGGCGCTGTTCCAGGTCGCGATGCGGCCCGCTGCGTCGAGGCTGAAGACGGGCAACGGCGAGGACTCGAGCAACGTCGCCAGCCTGGCGTTGACGCTGGAGATCTCGTCCGCCGCCTGCCGGCGCTCGGTCTCGAGCAGGCGCGCCAGCTGCAGGTAGAGGGCGGCGGTTTCCAGCAGCAGCACGATCAGCACGAAACTCGCGGCCAGCAGGCCGTAGACCCGTCCGACATAGAAGCCGAGATCGAACCGCCCGGCATTGAGCACGGCGGCAAGGCCGACGTCGAAGATCCATGAGCACATGACCACCATGAGCCACAGATCGAGAATCGAATGCGGGCGCCGGAACCACAGGACGACAAGCGCGATGAAGCTCATCGCCCAGACCGAGGAGACGACGGCGGTCAGGCCGCCCGGGCGGGCGTTGCCCTGCATGATGCCCGGCAGGACGTCGTGGCCGGACGTGGCGACGAGCGTCAGCCCGCCGACCGCAAGACCGACCGCCGCAATGCCGCCCGCAATCACGCCGCGGACCGGTCCACCCGGCAAATCGATGCCGCGCTCCTCTTTCAGCAAAGCGTAGCCGATGACGAAAAGCGGGAAGCCGCCATGCCAGAACATGTAGAGCCAGGCGGTGGTCTGCGGTCCCGCGCCGAGGAGCCCCGTCGGCGAGAACAGGCCCGGGAAGCTCAACGTATGGGCCACCGTCATCAGCGCGGTGAAAAAGTATCCGCTGGCGAGAACGAGGAGCGCGCGCGAGCGATACGTCGAGAACTGGGCGCAGAGAAGGACGGCAGTGATCAGGTCGTTGACCGTGAGCGCCGACTGGTAGATCGGGATGAACCCCCAGACCGGCGGCAGCGGCACGGTGGCGAACGGGGCCGCGGCAATGAAGAACGCCAACGAGGCCGCCACGACCCCGATTGCGAGCCGGCGGTCGAACGGCCGAGTCGGCATTGTAGGAAGGAAGGCCTGTCGTTCCATCCGATTCGTCCCGCAGTGCTTGTCGCGCCTTATCGGGCATCACGCGCCGATTGGGAAGCCGATACGCGCGGCCATCCGCGGGGCTTGCTCCGGCTCGGGTGGGCCCGCGAGAAAGCCCGGCAACCATGCAGGTCGAACCTGACTCAGGGTCATACAAAGGACGCTCGAATCCGGCGACGATACCATCTTCTCAATTCATCGAGACAATTTTGGCGAACCGAGCGCGGCCTTGATCGCCATGCTCACGCCCGCACCCGCACATAGGACCCCGGCGCATCCTCCAGCGCCGGGAGGGCGCCCGAACCGGGCTCGCGCGCCGGCACGCTGCCGCCGGAAAATTCGCCGATCCAGGAATCCCAGCCCGGCCACCACGAGCTCTTATGCGCGGTGGCGCCGTCGAGCCAGGCCTGCGGATCCTCGGGAAGCGCGTCGTTGCGCCAATGGCCGTATTTGCTGCCGGGCGGCGATGACGATGCCGGCGATGTGGCCGGACTCGGAGAGCACGAACTTGATTGGCCCGCCATAGAGTCTTGTCGCCGCATAGGTCGAGCGCCACGGCGCGATGTGGTCCTCGCGGCAGGCGAGGATGAAGGTCGGGGTCTCGATCAGGCGCAGGTCGATCGGCACGCCGGCGAGCGTGATGCCGCCGGGCACCGCCAGGCGGTTCTCCTGATACATGTTGCGCAGGTAGAAGCTGTGCATGGCGGCCGGCATGCGGGTGGCGTCGGCGTTCCAGTAGAGCAGGTCGAAGGGGATCGGCTCCTTGCCCAGCAAATAGTTGCTGACCACGAAGGACCAGATCAGGTCGTTGGCGCGCAGCATGTTGAACGAGGTCGCCATGTCGTGGGCCTCGAGGAAGCCGCGCTCCTGCATGCGGCGCTCCAGCGAGGAGAGCTGCTGCTTCGTCGATGAACACCGCCATGTCGCCGGGATCGGAAAAATCCACCAGGGTGACGAAATAGGTGGCGCTGAGGATGCGATCGTCGGATTTCGCCGTCAGCCAGGCCAGCGTCGACGCCAGCAGCGTTCCGCCGAGGCAATAGCCGATGGCGTTGACCTGGCGCTCGCCGGTCGCCTGCTCGATGAAATCGAGCGCCGCCAGCGGGCCTTCCAGCATGTAGTTCTCGAACGTCTTGGCGGCGAGCCGGGCGTCGGGATTGGCCCAGGAGATCACGAACACGGTGTGGCCCTGCCACACCGCCCATTTGATGAACGAGTTGTCCGGCCGCAGGTCGAGGATGTAGAACTTGTTGATCCACGGCGGCACGATCAGCAGCGGCGCCTTGCGGACCTCGGCGGTGGTCGGGGTGTACTGGATGAGCTGCATGAGGTCGTTGCGGGCCACGACCTTGCCCGGGCGTCGAGGCGATATTGTCACCGAGCCGGAACGCATTCATGTCGGTCATGGTGACGGCGAGCCGGCCCTTTCGCCGCGCACCAGGTCGTCGAGCAGATTGGTCAGTCCGCGCAGCAGATTTTCTCCGCCGGTCTCGACGCGTCGCGCGCAGCACCTCGGGATTGGTGGCGATGAAGTTCGACGGCGCGATCGCGTCGACGAACTGCCTTGTATAGAAGTCGACCTTGTGGGCGGTGTCGCCGTCGAGACCCTTGACGCCGCGCACCGTGGAGAGGATCGAGTCGGCCGAGATCAGGTAGCTCTGCTTGATGAACTCGAACACCGCATTGTCCGCCCAGGCCGGGTCCTTGAATCGTTTGTCGCGCACCGCAGGCGCTCCCGGCGCGGCAGCCGCCTGCCACAGGCTGGCATAGCGCCCCCACATGTCGGCGGTGGCGGCCGCCATCGCCATCGGATCCGCCATCATTTTCGTGGTCAGCTCGATGAAGGCGTTGCCGATCGCGGCCGCGTCCGCCATGCCGGGCAGCGAAAGCTCCGGCGGCCGCGCCATGAACTCGCGGACGAGCTCCTGGCTGCGCTCCGCGACCTTCGCCATGCTGTCCGAGAGTTTGATCGGGTCGAGCGGGATGTCGGGCGTGGCCATCGGGCGGCCTCCAGGACGGCTGCGGGCTTGCGACGTTACGACCAATTCTGGCCGAGTGGAACCACGCGCCGTAGGGTGGGCAAAATCGCAGCGCGGGCAGAGCGGCTCGCATGAGACTTGCGAAACGATTTTGCCCACGCCGTCGGACCGATCCGCATCACCGCGTGGGCAAATCGCCGGCGATGTTGTCCGAGGTGAGCGGCCTGACGAGGCGATTTGCCCACCCTACGGCCCATCCTCCTCGCGCATGCGGCCGGCCACGGCGCGGATCTGGCGCGGCGCGGCGCGCCAGATGGCGACGGCCGAGACGACGCTGCAGACGATCGCGATCCAGAACGACGACGTATAGCTGCCGGTGCGGTCGTGCAGCAGGCCGGTGACCCACGGTCCGAGCGAACCGCCGGCGATCGCGCCCAGCATCAGGGTGCCGAAAATCGTGCCGAAGTGGCGTCCCTCGAAAATCTCCGCCGGGATGGCGCCGAGGACCGAGGTCAGCCCGTAGCCGAGCATGCCCTGGGCGACCACCATGAGGTAGAGCAGCGCAAAGCCCGGATGCTCGCGCAGCATGAGCAGCGCCGCATAGGCGACGACGAAACCGACGGTGCCGATCGCCCAGACGAGCTCGCGGCCGATCCGGTCGGAGAGATGGCCGAGCGCGATCTGCCCGGGAATGCCGGCGAGGCTGACGGCGCCCAGCGCCCAGGCGGCATCGCTGGCGGTGAAGCCGATCTCGGTGAGGTATTTGGTCTGGTGCACCTGGACCGAGTACCAGGCGAACAGCGCGCCGAAATAGCCGACGGCGATCCACCAGAACCGCGTCGTGCGCATCGCCCGCGCCAGGGTCCAGTCGACCGCCGCCCAGGCGGGATCGACGATGTTGGTCCGCCGCGCGCCGACCGTCGTGGTGGCGGGCGCGCCGTCGCCGTCGGGCGCAAGCCCGATATCCTCCGGCCGGCGCCGCAGCAGCAGGTTGAGCGGGGCGGCGATGACCAGCACCAGAATGCCGAGCGCCAGGCAGGCGGCGCGCCAGCCGGACTTTTCGATCAGCGTCTGCAGGGCGGGCAGCAGCAGGATCGAGCCGACCCCGACGCCGGAAAAGGCGATGCTCATGGCGAGCCCGCGCCGGCGGACGAACCAGCTCGGCAGAAAGAGCGCCTGTCCGGTATAGCCGAGGCATACGCTGCCGAAGCCGACCAGGACGCCGAGGGTCGCGTAGAAATGCCAGGGCTCGCGTGCCAGCGTCGCCAGCAGGAGCCCGGCCGCCGTCGCGGCGACGCCGAGCTCCATGACGAGGCGGGGGCCGCGACGGTCCATCAGCCGGCCGAGCGCCGGGCTGAGCAGCGCCGAGACGAAGAAGCCGAACGAGAAGGCGCCGGCCGTCACCCCGCGCTCCCAGCCGAACTCGTCGAGGATCGGCGGAAACAACAGCGAGAACGCCGTCCTGGCATTGACGCCGAGCGCCATGCTGACGAAGACGACGGCGACGATGATCCAGCCGTAGAAGAACGGCAGGCGCGCCGCCAGCCTGGCAATCACGGGCGTTTCCCTCCGGGGCCTTGGGCAGCCTCGAAGGGCCGCGCGCGACCTTACAGTCAGAGCGGCGGAGAATACATCATCGAAGGAAGCGCAGAGGTCGGGGCCGGCCGATGCCGCGGCGCTGCCGTCGTCACCTGGTCGCGGCGGTATCGGCGGAGCGGCAGCAGGCGGAACCGCATTCGGACGCAGTGCCGATGATCCGCCGGATGCTTCGGGTACAGCGGCCACACTGCGCGCTGCATCCGAGGCCGTCCCAGACCTGGGCGGTGGTGCGCAATGGCGCCGGAGCCGCCGCCAGCACGAGACGCACATCGTTGTCGCTGAGCACGTTGCACGAGCAGATGATCATGGGCAAACCGATAAGCGAGCCATAGCTTCGCGCGTCCCGCGCTACGGCCATCGACGATCTTCATGACGGGAAAGCAGCCGGGATGCTTTGATCTCGATCAAGACAGAGACGGAGAACGCGATCCGGGCATGATTGCTGAGATGCTTCAGCGCATCATGCAGGGATGGCCGCGCGTGCTCTCGAGCCTGAAGACGCCGCCGGGGACTGGGCGACCGTTGCGGAGGTGGGCAAGAGCGGAAGGACGAATGAGCCGATAAGGGTTTACCCCGATGGCGCGGCGCCTGCCGCGAGCGCAATGATTCGCGTGCCCGGTCTCTGAACCGAATCGGCAGAAGTGCGCGGGAAGCTTGTCCCGCCGGGGCGGTGCGTCGGTAGTGCCAAGCCACGACCCCGCCGCGCTCCTGCAGATTTCGGCGGCACGTGGTCGCGGACCCCACGAAGGGGACGGGGCAAGCCCGTGGCAGCCGGCGCCAGCCGGCGGCCCACTGGGTCATACCCGAACGGCACGGCACAACGAGCGGGTTTGTTCAGTGTCCATTTACCGCAATAAGGCAAGGCGAATCAGCTATCTTCCGCCAACAGCATCGAGGTTCGCGAATGTCACCATGGCTCGGATGGGCCCCTCGATCGATTCGACCAGACGCTTGGCAAGTTGAGAAACAGGGCGCTGCTACAGGAGAAGCATCGTGAAATTGAATGAACCCGGCCATATCGCCGAACGCGCCTACTACATCTGGAAGCAAAAGGGATGCCCGGAAGGAAACGAGCTGGAGCATTGGGTGCAGGCCGAAGCTGAGCTGAGCGCCAGGGCGACGACTCACGCACAGGCTCCCGCCGCGTCCCCGACGCCGGGGAACGGGGCGCCGACGCAAGCCCAGTCTGCGGCGGCGTCCTCGACGAAGAGCACCCCGCCGACGCAGGCTCAAGCTCCCGCCGCGTCCTCGGCAGCCCCCACGGAAACGCGGCCGCGACGCAAGAAGCGTTGAGGCGAGATCGCTCGCACCATCGCGACGGAGTGGGCGACCACGGGACGATCTCCGTCGCGTCGCCTGGTGGTCCGCCCGTCGCGCCGGGTTGACGCGCGGTCGGTCATCTCCCGCGATGACCTCGCGGCCTCGACCTATCTGCCACCGACGATCCGCCCCAGCAGCGGCATTACGACGATCAATGCGGCGATCGCCTCCGCGGCAAGGCATGCGAGAAGCGCCGTCGCGTAGCCGCCATGCGCCCGCTGCAGATAGCCCAGCACGCCGGGCCCGAATGCGAAGGTGAACTGATTGATGGCGATGACGAGGCTCACGATCCGCGAAAAATGCCGGGCCGGAAACTCCTGCTGAACGATCAGCCCAGGAAGCGAGATCATGTTGCCGACGCCGAGGCCGAAGAGAACGCATCCCGCGTAGAGCATGGCCGCAGATGGGGCCGATGCCAGAACGCCCATGCCGGCGATCTGGACCGCAAAGTTGCCGCATGCCGCCATCCGGCGGTCGATCCGGTCGACGACGAAACCCATCAGGATGCGGCCCGCCACTGCCGCGCCGGCCGTCAGGCTGACGGCCCATCCGGCGGAAATGTGTCCCAGCATCGGCGCGAGGTAGGCGACCTGGTGAGTGAGGAACCCGACTTGCGCCAGCAATCCGAGCGCGAACGGAACCGATATCGTCTGGAAGGAAGCGCTGCGCAGGACCGCTGACAGCGCCCAAGGCGGCTCGTCGGGCATCCCTCCGGGCGAGTGCTGCCGCGGCCCGGCGCCGCCGTCCCGGCGATCGCGCTCGCCGGGCCGCCTGCGACGCAGGACAAGCGCCGCGGCCGGCAGCACCACGGCGAGCATCAGGCCGGCCGCGCCGGAGAGCGCCGCCACGAAGCCCAGGCGGTGGATGAGAAACACCAGGAGCGGCGCAATGACGATGCCGCCGGCGCTGGCGCCGTTGAGCGCGAGGCTCACGGCAAGGCCGCGCCGCTTGTCGAACCATGGCGCGATCATGATGGTGACGGCGGCGCCGCTCATGGCTGCCCAGCCGAGCGCCATCACGGAAAAAGCCCCGTAGACCTGCCAGGGATGCGCAATGAGGGTGATGAGCCCGAGCCCCGCCGCCATCGCGATGGCGCCGGTCATCACCACCAACCGCGTCCCCAGGCGCTCGAAGATGCGGCCCGCACAGAACACCAGGGTCGCGCCGATCAGGTAGTACACCGTGATGGCGGAAGCGATGTCGGCCGAAGACCAGCCATGACGCTCCTGCAGGGCCACCAGATAAATGCCGGGGCCGTAGAACCCGATCCCCCAGCCGAACAAGGCGACCAGGAACGCGGCGCCGACCACCAGCCAGCCGTGATAGATGCCGCCCTCCATGGACGGTACGCCGCCCTCGATGTCGCGCCGGGCATTCATCGGCAGAGGATGGTGCGGGACCCGGCGTCCTGCTGGCCGTTTTCCGACATGGTCCCCCGCCGGAGTCCGATTCCGGCTACCGTGCCGGCATGCTCCGGCCTAGGCTGATCCGATGAAGCCGGCCGAGATTGTTCTCGATCGCGAGATCTGCGACCGCGCGCGTCTGGCGCGGGACGCGGCCTACGACGGTCTGTTCTTCACCGGGGTGCGCACCACGCGGATCTATTGCCGGCCGGTCTGCCCGGTGCGCCCGGCGAAGTCGGCGAACGTGACGTTCTTTCCCACGGCCGCGGCAGCGGAGCGCGCGGGCTTCCGGCCCTGCCTGCGATGCCGCCCCGAGACCGCGCCCGGAAGCCCGGCGTGGAGCGGCACGGCGACGACGGTGGCGCGCGGCATGCGGTTGATCGAGGCGGGCTTTCTCGACCGGGCGTCGGTGGGAGAGCTGGCCGACAAGCTCGGGATCGGGCCGCGACACCTGCTGAGGCTCTTTCTTCGCCACGCCGGCGCGACGCCGAGCCAGGTCGCTTCGACACGCCGGGTCCAGCTGGCAAAACGTTTGCTGGACCAGAACGCGGCGCCGTTTGCGGAGATCGCCTTCGCGGCGGGGTTCGGCAGCGTCCGGCGCTTCAATGATGCGTTCCGCGCGACCTACGGGCGGCCACCATCGTCCTTCCGAATTGGCGCGCCTCGCGCGTAGGGTGGGCAAGGCGGCCGTTGACTGTTTGATTGATGTCTGGCGCCTCGTCCGCCTTGCCCACGCCGTCGGACCGATCCGCATCACCGCGTGGGCAAATCGCCGGTGATGTTTGTCCGAGTCGAGCGGCCTGAGCGGCGATTTGCCCGCCCTACACCAACTCAGCGCGCCCTCAACGTACCGAAATCCACCGGCGCGGACGGCTTCGGCCCGAAGATACGATCGAGCATCATCGCGGCGACCTCCGGCGAATAGTGCGAAAGATCGCGCCATAGATCCGGACGATCGGACAGCCACTGCGGCCGCCCGAAATCCCAGACCGGCGTCACGCCGGCAACCGCCTCGACCATGCGCTCGTTGCCGGGCGCGCGCGCGTCGTCGGCGTTCTGCCGGTTGAGCGGCGAGAAGGCGACGGCCAGCCGGATGTCATGCGCACGGCACAACGCGACGAACCGCGCCAGCAGCTCCAGCTGACGGGGAAGGTCCGATCTGATCTCCGACACGCTCGTCTCCTCCATGGATGCCTTGACGACCGGCGCAAGCCTTCCGGCGATCGCCTTCAGCGACCCTGCCGTCACGAAGGCCGCCGAGATCAATCTGGCGTCCAGGGAACCGGTTCGCGAGCCGCCGGCCGATCCACCCAGATCCTTCCTCCAGAGCTTGAACTGGAACGCCGTCAAATAGCGCCACCAGAACCTCGCCGGGCTCTCGCCGCTGAGCTGCGGCGGAAGGAAGCTGTCGATATTGAAGTTGGTCCACGGCTGCTTGCCGAAGAAGTCGGCATCGAGGAGCAGAAACACCGCGGCAAGCCGTCCGCCGCGGGCGGCCTTGTCGCGCAGCAGGAATTCCAGAGCCGGCAGATGGTCGGTCAACAGGCCGAACGGCACGGAAAAATTGGCGACCCCGCGCACGCCCATGCGCTCGGCAAGCAGGGAGGGGTCGAAGGCATTCCCCCGCGAGGCCGCGAACAGCACCGCGTCATAGCGCTCCGGCGCGGCCTGGTAGGCGCGGAGCGCCAGGTAGCGCCCATTCGGGTTGAAATGGGCGCGGACCAGATCGGTGCCGAACACGCCCTGCGGATCGATGAGGATGTTCGCCGCCATGGTGGCGACGAGCCAGAGGGTGGCCAACGCCATGGCGGCGACCACATAGGTACGCGGCCGCAGCCGTCCGCGTTCAGAACTGATAGTAGAGGAACTCATTGAACTCCCAGAAGTAGGTGAAAGCGGAAGCAAACAGGATCGCGATGACGACCAGCCACGCCAGCGACGGCCGCCAGGCGAGCCGCCCGGCCGGCCGGCGCCAATCCGCGTGCGGCTCGCCCTCGCGGTAGTCGACCAGCTCCATGGTGTCGGGAACCATGAGCGCGACGGCGACGGCGGCGAGCGTCGAGAGGGTTGCGATCACCGACCAGTTCACGCCGAGCCAGGCATGCACCACCGCTTCCGACAGATAGCCGTGGCGGATCGCCCAAAAGTCACCGCCGGCCCGGATGTGGTCGGCCGAGGCCGGGCCGCCGGCGAGCCCCGCCATTGCCATGAGCATGCGTTGCACCGCCCCCATGTCGGCGGCGCGGAACATCACCATGCCGATGGCGAACGCCATGAAGGTCGCCAGCCAGCCGAGAAAAAGCCCGGCCCGGGTCGCCGGGCGCCGGCCGCGATGGGTCCGCCATGCGTGGTTGGCGGCGAGCAGCACGCCGTTGAACGCCCCCCAGGCGATGAAGGTCCAGTTGGCGCCGTGCCACAGCCCGCCGAGCACCATCGTCATGATCAGGTTGAAGGCGCGCCGCACCGGGCCGCAGTTGCTGCCGCCCAGCGGCACGTAGACGAAGTCGCGCAGAAACCGCGACAGGGTGATGTGCCAGCGGCGCCACAGGTCGATGATATTGGTCGAGCGGAACGGCGCTGCGAAATTGATCGGCAGCCGCAGATTGAACATGAGGCCGAGACCGACCGCCATGTCGCAATATCCGGAAAAATCGAAATAGAGCTGCGCCGAATAGGCGAATGCCGCCCCCCACGCGGCGAGCGCCGCGATCGGCTCACCCAGCGCGGCGGCGTCGAACACCGGCGCCACGTGGGGAGAAAGCCGGTCGGCGATCAGGATCTTCTTGCCGAGGCCGAGGCAGAAGACGGTGAGGCCGATGGCGACATTGTTCCAGTCGAGCTTGTAACGCAGCCGGTCGCCGATCTGCGGGCCGAGCTCGTTCCAGCGCACGATCGGCCCGGCGATCAGGTGGGGAAAGAACGACACGAACATCGCGTAGCGCGAAAAATCGAGCGGCGGCCGGTGCCGCCATACATGCACCAGGAAGGCGACCTGCACGAACGTGGTGAACGACAGGGCGAGCGGAACCACGGGCGGGCGCGGCGAGCGCCCGGTCGCGATGGCGACGACGAAATCCTCGTATTTGAAATAGCCGAGCACCAGGAGATTGGCCGCAACGCCGGCGATCATCAGGCGGCGCGCGTCCGCCTCCGGCGAGGCCACGATCGCGCGGGCGAGCATGAAGTTGAGCACGATGGACAGGATCGGCAGCGCCACGAACGGCGGGTTCCACCAGGCGTAGAAGGCGAGCGAGGACAGCGTCGTCGTCACGGCCGCCGCAGTCAGGCTCCACCGAGCCGCCAGGAAATGCAGGCCGACCGCGAGGGGGAGAAAGAGAAAGATGAATTCCGACGTGTTGAAAAGCATTGATGTCAGCTGAAAGGACGCGCCACCCCGCCCGGGGGATGGCTATATCAAAGCCGATCGGCGGTGTCACCGCGGGTCGGGCACGCGGGCCGGGCGCCATCCAGGCGGCGGAGGGCAGAACGGGCAGCGCTCGATCCGCTTGGTGTAGACGAAGTGCGGGATGCACAGCTCGAGCGGCTTGCTGCGCCGGAATGTGTGCTTCACCGGCTCCGCCTGGCTCGGCGCGAAGTGCGCCGCGACGAGCACGGCACCGACCTGGAAAGCGCATCTCTGTCCGCCTGCAGGCGCGGAAGCTCCGCCAGCATCAGGCGGCGGCGATGACCACCAGCGGGTCCATCAGGGTGAAATACCGCATGGCCCGCACCCTGTGCGGTCGCGGACGGCGGACAAATGTCAAGGCTGCTTACATAACGCTGGGCTAACAGGAGCCCCTGGCGATCCTGGCGGTCTTGATCCTATTCGGCCTTCCGTCGACCGGCCGGCCTATGCTTAACTGCGGCTCCTCTTCTTGCGTCGGCGTGCTGCCGCCGCGAATGACCCCAGCACTCGCAGGCTGCACGTCATCGCTCGCACGCATCGTGAACCGTCGCAAAAACCAACGGACACACCATGAATTGGGTCTTCATTCTCGCAGTCGTCGTCGTCGCGCTCTATCTCGTCCGCGTCCCCCGCGTGCTGCGCCAGTACGAGCGCGGCGTGGTATTTTTTCTCGGACGATTCGAGGGCGTGCGCGGGCCGGGCTTCACGCTGATCTTCCTTCCCCTGCAGCAGATGGTACGGGTATCCTTGCGCACGGTCACGATGCAGATCCCCTCGCAAAAAATCATCACCAAGGACAATGTCTCCATCGATATCGCGGCAGTGGCCTATTATCACATCAGCGATCCGGAAAAAGCGGTGATCGCCATCGAGAAGGTGTACGACGCCATCAATCAGATCAGCCAGACGACGGTTCGCAATGTCGTCGGACGATTCAGCCTCGATCAGCTTCTTTCGGATACCGCGAGCATCAACGATCAGATCAAGAACGTGATCGACGGGCACACCGAGCCGTGGGGCGTCGTGGTAACCGCGGTCGAGATCAAGGACATCACGCTTCCCGACAACATGCAGCGCGCGATGGCCAAGGAAGCCGAGGCGGAGCGCGAGCGCCGCGCCAAGATCGTCGCCGCCGAAGGCGAGTTCCAGGCGGCGGTGAAGCTGGGGGAAGCGGCCGACATCATCACCGCGCACCCGGTGGCGCTGCAGCTGCGCACCCTGCAGACAATGGCGGAAATATCGGTGGAGAAGAACTCGACCATCATCTTCCCCGCGCAATTCATGACGACGGTGCAGGAAGCGCTTGCGCTGATGTCGAAGGATTCACCGTCGAAATAGAAGCATGCCGCACGCATGCGCAAGGGATAACGGTCGCGGGCATCCGTCGCTCTTCGGCGCTCATCCGCGCCGCCCCGACCGCCGATCGGCGGCGCCTCCTTTCGGGCGGTTGCAGGCGCCACTTATTTAGCCACCTGCCGATATTCTGAGCCCTGCAACTGTGTCACATTGCATTGCAGCATTTACGGCGTAGGCATCGTCATTCTCCGGGCATGAAATCGCCGGGGAGGGTGTCATCCAAACCGAAGGAACGAGAGAATGAGCACCGCTGCGGGAGCCGCCGGTCCTCTCGGAAACCCGCTCTCGGCGGCTCTTGACCGCGCCCATTCCTTCCAGGCGAAAGCCTCCGATCTTGCAGGCACGGGCCCCTCTTCCTACGTGGCATGCCCGTCATGCGGTTATGATATGATTGCGACCTCTGTCATTCCCACGTTTCTGCGAGAGGGCCACGAGGACATCAACTACACATGCAAGAAATGCGGAGCCCAGATACAGCGCACAGTCAAAAAAACTAGCTAGCGCATGTCCGTGCGGCAATTCGCGTCAAGGAGATGCGCCACCAGAGACTTCCAGAGCCGAGCGCGCAGCAGAAAATCAGGGCGGGTGCCCGAATTGTCGCCACTTGCCAATTTACTGAGCAGCGGCCTTGCCCCTGCATTTGGGATGGCTGCATCCCGATCAGGTCTGATCGGAATTCACGGGCGTCGTCATTTCCGGGCACTTGCGCCAGATCAATGTGGCAACGCAAGCGTCGTGGCATTTTTGCTTTCATGATCGCGGCGAAGCTGCATTCAGAGATTGACGAGCCGATCCTTTGCCCTTCCTGCAAGGCGGTGACGTGGCTCGTCCGCATTCTGCCGAAATTCGCATCCCTTCCCGAGCTTCGAACATACAAGTGCCCGAGCTGCGGCAAGATCGAGACCTATCCGGTGGAGACATAGGCGCCTTGGCCGGCGCCCCGGAGGTGGAACGGAATCCGAATGCAGGCTCCCACGGAGGAATGCCGGCCTCCCTTCCGCTCTGCACGCTCGAGCCGCTCTCAGATGTAGGCGCGCAGCCACCACGTCTCCGAAAGGGCATTGAGCAGCACACAATTTGAGCAATAACCTTGAGAACCCGATGCCGCGAAGGTATCGCGCAAGTCCTTCTCGCACCGATCGGCG
>CAVWIS010000046.1:0-141521 GCA_963755055.1 uncultured Alphaproteobacteria bacterium | reverse complement strand
CGGCAACTGCCGACGCGTTGCTTAGCCGCTCCACTTCGCGCGTCTACATGTCGTAGTGCACACTATGGAACGAGCAATTGTAGGGCTGTCGCCTAAGAGATTAGGCTGATAGCATCACTTGCGAACATCCTCGATGGGAGGAGTAATCGGAGCGTGTAGCAACGTGGTGGCGCCAATCTCAGGCGATACGCGCTCGCCACTTCCGCTCGCGACTCGCGCGATGTCAGCGCAGCGTGTGGCGGGCGGCCCGGCGCGCCACGCAAGCTGCAACTGTTACCCGAATGGAGTGTGTCATGGCCAATACATCGCGTAGCGTTCTTTTCCAGGGAATCATCGCGACCTGCTTCGCGCTTGCCACCGGCGTCGCCGGAGCGCAGGGCGCGCGCCCGGTCAACCCCGCGAGTGCGGCGGTGTTCGAGCACTGGACGCCTGAGCGGCGCGCCGCTGCAATCCCGCGTGATCTCGTCGTCGATCCGCGCGGCTACGGCTACCTGCGGCTGAGCGACGGCACGCTCGTGCCCCACGGTCACGACGTGGCCGCGCAAGCCCCGGGCGGAACCGGGCCGAGGGCCACTTCGATCGGCGACACCACGGGGCCGACGATCTCCGGGATGGACCCCTCGGCCAACGCCACGATCGGCTCGACGTATACGTTCAAGGCCACGGTGACCGACGCGAGCGGTGTCAAGTCGGTGACCTTCAAGGTTCAGAAGAGCGGCGGCACCGTGCAGTCTTTTTCCGCCACCAAGAGCGCCAACGATGTCTGGTCGGTGGCACTGCAGGGGTTCACCGACGGCGACTGGAGCTGGCAGGTGGTAGCCAAGGATAACGTGCCGGCCAAGGGCGGGAACACCTCGACGACGGGATGGGTCGCCTTCACGGTCGACACCGGCGGCGGCGGTGGAAGCGGCGGCACTGGCACGGTCACCAATGCCGAGTGGACCGGCGGGGGCCCCGTCCAGGCCGCCGCGGGACGGCTGTACTTTGAGATGCCGGCAACGCCAAGCGCAAGGGCGCGTGGACCGGCTACGTGTGCTCCGGCACCGTCGCCACCGATGGCATCCCCGGCAGGTCGGTGATCCTCACCGCGGCGCACTGCGTCTACGACGACGCCAACAAGGCCTTCGCGCGCAACGTTTTGTTCATCCCGGACCAGACCGACACGACCGGCACCGGGACCGACCTCAACTGCAGCAACGACCCGATGGGTTGCTGGTCGCCGTCGTTCGGCGTCGTCGACGTCAATTACACCGCCACGATCTTCCCGAACAATAATGCGTGGGACTACGCGTTTTACGTTGTCAGCGATACGGGCGCGCATACATCCGGCTTTCTGACGGGCGTCGGCGACGCGCTCGATGGGGCAGCAGGCTCGATGGGGCTCAGCTACAGTCAACCGTCACACGACACGAACGACAACTCCGACTTCACGTACGCGCTCGGCTACTCTTACAACGCCGACCCGAACTTCATGTACTGCGCCGAGGACATGACGACCATCAACGGCACGATCAACTGGTGGCTGCCGAGCTGCGGCCTAACGGGCGGCTCGTCCGGCGGCCCGTGGGTGCAGCCGATGTCCGGCGGCAGTGGTCCGATCATCTCGGTGAACTCCTGGGGGTACACCAACAGCCCGGGGATGGCCGGCCCAAAGTTCTATCAAACCTCGACGTCCTGTGTCTTCGGCAAGGCAACGACTACCTCTTTCGCGACCATCCCGGGCGGCGACGGCAACGCCGGAGTGGCTGTCCCCTGCCCGTGAGTTGAAGGCGGCGGGTCGCACCTAGCTGCGCCCGCCGTCGTCTCTCCTCGTGGCAGCGGCAGTGGTCCTTGGCGAGTTCTCCGCCCCCAGGTGATTCCCTTCGCGCATTAATTTGCCAAACGCATAGGCGGCCGTGCCCTCGCGGCCGTGTACCTCCCGGCGCTTGGATACACCGTCGCATCGGTCTGCGGCACAAACAGCCCGACCTCGGCGCGCCACCGGACGACTTCCCGGTCGAGAGCCTACTGAGTTCGAGTCGGTGATCAACCTCAAGACAGTCAAGGCACTCGGCCTTGCGATTCCGCGGGATCTTCTTACGCGCGGACGAGGTCATTGAATAGCGGCAAAGTCCGCTTTCGGCAAATCTACGCGCACTGCTCGAAGGACCGGTGTTGGCCCGTTCTCGGCCGGAAGAAGGCAACCACGATCTGACACAGGCCGTCAGATCAAGTCCCGGTTACGACAGTTTCACGCTGTACCAGCCGGCCACACACTCACTCCTGTCGACCTCTCTTACACATGGCGGCTGGCCGTACTCTGTAGGAAACGAGCTGTTTAGACTGAGCTCTCTTGATTTAGTTCGCGGATTCACCGGTCGACCCCTTTTCTGAGCCGTCTGGCGACAACAGGCCATGCGCGCGGCCTTCCGGCACCTTCCTTGCATCGGGTTCGCCATGCCGGTGTTTGCCTCCAAATCGGACGCCGGTGTTATCACCCTTCGCGCCAGACCAGACTCCGCTGGCGCGAGGGGCCTCCCGAGGGACCAGCAATGGAATGGCTGCTCTTAGTGTATTGGCTCATTGGTATCAGGTTGACGGTCCGTTTGACCGGCAACATCGCGCCACTGCAACCTACCTGGATGCAGCGGGAACCCGGGCTTCGCTATGCGATGTCATTCGTGATTCACGCGCTGATGTGGCCGATCCACTTGGGTCGTGATCGCTAAGACGAATAAGCCTGACCATGCCTCTTTATCTTGACCTCGCCACGCGAGTGCTGCGCCTCTACCACGAGGGGCGGACGATCACAGAAATGGCGGTCGTGCTCAGTCGGCCGGAAGACGAAGTACGCGAAGCGTTGACCATGCTTGGTGTCGTGAAGACTTCCGGGCCCTGTGGCTCAACGCGCAAGGTTATCGATGAACACACGGAGGAAATGCGTGGAGAAACTGCCAAACAGATTCCGAGCGCCACCGGCGCGCATCTAAGTAGGAAGGTAGCGTTCCCGCTTATCACGCTCCCCGATTCAATTCCACGACCCTCGCGCCGTGACGGCCAAACTAGCGTCGATCCAGTTCCCAAATGCGCAACGCTCGAGGGCACCTGAAACGCAGCGGATCGCGGGGCGCCCGTTGTTTGGTGGGGTGCAATGGCTGCGAAGCGTTGCGACGTTTGGAGGCGGGGTGGGAGCCTGCCCAACGGTTATCACGCTGCCCGACCAATTCGGCGAGAGGTAATATCGACGGCGGAGAAGGGGCCGCCCACTGCGAGGGCGTCCCATCCAGAAATACGAACAGAAGGGTGGTTCCATGCCGCAGCCGGCGGATCCATCGCCGCGCCGCTACTTCGGTGTGCTGGCGCGAACGGCAGCTTACGGAAAATCTCGGCGGCGCCGCGACGGCAGGATTAGGCCATCTCGGCCGGTCGATGGCAACTGCTATCTTGCACTGACCGTTAGATCAAGCCCCGGCACTGGACACCTTTGTTGAAACTCTTACTGAGGGTACCGCGGGTGCGGTTGCTGGTTGGAGAAATCATCAGATAAAGGCCGTTCCAACGAACGCTGGCGCCCACAGCGTCGCAAGGTCGCCATCCATGCCGAAGCATGGCGATCCGCAATCGCGGTAGTGCGTGTGTCCAGTTGGCGAGCATAAGGGAGGCCTGTTCGACTTCAGGCCCGAGGGACGCGGCAACTTTCGGCCGCAGCTCCGCTATGACGGCAACGCGTCAGAGGCGACGATGCTCGGTGTGAAACGCAGAGCCGCGACGATAGATCGTGACTCTGCTCGTCGAACGCTACGTTCCCGGTCGAATTCCGAATACAGTAGCGCCATGCCCGCGAACCTCAGCCCGGAATACAAGGCTGCGGAGGCCGCCTTCCGCAGAACACGCGAGCCGCTCGCGCGCCTCGACGGATTGCGCGAGATGCTGCGCACGATTCCCAAGCACAAGGGCACCGAGCACCTGCAGGCGGATATCAAGGCACGCATCAAGGACCTGGCCGAAGAGCTCGAGGGGCCGAGGAGAGGCGGAGCGCATGGCGGCCCGTCGCATGTCATTCACCCCGAAGGTGCGGCCCAGATCGCGATGATCGGGCCACCGAACGCGGGCAAGTCGTTGCTGCATGCGCGGCTCACCGGCTCCGGCGCGCACGACGCGCCCTACGCGTTCACGACGCAATATCCCGCACCGGGCATGATGCCGTACGAGGACGTGCATTTTCAGCTCGTCGACATGCCGGCCGTATCGCCGGAGCACCCAATCCCGTGGCTGGCAAATACGCTGCAGACGGCGGACGCGGTCCTGCTCGTCGCGGATCTCGGCGAACCTTCCTGCGTCGAGCAATTGCAGGGCGTTCATTCGACACTGCACGAGAAACGCCTCACGCTCACGGAACACTGGGCTGCGGCGAATGAAGCAACTCATCGCGACGAACCGAGCAATGAGGATCCGTTTGCGGTGCGGCTGCCGGCGCTGATGCTGGCCAACAAGTCGGACCGCATGAACGATCCCGAATCGGAGCTCGAGACACTGCGCGATCTCGCGCAGATCCCCTACCCAGGATTCGCGGTTTCGGCGACCACCGGTCACGGCCTCGGTGAGATCGCGCCGTGGCTTTTTCGCCATCTCGGCGTCGTGCGCGTCTACACGAAGGCTCCGCACCGGCCGCCCGACCACGGCCGGCCGTTTACCTTGCACCGGGGCCAGACGGTGCGCGACCTCGCGCGGCTCGTGCACAAGGACCTCGAGCGGTCGATGCGATTTGCACGAATCTGGGGACATTCGGGATTCGACGGGCAACAGGTCGGTCCCCACCACCAGCTCGCCGATCGCGATGTCGTCGAGCTGCACGGCTAGGGAACCTCCGAAGAACCCCTACGCGGGCGACGCGGCACTTGCCTGGGACGATGGCGCGAAGCGGCGACGCGATCAGGTCTAAGTCTTGGCATAGATGCCCACCGCAGCATCTTCACGCATTCAATTATCGCGGGTACGGTGGTGGAAGGCAGCCTGTACGGCGTCCTCGAAGATCTACGGGATTCGGCTGATCTGATCGTTATTGCACTACCGCGGATCCCATCAACACGAGGAAGACAAAATCGCGATTGCGATTACGCAGGGAATGAGCGCAGGCCTTGCGTATCACCTCATGGTCGATGGGCTTATTCAGGAAGGCGCTTATCACGGGATCCCGGTTCCCATGTCTCAGGAGATGCACGACGCATTGGCAACAGTTAATGGCTTGGTGGAAGGCCGAAGACGTGGACGCCAAGAAGGGCACGCTTCTTAGAACGCGGATTCCTAGGGGTAACCTCGTGCAGCAAGCCTGCGTATCTATGCTGAGTTCTACCAGCGGTACTGCGCTGAATGTGAGAGCGCGAGTGTCGAGCCGAGGCCGCGCCGCGAGGTAGTGGAGATTCTCCGCGAGCTTGGCCTAGAAGATGCGGACGCGCGTTAGACCATGCGACTCGGGGCGGGTCGGCTGGACTATTCACGTCGAATAGTCTTTGCCGGCTTGTCCTTGCGCATTCCGCGAAATGTCGGGTGGCGGACGTGTCCGTCTGGGGCCCACTCCGTAAAGCTCACCTCGCATACGGCCATCGGCTTCACCCATCTTTCGCTACGAGCGGCGCGCTTGCTCCATCGTCCCTTCGTGGGCGCAAACTCACGGGCGAACGGTGAGGCTGCCACCTCGAGCCTTTCCATGTTTCGCAGCATGGCAGCGGCGAGCATGGAGTCCCAGCCAGTACCGACGCTGCCCGCGTAAACGCGCTGAGGCAACCAAGAAGGGGGGTGGTCATGGCGGTAACAAGCGACGGCACTGACGCAATCCGAGCGAGCTAAGCACCTGTAAAGAAGCAAATTGGCGCCAAAGGCCAAGTCCGTGGCGCAGTGGGTATAGCGGGACGCACATTCCGAACAGATACTTGCCGCGCACTCAGGGGCGAGGCGGCGCGGACGAGACTTGAGTGCGCAGCAATCCAATGAGAATCGCAAATGAATGACACCCGGCTTGGCCCGGAATACAGCATCTTCAGCCACTCAAGCGGCGAACCGCTCCATACGGTCGAGATGCATGTGCTTGCTCGAGCGTATCGGGCAGTATGGCGGTCGCTCTTCGCGAGCGATCCGCTCGGTCCTCACGTCATTGCTGCGCTCAACGTGCTGTTTGTGTTCTCGGAGGAAGATGTTGAGGGCGACAGCTAGCGCCCTGTCGGGTCGACCGGCGCTCCTGCTATAGTCGCCCGACTTCCATTCGGGTCCACGCACCGTGAAAGACGCAACGCTCGCCAGTATGGGCCAGATCGTCTGGCGTTTGATCGAACGACACGATCTTGCGCCTGAGCCGCTCTTCCGGGCGGCAGGGATCGACCCGGAGATCATTCACGATCCCCATGCGCACATCGCGCGCCCGAAGAGCGATGCGCTGATGCGGGCGCTAGCAGATCGGATTGCCGATCCTGCATTTGGCCTGCGTACAGAATCTTCAGCATTCCCACAGCAGGGGCGCGATCGAGCCATTCCCATTCGTTCACGCACTTCCGCAGGATTGCGTGCAGCACCTCGAGCACGCGATTTACACATGTCGGTGACTTTCTGGTTATCTGTGAGGGCAGATGGCTCAGACAGGAGAACGCCGCGCTAGCGCTGCCGCGGCGACCGCACTTTCGGGTTCTTGCCACTCGGAGGTTCAACCACGGGGTCATACCGCCAGCTCGTTAACGGCAGACGGTGCCCGTCGCCCGCCCCCTAGTAGGCCCCGGCGATGCGGTGCGTCGCAACGTAGTGTCCCGGCGCGACTTCGCGCAAGGGTGCCACGACCGGCTCGTCGTCGAGCGCCCGGATCGGGCTCGGAATTTCGTCGGACGTCAACGCGGCTTGCGGCGGCGCGTCGGATCCGCCACCGGCACCGCCGACAGCAGCTTGCGCGTGTACGGATGCTGCGGATTCTCGAAAATCGCGCGCCGCGGCCCGATCTCGACGATCTGGCCCAGGTACATGACGGCGACCCGGTGGCTGATGCGCTCGACGACCGCCATGTCGTGCGAGATGAAGAGATAGGCGACGCCGAATTCGGCTTGCAGATCGAGCAGCAGGTTGACGATCTGCGCGCGGATCGACACGTCGAGCGCCGATACCGCTTCGTCGGCGACGATGATCTCGGCCGCAGGGCCAGCGCGCGCGCGATGCCGATCCGTTGCCGCTGCCCGCCGGAGAACTCGTGCGGATAGCGATGCGCGACATCGGGAGGCAAGCCGACGTGCTGGAGCAGCCATCGCACGCGATCGGCCGCGGCTCCTTTGGCAACGCCGTGCACGTACAGCGGCTCCGCGACCGAGAACCCGATGGTGAGGCGCGGGTCTAGCGACGCGAACGGATCCTGGAACACCATCTGGATTTCACGCCGCAGCGGGCGGACCTGGTCGGGCGGCAACGCGCGATGTCGCGCCCGGCCAATTCGATGCTGCCGCCGTCGATGTCCACGAGCCGCAGCAGCGAGCGTCCGGTGGTCGACTTGCCGCAACCGGATTCTCCGACCAGCGCCAGGGTTTCGCCGGCACGCAGATCGAAGCTGACCTGCTCGACCGCGTGGACGCGGCGGCGCACGCGTCCGAGCAGCCCCGACCGCACCGGGAAGCGCGTCTTCAGGCCGCGGACCTTGAGCAGCGGCTCGCCGGACGACGGCGGACGCAGCGGTGCGATCGCGGCCGCTGCAGCCGTGCCCGTGTCCGGAATGGGAAAGCGCGCCGGCGTATCGCTGCCCTGCATCGAACCGAGCCGCGGCACCGCGGCCAGCAGCGCGCGCGTATACGGATGACGCGGCGACGCGAAGATCTGCACGCACGGCCCGTCCTCGACGATTCGCCGCGGTACATCACGGCACGCGGTCCGCGACCTCGGCCACGACGCCCATGTCGTGCGTGATGAACATGATCGCCATGTCGCATTTCGTCCTGCAGCTGCCGCAGCAGCTCCAGGATCTGCGCCTGGATCGTGACGTCGAGCGCCGTGGTCGGCTCGTCGGCGATCAGCAGCCGCGGCTGGCACGAGAGCGCCATGGCGATCATCACGCGCTGGCGCATGCCGCCCGAAAGCTGGTGCGGATAGCTGTCGAGCACCTGCGGCCGCCTCCGGAATGCGCACCTGCTCGAGCATGCGCAGCGCCTCGCGCTTCGCCGCCGCGAGATCCTTGCCCTGGTGCAGCCGGATCGCTTCCGCGATCTGCTCGCCGATCGTGTACACCGGATTGAGCGACGTCATCGGCTCCTGGAAGATCATCGCGATCTCGGCGCCGCGAATGGCGCGCATCGTCGCGGAATCCGCCCGCGCAAGGTCGATGCGCTCGCCGTTCGCGCGCTCGAAATCGAGCCGCCCCGCGGGTACGCGAGCAATACGAGAATTCTACGAAGTGACGAACAGAGCCCCGATTGACGCTCAGAGCCCGGGCGATGCCGAGGCGCTGGCGCTGCCCGCCCGAGAACTCGTGGGGAAAATTCTGCATCTGCGCCGGCCGCAGCCCGACCCTTGCAAACAGGGCGGCCACCCGGTCGGCGATGGCACGGCCGCGCTCGGGGCCGAAATTCTCGATCGCCTCGCCGACGATTTGTCCGGCGCGGAGGCGCGGATTGAGCGAGGCGAAAGGGTCCTGGAACACGAACTGGATGTCGCGCCGGTATTTGCGCATGGCGCGCGCCGACAGCGCCGACAGCTCGACCCCGCGCAGGCGGATCGCGCCCTCGCTCGGCGCGATCAGGCGCACGATCATGCGGGCAAGCGTCGACTTGCCGCATCCCGAACTCGCCGACGATGCCCAGCGTCTGGCGCGGCTCCAGCGCGAACGACACGCCGTCGACGGCGTGGACCTCGGCGACCTTGCGGCCGAGGAGTCCGCCGCGCACGGGGAAGCGCTTGCCCAGTCCTTCCACCGCGAGGAGGGGAACGGCGGGTCGCGGCTCATCCATGCGCGGGCTCCGCGGCGCGCTCGGAATGCCAGCAGGCGGCGAGATGGCCGGGCTGCTTCGCCTCCAGCGGCGGGTCGGCGCGGCGGCAAAGCTCGGTCGCCAGGTGGCAGCGCGGCGCGAACCGGCAGCCGGCGATGTCGTGGTCGAGGACCGGGACCATGCCGTCGATCTCGACCAGTCTCGCCCGTCGCGCCGCCCCTGCCCGGTCGACGCGCGGCACCGAGCCGAGCAGGCCGGCCGTGTAGGGATGGCGTGGCCGCGCGAACAGTTTTTCGACCGGCGCCTCCTCGACCTTGCGGCCCGCATACATGACGACGACGCGGTCGGCGGTCTCGGCGATCACGCCGAAATCATGGGTGATGAGCACGATCGCGGTGGAGAACTCGCGGCGCAGATCCAGCATCAGGCCGAGGATCTGCGCCTGGATGGTGACGTCGAGTGCCGTGGTCGGCTCGTCGGCGATGAGCACCGCCGGCCGGCAGGCGAGCGCCATCGCGATCATGACACGCTGCCGCATCCCGCCGGAGAGCTGATGCGGATATTCGTCGGCGCGGCGCGCGGCTTCCGGAATGCGCACCCGCTCGAGGAGATCGATCGTCCGCGCGCGGGCCTCGCCGCGGCCGAGCCCCTGATGCTGGCGCAGCGGCTCGGCGATCTGCCGGCCGATGCGCATCACCGGATCGAGAGCGGTCATCGGCTCCTGGAAAATCATCGACACCGCGTTGCCGCGGATCCCCCGCATCTCCGCCTCGGGCAGGCCGACGAGCTCGCGGCCGGAAAGCCGCACGCTGCCCTCGACGCGGCCCGGCGGGCTCGGCACCAGGCCCATGATGGCGAGCGCGGTCATGCTCTTGCCGCAGCCGGATTCTCCGACGATGCCGAGGATCTCGCGCTCGGCCAGCGCGAGGCTCACGCCGTCGACCGCCCGCACGACCCGGTCCGCGCCATGGAACGCCACGCGCAGGCCATCGACCGCGAGGATCGGCGCGCCGACATCCAGGCGAATGTTTCCAACGGTGCTCATTTCACGCTATTCAATGTCGTTCCTTGAGAAACCTAAGCGCTTGGCTTATTCCATGGACCGCACTGAGTTCGATCGGGCGACCAATCGTGCCGGGCGACGCAAGGCCGGCGGGCCTACAGCCCTTTCCGCCCGGTATGACCGGGACACCGACCGGGTCGTGGTCGAGTTGAGCACGGGCCTCGACGTCGCATTCCCGCCGCGCCTCGCCCAGGGCCTGAGGAGAGCAAAGCCCGCTGATCTCGATACGATCGAGATCACGCCGTCCGGGTTCGGCCTGCATTTTCCCAAGCTCGACGCTGACCTGTATCTGCCGGCATTGCTGGAAGGCCTGTTCGGCTCCCGGCGCTGGATGGCGGCTCGCTTCGGAGCACGCGGCGGGCGGGCACGAAGCAAGGCCAAGGCTGCGCAGGGCAACGGCAAGCTCGGCGGCAGACCGCGGAAGACGATATCCGAGAGACGAAAATGGGTGCGGGGTGCTGGAAAATAGTACCCGATCGTTGATGAGAATGACTTGGCGCGCGCCGACCACCTTAGACCTCACAGCCGCCGGGCGAAGCGCGGGTCGAGCATGTCGCGCAGGCCGTCGCCCACCAGGTTGATCGCCAGCACCGTGGTCGCCAGCACGAGCCCCGGTGCCAGGATGATCCACGGCGCCACCAGAAAATAGCTGCGGCCCTCGGCCATGATGTTGCCCCAGCTCGGCACTTCCGGCGGCGTGCCGGCGCCGAGGAAGGAGAGCAGCAACTCCACCAGGATGGCGGCGGCCCCCACATAGGTCGCCTGCACGATGAGCGGCGCCAGCGTGTTGGGGAGGATGTGGCGAAAGAGGATTTTTACAAAGCCGCTGCCCACCACCACCGCCGCCTCGACGAAGGCCTGCTCGCGCATCGACAAGACGACGCTGCGCACCAGGCGGACCACGCGCGGCACCTCGACCACGGTGATCGCCACGATGACGGTGGTAAGGCTCGCGCGCACGATCGCCATCAGGGCGATCGCCAGCAGGATGGTGGGGATCGACATCAGCCCGTCCATGAAGCGCATCAGGATGGCGTCGGCGATGCGGCTGTAGCCGCTGACCAGCCCGATCATCAGGCCGATCCCGGTGGCGAAGACCGCGACCGAGACGCCGACCACGAGCGACACCCGGCCGCCGTGGACGGTGCGGCTCCAGACATCGCGGCCGACCGCGTCGGTACCGAGCAGGTGCTCGCCGAACGGCGGGCGCAGCCGCGCCATGGTGTCGATGAACAGCGGGTCCTGGTGGGCGAGCAGCGGCGCCAGCACGGTGGCGGCGAGGATCGCCGCCAGGATGGCGAGGCCGAGCGTCAGGGTGGGGTGGCGGCGGGCACTCCTGAGCAGGGTGCGCCACCTGGTGCGCAGAACGTCGGGCGGAGCGGTCGCGACGGGGCTGTCGGTCATCGTCCGTACCGGATGCGCGGGTCGATCGCCACGTAGGCGAGATCGACCAGAAGGTTCACCAGCACGTAGACGACGGAGAAGATCAGCAGCACGCCTTGGATGACCGGATAGTCGCGCGACAGGATGGCGTCGACCACCAGGCGGCCGAGGCCGGGAATCGCGAACACGCTTTCCGTCACCACCACGCCGCCGAGCAGCAGGGCGACGCCGACCCCGATAATGGTGACGATCGGCACCGCCGCATTGGGCAGCGCATGGTCGAACAGCATCCGGCCCGCCGGAAGGCCTTTCGCTCGCGCCGTGCGCATGTGGTCCTGGCCCAGCACCTCGAGCACGCTCGCCCGGGTGATCCGGGCGATCAGCGCCATGAAGCTCAAGCCGAGCGCGAAGCTCGGCAGGATGAGATGGCGGAGGAACGGCCAGAACCCGTCGGCAAGCGGGCGGTAGCCCTGGATCGGCAGAACCTTCAGCTTCATGGCGAACAAGTAGATGAGAACATAGCCGATGACGAAGACCGGGAAGGCGAAGCCGAGCACCGCCACGCTCATGACGCCGCGATCGATGAGCGACCCGGCCCGCCAAGCGGCGAGCACACCGAGCGGCACGGCGAGCGCCACCGAGATGATGGTGGTCATCACGGCGAGCGCGATCGTCGGCTCCAGGCGCTGCAGGAAGAGCTGCGCCACCGGCCGGTTGGAGAAGATCGAGGTGCCGAGATCGCCGTGGACCACGTTGCCGATCCACAGCCAGAACTGCTCATGCAGCGGCAGGTCGAGCCGCAGCTTGGCGCGGATCAGGCGAATCTGCTCCGGCGTCGCCTGGTCGCCGGCGATCACGGCCGCCGGGTCGCCGGGCGCGAGGTGGAGGATCGAGAACACCACGACCGCCACGACGACGAGCACCGGAACGGTCGCGAGAATCCGGCGTGCGATATAGGCCCACATGGCGGCGGCGACGCGGCGATCGCGTATGTCGTGCCGTCAGCCCTTCTTCCTGATGTTCCAGTAGAACATCGCCGGAGCCGGAATGATGCCGGAGAGCTCCTTGCGGTAGATGATGGTCGGCCGGTACATGCCGAGCGGCACGTAGGTCACGTTCTCCAGATGCAGGCGCTGCAGCTCGTCGATGAGCTGACGCTGCTTCGCCGGATCGGTCTCCAGTGCCCACTGGCGGCCGGCCTCGACGATGCGCGGATCGCAGGCCCAGCCGTACCACGCCTGATCGCAGTTCTTCACGAAGTTGTGGATCAGCGGATTGGCGATGCCGGTGACGCGTGGCGTTGGTGAGGAAGACGTTCCAGCCGCCCTGCTCCGGCAGCGCCTTCGAAGCCCGCCGCTGGATCAAGGTCGACCAGTCCATGGCAACCACGTCGACGACAAAACCCATGCGGCGCAGCGACTGGGCGGCGATCAGCACGGCGCGGTGCACGTCGTTGTCGGTCTGGTCCATCAGGGCGATTTTCGTGCCCAGCGCGCCCGCCGCCTGCAGCAGGCCCTTCGCCTTCTCGGGATCGGGGTTGAGCAGCGGCTCGGCACCGGCCTTCGAACTCGTTGGGCAGGCCGCAGCCGTAGACCGCGGGGCAGAGCGTGTAGCGCTTGGGATCTCCGGTCATCGCCATCAAGAATTCCTGCTGGCGCATGCCCCACAGCACGGCCTGGCGCACCGCCTTGTTGTTGAACGGCGGGTGCAGGTGGTTGAGCGCCATGAACAGCTGGTATCCGAGCTTGTCGTTGGGAACGATGACGACGTCGGGATTGCCCTCGACCATGCTCAGCAGATCGGTCGGCGGGGAATTCGTGGAGGTCGAGCTCGCCGCTGGCGAGCGCCGCCATGGCGACCGCCGTGGTCCGGCATGTAGATCAATTCCACGCGGTCGACGTAGACCACCTTGCCGCCGGCGGCCTGGCTCGGCGGCTCCTTGCGCGGCACGTAGTCCTTGAATTTTTCGTAGACCACCTTGCTGCCCGGCACCCATTCCTCGGCGACGAAGCGGAACGGCCCGGAGCCGATCACCTCGGTGATCTGCTGGTTGGGATCGGTCTTCGCGATCCGCTCCGGCATCATGAACGGCACGTTGCTGTCGATCTTCGCCAGCGCGTCGATGACGAAACCGATCGGCTGCTTGACCACCAGGCGTGAACGTTTTGGCGTCCACCGGCTCGAGCGACGCCGTATAGCTCATCAGCGCCTGGCCCATGCCGTCCTTGGCGCCCCAGCGGCGGATCGAGGCGACGCAATCGGCCGCCGTCACCGCGCCGCCGTCATGCCATTTCAAGCCGTCGCGCAGGGTGAACGTGTAGGTGAGCTTGTCCTCGCTCACCGTCCAGGTATCGACCATCTGCGGCTGCGGCTTGTTGTCGGCGTCGAGCGCGAACAGCGTGTCCCACACCATGTAGGCGTGGTTGCGGGTGATGTAGGCGGTGGTCCAGATCGGATCGACGATCTTGAGATTGCCGATCGGCACCGAGCGGAGGACGATCTTCTTCTGCGCCGCCGCCGGGTGAACGCGCGCCGCAGGCCAGGAAGGCTCCGAGTGCCGCGATGCCGAGCAGCTTGATGCATTTCATGACTCTTTCTCCTTTACTCCGCTCCGGCGCCGCCGGCGGACGGGCACCAATCGGCCGATGCGCTGCCCCGCAGCAACGGACGTGCCATCATTCGGCGGCCCGATGCATCGGCTGCCAGCCGGCCGGGGGATCGAGGTCGGGACGCAGGGTGAACAGCCGCGCCCAGGCGGATTCGGCGACGCGCTGCGCCTTGGCGACCGTCGCTTCCTCGTCCATGGTGAGCACGGTCGAGTCGCGCATCAGCCAGCGCCCGTCGACCATGACGTCGGTCACGTCGCGGCCCTGACCCTGGTGCACGAAGGTCGAGACCACGCGCAGCCGCGGCACCAGATGGGCGCGGCGAAAATCGATCATGATGAGATCGGCCTTGTTGCCGGCGACGAGCGAGCCGCCGTCCGGGATGCCCATCAGCCGATAGCCGTTGACGGTCGCCCAGCGCAACGCCTCCTCGGGCGTCGGGTTGCGGCCGTCGTTGCGGCGGACGCGCTCCATGAACATCCCGGTGCGCATCACCTCGACCATGTCCTCGGCCATGTTGTCGGTGCCCATGCCGACCGTGCAGCCGAAAGCCTCCAGATCGGCAATGCGCGGGCTCAAGCCGCGACGCGCCGCGATCGCAGCATTGAACGCCACATTGGCGCCAGCCGCCCCGAGGATTTTTTCCTCCGGCGGCGCCATGCAGCGGCAGTGGGCGCAGATCAGCCGGTCGTTGAGAAAACCGACATCGGCCAGATACTCGGTCGGCTTGCGGCCGCGCACCGCCTCGACCGCGGCGACCTCGCCCCAGATCTGGTTGAGGTGGATGGTGGCGATGCAGCCGAGCCGGTCCTGCAGGGCGCGCAGGCGGCGCAGCAGCTCGGGCGAGCACATGTCGGGCGCCCACGCCGCCACCCCGACGGTGATGCGGCCGTCACGGGCGCCGTTCCATTTGGCAAAGAGCTCCTCGATGCGACGCACGCCCCGGTCCCCGAGCTCGACGTTGACCTCGAATCCGCCCTGGTCGCCGATATTGCCCCTCGCCTTGTCCCAGGCCCGCTCGCACAGGAGCAGGCGGAGCCCGGTGTCGGCGATATCCTGCGCATAGGCGTCGATGCCGCTGCCGTCCTCGAGAACCGCCGTGGTCCCGCTGCGGATCGCCTCCAGGGCGGCGAGCCGCACCATGGCGATGGCCTCCGCGGAGGACAGTTCGGGAACTGGAATTGGGGCGAGCCCGCTGGAGAACGGCGGCGCGTTGGGCGGGGAGAGATCCTCGTAGATGCCCTTGGCGATGATCAGCCAGAAGTGGGTGTGGACATTGGCGAAACCCGGCATGACCACTTTTCCGGCACCGTCCACGATGTCGGCGCCGGAAAAGCGCCCGATGATCTCCTGGCTCGGCCCGACGGCGGCGATCCGGTTGCCCTCGACCGCGATGGCCGCGTCGTAGTGGATGGTGTCCTCGGCATCGACCGTGACCACGGTGGTGTCGCGAATGATCGTCGCCATGCCCTCGAGCCCCCGGCTTCCCGGGAAAGCTTCGCACATCGGCGCAAGCCGTTGGGGGATTTTGTCGATCTCGCGGCAGGGGCGAACGCCGCGCGGCCATCCAGCCGGGGTGGAGCGGCTCCCGGGCGCGCTGACCCGCAGGGCGCATCAAACCGACAGATCCATCCCCCTTGCATTATATGCATTATATTGCATATGGGTCGTGGCGCCGGGACGGAGATGAAAGACCGCAATGCCGAAGATTACGTTCGTCGAGCATGATGGAACCACGCATACCGTCAACGCCGAGGTCGGCGCGACCGTGATGGAGACCGCCATCCGCAACAACGTCACCGGCATCGTCGCGGAATGCGGCGGCTCATGCACCTGCGCGACCTGCCTGGTGCACGTCGACGAAGCCTGGGCGGGCCGTCTCGGTGAGCGTTCGACCGAGGAGGAGGACATGCTCGACTTCGCCTTCGAGGTGAAGCCGACGTCGCGGCTCTCCTGCCAGATCGTGGTCGACGAGGCGATCGACGGCCTCGTGGTGCATACTCCGGCCTATCAGGGACGATAGCCCGCGCGTCGCGCACTTGCGGAGCACGCATCATGATGAATATTCATGCCGGACGCCTCGCCGTTGCCGCGGAGGGGGCCGACCTGCTCGGACGACTGGGGGTGCGCAGCGAAGCGCACACAGACGGGACGCTGCCGGTGCTCTCCCCGATCACTGGCGAGGCCATCGCGCTTTGTCCGCAGACCGATCCCGCGGCCGCGCGGGCGGCGATCGAGCGCGCGCACGATGCCTTCCTGGCCTGGCGCAGGGTGCCGGCACCGAAGCGCGGCGAGCTCGTGCGTCTCCTGGGCGAGGAACTCCGCGCCGCCAAGATCCAGCTCGGGCGTCTGGTGACGCTGGAGGCGGGAAAGATCGTCTCCGAGGGTCTCGGCGAGGTCCAGGAAATGATCGATATCTGCGACTATGCGGTCGGCCTGTCGCGCCAATTGCACGGGCTCACGATGGCGACCGAACGCCCGAGCCATCGCATGATGGAAACCTGGCATCCGCTCGGCGTCACCGGCATCATCTCGGCATTCAATTTTCCCGTCGCGGTCTGGTCGTGGAATGCGGCGCTGGCGCTGGTCTGCGGAAACTCCTGCGTCTGGAAACCCTCGGAGAAGACCCCGTTGACGGCGCTCGCCGTCCAGGCGCTGGTCGAGCGCGCCGCCGGGAGGCTCGGCGGCGTGCCGCCCGGCCTCACCGCGGTGCTGATCGGCGGGCCGCGACATCGGCGAGGTTCTGGTCGACGATCTGCGGGTGCCGGTAGTGTCGGCCACCGGCTCGACCGCGATGGGCCGCCGCGTCGGCCCGCGGCTCGCGTCCCGCTTCGCCCGGGCGATCCTGGAGCTCGGCGGCAACAATGCGGCCATCGTCTGCCCGTCCGCCGACCTCGATCTCGCAGTGCGCGGGATCGCGTTCGCCGCCATGGGGACCGCCGGCCAGCGCTGCACCACCCTGCGTCGCCTGCTCGTCCACGACGCGGTCTGCGAGCGCCTGCTGGCGCGGCTCAAAGCTGCCTACGCTGTCGGTGAGGATCGGCGATCCGCGCGACAGCGATACGCTGGTCGGCCCGCTGATCGACCGGCGCGCCTTCGAGGCGATGCAGGCGGCGCTCGACGAGGCACGCCGCATGGGCGGCGTGGTGACGGGCGGCGGGAAAGTCGACGTCGAAGACTGTGCGGATGCCTTCTACGTGCAACCCGCCCTGGTCGAGATGCCGAGCCATGCCGGACCGGTGCTGCGCGAGACTTTTGCGCCGATCCTCTGGGTCGTCAGGCATTCGACGCTGGACGAGGCGATCGTAATGCACAACAGCGTGCCCCAGGGCCTCGTCGTCCTCGATCTTCACCAACGACCTGCGCGAGGCCGAACGCTTCGTCTCGGCCGAGGGCTCCGATTGCGGCATCGCCAACGTCAATATCGGCCCGTCCGGCGCCGAGATCGGCGGAGCCTTCGGGGGAGAGAAGGAGACCGGCGGCGGCCGCGAGGCCGGCTCCGATTCCTGGAAGGCCTACATGCGGCGGGCGACCAACACCATCAACTACGGCACCGAGCTGCCGCTGGCGCAGGGAGTCAGCTTCGACATCGGCTGAGGCCCCTACCAGCCCGACCCTCCGCCGCCGGAGGAGTCGCTGTCGCTCGACGTGCTGCTGCTGGAGCTGCTGTCGCCGAAGCTCGATCCGCCCCCCCCGGTGCCGTACCGGCCCCTTCCGGGATCGCCAACCTTTGGACGCGGACGGCCGGCTCGGTCGACGGGCGTCCTGCCGCGACCATCCCGGCGCATGTCCGTCTCAGTGTCGCCCCGGTGCCGAAATGTTCAAGTATCGTGGCGAATGACTATTTGTCTTGGCGGCGGTTGACCCGGCCGGGCGATGCCCCTACAGCGCTCCCGATCCGAATGCCAGCGATCGCCGTCCGTTTGTTTCGATGCATGATCTTGTCCGATCAGCGCCCTTCGGGATCATGCTCTGTCCGGTCGCGCACGGAGCAACCATGCAGGACACCAAGGAGAAGGCGGCGCTCGGCTCGATCGTCGCCTCCGCGGGCCTGACGCTGGCGAAGGCGGTGGTGGGCGTGCTCACCGGCTCGCTGGCGATCCTGTCAGAGGCCGCGCATTCGCTGATCGACCTCGGCGCGACGGTGATGACCTATTTCGCGGTGAAAATTTCCGGCAAGCCGGCCGACGCCGAGCATCATTACGGCCACGGCAAGGTCGAGAGCGTGGCGGCGCTCGCCGAGACCGCGCTCTTGTTCGTGCTCTCCGCGGCAGTGCTGTTCGAGGCGGTCCGCCGTCTGCTCGGCGATCACGGTCACGCCGTGGAGGCGACGCCTGCGGCATTCGCGGTCATCGCCATCTCCATTCTCGTCGACTTCTTTCGTGCCCGCCTGCTCTACCGGGTCGCGGCCGACACGTCGAGCCAGGCGCTGGAGGCCGACGCGCTGCATTTCGGCTCCGACATGTGGTCGTCGCTCGCGGTGTTGATCGGCCTCGGCGCCGTCGCGCTCGGATTTGCCTGGGCCGACGCCGCGGCGGCGATCGTGGTCGCGGTGTTCGTCTGCCTCGCCGGCTGGCGGCTCGGCAAACGCACCATCGATGCCTTGACGGATACCGCTCCCGTCGGGGCGGCCGAACGCATCGCCGCGATCGCCCGGCGGATCCGCGGCGTGGTGGCGATCGAGCGGGTGCGCGCCCGGCCGGTCGGCCCCGACCTCTTTGTCGACCTGGCGCTCGCGGTGAGCCGCACCTTGCCGCTCGACCGCGTCACTGCGCTCAAAGACGAGGTCACGCAGGCGATCCGCGCGGAGATGCCCGAGGCGGAGGTCACCATCGCCACCAACCCGATGGCGCTCGACAACGAGACGGTGCTCGACTCCGTCATGGTGATCGCGCGCAACCGCGGCGTCGCCGTGCATCACGTCACCGTCCAGGACGTCGACCACCGGCTGTCGGTGTCGCTCGACCTCGAGGTCGACGGGCATCTCACCCTCACGCAGGCGCACGAGATCGCCAGCGGCCTGGAGGCCGCCATCGCCGAGGAGCTCGGGCCCAAGATCGAGGTCGAGACCCACATCGAGCCGCTGCAGGCCCATGGCCTCGACGGCCACAACGCCCCGCCGGAGCGGGTCGCGGCGATCGCCGGCGCGCTTGCCGAGCTCGCCGCCACGCTCGGCCCGATCCGCGACGTTCACGACGTGCGGGTACGCGAGACCCCGGACGGCGAGATCGTCAATTTCCATTGCCTGATCGATCCGTCGCTCAGCGTCCGCGACGTGCACGAGAAGGTCGACCAGGTCGAGCAGGGCCTGCGCCGCCGCTGGCCCTCGATCGAGCGGGTGATCGGCCACGCCGAGCCGCGGCGGTGAGGCGCGGCATGACCGGCGGCAACCTCAGCGGTATCGGGAGGTCGCCGACCGACGACCGCCGGCTGGACGCGCCGGCATTTCATCGCAATCGCGCGGCAATCTGGTCGGTGCTGGCGTCCTTCCTGCAAGGCCGGACCGGCGACGTCCTGGAGGTGGGCAGCGGCACCGGCCAGCACGTCGTCGCATTCGCCCGGGAAACGCCGGACATCGTCTGGTGGCCGAGCGACATCGACCCGATTCATCTCGAGAGCATCGCGGCCTGGCGACGCCATGCCAGGCTCGACAATGTGCACGCGCCGCTGCGGATCGACGTGTCCGATCCGATCTGGCCATTCCGGCAACGCGACACCGAGGTCGCTCGCGACTTTCTTGCCATTCTGTGTGCCAACGTCCTTCACATCGCGCCGTGGCGAGTCTCGAAAGGGCTGCTGGGCGGAGCGGCGCGGCATCTGCGACCGGACGGCCGGCTGTTCGTCTATGGCCCGGTCATGCGCAACGGGCGGCATACGGCGCCGAGCAACGCGGAATTCGACGCCTACCTGCGACGGCAGGATCCCGAATGGGGCGTGCGCGACGTGGCGGATCTTGCCGCCCTGGCCGAGCGCGGCGGCCTGAACCTGATCGACATCGTCGACATGCCGGCGAACAATGTCACCTTGATCTTCGCGCCCGACGGAAGGACGTCGACGGGCGCCGATTGACCGGCAATGCCGCTGCTGCGCCCTCGGCGGTGTCGGGGTTCGCCGGCCACGGCTTCCGCTGACTTCTCGTCGTTCCGGGGCCGGGGGCGGGTTGTGCCACTTCCGAACTCATGCGCCGCAACAAAGAACGGAGCTATTCGATCACCTCGTCGGCGAGAGCGAGCAGCATCGGCGGCACTACGACGCCAAGGTTCTTTGCGGCGATGAGGCTGATCACGAACGTGAACTTGGTCGGCTGCTGGATTGGCAAGTCGCCGGGATTGGCGCCCTTGAGGATCTTGTCCACGTAGATTGCTGCACGCCTGTGCATGTCTTCGTAACTCGGGCCATAGGACATCAAACCACCCGCCTCGACGATCTCCCGGTACGCATTGACGCTGGGAAGACTATTCTTAGCGGCGAAATCCATCATCCGGCCCCGGTTGTGCAGGAACAGGCGATCCGCCAAAATAAGAAGCGCTTGCGGCCGGTGCGTTGCGATGGCGGCAAATGCGCCGTCGAAGTCTTCCGGCGCGCGAACCGCCACGTCCTGCACTGCAATTTGCAATGTCTGAGCTGCAATGTGGGCTTGGTTCAGCGCGCTGGCATGGAACAAATTCAGCGGGTTCCAGAACACGGCTACGCGCGAAAAACCCGGAACCACCTGCCGAAGCAGCTCCAAACGTTTCCCCTCCAATTCCGGTGCGATTGAGCTAAGGCCCGTGACGTTGCCGCCGGGTCGCGCAAGGCTAGCAACGATGCCCGTGCCGAGCGGATCGCCAACGGCCACCATGACCAGGGGTACAGAGGTTGTCGCCTGCTTGACCGCGAGCGTCGCCGGCGTTCCAGCGGTAACGATAACGTCCACTCTCAGGGCAAGGAGCTCGGCGATCAAGGCGGGAAACCGATCATAATTTCCCTCTGCCCAGCGATACTCGATGACGATGTTCCGGCCGTCTTCATAGCCGAGTTCACGCAACCCGTCACGAAACGGGTCGACGAGATTTGTTTCGAGAGCTGCTGTGGAATTCCCGAGAAACCCGATCCGATAGACCTTGCCGATCTGCTGCGCCCGCGCCGCCATCGGCCACGCAGCCGCCGCGCCGCCGAGAAACGTGATGAACTCGCGACGCCTCATAGGTTAGTCCTCAGGACGCGGACCATACCTTAGCACACAGTGGAGCGGAAACTGTGCTTCGCATCAGGGTGCGTTCTCGACGAAACGCCGGTCTCGCGTCGCTATTGGTCGGGACGGCACCTTCCATCGGCTCGTTCGCGTGAAGGAGGCCAAGCCCGGCTGGCGTGCCGGGCTTGGATGAGCGCAAGGGCTTCGAATTGCCTGCGTGGTGCTTATTGATACCGATAGCGATAGGGCGCCCGCGCATTGTCGCGGGCGGCTCGCTCACGCACCCAGGGCCTGACGCACACGTGGTCGCCCGGGAATGCCTCGCGCCAGACGTAGCCTTCCCGGCAGGTGTCCGGGCCGTAGTAGCCGGCGGCCGCAGCCGGGGTTATTGCCGCGGCGCCGAGGGTCGCAACGGTTGCGAACGCCATGACCCATTGGGCGAGCTTTCGAGTGAACATGGTTCTTCTCCACTATCATCCGAACCTGCGCGGTGGCGCACCGGGATGGCTGCCTTGACGGCGCAGATCGTGATGCTCGTCTGTCGCAAGGGCCGTGGCGGGACGTTCGCGAGACGGCTCTGAAACCTCCTGAAATCTTGTGAAAAGCTTTGAAAGGACGTAGTTTTCGCCTTCGGAACTCGTTGCGGGGCGGCCTTCCCGCGCGCCGTGCCTGAATTCGGATGCGCGCCGCGCATGCGTCATGACGGGAGCAGGCTTCGATGCTCTTGGCGTCGCGAGTGCTGGCGTTCGAGGATTTTCGGTTGAATGTGCGGACCCGAGAATTGGTGCGGGTCGGGACCGATGGGTCGGCGGCACCGGTCGTGCTCGGCTCGCGGGCGGCCGATCTCCTGCTTCTCCTCCTGAGCCGGCCGGGCGAGCTCGTCACCAGGAACGAGATCCTGGAGGCCGTGTGGCCGAGCACGACGGTCGAGGACAGCAATCTGAGCGCCCAGATCGCGGCACTTCGGCGTGCTCTCGACGCAGGCCGGAGCGGGCCAGGCTGCATCCAGACCGTGCCGGGACGTGGCTACCGGTTCACCCCGCAGGTCATCGAGCTGATCGAGCCGGAGCCGCTGCTGCCGGTGGCGGCACCCGGCACGCCCGGGCCGGCCCCCGTCGAATCCGCATCCGATGCCGGCGCTCCATTGCCGGAACAGCCGCCGAGGTCATCGCCGCGAGCGATCGACGCCCTGGCGATGCCGACACCCCGCGGGACCGCAAGACCCGCCAAATGGGCCCTGCTCGGGGCGGGCGCGGCACTCGTCGCGGTGGCCGTGGTCGCCGTTGTCTGGAAAGGAGTTTCCGGCGGCAACCCGTGCCAAAATGGCCTGGTGCCGCGGGAGGCGTTCGCGGACGACCGGGTATGCGTGACCGCCGTGGTGCGCGAGCAGACGATCGCCGACAACACCGCGGCGCCGTCTCGCACCGAGGCCAATGGTCTGTGCATTCGAGGCTATGTGTGGCGCGAGGCCAATCCCGCCGACCATGTTTGTGTGACCCCGGCAACGCGCAAGCAAACCCAGTCCGACAACAGGGCCGTGTCGCTTTCGACGCCGCCCCTGGTGCCGCGCGGCCAGCCCGGCGAATAGGACCCTGCTGGCCGGGGCCCGGGTGCTTCGGATCCCTTGCTGACCTGCATCGACGAAGCGCTGGCTGAGCACTGAGCCGCTATCTCGGCAACAGCGTGCCCTCATTCCTGGGACTCGCTCTGACCGGGCGGTCAGGTCCGGCTTCGGCAGCGCTTGGCGTCGGAACTTCCGGGTCGTTCCGAATATGACCCTTGGTGTCAGCCCGTCGAAGTCACGTCACAAGACGTGGCTCCGGTGCCGGTCGATCCAACGGTTTGATGTTCCAGGGGGTCGGCGCCCCCCGCCGAACGCGTAGACGCCAGCCGAGTTTTCTTGTGCGACCTTTGAGCGAGATCAATTCGGACGGTCCCGCTGCGCGACACAATGCTCGCCCGACCGACCAGAAATTAAGCTCCGGGGGATGGCTGCCAGGAAGGAGTGAGAGGCCATGCAAACCATGAGGAGAACGGGCTATGTCAATTGAGTCTATTATTATTTGGCTGGTCATCGGTGCAATCGCCGGATGGGCTGCCGGCCTGATCATGAAGGGCTACGGTTTCGGCCTCGTTGGCAACATTGTGGTCGGTATCATCGGCGCGGTGATCGCCGGCTGGCTCTTGCCGATGATCGGAGTCGTGATTGGAAGCGGCATCCTCGGCGCTATCATCAATGCCATCATTGGCGCCGTGATTCTCTTGCTCGTGATCGGCCTGTTCAAACGATAGGCTGGCATTCCGACTGGCCTCCTGCGCCATTGCACAAGGTCCCAGTTCGGAGCTACCGCGGCCGGGGGGCGATTGAGCCGGCAATGCCGCCGTCGCGCCCCGCTTCGAGACGGCGGTGGGCGCTGCTCAACCGATGCGCCGCGCCGCGGCACGGGGCGCGGCCTCCACCAATCCCGCAAGCCGGCCCTCGATGATCTCGATCGCCTCGGCGACGATGCGGTCCACCAGCTCCTTGACGCTCGGAATATCGTGGATCAGGCCCTGCACCAGGCCGGCTGACCAGACGCCGTTGTCGAGCTCGCCCGCCTCGAGCACGCGGCGGCCCTTCACGCCGGCGACGAAATCGCGCACGTCGGCAAAGGTGGTGTCGGGGCGGTGCTCGACCTCGATGACTTGTTCGGCGACGCTGTTGCGGTGGACCCGCGAGGTGTTGCGCAGGGTGCGCAGGATCAGCGCGGTCTGCCGCTCGTCGAAGTCCACCAGGCGCTGCTTCACCGCGTGGTGGATCGGCGCCTCGCGGGTCGCCATGAACCGGGTGCCCATGTTGATGCCGTCGGCACCGAGCGCCAGCGCCGCCACCAGCCCGCGCCCGTCACCGAAGCCGCCGGAGGCGATGAAGGGGATCTTCAGCTTGTCGGCGGCGACCGGGAGCAGAATGAGGTTCGGAATATCGTCCTCGCCGGGGTGGCCGGCGCATTCAAAACCGTCGACCGAGAGCGCGTCGACGCCGAGCCGCTCGGCCTTGAGCGCATGGCGGACGGCCGTGCATTTGTGGATGATCTTCACGCCCGCCGCCTTGAATTTCTCGACGTGCTTCTCCGGATTGTTGCCGGCGGTCTCGACGATTCTGACGCCCGACGAGATGATGACGTCGGTGTACTCGTCGTAGGGCACCGGCTTGATGGTCGGCAGGATGGTGAGATTCACGCCGAACGGCTTGTCGGTCATGTCGCGACAGCGGGCGATCTCGGCGGCGAGATCCTGCGGGGTCGGCTGGGTCAGCGCCGTGATGAAGCCGAGCGCACCCGCATTGGCGACGGCGGCGACCAGCTCGGCGCGGCCGACCCACTGCATGCCGCCCTGCACGATCGGATGAGTGACGCCGAAGAGCTCGGTGAAACGCGTCTTGAGCATGAAGCAGCCTTTCTTGCGGTCGGGGAAACGTGCGGCGAAGATCGATCGGTTCGTTACAACTCCAACAGCACGACCCGGCTCGGGTCAACGCTGACATAGGCCTGCTGCCCCTCTGCGAGCGGCTCCTGGGCGAGGCAGCGGATGACGAGGCGCTGGTCGCCGAAGCCGACATTCACCTGGGTGAAATCGCCCTGGAAAACCATCTGCTCGATCGTGACCGGCCAGACATTGCGGGCTGCCGGCGGCCGATCGAGAGAGAGCCTCGGATGGACGGTGCGGATCGAGAAGACCGGGTCCGGCCCGACCGGGCGCCCATGGGCGGTGCCGTGGACGATGTGGCCGGCGGACGTCTCCAGCGCGACCAGCCCGTCGGCGGCGAGGTCCGGCCGGTGGCGGCCGCGGATCAGGTTGGCCGAGCCGACGAAGTCGGCGACGAAGGCGTTGCGCGGCAGACCATAGATCTCGGCCGGCGTGCCGATCTGCTCGATCAGCCCGTTGCGCATCACCACGATGCGGTCGGACATCGCCAGCGCCTCCTCGAGGTCGTGGGTGACGTAGACCGAGGTGATGCCCAGCCGATGCTGCAGCTGGCGCAGCTCGATGCGCATGTCGGCGCGCAGCTTGGCGTCGAGGTTGGACAGCGGCTCGTCGAACAGCAGGACCGACGGCGAAAAAACGAAGGCGCGCGCCAGCGCCACGCGCTGCTGCTGGCCGCCGGAGAGCTGCGAGGCCTGGCGGTCGCCGAACGCCCGCATCTGCACCATGTCGAGGGCGCCGTGGACTTTTTCGGTGATCCGCTCGGGATTCTCCCGGCGCACCCGCAGCCCATAGGCCACGTTGTCGAACACCGTCATGTGCGGCCAGATCGCGTAGGACTGGAAAACCATGGAGAGGCCGCGCTTCTCGGCGGGGACCGCGATGCGGCGCTCCAAGGAGTAGACCGCGACGCCGCCGATGCGGATCTCGCCCGCCGTCGGCTGCTCCAGGCCGGCGATCGCCCGCAGCGTCGTGGTCTTGCCGCAGCCCGAGGGCCCGAGCAGGGTGAGCTGCTCGCCGGGCAGCACCTGAAAGCTCACGCCGGCGACCGCCGGTACCTTTCCATAGCGCACCTCGAGGCGATCCACCTCGATATGCGGCTCGCCGGCCGCCGCTGCCTGCATGGCTGCCGTCATTCGAGCGGCCGCACCGTGCGCAGCCAGGCGACCAGCGCGTCGAGGTCGGCTTCCGTCATGCCCGCATACCAGGCAAATGCCATCGGCGGCTTGAGCGCCCGGCCGTCGCGAGAAATCCCCTTGGTGATGGCGCGCTTGATCTCCTGGTCGCTCCAGGCACCGATCCCCGCCTTGGGATGGGACGTGATGTTGGCGGCGACCGAGCCCTCCCAGCCGGCGGCGACGCCCTGCACCTCCGACGGACCGAACGGCCGCCCGCCCCTGCCGAACCCATTCTGGTAGTCAGAGACGCCCCTGGCCCAGGCGGCGTGACACTCCATGCAGTGGGCGATCGTCGCCAGATACGCGCCGCGCCGCACCGGGTCGGAGAAATCCTTCTCGGTGAAACCGGCCTCGGCGTCCGGATAGGCGTCGCGATGCACCGGAACCTTGTAGAGCGGAGCCGGCACCTCGTTGCGCACCGGCTTGACCGAGCGCAGGTAGACCACGATGGCGTCGAGGTCGCGCGGCAGCAAGGCCTTGTAGAAGCTCGCCGGCATGACGGCGGCCAGTGGAACGCCGCCGAGGCGGGCATGCGCCGGGCGCGCGCCGTCGGTCAGCGCCCGCCTGATCTCGTCGTCGCTCCAGGTGCCGATCCCGGTCTCGCGATCAGGCGTGATGTTCGCCGCCGTGGCATCGAAGGCCGGCGTGGTGAAGTGGAGTCCGCCGGCCAATTCCTTCTCGGCGATCGCTGCGCCGGCCGGCGTTTTCGGGGTGTGACAGTTCCCGCAGGCCAGGATCGTGTTGACCAGATAGCTGCCGCGCTCCAGCGGCGTCTCGGCGACGGCGGCACCCGGCGACAGGCCGAGCGCCGCGACAGCGATCAGAGCCAAGGATCTCGAAGCGAGCATCTCGTTCTCCCCCGTTTACTTTCCCGTCATGGCAGAGCGCCCAAGACCCGGCAAGGCAGCGCGTCAATCACCGCCGTAGCCGGCCGAGACGCGACGGGTCACGGCGACCAGCACGATCATGGCGAGTGCCACCACCAGGGTCTGCAGCAGCGCCATCGCGGCGGTGAGCTCGGACGAGGTGGCGAACCACGACTCCACGATCGACGGCGTGATCACCTTGGCGTGCGGGCCCATGAGCAGGATCGAGGCGCCGAGCTCGCGCACGCTGGCGACGAACAGCAACAGCCAGGCGGCGACCAGGCCGGGCCACAGCAGCGGCACGGTCACGGTGCGCAGCCGGTAGCCCCAGGAGGCGCCGCACATCTGCGCGCATTCCTCGAGGCTCTTGTCGATCTGCAGGATCACGCCCGCAATGGTGCGGATGCCGAGCGGGAGGAATACCGTGAGATAGGCGATCAGCAGCAGCCACAGCGTGCCGTAGATCGGGATCGGAAACACCAGCCACGCCCACATCAGGCCGAACGCGAAGACCAGGCGCGGCACGGCCTGCGGGAACATCACCACATACTCGATGACGCCGCTGCCGGGCAGCCGCGAGCGGTAGATGATCCAGGCAAGCAACCCCATCAGCACCACGCCGATACTGGCGGTGGCAAAGCCGAGCAGCAGGCTGTTGCCGAGCGCCGAGCGCACCGCGTTCATGGCGAACGCCTGGCGGAAATTGTCCAGCGTAAAATTGCCCGCCGCCGGGAACGCGACGGCGAGTTTTTGCAGCGAGGCCCAGATCAAGGTCGCCACCGGCAGGGCGACGGCGGCCACCAGATAGAGCACGCAGAAGCCGAGCAGCACGAAGCGCAAGGTTCCGACGTCGGCCACCCGCGGCCGGAACGCTTTTCCGGTGATCGTGACGTAGCTGCGCCCGAGCACGATGCGCCGATAGATGAACATCATGGCGAACATCACGGCAAACAGCGAGACCCCCATGGCGGCGGCAAGCGGGATTTTTGGCGGATATTGCTGGGTGAGCTGATAGATCGCGGTGGTGATGACATAAAAGCGGCTGGGCAGGCCGAGCACGAGGGCGGCGGCGAACGAGCCGAGCATCTCGGCGAACACGAAGATCGCGGCGCCGAGCACGCCGGGTGCGACCAGCGGCAGTGTCACCTGCAGCATGGTACGCAGGCGCCCTGCCCCCATCACCTGCGAGGCCTCCTCCAGCGCCGGGTCCATCGATTTCATCACGGCGGCGATCATCACGAAGGCGACCGACCCCTCGAACAACGCCATCACCCAGGCGATGCCCCACGACGTGTTGATGTCGATCAGATAGTCCTGCCCGCCCAGCGCGCGATAGATCTGGTTGACGAAGCCGCTTTCCGGCGAGCCGAGCATGCTCCAGGCGAGCGCGCCGAGCAGCGGCGTCAAGTAGTACGGCACCGTCATCAGCTGCTCGAAGACGCGTCGGCCGGGAACATTGGTGCGGGTGAGGATCCACGCCATGACGAAGCCGAAGACCAGCGCCATGGCAGTGGCGGCCAGCGACACGGTCAGCGTGTTGACCAGGATCTGCGGGTAGGCGAGGAGACCGGAAAAATTGTCGAACCCATAGGCGGTCGGCGGCCGGACATCGGGCTCGCCGACGTCGAGCGCCGCCTGCAGCAGGAAGACCACCGGGTAGAGCACGATGGCCGCCGCCACGGCGGCGACGAGGAACCCGGTGATTTTCTGCACGGGAAAACGCGAAACCGCGACCGCCGACGGATTCACTGAGGGAGCGGACTTCAGAGGCCGAGCATCCCGTTCCACTCCCGGGTGAAGGTATCGCGGGTCGTCGCGTACTCGTTCCAGTCGGCCGGATAGAGCAGCTTGAAGTCGCGCAGCCTGGCGCCCGTCACCATCGGCGGCGCGTCGGTGCGCACCGATCCGTAGATCAGGTTGGGGTTGGTCTGGTACCAGGCCTGGCCACGGTTCGACATCGCCCAGTCGACGAACAGTTTTGCGACTTCCGGATGCGGCGCCTTGGTGACCGCGCCGACCACCAGCGGGGTGGCCGGCAAACCGTCGGCCGGCGCCACGAACTCGACGTCGGCGCCCTTCTGCTTGTACAGCGTGAAGGCGGCGTATTCGGCAATCGCCGTCACCTTGTCGTCGCCCTTGGCGAGACGGTCGAACAGCTGCACGCGCGAATCGAAGCCGCGCGGGTTCTGCCGGGCGAACGCCTTCCAGAAATCCGGGCCGTAGAGCTTTTGCAGAGTGTACCACTGGACGAACTGCAGGCCCGACGAGGAGATCTTGCAGCTCATGGCGTTCTTCCAGCGCGGGTCGAGCAGGTCCTTCCAGCTCTTCGGCGCCTCCTCGGGCTTCACCTTGACCTTGTTGTAGGAGATCCCCGCAAAGCTCACCCCGGTCCAGAAGAACGCGCCGCGCGGCGTGCTCAGATGATCGGCCTGATAGGCGTCGATCTCCGGCGACAGGTAGATCTCGTAGCCGCCGCGCTTCTGGAAATCGGCCGCCGGCGCCAGATCCGAGAGCTGAAGGATGTCGACGTCGAAGCGGCCCGCCGAGCGCTCGGAGACGATCTTGTTGTACAGCGCCCCGGTCTGCGCCCGCACATAGCTCGTCTTGATCTTCGGAAAATCCTTGTGAAAGCCTTCCATGATACCGGCGGTACCGGCCTCGTTCTCGTGGCAGTAGAAGACGAGCTCGCCCTCCTGCTCGGCCTTGGCGACGTCGGCGTAGGTGAGGAAGTCGAGCACCTTGGTCGGGGTTTTCGCGCCTTGCGCCAGCACCGCCGGCGCGCCAATCCCGGCGAGCGGCGCCGCGGCGAGCACCGTTCCGGCCTGCAGCAGGCGGCGGCGGGTCAGTCTTGCCCCGACGAGATCGGCCATTGTTTCGCTCCCTTGTTGCAGCGCGATTTATCGCCTCTTGCTCGGTCAGTCTTAGCGGGAACAGGGCCGATTGGGTAGCCGGGATCGACCCGGCGTGCGACCCTCGTGATCCCCCCATATTGCTTCCGGCCCGGCGCCCTCCTAGTTTGCCCGCATGCTGAAGAAAACAAGCGAATCCAATCTCGCCTTTCCGTTTCCGGAACCGCCGCCGCCGGGCGGCATCATCGAGGCCGCGCCCGGCATCCTGTGGGCGCGGCTGCCGCTGCCGTTCTCGCTCGACCACGTCAACGTCTACCTGATCGAGGACGGCGGGGGTTTTGCCGTGCTCGACACCGGCATCGGCACCAATCGCACCAAGGAGGTGTGGGAAAAGATCTTTTCCGGGCCGCTCGCCGGGCAGTCGCTCACCAGGGTCATCGTGACGCACTTTCACCCCGACCATGTCGGCCTCGCCGGCTGGTTCGTCGAGCGTTTCGGCCTGCCGCTCTACATGAGCCAGACCGACTACCTCATGAGCCTCAACCTGCACCTCGACCCCGGCGCGCTCGACGCCGAGCCTTTCCGCCAGTTCTATCTGCGCCACGGATTGGATGCGCATACCACCGGCAAGGTCGTCACCCAGGGCCACGGCTATCTCAAAATGCTGAGCGGCCTGCCGTCGACCTTCATCCGTCTCATCGCCGGCGAAAAGCTCAGGATCGGCCGGCGCGAGTTCTCGGTGCTCAGCGGCGGCGGGCACGCCCCCGAGCAGCTGATGTTCTATTGCGGGGCCGAGAACCTTTTTCTCTCCGCCGACCAGGTGCTCGCCTTCATCTCGCCCAATGTCAGCGTCTGGGCGGTCGACCCGGAAGGCGATCCGCTGGCGATCTACCTGCGCTCGCTCGACAGCCTGCGCGCGCTGCCGGACGACGCGCTGGTGCTGCCCGGCCACCAGCTGCCGTTCCACGGCCTGCACACCCGCATTGCCGAGCTCGAGCAGCATCACGAGAAGCGCTGTGTCGGCATCATCGAGGCGTGCCGCGTCGCGCCACGGTCCGGCGCCGAGATCGTGCCTGTCCTCTTTCGCCGGCCGCTCGACCCGCACCAGATGGGCTTTGCCTTCAGCGAGGTTTTGGCGCACGTCAACTATCTGCTGCGCCAGGGGCGGCTCATCGGCGCCGACGGCGGCGACGGCGTCAAGCGGTTCGCCGCGGCGTGACCGGCGGCCCGCAGCGTCCGCGGCCGAACTGGACGCCGCTGCCATGGCCGGTTCCCCAGGCGCTCGCCGGCACCGCCACGGTCACGCCGGGCAGCCCGGTCGAGGCCGGATCATGGCAGTCGTTCCTGCTCGTCTACACGGCCGGCCGCTTCGGCATCGACAATTCCGGCAGCTTGAAGATCTGCTTCCGCTTCGCCACCGACCAGACGCGGCTGCAGCTGAGCGATCCGCAGGCGCCGGGCTTCGTCAGCGTCGAGGCATCGAACGGCGCCGTGCTGGAGACGCGCTTCGACTACAAGCAGAATACGCGGCCATGGGACCGCACGCTGCACATCAAGGTGGTGCGCGGCTATCTGCGCGAGGGCGACACCATATCGGTGCTCATCGGCGACCGCCGGCAGGGCTCGCCGGGCCTCAGGGTGCAGACCTTTTCCGAGCCGTTCTTCGAGTTCCGCACCCTGGTCGATCCGATCGCCTGCTACCATTTCGTGCCGGTCGCCGAGCAGCCGACGATCGCCATCACGGGCGGCCCGCGCGAGGGGGTCGTCGCGGTGCTGCCCAGCATCGCGGCGCTCGGGGAAACCTTTTCCTTGCGCATCCGCAGCGAGGACCGCTGGGGCAATCCCACAGGCCGGGGATCCGCCGAGATCTCTTTGCGTGCCGATCGTCCCGTTGCGGGGCTGCCCGAGGTCGTGCGTCTCGCCGACAGCGAGGCGTCCGCGGCCATCGATGGGCTGATGGCGAAGGGAACCGGCGACCTCACGGTCGAGCTCAGCAACCACGACGGAAAGCTTCTTGCCCGCAGCAATCCCCTGCGGATCGTCGAAAAACCTCCGGACCGGCGGCTCTACTGGGCGGACTTTCACGCGCAGAGCGGCGAGACCATCGGCACCAATTCGGCGACCGACTATTTTGGCTTCGCCCGCGACACCGCATTCATCGACATCGTCGGCCACCAGGGCAACGACTTCCAGATCACGGCGGAATTCTGGGCCGAGCTCAACGCGCTCTATGACCGGTTCGACGCGCCGGGAAAATTCGTCACCATCCCGGGCTACGAATGGTCGGGCAACACCGCGCTCGGCGGCGACCGCAACGTGCTGTTCGCCTCGAGCTGGCGGCCGATCCGCCGTTCCTCCCATGCGCTCGTTCCCGACCACAGCGATCTCGCCATGGATTGTCACACGGCGACCGAGCTCTTTGCCGCGCTGAAACGCGACGGCGAGGACGTCATCACCTTTGCGCATGTGGGCGGGCGCTATGCCGACATCGCGGTCGCCCACGACGCGGCGATCGAGACGGCGGTCGAGGTCCATTCGAGCTGGGGCACCTTCGAGTGGCTGGTCGACGATGCCTTCGACCTCGGCTACCGGGTCGGCATCGTCGCCAACAGCGACGGCCACAAGGGCCGTCCCGGCGCCGAAGGCCCGGGCGCCTCGCTGTTCGGCGCCTATGGCGGGCTGACCTGCCTGCCGCTGCCAAAACTGTCGCGTGCGTCGGTGTTTGCCGCGTTGCGCGACCGGCGGCACTACGCCACGACCGGCGCGCGGCTGCTGCTCGACGTCACCGCGGCATTCGACGGCCCGACGATACTGTTCGACGCCGACCCTGTGCTCGGCCCGACAACGCACCGCCTCGTCGAGACCGCGCCGATGGGTGCCATCGTGCACACCGCTTCGCGGAGCGCGCGGCTGCGTGTCGACGTCTCCGCGCCGACGCCGATCGAGCGCATCGAGCTGCGCCGCGGCCGCGAGGTGGTGCACACTCGCCGCCCCTACGGCGAGGCCGATCTCGACCGTCGCATCCGGGCGATCTGGAGCGGCGCCGAATATCGCGGCCGCTTCCGCATGACCTCGTGGGACGGATCGGCGAGACTTGTCGGCAACCGTTTTGCCCGCGCCGAGCCGGTCAATTTCTTCAACCGCGACCGGAACCTCGTCGCCGACGGCGACGGGACGCTCAGGTGGGAATCGATCACGACGGGGAATTTCTCCGGCTTCGAGGCCATGCTGGAGGATGCGAACGCCGGTACGCTGACGATCGAGACGCGGCAGGGCAAGGTCGAGACCGCGATCAGCGATATCGGGCTCGAGCCCATGCGCTTCGAGTTCGGCGGCCTCGACCGCAGGCTGACGCTGTTTCGCCTGCCTGACGACAATCCATGCCGCCGCATCGCCTTCGAGCACACCGTCCTGCTCGACCCGGATCGCGACAATCCGCTCTATGTCAGCGTCATCACCGAGGACGGCCACCAGGCCTGGTCAAGCCCGATCTATGCGGTGCCGAAGCCGGCGTGGTAGCGAGGGCTATCGCATATGACGGGGACCCCTGCCGAGGATGCAAGCTTGCTTGTTTGGCGCCTCGCGTGCCTCAAACTCCTCCCTCCCCCCGCTCTTGCGGCGGGGAGGGATGGGGTGGGGGGTCGAGCCGCAAATTCGGAGCGGGAAATAGTCCCCCCACCCCGCCTGCCTTCGCTTCGCGAAGGCAGGCGACCCTCCCCGCCAACGGGCGGGAGGGTGGACTCGCGGCCCCGCCGTGCCTCAAACAAACTGCTGCACGACCGCAAAGGGCCTTAAGACGGCGCCCTCAGCCGCGCCAGCCGGCTCGCCTGCTCGATGTTCACCGCGCCCGGCGGGACGCGGCCGGCAACGAGCTCGGCCACCTGGCGCACCGTGTCGAAGGCCTGGTGCTCGATCGCCTCGGGCGTGAGGCCGGCCGCATGCGGGGTCGCGATCACGTCGGCACGGCCGGCAAGTTTTGGCGACGGCATCTGGTCCTGGGCGCGGCCGACATCCATGGCGGCGCCGGCGATGCGGCGCTCGTCGAGCGCGCGCTCGAGCGCCGCCTCATCGACCAGGTTGCCGCGCGACATGTTGATGAAGAAGGCGCTTCGTTTCATCCGCGAAAATTTTTCCGCGTTCATCAGGTTCTCTGTCTCCTCGTTGGCGACCGCCAGGCACACCACGAAGTCGGATTCTCCGAGCAGCACGTCGAGCGGCACCTGGCGAAGACCGGGCTCCGCGACGGTCTTGTAGGGATCGCTCACCAGCACCGTCATGCCCACTGCGACCCCGAGCGGCGCCAGATACTCGCCGATGACCCCGTAGCCGATGATGCCGAGCGTCGCCCCCTTGAGCTGGCGCCCGGCGCGCGCTTCGGGAATCCGGCCGGCGCGATAGTCGATGACCGAATTCGACACGTTGCGCGCCAGGTCCACCATGAAGCCGATCGTCATCTCGGCAACCGACGCGATGAAGCCGGGCGTCGCCCGGGTCACCAGGATGCCCTGCTGGCTCGCTGCCGCAACGTCGATGTTGCGGATGTCGACCGCCACCCGCAGGAAGGCGACAAGCTCGGCCGGCGCCTGGCGGAAAAAATCCGCCGGCCCGGGGGTCTGGCGATCCGACACGATGATGTCGTGGCCGCGCGAAAGCTCGGCGAGCCGGTCGGAGTCGAGAACCTCTCCGGTCGGGTTGATCGACACCTCGGCGTGACTGCGGAGCGCCGCCAGGGCCCGCTCGCCGTAATAGTTCTTCAGCATGTCGGGGATGTGGGTGAGAAGGACTCGGGCCATCAATTGTTCCTCGGCTGCTCTTCACTGCCGCCGGTGCGGGAAGCCGGAAGTGCGGTCTCGGCAGTCACGGAGCCGCGCGTTGTGAATTCTCGTCGAGCACGAACACCGCGCCGCAGCGCTCGCATACCGCCCTGATCTTGTCGGCCAGCGTCTTCGGGATCGGGATGCCGTCACGCAGGCGCTTTTCGCGGGCAGCGGCCTCCGGATCGCCCGCCACCAGCACCGGCTGACCAGGATCGATCGGTGAGGTGGCGTGCAGCACGTCGAGAATGGCGTCGACGTCGTCCTCGAACGCGCCCTCCGGGCGGAACATTTTTGGATCCAGCGCCAGGAAGAAATGGCCGATATTGTCGGGATCCTGCGGCCGCTGGCTGCGCACGCGGATCGGCGAGAAAGAAGCTCCCGACAACGCACCGCCGAGGATCTGCGCCATCACAGCGAGGCCATAGCCCTTGTGGCTCGCCATCTCGGCGGTTCCGCCGACCGGGGTGAGACCGCCGACATCGCGGCGAAAAATGTAGTCCATGGCGAGCGCGGCATCGCTGACCGGCGCGCCGTTCTCGTCGAGCACCCAGCCGGCCGGCAGCGGCTTGCCGTTGAGATCGTAGACCTTCACCTTGTTGGCGGCGACCGTCGCGGTCGCCATGTCGAGATGGAAAGCACGGTTGCGCCGTGCCGGCGCCGCAAAGGCCAGCGGGTTGGTGCCGAGCACCGGCACGCTGCCACGCGTCGGCACCACGCTGATGGTGCGCGACGAGCTCGATACCAGGCCGATCAGGCCCTTCTTCGGAGCGAGCGCCGAGTAGTACCCGGCCGCACCGAAATGGTGCGAGTTGAACACCGAGACCACGCCGACGCCTGCGGCGAGCGCCTTGTCGATGGCGAGGTTCATCGCCAGCACCGACGGATAGTGGCCGAGCCCGGCATCGGCGTCGATCAGCGCGGTCACCGCATTCTCCCGCACGATTCTTGGCGCGGCGGCGAGGTTGAGCTTTCCCTTGAGGCGCGACTGGTCGTAGTCCATCAGCATCGAGATGCCGTGGGAATCGACGCCGGCGAGGTCGGTCTCCACCATCACCTCGGCGGTGGTGCGGACGATTTTTCGTCCATCCCCCAGGCCGCGAGCACTTTCGTGATCTGCTGGCGCACGCGATCGACCGGGACATTCATCGACGACATCGCGTCAGCTGCCGTTGAGCCCATGCGCCGCCGGGAAGAACAGGTCCTTCCAGGAGGCGGGCTTTTTCTTGATACGCCCGACCTTATGCATGAACTCAGCGAACGCCATCACGTTGACCGGGGTCGTCGTATACTCGACGTCGGGGTCGATCACCATCCGCTGCAGCTCGTCCACGGTCGACTTGTCGCCGGTCCTGGCGAGATAGATTTCCGCCGATCTGCGCGGGTCGGCCGCGACGAATGCTGCCCTCACGATCGCTCCTCCCCGCCGCCCGCTGATTTACACTGCGGACGGCCACCGCGTACAACACTATCACGATGGACGACCACCGAAACCCGGAGACTCTGATGACCAGACCACGACCGATCGAGTACGCCGACGCATCGCCGGAGGTGCGCGCCGTGTTCGACGATATCAAGAAATCGCGCGGCGTCCCCGACGTCAACAATTTCTGGAAATTTTTGGCGCATGATCCGGCCGGCCTGAAGCGCACCTGGGACAGCGTCAAGCAGGTGATGGCGGACGGCGCGCTCAGCCCGCTGGTCAAGGAGCTCATCTACGTGGCGGTCAGCGTGACCAACGGATGCGGCTACTGCATCGCCAGTCACACCGCGTCGGCACGCAAGGCCGGCATGACGGACGCCATGTTCGCCGAGCTCATGGGCGTGGTCGGAATGGCCAATGAGACCAACCGGCTGGCGAACGGCTACCGCGTGCCGATCGATGCCGCGTTCGAGTAGCGCGGCGACGGAATGCAAACAGAGCGCATGCGCTTTGCGCGGTGTCACTTGCGTATTTCTGCGTAGCCGGCAATTCACCGCGACTTAACGAACGATGATCACCATGCTTCGGCTACCGACAGGCGGAGGCCGCCATGAGACTTGCAGGCCCTCTCACGGCCCTGATGATCGTCGCGTTCTCGGTCGCCGCGCTGTCGGACGATCGTGCGACGCGCGAAGAGGCAAGAGCGATGGCGGAGAAGGCGGCGGCACACTTTGGCGCCGTCGGCGCTGCCACGGCCTTTGCCGACTTCCAGAAGCCGGAGTGGCGCGACCGCGACCTGTACGTGTTCGGCGTGAACACCGACGGCACGCAGTCCGCCCATGGCGCCAATCCCGCGCTGGTGGGCCGCAACGTCCTCGACATGCTGGACATGGACGGCAAGCTGACCAACCGCGCAATGCTGGCGATCGAGGATCGCGGCTGGGTCGAGTACAAATGGCGCAATCCCGCGACCAACGCCATCGAGCCCAAGCTCACCTATGTGATCCGGGTCAACGCCGACACCATTCTGGCGGTCGGTGCCTACACGCCGAAATAGGGCCGTCCTCCGTTCTCTCTCCATCGATTGACAGCCGACGTCCGACGGTGACTGCCCGCGGGCGATCCGGCTCGACCGCCGCCGGTCGACTGCGCTAAGAAAGCACGATCCGCAATGCCAGCGACTCGATTGCGAGTTTGCCATGTCCGACGCGCGCGACGCCAAAGTGCTCTCCCATATCGACTGTGCGGGCGGCGGCCAGGTCTGGGTGGACGGCACGACGCTGTTCGTCGCCCATATGAGCGCGCCCGCCGGCACCTCGATCTACGACGTGGCGGATCCGCTGGCGCCGCGCCTTCTCGCCGAGGTCGGGATGCCGGTCGGCTGGCATTCCCACAAGGTGCGCGCCCGCGACGGGCTGATGATCGTCAACCACGAGCGCCACGGCCAGGCCGGCGATCCCGGCTTCGGCGGCGGGCTCGGCATCTACGACGTGTCGTCCCCGGCCGCTCCGCGGCTGATCCACAAGTGGCGCACCGGCGGCGCCGGCGTGCACCGGTTCGATTTCGACGGCCGCCACGCCTATATCTCGCCGACCGCCGACGGCTTCGTCGGCAGTTTCGTCATGATCCTCGACCTCAAAGATCCCGCACGGCCAGCCGAGGTCGGCCGCTGGTGGATCCCGGGCCAGCATGCTGCCGGTGGCGAGCCCGATCCATGGGGCGGCGGTATCAAGCCGCGCTGCCATCATCCGCTCCGCGTCGACGACCGCCTCTATGTGTCCTACTGGCACCACGGCTTCTTCATTCTCGACATTTCCGATCTGGCGAAACCGAAGCTCGTGTCGGGGGTCAACAGCAGCCCGGCGCATCCGCACCCGACCCATACCTGCCTGCGCATCCGGCCGCAGCTCAAAGGTCGGAGCATCCTGGTGGTGGCCGACGAGGACGTGGCCAAGCTGCGACCGTCGCCGCCGGCATTCTCATGGATCTACGACATCACCGACGAACGCCAGCCGATGCCGATCGCGACCTTCGACGTCGAGGGGCTCGACATCGACGGCTCGCCGCAGCCGGCGATGACCGGCTGCCATCAGCCGTCGGAAGTGTTTTCCGGCACCGTCATTCCATTCGCCTGGTTCGCCCAGGGCCTTCGCCTGGTCGACATGAAGAATCCGTTCCGCCCGCGCGAGATCGGTCATTTCAAGCCGGACCCGCCCGCGGGATGCGAACGGGCATCGTCGAATGACGTCACGGTGGACCGACGCGGCCTCGTCTATCTGACCGACCGTCAGCGCGGATTGCACGTGCTGGAATGTCCGGCGGTCGAGCCGGCGCCGGCGTGAGAGCGGGCGCGATCGGGCGACACCCCGGTCGCCGCCAGCGACCGACCGAGGCAGCCGCCCGACATGGGTGACGAGCCCTGCCCCGCTCCCTATATGGGGCGAGACCTCTGGAGGATCCCTCATGGCTGCAACGCTGGAAAAGACCACGCTCGGCGCGCCGGCTGACGATTTCCGCCTGCCGGCGACCGACGGCAAGAGCTACGCCCTCGACGACATCGCGGGCGAGAAGGGCACGGTCATCGTGTTCATCTGCAACCACTGCCCCTATGTCAAAGCCGTGATCGACCGGCTCGTCGCCGATGCCCGCACCCTGATCGCGGAAGGTTTCGGCGTTGCGGCGATTTGCTCAAACGACGCCGCGGGTTATCCGGAAAATTCGTTCCCCGAGATGAAGCGTTTCGCGGAAAGGCATGATTTTCCCTTTCCCTATCTGCACGACGAGAGCCAGGCCGTGGCGCGGGCCTATGGCGCCGCCTGCACGCCCGATTTCTTCGGATACGATGCCGGCCGCAAGCTCAAATATCGCGGACGGCTCGACGAAGGGCGCACCTCCGCGCCGCCGAAAGGCGCACGCCGCGAGCTCGTCGAAGCGATGCGGACGATCGCCGCGACCGGCACCGGGCCGGCCGAGCAGCGCGCCTCGATCGGCTGCTCGATCAAATGGAAGCACTGAAGCGCTTGCGATCAGGTTCAAGTGATGCGGCCCGGGCGATGGGCCGCAAAGGAGTTTCGCCATGAGCTGGCTGCCATCGACCGACCCGTTGCTCGGCGACAAGCAATCCTGCGACGCGCTCGAGCTCGTCATCGTGCCGCGCGCCCGCGACCTCGGCGGCTTCGAGGTGCGCCGGGCGCTGCCTCATGGCCGCCGCCAGATGGTCGGCCCGTTCATCTTCTTCGACCAGATGGGACCGGTGCAGTTCGTGGCCGGCCAGGGCATCGACGTGAGGCCGCACCCCCATATCGGGCTTGCCACCGTCACCTACCTGTTCGACGGCCGCATCATGCACCGCGACAGCGAGGGCAACGCGCTGGAGATCACGCCGGGCGCGATGAACCTGATGACGGCGGGGCGCGGCATCGCCCATTCCGAGCGCAGCCCCGCCGAGGGGCGCCAACGCGGCGAAAGCATGTTCGGCATCCAGAGCTGGATCGCGCTGCCGCAGGCCCACGAGGAGACCGACCCCTCGTTCCAGCATTTCGATGCCGCCACGTTGCCGGTCGTCGAAGCGCCCGGCCTGTGGGCGCGGGTGATCGCCGGCTCGGCGTTCGGAAAAACATCGCCGGTCGGCATGCTGTCGGACTGGCTCTATGCCGAGCTCAAGCTCGAGGCCGGCGCCAGCGCGCCGTTCGATCCCGACCACGAGGAGCGGGCGATCTACGTGGTCGAGGGCGAGGTCCAGATCTCCGGCGACGTGTTCGCAGGCCCGCGGCTGCTTATCTTCCGCCCGGGCGACCGCATCACCATCAGGACGACGCGGGGCGCGCGGCTGATGCTGCTCGGCGGCAGCGCGCTCGAAGGCCCGCGCTATATCTGGTGGAATTTCGTTTCCTCACGACGGGAGCGCATCGAGCAGGCCAAGGAGGAATGGAAGACCGGCCGCTTCCGCCCGGTCCCCGGCGAGACCGAGTTCATCCCGCTTCCCGACAAGTAGCGGCAAGCTGCCGGACCCGCTCGACATTGCCGGTATCATCTCACGGCACCAGCACCGCGGCCCCTTCCAGGCGTCCCTCGCGCAGATCCGCCAACGCCTCGTTTGCCTCCGCCAGCGGATAGCGGCGGATCGCCGTCGTGATCCTGGCCTGCGGCGCCAGCGCCAGGAATTCGTGGGCGTCCTGGCGGGTCAGGTTGGCGACCGAGATCACCTGCCGCTCCTCCCAGAGGATGCGGTAGGGAAAGCCCGGAATGTCCGACATGTGGATGCCGCCGCAGACCACGCGACCGCCCTTGCGCACCGCGCGCAACGCGGCCGGGACCAGGGCGCCCACGGGTGCAAAGATGATCGCCGCATCGAGCAGCTCCGGCGGCATCTGGTCGGAGCCGCCGGCCCAGACGGCGCCGAGACGCCGGGCGAAATCCTGCGCCGCCTCGTCGCCCGGACGGGTGAAGGCGTGGACGCGCCGGCCCTGCCAGGTCGCGACCTGGGTGAGGATGTGGGCGGCGGCCCCGAAACCATAGAGCCCAAGGGTTTCGCCCGCCCCGGCAAAGCCGTAGCTACGCCAGCCGATCAGGCCGGCGCAGAGCAGCGGAGAAAGCGCGGCGGCGTCGCCCGCGTCGGGCAGCGCGAAGCAGTAGCGCGCGTCGGCGACGGTGTGGGTCGCATAGCCACCGTCGCGGGTATAGCCGGTGAACAGCGGACGGTCGCAGAGGTTCTCCCGGCCGCTGCGGCAATAGGCACAGACCCCGCAGGTCCAGCCCAGCCAGGGGATGCCGACCCGCGCACCGAGCGCGACCCCCGAGACGCCCTCCCCCAGCGCCGCCACCCGCCCGACGATCTCGTGACCGGGAATGACCGGCAGGATGGGGTCGGGCAATTCGCCGTCGACCACGTGCAGGTCGGTGCGGCAGACACCGCAGGCCGCGACCTCGACGAGGAGCTCGCCCGGCCCGCAGACGGGAAGCGGCCGCTCCCGCATCGTCAGGGCGGTACCGGGTCTTTCCAGGACCATGGCGCGCATCGCCGACATCGCGTAATCCAATCTCGCCTTTTTCCCATCGGCCCGGCAGCCTACATCCGCTTCCACCGTTCGTCCGAGCTCCTTGACGGAAGACTCCCATGCGCACCGACACGGCCCGCCCTGTACGCCTCGAGGACTACCGACCGCCGGACTGGCTGGTCGAGACCGTCGATCTCGATGTCACGCTCGATGCGACCGCGACCCGGGTGCGGGCAAGCCTGGTGCTCATGCCCAATCCCCAGGCCGCTGCGCCGGCCCCGGTGGTGCTCGACGGCGACGGACTCGCGCTAACGAGCCTTAAGCTCGACGGCGAGGCGCTGGCCGCCGAGCGCTTCGTGGCGAGCCCGGACAGCCTCACGATCGCGCAGCCGCCCAACCGGAAATTCCGCCTGGATATCGAGACCACGATCGATCCGTCGGCCAACACTCAGCTGATGGGGCTCTACCGCTCGCGCGGCACCTACTGCACCCAGTGCGAGGCGGAAGGTTTTCGCCGCATCACCTATTTTCCCGACCGGCCGGACGTGATGGCGGTGTTCACCACGCGAATCGAGGCGCCGAGGTCGCAGGCGCCGGTGCTGCTCGCCAACGGCAACCTCGTGAAGTCCGGCGGAGTTCCCGGCACCGACCGGCATTTCGCGGTCTGGCACGATCCGTTCCCGAAACCCTCCTACCTGTTTGCGCTGGTCGGCGGCGAGCTCGCCTGCGTGGAGGACCGTTTCCGCACCATGTCGGGCCGCGACGTGACCCTGCGGATCTATGTCGAGCCCGGCAAGGAGGGCTTGTGCGGCTATGCGATGGACAGCCTCAAGCGCGCCATGCGCTGGGACGAGGAGGCGTTCGGCCGCGAATACGATCTCGACATCTTCATGATCGTCGCGGTGTCGGACTTCAACATGGGGGCGATGGAGAACAAGGGCCTCAACATCTTCAACGACAAGTACGTCCTGGCCTCTTCCGACACGGCGACCGACGCCGATTTCGCCAATATCGAGGCGATCATCGCCCACGAATATTTTCACAACTGGACCGGCAACCGCATCACCTGCCGCGACTGGTTCCAGCTCTGCCTCAAGGAAGGGTTCACTGTCTTCCGCGACCAGGAATTCTCCGCCGACCAGCGCTCGCGGCCGGTCGAGCGCATCAACGACGTGCGGCTCCTGCGCGCCCATCAGTTCGTCGAGGATGCCGGTCCCCTGGCGCATCCGGTACGGCCGGCGCGCTACAGCGAGATCAACAATTTCTACACCGCCACCGTCTACGAGAAGGGCGCCGAGGTGGTGCGCACCCTCAAGGCGCTGCTCGGGCCGGACGGCTTTCGCAAGGGCGTGGATCTGTTCTTCGCGCGCCATGACGGCACCGCCGCGACGGTCGACGAGTTCATCGCCTGCTTCGCCGAGGCGACCGCGAGCGACCTCGGGCAGTTCATGCGCTGGTACGCCCAGGCCGGCACGCCCGAGCTCGCCGTCACGGCAAGCTTCGATGCGCGGGCCAGGACCTACCGGCTGGAGGTGGTCCAGACGATGCCGCCGACGCCCGGCCAGCCCGTCAAGGAGCCGATGGTAATCCCGCTGGCGCTCGGCCTGGTCGGCCCGAAGGGGCGCGACCTGCCGCTGGTCGCCGCCGACGGCAGACGCATCGCCAACGGCGTCGTCACGATCTCGCGGCCCGCCGAGACGATCGAGTTCGTCGGTATCGCCGAGCGCCCGGTCCCGTCGCTCAACCGGGGATTTGCCGCACCGATAAAGCTGTCGGTCAACCTTTCGAGCGACGATTTGAATTTCCTCGCCGCGCACGATTCCGATCCGTTCAACCGCTGGCAGGCGGTGCAGACGCTGGCGACGTCGCTTCTGGTGGAGCACGTCGCCGCGCTGCGCGCCCGCCGGGCGCCGCGCGTCGACGAAGGGTTCCTGGCGGCGATCGCGGCGATCCTCGCCGACGACGCCCTCGAGCCGGCCTTCGTCGCCCAAGCGATCACGCCGCCCGGGGAGGCCGACATCGCCCGCGAGCTCGGCCGCGACGTCGACCCGGACGCGATCTTTTCGGCGCGGGCGGCGCTCCGCGCCACGCTGGGGCGCCGCTTCGGGCAAGTTCTCGAGGCCACCTACCACCGGCTCGTCGACCACGGCGCCTACAGCCCGGACGCCGCCAGCGCCGGACGGCGGGTATGGAAGAACGCCTGCCTGGACCTGATGGCGGCGACCGGAAGCGCCGCGGCCATCGCGCTCGCTGCCCGCCAATACGGCGCTGCCGACAACATGACCGACCGGATGGCCGCGCTGACGACGCTGTCGCTCCACGACGTGCCCGAGCGGGCGGCGGCGATCGAGGATTTCTATTCCCGCTACCAGGCCGATCCGCTGGTGATCGACAAGTGGTTCGCCCTGCAGGCGACGATCCCGGAAGCCGGGACGCTCGACCGGGTGCGGACGCTCACCGCGCACCCGAACTTCTCGTTGGCCAATCCCAATCGGGTGCGCGCCCTGGTCGGCTCGTTCGCGCAGGCCAACCAGACCCAGTTCAACCGCGCGGACGGGGCAGGCTACGACTTCGTCGTCGAGACCGTGCTGGCGCTGGATGCCCGCAACCCCCAGGTCGCGGCGCGGCTGCTCGCCGCGTTCAAGAGCTGGCGCGTGCTCGAGGCCGGCCGGCGCGCGCTGGCCGAAGCGGCGCTGCGCCGCGTGGCGGCGGCCGCGACCCTGTCGCGCGACGTAAAAGACATCGTCGAGCGGGCACTCGCGGGCGACTGACCGGCGCCTTCAGTCGGCGAACGGACCGCTCCCGCTCGGCGGCGTGCCGCCTTGCCGTAACGACAGTCGACTGAATTTCTTCAATAATTCTTTCTTGTGGTGCGCTTGCGTCGAGTCGGCGGACGGCATCGACATTTTTCGCCGCGCAGCAACAAAAACAATGGCGAACACCCGCTCAGCACTCTCGACAAATCGCGATGATTCGATTCCAATGAAAGTGATTCGGAGAGATGCGGCACATCAATCCGGGTTCACGGGGACTATCCGAACGGAGGCGGGGGAATGGCGCGCGCCGAGGCAGCGCACGCGTCAGCACGTCCTGATTCCATCAAGGGACTTGCTCAATCGATCGCCAAACCGGCGTACCGGCGATTGCTCATCGCCGAGCCGGCGTTGCGAAGGGCCGTGCCGTGCCTGATCATCGCCTTCCTGCTCACGGTGGGCGTCGGCGCGGTGGTGCAGGTCCACGACCGCTACCGCCAGGCGACGCTGGTCGCCGCCGCCGAGATCGAGATGATCGCCGACATCGTCGCCGATCGTCTCCACCGCTTCGGCATGGAGTCGATTGCGGCGGATCGCGCCAAGGTCGTGCTCGACGACGCGCTGCCTCAGCGGGCCAGAAACCCGGGACGCCACGTTCTGCTGCTCGACGCCAGCGGAACGGTGATCGCCTCGGCACCCTCCCCGGCTCCGGACATCATGCGGGGCTTTGCCGACAATCTCGGCCGTGCGCGGTCGCAGCCGGCGTGGTCGGCCACCACCGACAGCGGAGAGGTGCCGGCCGCCGACGGCACGCCCCTCCTGGTCACGGTGCGCTCACTCGAGCCGCCGTTCGGCGAGCTCGCAGTCGTGCATGCACGCAGCGCCACGCTCGCCGCGTGGCGCTCCGACACGGTGCTCACGGTCACGCTGTTCGCTACCACCGGCGTCGTGCTGCTGATCCTCGGCTTCGCGTTCCATTGGCAGGCGATGCGCGCCCGGGAGGCCGATCTGCTCTACGACACGGTGCGTAGCCGCATCGACACGGCGCTCAATCGCGGGCGCTGCGGATTGTGGGACTGGGATCTCGCCCGCGGCCGCATCTTCTGGTCCCATTCGATGTTCGCCATCCTGGGGCTCGAGCCGCGCTACGACCTGATGACGTTCGGCGAGGTCAGCGCCCTGATCCATGCCGACGACGTCAAGCTCTACGAGCTCGCCGCGCAGCTCGCCGACGCCCAGACCACGTCGATCGATCGCGAGTTCCGCATGCGCCACGCCCGCGGCGACTGGGTGTGGCTGCGGGCACGCTGCGAGCTGGTCCAGCAGCCGACCGAGCCGGGAACCCACCTGATCGGGATTGCCGTCGACGTCTCCGAGCAGAAGACGCTGGCGGCGCGCTCGGCGGCCGCCGACGTTCGCCTGCGCGACGCCATCGAGACCATTCCGGAAGCCTTCGTGGTGTGGGACGCCGACAATCGCCTGGTGCTGTGCAATTCCAAGTTCCAGAGCCTGCACGGCCTCTCCGACAGCGCCGTGACCCCGGGCACCGGCTACGAGACCGTGGTCGAGGCGGGCGCCAAGCCGGTGATCCGCACGCACATGGCCGGCGAGACCCGGATCAACGAGACCGCACGCACCTTCGAGGCGCAGCTCGAGGACGGGCGCTGGCTCCATATCAGCGAGCGGCGCACCAAGGACGGCGGCTTCGTGTCGGTGGGGACCGACATCACGGCGCTCAAGCGGCACGAGGAAAACCTGGTGGAAAGCGAGAAGCGCCTGATGGCGACGGTCGCCGACCTGCGCAGCTCGCAGCAGACCCTCGAGCGCCAGGCGCAGCAGCTCGCCTTCCTGGCGGAAAAATACGGCGAGCAGAAGCGCCGCGCCGAGGACGCCAATCAGGCCAAGTCGGAATTCCTCGCCAACATGAGCCACGAGCTGCGCACCCCGCTCAACGCGATCATCGGCTTCTCGGAGATCATGGAATCCGGGATGTTCGGCCCGCTCGGTGCCGAAAAGTACTTCGAGTACTGCCGCGACATCCGCGAGAGCGGAAACTACCTGCTCGACGTGATCAACGACATTCTCGACATGTCGAAGATCGAGGCCGGGCGCACGCGGCTCGATCTCGAGGAGATGGAGCTCGAGCATATTCTCGTCGAGTGCATCCGCGTGCTCGCCGGCCGGGCCCAGGAGAAGCAGCTTGCGCTCAAGGTCGAGCTCAATCCGGGCGTTCGCCTCAAGGCAGACCGCCGCGCGCTCAAGCAGATCACGCTCAACCTGCTGTCGAACGCGGTCAAGTTCACCCCGGACGGCGGCCGCATCACGGTGCGCGGCCATGCGGCCGGCGAGTCGGTCATGATCGCCATCGAGGACACCGGCATCGGCATCCCGAAGGACGCGCTCGCCAACCTCGGAAAACCCTTCGAGCAGGTCGAGAGCCAGCTCACCAAGAGCCACCAGGGATCGGGGCTCGGCCTCGCCATCGCCAAATCGCTGGTCGAGCTCCATGGCGGCAGCATCCGCATCCGCTCGACCCCGGGCGTCGGCACCATCGTGCTGGTGAGATTGCCGACCGAAGGCCGGCCGGACGCCGGCGAGACGATGTCCGAGACGCTGCATTGATTTGAAGCCGTCGATCGATCGCGCGAAGACGGGCCGCGATCAGATCGTCATTCCTCGCGACCGGTCTGTCATTGACCGCTCGTCCCCGGCGGCCTCCCGAGGATGCGCACGAAGCTCGCGCGCACGCGCGCCTGGGTTTCCGCCAGATGCGCCTCCAGCGTGGGGAAGTCCGGCACATCGGCGGCGCGCACCAGGAGGCCGAGCAGCTCGGGCCCGGCGGTTTTCGGATCGAACGGGCCGGCGAGGCAGAGCCGGAGGATCTGGGTGAGGTTGTGATAGAGGCGCGCAGCGGGGCGCAGGACGTCGGCATCCTCGGGCGCCAGCAGCCCGAGCCGCCATGCCTTGTCGAGCGCGCGCGCCGTCGAGGTGTCGAGGAGGTCCGGGTGATCCGCCGCATGGATCAGCTGCAGATACTGCGCCATGAACTCGAGGTCGACCAGGCCGCCGGCGACGTATTTGAGATCCCAGCGGTCGGCGTCGCCCTTCTCCGCCGCGATCGCGCCGCGCATCTCGACGACGTCCTCGGCGACGGGCTCGACGTCGCGGCGACGGCACAGCACCTCGGCAATCACCCGTTCGACCCGCGCCGCGAAGGCGGGCGAGGCGGAGACCACGCGGGCGCGGGTGAGCGCGAGATGCTCCCAGGTCCAGGCCTCGTGCTCCTGATAGCTGGCGAAAGCCCTCGATCGGGGTCGCCACCGGGCCGGAGCGCCCGGACGGCCGCAGCCGCATGTCGACCTTGTAGAGCGCGCCATAATTCGTCTGTGACGCTCAACGCGCTGATCAGACGCTGGGTGAGACGGGCGAAATACTGGCTGCCGTAGAGCGGCCGCGCCCCGTCGGACTGCACCAGCTCACCGTCGAAATCGTAGACCAGGATCAGGTCGAGGTCGGAGCTCGCGGTCATCTCGCGGCCGCCGAGCTTGCCCATGGCGAGGATGGCGCTCTCCTGCCCCGGCAGGCGGCCATGGGCGGCGGCGAACGATTCCGCGACCGCCCGGTGCATGGCGCGGACCAAGGTGTCGGCGAGCCGGGCAAAGGCCTCGCCGGCCTGCTCGGCCGACAGCGTGCCCGACAGGATGCGGGCGCCGACCAGGAACATGTGCTCCTGGCCGAACATGCGCACGCGATCGAGAAAGTCCTCGTAGGATCGCGATTGCGTCGAGCGACCGTTCGAGCTCAGCGTCGAGCCCGGCCTCGTCGGCGAGCGCGCCGAAGAATGCCGGATCGATCAGGGCGTCCATCACCTGCGGGTACTGCGCCAGGATGTCGGCGAGACGCGGCGCGGTGCCGAGGGCGAGCGAGAGCAACGCTACCAGATCGGGATTGCGGCGCAGCAGCGAGAGCAGCCGCGCGCCCCCGTGCAGGCCAGCCAGGAAGCGGTCGAATGCAACGAGCGCGCGGTCCGGATCGGCGGCGCGGGAAAAATGATCGATGCAGCACCGGCACCAGCTCGGCCAGATGATCCGTGGCGAACTCGGCCGATCAGCGGACGGTATTTTCCGTAGAGCCAGCGTCGCACCGTGGCCGAGGCGGCGAGCGGCTGGCGGAAGCCCATGCCGCCGAGCTTGTCCAGGGTCTCGGTGTCGTCGGTCTCTTCCGCGAAGACCAGGCCGCGGCGCTCGGCGGCAGCCACCGGGGCATTCTCGAACAGGCGCGCGTAATGGCCCTGCACCTTGCGCAAATGTTCCAGAAGGCGCTCGGCGAACGGATCGCGACCGGAAAATCCCAGGAACCGCGCGAAACGCCCGAGCTCCTCCGGCGCCGACGGCAGGGTGTGGGTCTGCTCGTCGGCGACCATCTGCAGCCGGTGCTCGACGCCGCGCAGGAACCGGTAGGCGGCGTCGAGATCGGCCGCCGCCCCGGCGTCGATCCAGCCGCCTTCGGCGAGCACGCCGAGGGTCGCGAGCGTCTCGCGGCCGCGCAGCTCGGCGTGGCGGCCGCCGGCGATCAGCTGCTGGGTCTGCACGAAGAACTCGATCTCGCGAATGCCGCCGCGCCCGAGCTTGATGTTGTGACCTTCGACCGCGATCTCGTCGTGGCCGCGATAGGCGTGGATCTGCCGCTTCATCGCATGCACGTCGGCGATCGCCGCATAGTCGAGGTACTTGCGCCAGATGAACGGGGTGAGCTCGTCGAGAAACCGGCGCGCCGGCGGCGACGTCGCCGGCGCAGGCGCGCGCCTTGATCAGCGCGGCGCGCTCCCAGTTCTGGCCGATGCTCTCGTAGTAGCCGAGCGCCGCCGTCATCGACATCGCGATCTGCGTGGAGGCGGGATCGGGACGCAGCCGCAGATCGACGCGGAACACGTAACCGTCGGCAGTCCGCTCCTGCAGGATCTTGACCAGGCTCCTGGTCAGCCTGACGAAGAACGTCGCCGGCTCCACCTCCTCCCGGAGACTCGTGGCCGCGCCGTCGTAGAAGACGATGAGGTCGATGTCGCTCGAATAGTTGAGCTCGAAGGCGCCCATCTTGCCCATGGCGAAGACCGCGTAGCCCGAGCCGTCGCTCGGCCGGGCGAGATCGCGCGGCGCCAGCCTGCCGTCGGCGGCGGCACGACCGAGCAGGAAATCGACCGCCGCGCCAATGGCGGTGTCGGCGAGGTCGGTCAGCGCCCGCGTGATCCGCATCACCGGCCAGACCTCGCCGATGTCGGCGAACGCAATCATGAGCGCCGCCTCGGACTTGAGGCGGCGCAGCAGATGCATCACCTGCGCCTCCTCGATCGCCGCCGCGACCGCGGCCCGTGCCGCGGCGAGCAGGCCGGCAAAATGGGCGTCCGGATCCGCCTGCAGCAGACGAAGCAGGCGCTCCGGCTCGCGGCTCGCAAGATCCCACAGGAACGCCGAGCTCTCGGCGACCGCCGCGATGAGCATCCCGACGCCGGGGACGCCCGATACGATGTCCCGCACGCAATCGCCCGTAGCGCCGGCCGGCAGATCGGCGAGCCATCCGGCGACACGGCTGCGCGCCGCGGCCGAGACCTCCGGCCCCGGCGCAACGGCGAGCCGCCGCGCCAGCGAGCGGTCATCGAGATCGGCGCTGTCGGCGGTCGGTCGCGCCGATGGTTGTGGTGACGCCATGGGGTGCCCTGTCGGCGAAAGCCGGCGCGAAGGAGTTCCTGCGGGCTCCCTTGTAACGGTTTCGCCGCAGCGGAGAAACCGACGGGCCCGTCTCGACCGGCTCAGCCGGCCCGCACCGCAGGCTGCGGCCCGTCGCGCGGGAGCGTGATCACGGCGCGCAGCCCGGGGGCATTGTCCTCGAACTTCAGCTCGCCGCCGTGCAGATGCGCGATCGCGGCGGCGAGGCTCAGGCCGAGCCCGGAGCCGGGCTCGGACCGGCTCTGCTCCAGCCGGACGAAGCGCTCGACCACGCGCCCGCGGTCGCCCTCGGCAATGCCCGGGCCGTGATCGCTCACGGCAAGCTCGATGCCGTTGCCGGCACCGCGCGCCGCCACCACGATCTCGCCGTCGACCGGCGGCGAGCCGGATGCCGGCCTCGCATACTTGATGGCATTGTCGACGAGGTTCGCCAGCGCCTGGCTGATGAGCTCGCGGTTGCCCTTGAGCCGCGCCGGCGTCGCCGCCTCGACTTTCAGCACCAGCCCGCTCTCGTCGGCCACCGGCTCGTACAGCTCGCCGACGTCGCGCGCGACCTCGGCGGCGTCGAACTCGATCATGTCCTCGCGGCCCTGGCCGGATTCGGTGCGGGCGATCATCAGCAGCGCGTTGAACGTCCGGATCAGCCCGTCGGACTCCTCGATCGTGGCCTCCAGCGCCGCCCGGATAGTCGGCCTCGGACGAGGCGCTGCGCAAGGCGGCCTCGCAGCGATTGCGCAACCGGGTCAACGGCGTCTTGAGGTCGTGCGCGATGTTGTCGGACACCGCCTTGAGCCCGTGCATCAGGGCTTCGATGCGCTCCAGCATCGCGTTGAGGTTGCCCGCCAGACGGTCGAGCTCGTCGCCGCTCCCGACGATCGTCAGCCGGCCGGTCAGATCGCCCGCCATGATCCGCTGCGTCGTCCCGGTCATGGCGTCGACCCGCTTGAGCACCCGCCGGGTGACGAAGAAGCCGCCGGCGAGGCCGAGCACCACCACGATGGCGATCGACCAGCGGCCGGTCGACACGATGATGTTGTGGAGCCGCTCGCGCTCGTCGAGATCGCGGCCGACCAGAAGGCGGAACCCGCCGGGAAGCTGGAACACGCGGGCCAGCGCCTGATGCTCGTGCTCCTCCGATTCGTCGAGCCGCCGGTAGGCGGTCTCCGCCCAGCCGGCCTTGTCGAGGACGCCCGGCGCCAGCGAGCCGACATTGCCGGCGAGCCCCTCGCCCGACGAGGTGGTGACGAGATAGAGGCTGGAGCCCGGCCGCCGCGAGCGATTGTCGACGACGAGGACGAGGCGGCGGATTCCGCCCTGGCGGTACTGCTCGGAAAGGCCGGTGATCTCCGCGTCCACCGTCTCGGTGATCTGCTCGGTGATCAGGCGGCGGGTGTTCCAGGCGAAATAGCCGAGCAACAGCACGGCAAAGATGGAGAACACCGTGAGGTAGACCAGGGTGAGCTTGAACGCCGTCGTGCGGACGAGCTTACCGAGTGCCGTCACGGACCATGTATCCCGCGCCGCGCACGGTGTGGAGCAGCGGCCGTGCGAACCCTTTGTCGATCTTGGAACGCAGCCGGGAAATATGCACGTCGATGACGTTGGTCTGCGGATCGAAATGATAGTCCCACACGTTCTCCAGCAGCATGGTGCGGGTCACCACCTGGCCGGCATGCTTCATCAGGTATTCGAGCAGGCGGAACTCGCGCGGCTGCAGCAGGATCTCGGCGTCGCCGCGGTTGACGCTGTGCGACAGGCGATCGAGCTCGAGATCGCCGACGCGGTAGACCATCTCCTCGCCGCGCCCGCCGCGCCGCCGCGCCAGCACCTCGATCCGCGCCAGCAGCTCGGAGAACGCATAGGGCTTCGGCAGATAGTCGTCGCCACCGGCGCGCAGGCCCTTGACCCGGTCGTCGACCTGGCCGAGCGCCGAGAGGATCAGCACCGGCGTGTCGACGGCCTTCTGGCGCAGCGCGCCGATCACCGACAGGCCGTCGAGCTTCGGCAGCATCCGGTCGACGATGAGCACGTCGTACTGGCCGTCGAGGGCGAGCGCGAGGCCTTCCTCGCCGTCCCGCGCCGTGTCGGCGACATGACCCACCTCGCGGAACGCCTTGACCAGGTAGTCGGCGGCGTCGCGATCGTCCTCGATGATGAGCAGGCGCATGGCGCGCGGATCCCGGCTCGGCCAACTCGTCGGCTCCCGCTCCGGCGCCTCGTGGCTGCGCTCGGATGCCTGCGAGCCAGGTTGGCCAGCGTTCGGGAACTCGGCTGGTGGTGCCAACATAATGGGCGGAAATCAAGCGCCCCGACGGCGACGCCAGGGCCCGCAGAGGCAACAAGGGGCGGCGGATGCGATCCGCCGCCCCTCACCGAGCTCGCTCCGGCGGGGGCGACGGATGCCGGACCGAAGCTCGGATTGGTGGGGACGGGCGAGGTGCCCGTCCCCCGGTTCGCACCACCGGCGGGGGCGACGGATGCCGGCGGGACGCCCCGATCTCGTTCAGGCGCGGCCGAGCGAAAGCGCCACGAATCTGGTGCCGTCGCCCGACTTCACCCGCAGCAGGACGCTGCGCTTGCCCTCGGCGCGCGCTTCGCTGAGCGCCTGGCGAACGTCGCCGGGGACGGAAACCGTCTTGCCGCCGACGTCGAGAATGACGTCGCCGGTCTTGAAGCCGCGGTCGGCGGCCGGTCCGTCGGGATCGACGGCGGTGACCACGACGCCCTCTTCGCCGGCGCCCGCCACCTTGCCGGCCGGCGCCAGGGTGAGGCCGAGGCGGCGCATCTCGATGGCGCCCTGCTCGCGCTCCTCGGGGTTCGCCCGCGCCTGGCGCTGCTCCCTGGGCAGCTCGCCGAGCGTGAGGTTGAGGGTCTTCTCCTCGCCTTTGCGCAGGATCGTGAGCTTGACCGAGGTGCCCGGCGCCATCGCGCCGATCCGCCTGGCAAGCGCGCGCGCATCCTTGACCGGCTGGCCGTCGACCGCGCTGATCACGTCACCGGACAGGATGCCGGCCGTCACCGCCGGGCTGCCCGGCTGCGGCTCGGCCACCAGCGCTCCGGCGGCCTTCTTCAGGCCGAGGCTTTCGGCGATCTCCGCGGTGACCGGCTGGATCTGCACGCCGATCCATCCGCGCGTCACCGCGCCATGGTCGCGGAGCTGGGCGACGACGGACTTCACCGTCTCAGCCGGAATGGCGAAAGCGATGCCCACCGACCCTCCGGACGGCGAGAAGATCGCGGTGTTGACCCCGATCACGTTGCCGTCGACGTCAAAAGTCGGGCCGCCGGAATTGCCCTTGTTCACCGGCGCGTCGATCTGGATGAAGTCGTCGTAGGGGCCGGCGCCGATATCGCGTCCGCGCGCCGAGACGATGCCGGCGGTCACCGTGCCGCCGAGACCGAACGGATTGCCGACCGCGATCACCCAGTCTCCGATGCGCGGCGAAGCATCGGCGAACCTGACCACGGGAAAATCGGTTCGGCCGTCCACCTTGATCAGCGCCACGTCGCTCTTGGCGTCGCTGCCGATCACCTTGGCCGAGTAGGTCTTGCCGTCGTCGGTCGTCACCTCGACGCTCTCGGCATGGTCGACCACGTGGTTGTTGGTCACCGCGTAGCCGTCGGCCGAGATGAAGAAGCCCGAACCCTGGCCGAGCTGGAAATTGCGATGGCGCGGGCCGCGCTCCCCATCGGGACCGCGGTCGGGCGAGCCGAACCGGCGGAAAAAGCGCTCGAATGGCGAGCCCGGCGGCAGTTGCGGCCCGTCGTCGCCGAACAGGGTGGTCTTCGGCCCGCCGTCCATCTTGACGCGGACCGACATCACCGCCGGCTTGACCTTTTCGACGATGTCGGCGAACCCGACCGGGCGGGCGGTCTCCGCCGCGCGGGCGGCCGTGGCAAAAGCCGGCGCCTCGATCCGCGGCACGCCGGGGCCGACCAGCAGGATTGCGGCACCGAGGCCGGCGACCGAAGCCATCAGCACCAGGCGGCGCGCCGAGAGGACAGTGCGCGCCGAACCGGCGGGCTGCGCGATCGCTCTACGCTCGATCATCAGACAATTGCTCCTTGTCGGGGCTTCGTGGGCGGCCCGCTGCTTCGGCACGCACCATGGAGCCCGCCGCCTTACGGCGCGCTGTCGGCAGGATTACAATTTGGTAATTCGACTGGGCCGAAGGATTTAGTCGGGTTTCCGACGCTCGAGCCAGAACCCGGGCCCGCGATACCACACCGGGGCTTCCGCACCCGGTTCGCCACGATGCAGCGCCTTGATCGGGATCTCGGCGTCGCTCATGGGGCGACCATTCGCCAATGACCTCGCGCGCCCGCGAGCGACGACCGCCTCACTCGCGCGCGCGGGTCAGCTCGGCCAGGCGCGCCTGTTCGGCCGGCGTCAGCGTTGCGGCCCCGCCGCCGACGGCTGCCGTCGCCACCGCGCCGCGGCGGCGGCGGGCCACGAAGAACAGCGCGATCGCGCCGATGACCAAGAGAGCCGGCGGGGCGAACCACAGGAGCGCGGTATGCCAGACAAGCCGCGGCTTGAGCAGCACGAAGTCGCCGTAGCGCGCGGTGAGGAACTCGATCACCTTGCCGTCGCTGTCGCCGGCCTGCAGCCGCTCGCGCACCAGGACGCGCAGATCGCGCGCCAGCGGCGCGTCGGAATCGTCGATCGACTGGTTCTGGCACACCATGCAGCGCAATTCGCGCGACAGGGCACGTGCCCGCGACTCGAGCGCGCGGTCGGGCAGCATCTCGTCCGGCTGCACGGCGAGCGCGGGCGCCGCGGCGGACAGGATCAGCAGCGCCACCACGAGGAATTTCGGGAAAACCGACACTCTGCGCATCATGGCGTGAACCTCATTCGGCCGGCTGCAGCCGTGCCTGGCGGGTGGCCGGCCGCGGCGCGCCGACCCGCAGCCTGCGGTCGGACAGCGACAGCCCGCCGCCCAGCATCATCACCACGGCGCCGATCCAGATCAGCAGGACCAGCGGCTTGTGATAGAGCCGCACCGCCGTGGTCCCGTCGGCATTGGGGTCGCCCAGCGACAGATAGAGCTGGCTCACCCCGCGGGTCATCAGCGCCGCCTCGGTGGTCGTCATGTCGCGCACCGCAAAGGCGCGTCGCGCCGGCTCCATGGCGCCGATCAGCTGGCCGTTGCGCCGCACCGTAAAAGTCCCGACGGACTCCCGGTAGTTCGGGCCCGGCCGCTGCACCATGCCGTCGAAGGCGAGATCGTAATGGCGGACCGAGACGGCGTCGCCGGGCTTCATCATGACGATGCGCTCGGCGCCCCATTGGGTCTCGCCGACGATGCCGAGCAGCGTGACCCCGACGCCGAAATGCGCCACCGCGGTCCCCCAGCTGGAGCGTGGAAGGCCGGCGGCGCGCTTCACCGCCGTGCGGAACGGCAGGCGAAACAGGCCGGTGCGCTCGGCGAGGTCGGTCGCCGCGCCGATCATGACGAACAGCGCCAGCCCGACCCCGAACGGGGCGAGCGCCGGCGCCCCGCCCTCGATCGCGAAGGTCGCGGCAACGCCCACCACGGCCACGGCGAGCGCCGCGGTGAGGCGCTGGGCGACGCCGTAGAGATCGCCGCGCTTCCAGGCGAGCAGCGGGCCGAACGACATCGCGATCACCAGCGGCACCGCCAGCGGGCCGAACGTCGCGACGAAATACGGCGCGCCCACCGAGATCTTCTCCCCGGTCAACGCCTCGAGCAGGAGCGGATAGAGCGTGCCGATGAACACCGTGGCGCAGGCGGTGGTGAGAAAGAGATTGTTGAGCACCAGGGCGCCTTCGCGCGAGACCGGCGCGAACAGGCCGCCCTGCTTGAGCAGCGGCGCGCGCCAAGCGAACAGCACGAAGGCGCCGCCGATGAACAGCACCAGAATGGCGAGGATGAACACGCCGCGCGCCGGGTCGCTGGCGAAGGTGTGGACCGAGGTGAGCACCCCCGAGCGCACCAGGAAGGTACCGAGCAGGGAGAGCGAGAAGGTGAGGATGGCGAGCAGGAGCGTCCACACCTTCAAGGCATCGCGCCGCTCCATGACGACGGCGGAATGCAGGAGCGCGGTGCCGGCGAGCCACGGCATCAGCGAGGCGTTCTCCACCGGATCCCAGAACCACCAGCCGCCCCAGCCGAGCGTGTAATAGGCCCAGTAGGAGCCCATCGCGATGCCGAGCGTCAGGCTCATCCAGGCAGCGAGCGCCCACGGCCGCACCCAGCGCGCCCAGGCGGCATCGATGCGCCCTTCGATCAGCGCCGCGATGGCGAACGAGAAGGTGATCGAGAACCCGACATAGCCGAGATAGAGCAGCGGCGGGTGAACGGCGAGCCCGATGTCCTGCAGGATCGGATTGAGGTCGCGGCCCTCGAACGGCGCCGGAACGAGCCGCGCGAACGGGTTCGAGGTCACCAGGATGAAGAGATGGAAGGCGGCGGCGAGAATGCCCTGGACGGCGAGCACGTTGGCCTTCAGCGTCAGCGGCAGGTTGCCGCCGAACAGCGCCACCAGGGCGCCGAACAGGCCGAGGATCAGCACCCAGAGCAGCATCGATCCTTCATGGTTCCCCCAGACGCCGGTGATCTTGTAGATGAGCGGCTTGGCCGAATGGGAGTTCTCGAACACCGTGACCAGGGAGAAGTCGGACGCCACGTGACACCAGGTGAGCGCCGTAAAAGAGATGGCGATGAAGGCGAACTGGGCGAAGGCGGTCGGGGCGGCAACGGCGATGAGGGCGGCGTCGCGGCTGCGCGCCCCCCACAGCGGCACCACCGCCTGGATCAACGAGATCGCCAGCGCCAGGACCAGCGCATAGTGGCCGACCTCGGCGATCATCGAAAACCGCCCGCTCATCGCGACTTGGCCTGCGGGGTCACCACGCCGCCGTAGCTGTCGCCTTCCTGCCAGTGCCCCTGCCGCTTCAATGCGTCGGCGACCTCCTTGGGCATGTAGTTCTCGTCGTGCTTGGCGAGAACCGTGTCGGCCTTGAACAGGCCGGCAGCGTCGAGGGTGCCTTCGGCGACGATCCCCTGCCCTTCGCGAAACAGATCGGGAAGGCTGCCCGCATAGGCGACCCCGATCGCCTTGTTGCCGTCGGTCACCTCGAAGCGGACGGTCAGGTTGTCGCCCTTGACCACGCTGCCCGGCTTGACCAGCCCGCCGAGGCGAATGCGGGTGCCGGCGGCCACGTGCTTCTCGGCGATGTCGGTCGGCGAGTTGAAGAACACGATGGTGTCGCGCAGCGCGAACAGCACCAGCGCCGCCGCGATCCCGAGAACGCCGAGACCCGAGCCGATCAGGGCGAAGCGACGCTGCTTGCGGGTCATGAAAGTCCCCTCATCCCTCGAGGCCGAGCCCTTTGACGAGCTCGTCGAGGCGGCGCAGTTTATCCGGATCGGCGCCGAAATTGCGACGGGCTTCGCCTGCGGCATCGAGGGCCTTCTCCCGATCCCCCAGCACCATGTAGGCGCGCACCAGCCGCAGCCATCCGTCGAGGTCGGAGCCGTCGCGCCTGAGCCGCTCGGCGAGCTGCGCGACCATGCCGCGGATCGCGTCGGAACGCTGCTCCGGCGGCAGGCTGGCGACCGCCGCGACGTCGGCGGATGCCGGACTTCTGGTCGGCGCTGCCTCGGTCGGGTCGACCCGGTGCAGCGATTCGCGCACCAGGTCGGCCCATGCGGCGCCCGGCGGCGCCCGGCCGATGAGGTCGCGCCACACCGCGGCCGCCTCCTGGAACTTTCCGTCCTGCTCGGCCGACTTGCCGAGATAGAACTGCGCCTTGGCCTCCTGCGGATCGAGGGTGCGGGCGCGGTCGAATGCCGCCTTGGCCTCGGCGGTGACGATGCCGTCGGCTGCCGCCACCAGCGCCTCGCCGAGATCGGCCTCGCGCTCGGCGCTCGCTCCCAAAAGCCGCAAGGCGTTGCGCCGCGCCTTGACGGCATCGTCGAAGCGGCCGAGCCGCAGATAGATCGGCGCGATGACCTGCCAGCCGCGGGCATCGTCGGGCTCGCCCTCGAGACGTTTCTCGACCTGGGCGACGAGGGCGTCGATCGAGCGGTTCTCGCCCGGCGAGTTGACCCGGGCGGCCAGCGGCTGGTCGGCGAAATTGGGAGAGCCGAGCGCGAGATAGAGCCCGCCGGCGCCGACCGGCACCCCGATCAGCGCCATCAGGGCGGCGGCGCGCCGCCGCCAGGCGAAGGCCGGAGAGGCGGCCTCGGCCGACTGCGTCGGGGCCGCGGCATCCGCCGCGAGCAGGCGCCGCGACACTTCGACCCGCGCCGCCTCGGCCTCGCGCTCGCCGATCAGGCCAGCGGACCGGTCGCGCGCGATCTCGTTGAGCTGATCCTCGTAGACGGCGACCTCGCTGCCCGCGACGAGTGCGGCGTTGCGGCGGCCCAGCGGCCACAGCACGACGAAAACCGCCGCCGCGGTCATCAAGGCGAACACCAACCATTGCGTCATGGCGCCGTCCCGATCGGATCGACCAACCGATCATGGCCGAAGGAACTCTTGCCTACTCAATGACCAAGGCCGACGCCGCTGGCAAGTTGACGCAGGCGGCCGTTGCGTCTCGGAAGGCGGTGCGCAACGGTCAGGCGCGGCCTTGCCCGGTCTTGCCGCGTGCCGCCGCTGGAACGCGATCGCGCGCGACGTTCCCGGCGCGCCGATTCCCGCCTTCGGGGCTCACGCCTTGGCGGCCTTGCGCTCGCCCTGGGCGGCGACCTCCGCGGCCTTGGCGAACAGCGTCGCGTAGCTCGGGCCGAAAATCTTGCCGGAGAACCGCACCGCGGCATCGACCTGCGACTGGCGGAACCTGCGGTCGACGTCGCCGGCGTGGCGCAGCGCCTCGAGCAGCGGGTTCATCCCGGTGTCGAGATAGGACTGCAGCTCGGAATGGACGCGCAGCGTGACCTCGTTGATGGCGAGCTCGCTCGCATAGTTGCGGCACACGCTGACCAGCTCGATCATCGCCTCGGTATCGTCGACATCGATCGAATCGAGCTGGGAGCTGGCGCTGATCTCCCGGCGGGCACGCGGACCGAGCAGCCGGCGAACCCGGCCGGGCGCGGTCTCGATCGCGGCTTTCAACATTTCCGACACGTCGCTGCGAACCTGGGTGAGCTGGCGCGCCCATGGCGAATTGACCGAGAGATCGAGCTCGGTGCGCAGCGCGCGCGCGGTGTCGTGAATGTCCTTGAGCAGCTGGGTGACGGCGGCGGCCTGGCCGCTCTTGAGCTCGATGCGCAGCCGCGCCACCAGGCGCTCGACCTCGCCGAGCACGATGGTCACCGCGACCGCGAACGGCGTCTCGGCGATCCGGCCGGCCTCGTCGCTGGCCGCCGCCTTGGTGGCGAGGCGGATGAGCTGCCACGACATGGCCAGCCGGCTTCGCACCAGCAGGACCGCATAGACGAAGATGTCGCGATGGCGCGCGACCGGCGAATTGAGCAGCGCCTTCACGCTGTCGAGCTGATCGTCCGCGAGATTCTTGATCGACAGGGGCAGGCGGGAGGCGACCACCGCGAGCGCATCGCGCACCTTCAGCACGCTGGCGATCTCGCGCAGCTCGTCGACTGCCCGCGGTATGCCGACCTGGGCGGCGAGGCGGCGCTGCGCCTTGTCGTCGTGGCTGACGGCGACGAGCGCCGCCTCGATACGCTGCAAGGCGCGATCCTGAAAAGCCCGCACCAGCTGATCGGCGGCGTTCTTGTCCCCGGCCTGCAGCATACGTCCGACCTGCTCGGAATAGGCCTTGGCCTCGACCGCCACCAGGTCGCGGGTCAGCCACGTCCAGATCGGCTCGATCGCGCTTTGCGAGATCCGCCCGCGATGCCGGCGCTCCGGCCGGTCGTCGACCAGGAACGGCGCGAACGGCTCGAAGAACAGGCGCTGGGCATCGCCCACATTGACCGGCGCGGCGTCGTGCGCCGAAATCGCCTTGCGCAATTCCTGCAGGATCAGCTCGGCGCCCGGCAGCTCCTCGCCGCCCGGCGCGCCGCGCTCGAGCGCCGCGATCAGCATTGCCCGCGCCTCGGGCCCGAGCTCCCGGAGGTAGGTCCGCAACCGTTCGACCGGCAGCCCGTCGTCGTTGGCCATCCGGGGTGCCATCCTTGCCTTGCTGTCTTGTCCAGGAACCTCAATAGCCCGGTAGGCTTAAGAACCCGTTACGGAAAAACTCGTGACATAACAACGTCATGGCGGGGCATGCCGGGCAAGCTATTGCCGCCTTTGGCGTTTCAACGGATAACTTGATTCCTCGAGGGGAGACGACCATGCCCAGGCATATTCGAAGCGTGACGGCGCGGCGGCCGCGGAGGATTGCCAGGTTCGCGAAGGATGGTCCGCCGGCCGCGGCTGCCGCCGCCTCGCCTGCTGACCCCTCGCCCCCCTCGCCTCCTGCCGCCTCGTCTGCGACCGACCCAGCCATCTCGCTCCCCGCCGGCCCGCCGCCTGTTGTCCCGCGGGTCGCCGCCCGGCCGCCTGCGGCCGCGCCCGTGGCCTCGCCCCGAGTCGCCGCGCCGCCCGCCACGGCCGCGCAGGTTGCGCTGCTCGAAGGCCTGCGCCGCGCCTTCCAGGTCGCAGCCGGCACTCCCGAACCTCCGGAGCGCATCCGGGAGAGGTACATCGCGGCCATCGAGAGCGTCGCCGACTTCCTGGAAGCCATCGGGGCCGACGCCGCCTGCGTCGAGCGAATCGACGAGCTCGGCTGGGCGCTCGAGGATTTGACCAACGGCCTGCTCCCGCCGCTTCTGCAGCCGTCCAGACCATCCTCGCCCCGCTGACGGGAGCCCTTCGGCGGCAGTCGCCGGATCAACCCCGCCCGGAATGTTCTCCCTCCACGGCGGCGATCAGGTGCCGCCTGTCGGGCTTTGCGCCGCCAGCTCCGCCTGCCTGCGCTTTTCCTGCAAGGCGAGGTATTGCGGATATTCCGGCCATTCGGGCCATTCGGGCGGCTCCGGGCGCCGGGGCGGCGGCGGAGCGGCGGCAACTGCGCCCATGACCGCCGCGCCTGTAGATTCACCTGTTGTTTCAGGTGAGCCGGGCGTCGGGGCCGGATCGGGCGCGGCGGCAGGACCTGTAGATCTACCTGTATTATCAGGTGCTGGTGGCGGCGCGGCCGCGGCTGCGGCGGCCGGCTCCGCGGCCGCGTCGTTTTCGTGGGCCGGCCGCACCGCGGAGCGGGTGGCCGCCGGCGGCGTCTCCGGCCGGGCCGGCGTGGCTTCGGGCGCCACCTGCGCCGGTGCCGGAGCGGCCAGCGCCCTCTCCAGCCGGGCCACCCGCCGCTCGAGGTCGGAGCGCTGCCGCACCCGCTCGAAGGCCTCGATCACCCGAAAGAGCTCGGCGGCCTCGCCCGGGGTGAGCTCGGCGCTCGCCACCCCTTCGGCCACCGCGCTCGCCGCCGCGACCGCGTCGCCGGCCTGCTCGAGTTTTGGCAGCCCGAAGGCGATCGGCCTGCCCTTGCGCCTGGGCGCCAGCCGATCGAGGCAGATCCGCACCGCCGCCAGGTTGCCGTAGCCCGCGAGCTCGACCAGCTGCCTGGTCATCTTCTCCGCCCGCCCTCGATGAGCGCCTCGACGGCGAGCGTGGTCTTGTTGCGCGAGCCCGGCGGGCGGCCCGCCGGATTGCCGCTGCGGCCCGGCTGGAAGCGGCCGCCGTCGGTGCGTTCGGTGTGGGACATCTTCTGCCTCCTTGGGCTCCGGGTCGGCGAAAGCCACGGGATGCGGCCGGCCGCCGGATGGCACCGGCGGCATCTTGCACACTTTTACGAGTGTGTCCATATTTGGTGTTTACTAACACCGCACATTTAACGACAAACTCGACCGCCGCGCTCTCGGACCGCTCGCACCGGACTGCGTGCATATCGCCGAGCGGAAGCAAGCCATTGCCGGCGCGCGCCGGCAGCACAGGCTGCCAGCAAGATAAGCGAGGGCGCCGTCAGCTTCGTCGATCCGGCTGGGCGGCTCAATCATCGCGAATACCGGGTGCCGGGGACGTAAACGATGACCTTGCTCAAGAAATACGCATCTCGGGGCTCGGCCAGCAGCAAAGAAGGCGGCTTCCGCATCACCCCGCCATTTGCTACGGTATCCTCCTTCCAGAGTTCATCGGCAAAACGCCGAGATAAGAAGCCTAGCTCGCCTGGACTTGATCGAGCTGATTGTTCGAGCAATCCACGCATTCTTGAAAACCGGGCCGGGATGAGTCTCGGCCTCGGACGTGGAGGCTGATCGTGTCGCGTATTTCGGCGGCCCGCGTGCTGGCGGGCAAGCGCATCCCGGCGATGGCGACCGTTGCGGGATTGCTCGCTGTCCTGGGAAGCATGACCCTTGCGGCTGAGGACAGATACACGGTGAAAGTGCCGAACGGCCTCGCGTTTTCCGAGTTCCGAGGATACGAGACCTGGCAGGATGTCGCAGTCAGCCAGACCGAAAATGGGTTGAAAGTGATCGCGGCGAATAACGTGATGATGGACGCGTACCGGCAAGGTGTCCCGGGCAACGGCAAGCCGTTTCCCGAGGGCTCGATGATCGTAAAGATCGAGTGGTCCGCAAAAAAGAGCACAGAGTCCCCTTATTTCGTGATGGTGCCGGACACCCTGAAATCGGTCTCGTTCATCGAAAAAGATACCAAGCGATTCCCGGACACCAATGGATGGGCATACGCCCAGTTTGTTTATGATGCCGCGTCCGACACCTTCAAGCCCAATGGGAACGACGCCAAGTGCGGGCACGCGTGCCATACGACTGTCGCGGCAAAGGATTACATTTTCACCGCATATCCCCGGAGGTGAACGAGGGGTGGGCCGCTTCGCGCGTTTGCCACCGGGAGTGCCAGGACGATCCAGCGATCTCACAACAGGCATTACGGCAGAGTGTTCGCTTTGGCTGAACCGGAAGCCGGTGCGCTACGGGTCCGAACCAGGTGGTGAGCGCGTCAGGAAGGCCCAGGTGGTGGCGGTCTCCCACCTGATCGCAGCGGGAACGAAGCCGACCAGCGGAACGAGCGCGGCGATCCGCCAGCGCCCGCTCCATGCTGCGCCCAGCCAGATCTGCAGGACGAAGTAGAGCGGGACGAACGCCAGAATGGCGTGTCCGATCGAGATGCCCGTGTTCATGTGCGTCATGGCCGTCGTCCATCGATGCGTCGGGCTCTCCGCCTGATCGCGCTGCCGCGTGAGGGCGCTGCCCTCTGCCCTTGGTCAATCGGACGGCGAGGCCGGTTCAAACAGCGGCGGTGACCCCTGACATCACATCGACTTGAAAGCGAGCGACGCGGACCACGACTCAATACAACAACGATCTCGTACTGCAACCCTTGCCTGTTCTTCGAATTGCTGTCGGGAATTGTACCTACTTGACGACACGGTAAAGTCACGCCGTATTCAGTCGTCTGACGATTTTGATCGGTCAAGGCATGGCTTGCAATCTTCAAGATGGCCGCTGTGGCGCAAGCGAGCATTTGGGACCGCCATCGCTGGACCTTTTCGCCGCGAATGAGGCCCAATGAAGCGCAACGGAACGGGGGGCGGAGCGGTTCTAATTGTCGTGATGCTGTCGATTACGACGGCTGTTTCGGCGGAGCAGATATTGCCGGACCGCTGTGTGAATGATGCCGGCAAGACGCACGAGACCTTGCGAGAACGCTTCATCCATTTGCGCCAGCAGATATCCCATGCTCGCGGCCACAACGAATATCGAGGGTGGCGGAACAAGGTCGATGAATGGTGTTGCAATGAACGGGATTGTTTCGAGGTGGAGGATAGGGTCGATGAAAACGGAGTGACCCAGATCTATCTTGCCGATGAGGATAGGTGGTGTCCGTTCGAGGAGCGCATGTCTCTACGCGAGGGGACATCACCAAATTGGGTAGCGGCGCACGCCTGCATATTCGAGAAGGGGTTCAAGGGAATGTTCGACCATCGGCTCATGGGCTGTGAACGCATCCGCTGCTTCGTGGGAAAGCCAAGAAGTTGAGGTGCAAGATGCGGCTCGGCCTGAGACTCGCGTAGCTGTCGGCGCTCCGGGAGCTGGATCTTGGATACATTCAGTACTGCGCCTTACGAGACACCGCCCATGTTTCTTCCTTGCATTAGGCAGCTTGGTCTGATCGCATTGTTGGTCAAGGCCGTAATTATTGTATCGTTTTCCTCCGCTTCGGCGGATTGGATCGACGACGCCTTGCGCAAAGAGATGGTGCGTCTTTACGGGAACCCTTCAATTACACTTCACGCAAGCGAAGGCGTTTCGATTACGCTCCCGTCCGAAACGCTGGCAACCGCGCTCCGATCCGGACTGACAACTCGCCAGGCTGTTGCGCAATTCCTTGGCAGATTTGGTCCTAAGCATTGTTCTGATGTTATCGATATGAATATCCCGCACCCGAACATGAAGGTCGAAGTCCGGATACTGCAGGAGAAGCCTCTGCGGTTGTCCGAGCGGCTGGCTGGACTAAGAAAGGCTTTCGAGGTCAGAGTTGACGAAGCCGCGACCGAAGTGATGATCGACTATGTTCCTGAGAAAACAGCAAAGTGCGTGAGCCCCTCAGCTGAGGCATTTTAGGCCAAGTTGCGGAAAAAAGGCCCCGGCACAGGACACCGGGGCCTTGTCCGACCGCAGTTCGACGCACCACGTTCAATAGTCGTGGTGCCTTTCACGCTTGATGATGACCTTGTCGTGATGGTGGTGGTGACGCCGATCGGGTGGGACATCGCGACGCCCAGCCGCCTCAATGCCTGTCGGAGTGCGTCGCCCATGTCCTGCTCCATCATGCGAAGTGAAGGGATGCGGCAGTGTACGTCGGACGGCGCGCCGCCGTCCCGATCTGCCCGGACGCAGACGCCTCCGGCATTCCGGCCCGATACGAAATCCTTGCCGGCAGCGTCCTCGCAGAACGCGCATCGCGACTTGCCGGGATTCGCCGCTGATGGATCTGGAGGTGCCGGACTGAGAGCCTGTGCAGTCCGCCGCCGGCGCCACCGGTTTCCATCCGCCCGCGAAACCGAAGTACGTGTTCATCAACACCTTCAGATTACCGCCGGGCCGGTGGGCGCGCCGGGGCGTTCCGTCCTTCCGACCGATATTTTGCGCGGATCGACGGTCGAGCAGAAATCGCAGAGGACTTCCGCCAGGCGGAGCGTTGCGGGGCTTGCATTGGGGGCCGCGACCAGCGCGACCTCCGTATTGGTGATTGCCGGAAATCCATCCTTGGCCTCTTGAGCACGCGATGCTCGGGCAAGATCGCGACCTCGGGCAGAATGCTCACCCCGATGCCGACGGAGACCGCGGCCTGGATGCCGACGAGACTGGGGCTCGTATAGGCCATGTGCCACGCGCGTCCGGCGGCTTCGGCGGCGTGGATCATGCGATTGCGATAGAGGCAGCCCTGCTCGGACATCACGAGCGGCAGCGGATCGCGGCGGAAATCGATCGGGATGCTTGCGGCTGGTGACCCAATGCAGACGCTCGGGCCAGGCCGCAATCCCGCCGCCTTCGCCGGCGTCGCGCTTGAACAGCGCAAGGTCGAGCTCGCCGCGCTCGATCGCGCGGCGCGCTTGCACGCTCAGCCCGCAGCGCACGTCGAGGCGCAGACCCGGGCGTGAGCGGGCGAAATCCGACAACAGCTCGGTCAGCCGATAGGCGGCAAAATCCTCCGGCATGCCGAGCCGCACGACGCCTTCGCCGTCCGGTCGCGCGACGACATCGCGCGCCTCCTGCTCCAGCGCGAGAATCCGCCGCGCGTAGGACACGAGCCGCTCGCCCTTGCTCGGTCGGCGTGGCCTGCTTTCCGTTCCGATGCAGCAGCGGATAGCCCAGGCTGTCTTCCAGCCGCCTGATCTGCTGGCTCACGGTCGATTGCGTGCGGTGGACGCGCTCGCCCGCGCGGGTGAAGCCGCCGGTGTCGACGACCGAGACGAAGCTGCGGAGAAGGTCGAGGTCGAGCATGAGGGCACTCATTCACAATTCCACTGGAAATGATTGTGATCATTTAATTTCCAAATGACAAGGCGCAAGCCTATGTGGGTCGCAGAAAGGAACGTTGACCCATGCGCACCGCGAATATCGCCTTGTCATCGCCCGCGGCGGCAACGCCGTCGCTTCGGCTCCCGCTGCCGGTGCTGGTCGCAGCATTCTGCCTGCTCTGGGCCTCGGCATTTTCCGTCGCCAAGCTCGCCGTTGCGGATTGCCCGCCGTTGCTCGTGCTTACGGCGCGATTTCTGGTCGCCGCAGCAGTCATGCTGGGCGCGGCGGCAATCTTCGGAGTGCCGTTCAAGCTCAGCCGACGCGATGTCCTCATCTTCGCCCTGCTCGGGATCGCCAACCAAGCGGCCTATCTGGGGCTGAGCTACGTCGGCATCCGCAGCATCTCGTCCGGCCTCGCGGCTCTCGTCATCAGCGCCAATCCTGTGCTGACCGCCGTGCTGGCCGCGGTGTTCCTCAATGAGCGCGATGACCTGGCGCAAGGCGGCGGGCCTGCTGCTCGGCATCGGCGGCGTTGCCTTCGTGGTGGAAAATCGGCTGGCCGGCGGCGTCGAGCATTCCGTCGGCATTGCGCTTCACGATCGCGGCACTGATTTCGCTGACCGCGCGGCACCATCTTGTTCAAGAAGCTCGCTCCCAGGGGCGGGCTCTGGGTCGGCAACGGCGTGCAAAGCCTCTCGGCCGGTCTCGCCACCCTGCCCTTCGCCCTCACTTTCGAAAGCGTCGGGGACATCGTGCCGAGCTGGCGCCTCATGGCGTCTCTTGCCTATCTGGCGCTTTTCGTCTCGGTCTTCGCATATCATCCTCTGGTTCCACCTGCTCAATGTGTCGGGCGCGACCGCCGCGAGCTCCTATCACTTCATGATGCCGCCGCTTGGCATGCTGTTCGGCTGGCTTCTGCTCGGCGAGCATGTCGCATTCAGCGACCTGATCGGCATCGTGCCGGTCGCGATCGGCATATTCCTCGTCACGCGCCCGGCCGCATCGCCAGCCAGGAGATGACGCATCGCGCAACCGCGAATTTGTGGCGCCAGCCAACTCCGCACGCCCGGAACGGCTCACGGCGATTTCGTCTCGACGGGATGTTCGCCCCTGCGAATGTCGGCTATGTGGGGCAAACCGGAAGAGCTATGCCCGACCGCATGGGACATGCCGATGGCCGCCAGACATATGCAAGGATTTCGGCCCCACTTTGCGATCGCCGGGATGGTCGTGATCCTGCTCGCTGCGGGCGTCTACATGGTGGAGACGTTGCCGCCGCGCACGTTGGTGATGGCGACCGGCGCCGAGGGCAGCGGGTTCCACGAGCTGGGTATGCGATACCGTGAAATCCTGGCGCAAGACGGTGTCGAGCTGGAGCTGCTGCCGACGACCGGAGCACTCGAGAATCTGACACGGCTGCGCGATCGCCGATCGAGAGTGAGCGTTGGATTCGTCCAGGGTGGCACCACCACTCGGAGGGAATCGCCGGGGATAGAGGCGCTGGGCACGGTATTTTACGAGCCGCTGTGGTTCTTCTCCCAAATCAGCGGGGTTCGTGCCGAAGGATTGAACGGTCGACGAATATCGGTTGGTCCCGAGGAAAGCGGGACGCGGTCGCTGGCGCTCAAGATACTTGAACGCAACAAGGTCGTCGCGGAACTGTTCGGGCTGACGCCGCTAATGGCGGCCGAAAAACTGATCGCGGGCGAGATCGACGCCGCGTTCATCGTGGCGTCCTGGGATGCCCCCGCCGTCCGGCGCCTCATCACCGCTGACGGAATCGAGCTTCGGAGCTTTCTGCGCGCGGACGCCTATATCGGGCTTTACCCTTTCTTGAACAAGGTGGTGCTGCCAACCGGCATCGGCGACCTTGCGGCAAACCTGCCGCCGTCGGATGTCGTACTGTTGGCGCCGAAGGCCAGTCTCGCGGTCCGCGCGGACCTGCATCCCGCCATCCAGTACCTGCTGCTCAATGCCGCCGCGCAGGTTCACTCCGGGCCCGGTATCTTCCAGAAAGCGGGGCAATTCCCGGCAGCCGAGCCGATCGACATTCCACTGAGCGCGGAAGCACAGCGCTTCTACAAGAGCGGACGACCCTTCCTGCATGACCTTCTTCCGTTCTGGATCGCGACTCTCACCGGACGGCTGCTCGTCGTTCTCATCCCGCTGGGCGTCCTGCTGTATCCGCTCCTGAGGTTCCTGCCGCAAATGTACAACTGGCTCATGCGGTCGAAAATAACGCGGCTGTATGACGAGATGAGATCGATCGAGCGCGAGATGGAAGCTCGAGGCCGGGGACCTGACGCCGACGCCATGATCGCGCGGCTCGACCAGCTCGATCGGCGTGCCCACCATCTGCGGTTGCCGCCGAGCTATGCGAGCCTGCTGTACATGCTGCGAACCCATATCGATCTCGTCCGCGAGCGTTTGGCAATCGACCCCGGTCGCAAGCCGCGCTGATCTTGCGACCTCCGATGGCGAACGGCGTCTCCCATCTCCCGGAAAAGTGCGCACCGGTTTTCCGAAAGGAAATGCGGCAAGCGTCGAATCGAGAGCGCTTTCCGGCCACGGCCCATCTGATTTCACGGTCAATTTTCACCGCATATCCCCGGCGGTGAACGCGCGACGACAGCACCCGCCGCTGATGGCGCCACCCCGGGGGAAAACTCCCCAGGGGTTCGATAACCCGGCGGCTCCTCACGGGCTCGCATGGACCGAAAGCTTGCCCAGCATGGCCTGATTTCCTTTCCGGTGCTCCGATGCGCGCGCCTCAGACGCTCACCCAGTCGAGCGCCTTCTCGGTCTCGATGCGCTGCAGCCGTTCGAACGTCGCTTCCATCCTGCTGCGTTCAAGATGCCGGGTCAGCAGCATGAACTTCTCCTCGAGCTCGGCCTGGTCGAGCGGACGCTGCGGGGTTCCCTTGAAGCTCGTCACCCGCCGTGACACTTCGCGCCCGTCTTTCAGCCGGATCGTCACGCTGGCGGTCGCATCCTGGCGGCTCTGCCCCGGCGCTTTGGCGATCATGATCCGCGACGCGAGATCGAGAATGGCGCGATCGTGAACCACCGCGTCGTCATACGAGCGCGGGTCGCGCGCGTCCCGGTAGAGCGAGAGCGCGACGCTGAACGGGACCGAATATTGCGCCATCATCTTGTCTTCCGGCACCGGGATATTGTTGCGCGTGGCCATCCGCTCATCGCCGGCGATCGCGATCGATGCCACGTCGGCGGCCGCGAATTTGTGCTCCGCGCGCAGATCCTCTGTCGCCTCGATGGAGTTCTGCGCCGTCATATGGCAGGCATAGCGTTTCATCGAGATGCTCGGCGTCAGATAGTCGGTGCCGAGACCGTGCGTCAGCGCCGACAGATCCCACTCGTTGCAGAACACGTGCAGGAAGCCGAACTCGCCTTCCAGCACGCTCGACGGCCCGGTGAAGCCGTCGCCCGCGAGGCTTGCGGCCAGCACGCCGCTCTCGGCCGCGCGCCCGAGGTGGAGACGCTTCACCATGGCGCCGCTGCCCGCATTGACGAATTCCAGAAGGCCGCAGGCGAGCGAGCCGGCAATGCCGAGCGCATTCGTCATCCTGGCCGCATCGAGCTGCCGCAGGCGGCCAGCCGCGACGGCCGCCCCGAACGGACCGGTAGTGCCGGGCGCGTGGAAGCCGCGGGTCTCGTTGCTGTGCCTGGTTGCGCGCCCGATCCGGAACATGACCTCCGCACCGGCCACCAATGCCGTAATGAGCTCACGGCCGCTCAAACCTCGCTCCTGCGCGACGGCAAGCGCGGAGGTGAACAGCGTCGCCGCCGGATGCGAGCCGCTGTTCGGCATGGTCGTTGAGTCGAGCTCGAAAGCATGGGCCAATGCGCCGTTGGCGAGCGCTGCCGCGGGCGCGTGGACGCGCGTCCCGCCGGTGCCGAGGATCGCGCTGCTGCCGCCGGCGCCGTAGCGTTGCGCATAGGCGATGACCATCCGGCTCCACGGCAGCTCGGCGCCGTAGCTGATGGTCGCCACCCCGTCGATCATGCAGTCCTTGGCGCGCTGCACAACGGCGGGCGGCAAGTCCTCGTAGCGCAGCGCTGCCGCATACGCGGCAAGCCGCACCGTCTCGTGGCCGGGTTCCTCCTTGTGACGGGCCGGCGCGGTCTCGGCCGACGCCACGGTGACGCCGAGCAGCGGCGGCGCGAGCGGAGCAGTGCCTGCCACGGTCGCCATCTGCTTGAGAAAGCTCCGCCGGCCCAGCCCATCATGGTTGGAGTTTGTCATTGAAGCCTCCCTGGCATTTCGAGCAGCATGGCGCGGCGCGTTCGCCGACGTGAGAAATGGGTGAGCGTACGAGGACACATGGGAGGAACGCAAATGATGGACGAGACGTTCAGCCGCCGTCGGCTGATGCGGGGAACGGCTGCGCTGGGAACGGCGGCGCTGCTGCCTCGGCGGCTCATGGCGCAACCGGCCGCGCGCACCGCCAGGGCACCGGGCGCACCGTTGCCGGCACGCGGCGAGCTCGTCATCCGCGGCGCCACTGTCCTCACCATGGATCCCGCGGTGCCCGACCTCGCCGCCGGCGACGTGCATGTCCGTGACGGGACCATCATCGCGGTCGCCGGCAAGATCGAGGCGCCCGCAGCGCAGGTTGTCGACGGCGCCGGCATGATCTGCATTCCCGGCTTCGTCGACACGCATTTCCATCTGTGGAACGCCATGTTCCGCCTGTTCGTGCGCGCCGACGTCCCCGCGCTCGGCTACTTCCCGGTGACCGCCCGCCTCGGACCGCTGATGGGTCCCGAGGACAGCTATCGCTCGGTGCGTCTCGGCGCCGCCGAGGCGCTCGCCGCCGGCGTCACCACGCTGCACAATTGGGCGCACAACACCCGCAGTCCCGAGCATGCCGACGCCGAGCTGTCGGCCATGCGCGACATGGGCGTGCGCGGACGCTTCGCCTACGGCACGCCGGTCGGCCTCGCCGACGACGCGCCGATGGATTTCGCCGGCCTGGCGCGCGTCAAGAAGGACTGGATGCCCGACCAGGACAATCTGCTCACCCTCGGTATCTGCTCGCGCAACGTCGGCGCCCTGACCATCGGCGGCGCGGCGGCGGCGGCGTCCCGCGGAGTGCTGACCATCGGGCAGATCAAGCGCGACTGGGATGGTGCCCGCGCGCTCGGCCTGCCGATCACCATGCACACGTCCGGCGCCAGCCCGATCATGGAACTGGAGCGCGCCGGGCTGCTCGGCCCCGACGTCCAGCTGGTCCATCCGCTGCTGACCACGACCGAGGAGCGGGCGATCCTCAAGGAGCGCGGCGTCAGCTACTCGACCTCGCCGCAGCTCGAGGCGCGCCGGTCGTCGCAGCTCGGCGTCATCCAGCTCGGCGAGCTCATGGAGGCGGGAGTCAAGGTCAGCCTGTCGACCGACCACGTCGCCTCCGCCAGCTGCGATCCGTTCGCCGCGATGCGCACCCTGTTCGCGCTGCACTCGCACCGCATCGGCGCCAAAATGCCGCTGACGGTGAAGCGGCTGCTGCAGCTGGCGACGATCGACGGCGCCGTCGATCTCGGCATCGCCGACCGCACCGGCTCGATCACGCCCGACAAGCGCGCCGACCTCGTCCTGGTGCGCACCACCGACACCAACATGGCGCCCGCAGGCGATCCCTACGAGGCGATCGTCTCGCTCGGCCTGCCGGCGAACGTCGACACCGTGATCGTCGACGGTCGCATCCTGCGTCGCGCCGGCACATTTGCCGCATTCGACCACGCCAAGATCGTCGCGGAGGCGCGCGCGGCGGCCGTCGGGCTGCGCGACAAGGCCAGGTGGCCGACCTGAACGTCCGCGAGCCGGAGCGCTGTCGGCGGCGGCCTCGCCGTCGGACCGGAGCTGCGTCAGGCACCGCCTGGAGGCGGTCTCCATTGCGCTGGTCCATGGCAATGACGCAGGTGCTCTGGCTCAGCATCTCGGTCCACTCATTCCGGGGCGGCGAGATGCCGGACGGGAGCGCAGTGCGCGTTCGGTTACCTGGGCAGCAAAGTTATCTTCTCGCCCGGCGCGTTCCGGTGACACATCTATCGGCGGTTCGGACCGCTTGCCTGCTGTAATGAGCCACGGCATGCCGCTTGGCCGCTGCATATCCATAAGTAGCTACGGCCTGCTTTACCTGGTCGCAATATGACTGAGCCAGCGAGGGCGTTGTCAGCAGAACGGCAACTGCAACGGCAACCAGGAACCTGATCATGTGAGCTGCTCCCCTTGTGAAAAATGATCGACTCGCATGGGAAGATCGCGCGCTTGCCGGCAGGATGGGCGATGGCGTTGGCGATGGCAAGTGCCATGCCCAAAGCTGCAATCTTGCCGTTTTCATGATCGACGGGAACATCCTCGGAGGTTGCCCGGTAATCAGCAATTGGAATTCCGGCGTGGGAACCGACCTGCGCGCGGCGGGTGGTCGCCGAGCAAGGTCGGACCGATCATCCGACATGTGATCGTCTGTCCACCAATCGAGGTATTTGACACGCGCGGCGAATTTCGTGTATGCTGATGAAACATTGTTTCATTTAATGAAACGCCATGCGCAAACCTGCAAGAAAGCCCCGAGCCGGCAACCAAAGCCCTGCGACGGAGACGGTCGATCTGTCGTTGCGGATCCTGGAACGGCTGGCCATCGCGCGCGAGCCGATCGGGGTTTCGGACCTCGCGCGCGAGTTCCAGACATCGAAGGCGACCGCCTACCGGCATCTCCAGGCGTTGGTGCTGAACGGCTTCGTGCATCAGGAGCCGACGACGCTGCGCTACACGGCGGGCATCAAGCTGTTCATCCTCGGGGAACGGCTGCGGGAACGATTTGATGTTCTGACCGTTGCGCGCGCGGATCTGGCGCGGCTGCGCGATGACACCGGGCAGCCGGCAACGCTGTCGGCCCTGATCGAAGGCAAGGTCGTCGTCCTCGACGTTCTGCAGGGCGATGCCATCGTCAATTTTGGCACGCAGCCCGGAACAGTTCTCGACCTGCACGCCAGCGCGCACGGCAAGGTCGCGCTGGCATTCGCCCCGCCGGAACTGCTCGAGCGTGTCCTCTCGCGCGACCGCAAAGCCTGGAACTCCGCACACGATTTGCGCGCCGGCCGCACTGGAGCGCGCGGTCGCTCAGGTGCGCGCGCGGGGCTGGGCGACGGCGCCCAACCAGGTGCTGCACGGGGTAAACGGCCTTGCGGCACCGGTGTTCAATCACGCCGGCCAGTACGTCGGCGCGGTCGCGATTGCGGGGTCCATCCAATACATTCCGGCCTCGCCGTCGCCGGATCAGATCAAGGCGGTGACGCAATCGGCCGCGCGCATTTCGCGCAAGCTGGGCTGGGTAACGAGATGAGCACGCCGCAGCAATGGCACCTCACGGCCGATGCTGCCGAGCGCTACGAGCGCATCGTCGTAGGCTGCATCCTGGGACCATGGGCACCGTTACTCATTGACGCCGCGCGCATCGCGGCAGGCGAGCGGATACTCGACCTGGCGTGCGGGACGGGGGTGGTCGCCCGCGCCGCGGCAACCCGTATCGGACCCAGCGGGAGAGTCGTCGGCATCGATCTCAACCCCGCCATGATCGCGGTTGCGCGATCGCTGCCAGCGCCGGCCGGTGCGCCGATCGAATGGCTGGTACGCAGCGCGCTTGATCTTGGACTCGAGGATGCCGGCTTCGATGCGGTGCTCTGTCAACAGGGCCTGCAGTTCTTTCCCGACAAGCTGCTGGCGCTGAGGGAGATTCGCCGCGTGCTCAGGCCGGGCGGGCGCCTCGCGCTCAGCACCTGGAACAGCAACGGTCCTTACAACAGCGCAGTCGGGGATGCGCTCGCGTCGCTGATTGGCGGCGCCACGGCGGCGCGCTTCTGCGCCTCCCGGCAGGCGCCCGGTGCCGAAGAGCTGCGGCGGCTCGCTGCCGAGGCTGACCTTGTGGCCGTCGACGTACGCGTCTGCCGAATCGACGTACACCTGCCACCGCCCGATCGGTTCGCGCTCGATCACCTCGCCGCTACGCCGGTCGCAGCCGAGATCGCGGCCGCCGATCCCGATGTGCTCCACCAAATTGCTGCGCGCGTACTGCACGCGTTGCAGCCCTACGCCGACGGCGACGGGGTGACCTATCCGGAAGAGACCCATGTGCTGACCGCCCAGCGTTCATGAATCACATCTGACCGCCGCCGAAGCCGGCGGCACAAACAGGAGGCGAGCATGCGACACACTCTCAAACTCGCTGTTCCGCGAGGGCGCCGGCCCAGTGATGCGCTGCGACGCATCGGCACGCTGTGGCTGCTCAGTCTGGTGATCATCGCGCCGGCTCTGTTCTCTCCGCGAGCGGCGCCGGCCGGTGCCTTTCCTGAACGGCTGATCAAGATCGTGGTGCCGTTTCCGGCTGGCGGTCCGACCGACGTAGCGGCGCGGCTCATCGGCCAGGCCCTGCCGTCCCACCTGGGGCAAAGCGTGGTGGTGGAGAATCTTGCCGGCGCGGGGGGACGAATAGGCGTCAGGGCCACTGCGGGCGCGCAGCCGGACGGCCACACGCTGCTCCTCGGCGGCACCAACGTCAACGCGATCATCGGCGCGCTCTACAAGAATCTCGGATTCGATCCCATCGACTCCTTTGCTCCGGTGGCCGCGATCTGCGTCGACTCGATGGCGCTTGCCGTCTCGCCCCACGTTCCCGCCGACACGGTCGAGCAGCTTGTCGCCTATGCGAAGAACAATCCCGGCAAGCTGACCTACGGCGCCCCGCCCGGCATCTACACGCATTTCGCCGGCGAGTTCTTCAAGGTGAAGACCGGGACAGACATCCTGTTCGTCCCCTACAAAGGGGCCGCACCCGCGATCACCGACCTGCTCGGTGGACACATCGACATGGTGTTCAACACCAAGTCGACGCTGCTGGCGCACATCAAGGACGGCCGGCTCAAGGCACTTGCCGTCACCAGCAAGGCCCGGTGGCCGGAGCTGCCGAGCACGCCGACCATGAGCGAGTCCGGGGTGACGGGATTTCCGACGGAAGTCTGGTTTGGCTTGCTTGCCCCTGCCGGCACGCCCGCGCCGGTGATCGGCAAGCTCAACAATGCTGTGAACCAGAGCCTCGATGCCGTCGAAGTGCGCACAAGCCTGGCAAAGCTCGGCATGGAAGCCCGCAAGGGCACGCCGCAGGACTTCGCTGCCGCGCTCGCGGAACAGGCCCGTGAGTGGAAAGCCGTCGTGGAGGCAACAGGAATAAGCGTCGAGTAGAGGTCCGTTGCCGAGATGCCGCGCTGGTGTGTGCGCTCATGCCGAGCGATCCGGCTCCGACGCGGCATAATTCTGACCTCGGCATAATGCGTCTTATGCCGATAGCGGCATAACGGCCATTGGAACGGTCATCAGTCCCTCTCGGTCGCGACCATTCCGGCTCGTTCGGCGCGACGGGCGGCAGCCATCACGGTGATCACGGCGGCAGGGGACCGAAGCAGCACAGAACCTTCGTGCCGGTCAAACACGAACCGCCGAACCCTGAGACGGTTAATCCTCGCGCCGCGGCCTGCGCGTTGGCGCTACGCCGCCGCTCGCTCCCGCTGCTGCGTGCGCTCGGGCCGAGCCGCGTCTCGCCGCGCCCGCATTCGCCCGCGCACAACGGCGCCGTGCCGCGCCAGACGCAGTCTGGCGGCCTGTGGCAGCAGCGAACGAGCTCCAGCGAGAACGGCAGGCACTCGCGCACGCGTCGATCGCCAGGCGGCAACCCGAGCGGATCGCGGGATACCTCGCGCTCGCCCGCCCGGCAGGTCACCCTTTCGCAGCGAAGCGGCGCGCGATTGACGCAGACTTCCGGCCGGTGCGATTGCGGCCACGCCGGCAACGCGGCGGCAAGCGTCGCCAGGAGCACGACCGAGGAGAGGCCTGCCAAACGGAACGTCGCCTCGATAGGCATCAGCGCGGCCGCGGCGCTTGCCGGTCGCCGATCGCGAACAGGGAGCTCGACCGCGCGACCGCGGTATTGAGCCCATCGCTCACCGCCACGTAAATGAGCGCGGTGCTCGTCGATGGCAGGTCGGCGACATCGACTTCGAGCACCCCGTCCTTGCTGTCGACGAGCGCGACCGGCTGCCACGACAGGCCAGCGTCCTGGCTCAAGAGCACGACCGCGTCGAGCGAGTCGCCGTCGGGGTCGCTCGCCTTCCATGTGATCCGCTGCTTACCGGCGGCCCAATGCTCGCCGCCGCGCGGCGCCTGCAGGTCGATCTTCGGTGCGGTGCGGCTGGCGGTGCGGCGGAACAGGCTCGCCTGTCCCAACCTGATCTCGAGCCGCGCAATCTTCTCCGCATAAGGCAGAATCGCGATGAAGGTGTCCTGCGGCTTCACAACGGGCCGCCGATCCGGTGGCGGATGAAAGAGTCCGACCTTCAGGGCGCGAAACCGGACGGTATCGATGGTCCGGCCGCTTCGGTCGGAAGCGATCAGCGCGTAGGGTCCGTCCTGTCGCCCGAGCAGGTGCTCCGGGACCGGCTTGCGGATGACACGGACATCGTCGATTTGCCGCTCCGCCGTCAGCACGCCGGTGATGACGAGCGCGTCGATCGACCGCGATGAAGGCGCCGCCGCAAACGCGCCCGCTTCGCTGCTGGCCGCCGCCATGACCACGCCGGCGCCGCGCGCCGGGGTGCAGCCGCCGCTCGGATCGGCGAACGGCGCTGCCGCGGGGCCGGGGCCGGCGAACCGGTGCGGCGGGTCGAGCGCGATGCAGTCCTCGAAGAAGCGATGGATGCGGTAGTAGTTGATATCGGACACCCAACGGCCGCCACCATAGATCGGCACCGTGCCGCCGACGCCGTAGCTCATGAAGTCGTGCACACGTTGCGCATCGCCCAGGCCGCAGGACGGGAACAGCGCCGCCACGTCCGTCGTCGAGCACGGCGCGACGGGACCGAGCTGCCAGAGCCCCCATTCTCGGATGAAGTCCGGCACCCGCGACATCGGCGACAACTGCGTGGCCACCCCGTAAACGCCATCCAATTCGTTGCTCGCCTCGTCCGCCGTGCCGATCGATCCGTGCAGATAGGGCCAGTTCTCCCAGTCGCCGCGACCGCCGCCCGATTCGCCGTGATTGTTCGAGACGTGGTTGAGGCCGATATTGTGGCCCATCTCGTGCGCCGCGATGCTTGCGGACGGCGCGACCATCGCGCCTTGCGTATTATAGAAGCCGAGACCGCCGCAGCCGGGCGGAAACTGGACGACGAACACATTATCCCAGTAGTTCATGCCGGCAGCGGGCATGCCGAATCCGGCGGAGAGGCCGGCCAGCAGACCGAGATACGCGCCGCAATTGGTGGCGCGACCGGAATTCGTCACCAGGAGCCCGCGATCGAAGAACGGGATGGGTCCAGAGACCGGATAGACCGAGCCGACATAGGCCTGCATGTTGCCCATGATCGGGTCGCGCGGAATCGGCCCTCCCACCGCGGCGTCGCGGCCAATGCCGCGCACGCGGAAGAAGTTCACCGCCATCGTATGCGCTTCGTCGAAGTCAATATGGACGCGCGCGAGCGGGGGCTCGTCCGCTCCGGGCGCGGGCAAGAGCAGCCGCAGGTCGGCGGCTCGAGCACGTCCGAGCACCTCCGCCGGGATGACGAAGTCATGCGATTGGTCGATGCGCCCGCGGCGGGCGACGAGCGCCCGCCGCGCCGCCATCGGCGTCAGCGCCGGATCGGCATGGCGCACCAGCGGCTCGTCAGCCGACGCGGCACCGGTCACCGGCACCGTGTTCTCCTCGATCGTAGTCGTCGATATCGAGCCGTCCTCATTCGTGATCTCGACGCGCAGCCGCGCGGCATAGCGCGGGATGTCGGCCAAGCGGCTCGACAAATAAAACCGGGCGACGGTGCGCCGCCCGGGGATGAACGGCAGGCGTTTGCCGGCGAGCACGGGATTCGCCGCCGCTGCCATCAGCGTCGTCATCGGCCGGGACACCGTCGACGGGCTGGGAAGATACGTCAGGTGCGGCATGACACCCTGATTGATCTCGTAGGCCGCCACCCACACGTTGTTGACGGGGGCGTGCGGCCTGCGCGCGTCCACGTGCAGATCGTCGATGTGCGCCCAGTCGAAGCAGCCTTCGGGGGGCTGGAACTGCACGCGCGTGATGTGGGGATCGCTGTCGCTCGCCTCCAGCGACACGGTGCGACGCGGCGGCGGGAGGGGAAGCGGCGCGTCGGGGAAGTATTCGAAGCGGGGCCCGGGACTGTCGCCAAAAAAAGCTTGCACGAGGTAGTACCGCAGATGGCGGTTGATCGCGTCGAAGCGCACCCGTCGCACTTCGATGAGGGGATCAAACGTGATCTCCAGCGGGTCGCAACGGCGTGCGTCGCCGATCTGCGCCAATCCCTGTCCGCCGACAAGGATGTTGGTCGCGATCCGTGGGCCGGGTGGAGGGTCGGTTGGAGGGCCGGCGCGGGGCGGAAAGCGCACGCCGAGCTCGGAATAGAGATCCGTGGCGATGGCGCCGACGATGGCCGCCGGGTTGGACGCGCGCTCGAAATCGATGGCGATTTCGGCCGCACCGGCCGGACCGAGCACGACGGTGCTCAGAAGTGCCGTCGGGAAAATCCCCCGGGACAGGAAGGTCCCGGAGACCATGGCCTTACGACGACTGCGGTTAGCGAGGAACGTGCCCGACATGATCCCTCTCCGGAACTTGTCTTGAGCCCATCCAACGCCGGCAATCTACACTGAGATGAATTTCTGTCAAGTTCTCCTTGTGGTATCGGTGCTCGATTCGACCGTCCCGAGCCGCCCTGCGGTGCATGAGTCTCTTGCTGGCACAAAGCGTAAGGTGCCCCCGCGCGGGTGCTGAACTGGGGGCAGACCGGCTGTGCCACAGGCCTGCCGCGACAGCCCGTTGACCCGGACCGGACGCGCTCTCGCCGTGAGGACGGGAAATGGCAGAAGAGGTCTGGCCCGCCGACAAGACGCGCAGTCGACGTCGCCCGCAACGATTGGCTGGACCCTGGTCAGGTCGATCGTGTTGCCGGCGGCTGCCTCGCCGTCGGAGCCGCGTGAGGCGCCGCCGGGAGGCGGTCTCCAATCGCAGCAGACTCGCTTGCCGCCCGGCAGACTACGCCACAGCGCTCACCGGATGATCTGCGAGCGTCGCGCCGGACCCGCGGCGACAAGCGCCGCGGCGGAGCCGAGCCCCTGTCCTGACGGGTTTGTCACCAGATGAACAAGAGCGTGAAAGGCAGCATCGCCAAGCCGATTATGATCAGCAGCAGCAAACGTTGCCCGGCACTATGGTGCATTAGCCGAAGATCACTATGGTTGCTCTCCGTTGTCATCGGGCATCTCCCTAGGTTTTCTTGCCCGCGGGAAGGCCGATACCTCAGCTCAGGGACCAAATTTCTGCTTGAGCGGATGACTTTCTTCTCGAGCCGTCATCGCGCTCCACCTTGTTGTTGGAGCATGATCTCTTCCGAAAGCCGGTATCCACTTTTCTGGATCATGCCCTTCGGGGCTCCAGCGTCCGCAGGCTCTAACGCAGCAGGCTGATCAAAAGATTTCGTCGACGCATTGAGCTAGATCAATGTGCAGCGCAACATGGTTTCGACGGCGCGCTGTGCGGTGCAGTCGGGTCGTCAGGCGACACCGATTGACTGCGTAGAAAAACCCCGCTCCCGTTGCTGCGCAGGCCGGCCGGCGTCAGAACAGGCCGAGCAGCTTCCAATAGGCGCCTCCGATCACCATCCAGATGAAGATGTTGAGAACTCCGATGACGAAGCCGAGGCCCCACCAGCGCCCCAGGCCGACATAGCCGCTTCCGTAGTAGATGGGCGCCGGGCCGCCGGCATAATGCGTCAGGCTTACGCACAGGCTCGAGAAGAAGGCGAGCAGCAGCGCCGCGAACAGCGGCGGCGCACCCACCGCCACCGCCACAGTGAGGAACGGCACGTAGAGGGCAATCACGTGCGCGCTCAGGCTGGCGAACAGATAGCCGCTGAAATTATAGACCAGGAGCAGGATGATCAGCGCCGGCAGCCAGGGCAGCCCGGTCACATAGCCCGACACGAAGGTCGCGAACCATTTGAACAGGCCGAGCTGCGACAGCATGGTCGCCAGGCCGATGATGCCGCCGAACCAGATCAGCGTGTCCCAGCCGACCCGTTCGCCCAGCACATCCTGCCAGGTAATGGTCCCCAACAGGATCATCAGCCCCAGCCCGAACAGCGCGACCACAGTCGCTTCAATATGGGTGAACGATCCGGTGACCCACAGCAGCAGGACCAGCACAAAGGTTGCGAGCACCACCCATTCGTCCCGGCTCATGGCGCCCATCTTCTGCAGCTCTTCCTGCGCCAGCTTGGTCGCCTCGGGCGTCTCGGTGATTTCGGGACGGTCGATCTTGTAGATGAGATAGGTCATCGTCAGCAGCGAGACGAGCCCGGGCACCAGCGCGGCGATCGCCCAGCTGCCCCACGAGATATGGACGTTGGCGGTCTTCTCAGCCAGCTGGGCAATCAGGGGGTTGGCAGCCATGCTGGTCATGAACATGGCGCAGGTGACCGTGCGCCTGATAGCTGTTGAGGTGCAGGAAACGGCCGATCTTGCCGGCCGTCGGTCCCGGCTCCGAGCCGAATGCGCCGGCCAGGGAGCGCACGATGGGATAGAGCACGCCGCCGGTCCGCGCCGCGCCTGACGGAATGCCCGGCGCGAGCACCAGGTCGCTTATCACCAGTGCGTAGCCGAGTCCCAAGGTCTGGTGACCGAACAGGCGAATGAACAGGTAGGCGATGCGGCGGCCCAATCCGGTCTTGGCAAAGGCACGCGCGAACAGGAAGGCGACGAAGATCAGCCACGCGGTGGGATTGGCAAAGCCGCTGAGGGCTTCGCCGATCTTCAGGGTCCCGGTCAGCGCGCTGGCGATGACGCCGATCAGCACGACCGCGCCCATCGGCAGCGGTTGCAGGATGAGACCCAGGATCATTCCCACGAAGATCGCGAAAAGATGCCAGGCTCTTGGATCGATGCCCGTCGGTATTGGCGCGAACCAGATGATCACAGCGACCAGAACGGTCGCGATCAGGCGTACAATTTGAATGCCTTTCGCCTTCTCGGCTTCCGTCGACACGGCATGCCCCCTTTTGATCGATTCTCCGTGCGTTTCCGGAGTAAATTTCCTCAAAAAGCATAGCCGCCGGCCGGTAAAAGGGTTTGAGCAGGATCAAATCTGCGGTCGAAATCGAGCCTGACAGGGCCATCCTTTGATTCACCCGTCGGGCTCGCCGTGGCCGCCTCGGTAGATCCAGGATAACGCACTGATTATGCTGTCTGAATCGCAACATTATCGTCATAATTCAGCGCCTTATCCGGCGAATGCAGGTTTAACGGGCGCCGATTCTTACTTGATGGCCGCGACGACGACAACCTGAACGTGCTCTCGGTCGTTTCCCATCATTTCAGCAACGAAGTCGTGCAACTCTTCTCCCTTTAAGCTGTCACCAGATTGGATTTCTATGAGGGTCCTGCCAGAAGTTTGAGTAATTCTGAAATCCGCAATGGCGCCAGCGGCGCGCATGATTTCCAGACGCTTCCTAAGCTTGACTGAAATTCCCACGGGGACCATCCTTCTTTATGCCAACAGCGTTGCGATGCGAAAACCGACGTCATTTGGCCCTCAAGAGAGTAGACGGGAACAAGCTTGAAAGCTGGCGCCGACCATCGTTTGGCCGCACTCGAAGGTCTACACCAGAGCGCTTTCCGATTAGGTTGACCATGAAATCGGATAGGCCGTGGCCGGAAGGCGCTCTAAATTCGACACTTGTCGCATTTCCTTTCGGAAAACCCATAGCCCGCGAAGACGGGCGTGAACGCCCTTTTGGTCCACTTTTCCGGGAAAAGCTCCAGGAACGCGGCGTTCATGAAGCAAGCTCGAACAGATGGGCTTCTCCAGGAAGCAACCATGAACCCAGCAAGCGAGTTCAGCGTGATGACTTCGGGTGCGTTTACGGCAGCACATTTCGGGCTGATTCCCCAATTGGAACGGCTGACGAGGAAAAAGATCGTCACCGCAACAACGTCTGTCGGAACCGGTGAAACCTCGATCCCAAATCGGTTGAGACGCGGAGAAATCACCGACGTCGTCATCGTTGCAGACACTTTAATAGGCAAACTCATAGAAGAGGGGCTGGTCTTGGCGGAAGGGCGTACTCCCATCGCCTACTCATCCATCGGAATGGCGGTCCGGGAAGGAGCCCCTAAGCCTGATATCAGCTCGATCGATGCTTTAAGAAATGTGATCCTGCAAGCTAAATCCATCGGCTATTCCGCCAGCGTCAGCGGCGAATACCTTACCACAGAGCTCTATCAACGTCTAGGAATCGCGGACCAAGTTAAAAACAAAAGTCGTCTTGTCGGCGGCGGTGAGCGCGTTGGTGCTCTTATTGCAAGAGGCGAGCTGGAAATCGGCTTTCAACAAATGAGCGAACTATTGCCCGTTCCAGGGATTGCGCACATCACGCCGCTGCCGCCTGAGGTTCAGAAGGTCTCGGTATTTTCCGCCGGCGTCGCCGCGACCAGCCGGGATATAAAACTGACTCAATTAGTGATTAAATTTTTTGCGTCCGAAGAGGCCGCGCCGGCTATTATCAGAAGCGGCCTGGAACCTGTCCGCAAATGATCGATCGGACATCAGCTCGGCATCCGCCGGGATATCATCGACAGCCCGTTGACCCGCACCGGACGCGCTCTCGCCGCGAGACGGCAAACGGCAGAAATGGTCTTGCCTGCCGACAAGACGCGCAGTCGACGTCGCCCGCAACGATTGGCTGGACCCTGGCCAGGTCGATCATGTCGCCGGCGGCTGCCTCGCCGTCGGAGCCGCGTCATGACGCGGCCCTCGGCAGCAAGCGTGATCGGCGAGCCTTCGATCAACGTCCTCTTGGACCATGCGCAAATGGATCATGAGACGGTGCAAATCGACCTCGAATGAGCGCGTTACCTTGAGCAACCGCGCGGCCAACTCGATCCTGGCGATTTGTGCCTGATACTCGACGATCTGTGACCTGCTGGTACTCCGAGCAAGCTCGCGTTCAAGCCTTCCCAGGGCCCGGTGGAAGCGATCGATACGACGAAGGTGCAGCCACTTGTAGAACCGAAGCGTGAAGCCAATAACGGGAATCAGCGTCACGACGACCGGAATGACGAAGAATGCCACTCGATTGAGCAGCGAGGTAAGCCAGAAGAACGTGTAGCGTTGCCACAAAGTCGGGCCCGAGCGGTAAAATGCCTGTGCCGTTGGCGAGAGCGGCAAATCATTGGGCTGCTCCGCGGGGAATTCGCCGAGACGATTGAAGGGGCCCGGCGGCCAGTGGACTTCTCGCATCGCTTCGAGCAGCAAATATTGCAAGGCAGGGTGAAGATCCTTTCGCACCAGCAATCTGTTGCGCGAGGCGAGCAGGTCAGTATGCGAAGCGGGAATGTCACGGCTCAAGTCAATGAGACCTCGCCACAACACCACATGCTTCAGCCCGGGGACCGTTTTGGCGATGGCCTCGGCTTGCGCCACGCTCATCAACCGGATGCCGGGGGCACCAAGCGCGCGCTGCAAGGGGCTGCCCCCATCCAGCTGCGGAAAGGCCGCCACATCGATTTCGCCCGCGATCAATGCATCGATTCCCTGCGCGTTATCGAGATCCAGGAGTTCGGGTGGAAGCATCCAATGCGCCGGTGGCTTTCAGCACCTCCAAGATAAGCGATCGCAGGGCGGTTCCCGGCATGCCGATGGCAAGGCGCTTGCCACGCAATTGCGCAAAAACCGTAATGGGCTCCTCGTTCCGGTAAAAAATGAATATCGCCGCATCGAATACTCCACCGAGTGAATAGAGGATGTCCGCATCGGCCGGTTGCGTGACGCCGAAGGTGGTGAGGGCTGCCTGCACCCCGGAGGCGGGATCACGCAGCAGGCCAAGATTCTCTATTGCGCCAACAGAGTTGCGGATCTCCAGCTCAATACCATAGCGCGCAAGTATCCGCGCATACTGCCTCGCGAAGTTGTCGTAGCCGGATCCCATCGCGCCGGCAGCGATTGCGAGGTGACGTGGCGGGAGCGGATCGACCAGGCGATAGGTGACGTACAAGGCGGCAAGGACAATGGCCGCCGACGAAATCACAATGATCAGTGGCGACCTAGGCCACATCTCGGTACTTCATCAAGCTGTCGACGGCCACACCGGGCGGTGATAGCCGAGCGGAACCGAGGGCCGTGCCCAGTACGGCGGGGTCTCCGACAGCTGCACGACAGGCTTGAGGTGGCCGAGCCGGCCCGACGGCGTCTCGCTTGTCGTCGACCAATTTTTCAGCTCGCCGGCAGTGAACTCAGCCGGCACATCGCTCAGGGCCGCAGCCGGCACCTCGCCGAGATCGACGATCCACTTGCCGACCTGAGCGAGCGAGATCCGCACCAGCCAGCTGCCGCCTTCCCGCGTTCGCCGCGCCAATGCCACCATGGCGCCGAATGCCATCAGGTAGCCGGTGCAATAATCGATCGCCGAGACCGGGTAGAATTGCGGGCCCGGAGTCTTGCCCGGGACACACTCCGCCTGGCGCATCGTGATGCCGCTGACGGTCTGCACCACAGTGTCGAAGCCGCGCCGCGACGCCCAGGGGCCGGCATGACCGAAGGCACTGAGCGAGACATAGACGAGCCCGGGCCGGATCGCGGCCAGCTCGTCCGGCGACAGGCCGCGGCCGGCCAGGGTGCCGGGACGATATCCTTGCGAAAAAACGTCCGCCTGGCGTACCAGCCCGCGCAAGGTTTCGACATCGCCCGGCGCGCGCAGGTCGAGCTCGGCCGAAAGCTTGCCATGCCCGGTGTCCAATTCCTGATAGCCGAGGTTGGGCAGGTGCGCGCCGGTGATCCTCATGACGTCGGCGCCATGCTCGGCGAGCGTGCGGGCACAAGTCGGTCCGGCAAGGACGCGGGTGAGGTCGAGGACGCGGATGCCGGAGAGCGGCCGATCGCCGCTCGGCAGCGGCTCGGGGGCGCTGTCGCCGATGCGGATGATCTCCATGAGCGGCAGCGCCGCGACCGCAGCGGCTTGCGGATGTCCCGCCCATTCGGCTTGCGTCCGCGCCATGCCGCCGGCGCCCTTGGCGGCGATGATCGCCTCCTCGAGATCGGCGGCGTTCCAGGCGGCGACCGCGCGGGCCACCGCATCGCGATCCTCCACGACGCCGAGCACGCCGAGCGCCGCCGCGCGATGATTGGGAAAATTGCAGTGGAGATAGGACCAGCGCCCGTCCCGGGTCGGATAGACGCCCATGATGTCGTTTCGCGCGGTCGAGACGCCTGCGCCGGCAAGCTTCATGTAGTGCCCGCTGCGCAGCGAAGCCGTGGCCTGGCGAAGATCGACGGTCACCTGCTGAGGCCGCCCGGTACGCGCTTCCCACAGCTCCGCAGCCGCGAGCCCGGCCGCAGCGAGCGTTGCGGCGCCGGCCGCGCCGATGCGGAACGGCGTCGGCAGCACCGGGTCGGCGCCACCAGTGAACACGACCGCCGCTGCCCGCCCGTCGGACCAGCCGGCGATCGGCAGGATGGTGCGAAGCGCTTCATTCTGCATGGCTGTCATGTCTTCAGCCCCCTTTACCCGACCACCTGGAAGCGCTCGGATTCCGGGGGTCTGGCCCACAGCTGGTCGGCCCCGCTCATCGCCGTCGTCCGCTGCGGACTGGCCCTCCAGGCGTCGTAGACGCCGTCCGTGCTCCAGACCACCAGGGTGGTGATCTTGCACGGATCAGCGAGGGCGATGAGGGTTTGACGGCTCATGAAGCCGGGCGCCTTGCTTTGTGCCTCGCCATTGCGATCGAGGAGCTTTCTGGCCTCGTCGATCTTGTCGGCCTTGGCCCAGTGATGCGTCAGAACACCGATCATGCGACCTCCCTCAAGTTGGGTTTTCACACAGCCGGGGTCATTTGCTGCCCCGCGGTCGCGCCGACCATATCCGGATCGGCCCGCGAGGGAAAATCTCTCCGGCCCGCCGATGAAAAGGCCAGCGTTGACATCATCGTGGAAAGTGCGCCAGACTGACGGTTGAATACCCGCCGTCCAACGAAAACCAGCGATGCTGCGGAGCCCCTGCCATCAGGATGGGCGGACTGAGCGGTCGATGCGATCGCCGACGGTCGCTCGTCGCGCTGCATATGCGATGGGGACCCGCTGGGTTCCGTCCAGGCATGGAGCTGTCTGCAGCAGGCTCTGGAGTGGAGCCGGCTCGCCGGCGGCCGGCAGATCCAGCGCAAATTCCTGCTCACCAATTGCCGCAAGGCACCGGGCATCGCCCACGACATGGGCGAGTTCGCTGAAGCGGAGTCCTGTCATCAACCGGTGAACGACGTTGGTGGCTGGACATCGGCTCAACACGGGTAAAGGGAGGCTTGACCATGGCGCACCAAGACGAAATCGCATTGATGGCGCATCTGATGCGGCAGGGCGGGATTCAGTGCCAGCCGCGACGAGCTCGAGGCGCGTGTTGCCAAGGGCTATGACGGCGACCGTCGAGGAATTGCTGCAATCCCGAGACGCAGCCTCCCGTCGACCCATATACGCTGCTGCGCTATCAGCCCTCGGCGTTGCTGCCCGGCGGCGTGCCGCCGATGGGCAACGTCAACTACATGTACTACCTGGTGACCACGCAGCGCCCGCTGGAAGAGAAGATGGCGCTGTTCTGGCACCATGTGCTTCGCCACCGGCAACTCGAAGGTCGACAACTACGACCAGCTGCTCGAGCAGATCCAGTCTGTTCCGCGAGCAGCGGCATGGGCAACTACCGCGACCTGTTGATGACCGTCGCGAAGAATCCCGACGATGATCTTCTGGCTGGACAACAACCAGAACCACGGCACGGCCGTGAACGAGAACTGGGGCCGCGAGCTGCTCGAGCTGTTCAGCCTCGGCGCCGGCAATTACACCGAGGTCGACGTGCGCGAGGCCTCGCGGGCGTTCACCGGCTGGACATTCGGCACCAAAATCCCTCGCCTGCCCTACGGGCGCTTCCCCTGGAAGTTCGAGTATCGCCCGGAGGATCATGACGACGGCGTCAAGACGTTCCTCGGCCACAAGGGCAACTTCAACGGCGAGGACATCATCGACATCATCGTGCAGCAACCGGCGTGCGCGAAATTCATCTGCCGCCACCTCTACAACTTCTTCGTCGCCGACGAGCCGCAGGTGCCGGCCTGGAACCTGGAGCCGCCGCGCGATCCGGAAGCGATCGACTTCCTGGCGGCGACGTTCCGCGCCAACAAGTGCGAAATGCAAGCCGGTGCTGCGCGCGCTGTTCAACTCGGACTTCTTCAAGAACGCCCGCTTCACGCACCTGAAATCGCCGGCCGAGGTCGTGGTGGGCACGATGCGCGTCATGGGCGGCTTCGAGATGCCGAGGCCGGGCTACGGCGAGCTGTCGATGCAGCCCTCCTACATGGGCCAGGATCTGCTCAATCCGCCCTCGGTGGAAGGCTGGCACACGGGCAGCGAATGGATCAACAGCGGCTCGCTGATGGCCCGCATCAACTTCGTCGCCGAGCAGGTCGGCAATACGTCAGCTGCCCGGCGTGCAGGGCGATCGTCAACCGCTCGCAGGCATGGGCGTGCTGGAGCCGGAGCAGCTGGTCGACACCTGCCTCGATCTGCTGGGCCCGGTCGAGGTCGGCGCCGACACGCGCAAGGTGCTGACCGAGCAGGCGCAGCCAGTGGGGACAGATCCGCTGGGACTACGACAGCGCACAAGGAGGCGGCCACCAAGCACACCGGCGAGCTGCTGCAGCTGATCGTCGCGACCCGCGAGTATCAATTCGCCTGACAGGCAAAATCGGAAATACGGAGGAAACCAAAATGGCCGCAACGCAAAAAGATCCAGTGCTGGTCGTCGTCCAATTGAGCGGCGGCAACGATTATCTCAATACGGTGATCCCGTACAACAATGCGCTCTACCGCGATAATCGCAAGGCCGTCTCGATCGGCGACAACCAGATCATGCAGCTCGACAGGACCTATGGCATCCCGTCGTATCTCGCGCCCATGAAGCAATTCTGGGACGATGGCAACCTCGCCATCATGCATGGCGTCGGCTACCTCGATTCGCCGCGGTCGCATTTCCGCTCCATGGACATCTGGCACACCTGCGAGCCCGACAAGGTCGGCACCGAGGGCTGGCTGGGCCGCGTGGTGCGCGAGTTCGATCCCGAAGAAAGACAACGTGGTCACCGCCGTCAGCTTCGGCCCGTGCATGTTCCGCGCATTGTCCGTGCCGGGCGTTCCGGTGGCGTGCGTGGCCGGCCCGCTCGAGCAATACGGCTTCCTGCCGGGCATCCAGGACCAGCAGCAGCGCCTGGCGATGCTCGATCGCTTCTCGCGGATGTACCAGCCGGAGCCGGGCAGCGGCGTCATGGAATATCTCGGCACCACGGGTCTCGACTCGCTCAAAGGCGCCGACATCCTCAAGGTTGCGCCGGAGCGCTACAAGTCCGACGTGAAGTATCCCGAACTCGTCGATCGCCCGCAAGCTCAAGGGGATCGCCCAGGTGCACTTCGCCGATCTCGGCACACGGGTCTTCTATTGCGATCAGGCAGCTACGACACGCATGCGGGCCAGAACCCGCTGCACGCGAGCCTCTGGACCGAGCTGACCCAGGGCCTCGAGGCGTTCATGGCCGACCTCAGGGCGCATGACAAATCGGACAACGTGATCGTCCTCATCTTCTCGGAGTTCGGCCGGCGCGTGCGCGACAATGGCTCCGGCACGGATCATGGCGCGGCCGGCGTGACGTTCGTGCTCGGCGACAAGGTGAAGGGCGGCCACTACGGCGACATGCCGTCGCTCGATGACGCCAAGCTCGTGCAGGGCGACCTCAATCCCGAACATGGACTTCCGCGGCATCTACTCGACCATTCTCGAGAAGTGGCTGCACCTCGATGCCAAGCCGATCGTAAACGGCCGCTTCGAGCAGCCGGCTTTCCTGAATTAAGCGGCAGTTCGCCACGGATCACGACAGTCGCGCCCGACCGCCGCAGCCGGGTGAAGCCGTGGCAATCGACGACTGCGAGCAGTCAACGCCTCCGTGCGGAGGCCGGCGTAACGGGAGTGACGCAATGGCGCTCACCACATATGTCAAAGGACGCGCTTACGATTGGAGCCACGCCATCGGCCGCGCTGCTGCCAACGGCACGGGCTTCAACTACCCGCAGACGATGTGCCTGGGCAACGACGGCGACGTCTATGTCGCCAATCGCGGCAACGAGAACAACTTCGGGATGCGGGTCAATCACGTCAAGGTCGGCGGCCCGGGCGAGGAGGAGTTGCTTGCCGAGTTCGCCACCTACGGCGAGGCGGACGGCAAGACGATCTGGCCCTTCGGCGTCGCGGTCGACAAGCAAGGCAACGTCTACGTCACCGACGAATGGACGAGCACGGTCTCGGTCTTCGACGCCAAGGGCAAGTTCATCCGCAAATGGGGCACGCCGGGCAGCGGACCCGGGCGAATTGCGCGGGCCGGCCGGCATCGTCTGCGAAGCCAACGGCAACGTGATCGTCGTCGACAGCGGCAACAACCGCCTGCAGGTCTTCACCCCCGAAGGCAAGGCTTGTGGCCCAGTGCGGCAAGGCCGGCAGCGGCGACGGCGAGTTCAACAAGCCGTGGGGCATCACGCTCGACAAGGACGGCAACATCTACGTTGCCGACTGGAAGAACCATCGCGTGCAGAAGCTGTCGCCCAGCGGCAAGTTCATCATGTCGATCGGCAGATACGGGAAGCTGCCCGTGAGCCCGGCTCGTTCGCCGTGACCTACCTCGGCCCGTTCATCTCCTCGGTGCCGCCGTCGGAGCGCATCAAGCCGGGCATCCTCAACCATCCCACCGGTGTTGCGGTCGATCCCGATGGCGACATCTATGTCACCGACTGGGGCAATCACCGGCTCTGCATCTTCGACAAGACCGGCAGCCGCTCACGCACCTTGTGGGCGATGCGCAGGTCATGTCGAAGTGGGGCCAGCAGAGTATCGACGCCAATCCCGATATGATGAAGGCCTACCGGCGGGTGCAAAACCAGGAGCAGCTCTGGCGGTTCTGCTTCCCGACGGCGGTGGTCTCAATCCCAAGACCGATCAGATCATCGTCGCCGACAGTCAACGCAACCGGCTGCAGATGTACAAGCAAGGTGCGCGACTACACCGATTTCCAAGCGAACCTGTAAGCACGCGGGATCGATGCGCATCCCGGCCGGCATGGTGATTGCCGGCCTGCCTGCGTCATGTCCTCTACCCAGTGCAACCAGCGTCGCAAAAAGTCCGACGAGCATGAGAGCCGTGCCGACCGGGCGAGGACGTCCGTCGGGAACACCATGCAGTTCGACACCAAGATTGCCATCGCGATCCGCAGCGACCTCGAGACGTGGCAGAAGCTGAATGTCGCCGCGTTCCTCGCGAGCGGTATTGCGGCGGCGTTTCCCGGTTGCATCGGCGAGCCCTACGCGGATGGCTCCGGCACCCACTATCATCCGTTGATCGGCCAGCCGATCCTGATCTACGGCGCGGACAAGGCCGCATTGGCCCGCGCGCTCGACCGGGCGTTGGCGCGCGGCGTGAAGCCCGCCGTATACACCGAAGACATGTTCGATACGACGCACGACGAAGCCAATCGCGCCGCGGTCAGGGCCGTGGCCCGTGGCGATCTGCGCCTGGTCGGTCTTGCGTTCCGGGCGGACCGCAAGGTCATCGACAAGGTGGTCGACGGCTTGAAATTCCATCCGTGATGCAGCGGGTGTCCGGGGCGCTCGTTCTGCAACGGATGGAAGCGGCTATTGGGTCAACGGCTGCTCGCTCTCCTGGCGGTGCGCCGGCCGACTCTCGAGACGCTCCAACAGATCCTGGGCAAGCTCGATCAAGTCACTCTGCACCCGCGGATTCAGCACGCACCGCCGCGCAATCTCCAATAGCCGGGCGGTCACCGATTCCAAGAGGTCATGGTCCATGACGGCTCCCCCTGCCTCATCGAAAGTCTCTGATACCGAAATCTCTAATGCCGCGAAGTCGGCGAAGGTTCCGCCGTGCCGAAACTTTTTGGGCCGGGCGTGCGGGCAGAAATACCTGCACACGATCAAGCATGTCTCAGGCACTTGCGAGGGCGCTTGCAGCGGGCGCGGTGCCATTGCCGGCACGGGCCGGCAAGCCTAGGCTGCCGGCAAATACGCGTCGATGACCAAGCCGATCACCAAGGGTGGCGGCGATGATGGCAGGCGCTTAACGCTCGGCTTGAAGGAGAGCCAGCCATGACCGAGATCAGAGTCCTGTTTCACGTGACTGCAACAGATCAGCCGCAATGCGGCTGCAAACTTGCAGGTCGGACGTCGGGCATCCTGCGCGGCGAAGCGGCCCCTGGGGGGACGGATGCGAGACATCATCGGCAAGATTCTCGGCCGCCGTGCCGCCGCGGCGCGGGTCACGGCATCCGGTCTGACCGAGGCTGACCGGCGCGCGATCAGCGCAGATCTCGCCCTGTTGGCCGCGCTCGATGCCGAGATGGCCGCGGGGCTTGTCCGTTACGTGCTCGCCGGCACCGACGAGAGCTCGCTCCTGCGGCTCCAGGGGGTGCCGGTGCAGGAAGCCGAGCGCGCCTATTTCGGCATCGAATTGCGCGAGGCCGGTGCCCGCATCGACAACCGCGCGACGATCTTCCTGAAACTGCAGGGCTGGGACGCCGCAGCGATCAGGCGTTACGGCGAGGCGTTGAGCCTGGTGGCGTTTGTCCGCCACCCCGCGAACCAGTACCCGGGCGCACCGCATTGGCCGCTCTGGCTGTCAGCCCTGGTCCACACCCGGCGACGCGCTGACCGAGATTCTCGGCTTGAGCGAGGCCGCGCTGCGCAAGGCGTTCGGCAAGGCGACGCTGCGGGCCGCCTCGGAGCGGCTGCGCGCGGGCGCGCCTGCGATCGCGCGCGACGGTCGGGCCGTCGTCGTCACCTTTGCGGGCGAGCCGCCGGTGCGCTATCTGCCCGGCCTCGGACCGGCCGGCATGGTGTCGAAAGCCAAGGGGGCCGCCGCCAAGGTCCTGCACGCCGCCGCCGTGCTGGCGACCCGGCAGGCGCACGACATCATCCCGGCCGAGCTCGAGCCGCAGGACGACAAGCCGGCGGCCGCCATCGACAGCGAATTTCTCGACGCGGTCGGCGACGCGCTCGCGGAGGCAACGCGTTCGGCACTTTCGACGGCGACCGAGGTCATCGAGGAGCGCCTGTTCGATCTCGCAATCTCCTCGCGCGCCGACGACCTGCCGAACCTTTCGGCCCGCCTGCGTCGGCTCGCCCGGGATGTACGCGCGAAGCGACAGCGCGACCCGGCGTTTGATGCGGCGCAGACGCTCGCCGCCCTCGCCCGCGCTTTCGCGCTGGTCGAGGCGCTGCGCGCCGCACCTGCCGACCAGGCGCTTCGCGGCGAGGTGCGCGAGGAGTATGCGCCACTGCCGACCGAGCTGCGCCTCCTGGGTTGCGGCGTCGAGGTATGGAGAACGCCGTCGGGCGCGCGCGGCGCCACCGCGCATTTCCGTAGCCCCGGCGAGCCTCGCTGGTACAGCGCTTCGCTAGCCCAACTTCGCCGATTCGGAGGGCGTTGCGAGATTTTTGCGTATCTAAGGCATTGATTTTGTGAGATTGGAGCGCGCCTTTTTGGGCAAAAAGCGCTGTAGTGCCGACCAAGTCTATTTTCATGGTTGTTTTTCTGCGGATAATCACCGGCCATGTTCTTGCGCGCCAAGATTCGGCGGAAGGACGGCAAGGAGCACCGCTACTGGAGCCTTGTCGAGAACAAGCGGGTCAGCGGCGGTCGGGTGGTCCAGCGCCACGTGCTGTATCTCGGCGAGATCAACTCGTCGCAGGAACTGGCATGGCGCAAGTCGATCGAGGTGCTGGAAGACGGCGCCGATCGGCCGGTGACGCTGGCGCTGTTTCCGGAGGATCGCTGCGAAGGGGTGCTGCCGGACGCCTCGGTCGTGCGGCTGAAGCTGTCGCAATTGCGGCTCAACCGCCCGCGGCAATGGGGAGCGTGCTGGCTGGCGCTCAAGCTGTGGGAAGAGCTGCGGCTCGATCGCTTCTGGGCCGAACGTCTTTCTCCCAGCCGCAAAGGCACGCGGTGGGATCAGGTGCTTGTGGTGCTGGCGGCGTACCGGCTGATTGCGCCGGGAGCGGAGTGGCATCTGCATCGCGAGTGGTACGGCCGCAGCGCCTTGGCGGACTTGCTGGGCGCCGACGCGGCGCTTGCCGACAGTCACAAGCTCTATCGCTGCCACGACCGGCTGCTGGCGCACAAGCAGGCGGTGTTCGACCATCTGGTGGGGCGCTGGCGGGATCTGTTCAATGCCCGCTTCGATGTTCTGCTGTACGACTTGACGAGCACCTATTTCGAGGCCAGCCCGCCGTTTCCCGACGGCGACAAGCGTCGTTACGGCTACTCGCGCGATCACCGGTCGGACTGCGTGCAGGTGGTCATTGCGCTGGTGGTGACGCCGGAGGGGCTGCCGCTGGCCTATGAGGTCATGGCCGGCAATACGGCGGATAGCACGACGCTGCGCGGCTTTCTCGACCGCATCGAGAGCCAGTACGGCAAGGCGCGCCGCATCTGGGTGATGGACCGCGGGATACCGACCGAGGCGGTGCTCGAGGTGATGCAGCAATCCGATCCGCCAGTCTCGTATCTGGTGGGCACCCCGAAGGGACGGTTGAACCGACTGGAGCAGCAGCTGATCGCCCGCCCGTGGCACGAGGCCCAGCCCGGGGTCCAGGTGAAGCTGCTGCCGCAGGACGGCGAGCTCTACGTGTTCGCCCAGAGCACCGATCGGGTCGCCAAGGAACGCGCGATGCGCCGGCGGCAGCTCAAGTGGCTGTGGGCACGCCTGGCGCAACTGGCGCAAATGAGCCTCACGCGCGAGGAACTGCTCATGAAGCTCGGCGCCGCGCGCGCCAAAGCCCCGACGGCCTGGCGCCTGGTCGAGGTCACGGTGGAGCCCGGCAGCGCGGCATTCACCTATCGGATCGATCGCCCAAAGCTGCGCCGGGCGCGGCGGCGCGAAGGCCGCTACCTGCTGCGCACCAACCTCACCGAGCACGATCCCGCCAAACTGTGGACCTATTATCTCCAGCTCGTGACGGTGGAGGAGGCCTTCAAGGACCTCAAGGGCGATCTCGCGATCCGCCCGATCTTCCACCAGGATGAGCAGCGGATCGAGGCGCACATCTTCATCGCGTTCCTCGCCTATTGCTTGCACGCCACCTTAAGGCGCCGCTTGCAGGCTCTGGCTCCAGGATTGACCCCACGCAGCGTCCTCGAGAAATTCTCCGCCGTGCAGATGATCGACGTCCATGTCCCGACTACGGACGGACGCGAACTGGTGCTCACCCGCTATACCCAGCCGGAGCCCGAGCTCGCCTTGCTGCTCGACAAGCTCAAGCTCGATCTGCCCGCTCAACCGCCGCCCGGCCCTGGCTGGTGCTCGCCACCGTCGGCATCGCCGAGGGCAGCTTCGCAATCACGCCCTACGCGATCGCTTGTGCGGCCGGCGATGCGAGCTTGCGCTCGCTCGACTTCGCGGTGCCGGCAAGGAACCAGTCAGGCTTCCTGGCGGCGCTGCGCGAACGCGCCGCCGCGCTGAAGGCGCGCATCGGCGCAGGCGTGCCTGCCGATGCGATCTATGATGCCGACCAGCGGGTGACGACGAGATTGCTGGCGAGGGTGGCCGACGAGGTACTGGCGCTCGCCGAGCTCGGCGGTCGCATGGTGGATGCGGCCCGGCTCGAGCGGCTGAACGCCTCCGCCCGGCGGCTCGACGATGCCGGGCTTGCTCCGCTCGCCCGCCTGGTCGGGCGGCTCGCGCGCTCGACGGAGGCCCGTCGGCCGCAGCACATGCTGGCCGTGATGCACGCCGTCGCCACGCTCGAGGCGCTCTCTCGCCGGCTGCCGCTCCTCGTGCCGCGCCGGCGCGCGTGGATCTGATCCTTGCGGATCGGTGGGGATAAAAGACGCAGGCACGCGGCGGCGCTGGCGTCGCGGCGGCAGGCATCATCAGGCGGCCTTGAGCGGACGCGCGCGCGCGATCCGTTCCCGCTCTTTAGGATTGTGCATTGCTTCCCACAAGTCAATGCGCCGCTGTATGTTCAGCCAGAAGTCCGCGCTGTTGCCGAACACGCGCGCCAGGATGAGGGCCGTCGCCGCAGTCACGTTCCTGCGGTCGTTGCACAATTCGTTGACGTGCTTGCGCTGCACGCCCATCGCCTCCGCAAGAGCCGCCTGGGTCAAGCCGAGCGGCTGCATGAACTCCTCCACCAAGATCTCGCCCACCGTGGCCGGCTTGCGCTTCGTCATCAGCATGGTTCGCCTCGCTTTATCTGTAGGTGTGGTCGTCGAGATAGACGCCTTCAGCCTCGCCTCGGCCGCTGTCCCATCGGAAGACCAGCCGCCATTGCTTGTTGACGCGGATCGAGTGGAACTCTGCCAGATTGCCGCGCAGCTTCTCAAAGTGATTGCTGGGCGGCACGCGCAAATCCTGATCGGTCGTCGCGTCGTCGAGCATCTGGAGCTTGCGAAAGAGGCGGCTTGCGAGATCGGATGGGATGTTCCGAGAGTGGATATCCTCGACGAAGAAGGCGCGCAGCCATTCGTTCCGAAAGCTCACGATCATACGGCAGCTCCGTGTCGAGTATATGTACCACTCTATGGTACATTCCGCAAGGCTCTTGGTTATGCCCGCGCTTCAGCCAATGGCGGTTGCCTGCCGCCTGGCCGGCTGCTAAGGCAACCTTGGGGCGAAGGAGACTCGAAAGTAGCAGCGGGGGTGACAGGTGGGGGCGTATCGCGCCGTCATGGCGTTCTTCCTGGCGGCCGTCATGGCCGCCTGTGCGACGGTGTCGACGACGACGCCGGAACCGCAGAGCAGGCAGCGCGATCCGCATCTGGCGCGGCTTTATTTCCTGTGGCCACGGAGCTTCATGCTGAAGACCGGCACCCTCGACATCAAGGTCAATGGCGAGGTGGTCGGGAAGATCGCGCCGGACTCCTATTTCTTCGTCGACCGCAAGCCTGGCGTTTACACGCTGGGAATCGAGCCTCCGTGGGACTTCACCTATTTCGAGGCGGATGTGCAGGTCGCGGCCGGAGGAACCTACTATTATTCGGTCAATATGCGGGCAGCGACGGTCGGTACGGGCGGCGGCGCGTTCATGACGATGCAGGCCACCCCGACGACGGGCGCGCCGCTGGAGGCCAAGAGCGGGATGCTGGCGACCTACAAGCTCAGGACGATGGACGCCGCTGCTGCCGCCGCCGCCATGAAGGATCTGGACACCCGTTGAACGATCGAACTCGCCGAAAGCGCAGGAGAACCAGCCATGACCGAGATCAGAGTGCTGTCGGCGTCGGGCCAGATCGGCTCCGGCTTTCATGGAATCCTCGTTTGCGCGCGGCATCGCGCTCGACCCCCACGTCATCGCCTGCGACGGCGGCTCGACCGATGCCGGGCCGGCATCATCTCGGCAGCGGCAAGCCGCATTTCTCGCGCGAGGGAACCAAGCGCGACCTGCGGCTGATGCTGCGTGGGGCGCGACCAGCTCGATGTGCCGCTCATCGTCGGCTCCTGCGGCTTCGGCGGCGGCGATGCCGGCGTCGACTGGATGCGCGACATCGCGCTGGAGATCGCCCGCGAGGAGGGTCTGCAGCTTCAAGCTCGCCACTGGTGCGCAGCGAGCAGGACAAGGACTATCTCAAGCGCCGCTTGCGCGAGGGGCGCATCACGCCGCTCAATCCGGCGCCGCCGATCAGCGAAGAGATCATCGACCGGAGCGCGCATATCGTCGGCATGATGGGGCACGAGCCGATCGCCGCGCGATCGAGCGGGGCGCGCAGGTCGTCCTGTGCGGCCGCGCATCGGACACCTCGCTGTTCGCCACGGTGCCGCTGATGCAGGGCGCCGGCGCCGGGCCGGCCTGGCACGCCGCCAAGATCCTCGAATGCGGCACCGCCTGCGTGGTGCAGCGCAAGCGCCCGGACAGCATCATGGCGCTGGGTGCGCGACGACCATTTCGACATCGAGCCGATGGACATGGACGTGCCGTGCAGCGCCGCAGAGCGTCGCCTCGCACACGCTCTACGAGAACGCCGATCCGTTCCTGATCACCGAGCCGGACGGCACGATCGACTGCACGGCTCGCCGCTATGAGGCGCTCGACGATCGCGCCGTGCGCGTCTACGGCTCGCAGTTTCATCACAGCCGAGCGCATGACCATCAAGCTGGAAGGCGCCGAGCTGGGTCGGATATCAGGCGCATCATCATCGGCGGCGTGCGCGAGCCCTACATCCTGCGCCAGCTCGATCACTGGCTCGAGGCGATGCGCGCGAAGTTCGCCGCCCGGGTGCAGGAAATGTTCGACGGCCGGCTCGGGCCGAGACGACTACGACGATCCACGTCCGGGTCTACGGCCGCGACGGCGTGATGGGCAAGCTCGAGCCGCTCGCCGACCGGATCGGCCACGAGGTCTGCCTGCTGTTCACGATCACCGCCGACGACGAGGAGACGCACCGACGCGATCGCGAAAACCTTCGCGCATTTCGCGCTGCATTACCCGATCCCCGAATGGCGCGGCCTGATCAGCGGCATCGCCTTCCCGATGGCGCCCGTCGCATGTGAATCGCGGGCAGGTCTACCGCTTCAACCTCAACCACGTGGTCACGCCGGACGACCCGCTGGAAATGTTCCGCACCGAATTCATGGAGGTCTGACCATGGCGACACTCGGCGATGCTGGCGCGCTGATCCGATCGAAGAACGCCGGGCCTTCACGCTGACCTTCGACGTCATGTTCGACGACGAGGACGACCTATCGCCGCGTCCTCGCCTCCAAGGTGCTGACCAGGGAGAGCTTCGCAAAACTCTATCAGGTGCCGGAGGAGGACGTCCTGTTCTTCGAGCACGACGCGGCGAAGGCGATCAAGATCTCGATCCCGCGCCCCTATGTTCAGGGCGACGCGCGACGATGGCGACGCCTATGGCGGCCAGCAGCACGCGCCGCTGGTGGATCTGGAGGTGCCGGACTGAGGGCTTGTGGAAATCGCGGCCGCCGCGAGATAAGCTGATGCCAAATCCGAAACCGTCCACGAAAACAGGGCAAGTCCAGTTCAACTTCTATCTCGCAATCGAAACCTATGACGCCCGCCAGCAACTGACCTCGTGGGCCTCCGCCAGCGGACGCAGCTCGGGTCCTGGCGGCGCGCGGCATTTGTCGATCACGATCGGGCAGCGCGGGTGGAACGCGCATCCGCTCGGAGGCGCGAACGGGCTCGGGATCCCGCCCTGCACCTTGTCGGCCGAGACTGCGGCCGGCGCGAACGCCACGAGGAACCGGATCGGCACACTGGACATCGCGCTGCTGGCACAGCGTCTGCGTCCGTCGCCCGTGGCATGGGTTGCGGTGGCCCTCATGACGACGGGACTCCTCGCCAAGACTGCGCTGTTCCCGCTGCACCTGTGGCTGCCGCCCGCGCATGCCGGTGCGCCGCCGGCGGCGAGCGCGGTGCTCTCGGCGCTCGTTGTGAAGGGCTCGTTTTTCATCGTCATCCGATTGTGGTTCGACGCGGCGCCCTCACTGCCCGGACTTTCGGCGGCGCAGTTGCTCGCTGGCCTCGGCGCTGCCGCGATCCTGTTCGGCAGCGTCATCGCGCTACGGCAGGATCGGTTGAAACTGCTGATCGCCTATTCGACGCTCGCGCAGATCGGCTACCTGTTCCTGATGTTCCCGCTCGCGTTCGACGCGAGATGCGGGAACATTCGTGCGCGGCGGCGCGCTGATGGGCGGCACGCTGCAGGCGATTTCGCACGCGACGGCGAAAGCCGCGATGTTCATGGCGGCCGGACTCATCTACAAGGCCTATGGCCACGATCGCATTGCCGATCTCGCCGGCGCCGCTCGCAGCGTTCCGCTGACCGTGCTGGCATTCGGCATCGGCGGCGTCGCGTTGATGGGCGTGCTGCCGAGCGGCGCCTATCTCGCGAAGAAGCTGCTGCTCCAGGCGGCCGACAGCAGCGGGCAATGGTGGTGGGAGTGGGTACTGCAGGCGGGGGGCTTCCTCACGGCGAGCTATGTCGTGCTGGTGATCGCGCACGCGTTCCGGACGCCCGGCCAGCAGACGGCGCCACGCGCATCGGTGCCGCGTCTGCAAGAATTCGCGGCGCTGGCGCTGGCGCTGTGTTCGCTGGCGCTTGCCTTGGGCGCCGTCGTCGGGCCGGTGCCGGGCGAATTGCTCGGTAATCCCCTCGCGCCCAAAGAAATCGCATGGACTCTGATCACGGTCGCCGGCGGCAGCGTGCTTGCGCTGACGCTATCGCGTCATCTACCGGAACTGCCCGCGGTTTACTCGCCGTCGCGAGCCCCGCGCGCCGCGGATGCTCGCCATCGGCGGCGGCCTCGAGCGCATCGATCTGGGTTTGCGGCAGTGGTCCGTGGCGGGACTTTCGCTACTGCTGCTTTCGCTGCTGTTCGGACTGGCGATGCGCGCCCACGGATAATGGATGGCGCGGCAATTTGCGCTCAAGTGGAACACGCATCGTTGGATTGTGAACGTGAGTTGGAGCAGGGTGCAGGAAACGAGAGAATTTCCGCACCGTTGAGTGCGCCGGATGGTTCTGCCGGCGCGGCGACCGCAGGAGGAGGCGATCGATGCAGGGCTAGTTCCGTGCGCGGGGCGGTCTGGATAGTCGTCTACCTGCTCTTCATCCTCGCCCCGCTGTTCGCGCTGCTGGCGGGATCATTGCCGCCGACGCGCGATTTCTGGACGGAGTTCGCGGTCGCGATCGGCTATTCCGGCCTGGCGATGATGGGCCTGCAGTTCGGCCTCACCGCGCGCTTCCGTTATGTCACCGCGCCGTGGGGCGAGGACGTCATCTACCACTTTCACCGCCAGATCTCGCAGATCGCCGTCGGCCTGGTGGTGGCGCACGCGCTCATCATGTCCGCCACCCGCCCGGAAATGTTCGCGCTGCCCGGCGCCATTGGCGACGTGCCGTTGGGCGCCGTCTTCGCGTTCGTGTCGATCTTCGCGCTGATCGCGCTGGTGGTGACGGCGCTGTGGCGCGTGAAGCTGAACATCACGCTACGAGACGTGGCACCTCACCCATATCGTGCTGGCGGTGGTGGCGGTCGCGGCCGGGATGGCGCACATGGTGGGATGGGCCTTCTACCTGTCCGATCCGTGGAAGCGGGCGCTGTGGATCGGCCTGACGATCTTCTGGATCGGCGCTGTTGCTCTACGTGCGCATCGTCAAGCCGCTGTTCATGCTGCGCCGACCGTACCGCGTCGCGGAAGTGCGCAAGGAACGCGGCGACACGTCGACGCTGGTGATGCTGCCCGACGGCCATCCCGGCTTCCGCTTCAGCCCCGGCCAGTTCGGCTGGCTGACGCTGTGGGGAAGCCCGTTCAGAATCACCGGGCACCCATTCTCGTTCTCGTCCAGCGCCGAGGTTGCGGACGGGCGCGTCGAGATGTCGATCAGGAATCTCGGCGACTTCACCAGCGCGATCCCCAAAGTGCCGGTGGGACAACGCGTCTACCTCGACGGGCCCTACGGCGCGTTCACCATCGGCAATCCGGCGGACATGCATGTGTTGATCGCCGGCGGCGTCGGCATCACGCCGATGATGAGCATGATCCGCACGCTCGCCGACCGCGGCGACAAGCGGCCGGTGATCCTGCTCTACGGCAGCAAGGACTGGGAGTCGATCACCTTCCGTGACGAGCTGGAAGCGCTGAAAGCGCGGCTCAACCTGAAGATCGTCCACGTGCTGTCGAAACCGCCGGCGGGCTGGACGGGCGAGCAGGGCTTCATCAGCGCCGAAATGTTCAAGCGTCACCTGCCGCCGCCGTATGCCGACCACGAATATTTCATCTGCGGGCCGGGCGTGATGATGGATGCGATCGAGAAAGTGCTCGGCGAACTGGACGTGCCACTTATCGAAATACCATTCCGAGCGCTATAGTTTCGTCTAGGAGGAGGGACAGCGATGCGTCGCTTGTTTGCCAACCGACTCGTCGTTCGCCACGGGAGCGGCTGTGGTCTTGATGTCGATCCTGTTCGCGCTCTCGCGCGTCGCCGGATAGGCTGGCCCCATGATCGCCTACTGCGGGCCCGCCGCGATCCCGGCGGACTTCTGGATGCGCTGGAATGGCGATCCGCTGCTGCTTGCGGTGCTCGCCGGACTGGCGTTCGCGGTCGCTCGCGGCCACTCGGCCAACGCCCGGGCCGGCTGGGGCGCGATCGCGCTGATGTTCGTCGTCTTCGTTTCGCCGCTCTGCGCGCTCGCGTCGGCGCTGTTCTCGGCGCGGGTGTTCCACCATGTCCTGCTGGTTGCTGCCGTCGCGCCGCTCCTGGCGCTGGCCTTTCCGCTGCGGCGCGTGGGTTCGCCGCCGCTCGCCATGCTGGTCGCGGCAAACGCGATCATCCTGTGGCTTTGGCACGCGCCGGCGCCGTATGAATGGGGCCTCGCCAGCGTGCCTGCCTACTGGCTGATGCAAGGTTCGCTGCTGGCGAGCGCCTGGCTGATGTGGCGGGCGATCCTGGCGCCGACGACGCAGCCCGGCTCGGCCCTCATCGCGCTCGCGGTGACGATCGGGCAGATGGGGCTGCTCGGCGCGCTGATCGTCTTCGCGCCGCGGCCGCTCTATCTGGTGCATCTCGCAAGCACGGCGCCTTGGGGATTCAGCCCGCTCGCCGACCAGCAGCTCGCCGGCCTGCTGATGTGGGTGCCGGCGATGCTGCCCTATCTCGGCGTGGGGCTCTGGCTCGCCTGGTTCAACCTTCGGCCCGGCGAGCCGGCGCGGTGACGACGCTCCTTAAATTCGTCCATCTTGCCGCGATCGCGATCTGGTCGGGTGGCTTGCTCGCGTTGCCCTTCCTGTTCTGGCAGCGCCGTGCACTCGAGGCCGGGCCGGACCTCGACCGGCTGCACCGGATCACCCGGCTGGTCTACGTGGAGCTGACCTCGCCGGCCGCCTTCATCGCCATCGCCAGCGGAACCGCGCTGATCTTCCTGCAGGCCACCTTCGCGGAATGGTTCTCCATCAAGATGGTTCTGGTCGGGCTCATGGCGATGCTGCACGTCGTTGCCGGCCTCGTGATGCATCAGCTGTTCTCGCCGAAGCGGCCGCTTCGGCCGACTTCTCGTTCGTGGCCCTGGCAAGCACCTATGCGGTGTTGATCACCGCCATCGTGTGGGTCGTGCTGGCCAAGCCGCACATCGATTCGAACCAGTTCGCGGTGCATCTGTTCGAGCCCGGCGGGCTCGCCAAGATGCGTGCGTCAGTCGCTCGGCGACACCAGGATGCCGATCCCATGATCGAACACCAGCTTGCCTCCGTGCCAGCCGGCGAAGCCCACCATGACCGAGCCGAGTACGGACAGCACCAGGCCATGCGGCAGGACCGATACGGGATCGGTCAGGCGCAGGCCCCAGCTGGCCCCCGCGATCGCGACCAGCGTCATCGCCGCGATGGCATGCGACCAGCTTGCCTCGTGCAAGCGGATGCCGCGCACGAGCAGCAGCTCCGCCGGTCCCGACGATGCTCGCGCCGACGCCGGTCCAGAACGCCGTGCCGGCCGACCAGATGCCCGCGCGCAGCCAGAATGCATCGCCCGACCACCAGTAGAGGACGTCGATGCCGAGGGTCGCGAACACGAACGCGACCGGGAAATGCACCATCATCACGTGCAGCGGATGGCCGACCAGCGCGACCGCGGAGCCGACGTCGAGTCGCTCCAGTTCCAGCTGGACCTCGCTCTTGGGCGGGGTCCTGGGGCTTGCCCGTGTTCGCCATGTCGTCGTCCTCCAGCGTCGTTGGCATCGTTCGCACCGGCATCTTAGCGCCTTGCGCGCGGCGATCCAAACCGGCTGCGTTGCGATGCTCTGCGGGTTGCGCCGGGCCGCTGTCGACGCTCGATCCCCGCGGTCCGTCGACGAACTCGATCGCCACGCTGTGGTGGGTGATGCTGGCCGGTGCCGCCGTGCTCTTCGCGCTGGTCATGGTCATCTTCGTGCTGGTGATCCGGCGACCGGGCTGGGGCTCGAGCGTATCGCCCGCGCGCTGGATCGTGCTCGGCGGCCTCGTGCTGCCGGCCGTCGTCCTGCTGCCGCTCATCGCCTATGCGTTGGTCGCGGGCGAGCGGCTGCTGCCGCTGCCGGGAAGCGCGCCGCCGCGGATCGAGGCCGAGGGCCGGCAGTGGGCCTGGACCTTCCGCTATCCCGACCAGGGCGGCGTGATCGACGAAGAACGTCCTGCACCTGCCCGCGGGCACGCCGGTCGACATCGTGGTCACCAGCCAGGACGTCATCCACGCCTTCTGGGTGCCCCGGCTCGCCGGCAAGATCGACGCGATCCCCGGGCGTGTGAACCGGCTGCGCATCCAGGCCGATCAGCCGGGCCGCTACGAAGGCGCTCTGCAACGAATTCTGCGGCCTCGGTCATGCAGGCATGCGATTCGCCGTGATCGTCCATCGTCCGGAGGATTTCTCCGCCGCGCTCGCGCAGGCGGCCGCATCGGAGAAGGCAGAAAAGAAATGAGCGCATCCGTCGAACAGCCGCCGCAAGCATCCACCGCGTTGCGGCTGCATCGGCAGCTGGTCGCGATCTGGGCGACCGGGCCGGGACTGCAGCGCCTCGCCGCGGTCAACCATTCCGTCATCGGCATGCGCATGATGATCACGTCATTCGCGTTCTTCGCGATCGCCGGCGTGCTCGGCATGCTGACCCGCGTGCAGCTCGCGACGCCCAACGCGGCCTTCATGGACGCGGAGACCTACAACCAGGTCTTCACGATGCACGGGTCGATGATGCTGTTCCTGTTCGCCATCCCGATGGTGGAGAGCTTCGCGGTCTACCTGACCCCGAAGATCCTCGGCACGCGCGATTTCGCCTTTCCCCGGCTGACCGCCTACGGCTACTGGTGCTACCTGTTCGGCGCCACGATCCTGACCGTGTCGTTGCTCGCGGGTGTTGCGCCCAACAGCGGCTGGTTCATGTACACGCCGCTGACTTCCAACGTCTATACGCCGGGCATCAACGCCGACGTCTGGCTGCTCGGCGTGACCTTCGTCGAGATCTCGGCGCTGTCGCTCGCCATGGAGATCGTCGTCTCGATCCTGAAGATGCGCGCGCCGGGCATGTCGCTCGACCGGATGCCGATCTTCGGCTGGTACATCCTGGTGACGGCCATGATGATGATCGTGGCCTTTCCGCCGCTGATCCTGGGCTCGATCCTGCTCGAGATCGAGCGCGCCTTCGGCCTGCCCTTCTTCGACCCGACGCGCGGCGGCGATCCGCTGCTCTGGCAGCATCTGTTCTGGCTGTTCGGCCATCCGGACGTCTACATCATCTTCCTGCCGATGGCCGCCGTGCTGTCGACCATCATCCCGGTCTTCGCCAATCGGCCGCTGGTCGGCTATCGCGCGATCGTGGTCGCGATCATCGCGCTCGCCTTCCTGAGCTTCGGCATCTGGGTGCACCACATGTTCACCGTCGGCATCCCGCACCTGGCGCTGGCGTTCTTCTCGGCGGGCTCGGCGATCGTCGCGGTGCCGACGGCCGTGCAGATCTTCGCCTGGCTCGCCACGCTGGCGCACGGCAAGCCGCGCTGGGACCTGCCGATGCTCTATGTCTTCGGCTTCTTCTTCGTCTTCGTGCTGGGCGGCCTGACCGGCGTCATGCTGGCGATGGTGCCGTTCGACTGGCAGGCGCACGACACCTATTTCGTCGTCGCCCACATGCACTACGTGGTGGGCGGCGCGCTCGCCTTCCCGATGCTCGCGGGGCTTTACTACTGGCTGCCGCTGCTGACCGGACGCACCGCCGTGCAGCGACTGTCGAAGGTTGCCTTCTGGCTGGTGTTCATCGGCTTCAACATGACCTTCTTCATGATGCACCTGACCGGCCTGCTCGGCATGCCGCGGCGCATCTACACCTATCAACGGCAACGAAGCCTGGAACTGGCTCAACCTGCTGTCCTCGGTGGGCGGCTTCATCATGACGATCGGCTTCGCGCTGGTGGTGATCGACCTCGTGGTGCAGTTGCGCTACGGGCGCCGCGTGCGGCGCGACCCGTGGCGCGCGCCGACGCTGGAATGGGCGATGCCGATTCCGCCGCAACCGTATGCCTTCGCCTCGATCCCGCATGTCGGCGCCGAGACCGAGCGCGTCGCCGCCGGCCAGACTCGCCGCTGTCGCTGGCGCGCGGCGAAGGCTATCTCGGATTCACGCGCAACGGCTGGCAGGAGACGCTGGGCGTGCACATGACCACCGGCGAGCCCGATCAACTGATCGTGCTGCCGCAGCCGACCTACCTGCCGCTGTGTCACCGCGCTCGCCACCGCGGCCGCGGTCCTGGGGTTCCTGTTCAAGGCTTACCTGCTGGTGATCGCCATGACGCTGGTCGATCGCCGGCCTGTTCGTGTTCGCCGCGCAGCGCTCCGGCCATGCGCGCGACTACGGTCCGCTGCCGGTCGGCCGCGGGGTCAGCGTGCCGCCGCATACCGAAGTGGCGAGCGCGCCGCCGTGGCTGGCGCTGATCTGCACGCTGGTCGCCGACGGCACGCTGTTCACGTCGCTGCTGTTCGGTACCTTCTATCTGTGGATCGCCGCACCGAACTGGCCGGCGGCGGTGGCGCCCGATCCGAGCCGCATGCTGGCGTTCGGCGCGATTGCGGCGCTCGTGGTTGCCGCGGTGGCAGCGCGCGGATCGCTGCGTGCCCTTGCCGGCGGCGGCAAGGCGCAGGGCTGGATCGGCTTTGCGATGCTGGCGCTGCTCGCGGCCATTGCTGCGGTGGTCGAGCTGATCGCGCGGCGTGACGCCGCATCCGCACGAGCATGCGCTCGGCGCGACCGCTGCCGCGCTGCTCGGCTACATTGCCGTCGCACGCCGGCATCGGCCTGCTGTTTCTCGTCAGCAACCTGCTGCGCTTCGCGGCGGCTTCGTTTCGCCCCGGCGGCTGCTCGATCTGCGCCTGACGCGGCTGTGGCTCGACTACACGACTGGTGACGGGCGCCATCGCGCTGGCCCTCGTGCTGGCGCTGCCTGCGCTGGTGACCTTGCTGGGGGCGCGACCATGAGCCGCGGGCCGTCCCGAGGGCGAATACCGGAGCGCGCAGCGCGAGTTCGGCAAGCCGGCAGTGCCGTTCCGCCGCAGCCGCCTCTGGTGGCTTGCGGCCGGTTTCGGCGTCTGGTGCAGCGCGCTGGTCTTTCTCTATGCGCTGCACGCCATCGGCTGCGTGTTCGCCTGGCCGACCGGCACCTTGCGCCTGACCCTTGTGGTCGTGTTCGTCGTGCATCTGGTCGTGGTCGGATGGATGTGGCGCAACTTCGCCAAGGCCGCCCCCGACCCAGCCTTCGGCCAGACCGGCAGCTTCCTGCACGCGGCGATCGTCTGGACGGCCATCGCCGCCTTCGTCGCCACCGTCCTGACCTTCGGCCCGCCGCTGTTGCTCGCCACATGCATCTGATCGAACAGGCGCTCCGCGAATTGGGTGCGCCGCAGTCGACATAGCATTCTGCGGATTGCCAACCGTTTCTGGGGAGGTTTGCCATGAGTGGTTACACCGTACAGCTGCTCGGCATCCTGGTCGCGCTGGGCTTGCTCATCTGGCTCGCCTTTCGCGGCTTCACGCTGCTGCTCGCCGCACCGATAGCGGCAATCGTGGCCGCCGCCTTCTCCGGCGAACCGCTGCTCGCCAAGTGGACGCTGACCTTCATGCAGGGCGCGGCGAACTTCGTCCGCAATCTCTTCCCGCTGTTCCTGCTCGGCGGCGTGTTCGGCAAGCTCATGGATGACAGCGGCGCGGCACTTGTCCATCGCCCGCACCATCACGGACAAGCTGGGCGAGACGCGCGCGATCATGGCGGTGGTGCTGGCGTGCGCCGTGCTGACGTATGGCGGTGTGAGCCTCTTCGTCGTGGCCTTCGCCGTGTTCCCGGTGGCGGCCGCGCTGTTCCGGCAGGCGACAGGTTCCGCATCGACTGATCCCGCCGGCGATCGCGCTCGGCGCCTTCACCTTCACGATGACCGCGCTGCCGGGCACGCCGGCCGTCCAGAACGCGATCCCGATGCCGTATTTCGGCACCACGCTGTTTGCGGCGCCGGGTCTCGGGCTCCTGGCGTCGGCGATCATGGTGGGCTTCGGCCTGTGGTGGCTGCGGCATGGTCGAGACGCGCGCGCGTGCCGCCGGCGAGGGCTACAGCGCTGAGACATCGGCGTCTGCCGATGATCAGTTGGTGCGCGCGAAGGCCACGAATGCCGAGAACTTCGACCCTGCCGAGCTGCCGCATGGTCAGCAGAGCAAGCAGTTGCCGCCGTTTGCACTCGCCATTGCGCCGATTCTCATCGTGCTTGCGGTCAACCTCGTCATGAGCTTTCTGGTGCTGCCGCGCGTCGACACCGGGTTCCTCGCCGAGCCACGGTTCAATACCACGCTGGCCGCGGTGAGCGGCGCCTGGTCGGTCGTGACGGCGCTGACGATTGCCTCGCTGGTTCTGATGGTGATTCACCGCAAGCGTCTGCCGGAGCTGCGCAAGACACTCGATGCCGGCGCCACCGCCTCCGTGCTGCCCGCGCTCAACACGGCCAGCCTGGTAGGATTCGGCGCCGTGGTGGCCGCATTGCCGGCGTTTGCTGTCGTGCGCGACGGTTTCCTGGCCGTTCCGGGCGGGCCGCTCGTGTCGATTGCCGTCGCCGCCAACGTGATGGGCGGCATCACCGGCTCTGCGTCGGGCGGATTGATCATCGCGCTGAACGCGCTCGGCGAGACCTACGCCAAGCTGGCCGCTGCCGCAGGCATCGACCCGGCGCTGATGCACCGCGTCGCGTCGATCAGCTCCGGCGCGCTGGCCATGCTGCCGCACAACGGCGCGGTGGTTACGTTGCTGGCGATCTGCGGCGCCACCCAGCGCGGCAGCTACCGCGAGATCATGATGGTAGGACTCGTCGGCCGCTGCTCGCGTTGACGGTCGTGATCGTGCTGGGGAAGACTGTTCGGGGCATTTTGATCGTCGCGTCTCGCACGCCCGTCGCTATCGTGCGGTCCAGCCACCGTCCACCGGCAACGCCACGCCGTTGAGCTGCGCCGCGGCATCCGAGCACAGGAATGCCGCCAGCGCGCCGAGCTGCTCCGGCGTGGTGAACTCGAGCGAGGGCTGTTTCTCGCCGAGCAGCCTGATCTTCGCATCCTCCGGCGACAGCTTCTCCTTGGCCGCGAGTGCGTCGATCTGCTTTTGCACCAGTGGCGTGAGCACCCAGCCGGGGCATATCGCGTTGCAGGTGATGCCGGTCGTTGCCGTCTCGAGCGCCACCGCCTTGGTCAGACCGACGACGCCATGCTTGGAGGCCACGTAAGGCGGCCTTGTCCGCCGACGCGACCAGGCCGTGCACCGAAGCGATGTTGATGATCCGGCCCCAGTCTCGCGCCAGCATTTGCGGCAGTGCTGCGCGGATGCCAGAAAGACCGCGGTGAGGTTGATCGCGATGATCGCGTCCCACTTTTCGACCGGGAATTCGTGCACCGGTGCAACGTGCTGAATGCCCGCGTTGTTGACCAGCACGTCGACGCGCCCGAGTTCCCGCGTCGCCTGCTCGATCAGTTTTGTCACTTCGGCCGGCTTGGAGAGGTCGGCGCCGCTGTAGGCCACGCGAATGCCGTAGGTCGACGCAATTTCCTTGCGCAGCTTCTCGATGTCGGCGGCTTCGCCGAACCCGTTGATCATGAGATCGGCGCCGGCGGCACCGAGCGCGCGCGCGATCCCGAGTCCAATCCCGCTGGTCGAGCCGGTAACAACGGCTACTTTGCCCTTCAACATGGCGCACCTCCTTGGCATGAGGCGAGTGCGGCAGCACCGTCTCGTTGAATGTGAACCTTCCTCTCAGCCGGAGAAAACGATACTGCCGGGTCGCTGGGGCGTCAACGACATGATGCGATGTCCGTTCAGGTCGATTGGGTCAAGGCGCCGTTCGCGCCTGCAAGCCCGGAGGCTCGGTGGCCCATATCTGTCCCGCAACGCGCGTTGCGGTATCCGAGGTCGTAAAGCTCGCCCATCAGCACCGGATCGAACAGCTTCGTCGCCGACCAGCTCGACGCCCTCGGGGATCGTGATCCAGAAGAATCCCGCCTGCTCGCGCACGGCGACGGAATAGATGCGGAACAGGTCGCCGACGAACGCCGACTTGGTCGCGGAGTCGAAGACGCGCATAGCAATGCCGCGCAGCGACCGCGTCGTCTGCTCCGGCAACCGGCAGCAGCTGGCCGTTGTGGATGATGTAGATGTCCTCCCGTCCCACGCCGCGACCCACGCCCGCGCGCGCCGCCGAGAAGCTGAACAACCCGCCGTTGTAGAACACGTTCGCCGCGACGCCGCCATCGACGTGCATTTCGTCGTAACGCCGGCCGCCGGCTTCGACGTCGAAGAACACCGGCGGAAACGCGACCGGCACCGACGCCGACGCCAGCATGACCTTGCGGAACAGTTCGAGCGCCTCAGGACGACCGCTCGTTGCGATGAGCCCCATGTTCCAGACGACGAAGCGCTGCGAGTCGAGGTCGGTCGTGCCCATGTAGAGCCGTCGGCCCGCCTCATGCGCACTTGCGATCTGGCGCAGGAATTCCGGCGTCGACGTGCTGCTCGATCAATGCGCTGAGCGGTCCGGTATCGGCAAAGGACTCTCCGCCCAGCAGCTGCGGCACGATCGACAGCATCCGGAAGATATTGCGCGACGCGGTGGTCGTGTAGAACTCGCGCAGCGCGTCGTCGTATTGCGGGCCCGAGGAACGCGAACGGCGCCATCAGCGCGCCGGTCGATACGCCCGTGACGATCTTGAAGATCGGGCGCTTGCCGGTCTTGGTCCAGCCGTTCAGGAACCCGGCACCGAATGCACCGTTGGCGCCGCCGCCCGACAGCGCGAGATGCGCGTAGTGAACGTATCCGTCGGGCCCGACCGGAAAATCGGTCGGCGATTCCTGCTTGAACGAGAGCGCCAGGTCAGCCTGCACGGCGGCGCTGGATCGGCCCGGCCGACGCCCGCACCTCCGGCATGCCCGGGATGATCGCCTCGCTCATCAGATCGATAGGCACCGCGTTGCGCGGCAGCGTGCTGCAGCCGGCAAGGCACAGCAGGGTGCAAATCAGGGCGAGGCGAATGCGTGTCACGGCGGTGACTGCGTTCAGATGACGCCGCAGCTCAATGCCGCGGACGGGATGGAGTCTAGAACGAACCGAATGTGGACCCAAGGACGATGACCGCCACCAGTCCGAGCATCGCGCCGACGATGCCGACCATCACGATGTCGAAGTAGCTTTCCTTGTGCGTCGATCCGCAGACGGCGAGCAGCGTGACCACGGCTCCGTTGTGCGGCAGGCTGTCGAGCGTGCCCGCGCCGATCACCGCGACGCGGTGCATCAGCGCAGGATCCATGCCGATCTCGGCGGCGATCTGCATGTAGGTGCTGCCGAGCGCGTCGAGCGCGATGGTGAGCCCGCCCGACGCCGATCCGGTCAACGCGGCGAGTATGTTGGTGGCCAAAGCAAGCGAGACGAGCGGACCGCCGCCGATCGAAAGCACCCAGTCGCGGACGATCGCGAAGGCGGGCATGGCCGCGACCACCGCACCGAAACCGACCAGGCTCGCGACGCTCAGCACGGGCAGTACCGACGCGTTGGCGCCGGCGTCGACGGTGTCGCGCAGCGCGGGCAGGCGCTTGCGATTGACGAGCACGAGCGTGACGATGGCCAGGGCGAGGGCGACGATCACCGACCACACGCCGCTCACCGACGAGAGCGGCGTTCCGCCCCAACGCTCGTCCGCGAGGAAGCTCGTGTCGATGCGCGGCAGTATCACCATGCGAGACCACGAGATTGACGATGACGACCACGAGCAGCGGCAAGCTGGCGATGAACACGCCGGGCGATTGATCGCCTTGGCTGGCCGTGGCGGATTTCCGCGGGGTCGAACGTTCCCGAGGTGGTCGCGCGCTCGCGCACGACAAGGTCGTCCGCGGCCGTGTTGGCGGCGACGGCTGCGCCAAATCCCTCGCCCTTGCGGCGCGCCGACGCTTCCGCGCGCGCGAGCCACCACAGGCCGAAGCCGAGCATGATCAGCGCAGCAATGATGCCCAGGCCCGGTGCGGCGAACGGCGTGGTGCCGAAGAAGGGCATGGGGATCGCGTTCTGGATCGCCGGCGTTCCAGGCAGCGCGGACATCGTGAATGTCGACGTGCCCAGTGCGATGGCGGCGGGCATCAGGCGATTCGGAATGTCCGCCGCGCGAAACAGCGCCTGCGCCATCGGTCCGAGCACGAAGAACGCGACGAACAGGCTCACCCCGCCGTAAGTGACGGCTGCGCCCGCCAGCACGACGGCCAATATCGCGCGGCGTGGGCCGAGCTTCTCGGTCATGAAACGCGCGATCGCGGTGACGGACCCGCTGTCGTCCATGAGCTTGCCGAACACGGCGCCGAGCAGAAACAGCGGGAAGAACTGCGCGAGGAATCCGGCGGCCGCGCCCATGAACGTCATCGTCCAGTGCGCGAGCAGCGGCTCGCCCGCCGCGAGCGCGGCGATCAACGCGGCGCCGGGCGCGAGGACGAGCACGCTCCAGCCGCGGAACGACAGCCAGACAAGTGCGCCCAGCCCGAGCAGTATCCCGGCGAGCCCCATGAGGTTCAGGTGTTTTCCAGCATCGCGTCGAGGTCGAGCGTCGAACGCACGCCGAGATCCGCGCCGTGCGTCTCGAGAAAATGGCTCGCCGCCTTGCGGCCTTCGTCGCGCAGCATCGTGAAGAACGGCCATTCGGTGAGGAGCTTGGAGGAGTAGCCCAGTTCAAGCATCATCTCGCTGGAAATGCGATGGACGCGCATATGCGCCCACTTCGCGCCTTCTCCGGTGCCCGGATCGGCGACTTGACGCAACAGCGCTGCTGCCTTCATGTCCTTGAGCAGCGTTGCGTTGAACGAGATTTCGTTCAGCCGATTCTGGATTTCGCGCGCCGTGCGGGGTGTCCCCGGCCGCTCGATCGGGTTGATCTGGATCAGGATCGTGTCGGACGCACTGCACTCGCGGATCAGCGGCCCCATCGATGGGTTGCCCGAATAGCCGCCGTCCCAGTAGGGCTCGCCGTCGATTTCGACCGCCTGGAACATCGTCGGCAGGCAGGCGGACGCCAGCAGCACGTCGGGCGTGAGTTCGGCATTGCGGAAGACGCGGCCGCGGCCCGTATGCACGTTGGTCGCCGTGACGAACAGCTTGATCGGCGAGTCCACGAGGTGTGCGAAGTCCACACTCTCGGCCAATAGCTTGGTGAGCGGATTCGACCCGCCGAGATTCGTGTCGTAGGGTGAGAGCACCTGCGATGCGAATTCGACAGCAGCGAATACCGGCGAGTAATCGAGCGTCCAGTTGCCGGTGAGGATCTCGATCGGACCGCGCCGCAACGGGCTCAACCGCGCCGCATCCGATACGCGCTGCCAGAACCCTTCGAGCGCGACGCGTGCCTCGGCCGGTCCACCTTGCATGAGGCCGGAGGCCATGACTGCGGCATTCATGGCGCCCGCGGACGTTCCCGATATGCCGTCGAATTGAAGCGACGGCTCCTCGAGCAGCCGATCGAGCACGCCCCAGGTGAAGGCACCGTGGGAGCCGCCGCCCTGGAGCGCGAGGTCGACGAGCACCGGTGCACCTTCGCTCCTGCGCGGGACTTTCTTGCGCGGGCGCGAGTTGCGAGAACGCCCTGCGAGCTTCGTTTGCGAGCGGTTATTTTGCGCTTTGCCACATGGATCTCCTTGGCGGGCTGCCCCAGTGTGGACGAGGTCGTCCGCGATCAATCACGCCTGGACGCGCCATGTATCCACGAGCGCAGCAAGCTGAGAACGAATCCGCCGGTGAACATGCCAGCAATAGATGAGCATGATCGGCACGGACATTGGCAGCGAAACCGGCGGAGAACAGCGATCGCATGATTTGCTTGGGGCACATGCGCAAATTCTGCGAAAATGCAGGTTACGACATCCGTGGACACAGGTCAACGCGAATGCGGCGCGCGATGGTCGCATGTGACGCTCGTCAACTGCACTGATTGTGTGCGACGTGAACAGATTCGTCGGAGCGTGATGCCACCATCCACCGCAGGAAGGAGCTCGAGATGAAGAGACGTACGCTCGTTGCGTTCGTTGCGGCCACCGTGCTCGCGGGCTGTACCGTCGGACCGGACTACGTGCGGCCAGCGGTCGATACACCGAATGCATGGCGCATCGATTATCCGAAGGCGGCCGACGTTGCAAACACGAAATGGTGGGAGCAATTCGGCGACCCGGTCCTCAACGAGCTGATCGAGACCGCGTTGCGCGATAACCGCGACGTGCGCATCGCCGCCGCAAGGGTCGATCAGTTCCTCGGTGCGTTGACGGCGACGCGCTCGCAGCTGTTTCCGCAGATCGGCTACAACGCCGACGTCAGTCGCTTTCGTTCGAGCCGCCTCGGCGTGCCGGCCATCCCGTCGCCCGCCGACCCGTACTTCACGCTGTACCAGGCATCGTTGGGAGCCTCGTGGCAACTCGACCTGTTCGGACGGGTGCGTCGCTTGACCGAAGCCGCGCAGGCGCAGGTGTATGCGAGCGAGCAGGCACAGCGCGGCGTGGTGCTGTCGCTGGTGGCGGGCGTTGCGTCGAGCTATATCGGGATGCGCGCGCTCGATCGCCAGCTCGAGATCGCACAAGCGACGGCGCGCAATTTCGGCGCGACGGCGAGGCTGTTCGACCTGCGGTTCCGGGCGGGCATCGTGTCGCAGACGGAAGTGTCGCAGATCCGGTCGCAGTACCAGCAGGCGTTGGCCGCGATTCCCGGCATCGAACAGGCGATCGCCGCGCAAGAGAACTTCATCTCCATCCTGCTCGGACGCAATCCGGCACCGATCCCGCAGAGGGAAGACGATCGACCAGCTCGTTGCGCCGCTCATTCCGGCGGATCTGCCCTCCGCGTTGCTGCAGCGCCGGCCGGATATCCTGCAAGCGGAGCAGAACCTCGTCGCCGCCAACGCCAACATCGGCGCGACACGGGCGCTCTACTATCCGACCATTTCCATCACGGGCGCGCTCGGCAGCGTGAGCACGGCGTTCAGCAGTTTCCTCAGCGGGCCGGCGAGCGCGTGGTTGATCGCAGCGGGTATCGCCGGGCCGATCTTCACCTTCGGCGGAATCGAAGGCCAGGTGCAGTCCGCAGAGGCCCAGGATCGACAGGCGTTGTACTTCTATCAGCAGACGATCCTCAACGCGTTCCGGGAAACCAACGATGCGCTGACCGGCTCGCAGAAAAAAATCCAGGAAGTCGCGATGCAGCAGGAGCGCGTGGCGGCGCTGCGTGAATTCGCGCGGCTGTCGCGACTCAAGTTCGACAAGGGCGTTTCGGGTTACCTCGAGGTGCTCGTGGCCGAAAACGAATTGTTCGCGGCGGAGCTCGCGGCGGTGAGCCTGCTCGCTGACCGCTACACGCAACTGGTCAACGTCTACCAGGCCATGGGCGGCGGCTGGGTGGACATCGCCGGTTCGATGGCACCGCAACCACAGGGCATCGCGGCCGCGCAGTCGCCGCAGCACTGACTTACGCCTGTAACCGCAAGCATTGACGGACGCGGGACCGCGCGCATCGCCGCGGTCGACGCGACCAGACATCGGCCATGAACCATCGACTGCAAGCGTTCGTCTATGGCGCCATCCTCGCGCTGATCGGCGGTTGGGTACTCTATATCGGGCGAGAAATCTTCGTTCCGATCGTGCTCGGCATTCTGGTGGTGTATGTCATCGTCGGCGTCGCACGTCTGCTGCGCAGGATTCCATGGCTGGGCCGGGTGCTGCCCGTGCCGATTCACTACACCTTGTCCGTGCTGATCATCGCGCTCACCCTGGTACTCGTGGCCTATCTGGTCATCGCCAGCAGGGAGAGGGTGCTGGCGCTCGCGCCGACCTACCAGGAATCGCTGCTCGCCGCGATCCAGAAGTTTGCGGCGTTTTTTCATATCGAATCCGAACCGACATGGACGACATTGCGCCGCGATGTGCTGAACCGGATCAACCTTCAGTCGTTCATCGGATCGATGGTCGCTTCGGTGTCCTCCATTGCCGTCTCGGTAATCGTCGTGCTGCTCTATGCCAGCTTCCTGCTGATCGAGCAGCGCTCGTTTGCCGCCAAGGTCGCCAATCTGTCGAGCAATCCGCAGACGGTCGCCCGGATTCGTCAAATCACGGCCGACATCAACACGCGCATCGGCTCGTATCTGGCGCTCAAGACCTGCATCGGCATCCTGCTCGGCGCGGTGAGCTGGGTGGTCATGGTGTTCCTCGGACTCGAGTTCACGGCGTTCTGGGCGGTGCTGATTGCGCTGCTGAACTACGTTCCCTACATCGGCTCCTTTCTCGGCGTCTTGTTCCCCGTCGCCATGTCGATCGTGCAGTTCGGGAGCACGAGCGAGGTGCTCGCCGTGCTGGTGTCGTTGTCCGTCGTGCAGTTCCTCATCGGCAACATCCTCGACCCCTACGTCATGGGCAGCTCACTCAACCTCAGCCCTTTCGCGATACTGGTCAGCCTCGCCATCTGGTCGAGCATGTGGGGCGTTACCGGTGCCTTTCTCGCTGTGCCGATCACGGCAATCATGGTCATCGTATTTTCGGAGTTCCAGGGGACACGCCCGATCGCCGTCCTGCTTTCCCGCAATGGCCGGTTATGACGCGGACCGCGGAGCCGATTTTTCAGTGTGACTTGCAAGGATGACTTACCGGGACATCCTGGGCTTGATCAAGACGGCAGCCATCAACTGGGTCGATGATTACGCCCAGAGCATGGGTGCGGCGCTGGCGTTCTACATGATGTTCTCCATCGCACCGTTGTTGCTGATCGTGATTTCCGTCGCAGGGTTCTTTTTCGGGGACGAAGCCGCCCGCGGTGAAATCTTCGGCCAATTGCACGAGCTGCTCGGTGCGTCGGGCGCGCTCGCGGTACAGAACCTGCTCGAAAGCGCCGGCAAACCGGCCGAGAACCTGCTTACGGCCGTGCTTGGCCTGTTGTTCCTGTACATCGGGGCGACGTCCGTCTTCGCCGAGTTGCAGGATGCGCTCAATCGCATCTGGAAGGTGCCGACAAAGCCTGACGGCTCGGGGCTGTGGAGGCTCGTGCGCGCACGATTGCTATCGTTCGGCATGGTCCTGGGAATCGGCTTCCTGCTGATGGTATCGCTGGCGTTCAGTGCCGGGCTGGCCGCGCTCAACCGGTGGTGGGCACCGCTGATGGCAGGCTGGGCCGGCGTCCTTCGCACACTGGACCTGGCACTCAGCGTCGTGCTCGCGACCGCGGTGTTCGCCATGATCTACAAGACCATGCCGCGCGCACGGATCGCCTGGAAAGATGTGTGGATCGGCGCGATCGTGACCTCGATGCTCTTCGTCCTTGGCAAATTTCTCATCGGGGCGTATATCGGCAAGAGCGGCATTTCCACCGGCTTCGGCGCGGCCGCGTCGCTGGTCATCGTATTGCTCTGGGTCTACTACTCGGCGCAGATCTTCCTGTTCGGCGCCGAATTCACCTGGGCGTACGCGCACAAGTTCGGCTCGCGCAAGGGGCAGCCGAAAATCGCCACGCAGTCCGTCCCTGCCGTGCTCCACTGAGATTCCAAGTTCATCACCTGCATTGCAACGCAGCTGATTCTATCGGCGAGACTGGCGTAGTTCGCCGCCAACAACTACAGTCGCAGCTGGAGGGGAGCCGATGGCGATGGTGGATGTGCTGGTGATCGGCGGTGGCAACGCAGCGCTGTGCGCGGCGCTGATGGCACGCGAAGCGGGCGCCAGCGTCACGCTGCTCGAGGCCGCGCCCCGCGAATGGCGCGGCGGCAACTCGCAGCACACGCGCAATCTCCGCTGCATGCACGAGGCGCCGCAGGACGTCCTCGTCGACGCCTACCCGGAGGAGGAATTCTGGCAGGACCTGCTCAAGGTCACCGGCGGCATCACCGACGAAAAGCTTGCGCGGCTCACGATCCGCGCCTCGTCGTCCTGCCGCGACTGGATGCGCAAGCACGGCGTGCATTTCCAGCCGCCGCTTTCCGGCGCGCTCCACGTGGCGCGCACCAACGCGTTTTTCATGGGTGGCGGCAAGGCGCTGGTCAACGCGTACTACCGCAGTGCCGAAGCCCTGGGCGTGACGATTCGCTACGACGCGCCGGTGGATGCGATCGAATTGCGCGACGGACGGTTCGTGGCGGCGCGCGTGGGCACCGAACGCATCGAGGCGCGGGCCTGCGTACTCGCCGCCGGTGGTTTCGAATCGAATCGCGCGTGGTTGCGCGAAGCCTGGGGCCAGAACGCGGACGGCGAGTGGCCGGCCGACAATTTCCTGATTCGCGGCACGCGCTTCAACATGGGTGTGCTGCTGAAATTCATGATCGATGCGGGTGCCGACACGATCGGCGATCCGTCGCAATCCCATTGCGTGGCCATCGACGCGCGTGCGCCGCTCTACGACGGCGGCATCTGCACGCGGGTCGACTGCGTGTCGCTGGGCGTCATGCTCAATCGCCACGCCGTCCGGTTCTACGACGAGGGCGAGGATTTCTGGCCCAAGCGCTACGCCATCTGGGGCCGGCTGGTGGCGCAACAGCCCGGGCAGATCGGGTACTCTGTCATCGATGCCAAGGCGATCGGGCGGTTCATGCCGCCGGTGTTTCCCGGCGTGAAAGCCGATACGCTGCTCGATCTTGCGCGACAACTCGGCCTCGACGAAACAACTTTCGTCCAAACCATGGAAACGTTCAACGCGGCGTGTCGGGTCGGCACCTTCGATCACGCGGTACTCGACGATTGTCACACCGAGGGGCTCACGCCCGCAAAAACGCATTGGGCGCGCCCACTCGATACGCCCCCGTTCTACGCGTATGCGCTGCGCCCCGGCATCACGTTCACCTATTTGGGCCTGAAGGTGAACGAGCGCGCCGCCGTGCACTTCGGCGGCAAGCCGAGCCCCAACCTTTTCGTGGCCGGCGAAATGATGGCCGGCAACGTACTCGGCAAGGGCTATACCGCCGGGGTCGGCATGTCCATCGGCACCGCGTTCGGCCGGATTGCCGGCGCCGAAGCCGCGGCGGCGGTGAAAAGAGGAGAGCAACGTGCCGCCGCTTGAGGCGCTGACGCGCGAGGCAACTGCGCTCGCGGCGGGTGCTTCGCCTTTGGGCGATGATGAAGCCGAGGTGAGCCGCGTCATGCAGATCTGCAATGCCTGCCGCTATTGCGAAGGGTTCTGCGCGGTGTTTCCGGCGATGACGCGGCGGCTCGAGTTCGGCAAGGCCGACGTCAATTACCTTGCCAATCTCTGCCACAACTGCGGCAGTTGCCTTTACTCATGTCAGTACGCGCCGCCGCACGAGTTTGCCGTGGACGTGCCGCGCGCGATGGCGAAAGTTCGCGTAAGGACGTATGCGGAGTATGCGTGGCCCGCCGCACTAGGCGCGCTCTATCAGCGCAATGGCTTGACGCTGGCGCTTGCTACGGCGGCCGGACTGGCGCTCTTCCTCGTACTCGCCGTGGCGATGACCGGATCGCTGCTGCACAAGCCGCTCGCGGGAGACTTTTACGCAGTGTTCCCGCACAACCTGCTGGTGTGGATGTTCGCGCCGATCTTCCTGTTCGCGGTGCTGGCCCTCGCGCTGGGCGTGCGGAAGTTCTGGCAGGACGTCGCGCCCGGGGCCGTGTCGGGGGCCGCGGTGACCGAGGCGACATCGAACGTACTGCGCCTCAAGTATCTCGACGGCGGCCATGGCCAGGGTTGCAACGAAGCCGATGACGCGTTTACGCTGTGGCGCCGGCGTTTCCATCACTTCACGTTCTACGGCTTCATGCTCTGCTTCGCGGCGACCTGTGTAGCGACGCTGTATCACTACCTCCTTGGCTGGCATGCACCCTACGCATTGACGAGCCTGCCGGTTTTGCTGGGTACAGCGGGCGGCATCGGGCTGCTGATCGGTCCTGCCGGGTTGCTATGGCTCAACCTGCAGCGCAATGCCGAGCGCGGCGACAGCGCACAACAGCCGATGGATCGCGGCTTCATCGCGCTATTGCTGCTGACCAGCGTTACCGGCCTCGCCTTGCTGGCGTGGCGAGACACAGGCGCGATGGCGCTGCTGCTCGCACTCCATCTCGGGGCGGTCATGGCATTCTTCCTCACGATGCCCTACGGCAAGTTCGCGCACGGCGTCTTTCGCGGCGCGGCACTCCTCAAATGGAGCATCGAGCGGCGACTGCCCAGCGGCTTGCAACTGAGCGACGATTGACCGCCGTTGATGCGCCAATAACATCAATCGTTGTGAAAGATGCAATTCACAAGTAAGCCGGTCTCGATCAGAATGCACTGAACGCCGTCGGAAAAGGCGTACCGGAGGAGCGATGCTGACCGCCATTCCATGCACGTTGATGCGAGGAGGAACCTCGAAAGGTCCTTTCTTCCTCGCTTCCGACCTCCCGACAGACACCCGCACGCGTGACCAGGTCCTCTTGGCGGTGATGGGCTCGCCCGACCTGCGGCAGATCGACGGCGTCGGCGGCGGCGACAGCCTGACCAGCAAGGTGGCGATCGTCGGACCGTCGGAACGCCCGGGCATCCATGTCGAATACTTGTTTGCGCAGGTGTCGGTCGACCGCAGCGTGGTCGATACCGCGCCCAATTGCGGCAACATGCTTGCGGGTGTCGGGCCCTTCGCCATCGAACGAGGACTCGCGCGCCCATCCGGGACGTCGACCACGGTGCGGATCTTCAACGTCAACAGCGGCAAGGTCATCGAGTCGGTCGTGCAGACGCCTGACGGCAAGGTGACTTACGAGGGGACGGCACGCATCGACGGCGTACCGGGGACGGGGGCGCCCATCGTCATGAATTTTCTCGACGCCGCGGGTGCGAAGACCGGCAAGCTCCTGCCCACCGGGAATGCGGTCGATGTATTCGACGACGTGCCGGTGTCTTGCGTCGACTTCACCTCGCCGCTGGTCTTTGTCGCGGCGGCATCGATGGGCAAGAGCTGGCTACGAATCCAAGCAGGAACTGGATCAGGACGGCGATCTCCTTGGCGCGCCTCGAGCGGATTCGCGCGCAGGCGGCAACGCGCATGGGCATGGGCGACGTCAAGGGCAAGGTGCTGCCGAAGATCGCGCTGCTGGCGGCGCCTCGCCAGGGCGGCAACATCAGCTCGCGCTATTTCGTCCCCTGGAACTGCCACGCCGCGCACGCCATCACCGGCGCGCTTTGCGTCAGTGCAGCCTGCGTGATTCCCGACAGTGTCGCCGCCCGACTGGTGACCTTCGATATTGACGATGCGAACCGGATCGTCGTCGAGCATCCCGCCGGACGATTGACCACTCGGGTCGACGTCCACCAGGACGCCGAGGCGCAATTGCCGACGATCAAACGCGCGGGCATCGTTGGTACCGCGCGGCCACTGCTTTCCGGTGTCGTCTATGTCCCGGGCGCCGTGTGGCCGAAGGCAGCCTGAGATGACCCTACATTCCCGGTGGCATTAGCGCTCTCGAGTGCGTGGGGACGTCTGCGTGGTGTTGCCTGGGGCGCCGCGTCGCGGCCACGCCCGTTGCAGCATGGCGTACAGCGATTGCGCGGCGGCGGGCAAACTGCGCCCGCGGCGACGAATGAGGCCGACGGTTCGTGTCACGGCAGGCTCCTTCAGTGTGATGCTCACGAGCGACGGATCGTCGGCCGGCGGCATCGCGAGACGAGGAACCACCGCGACGCCGAGCCCTGCCTGGACCAGCCCCACCAGAGTCAGCACGTGCTTCGCCTCGAACGCCCAGCGCGGACGTATCGACGTATTCGCCAAAGCGAGATCGAGCAGGAGACGATTGCCGCTGGTCTTGTCCACCGTCATGAAGTCGTAGGCGCCGAGTTCCGCCCATGTCACGCTGCGCTTGCGCGCCAGCGGATGGTCGCGGCGGCAGGCTGCGACGAACGGCTCGCGCAGGATGGGCTGGAACTCGATGTCGGGTTCCTGCGTGCCGATGAAATTCAGGCCGAAATCGGCCTCGCCGCGCGCCACGGCGGTGAGCACGGCGTTGGCATCGTCATCGATGATGCGCACGCGGATGCGCGGAAACTGGGCGTGGTACTCGCGCAATACGTTGGGCAGGAAGTAATACACGGCGGAAGGAAAGCAGGCGATCGTCACTTCACCGAGCTGCGTCAGCGCACCTTCGCCGATGCTCAGCAGCGAATGCTCGAGTTGATCGAGCAGCGAGCGCGCCTTGTGCGCGAAGTCGCGGCCAACGGCGGTGAGGCTGACGCGACGCGTGGTGCGCTCGAACAGCCGCACGCCGAGCGCGACTTCCAGTTTCGCGACGCGCCGGCTCAGCGCCGGCTGCGACAGGTGGATCGAGTCGGCGGCCGCGCGAAAATTCATCAGTTCCGCGACGGCGACGAAGGCTTGAAGGTCGGCAAGATCGAAGCGCATGTCGGTGACCCTGCGTGGCTACGCCGGATCGGCTTTCGCATATTAATACATGATCCGCATGCATCAGATCGATTGATGCGCGAAACAGACACGGCAACGCCACCTCGGATAGGAGACTCGATGCTCCCCCTCGCAGGCACTACCGTCATCACCCTCGAACACGCGATCGCCGCGCCATTCGCGACGCGGCAGCTGGCCGATCTCGGCGCGCGCGTCATCAAGATCGAGCGCCCCGGTGTGGGCGACTTCGCGCGCGGCTACGATGAACGGGTTCGCGGCCTGGCGTCGCACTTCGTATGGACCAATCGCTCGAAGGAGAGCCTGACACTCGACGTCAAGCACCCCGAGGCGCAGACCATCCTCAAGCGGCTGGTGCAGGAACAAGCCGACGTCGTCGTGCAGAATCTCGCACCCGGTGCGGCAGCGCGGCTCGGTCTGTCCTACGAGGCGCTGGCACCCGCGAAGCCCGAGCCTCATCGTCTGCGACATCTCGGGCTATGGCGCCGACGGTCCCTATCGGGACAAGAAGGCGTATGACCTTCTGATCCAGAGCGAGTCCGGCTTCCTGTCCGTCACCGGCACCGAAGAAGAGCCGTCGAAGGCCGGGTCGTCGATCGCCGACATCGCGGCCGGCATGTACGCGTACTCCAGCATTCTCGCTGCACTCCTGCAGCGGCAGAAGACCGGTCGCGGGCAGCGCCTGGACATTTCGATGCTGGAGTCGCTGGTCGAATGGATGAGCTATCCGCTCTACTACGCGTTCGACGGCGCGTCGCCGCCGCCGCGAACCGGCGCGAGCCACGCCACGATCTACCCGTATGGACCGTTCCCCGCGGGCGACGGCAAGACCGTCATGCTCGGACTTGCAAAACGAGCGCGAGTGGGGCGCTTTCTGTGAAAAAGTCCTGTTGCAGCCCGGCCTCGCCAAGGACGCACGCTTCTCCAGCAACTCCAAGCGCAGCGCAGCGCGCGTCGAGTTGCGGCGCCTGATCGTCGAGGCGTTTTCCACGCTCACGGCGGCAGAGGTCGTGCGCCGGCTCGACGATGCGCAGATCGCGAACGCGCAGGTAAACGACATGCACGACGTCTGGGAACACCCGCAGCTGCGCGCGCGCAACCGCTGGCGCGACGTCGATTCGCCCGCAGGCACCATCCCTGCGCTGTTGCCACCCGGTTCGTGGGACGACGAGGCGCCGAGAATGGACGGCGTACCAGCGCTCGGCCAGCACACCGACGCGATCCTGGCGAGCCTCGGCTATTCGAGCGCGGCGATCGCGGCGTTGCGAAAGGAAAATGCGATTTGAACATGCCTGGCCTGCGCTCGCATTGCCGACGCGTCATTCGCCATGCCATTTGCGGCCACTGCGCGCGGCAGTGTAAGGTGGCGCACTGGCAGGCTGATAGCGAACATCCGCCACAAAGACGACCGGGAACACCCGGTCACAACGAGCACATCGCAAGGAGGAAGACCATGAAGCACGTATTTGCAATCGCGGCAGCGCTCGCGCTGGGACTCGCATTCCCGGTCGCGGCGCAACAGCCCATCGTCATCAAGTTCAGCCACGTTGCCGCCGCCGACACGCCGAAAGGACAGGCCGCGGAGCAGTTCAAGAAGCTCGCCGAAGAACGCACCAAGGGCAAGGTGAAGGTCGAGGTCTATCCGAACAGCATGCTCTACAAGGACAAGGAGGAACTCGAAGCGCTGCAGCTCGGCTCGGTGCAGATGCTGGCGCCGGTGCCCGGCAAATTCGGGCCGATCGGCCTGCCCGAATTCGAAGCCTTCGATCTGCCGTATCTGTTCCCCGATATCGAGGCGCTGCACAAGGTCTACAACGGCCCGGTCGGCGCGGGCATGCTGAAGAAGCTCGAGACGCGGGGCCTGGTCGGGTCTTGCGTTCTGGGACAACGGCTTCCGCGTCATGAGCGCGAACCGGCCAGATCCACGTGCCGGCGGAAATGAAGGGCCTGAAGATGCGGATCAACTCGTCCAAGGTCAATGCCGCGATCATGAAGTCGGTGGGCGCGATTCCGCAGACCATGGCGTTCTCCGAGGTGTACCAGGCGCTCGACACCGGCGTGGTCGACGGCACCGAGGGCCCGCTGTCCAACCTGTACACGCAAAAGCAGTACGAAGTGCAGAAGCACGTGACGCTGACCTATCACACGATCAGCAACTACGTCGTGGTCGCGAACAAGAAATTCTGGGACGGCCTGCCGCCGGACATCCGCACGACGCTCGAAGGCGCGATGAAGGACGCCACCAAGTTCAACGACCAGGTGTCCGCGAAGGACGAAGCGACGGCCATCGCCGGCATCAAGGCCTCCGGCAAGTCGACGATCTACACGCCGACGCCGGCCGAGAAGGCGATGTGGGTCAAGGCGATGCTGCCGGTGCAGGACGAAATGGCGTCGCGCGTCGGCAAGGACACCATCGCCGCGATCCGCGCGCGCGACGGGCGTCGCCAAGTAACCTGCGGTAGGCGCGTCCGGGGCGCGAGCCCCGGACGCGCCGTGGCGTTGCGATCAGCCAGGAGGGGACGGTGAGATTCCTAGACCGATTCGAAGAGACCTTCATTTCGTTCCTGATGGGCGGGGCGACGCTGCTGATTTTCGTGGCCGTCGTGCATCGCTACGTCACCGGATGGCCCATCCCCGGCGTGCAGGATCTGATGCTGAAGATCGACCTGTCCTGGGCGCAGGAGCTGTGCATCATCATGTTCGTGTGGATGGCCAAGTTCGGCGCCGCGTACGGCGTGCGCACCGGCATCCACGTCGGCGTCGACGTGCTGATCAACCGGCTCAAGGATCGCAACCGCTTCAAGCTCATCGTCTTCGGCCTGCTGGCCGGTGCGCTGTTCACCGGCATCGTCGCCACGCTGGGCGCGCACTTCGTGTGGGAGAACGGCGCGCACTACGCGTTCTTCAAGCTGTTCGGCGCCAACGTCACCGACATGTTCCCGGGCCCGAATACACCGGACCTCGAATGGCCGACGTGGATGGTCTATTCCGCCATCCCGCTCGGCTCCTCGCTCATGTGCTTCCGCTTCCTGCAGGTGCTCGTGCAATTTCGTCCGCACCGGCGAGCTGCCGCATCACGATCACAGCCACGTGGAAGGCCTCGAGGAGGAAATCTCGCTCGAGCCCGGCAAGGAAGACCAGGTCCTATCGCCTCGACGATCGAGTTGCACCCGCGCGACATGAACGAGCCGCCGCCGGGCGACGGCATCGAACGGGAGCAAACGCCAATGAACGCCACCATCATCTTTGGCCTGCTGCTGGCGCTGATGCTCACCGGGATGCCGATTTCCATCTCGCTGGGCCTCACCGTACTGTCCTTCCTGTTCCTGATGACGTCGGTGCCGATCGAGTCCGTCGCGCTGAAGCTGTTCACCGGCATCGAGAAGTTCGAGATCATGGCGATCCCGTTCTTCATCCTGGCGGGCAATTTCCTGACGCACGGCGGGGTGGCGCGACGGATGATCAACTTCGCCAGCTCGATGGTCGGGCCACCTCTACGGCGGCCTTGGGCTCGCAGGCGTGCTCGCCTGCGCGCTGTTCGCCGCGGTGTCGGGATCGTCGCCGGCGACGGTGGTGGCCATCGGCGCCATTCTTCTGCCGGCCATGGTCAAGGCGGGTTATCCCAATCGCTTCGGCGCCGGGATCATCACGACGTCCGGCGCGCTCGGGATCCTGATCCCGCCGTCGATCGCCATGGTGATCTTTTCGGTGTCGACGGGCACGTCGGTCGGCGCGCTGTTCATGGCCGGCGTGATCCCCGGCATCCTGCTGGCGTTCCTGCTCGGACTGACCGCATGGTGGCGCGCGCGCAAGTTCGACTACCCGCGCCAGCCCAAGGCGACCTGGGGCGAGCGCTGGCGAACGTTCCGCAAGTCGATGTGGGGCCTGCTGCTGATCCTGATCGTGATGGGCGGCATCTATACCGGCGTGTTCACGCCGACGGAGGCGGCGGCGATGGCGGCGGTGTATGCCTTCGTCATCGCCGTCTTCGTCTACAAGGATCTCTCGCTCAAGGACATCCCGAAAGTGCTGCTCTCGTCCGCGAACATGAGCGCGATGCTGCTGTACATCATCACCAATGCGGTGCTGTTCTCGTTCCTGATGACCAACGAGAACATTCCGCAGGCGATGGCGGGCTGGATGCTCAACCAGGGCCTGGGCGTGATCACGTTCCTGCTGGTGGCGAACATCCTGCTGCTCGCCGCCGGCAATTTCATGGAGCCGTCGTCGATCATCCTGATCCTCGCGCCGATCCTGTTTCCGATCGCGATCAAGCTCGGCATCGACCCGATCCACTTCGGCATCATCATGGTGGTGAACATGGAAGTCGGCATGTGCCATCCGCCGGTCGGCTTGAATCTCTATGTCGCCTCCGGCATCGCCAAGATGGGCATCACCGAACTGACCATTGCGGTCTGGCCGTGGCTGCTGACCATGCTTGGCTTCCTGGTGCTGGTGACGTATTGGCCGCCGCTGTCGATCTGGCTGCCGAAGACGCTCGGCATGGGCGGGTGACGGCGATCACCGCGAAACGATGCTGATGCCGGCGCGCAGGCCACACATTCGTCGCCCCGGCGCAGGCCGGGGCCCAAGTGCTCAGGTGGGCCTCTAACTTGGATCCCGGCCTCCGCCGGGATGACGCAGTTTTTTGGGAGTCATTGAACTTGAATCTGAAAGAATGGATCGGGAAATCGGAAACCGTCAGCGACGTCGCGACGGCGTTTCCTTATGCCGCGCTCTCGGCCACGCTTGACCGCTCTACCGAGCGGCCACCCACGGGCACCGTGCTCCCGGCGCTCTGGCACTGGCTGTATTTCCTGCCGCTGTATCGGCAGTCCGAGGTCGGGCCGGACGGTCACGCAAAACGGGGTGCGTTCCTGCCGCCGGTGCCGCTCCCGCGACGCATGTGGGCGGGCAGCCAGTTCGAGTTTCATTCGCCACTGCGGATTGGCGATACGCTCGAGCGCGTGTCGACCATTCATGATGTCACCGAAAAATCGGGTCGTACCGGACCGCTGGTGTTCGTCAAGGTACGCCACGAGATCCGCCGCAACGGCGAGTCGAAGGTGGCCCTGACGGAGTTCCACGACATCGTGTACCGGGAAGCAGCGAAGCCCGATGACGTCGCGCCGCCGCCGAAGGCTGCACCCGCGAGCGCGACCTGGGAAAAGAAGTGGATGCCCCGACGACGTGCTCCTGTTCCGCTATTCCGCGCTTACCTTCAACGGCCACCGCATCCACTACGACCGGCGCTATGTGACGGAAGTGGAAGGCTACCCGGGACTCATCGTCCACGGGCCGCTGATCGCGACGCTGCTGCTGGACCTGCTGCGCCATCAGATGCCGGAGGCGGAAGTTGCGCGCTACGAGTTTCGCGCCATCCGCCCCACCTTCGACATCAACCACTTTTACGTCTGCGGCGAGCAAGGCGCGGACGACAAGTCATTCCATCTCTGGGCCAAGGATCACGAAGGGTGGCTGACGATGGACGCCACCGCGACAATCAAGTAACGCGATCAAGGTCGGACCGTAACTGACCGGCGCACGTTCGTGATGAACTTGTCGAACCCGCCATGACAATTCAAGGAACCCACAGCCATGTCTGCCACGATCGTCGATTCATCCATCTTCGGAAACATCTTCAGCACCGACGCGATGCGCCGCGTCTGGTCCGACGAGAACCGCACGGCGAAATACGTCGAAATCGAAAAGGCGCTGGCGATCGTGCAGGGCCGCCTCGGCATCATCCCGGCGGAGGCCGCACAGGAGATCGTGCGCAACTGCGATATCGGCAAGATCGACATGGCCAAGCTGCGCACCCAGACGGAGCGCATCGGCTACCCGATACTGGGCGTCGTGTCGCAGATCAATGCGCTGTGCCGCGACAAGCTCGGCGAATACTGTCACTGGGGCGCGACCACGCAGGACATCACCGATACCGCCACCGTGATGCTGATACGCGAGGGGCTCGACCTGATCGACGCCGACCTGAAGGCCATTGCGCACTCACTGGCGGAATTATCGCGCCGCTATCGCGACACACCGATGATCGGCCGCAGCAATCTGCAGCAGGCCATACCGCTGACCTTTGGTTTCAAGATGGCCGCCATCCTCGCGGGGTTCCAGCGCCATCGCGAGCGCCTCGAACAATTGCGGCCGCGCGTGCTCATGGGCGAGTTTGGCGGTGCCTGCGGCACGCTCGCGTCGATCGAGAAGGGTGCCATGGAGACGCAAGCGGGGTTGATGGCGGAGCTCGGGCTGGCCAAGCCGGACATCGCATGGCACACGGTGCGCGACACGCATCGCCGAAGTCGGCTGCTTCCTCGGCCTGGTCGGCGGCTCGCTCGGCAAGATCTCGATGGACGTGAAGCTGATGATGCAAACCGAGGTGGCCGAGGTCTACGAGCCCTTCGCGCCCGGACGTGGTTCCAGCAGTACGATGCCGCAGAAGCGCAATCCCATTTCGAGCTGCTACATCCATTCCGCGGTGTCGGTGGTACGCCAGCACGCCGCGAGCCTGATGGACGCGATGGTCGCCGACCACGAGCGCTCGACCGGTCCGTGGGAAATCGAATGGATCGTGCTGCCGGAAGCATTCTGCCTGCTGGCGGGCGCGCTCAAGCAGACGCGCTTCGTGCTCGACGGTCTCGAAGTCGATGCCGCGAAAATGCGCGCCAACATCGACCTCACCCGCGGTCTCGTCATGTCCGAGGCGGTGATGATGGGGCTTGGGCCGTTCATCGGCCGTGAATACGCGCACGATCTCGTCTACGACCTGTGCCGCGAAGCGATCAAGACGGATCGGCCGCTGCTCGACATACTTGCCGAGCACAAGGAGATCAAGACGCACCTGAATCGCCCCAGCTTGCAGAGCTGTGCGACCCGGCCAACTATCTCGGGCAGGCAGGGGTGATGGTCGATCAGGTGCTGGCACGGAGTTAACCGGCAGCGCGCAAGCAACCGAAGCTTTAGAATCGATCGAGAACCGCGGCAAGACCCGGACAGCGCGTAGTCCTGCAGGGAGGGGCGAGCGAGGATACGACGAGGCTATCGCACCACGCCGCCTATTCCGAGACAGGTTCCAGCCTCCACATGTCCATACGTACGGCCACCATCGGGCCGCGCTTCAATCTGCTCGGAAAGGCGGCTTTCGCAGCGATCTATCTGCTGGCGCGCCTTGCCGGGGCATTGGCAAAGTTTCACTCCCCGCACGGAACCTACGCGAAGCAGCGCCTGGCCTCCATGCGGCAGAAGCTCGAGCGGGGCGAGACTGTCTATGTGCTCGGCATCGGTCCGGGCGGACACAACGCCGGCGTCGGATTGATCGAGGCTTCGACAGCGCATGGCATCCGGCTCGTCGCCAATCACGAGGAGGAACGCTTTCGCGCCGTCAAGCACTTCCAGCGCTATCCCGGCAGGAGTGTCGACGTGCTCATGGCGCAAATGAAAAAGCTGGGCATCGATCCGTCTTGCATTCATGCAGTTTGCGCGAGCTGGGACTATCCGCATTGGGCAGGCAAAGCCGCCGAGAGCGTGATGCAGGAATTGCCCGGCAGCTGGCGGCTGTTGACGCGCGAGGCGTCGCCCCAAATGAACGCCTGGTGCCTGTTCGACGCATTTACCGCGCCGAGGCGCCTCGGCCGCAAGCTCCGCACGGACGGCAAGCGGATGCCTGTGATCAACCTGCGCCACCACGACAACCACGCGTGGCTTTCCTGGGGCGTCTCGCCATTTGCCCAATGTGCCGAGCCGGTGATGGTGCTGGTGATCGACGGCGCGGGGGATGACGGCGCCATCTCCGCGTACGTCGCCGAGCACGGCGAGCTGAAGCTGCTCTACAAGAATCGCAGCCTGTGGGACTCGCTGGGCATGATGTACGGCATGCTCAGCTCGTCGCAGGGCGGTTGGCCGTTGATGAGCAGCGAGGGACGGTACATGGGCGCGGCCGCGTGGGGTGACGCCAACCGGCTGACCAATCGCTATTACAGCCAGCTTCGCGATGTGTTCGTCTTCGAGAGCGAGGGTCGCGTCCTGCTCAACCGCTCTCTCGCCAACTGGCACCGCGGCGGCTGCTCGGCGCCATACACGAAGCGATTGTCGGCAATCGTCGGCGAACCGATATTGCCGAAGGCGATGTGGCAGCCCGATGCGGTATTGAGGGTCGAAGACATCCGAGCATGCGCCCATCACGGTGGACCGCGTCGACAAGGCCGCCGCCGTGCAGCTGGTGTTCGAGGACGCGCTGTTTCATATCGTCCGGGACTTGATCAGACGTACGCGCAGCCATCGACTCGTGTTGACGGGCGGTACCGCTCTCAATTGCGTGGCCAACATGCGGCTGCTCGATGAATTCGGCGCAACGTGGTACCAGCGAGCCTTGGGAATGAGCAACACGACGCTGCATCTCTGGGTGCCGCCGATATGCGGTGATACGGGCGTGTCGATCGGAGCGGCCTACAACTTTGCGTGCCAAGCCGGCGCCAAGCCAGGCGAGTCGCTCCGGCACGCGTTCTACTGCGGGATGTCGCCGACGAACGAGGAGATCCGGGAAGGGCTGGCGACGACACCGGAGATTGGACACCTTCACGTGGGCAATATCTCGAGCCGTCAGCAATGCGAGCGCATCGCCGATCTGCTCGCCTACCTCGTCTCGAAAAATGGTGTGGTGGGCATCTGCCAGGGTCCCGCGGAGGCGGGCCCCCGCGCCCTGGGCCACCGCTCGATATTGGCCAACCCGACGAATCCCCAGACGCTGGAAGTGCTCAACAGACTGGTGAAGTTTCGCGAGCTGATCCGACCCCTGGCGCCGATGGCGACACTGGAAGCCGCGAAGAAATGGTTCGAACTGTCGCCCGGCGCGGACGACGACGACTACAACGCCTATAACTACATGGTATTGACCAGCCGCGCGAAGCCGGAGGCGTACAACGCGATTCCGGCGGTGATCCACTTCGACGGCACGTCTCGCGTCCAGATCGTGCGGGAGCAGAGCGATCCGTTCATCCATGCCTACCTGAAGGCGATGGGTCGGCGCGCGGGTGTGGAGGTAAGCGTGAACACGTCGCTCAATGTCGGCGCCCCGATCGCGCAAAGCCCCGTTCAGGCGCTGGAGACGCTGAAAAGGAGCAAGGGGATGCACGCGCTCTTCTTGATCGCGGAGGAGGGCGACGCGTACGTGGCTTGGCACGATGTGGAAAGCCCGCCGAAGGACGGCGGCAAAGCTTTGCGCGCGTGGATCAGCGAGTGGGAACATCCAGGTGTTGTAACCCAGATTTGATTCGACAACCGGTTTCAGATCGTAGTTGCGCTTGAGGACCGAGAACGGCCAGGAGCGGTCATACCTCTCGGCCTCCAAAGCGGTCGGTCTCTGTGCTGTCGAACATTTGGTGCGGCGGACCTAACCCAGAGGTCAGTATTCGGTTACATCTGAAGCTGGTAAATTGTTGGCGCGAGATCCTGGTATTGCCCTCAGAGATGAGGCTTCGCGCGTGCAGAGCAGAAGCCCATTGGACGTGGAACGGGCTACCGAAGGGGCGAGCGAAGCGCGGATCATGAGTGGTGTATGGCCGGGGGCCGGGAGCCGGCAGACTCTCGCAGATACTCAACTTCAGGAGACTGGCAATGGATAACTTGCCGCTTGGGTCCGACCGCGTTGCGCTTGCTCACGCATGGATCGGCGCGCTCGCCACGACTGGCGTGCTGTCATTTGCGTCGGTCGCCGCAGCAGCCAATATCAACGGACAAGTGCTCGGAGGAGGTGCGCCGATTGCGGGCTCGATGGTGACGCTCTTCGCGGCGAGCGCCGGTGCGCCCAAGCAACTGGGACAGGTAAGGACCGGCACCGATGGCCGCTTCGTACTGAATGCGCCAAGCGGCGTCGGCAACGACACCATGTACTACTTGGTCGCCAATGGCGGCAAGTCGGCCGCGGACAAGTCGGGTGGCGACAACCCCGCCATTGCGCTCTTGACGGTGTTGGGCATCAAGCCGCCGGCCAAAGTGACGATCAATGAGTTCACCACCGTCGCATCGGTGTGGACCCACGCGCAGTTTCTCGACCGAACCGCCATCAAGGGTCCCGCGCTGGGCTTGCGCATCGCCGCGGGCAATGTTCCGAGTTTCGTCGATCTTCAAACGGGTGGCTGGGGGAACGCCATCCAAAGCCCGCTCAACGAGGGCGAGACGCCAACGATGGCCAACTTCGCTACACTCGCCAACGCGCTCGCGGGTTGCGCCACGCGGGTCACTGCCAACGCCTGCGATAGTCTTTTCCTGGCGGCGACACCCCCGAACGGCGACGTACCCGCCGACACGCTAGCAGCGGCCCAATCGGTGGCGCGCTTTCCCTGGTACAAGCCCGAGAGGCTCTTTGCCTTGATTGGGCAGTTTTATCAGGTTCCCCCGGGCAAGAACATGCGCGCTGTTCCGTTCATGCCGTATTTGAACGTCGCGCCTAGCGCCTGGGTGCTGCCGCTGAAGTTCGGCGGCGGCGGTTATCGCGCGGGCGGCAAAGCAATGTTCGACAGCGAAGGCAATCTTTGGGTCGGCGACAACTTTACGGTAGGTTGGCAAGGGACGGATAGCTTGTGGCAGGGGAACGCGACCAAGTTCAATCCCAACGGCAAGCCGCTTTCACCTGCCATCACCGGATTTTCTGGCGGCGGGATGGAGGGTGGCACCTTCGGGGCGGCCGTCGACGCCAAGGACAACGCCTGGTTCGGCACCTATGGCGGCAAGTCCATCGCCGTGTTCGACAAGAATGGCAAGCCGCTGACACCGCCGGAGGGCATTACCTTCGGCGGCCGGCTTGGGTTGATGCAGGGCATCATCGCGACGCCCAAAGGGGACGTGTGGGCCGTCGGGATTTCAAAGGGCCAACTCTTGCATTTCCCCAATGGCGATCCCACCAAAGGTCGGATCAGTTGCGAGGGACGCGAGAGCGCCGAACCTTGCAAATCCTTGGTGGGGCCGTTCCACCTTGCCATCGACCAGCAGGACCGGATCTGGGTGTCGAATGGCTTTGGCGCGCACGTGACGCGATTTCCGGCGTCAGACCCGAGCAAAGCCGAGAAATTCGGCACGGGGTGGAGTCCCGGGGGTATGGCCATCGACAGCCAAGGTAATGTCTGGGTAACCAATCATTTGGGGAACGGGGCGCGCGCGACGTTCGATCTCGTCAAAGATCTCCTGGTCCTGAAGGCCGGGGGCAACGCCGACGAGGCCCTAACGACGCAGATGTTTCGGCAAACGGGCACGGATGGCGGCAGCGTCACGCTGCTGCGCCCGGATGGCTCGCAATTTCCCGGCTCACCGTTCACGGGAGGCGGTCTGCCCGCCCCGTTCGCGGTGGTCGTGGACGGCAATGACAACGTCTGGGTTTCCAATCTTGCCATGGCGCACAGCCCAGTCGCGCATTTGTGTGGTGTGCGCACGGAGAACTGCCCGCCCGGCATGAAAACCGGAGACCAAATCTCGCCGGCGGGAGGCTATGTGGGTGGTGGACTGCAGAGAGTGACCGATTTGGCTGTCAGCCCAGCGGGCGACGTGTGGGTGATGAACAACTGGCAGATCACCGACAGCTGTTTCCTCAACACGAACAAAGACGAAGCCCTCTCGACTCGTTGCGGTGGCAACGGTGTAACTATCTTCTTCGGTATGGCCAAACCCGTCCGAGCGCCGCAAATCGGGCCAGCGCGCCCGTACTAGCAATGCATCGGTCCTGGTGACGGAGGCCGCTCAAAAGGCTGCGGCCATGCTCGAGTACCTTTGAATGGCCACTTTCACTGGTGCAGAACCTCGTTCGATTTAGGGCGCGGGGATCAACGATCAACCCAAAGTTCAGGCCGGATTCACCAATGTCGCATGGCCGACGAGGCCGAGGTACGCAACGGTCGTTTTCCTTGGACTGTAAGGGGCGTCCTCGAACAAGCAAAAGCTGCCGTCGAGCTGAGCACACAGATCGCACAGGATGCCGAGCGACGGCGCTTGGCTGCAGCGGTCAAACGCAGCCCGACGCCAAGATCCTACGGCTGCTTTCGAGCGACGCGAAGGTCTGCTCCGGGTCGACAAGCGCCCTTGACCCAGGATCAACATGAGGCTCCTTTCCTCCTACCAAGGAGCCATTCACGTATGCCGTTACCATCACCGCCCCCAAGGCTGATGGGCGTGTAGTACCGTGGAACAAAGGGAAGCTGATCGGCCAGAAGCCACCGCTGAAGCTGAAGGAGATCTGGGCCATCCGGATTCGACTGCAACTGGATCATCGAGCCCGGGAACTCGCGTTGTTCAATCTCGCCATCGACAGCAAGTTGCGCGGGTGCGACCTGGTGGGACTTCGCGTTGGCGATGTGTTCCAGGGCAGTCATGTCGCCCCACGCGCGATCGTCATGTAGAAGAAGACTCAGCGGCCGGTGCAATTCGAGATTACTGAACAGACGCGGGATGCAGTCGACGCCTGGATCGCGGCGGCCCGCCTGAAGCCGGAGCAGTTCCTCTTTCCGAGCCGTATGTCGGCGTCGCCTCACCTTTCGACTCGGCAGTATTCCCGGATCGTTCATACCTGGGCGGGATCGATCGGGCTTGATCCAGCGGCCTACGGCACCCATTCAATGCGGCGAACCAAACCGACGTGATCTATCGCCGGACCAGGAATCTTCGGGCCGTACAACTCCTGCTCGGCCATACGAAACTTGAAAGCACCGTGAGATACCTCGGGATCGAGGGTCGACGACGCGCTGGAGATCGCCGGCGATCAAGACTTAGCGAACTGTCACTGAATGACTTCATCTGCGCGTAACAACTGCGCATTGGGAATGGTGATGCCGAGTGCCTTCGCCGTCTTCAAATTGATAACCAGCTCAAACTTCGTCGGTTGTCGAAGGAGCGCGGGGAGAACATCGTCGCAATGCTCTCGCTCGAGACCATCGGCTACTACTCGGACAAACCTGGCAGCCAGCGCTATCCGTTTCCGCTCGGGTTCTTCTATCCCTCTACGGGCAATTTCATCGCGTTCGTGTCGAACCTGTCTTCACGCGCGCTGCTGCAAGAGGTCATCGTGAGCTTCCGCCGCCACGCCGATTTTCCCTCCGAAAGCGTGGCCGCTCCCGCCTTCATCCCCGGCGTGGACTGGTCCGATCATTGGTCCTTCTGGAAAGAGGGCTACGCGGCACTGATGGTGACCGACACCGCGCCCTACCGCTATCCTTACTACCACACGGCGCAGGATACGCCGGACAAGGTGGACTACGAGCGCGCCGCGCGCGTAGTGACGGGTCTCCAAGGGATGCTGAGTGAGCTGCTTGCAGCCCGAGCGCTCGCCGCGACGGAGTAAAATTGCTGCCGAAGACACGGAGGTTGGCATGAGCACGCATCCTGTGAAACGAGCTCAACGCGCGCTGCGCGAGATCGATACCAATGCAGTCGATGTCATGCCGCCGGCCAACCCGTTTTTCACTTTCCGCTATTCGCACACGGAAATTTCGGCGGTGGGTGGCAAGGCCCATGTCAAGTCCAGACAGGCGCGTTTCGAGGACGGCAAGCTCACCACCGAGACCTTCGAGGGCGACATCGATCGCACTGCGTACGATCGTATGGTGGGGGATGCGCAGCGCCACTTCCTGGATCAGACAGCGCTCTTCCTGAAGTCCTTTTGGCTGTTGCCGTTTTCGCGGAAACCGCCTTCTGACCGCGACTGACGTTGATGAGCCTTACGATCACGTCCAACGCGTTCGCGCCCAACGGCGCGATTCCTCCGCTCTACACCTGCGAGGGCAAGGATCTCTCGCCGCCGCTGGCCTTTGGCGGCGTGCCGGCCGGTACGAAGAGCCTCGCCCTCATCGTCGACGACCCGGATGCGCCCGATCCCGCCGCACCCAGTATGACCTGGGTGCACTGGGTGCTCTACAACATGCCGGCGGCAACACCCGGCCTGCCCGAGGCGATCAAGTCGAGTGCGTTGCCGGCCGGCACGCGCGAGGGGCAGAACGATTGGGGACGCACCGGCTACGGCGGACCGTGTCCGCCGATCGGCCGGCACCGCTATTTCCACAAGCTCTACGCGCTCGATGTTGTCCTGCCCACGCTCGCGCGCCCGGACAAGCCCGCGCTGGAGGAAGCGATGCAGGGGCACATCCTCGAGCGTGCGGAGCTTATCGGCACGTATCAGAAGGGCCGATGACCACGCTGTAGACGTCTGTCATTGAAGCTCCGCGACCACGACACGGCCGACAAGGCCTGAAGGCGCGTGCAGACCGTGTGGCCCATTCTGACAGGCCCTACGTTGGCTGCGGCACTTCCTCGATCCTGCCGTCGACGAGACCGATCCGCTGATCGGCGGCGGAGGCGAACCCGGCGTCGTGCGTGACAGCGACGACGGTCTTGCCACTGTCGTGGGCGAGGTCGCGCAGGATCTGTTGCACGTTGGCGCTCGACACCGAATCGAGATTGCCGGTCGGCTCGTCGGCCAAAATGATTAGCGGGTCGTTGGCGAGCGCTCGTGCAATCGCGACGCGTTGGCGCTGACCGCCGGAGAGCTGGTGCGGCCGCTTGGCGCTTTGATCCGCTACACCCAGACGTCCCAGGATTTCCATGCCGCGTGCGTCTGCGGCCGCGAGATCGAGCTCACCCAGCCTTCGCATCGGCAACGTGACATTGTCGAGCACCGAAAACTCGGCAAGCAGGAAATGGAATTGGAATACGAAGCCGAGCTTGCGCAGCCGGCGATCGGCAAGCTCGTCCTCGCCATAGACGGTTGTGTCCTCGCCGTCGATCCACACGCGGCCTTCGGTCGGCACGTCGAGTAGGCCGAGGAGATAGAGCAAAGAAGACTTGCCGGAGCCGGAGGGTCCCATGATCGCGACGAACTGGCCGCGCTCGATCGTAAGGCTCACGCCGTCGACCAGCGTCACCGGCACTTCGCCCTCGAGCCTGCGCACGAGGTTCTCGGCGCGCAACACTGCGCTCACGTCAATCCCGAAGGGCCGTCCCAAGGGACTGACCCGCCCCCACTGGGGGCAGCGAGCAAAGCGAGCGTGGGGGCCGTCACGTCAGACCTCGCAGGATGTCGACCGGATGCACGCGCCCGGCGCGCCTGGCGGGCAGATAAGCGGCGGCGAGGCATGAGCCGAGCGCGAAGGCGGAGGCGAGCGCGAATTGCTCCGGCCCCCACCAGACGGGCAGATTGATCACTTCTGTCGCGCCCGGCGGCTTCAAGGCAACCTCGCCAAGAATCTTCATCAACACGGCGCCGAAGGCGAGACCGAACAGGCTGCCGACTACGCCGACGATGAGCCCTTCCACGAGGAAGATCGCGCGCACGTCGCGCGCGTGAAAGCCGATCGACTTCATGATCGCGATGTCGCGCGTCTTCTCCATCACGATGGTCGACAGCGTGTTGTATATGCCGAACGACGCCACGATGAGGATCGCCGACACCACGCTGTACATGATGATGTTGCGGATGACGAGCACGTTCACGATATCCTCGTTCGCCTCGGCCCACGACACCGCTTTGTAGCCCACCGTATCCTCGATGCGGCGGGCGACGTCGCGTGCAGCGTACGGATCGTCGAGCTGGATGATGAAGCGATTGACGCGGTTGGGCCGGTCGAGCATGACCTGCGCCCGCTTCAGGAGGACGAACGTCTGCGTCTCGTCGTAGGTCGCGTTGCCGGTACGGAAGATGCCGACGACTTTCATCGGCCGGCTCGCGCTGGTCGACGTGGCCACGCCGAGCGTTCCGCCGATGGCAAGGCTGAACTTGTCGGCGAGGCCTTTGCCGATGACGATGCCGTTGGCGTTGGCAGCAAGCGCATCGAGCGATCCGTCGACGATCTTCTCGTCGATCGTCGATACGTCCTTGATCGAGGACGGAACGATACCCGACATCGTCACGCCTTCCAGGCGACCGGCGAAGGTCAGCACTGCGGAGCCCAACAGTACCGGCGCGACCCGCAGACCGGGTAGCGACTCCACGAACTCGAGCTTCTGCCGATAGCCGCGAATGCCGCGCGTCTCGGTTTGCGGCTTCACGTTGCTGATCTGCACCGCGCCGTCGGGAAAGCGCAATGCGGCCGGCTGCACGCGCGGGCGGCGGAAGTCGTCCGATACGGTAATGTGCGGACTGTTGTCGACGAGGCGCTTGATGAAGTCTTTTTCCGAGCCGCGCATCAGCGACGACACGGCGAGGAAGAACGCGACGCCGAGCACGACGCCGGAGAGCGATACGAGCGTCTGCCGTTTGCGGTTCGTGAGGTGTGCGAGCGCGATGTCGAGCCGTAGCGTCATGGCTTGCCTGACTCGGGTGGCCGGCGAATCCGGATCCAGCGACCCTCGCGCAAATCGGGCGCCGGGGAATCGACGACACGCGCGTCCGGCGCAAGTCCCTCGATGATTTCGCTGCGGCCCGCGCCCGTGACGCCGACGCGCACCGGCTGCCGATGCAGGCGGCCGTCGTTTACCACCCACACCGCGGCGTCTTTGACCGCGGTCGCCGGAATCAGCAGCGCATTCGCGCGCTCGGCCACGATGAGGTTGGCATCGACCGTCATGCCGACCTTCAATCGTTCGGGCGTCGCGAGCTTGATGCGCACGCGATAGCTGCGCGCGACCGGATCACCCTTCGGCGTGATCTCGGCGACCGTCCCGTCGAGGACCTCGCCGGGGAGCGCGTCGGCGCGCATCGCGACCTTCTGTCCCTTGTGCACGCGCGCAATGTCTTCCTCGTCGACCTCGGCGGTGACGCGAAGCGGCGCACAGCACGACAGGAAGAAAACCGCCTGCCCAGCGGGAACGTATTGGCCAATCTCGCCGTCGCGGCGGAGGATGAGGCCGTCGGCCGGCGTGGTGAGCGCCATGTAATCGCGTTGCGAGCGGGCACGTGTGACCGCTGCGCGCGCCGCGTCGAGATCGGCGCGCGTGCGATCGAGCTCCGCCTTGGCCATGAACCCCTGGCGCACCAGATTCTCGGCGCGCTCGTATTGCGATTGCGCGTATCGCGCACGCGCCGCGAGCTCGTCGACCGTGCTCGCGAGATCGGCGTCGTCGAGCCGGGCCAGGACCTGTCCCTTGCGGACGACGCTACCTTCGTCGACATTGAGCTCGACGATGCGGCCCGCGATCCGCGGCGCGATCGGCAGCATCACTGTCGGCTCCACCGTGCCGGTTGCGTAGATGGCGTCGACCGCTGGTCCCCGCGTCGGGGTGATGACGCTGACGGCAATCGGACCGACCAGCCACCACGCTGCGCCAGCGAATGCGATTAAGGCGGTGACCGCGAGGATCGTAATCCAGGTCTTACGCATCGATAACCCGCGCTGACGGAATTCCATTATCGCAGCGCCACTTGCGAAGAGGGGCTTGACGCGGCGAAACCGGTCGATGCCGCGGCGCTATAACACTCTCTCCTTCAGCGAAGGAAAGACCTTCCCGACCTTCGCGAGCACATAGTCGCCGTACGTGCCCTCGAACGCGTGCACGCTCGCGCCATCCCAGCGCGTCGCGTGGTCGTCGTGCAGAGGTGTGCGAATGGGTTCGATGCGCACGTCGAAATCCGGATCGAGGAACAGCGGAAAGCTCAAGCGATCGCGGCCGCTCGTGTTGAGCCGCACGCGATGCGGTGTGCTGCGGTAGTAGCCGCCGCTCGCGCGGTCGAGCATATCACCAATGTTGCACACGAACGACTCCGGAACGGGCGGGGCATCGACCCAACCGTCATGCGTGCGCACTGCAAGCCCGCCCACATCGTCCTGTCGCAGCAGAGTCAGCAAACCGTAATCCGTGTGCTCGCCGACGCCAAACGGCGCATCGATGCCTGCCGGCACGGATCGTGTCGGATAGAGAAAAATGCGAAACAGCACGAGAGGATCATGCGTCCACCGCTCGCGAAACCACGTCGGTGGTAAATCGAGCGACATCGCGATCGCTTCGAGCACGCGCTGGCCCAAAGCGGTGACCTCCGTCATCCATTTGCCGATCGTCGCCGCAAATCCGGGCACGAGATCGTCGCCCGGCAAAAGATTGCGACCGTGAAGCGGAATGCCCGCACGAACGCGCGGGTGCGAATCGGACAAGTCCGTTCCGATGTAAAGGCCTTCCTTCCAATCCGCCTTACCTGACGTCAGTTCACCGCCGAGCGGGAACCAGCCGCGCCATGCATGACCGGCGAGAGGCATCGCAAAGCGTGCCTTGGTTGACTCAGGCAGCGCGAAAAACTGCCGGCTCAATGCCTCGAGCCGCTGTCCGAGCGCCTCTTCGATGCCGTGTCCGACGACGTAGAAGAACCCGTGCTGCCGGCACGCGGCATGAATCGCGCGCGCCACGCCGGCGCGCGCATCCCGCAAATCGATGATGGGAATTGCATTTGCCACGCCTCAAGTCTACACGCGCGGTTGCGGTCATTGTTGGCATGCCTGCATTGCGCCACGCTCTGAGTGAAGCGAGCAACGACTATCGCGACCGTCTGCTTTCGGCTGCGGTTTCAACCGGTCATCGAGCAATCTTCAACTCGCCGCCCGAGAGCCGCCATTCGCAAGGCGCGACACAGCGGCGCACGTACGCGGATTTTTCGACCCACATCTGCCCCCGCATGAGCCAACTTGAAAGGCGTTATCATCGTCCCTGCCTGAGATTGCACTACAACGCGTTGCAAAATGAACGAATCGACCAAGGCAGTCTTCCTCAGCTATGCGTCGCAGGACGCCGGTGCTGCCAGCCGCATTTGCCAGACGCTGCGAGAGGCTGGCATTGAAGTCTGGCTGGACCAGAGCGAGCTGCGCGGCGGCGACGCATGGGATGCCGCGATCAGGAAGCAGATCAAGGCCTGCACCTTGTTCGTGCCGATCATCTCGGCGAATACGCGCGCTCGTGCCGAAGGGTATTTCCGTCTTGAATGGAAGCTTGCAGTCGATCGCTCCCATCTGATGGCCGCCGAGAGAGCGTTTCTGCTGCCGCTCGTCATCGACGATACTAGCGACGCCGATGCTCTCGTTCCGGACAAATTCCGGGAGGTGCAGTGGACATACCTACCGGCGGGAGACATTCCGGCCAATTTCGTCGAGCGAGTATCTCGCCTGCTGTCGCCGGATGATCACATCTCGCCCGCGGCTGATCGGCAGGCCTTGGGAACACTTCCAACGGCGACCCCGCAACGCCTGCCGCGTCGGAGCATCCTCGCCGCGATCGGTTTAGTGGCGGTCCTGCCGTTCGAGAATGCAACTGGCGACTCCGCGATCGAGTATTTGAGCGACGGAATATCGGAGTGCCTCATCAACAAGCTCTCGAGCCTCAACGGGCTTCGTGTCATCTCGCGAACGTCCGCCTTCGCCTTCAAGGGGAAGAAGATGGAACCGACGGAGATCGGCCGAAAGCTTGGCGTCGACGCCCTCGTCCTCGGCAGCCTCGCCCAGCGGGGCCCGAGCCTGGCTATCACCGCGGAGCTCGTAAGCGTCAGCGATGCGACCCAGTTGTGGGGCAAGAAGTACGCGCGGCCGGCAGACGACATGATGCAGGTCGAAGCCGAGATCGCGGCGACCATCGCGCGGACCCTGCGCCGCCAACTGAGCGGGGAAGAGAAGGTCAAGCTCGCTCGCACCGAGACCTCCGATCCGGAGGCCTATCGCCTGTACCTCAAGGGGCGCGACTTCCTCGTCGGCAACCAGCAGGAGATGGACAAGAGCGTCGACTACTTCCAGCAGGCCGTGGCGCGGGCGCCGGACTACGCCATAGCCCACGCTGGCTTGGCCGAGGCCTACACTCGCCAAGCCTTCCTTCGCGCGGTCGATCGCACGGAGGCGGTGGGAAAGGCGCGTGTTGCCGTGACCCGCGCGCTCGAACTCGATCCGGACTTAGCCGAGGCCCGCGCCGCGCTCGGCCTCGTGCGCTTCTACTTCGAGTGGGACTGGGCGGGCGCGGACGCCGAGTTCCGTCGGGCGCTGGCGCTCAACCCCGGTAGCCGCTCCGTACACGAAGACTATGGGCTCTTTCTGACCGCGATGGGCCGCCTCGACGAGGGTCTCGCCCAGAGCCGCGAGGCTGCCATTCTCGATCCCCTCTCGGTCGGCCCAGCCCATGACATGGCGATCAACGCCCTGGTCAGGGGCGACTATGAGCAGGCGGCAACGGGTTTCCGCCATGCGATCGACATCGACCCCAACTGGACCTGGGGTTACATCAAGCTCGCCCGGACCTTGGCCATCCAGAAGAAGTGCAAGGAAGCCCTCGCGCAGGCCGAGATTGCAGAAAGGAGAATCGCGGGCGGCGCGGCCCCGCTGTCGTGGTCGTGGCTGGGCGCCACCTACGCGATCTGCAGTGATACGGCGCGCGCCCGCCAGAAGCTCGACGAGCTTCATGCGCTGGAAAAAAAGCAGTACGTCGATCCAGTCACCTTCGCCGAGATCCACAGCGCCTTGGGCGAAATGGACGAGGCGCTGCGCTGGTACGAGAGGGCCTACCTGGACCGGACACCGAACATGGCCTACGCGGCCATCGGTTCGCGAATAAGTCCCGAGCTCGCCGGCAATCCACGATACAAAGCGATCGTCGACCGCATGGGCTTTCCGCGACCGGACGAGTAGAGGCGATGCGGCATCGGGCTAAATTCTTGCGATGAAATCCCCGTAGTTCGCCTCCCCAATCCCGGTAAGCGTGATCGATCATTTTAGATGTGGCCCACGTCCAATCCAATGGAACGCTCGAAACCGGACGCTCGCGAATGGCAACTCCGGGTCGTAAGCGGTCAGTGGCCAC
>CAVWIS010000045.1:0-117170 GCA_963755055.1 uncultured Alphaproteobacteria bacterium | reverse complement strand
GCCGGCGCCAGACGAACCCGGCCTGGCGCGCCGAGCTTGCGCGCCGGTACATGTCGCTGCAGAACCCGGCCTGGACCACGGGGCAATTTTGGAGGTTTTCGTGGCTGAGCCTAGCAAGGTCGACAAGGCGATCATCGCCGCGCTTTGGGACGGAACGTTGCGCATCCACTCGAACCCGGACCTGATCATCGAGGCCTTTAAGGACGCGCTGCGGGAGCACGGCTGCGTCGTCATCCACGAGGTGGAGCGGCAAAGACCGGAATGGAGCATCGGGGATGAACAGGAGCGGCTACCGCCGGCCAGCGGTGTCGATACGACCCGGCTACGACGTCTACGAAGAGCCATCAGCGTAATAGCGTAATAGACTGAGTGATGGCTCGGTTCTGGCGGAGGCTACTGACCGGCATCGACAGGTGCCTGCTCGTGCTGGAGATGAGACAGGCGCGACGGGCGATGCGGTGCTATCATCGAGCCATCAGCCTCGGAGACTGATGGTCATTGCTAGCGCGACCGTTGATATTGCTGGATTTTCTTGACGAACATAGCGCCGCCCCTAGAACTGGGAAGCGACTGGGATGCGTTCACGCACGTTCAAGCCCTGGCGGGACACCTACGACTTCGAGCCGTGGTACGCGTGGAGGCCCGTCGCGGTGACCGTGGATGATGCCGGCCGATGGCGTTGGGTTTGGCTTGAGACCGTGGGGCGCCGCCAGCGGGCCGCGCTGCCCGGCTGGCGCACCACCCGCGCGGCGGACAAGGCCTCCCAGCAGAGTACGGGGGACTAACATGCGGATCGTCCGGCATACCCGCCCCGCACCATTCGCGCATCCGCGGGCACATCAACGAGCCCCAGCAGGCCGCGGCACTGCCGGGGCGAAAACCTAACCCGCCGTCGGGCGGCTAGTTCCCCCAACGCCGTGCCCAACCCTTCACCGATTTAATCCATTTTCCGAACTATCCGAGCACATGCCTTAAATAAGCGAAGGGCTGCGGTCAGCGACTTCGTGTAACCGCCATTCCGATAATTCCCATTCCGCTTGCCGGTCGGCGCACCACCACGAGCACCGTGCATCCGGCAGACGCGATAGCCTTCCATTCACGATCGAGAGTCCTCTTACCGCTCTGTCGGTAGGAATATAAGCGGATTCCGGCTCATATATGCGGACTCGGGCTCATATTGTATTCGGTTCCAGCGCGTCTGCCTGCGGCAGATCGGGCTCTACTCGCTTCGCTCCCTGAGCCAGCCGATTGCCGCAAGCGCAGAACGTCTGTCTCGGCCCTCTTCATAGCAGATCGGGGGCGCCAGCCGTGAACTGACGGCGAGTTGACGTCCGTTTATGGGGTCAAAGCATCAGAAACGGGGTGACCGACCGCCCGCCCGTGCGGGATAGCTGCACCCTCGAAGCGGCCACGCTCGCTGCGGCGATGCAGCCGCGCGGCACAGACGGAAATCGGAACAAGCCGAGGTGGCTGCATGGGTGCGTGATCCCTGCGGCTTTTCCTTCACCTTGATCCCCGGCTCGGCATCCCGACCGGGGATTTTTTTCGTGACACAGGTTCTCCGCTCGGCTGACTCATCACCATTCAGGCTTTACTCCAGGCTCCCGGATCTTTGCCAGGAACGGCTTTGGAGAGCCCAGAGACCGGGAGCCCGAATCGACGCTATTGCGACCCTGGCTGGCGGCAGAGACCGCATGCCTCGCATTTGAACCCGCGGAAATGCCGGCACATTGCGAGTTATTCCTCAGAGACCAGGAAACCCCGGTTTCGTATCGGACTGCGTGGTGGGGCTGGAAGGACTCGAACCTACAACCACGCCGTTATGAGTGACAGGCCTCACCGGCGAAGAACGGGAGGGACCAGCCGCCGGCGTAACGGCGCCATGTCCCGTCCAACGCTGGAGGTCGCAGATATCTTCCCTGTGCGCAGCGAAGGCGCTTGCATTGGCAAAGACGCTGATGGCCGGGACAAGCTGCGCATTCCGACGATCGTGACCACTCGTTCCGACGCATCGCGACCACCCGTTCCGATCGATCGCGACCAGTGTGACAGCGCCGTCAGGTGCATTTGCTGATCTCAGTGTTCTCGTTCGGTGTCAAGCGCGGTGGAGGCCGTCCCCGTAGTCAACAGGAGGGACCCGCGCGCGCTGCGGAGTGCCCCCACGGCTGACGCAGCGGCGCGCGCGGGAGGTGCCTGTTGACCCACGGGGGCGGCCGGGATGGTGGGCCTGCGTGTCATTTCTTTGCTCCCTTGGGCGGCTTGCCATCGGCTGCAGTCGTCACCGCGGACTGCGCCGGCGGGTCAATTCCTTCGGTGGCTTTGAGCTTGCGCATGGACGGGCCATCGAGCTCGAGCCGGTAGGCGTTGTGGACGATGCGATCCAAGATGGCGTCACCGAGCGTGGGCTCGCCGATAACATCGTGGATACGGGGGTGAACCTCCTATATGGGCAATTACATGTCTGTCAGTCGTGCGCTGCGCGTCAAGGGTTCGGCCACCTCCTCTGCTGAACGTACGACACTCCGCGCTTAAGTCCTGCCAATGTCGCGCTGGCCTTCCTGCCCGCTTATTCACCTGAGTTAAATCCCCAAGAGCACATCTGGGAAGAGATCCGCGAAAACATTTTCATGAACTACGCAGCCAAATCGATGGACGAGGTCTGTGACCAGCTCGTGGAGGCCGCGCTCTACATCGAGCGCAACCCCAAGATGGTCCAATCCATGACGTCGTTTCCATACATCATGAATTCACTGTGATCCGCCAATGGTATAAGAAGGTTTTCATTGGACTAGTGAGTGGCGATTTTAAGCCAACCTTGGAAAAATTTGCCGAGCAGAAAATCGAGTTGATGAGAGGATGGTATTTCATGAACTATGGTGGCGTTTACGAAATTGTAAATCAATTTTCAAAAATCGAACAGCTGGGCGCCGCATCTCGGAGGCTTACGGGAAGGGACTTGGACATGACCATCGCCAATACTTTGAGCAATGCGGCAATCGATTCTAAAGAGCAATTACGGTCTGACTAGAATTGGGGTGATTACCTCGGGAAGGTCTCGTATGGGTCACAAGCGGGAGCGCCGGCCACGTCGATGGTCCCTCTCGCGCGCGGCCGCTGTACCCCGTGACCGGAGCCGTGCCGGGCCAAACCGGGTGGGGTCGGCCTTTGTGCCAAGAGCTCCCCCCGTGCGCGGGCGCAGCAATAGCATCTCTAATCGATCACCTCGTCCGCGAGTGTGAGCACTGTCAGCGGGATGTTAAGGCCGAGCGCCTTGGCGGTCTTGAGATTAATCACGAACTCGAACTTGGTAGCCTGCATAACCGGCAGGTCAGCGGGTTTTTCTCCTTTGAGAATGCGGCCCGTGTAAATTCCGACTTGGCGATACATATCCGTCAGACTGTTTCCGTAACTAGACAGGCCGCCAGCATCAGAGAATGCGCGGAGGTAGTAGATTGCGGGTATCACCTGAGCGCGGCATCGTCACTCTCCACGAATCGTGGATCAGAACTGCTACTTAGGGGGCCATTCTCCTGCGAAAACGGGCCGTTCGGGCAACAACGGCCTCGCCGCATGGCAGTGCCGACCGAAGCAGGCCGAAGCGGTTCGGTATCAAGCGGTCTTGTTCGAGTAAATGTCCTCCGGCAGAGCCGGAGGCCTTAGGACGGGAGCCGCTCAAAGCGGCTGGACGGGATCGCAAAAGCGCTCCCGGTCGGACCGCCTGCGGCGCCCCGACGAAACTCACTGGCGTTACCCCCCTACCCCGTTTTCCGCTGTGCCGTCCCAATCCGCTGCGGCTCGAAGGAAAGGCTCGATAAGACCGACCGCCCCAAAGGCCCGCCCGAAACGGTCCTCACCTCTCGACCACTGCCGTAAAAGTCGAACTGCTACTGTCACCCCGGCAGAGCCGGGGGGCTTCCTTTTGGGGGCTAATCGGATCGCCGGGCGAGTGTGCTACCCTGGTGTTACCCGAAGAGAGATCTGACGCTCTAGCACCGTTGTGAAGAAAGTCTGTTTGGCCCACAGGAAGCCACTGGGATGTTTATATTTTTACCATGGTGCGGACGGCGGGAATCGAACCCGCACGAGGTTGCCCTCAAGGGATTTTAAGTCCCTTGCGTCTACCGGTTCCGCCACGTCCGCGCGGGCCTGCTTCTAGCACCGGGTGCGCCGAAGCGGGAAGCGCTGGCGGCGGCCACACCTTCCCTGCGCCATCGCACGCCGTCATTTCCCCTCATCCCGCTCCGCCGCGGCGATCGCCTCCCTGGCCTCGCCGATGAACTCGTCGGCCCGCTTCTTCATCTCGCGCAGCGACTCCTCGATGTCGCGGCGGAAACGGTCGAGGTCGAGCTTGAGGCCGAAGCTCGAGGGTTTGTCGACCGAGACCACGTAGGCCATCATCCGGGTCGAGATCGCTAGCTGCAGCAGCATGGTGGCGAGCACCGCGTCGCCCAGTTGCTCTTCCTCGGCGAACTCGGTGACGCGCAGCAGCAGCCGGTCGCACAACTGGTCGAACTCCGCCTGCGCTTCCTCTTCGTCGATCGTCGGATCGATCGGACCGTCTTTCGGATCGACCATGGCCCTCGCTCCCCGCGCGCGGCGCGCGGCCTCAGGCTCCGCCATCGCGGATCGGCGGCTGGAAAGCAAGCCCGGTGTCCCAGGGGAAATAGATCCAGGTGTCCTGCGACACCTCGGTGATGAAGGTGTCGACCAGCGGCCGGCCCAGCGGCTTGGCGTAAACGGCGGCGAAGTGGGCTTTCGGCAGGATGGCGCGCACGATCTGCGCGGTCTGCCCGGTGTCGACCAGGTCGTCGACGACCAGCACGCCCGCCCCGGCCCCGCCGCCGATGGAGACGACATGCTCGGCCACGCCCTTGAGCACCTGCAAGCCCCCTTGGGTCTTGTAGTCGTGGTAGCTCGCCACGCACACGGTCTCGATGATGCGCAGGTTGAGCTCGCGGGCGACGATCGCGGCCGGCACCAGCCCGCCGCGGGTGATGCAGACGATCGCCCGGAACGGCCCGGCCCCGGCGAGCCGCCAGGCGAGGGCCCGGGCATCGCGATGGAACTGGTCCCACGATACAGGGAAGGCCTTCTCGGCCTGGGATTGCGGCGCGGGCGCGGGCTCCGGCATGTTTCGGCTCTCGCGCCCTTCAGCCGAGGTCGAGCACGATATCGAAGCGCGCCATGAAGCCGTCCTCGGCGTGGGCCACACGCATCGCCAGCTCGCGGCGGAACAGGCCGTCGCCGCCGTTGGCGGGCTCGTCGGGAAAATAGAGCTGCGTGGTCAACACCGGCTTTCCCGGCGCCTGGACCTTGAGGTGGAAATGCCGGGTGCGCGGCACGTAGAGGCCGGGCACGAAGGTGCGGAACGCATAGCGGCCGTCGGCCGCGGTGAACTGGTGGGCGCGCAGGCGAAAACCGGCATTGTCGTAGCCGCCCTTGTCGTCGGCGTGCCACAGGTCGACAAGCGCTTTGCCGACCGGCCGGCACGCTCGCGTCAGCACGAAGCCGGTGAGCCAGATCGGCTCGCCGGTCATGCCGGGCTCGCGCAGGTCGCTGCGCTCGGGCGATTTCGGCTTGAAATACGGCCCCTCGGTCTGCCGCAAGGTCGCCTCGTCGCCGTCGTGGCAGGCCGGCGTCGGCGCCATGCGATCCTGCGCGACAGCCCGCGAGCCGGAGAGCCCGGCGATGATCGCGGCGGTGATGACTTGGCGCCGCGTCCGCCCCGTGTCCATCGTCATGACAGTCTTCCTAGAACATGCCGTTGTCGTTGGCGGCCTTTTCCGGAACCTCCTGGCGGACGTCCCAGTGCTCGACGATTTTTCCGTTCTCCAGCCGAAAAATGTCGACGATCGCAGCGCCCCGCGTACCGGGCTCGCGGACCGCGTGGACATGCAGGATCACGTAGTCGCCGTCGGCGAAAACCCGCTTGATCTCGCTGTGCGAGGCGGGAAATTTCTCGCGCAGGAAGGCCAAGAATTTCTCGAAGCCGGCGATGCCGTCGGGCGCGGTCGGATTGTGCTGGATATAGCGCGGCCCGAAATACTTTGAGGCCGCTGCGAAGTCCTTCTGGTTGAGGGCCTTGTCGTAGAGCTCGACTACCGCTTTCTTGTTGGCCTCCTGCTGCGGCCCGTCGGCTGCACGCGCCGGCGCCACGCCGAACATTGTCACGATGGCCGCAACAGCCAGGATCGTCCTGCGCATGGGTTACCTCATCTCGGGCAGCACGCTCGCATCATAGCGCGCGGAGCCGCGGACCGCGAGCAGGTCGATCGACAGCAGGGCGATCGCATACGACGAGGAATCGCCGCGGGCTCCACCTCTCCCCGCGTGCGGGGAGAGGTCGACGCGCGAAGCGCGGCGGGTGAGGGGGCGCCGCCGCGCAACGTGCGCCGCACAGCGCCGCAAGGGCCCCTCACCCCGACCCTCTCCCCGCAAAGAGCGGGGAGAGGGAGAAGAGGCGCCGAGCGTGCGGCAAGCTCCCATGCGATCACGAGGGATCAATGCGCCTCGCCAGCGGCGGGGGCCGGGCCGGGCCGCTTCATCACCAGGGTCAGGACGGCGATGCCGACGAACAGGACGGCAAGCACGAGAAACACGTCCTCGAACGCCAAGACCAGGCCCTGGCGGTGGACGATCATGGTGAGCTGCTTCAGCGCCATGGCCTTGGCGTCGGCGCCGTAGCTGTGGAAGCGGGCGACGAGGCTGTCGAGCGTCTCGACTGCCGGCCCGCGCGCCCAGGTCAGCGCCTCGTGCAGGCGGACGAGATGCAGGTCGGTGCGGTCGTTGAGCAGCGTGTTGATGCCGGCGAGCCCGACGGCGCCGCCGAGATTGCGCATCAGGTTGTAGAGGCCGGAGGCGTTCTTTACCCGCTCCGGCGGCAGCGAGCCGAGCGCCACGTTGTTGATCGGCACGATGGCGAACATCATGCCGACGCCGCGAAAGATCTGCGGCCACACCAGCTCCCAGAAATCCCAGTCGCGGGTCACGTAGCTCATCCACCAGGTGCCGACCGCGAAGCTGACGAAGCCGAAGGCCAGCATGGCGCGCGGATCCATCTTCGCCACCAGCCGGCCGGCGACCGGCGCGGTGAGGAACATGGCGAGGCCGGAGACGAACATGGTCTCGCCGATCATCAGCGCGTCGTAGCCGCGGACGCGGCCGAGATAGAGCGGATAGAGCAGTGTCAGCCCGTAGAGCCCGATGCCGAGGATGAAGGAGAACAGCGAGCCCAGCGAAAAATTGCGGTTGGAAAAACTCCTGAGATCGACGATCGGCACCGGCGTGGTCAGCACGCGCCAGAAGAAAAGCACGGCGGAGATCCCGCACACCCAGGCGAAGGCAAAAATCGTCTGGTCGGCGAACCAGTCGTTGCGCGGGCCCTCCTCCAGCACGTATTCGAGCGAGCCGAGGAAGCCGGCCATGAACAAGAGGCCCCACCAGTCGAAGCGGCGCAGCAGGGCGAAATCCGGCTTGTCGAAGTCGATCAGCGCGAGCGCGGCGAGCGTCACGCCGATGCCGGGGATGACGTTGACGAAGAACAGCCAGTGCCAGGACAGTGCGTCGGTGAGATAGCCGCCGACGGTCGGCCCGATGGTGGGCGCGAGCGTCGCCACCAGCCCGATCATCGGCGAGACGAAGGCGAGGCGCGAGCGCGGAAAGATGATGAAGGCGGTGGCGAACACGGTGGGGATCATGCCGCCGCCGATGAAACCCTGCACGGCGCGCCAGAAAATCATCTCGGTGATCGAGGTGGACAGGCCGCACATGACGCTCGCCGCGGTGAAGCCGGCGGCGGCGCCGGCAAACACGATGCGGGTGCCGAGCGCGCGCGACAGGAAGCCGGAGAGCGGGATCATCACCACCTCGGCGATGAGATAGGCGGTCTGCACCCAGGAGATCTCGTCGGCCGAGGCGGCGAGCCCGGCCTGGATTTCCGTCAGCGAGGCCGAGACGATCTGGATGTCGAGGATCGCCATGAACATCCCGAACACCATGGCGAGGAAGGCGACGAGCCGGCGCGGGTCGATGCGGTCGTCCGCAGGCGCGGCGGCCGGGACCGGCATTGCGGCGGTCATGGTCTGGGCGGAGGCCATCGGAACTCTCGCTCGGTTCTCAGGATCGTCCGTTACTGCACGCGGCGGGTCGCGACCTGCGCGACCTGGGCGGGATCCGCCCTGGTATCGACGCGCACCACGACCGACATGCCGGGACGCATGACCTCCTCGGAGGCGACGGCCGCCGGCACGCGGATGCGCACCGGGACGCGCTGCACGATTTTGGTGAAATTGCCGGTGGCGTTGTCGGTCGGCAGCAGCGCGAAGGTCGAGCCGGAGGCCGGGGCGACGCTCTCGACCGTCGCGTCGATGCTGCGGTCGGGCAGCGCGTCGACGGTGATCGACACCTTCTGGCCGGGCCGCAGCCGGGCGAGCTGGGTCTCCTTGAAGTTGGCGTCGACAAAAACCGCGTCGAGCGGGACGAGGCTCGCGAGCCGCTGGCCAGGCTGCACGAAATCGGCGGTCTGCACCGCGCGATTGCCGATCACGCCGTCGAACGGCGCGCGGATCACCGCGAAGGAAAAATCCCGCTCGGCCTTGGCGAGCGCGGTCTCGAGCTCCTTGAGGCTGCGCGCGGCCTCCTCCTTCTGCGCCTCGAGCACGGCGACATTGGCGAGCGCGGCCTCGACCGCGGCCTGGTTGCTCTTGACCGCGGCGGCGGCCTGGTCGCGCTCGGCGCGGGCCTGCTCGAGCCGCTGGCGGCTGGCGAACTCGCGGTTGGCCAGCGCCTGCTGGCGGTCGAGCTCCTGCTCGGCACGGGTGGCGCCGGCTTGCGAGGACGCGAGCTGGGCGCGGGCCTGGTCGACCGTCGCCTGTTGGGCTGTGGCCTGCCGGCCGATCCGGTCGATCGTCGCCTGCTGGGTCGCCACCTTGTTGCGCGCCGCATCGACGGCGAGCCGGTAGTCGCCGTCGTCGATGGTGGCGATCACGTCGCCGGCACGGACGCGGGCGTTGTTGTCGACGCCGACCGTCGACACGTAGCCGGAAATTTTCGCCGCCAGCGTGGTGTTGTTCGCCCCCACATAGGCGTCGTCGGTCGACACGATGAAGCGGCCGACGGTCCACCACTGGTGGCCGTACCAGGCGCCGGCGCCGGCCACGAGCAGCGCCGCGACCGCCGCCACAACCCGGCGCGGAACGCGGGGCTTCCTCCCGCTGCTCCGCCGGGTGTCCGAAGCCGCGCCCGCATCCGGCGCGATCACCGCCGGCACCGTCTCGCCGAGGTCACGTCGCGGCGCGAGCTCCCGGCCGGTGCGGTCAGCCGGATCGCCGCGCCCGGCGGGCTCGAGCGGGGCCTGTGGCGGGGCGCCCGACGTGGGCTCATCGAAAAGCTCGCCGGCCTTGAGGGCGTTGTCGCGATCCCTGAACATCGCTGTCTCCGTGATATAGTTTTTCCAGAACTATCCGTTGACCGAACGGTTCGGTCAGCCGTTGACATACGTGCGTCCGCAGCCTATGTCAATACTGACCGAACGGTTCGGTCACAGGGATTTGCTGACATGTCGACGACCACGACCGAAACACGGCCGAGCCAGACGGCCTCTGAGCACCAGGATACCGCCAAGCGCCGCCAGATCATGACCGGGGGCCGCGAGGTGTTTCTCGCCCAAGGGTTCGAGGGCGCCAGCATGGGACAGATCGCCCGCACGGCCGGCGTGTCGAAGGGCACGCTCTACGTCTACTTCGACAGCAAGGAGCGGCTGTTCGAGGCGATCTTCGAGGAGGAGTGCCTGTCCCAGGCCGAGCAGGTCTTCACCCTCGACTCGGCCGATCACGACGTCGGCGCGGTGCTCCGGCGGGTCGGCGCCGACTACATCCGTTTCCTGTGCCGCCCCGCTGCGCTCTCGGCTTTGCGCACCATCATCGGCATTGCCGACCGCATGCCGGAAGTCGGCAAGCGCTTCTACGAGGCCGGTCCCGCCAAGGGCATCGCGACGATCGCGCGCTATCTGGAGGATCAGGTCTCAGCCGGCATCCTGCAGGTGGACGACTGCGCGGTCACCGCCGCGCAGTTCCTGGAGACCTGCCAGGCCGGAACCTTCAAGCCGATGCTGTTTCACTTCGCCGACCGCCCGACCGACGAGCGGATCGCCCACGTGGTCGACATCGCGGTGCGCGCCTTCCTGGCGGCCTATCGGCTGCGCTGACGACGCGCTACTTGATCGCCGCCTTCACCCGCCCGAGCATCGCCTCGACGGCCGCCTTGGCGGCGGCCAGATTCTCCGGGTCGCGCGAGCGCACCACGATATTGGTGTTGGGTCCGCGCTCCGGGTCGAAGAACGGATAGCTGCCGATCGACGCGCCGGGATGGGCTTTCGCCACCTCGCCGAGCGGGCCGCCGATGTCGCCTTCGCGGGCGTCGGCACGCACGGTCTCCGACAGCATCTTGGTGCCGGTCTTCAGCGTCGCGGCGGCCGCGTCGAGCATCGCCTGCATGATCGCCGGCACGCCCGCCATGACGAAGACGTTGCCGATGCGAAAACCCGGCGCCGTCGACACCTTGTTGGGAATGAGATCGGCCCCGTCGGGAATGCGCGCCATGCGCATGCGGGCATGGTTGAGGTCGGCGGCGCCGAACCGCTCGCGCAGCAGCGCCACCGCCCGCGGGTCGTGATCGATCCCGACCCCGAACGCTTTTGCCACCGCGTCCGCCGTGATGTCGTCGTGGGTCGGGCCGATCCCGCCGGTGGTGAACACATAGGTGTAGCGCCGGCGCAGCGCGTTGAGCGCGTCGACGATCTCCGGCTCCTCGTCGGCGACGACGCGGACCTCCTTGAGATCGATCCCGATCCCGGTGAGATATTCTGCGATGTAGCCGATGTTCTTGTCCTTGGTGCGTCCGGACAGGATCTCGTCGCCGATGACCAGGACGGCGGCGGTGACGATGTCTTTGGCGGGCGCAGCGTCGGGATGAGTCATGGGGTTCTCTTCGCTTTCGCATGCCCGCCGGGGCGGGACAAAATTCTGGGCATCCGCATTGGCGGCCGATAGTCTCTTTCCCATGAACGTCGCGCAACAAGCCTCGCTGCCGAACGCGGAAAAGCCGCCGTTCCGGCCGATCTCATACGCGACGCCGGCGATCGCCAGCAAGGTCGGCGACGATGGCGTCGTGCGCCTTAATTCGCTGACCCCGCTCGCGCCTTACGATCCGAGCCTCGCCCGGCTGTTCCGCGCCGCGACCGACCGCGAGCCGGGACGAACCTTTCTCGCCGAGCGCGACGGCGAGCATTGGCGAAAACTCACCTATGCGCAGGCGCGGCGGGCCGTCGATGCGATCGCCCAGGCGCTCATCGACCGCGGCCTTTCGGCCGAACGCCCGGTGATGATCCTGTCGGGCAATGCGATCGACCACGCGCTGATGATGCTCGCCGGATATACAGCGGGCATTCCGGTCGCCCCGGTCTCGGTCGCCTATTCGCTGCAGAGCCAGGATCACGCAAAGCTCCGGCACATCGCCGAGCTGCTCGCGCCCGGCCTCGTCTACGTGGCCGACACCGCGCCCTTCGCCAAGGCGCTGGCGGCGCTCGATGCGACAAACCTCGAGATCGTGGCGAGCCGCAACGGCGCCAAGCTTACGGGCGTCACCGCGTTCGACGATCTTCTTCAGACGATACCCGGCGCGGCTGTGGAGCGCGCGGCCGCGGCGATCGGCGCCGCGACGATCGCAAAGTTCCTGTTCACCTCGGGCTCGACCAGCCTGCCGAAGGGCGTCGTCAATACCCACGGAATGCTGACCTCGAACCAGCAGGCTTTGGCGCAGGTCTGGCCTTTTCTCGCCGACGATCCGCTGGTCCTGGTCGACTGGCTGCCGTGGAACCACACGTTCGGCGGCAACAACAACTTCAACCTGGTGCTCAGGCATGCCGGCACGCTCTACATCGACGCCGGCAAGCCGATGCCGGCGCTGGTCGGCGAGACCGTGCGCAACCTCGCCGAAGTATCGCCGACGCTCTACTACAACGTGCCGGCAGGCTATGCCGCCCTGCTGCCGCATCTCGAGCGCGACGAGGTTTTGGCGCGCTCGTTCTTCGCCCGCCTGCGGCTGATCTTCTATGCCGGCGCCGCGCTGCCCCAGGACCTGTGGGAGCGCCTCGAAGCCCTCTCCGTACGGGTCACCGGCCGGCGGGTGCCCATGGCGTCGGCCTGGGGCTCGACCGAGACGGCGCCGATGGCCACGATCGCCCACTTCCTGATCGAGCGCGCCGGCGTCATCGGCGTGCCGGTGCCGGGCACCGAGCTGAAGCTCGTTCCGACGGGCGACAAGATCGAGGTCAGGGTGCGCGGCGCCAACGTGACGCCGGGCTACTGGAAGCGCCCGGATCTGACCGCGGAAGCCTTTGACGAGGAGGGCTTTTACCGCATCGGCGACACGGTGCGCCTCGCCGATCCGCAGGATCCCACCAGGGGCATCGTGTTCGACGGCCGGCTGGCCGAGGATTTCAAGCTGATGACCGGGACCTGGGTCCATGTGGGCGCGCTGCGGGTCGGCCTCCTCGCCGCCGCAACTCCGGTGCTGCAGGACGCCGTGGTCGCCGGCGAGAACCGCGCCTTTGTCGGGCTGCTCGCCTGGCTCAGCGCAGCCGGGTGCCAGAAACTGTGCGGGCCCGAAGCCCCGGCCGCGATCGAGGACCTCGTCCGGCATCCGGCGGTCCGCGAGCACGTACGGACGGCGATCGCCCGGTGGAACGCGGCCGAGAATACCAGCTCCCAGCGGGTCGAACGCATCCTGCTCCTGCCCGACATGCCCTCGATCGACGCCAACGAGATCACCGACAAGGGCTACATCAACCAGCGCCTGGCGCTGGAGCGGCGCCGCGCCGATGTCGAGCGGCTGTTCGCCCTCGATCCGGACCCGGACGTGATCGTGATCCGCCCGCCGACGTGAGGCTCCGGCGCAGTTTACGGGGCAAATCGCCCCGCCTTTGACCAGGGCCGCCCAAATCCTAGGCAACCCATCGTTCTGCCTCCGCGGTGATCGGACGATTTGGTTGGCGCGGGCCTTGCAGGTTAAGATCATGCGCGTTGCGTTGCGCGGCGCAGCCCGTGTGGCCCATTGGGGGAATTGCGCGGATGGCGATGACGGCGACGGCTTCGGTGACCCCGCTCGTGCTTCCACTTGCCCCGCCCACCGTGGCGGCGACGGCCTTCGATGAAATGCGCGGGGCCGACGGCGGCATTCGCCCCTGCTACACCGAGCTCGCCGCCTGGCTCGGCGAGATCCGTCCCGAAGTGCTCGAGCAGCGCCGCAGCGAGGCCGAATGGCTGTTTCGGCGGATCGGCATCACCTTTGCGGTCTATGGCGAGGCCGAGGCCCAGGAACGGCTCATCCCGTTCGACGTCATTCCACGCATCCTCTCGGCGGCCGAGTGGGACCTGATCCGCCGCGGCCTGGAGCAGCGCGTCAGGGCGATCAACCTCTACATCAAGGACGTCTATTGGCGCCGCGATATCCTGCGCGCCGGCGTCGTCCCGGAGGACCTGGTGTTCCAGAACCCGGTATTCCGGCCGGAGATGAATGGCCAGCGGGTGCCGCACGACATCTACGTGTTCATCGCCGGCATCGACATCGTCCGCGTCGATGCCGAGACGTTCTACGTGCTCGAGGACAATGCGCGCACGCCGTCCGGGGTCTCCTACATGCTGGAGAACCGCGAGATCATGCTGCGGCTGTTTCCCGAGCTGTTTGCCCGCCACCGCGTGGCGCCAGTGGAAAACTATCCGGACGAGCTGCTGGCGACGCTCAAATCGGTGGCGCCGGCCACCGCCGCCGCCGATCCGACCGCGGTGCTGCTCACGCCGGGCGTCTACAACTCGGCCTATTACGAGCATTCCTTCCTCGCCGACAAGCTCGGCATCGAGCTGGTCGAGGGTCGCGACCTGCTGGTGCGCGGCGAGGTCGTCTACATGCGCACCACCCAGGGCCCCAAGCGGGTCGACGTGATCTATCGTCGCGTCGACGACGATTTCCTCGATCCGCTGGCGTTCCGCCCCGATTCGACGCTCGGCGTGCCCGGCCTGATGTCCGCCTACATGGCCGGCAACGTGACGCTCGCCAACGCGGTCGGCACCGGAATAGCCGACGACAAGGCGGTCTACAGCTACATGCCGGAGATCGTGAAATTCTACCTCGGCGAGGAGCCGATCCTGAAGAACGTGCCGACCTGGCGCTGCCGGGAGGCCGACCACCTCGCCTACGTGCTCGATCACCTCGACGAGCTGGTGGTCAAGGAGGTGCACGGCTCCGGCGGCTACGGCATGCTGATTGGTCCCAAGGCCGACAAGGCCACGCTCGCCGCCTTCCGCGACAAGCTCAAGCACGATCCCAAGGGATTCATCGCCCAGCCGACGCTGGCGCTGTCGACCTGCCCGACCTGCGTCGACGAAGGGGTGGCGCCGCGCCACGTCGATCTGCGCCCATTCGTGCTCACCGGGCGCGATCGCATCCGCATCGTTCCCGGCGGACTGACGCGCGTGGCGCTGAAGCAGGGCTCGCTGGTGGTCAACTCGAGCCAGGGCGGCGGGACCAAGGACACCTGGGTGCTGGATTCCTGAATCCATGCTGTCGCGCACCGCCGACAACCTGTTCTGGCTGTCACGCTATGTCGAGCGGGCCGAGTATCTGGCGCGCATCCTCGAGGCAACGCTCAGGCTGACCTCGCTGCCCAACGCCTATAGCGGCACCACCAACGAGTGGGAATCCGCGGTGTCGACCGCGGGCTGCGCCGGCGCATTCTTTTCCGCCTACAAGGAGGCCAACGAGGAGACCGTCACGGAATTCCTGGCGTTCTCGCCGGCCAATCCCTCCTCGATCCGCAACTGCTTCGAGGTGGCGCGCGCCAATGCCCGCGCGGTGCGCACGGCGCTCACCATGGAGATGTGGGACGCGATCAACGGCGCCTGGCTGGAGATCAGCCGGTTCGGCACCGGCACCACCACCCGCGACGGGCTGTCCCGGTTCCTGCGCCTGGTGCAGGAATCCTCGCTGCGCGTCGACGGCTCGGCCTACCGCACCATGCTGCGCAACGACTCCTACTGGTTCACCCGCCTCGGCGTGTTCTCGGAGCGCGCCGACAACACCGCGCGCATTCTCGACGTCAAGTATCATCTGCTGCTGCCGGCGCATCAGCACGTCGGCGGCCCGCTCGATTATTTCCAGTGGGCCGCGATCCTGCGCTCGGTGTCGGCGCTCACCTCCTACCACTGGGTCTATCGCGAGAGCCTGAAACCCTGGCTGATCGCCGATCTGCTCATCCTCAACGACCAGATGCCGCGGTCGCTGGCGAGCTGCTACGAGAACCTGGTGCGCTACCTCGACCAGATCGCCCGCGCCTACGGCCGCCAGGGACCGGCGCAGCGCCAGGCCCGCACCATCCGCACCCGCATCGAGAACAGCCGGATGGACGAGATTTTTCAGAGCGGGCTGCACGAGTTCATCGGCGAGTTCGTCGCCGACAACAACCGCCTCGGCTCGGCGATCAGCCAGCAATATCTGGGCTGAGGCGCCTTCTCCGAACGCGCCGGTGGACAAGCGCGCCGCGATCGCGACAATTGCGCGAAGCCAGTCCGGCGCTCGCGCCAATCGCCGGTGACCCGTCCTGAATGCCATGCGATTGCGGATATCCCACGAGACGCTCTACCACTATGATGCGCCGACCGGCGGGGTCATCCAGACGCTGCGGCTCACCCCGCGCAACCACGACGGCCAGTATGTCGTCGACTGGCGGATCGACATCTCGGCCGACTGCCGGCTCGATCCCCAGGAGGACGCGTTCGGCAACATCACCCACACGTTCGCCGCCGACGGCCCGTTCACCGAGCTCGGCGTGCGGGTCGACGGCGAGGTCGACACCCAGGACACCCTCGGCATCGTCCGCGGCGCGATCGAGCGGTTTCCCCCGAGCCTCTACCTGCGCGAGACCGGGCTTACCCGGGCGGATCCGCCGATCGTCGATTTCGCCCGCAAGCTGCACAATGCGGCGGACGGCGACACGCTGAAGTTCCTCCATCTCCTGCTCGACCAGCTGCACGAGGACATGGCCTACGACACCGATCCGACCCACACCTCGACCACCGCCGCGGAGGCGTTCGGCCTCAAGCGCGGCGTCTGCCAGGACCTCACCCACGTGTTCATCGCGGCGGCGCGCGAGGTCGGCGTGCCGGGTCGCTATGTCGGCGGCTATGTCTATCGCAGCGACGAAATCGTGGCGCAGGACGCCGGCCATGCCTGGGCGGAAGCCTACGTGCCCGACATCGGCTGGGTCGGCTTCGACCCGGCGAACGGCATGTGCCCGACCGACGCGCACATCCGGGTCGCCGTCGGTCTCGACTATCTGGGCGCCTCGCCGGTTCGCGGGACCCGCTATGGCGGGGGCTCGGAGGACCTCGCAGTCAGGATCCAGGTCGAGCAGTCCGCCCAGCAGACGCAGAATTGAGCGGGAGCTGATTGCCGTCGCACCGCCGTGCTATAAACCGCGGCACGTGGGAGGGGCCCCCAAATCGCCATGACCTATTGCTGCGAAATCCTGGTTCGCGACGGCCTGGTCATGATCGCCGATACCCGCACCAATGCCGGGCTCGACAACATCTCGGTGTTTCGCAAGCTTCACGTGTTCGGCGTACCGGGACAGCGGATCATGGCGCTCGCCTCGTCGGGCAACCTGTCGCTCAGCCAGTCGGTGGTGAGCACGCTCACCGAAGGCCTCGAGAATGCCGACACCGGCGAGGTCGAGACCCTGCTCAACGCCCCCACCATGTTCCAGGCGGCACAACGCATCGGCCGCACCATCCGCCAGGTCCACGACAAGGAGGCCGCGGCGCTGCAGGCCGCCGACGTCAAGTTCGACGTCTCGTTCCTGTTCGGGGGCCAGATCAGGGGCGAGCGGGTGCGGCTGTTCATGATCTACGGCGCCGGCAATTTCATCGAATGCACCATCGACACGCCCTACCTGCAGATCGGCGAGCACAAGTACGGCAAGCCGGTGCTCGATCGCGCCATCGCCTACGGCACGGATCTCTACGACGCGCTGAAGATCGGCCTGATCTCGATGGATTCCACCATGCGGTCCAACCTCGCGGTCGGCCTGCCGATCGACCTCCTGGTGGTGCGTCGCGACAGCTGCACGGCAGAGCTCGCCTATCGGATCGAGCCGGGCGAGCCTTACTTCCAGGATCTGCGCGAGCGCTGGTCGTCGGCGCTGCGCGAAGCCCATATGGGAATCCCGCGCCCACCCTATGCGCCGGTGCGCTGAACGGCTTGGCGCCGCCGAGCCTGTCGGGAGCCGGCGCCACGTCTGGGATGCTGTTTACCCCGCGTTAGCGACGCTGGGGGAAATCAGCAGTTTTCCGCATTGTGCTCTGCCAAAACGCCGCCGCGACAAGCGTTCGACAAACTGTCGGGCCTAAGCTGGCGCAGGTTTTGGCAGATCACATCAAGGACCAGCCGTGCCGCGAAGGGTTTCGACCGGGCGCGAGAACCGACCGTCCTTCACCATCGAACGCCGAATGCGCGCCGGAGCGGTCGCGCCTATCGGGCTGATCGTGGCGGTCGCGATCCTGTGCATCACCGTCGCGGTGCTGACCTCGGCCCATCGCGCCGACGAGGCCGCGCTCGACCAGGAACGCCAGCTGTTCGCCAACGCGATCACCGACCGCAGGGCGCAGATCGCCCGCGAGATCGAGAATATCGTCGCCTCCAATGTCGCCGACTATGGAGCCGCGCCGGACGGCGAGCCCCGCTCGACCGAGGTGCGCGCCGGGCTGCGGCTGAAGACGCATTTCCAGCACAACTGCGTCTTCGTGGTCGATCCGTCCGACCGCGTCGTCTACGCGGTCTCCGAGCGCGCCATCGTCGATCCCGCCTGGTTCGGCGGCGGGCTCGAAGCCCTGAAGACCGTGATCGACGATGTCCGCGGCCGACGCCGCACGAAGGCCGCAGACGAGATCGAGCCGGCGACGCTCGACCCGATCACCGGGCTCGGCCGGCCGGCCCGTGCCGCGCGGGTGCAGCAGTTCATGAGCCGCCCGGCGATCGTGGCCGCCGCCGCGATCCCGCCGCCGCCGGACCGGGCGGCCCAGCCGCCGGCCCTGCTGGTCACCGTGAGCTACCTCGACAGAAGTTTCCTCGCCCATGTCGGCAGGCAGCTCGAGCTGCCCGACCTGCGTCTGGTCGACGTCGATCCGTCGACCGGGGCTGAGAACGTGTTTTCGCTCGCCGACGAGGAAGGCCGGCCGATCGACCGCTTCGCCTGGACGGCGAGGCGGCCGGGCGCCGAGATCGTGAGAAACGTCACTCCGTTTCTCGGCATCGCGTTCGGCTGCCTCGCCATGCTGGCCGCCTTCGTGATGCGCTACATGCGCCGCACCGCGGCCAAGATCGCGGCCGGCGAGAACCAGCTGCGCCATCTCGCCATGCACGATCCGCTGTCCGGGCTGCCCAACCGGACCTATTTCGGCGAGCGCCTGGCGAGCCTGGTCGAGGAGGTGCGCCGCACCGACCAGCGCGCCGCGGTGCTGTCGATCGACCTCGACCGCTTCAAGGACGTCAACGACACGCTCGGTCACCTGGTGGGCGACGCGCTGATCCGCGCGGTGGCCCAGCGCCTGACCCACATGGTGCGAGAAGACGACCTGGTGGCGCGGCTCGGCGGCGACGAGTTTGCCCTGATCATGGCCAACCTTCCCGACCTTGCGGCCCTGCAGGGCATGGCCGACCGCATCATCGAGTCGCTCAGGGCGCCCTATACGATCATGGGACACACGATCGGCATCGGGGCGAGCGTCGGCATCGCCGTGGTCGAGCGCCGCTCGGGCGAGGTCGCCGACATCATGCGCTGCTCCGATGTGGCGCTCTACCGGGCGAAGAACGACGGCCGCAACCGCGCCTGCATCTACGACGCCGACATGGATGCCGACCTGCGCGAGCGCAAACGGCTGGAGAACGATCTGCGCCAGGCCATTTGCGACGATCGCCTCAGCCTCGCCTATCAGCCGATCATGAATCCGAGCGGCGAGATCATGCTCGGCGTCGAGGCCTTGTGCCGCTGGCGTCATCCGACCCGCGGCGACATTGCGCCGGCCGAGTTCATCCCGGTCGCCGAGCACAGCGAGCTGATCGTTCCGCTCGGCGAATGGGTGCTGCGCCGGGCCTGCCGCGAGGCGATCGCCTGGCCGGGCGTCGGGCTCGCCGTCAACGTCTCGCCGCTGCAGTTCCGCCGGCCGGATTTCGTCGCCGTCGTCGAGCGCATCCTCGGCGAGACCGGGCTCGACCCCGCCCGCCTCGAGCTCGAGCTCACCGAGAGCACGCTGCTCGGCAATGTCGAGGACGCCGAGGCGGCGATGCGCCGGCTCAAGGGCCTCGGCGTGCGCCTTGCCCTGGACGATTTCGGCACCGGCTATTCGAGCCTGCTCTATCTGCGCACGTTTCCGTTCGACAAGCTGAAGATCGACCGCAGCTTCGTCCGCAACATCGAGAGCGCGGCAGACGCCGCCGCGATCGTCCATGCCATCGTCAGCCTCGGCCGCGGGCTCGGCATGAAGGTCACCGCGGAAGGCGTCGAGACCGCCGAGCAGCACCTTTTCCTGCGCGCCGCCGGCGTGCATTCCATCCAGGGATTCCGCTTCGGCAAGCCGGTTTCCGCCGAGGCGATCGCGACCCGGCTCGCCGGTCAATCCGGCAGCGGCCTCGGCGCTGTGCGCTCGATCTCGGCACTTGCCAGCTGAGACCGCGAGTCTTCCTGCGTTTCGACTTTGGGGATTGCGGTCGATAGGCGATCTCCGCCACCATGGCGGTTACCGCAGCCTCACGCGCTTTCGCGCGGGGACTGCACGGTTTTCGCAAAAAGCCACGGGAGGAACGGGAGAGATGAGCGCAGGAACAAAGGTCGCAGTAGTGACGGGTGCCGGCACCGGCGTCGGCAGAGCGGCGGCGCTGGCGCTGATGGGGGCGGGCTATACGGTGGTTCTCGCCGGGCGTCGCAAGGAGCCGCTCGAGCAGGTGGCCGGCGAGGGCAAGGCGAAGGGCGGCGCCTCGCTCGCGGTGCCGACCGACGTGCGCGATCCCGCCTCCATCAAGGCGCTTTTCGCCAAGACCAAGGACAGTTTCGGCCGGCTCGACGTGCTGTTCAACAATGCCGGCATGGGCGCCCCTCCGGTGCCGCTCGAGGACCTGCCGGTGGAAAAATGGAAGGAGGTCGTCGACACCAATTTTACCGCGGCCTTCCTGTGCACCCAGGAGGCGATCAAGATCATGAAGGCGCAGACGCCGCGCGGCGGGCGCATCATCAACAACGGCTCGATCTCGGCGCACGCCCCGCGGCCGTTCTCCGTCGCCTATACGTCGACCAAGCACGCCATCACCGGGCTGACCAAGTCGACATCGCTCGACTGCCGCCAGTACGACATCGCCTGCGGGCAGGTCGATATCGGCAATGCGGCGACGCCGATGACCGACCGCATGGTGGCTGGCGTGCTGCAGCCCAACGGAACGACGATTCCCGAGCCGCGCATGGACGCCGAGCATGTCGGCAATGCGGTGCTCTACATGGCGAGCCTGCCGCTCGACGCCAACGTGCTGTTCATGACCGTGATGGCCACCAAGATGCCGTTCGTCGGGCGCGGGTGAGGCCGGCGACCGGACGCGAGGAGGTGGATCGCCCGATCCGCCTCCGCCCTCAGGTCACGGCCGACACTTTCACGCCGGTCCCGGCCCGCACCGTCGCCAGCGTCTTCACGTCGCCGAGCGCCTTGGCAAAAACGTTGCAGGGGCTCGCCAGCCGGCACTCGTCGCCGCGGCTGATCGGCGTGCGGCCGTAGCCGAGCGCGATGGCCGGACCGTCCGGCCAGAAGGCGATCTCGCCCGGCGTCACCACGGCGCGGGCGTCTTTCTCCCGCGCCACCCTGACCGGCACGTCGAAATAGACCTCCTCGCCCCAGGTCATCACCCGCGACTCGATCGGCAGCGCGGCGGCGATCGCGCGCGCGGTCGGCGTGTCGAGCAATTCGGCATCGAGGGTCAGCGTGCCGAAATCGAAGCGGATGCGGGCCATGGGTCTGTCCGGTTGGGTGCGGGCCACAGGATTTGCCATTGCGGTCGCGAGAAAATCAAGCGACGGCGTTCTTGGCCCGTGCCGAGACCTGTAGGATCGGAGCCGGGACATTTTGGGACTATCGCAATCGACCTCGCCGCGTGCTCGGCGCCTCTTCCCCCTCTCCCCGCTTGCGGGGAGAGGGTCGCCGAGGCGGTGAGGGGCCCTTTCTCCGCGCACCGTGCGCGGAGAGGCCCCCTCACCCGCCGCCTCTCGCCGCGACCTCTCCCCGCAGGCGGGGAGAGGTGGAGCCCGCGGCAAGTCCTCCTCGAATGCGGCAGCCCCTGCGGGACATCGGGGGGATCATGCAGACATTGCAGTCGGCCGTCGGCATCGTGGCGCTCCTGGCCTTCGCCTGGCTGATCAGCGAGAACCGGCGGGCGGTGTCGTGGCGGCATGCCGGCCTGGGGCTCGCGGTCTCGGTCGGCCTTGCCGTCATCCTCTTGAAGATTCCCAGGTCGGTGCGGCGTTCGGCGTCGTCAACGATGCGGTCGACGCGATCGCGGCGGCGACGCGGGCGGGCACCTCCTTCGTGTTCGGCTACCTCGGCGGCGCGCCGTTGCCGTTCGACCCGAAGACGCCCGGCTCGGAATTCATCCTCGCCATCCAGGCCCTGCCGGTAGTGCTGGTGATGAGCGTGCTCACCACGCTGCTTTTTCACTGGAAGATCCTTCCCCCCATCGTGCGCGGCTTCGCCTGGGCGCTGGAGCGTACCCTCGGGGTCGGCGGCGCGGTCGGGCTCTCGACCGCGGCGAACATTTTTGTCGGCATGGTCGAGGCCCGCTGTTCATCCGGCCGTACCTCGCAGAAACTCTCGCGCGGCGAGCTTTTCATCGTGATGACCGGGGGGATGGCGGGCATCGCCGGCACCGTGCTGGTTCTCTACGCAAAGATTCTCGGGCCGGTGATTCCCGATGCCGCGGGGCATATCGTCATCGCTTCAGTGCTCGGCGCTCCGGTCGCGATCCTGATCAGCCAGATCATGGTCCCCGACCCGCACGACCCGCAGACCGGGGCCCTGCTCGGCGAGACCGCGCCGGTGGCCTCCTCGACGATGGACGCCATCGTCAAGGGCACGGGCGCCGGGCTGGAGCTCCTGCTCAACATCACCGCGATGCTGATCGTCCTGGTGGCGCTGGTGCATCTCGCCAACGCGATCCTCGGCCTCGCACCCGACGTCCTCGGCGCGCCGCTGACCTTTCAGCGCCTGCTCGGCTGGGTGATGGCGCCGGTGTGCTGGCTGATGGGCGTGTCCTGGGCCGAGGCGACCACGGCCGGCGCCCTGATGGGGGTGAAGACGATTCTCAACGAGTTCATCGCCTATCTGCAGCTCGCCGCGCTGCCGGCGGACGCCTTGAGCCCGCGGTCGCGGCTGATCATGCTCTATGCGATGTGCGGATTCGCCAACTTCGGCAGCCTCGGCATCATGATCGGGGGGCTGGCGACCATGGCACCGGAGCGTCGCGACGACGTGGTGTCGCTCGGGGTGAAATCGATCGTGTCGGGGACGCTCTCGACCTGCCTGATGGGCGCGATCGTCGGGCTGCTGACCTGATCAGACACCATCCGTTGCGAAAACCGGAGGCTTTTCGCCAAAAGTACCGCGTCGAAACGGACCGTCTCAGTGCAGGCGGAATACGCCGTCGACCGCGCGCAGCTCAGCCGGCTTGATCAGCTTCGAATGGGCGACCATGACCGAGTGCAGCGGCCCCTCGAGCTTCTTCTCCCAGAATTCGAGGAACTTCTGCAGGCCCGGGAAGTGCGGGCACAGATCATAGTCCTGCCAGACGTAGGATTGCAGCAGCCAGCGATGATCGGGCCGCCGATAGTAGATGTGAGCCGTCGTCAGGCCATAGCCGTTGATCTGGCGCTGAAAATCTTGCGAGACCATGGAATCCCCCTCCTTGCCCCGACACCAGTGTCATGTCGCCGGTTATCGATTTCAAGCCTCAAAAATGAATAAAATGTTTAAATTCAAGGCATTAGCAGCATCCCCTACGTAGTGCTGACAATCCCTCGGAAGTCGTCGACTGCTTCTCGGTGTGGAGATTGCCTCATCGTCGCCCACTGGCACTCCCATCGAGAGAGTGCTAAAAATTTTTCCGAGGGCTCTTGCGGCCCCAAAACGCCGCCCCTATGTCGGCGGCGGGACGGCCGGGAACCCTCCCGATCGCGCCAAATCACCAAACGTGTCAATGATTTAGGAGGACAACAATGAAGTTCCGCCCGCTTCACGACCGTGTCGTCGTCAAGCGCATCGACGCTGAGGAAAAAACCGCCGGGGGCATCATCATCCCCGACACCGCCAAGGAGAAGCCGCAGCAGGGCGAGGTCGTCGCCGTCGGCCCCGGTGGACGCGACGAATCCGGCAAGCTGATCCCGATCGACGTCAAGGCGGGCGACCGCGTGCTGTTCGGCAAGTGGTCGGGCACCGAGGTCAAGATCGACGGCGTCGAGTACCTCATCATGAAGGAAAGCGACATCATGGGGGTGCTGGTCGAAGCCGAGGCGCGCAAGAAGGCCGCCTGAGACCCATCCACCGCTGATCGTCCCGCCCCGGCGACTGGCCGTGCGCGGGACCACACCGTTTCGTCCGGCCTGGCGGCGCGGGCGCAGGATGCGCTTTGCCCGCCTGGCGGAATGACGCCAACCAGATTTGAACGGAGCAATAATCCATGGCTGCCAAGGAAGTCAAATTCTCCGTCGATGCCCGCGACCGGATGCTGCGCGGGGTCGACATTCTCGCCAATGCCGTAAAGGTGACGCTCGGCCCCAAGGGCCGCAACGTGGTGCTCGACAAGTCGTTCGGCGCACCTCGCATCACCAAGGACGGCGTCACCGTCGCCAAGGAGATCGAGCTCGACGACAAGTTCGAGAACATGGGCGCCCAGATGGTGCGCGAGGTCGCCTCAAAGACCTCCGACCAGGCCGGTGACGGCACCACGACGGCGACCGTTCTGGCGCATGCGATCGTGCGCGAAGGCTCGAAGGCGGTGGCCGCCGGCATGAACCCGATGGACCTCAAGCGCGGCGTCGATCTCGCGGTCGAAGCCATCGTCGAGGATCTCAAGAAGAACTCGAAGAACATCACCTCGAACGAGGAGATCGCCCAGGTCGGCACCATCTCGGCCAACGGCGATGCCGAGATCGGGCGCTTCCTCGCCGACGCCATGAAGAAGGTCGGCAACGAGGGCGTGATCACGGTCGAGGAGGCCAAAGTCGCTGGAGACCGAGCTCGAGATCGTCGAGGGCATGCAGTTCGACCGCGGCTACATCTCGCCCTACTTCGTCACCAATGCCGACAAGATGCGGGTCGAGATGGAGGACCCCTACGTCCTCATCTACGAGAAGAAGCTGTCCGGCCTGCAGGAGCTGCTGCCGCTGCTGGAAGCCGTGGTGCAGACCTCGAAGCCCCTCGTCATCATTGCCGAGGACGTCGAAGGCGAGGCGCTCGCCACGCTGGTGGTCAACAAGCTGCGCGGCGGCCTGAAGGTCGCGGCCGTCAAGGCGCCGGGCTTCGGCGACCGCCGCAAGGCCATGCTGCAGGACATCGCGATCCTGACCGGCGGCCAGGCGATCTCGGAAGATCTCGGCATCAAGCTCGAGAACGTGACGCTCGCCATGCTCGGCCGCGCCAAGAAGGTGATGATCGAGAAGGAGAACACCACGGTCGTCAACGGCGCCGGCAAGAAGGCCGACATCGAGGCGCGCATCTCCCAGATCAAGGCGCAGATCGAGGAGACCACATCGGACTACGACCGCGAGAAGCTGCAGGAGCGGCTGGCCAAGCTCGCCGGCGGCGTCGCGGTGATCCGCGTCGGCGGCGCCACGGAGGTCGAGGTGAAGGAGCGCAAGGATCGCGTCGACGACGCGATGCATGCGACCCGCGCCGCGGTCGAGGAAGGCATCCTGCCGGGCGGCGGCGTCGCCCTGCTGCGCTCCGGAAAAGTGCTGGAGAAGCTCAAGGTCCAGAACGAGGACCAGAAGCACGGCGTCGACATCGTCCGCAAGGCGATCAGCTGGCCGGCGCGCCAGATCGCCATCAACGCCGGCGATGACGGCTCGGTCGTGGTGGGCAAGATCCTGGAAAAGGACACCTACGGCTACGGCTTCGACGCCCAGAGCGGCGAGTACGGCAACCTGGTGTCCAAGGGCATCATCGACCCGACCAAGGTGGTGCGGGCGGCGCTGCAGGGCGCCGCATCGGTTGCCGGCCTGCTCATCACCACCGAGGCCATGGTCGCCGAGCTGCCGAAGAAGAAGGCCCCGGCCGTGCCCGGCGGCCATGGCGGCGGCATGGGCGACATGGACTTCTGACGAAGTCCATTCGCCCAAGCATCGCTCAATGCCGAAGTCGGGCAGGCCCGACTTCGGTGGCGACATGGACTTCTGATCGGGTCCACGAGGCTCGTTCAAGGCAAAAGGCCCGGGCGAAAGCCCGGGCCTTTTGTTCGGGTGCGAACCTCGGTATGCTAAGCCCATGAGGAGCCCGCACTGATGAACGTCTCGCTGCCTCTGCAGATCGACAAGTCGGCATTCCTTGCGTGGGCAGAGACACGCGAGGGACGCTACGAGCTCGTCGCGGGGCGAGTCGTCATGACGGCCGGGGCGTCGCGTCACCACGCGATCATCGTGGGAAACCTTTACTCGATCACGCGTGCTCAGATTGACTCGACCCGTTGGACCGTGCTGGCGGATTTCGGCTTGGATGGCGGCCCCGAGACCCTACGTTACCCGGATATCATGATCGACGAGGCGAATGAGGCTAACACCTACTCGGCAGCCGCACCGGTGCTGGTCGCCGAGGTGCTCTCCCCCTCGACAGCGGAGATCGATCTCGGCGACAAGGCTGCCGAGTACCTGGCGCTCCCGAGCCTCCGAACCTACCTGGTGCTGGCGCAAAGCGAGCCGAAGGTTTGGATCTGGAGACGACAGGACGGTCAGTTTCCGCCAAGCCCACGCGTCATAACCGGCCTCGACAAGGTCATCCGCATCGCCGAACTGAATCTCGCCCTCCCGCTCAGCGCGATCTACGCGGGCGTCCTGTGAGAGACTGAGCCTCACGCGTTCTCGATCTCGGCCTTTGACAGTTCGTAGGGTGGGCAAATCGCCCGGCACGGCCGGCGATATTTGGTGATGCGTTGCCGGCGATTTGCCCACGCGGTACCACGCGGGTGCAGACCGCGTGGGCAAAATCGCACGTGGGGTTCGGACGAGCCGCGCGGTCCGCGTAGCGATTTTGCCCACCCTACGGTTCGGGTCAATCTCACGCGTTCTCGATCTCCTGCGACATTGTCTGTCAGGCGTCGCCTACGCCGATCGATGCAGGCCGCTCCTGATCAGCGCCGGCGATTCGCTTCTCATCGGCCGTCGCATTGGGCTTGTCGGTGATGACCTGCGGACAGCGAAGGCAGGCGTTCCGGCCCTCTTGACGGAACCAGCGACAGGTCGGGCGAATCTGGCAGGGCGGCAGGGAATTGACGACGGGCGCCAAACCTTCGACGATTCTTTGCGCCAGCGTGCAGGAGTTTCCCTTGAAATGCTTGCACCCGCTCATCGCGCAAGGCGCTGCGATGCGAAAGAGCTCGGTCGGCCTTGCCGGCCCTGAAAGCGCGAGAAGCTTCTCCGAGACGGGCTGCGTCTCGGTCAGATAACCCACGCGGCGTGCCTCAGGACCACCGGTGAGCATTCCATAGATTCGTGCGCCTTCGGCATCCGCCTGGGCGCTCGGACAGTCCATCGGCGGCGAAACGAGTCTGGACATCGAGACCTCCGATAACACTTCCAAGGCCAGGCGGGGAGCCGCTGTTTTGGTGGATAGTCGTTGGGCTACTTCGTGCTGAAGACTGGCCCTAAGGGTAGGAAGACGGGCGGGACGGCGCCGGTGGTGGTGTGAATATCGCCGATGGTACGCAGGCCGACGAAACCGCCTGCCACCTTCTCGATCTGGTCGACGGTCAGGACGACCGGAGCATCGAGAGCGGGGTCGAACGCCTGCTTCGATCGCTTGGCAGCCCTGTTCCTTTCTGCATCCTCAAACTTGCGCATGAACCTGTCCTTTCGTTGAGGTCTGGCTCGATGAATGAGCCGACCCTTCAAGTGGATTCGTCGCGAGCCGAAGACACCCGGTTCATGCATTTCGCACCATACAAGCGGGCATTCGCGTTTGCTGGTTCACGCCCACGCGGCGAATGTGCTGTAGATCACTCACAGCTCGTAGGGTGGGCAAATCGCCCGGAACGGCCGGCGATGTTTGGTGATGCGTTGCCGGCGATTTGCCCACGCGGTACCACGCGGGTGCCGACCGCGTGGGCAAAATCGCACGTGGGTTCGGACGAGCCGCGTGGTCCGCACAGCGATTTTGCCCACCCTACGGCTCAGTGCAATCTCACGCGTTCTCGATCTCGGCCTTGACGGCGCGCAGCGCCTCCGGCGTGTCGACGTCGGTCAGCGCGGCGGCGTCCTCGACCGGCACCTCGGCCACCACTTCCGAATAGCTTTGGATCAGGTGGCGGGCGCCGACATCGCCATCGAGCTTCGCGAGATCCGGGAAGAAGCGCCGCGACCACACAACCGGGTTGCCGCGCTTGCCGCCGATGGTCGGCACCACCACCAGCGACCCGTGTTCGGGGTCGAGCGCGCCGGCGAGCCGGTCGATCAGCTTTGCGTCGACCTGCGGCATGTCGCCGAGGCAGACGATCACGCCATCGGATTCCGCCGGCACCGCGGACAGTCCCGCCTTGAGCGAGGTCGAGAGACCCTCGGCATAATCCGGATTGTGCACCAGGCGCACCGGCAGGTCGGCGAGCGCCGCCTCGACGCGCGCGCGCTCGTGCCCGGTCACCACGATGACGGGGCGAGCCCGCGAGGCCAGCGCCTGCGCGGCGGCGATGCGCACCAAAGGTTTCCCGGAGATTTCCGCCAGCAGCTTGTTGGGCCCGCCCATGCGGGTGGAACGGCCGGCGGCGAGCACGATCGCGGCGACCTGGCGGCGCACCGGCGCCGGCGGCGCCTCGCGCGGCTGCGGCCGGGTGACGATCTCCATCAGCAGGCCGCCGACCCCCATCCCGGTAATGTCCCGGCGGGTGACGTCGAGCCCGGCAAGCAGGCGCATCAGCACCCAGTCGAAACCGTTCTCCTTGGGCGAACGGGCGCAGCCCGGCGCGCCCAGCACCGGCCGGCCCGCGGCCTCGCCGATCAGCAGGAGATTGCCGGGGTCGACCGGCATGCCGAAATGCTCGATGCGTCCGCCGATCTCCTCCACCGCCGCCGGGATGACGTCGCGCTGATCGGCGATCGCCGAGGCCCCGAACACCACCACGAGCTCGGCGCCTGCCGCCAGCACCTCGTCGAGCGCGACGGCGAGCGCGGCGGTCTCGTGCGCCACCCGGCGCTCGGCCACGATCACGGCCTCCGCCGGCGCGATGCGCTCGCCGAGGATCTTCAGGGTTTTTTCGATCACCTTGTCGGCGAGCCCCGGCAGCACCGTCGAGACCACGCCGATCCGCCGCAGCCGATAGGGCGCCACCCGGACGAGCGGTCTCGCCGCGCTCGCCGCCGTGACCGCCTGGTCGCGGGCATCGCGGGCGACCGCGAACGGAATGATCTTCACGGTGGCGATCATCTTTCCCGCCACCACCGGGGCGAATTCCGACAGCGTCGCCAGCGTGATCGACGGATCGATGCGGTTGAGCCGGTCGATTCCGGCGCGGTTGACCACGAGCACGCCGGCTTCCTCCGCGAACAGGTTGGCCCGGCCGGTGAACGCCTTGTCGACCCGTACCCCCTCGCCCGCCACCGCCGCCGCGATGTCGGCGGCAGCCTGGTCCTCCGGCACGTCCTCCGGATCGAGCCGGGCAACGACCAGCTCGGGGATTCCCGCCTGCTCCAGCGCCCGCGCCTCGGCCGGCCCGATCATCGTGCCCTTCCTGAGCACCAAGCCGCCCTTGCGGATCGAATGCACCGCAATGGCACCCTCGGCTTGCGCCGGCGGAACGGCGCCGAACCTCATCGCTTGCCCTCCGCGGTGAGGCGCAGCCGGCTGGTGATCTCCGCCATGATGGCGACCGCGATCTCGGCGGGCGATATGGCGCCGATCGGCAGGCCGATCGGTGCGTGGATGCGCCCGAGTGCCGAAGCGTCCGCCCCCTGCTCCTTGAGCCGGTCGAGGCGCCGCGCGTGGGTCTTCTTCGAGCCGAGCGCGCCCACATAGAAGCAGTCGCGCGCCAGCACATGGATGAGCGCCGGATCGTCGATCTTCGGATCGTGGGTGAGCGCGACGAAGGCGGTGTAGCGGTCGACATTGAGCGGCGGCAGCGCGGTGTCCGGCCACTCGGCGATCAGCGGCACGTCGGGAAAGCGCTCGGGCGTGGCGAACGCCGTGCGCGGATCGACGATGATCACGTCGTAGCCGAGAATCTTCGCGATCGGCGCCAGCGCCTGGCTGATATGCACCGCACCGGTCACCAGGAGCCGCGGCGGCGGCACGTAGACGGTGAGAAAGACTTCTCCTTCGCTCGTCTCCGCGATCCCGCTCTTGCCGGAGCGCAGCCGCTGCTCGATCGCCTCGCGCAGCGGATCGGCCGCAGCGTCATCGGCCTTGACCAGCCGCTGCGCGCCGCTCGCCACGTTGGTAACGACCACCGCCGCGCGTCGCGCCGCGCGCTCGGCGTTGAGACTTTTCAGGATATCGAGACGCATCGGGACCCGCCGTTCCGGTTCAATCCACCTTCTCGACGAACACCCTGATGGTGCCGCCGCAGGACAGGCCGACCTTCCAGGCGGTCTCGTCGGCGACGCCGAACTCGAGCGTCTTCGGCTTGCCGCTCTCGATCACGTCGAGCGCCTCGGTGACCACAGCGCCCTCGACGCAGCCGCCCGACACCGAGCCCAGAAAATTTCCCTGGTCGTCGATCACCAGGTTGGAGCCAACTGGCCGCGGCGCCGACCCCCAGGTCTCCACCACGGTCGCGAGCGCGACCCCGCGCCCCGCGCGCCGCCAGTCCTCGGCGGCCTTCAGGATGTCCTCGTCGCGTGTGAGCATGCTGGTCTCCATGTGGTTACGCCACGTTCTTCAGCCATTTCTTGGGGTCGGCGGTGCGGCCGCCGTCGGCCGCGAGCGCCCGGCACAGATCCGCCATGGCGTCGAGATTGTGCACCGGCCGAAACTCGTCGACATGCGGCAGGATCGTCCGGATGCCCATTGCCTTCGCCTCGAAGCCGTCGAAGCGCAGCAGCGGATTGAGCCAGATCAGCCGGCGGCAGGAGCGGTGCAGCCGGTCGATCTCGACCGCCAATGTCTGGTCGGGATCGCGCTCCAGCCCGTCGGTGATCAAGAGCACGATGGCGCCCTGCCCGAGCACGCGCCGCGCCCACAGCTTGTTGAAGGCGTGCAGCGAGGTGGCGATGCGGGTGCCGCCCGACCAGTCGACCACGCTCGCCGTGCACATGGCAAGCGCGTCGTCGGGATCGCGCGATTTGAGCGCCCGGGTGACGTTGGTGAGCCGCGTGCCGAACAGGAAGCTGTGCACGCGCTTGCGCGCGTCGGTGACGGCATGGAGGAAGTGCAGGAATAGCCTGGTATACTGGCTCATCGAGCCGGAAATATCGAGCAGCGCCACGATCGGCGGCGCCTTGGTCCGCGGCCCGAGATATTTGAGATCGATCAGCGCGCCGCCAGCCTTCATGCTCGCCCTCAGCGTGCGGCGCATGTCGATGACGTGGCCGTGGCGGTGCGGCGCCAGCCGCCGCGTGCGCACCTCGTCGAGCGGCAGGACGAGGCGGGCGATCGCCTCCTTGGCGGCCGCGATCTCCGCCACCGTCATCTGGGCGAAATCCTTCTTCTGCAGCACCTCGCGGTCGGAGACGGTGAGCCGGGCGTCGAGCTCGTTCTCCTTCTCCTTGCGGGCCGCCTGGTCCTTGATGCCGGAGAACAGCGCCTGCTGGACGCGCTGGGCGGCGGGCCTGGCCGGCGCCGCCTGCGGGGTGGGGAGCTGCGGCATCATCATGGCGATGAGCCGCTCCAGATAGGCCCGCTTGCGGAAGAAGATGCGGAACGCCTGGTCGAACAATTCAGATTGCTCGTGGCGCTTGACGAGGACGGCGTGGAGCGTCCAGTAGAAATCCTCGCGCGTGCCGACGCCCGCCGCCATCACGGCCTCGAGTGCATCGAGCACCGCGCCGGGGCCGACCGGAAGCCCCGCCGCCCGCAGGGCGCGGGCGAAATACACGATGTTCTCCGCCAGGCGGCCTTCCGCACCGGTGAGACGATCCTGCTCGAGCGCCATGTGGGTCGCCGTGGTGACCGCCAGCGGATGCGTGGCGGGCGGGTTCAATCGCGGACCGGGCTCATTGTATACCGCGGCATATAACGCAAAAATAGGCGCTATTCGGCGGCGCGCAACTCGGCGCGCACCTCGTCGAGCAGCTCCTTGGCCCGGGTGCCCTCCAGCCGGGCGATGTCGTCCTGGTATTTCAGCAGCACGCCGAGCGTGTCGGAGACCGTGGCGGGATCGAGCGCGACGACGTCGAGCTCGGAGAGCGCGCTCGCCCAGTCGAGCGTCTCGGCGACGCCGGGCGACTTGAACAGGTCCTCCTTGCGCAGCGACTGGACGAACAGGACGATCTCCTGCGACAGCTTCTTGGCGATCCCCGGCACCTTGGCGCGCACGATCGCAAGCTCGCGCTCGGCGGTCGGATAGCCCACCCAGTGATAGAGACAGCGGCGCTTCAACGCGTCGTGGATCTCGCGGGTGCGGTTCGAGGTGACGACCACGATGGGCGGATGCAGCGCCTTCACCGTACCGAGCTCGGGGATGGTCACCTGGAAATCGGCGAGCACCTCCAGCAGAAAAGCCTCGAAGGCCTCGTCGGTGCGGTCGAGCTCGTCGATCAGCAGCACCGGCGCGCCGGCGGTATCGGGCTCGAGCGCCTGGAGCAGCGGACGCTTGATGAGGAAGCGCTCGGAGAACACGTCACGGGCGAGCCGCTCGCGGTCGGCGCCGCCTTCCGCCTCGCCGAGGCGGATCGCTATCATCTGCGCCGCATAGTTCCATTCGTACACGGCGGTGGAGACGTCGAGGCCCTCGTAGCATTGCAGCCGGATCAGCCGCCGCCCGAGCGTCTGGGCAAGCACCTTGGCGACCTCGGTCTTGCCGACGCCGGCTTCCCCTTCGAGGAACAGCGGCCGGCCCATGCGCAGCGCGAGAAACAGCACCGTCGCCAGCGAACGGTCGGCGAGATAGTCGGCGCCGGCGAGAAGTTTCTGCGTCTCGTCGATCGAGGTCGGCAGGCCATGCGGCCGCACGGTTTGCTTCACCGGGTGAATTCCTCGCCTCTGCCTGCGCGGGACCGCCCGCCAGCACGAAAAAGGCCGGAAGACGCGATCTGCCGGCCCACGGTATATATAGAGATCGACTGTCGGCCGCCGCAACCCCGCGGGGTCGCCGTCCGCGCCGCCTCGGGCGGGCGGCCACCGAGCCGGCAGCCGGATCCGGACGGCGCCTCGCCGCGCTGCCGTGAATTCCCGCATGACGCTCGGCGGACGCCCAAGCCTTTTTGATCTAAGTCAATGCCGGCGCACGCAACGAGGGATACGGACCTCACATGGCCACTCTCGTCGAAACACTTGGATGGATTCCGCGCCGCCTCGTCGCATTCGCGCGTGAGTTCCCGCCCGTCTGGTCCGGGGCACAATCGTCCTCCTGCCGTGATTGCGGCTACCATACGACGTGCAGCCTGCCGCCGGGGAACAACTGCATGGGAAGGGCGGAATCGATCGCCAGCCGCAGCAATTACCGGGCGCATTATCGGTCCCCGATCGATTGGTGGTCCGGCCTGGGCGGATAGATCAGGCGTCGGTGCGTCCGCTTCCATAAGGCTGCGGCTGCTGGCGAAGGGCACCTTCGCAGGCAGCGCGCAAACAGATGCGATTGCGCAACGCAAAAGGGCAGCAGGCGCGTCCGCCTGCCGCCAGAATCCCGTGATGCCGGCCCTGCGGCGGCTCAGGCGGCAGCAACCGCCCGGCGCGCCAGAACGGCGATCAGGTGTGCCCGATACTCGGCGCTGCCGTGGATGTCGCTGTTGAGGCCGTCCGCCGGAACGGTGAGACCCTCGAGCGATTTCGCCGCGAAACGCTTGGCGAGCGCCTCCTCGAACGATTTCACCCGGAACACGCCGCCAGCGCCGGCCCCGGTCACCGCCACGCGGATCTCCGGGCCGCGCTTCGATACGAACACGCCGACCAGCGCAAACCGCGACGCCTGGTTGCGGAATTTCTGGTAGGCCGCCTTCTTCACCAGCGGGAACATGATTTTGGTGATGATCTCGTCGCCTTCGAGCGCCGTCTCGAACATGCCGGTGAAGAACTCGTCGGCCTTGATCCGGCGCTTGGAGGTCACGATCGTCGCGCCGAGGCCGAGACAGGCGGCCGGATAATCGGCGTTCGGGTCGTTGTTGGCGACCGAGCCTCCCATCGTGCCGACGTTGCGCACCGCCGGGTCGCCGACCATCTGCGCGGTCGCCGCCAGCGCCGGCAGGTGCTCCTGGACGATCGGCGAGTTGGCGATCTCGCCGTGCCGGGTCATGGCGCCGATCACCAGCTGGCGGCCCTTGAGCTCGATGCCGGACAGATCCTCGATGCCGGAGAGATCGACGAGATTGGCCGGGCTCGCCAGGCGCTGCTTCATGGTCGGAAGCAGCGTCTGCCCGCCGGCCAGGATTTTCGCGTCCTCGATCTTGGCGAGCAGATTGACCGCCTGGCGAACCGTGGCCGGGCGGTGATAGGTGAATGCGTACATCGAAGCCTCCTTATTCCGCCGCCTTGCGGGTCGTCGCGGTTTTCTGGATCGCCGCCCACACGGCGTGCGGGGTCGCCGGCATGGCAATGTCCTCGGTGCCGATCGCGTCGGTGACGGCATTCATGACCGCCGCAGGCGCCGCGATGGCGCCGGCCTCGCCGCAGCCCTTGATGCCGAGCGGGTTCGACGGACACTTGGTGACGGTGATGCCGACGTTGAACGTCGGGAAGTCGAAGGCGCGCGGCATGGTGTAGTCCATGTACGAGCCGGTCTTGAGCTGGCCGTCGTCGTCGTAGACCGTGTGCTCGAGCAGCGCCTGGCCGACGCCCTGGGCGATGCCGCCATGCACCTGGCCCTCGACGATCATCGGATTGACGAGGACGCCGAAATCGTCGACCGCGGTCCATCCGACCACGTCGACCTTGCCGGTCTCCGGGTCGATCTCGACCTCGCAGATGTGGCAGCCGGCCGGGAACGTAAAATTGGTCGGATCGTAGAACGCGCCCTCCTTCAGCCCGGGCTCGAGCTCCTGGCCGGAGAACTTGTGGGCGATATAGGCGTTGAGCGCGACGGCACCCCACTCGGCCGACTTGTCGGTTCCGGCGACGGTGAACTTGCCGTCCTTGAACTCGATGTCGCCTTCCGCCGCTTCCAGCATATAGGCCGCCACCTTCTTGGCCTTGGCCTCGACCTTGTCGAGGGCGCGCACGATCGCCGACATGCCGACCGCGCCTGAGCGCGAGCCGTAGGTTCCCATGCCAAACTGCACCTTGTCGGTATCGCCATGGACGATGCTGATCGAGTCGAACGGGATGCCGAGCCGCTCGGAGACGAGCTGGGCAAAGGTCGTCTCGTGGCCCTGGCCGTGGCTGTGGGAGCCGGTCAGCACCTCGACCGAGCCGGTCGGGTTGACCCGCACCTCGGCGGATTCCCACAAGCCGACGCCGGCGCCGAGCGAGCCCACCGCCTGGCTCGGCGCGATGCCGCAGGCCTCGATATAGGTGGAGAGGCCGATGCCGCGGAGTTTTCCGTTGCGCGCCGATTCGCGCTTGCGCTTGCCGAACCCCTTGTAGTCGGCGAGCTCCAGCGCCTTCTTGAGCGAGGCTCCGTAATCGCCCGTGTCGTAGGCCATGATGACCGGCGTCTGGTGGGGAAAAGTCTTGATGAAGTTGTGCTTGCGCAGGTCGGCCGGATCCATGCCCTGCTCGCGCGCCCCGACCTCGACCAGACGCTCCACCACGAATGTCGCCTCCGGCCTTCCGGCGCCCCGATAGGCATCGACCGGCACGGTGTTGGTATAGACCGCGTCGACCTCGCAGTAGATCTGCGGGATGTCGTACTGGCCCGACAGCAGGGTGGCGTACAGATAGGTCGGCACCGAGGACGAGAAGGTGGACATGTAGGCGCCGAGATTGGCGATCGTTCGGGCGCGCAGGCCGAGGATCTTTCCGCCCTCCCCGAAGGCCATCTCCGCATGGGTGACGTGATCGCGGCCATGGGCGTCGGTCAGAAAGGCCTCGGAGCGCTCCGACACCCATTTGACCGGACGACCGACGCGCCGCGCTGCCCACAGCGCCACCACCTCTTCCGGATAGATGAAGATCTTCGAGCCGAAGCCGCCGCCGACGTCCGGGGCGATGACGCGCAGCTTGTGCTCGGGGGCGAGCCCGATGAAGGCGGCGAGCACCAGGCGCGCCACGTGCGGGTTCTGCGTGGTCTGCCACAACGTGAGCCCGTCGCTGCCGGAATCGTATTCGGCGATCGCGGCGCGCGGCTCCATTGCATTGGGCACCAGGCGGTTGTTGATGAAGTCGAGCCTGGTGACATGCTTGGCGGACTTGAAGGCCGCCTCCGTCGCCGCCGCGTCGCCGAGCGACCAGTTGTAGATCGTGTTGTTGGGGGCGACCTCGTGGATCTGCGGCGCACCGCTCGCCTGCGCCTTGGCGGCGTCGGCCACGGCCGGCAGGACCTCGTAGTCGACCTGGACCTTTTCCGCCGCATCCTTGGCGGCCGCAAGAGTCTCGGCCAGCACCACCGCGACCGCGTCGCCGACATGGCAGACTTTCTCGTGGGCGAGCGCCGGGTGCGGCGCCATCTTCATCGGCGTGCCGTCCTTGGAGGTGATCGCCCAGCCGCAGATCAGACTGCCGACCTTGTCGTGCGCCAGATCGTGTCCGGTGAGCACGGCGACCACGCCCGGCATGCCTTCCGCGTCCTTGTGGTGGATGCGCTTGATCCTGGCATGCGCATGCGGCGAGCGGACGAAGCACGCAAAGGTCTGACCCGGACGGGTGATGTCGTCGGTATAGTGCCCCTTGCCGGTGATGAAGCGCTGGTCCTCCTTGCGACGCACCGCGGCGCCGATCCCGGTGGCGTTCATGGCGTTCCTCCCCAAGTCGTTATTGTCGACCGTCGTTATTCGGCGGCCTGATGCGAGGTGTGCTCGACCTTGCCCATGGCGGTCGCGCCGGCGGCGATCGCCTTGACGATGTTATGGTAGCCGGTGCAGCGGCAGATATTGCCTTCGAGCTCCTCGCGAATGGTGTGCTCGCTGAGCGAATGGCCCTTGCGGTTCACCATGTCGACCGCCGACATGATCATGCCCGGCGTGCAGAAGCCGCACTGCAGGCCGTGATGCTCGCGGAACGCCTCCTGCATCGGATGCAGATGGGTGCCGTGCGCCAGCCCCTCGATGGTGAGCACATTGGCGCCGTTGGCCTGCAGCGCCAGCATGGTGCAGGACTTGATCCCGCGCCCGTTGACGTGGACCACGCAGGCGCCGCACTGGGAGGTGTCGCACCCCACATGGGTGCCGGTCAGACGCAGATGCTCGCGCAAAAATTGCACCAGCAGGGTGCGGGGGTCGACGTCGGCGGTGACGGGTTTACCGTTCACCGTCATTGAGACGGTGGGCATGACGTTCCTCCTCGAAAGCTCGGGCCATTGGCCCTTTTCTGGCGCCAACGGGCGATGGGTACGACCAGAGAGGACGAAATCGCGTCGTTTTCCCCCCGGATCATGCATGTGAACGGAAAACAGTGTGAACTCTCGGCGTGCGCCCGGTCAAGGGATTTGGTTTCGCACCGGTATTGGCGTGCGCCAGGACGTGGCAAGGACACACCACCGAGGCATGCAATTGCCACATGGCGAAGCCGCGGTTTTGCAAACGATGGCTTGGCACCCGGCCGTTCCCGCCTTATGGCTCGCCACCAGAGCAGGACGCCGCCTGCCTTTGCTCCGCCCTCCGCGCAGCAAACGAACCTCGGAAAATTTCGGAGAAACGCCTCATGCCCGTGATCCAAGCCGACGGCTGCCCGATCCATGTCGTAGTCGAAGGTCCCGAGCGCGCCCCGGTTCTGATGCTGTCGAACTCGCTCGGCACCAACCTTCGCATGTGGGACGACCAGGCGGCAGAATTCGCCAAGCAGTTCCGCCTGGTCCGCTACGACAGTCGCGGCCACGGCAAGTCAGGAGCGCCGGCCGGCCCCTATTCGATCGAGCGGCTCGGCCGTGACGCCATCGCGGTCATGGACGGGGTGGGCGCCAGCAAGGTCAACTGGTGCGGCCTCTCCAAGGGTGGCATGGTCGGCATGTGGCTCGGCAGCAATGCGCCGGAGCGCATCGAGAAGCTCATCCTGTCGAATACCGCGTGTCACATGCCGGCCGCCGACATCTGGGAGCAGCGCATCACGCTCGCCCGCACCGAGGGCATGGCGCCGCTGGTCGAGGGGACGCTGGAGCGCTGGTTCACCAAGGGCTTTCGCGAGCGCGAGCCCGACAAGGTCGACCGCGTGCGCGACATGCTGCTGTCGACGCCGCCGGAAGGCTATGCGGGCTGCTGCGAGGCGATCCGCGACATGGACCAGCGCGAATTGATCAAGCGGATCACCGCCGCGACGCTGGTCGTCTGCGGCCGTCACGACCCGGCCACCAATGTCGAGGCCGCCGAGGCGATCCGCAGCCGCATCCCCGGCGCGTCGCTCACCATCCTGGACGCGGCGCACATCGCCAATATCGAGCAGCCCGACGATTACACCGAGACGGTGGTGGGTTTCTTCACGCAGAAGTAGGCGCCCGAGGAGCGCATCAGGCGTCCGACTGGTTCATCGGGGCGAGGCCACGACAGCGGGGGTGTTCGCATCGGCGAGCGGCGCCTGCCAGGCGTCGTAGCCGTAGAGCCAGTCGGGATCGGTTTGCCCGCTCATGAACCGGTTCTGATGCGAGCCGAGTTGCACCCGCGACGCGCGTTCCTTGCGGCTCTGCTCGAAGCGGCCAAACGCCTCCGCTATTCCATCCGCGTCGACGCCGGCAAGACACCGCGACAGCACGGCCGCGTCCTCCATCGCCATGGCGGCGCCTTGCGCCATGTAGGGCGTCATCGGATGGCAGGCGTCACCGATCAGCACGACGCGGCCGTCGCTCCAGGCCGGCAGCGGCTCGCGCTCAAGGATCGCCCATTTGTGTGCTTGCGGACAGGCGGCGAGCACGCGCCGGACGTCAGGATGGAAGCCCGCGAAGGCGGCGCGCAGCGTCTCGACGTCGCCGGTCGCCGACCAGGATTCCCGTCTCCACTCGGGCTCCGGCACGCTGGTGACGAAGTAGAGCTCGTCGCAACGTGGGGTGACGTAGTAGATGACGATGTGCCGGTCGGGGCCCCACCATTTGGTATTGTCGCCGACGGGTTTTTCCAGCCGCGACGCCGAAAACACCGCACGGTAGGCGACCCGGCCGGAAAATCGCGGCGCGCCCGGCCCGAGCAGGATGTCGCGGACCCGCGAATGCACGCCGTCGGCGCCGACGACCGCGTCCGCCCGCGCCGCGGTTCCGTCGGCGAACAGCAGGCTGACCTCGCCGGCCGCCTGCCTGAGATCGGTCAACTGCTTGCCGAGCACGACACAGCCGGCCGGCAGCAGCGAGGCCAGCGCGGCGTGCAGGTCGCCGCGGTGGAGCAGCAGATAGGGCGCCCCGTAGCGTGCCTCGGCGGCGTCGCCGAGCGGGAACTCGAACTTCACCTCGCCCGTGTCCCATTCCCGGTTGGTCCAGGCGCCGGGCCGGAATGCCGCCGTCCGCAGCATGGCTTCCAGACCGAGCGCACGGTTGACGCGCATGGCGTTCGGGCTCATCTGAATTCCGGCACCGATGCGCGCGAATTGCCCCGCCTGCTCGTAGACCGTGACATTCATGCCGACGCGACGCAGCGCGGCGGCGGCGGTCAGGCCTCCGAGCCCGGCTCCGATGATGGCGATCGCCGACGTCCTGCCGGTCATGGTTCTGAAAGCTCGACTCCGCGTGAGATCGGTCGAACACGACAAGGCGCGGCCCTCCGCGCATGCCAGGGAGGATTCAATGTCCAAGGAATACACCTATCTCATGGTCGCCGTCATCGCCGGAGGCATCGGCTGGCTCGCCGCCGGCGGCGCCGGGCCCGCCACCGGCAAGGAACCGCGCTTTTCCCAGCTGACGATGGAACAGCTCACCGACAAGCAGCGGCCGCTCGGCGAGCAGATCATGAAGATCTCCAGCGTCGGTCTTGCCGGTCCCTACAATCCGATGCTGCGCAGCCCGGTCTTCGGGCAAAAAATGTTCGACCTCCTGTACTACCTGCGCTGGGAGACTTCTGTGCCGCTGCGCCTCAATGAGTTCGCCATCCTGATCACCGGACGCCTGTGGCGTTCCCAGGTCGAATGGTTCGCGCATGCGCCGCTCGCCATCAAGGCCGGACTATCCCCGCAGATCGTCGCCGACCTCAAGGCGAACAAGCGGCCGGACAACATGCCGCCCGAAGAGGCCGCGGTGTATGATTTCGTCATGGAGCTGTCGACCAAACACGAGGTCGCCGACGAGACCTTCAATCGCGCCAAGCAGCTGCTCGGCGAACAGCAGGTGGTCGACCTTACCGCGGTGGCCGGCACCTACGTGACCGTGGCAATGATTCTCGCCATCGCCGAGGCGGGAGTTCCGCCGGGCAAGGAGCCGCCGTTCAAGCCGGGCGAGCCCTGACGCCATCAACTGTGCGGCCGATCGGGCGATCGGCCGCGCAGCTCCCCGCCCCTGCATGCCGGGACCCGCAAGCCCCGTCGTCAGGTCGGCGAGAGGATGTGGATCACCCGACTCGCCAGCAGGTCTCTGGTCTTTGCCCCGTAGGCGACCATGTGGGGCGTGGCGGCATGCGCCTTGAGGGCGTCGGGACTCTCCCATTTCTCCACGACGACGAACGTATCCGGACCGAACTTCGTCTGCAGGCTGCCGAACCCGTCCGCATCGACCGCCGCGCCGTATTCGATGCATCCCTTCTCGGCGTGGACGGCCGGAACGTTGGCGCGAAAAGCCTCGAGCACGGCGTCGCGCTGGCCGGGCTTAGCCGTGATGATGGCGAGAACGTGGATCATGTCGATGTCCCTCGCTGTTTCGACGATGGAGCGGGAGACTAGCGCATGTTCCGGCGAAGTGGATACCGCTTCGCCGACAAGAACATGCGCCAGCAGGGAGTCATGCTTCCGGCGAAGTGGATACCGGTTCGCGACAACAACATGCGCCACTCGTAAATTCCGCAGCACATCTCAGGGCGTGCTACCGCGCCTCGCCGGTCATGGCGTCGATCTTGGTCGACAGCCCCTGAAGATCGTATGGCTTTGGCAGGAATTCCGCGCCGTCGACGAACAGCGCCTTCATGCCGTCGGTGACCGACTGCCCCGTCGTGTAGAGGACGCGCAGATCGGGGCACAGCTTGACGGCTTCCTGGGCGAGCTCCAGGCCGGGATGCACCAGGCCGGCCTCGACGTCGCGCGACAGCTCGATGTCGGTGAACAGCAGATCGATCTGCCGGGTGGTCTGGATCAATGCCAGGGCCTCGTCAGTAGTGGAGGCCGACAGGGTCTTGTGACCGCTCTCGTGGAGGATCGACTGCGCCAGAACGCGCACCTGTTCCTCATCCTCGACCACGAGCACGACTGCCATACTGCACTCGATCGCGCACCAGGCGCTCTCGCTCCACCGTGTGATTCAGATCAGCGACCGGTCGGTCGGTCAGGTCATGGTTGTCCAGCCGATGTCGGACGTTCCATGCAGCTGCGGAATTCGCCTGGTTTCCCGCAAGCAGAACATCCGACCGTGCCGGAAGTTCCCCATGCGGCGATTCGTTTCCTTTGCGCGGCCGTCACATGGCTGGAAAGCCAGCTTGCCGTCCGGGCTCCGCAAACGCAATGCAGACTTATACCAAGGGCAAATTCGGGGCAATGCGCCGGCCGCCTCGTCTCCCGCCGCTCCCGCGACGTCCTCATCGATGGCCGGCCCTCTTGCGGGATGATAAGGTCGCGCCACAGCCGCGACGACCGCGGCCGCTCCCGGCGCCGGGTGATCCGGTGGCTTCGGGAGATCGTCATCGCGACCGTCAGGATCGAGGGGGCATCGGCGCTGCCGCGGCGGCGATGATGCTCATCGCAGGCATGGCACAGGCAGCTGAAATCAAGGTGATGTCGTCGGCGGCCACCAAGGCCGCCTATCTCGAGCTCGTCCCCGCGTTCGAACGGGCCAGCGGCCACAAGGTCACGACGATCTTTCCGCCCTCGGTGCAGATGATCGCCCGGCTCAAGGAGGGCGAGGTCGTCGACCTCGTCATCATGGCGGCCCGATCGATCGACGAGCTCGTCGGCGCCGGCAAGATCGTTTCCGGCAGCCGCGTCGATCTGGCACGATCCGGCATCGGCGTCGCGGTTCGCGCCGGCGCGCCAAGACCCGACATCGGCTCGGCCGAGGCGCTCGAGCGGGCGCTGCTGTCGGCCCGATCCGTCGCCTATTCGTCGGGCCCGAGCGGGGTCTATCTGGCCGATCTCTTCCGGCGCCTGGGGATCGACGAGGCGCTCAAGGGCAGGATCAGGCAGGTCCAGGGCGAGCCGGTCGGCGCGGTGGTCGCCCGCGGCGATGCCGAGATCGGGTTCCAGCAGATCAGCGAGCTGCTTCCGGTCGCCGGCATCGATTTTCTCGGGGGGTTGCCGGCCGACATCCAGCACGTCACCGTGTTCTCCGCCGGCCTGCACGTCGCTGCCTCCGAGCCGGATGCCGCCAGGGCGCTGGTGAAATTCCTCACCTCGCCGACCGGCGCGGCCGTGATCAGGAAGAGCGGCATGGACCCCGGCTAGCGCATGTTCCGGCGAAGTGGACACCGGTTCGCCGACAAGAACATGCGCAAGGCAAGAGTCTACGGCCGTTTCCGGCCGAGGCAGTCATCAGGCGCGATTCAATTCGACCGGAAACGGCTGTAGCCGGTCCACGCCCGGATCGTGGGACGCGTCACCGCTTACCCGAGCTCGGCGGCGCGGCGCAGGCTGGCGATCATCGACACCCGCTGCAGATAGTCGCGGGTGAGCTCGCGATCGCTTTCGATCCTTTGCATCTCGGCGCGGAAGCGCGCCTGCTCGGCGGGATCGCGCGCCTCCAGGTTCTGCTTGTTGCGGATCGTGTGCTGCTGCACGTATTCGAGCGTCACCCCGCGGCGTTGCCGATCGTAGCGGTCGAGCTCGGCATCGGGCGCTTGCCCGTGCCACACCCGCGCCAGCCGGTCGGCGAGGTTGAGCGCATCGTGGATGCCGCCGTTCATCCCCATGCCGCCGAGCGGATTGTTGACGTGCGCCGCATCGCCGATGAGGAAGATCCGGCCGGCGCGAAATGTGCTCGCGACGCGCTGATGCACCCGGTAGAGCGTGACGTGCACGATGTCGTAGCCGCCGCGGCCGGGCACGACGCCGGCCAGACAGGTTTGCGCGAAATCGCGGCGCATCGCCACCTCGTCGGAGATCTCCGCCGCGATCGGAAACATCACCCGCCACATGTCGGGGATGCGCAGCAGAAAATGCCATTGCGCCGGATCGGCCACGTAGGTCACCGAGGCCAGCCGGTCGATCGCCGTGGTGAAGTCGAACGGCGTGCTGACCACCAGAAAACGCTCCGGCCATGTGAACCCTTCGAACGGGATGCCGAGCGCCCGGCGCACCCGGCTGCCGGCGCCGTCGGCTCCGATCAGCCAGCGCGCGCGGCGGCGCTCGGTCGAGCCGCTGGCGCCCGCGAGCTCGACGGCGACGCCCGACGCATCCTGGGTCGCGCTCTCGACGCGACTCCCGAAATGGATGGAAAAGTCCGCCCGCCCTGCAAGCCTGGCGCCGATGATACGGGTGAGCTTGAACTGCTCGCATTGCAGCCGATAGGGGTGTCGGGTGAGGTCGGCGATCGCGGAAAAATCGAACTCGGCGATCACGCCGTCGCGCTTGGTGCGATACTGGATCCTCGGCGCCACCAGCCCCTGCCCGATCAGGTCGGCGGCAAATCCCTCGTCATCGAGCATGTCCAGCGTCGAGGGATGAAACGTCGACGCGCGCGACTCATCGCTCAATGTGTCCGCTGCCTCGAACACCGTGACCGGAACGCCGAGCCGCACCAGGCGGGCTGCCGCCACCATGCCGACCGGGCCGGCACCGGCGATGAAAACGCGTTCCTCGGGGGCCATTGGTTGGGGGTCTCGGGATCAGCGGTCCGGCGCAGCCGCCAACCGGGATGGCGAGCAGGCGGCGGGCAAATTCACCTCGGCTGCCACCGCCGTCAATCGGTGGCGGCGTTGCGCGCTCTGGCCGGTTCCGGTTTCTGATCTCCGCCCGCCGTCCGGTATCCCCATTCGTCGTCCTCACCGACGACGCCCTTGGCGGGCGCCGCCATGGTCCAGCGGATGCCCGACGCCGCGAAATCGAGCGACGCCTTGCCTTGCAGCGAGCCGGCGACGACCCGGGTGAGCACCATGTGACCGAAACCCTGTCGAACCGGCGGCTCGACGACAGGCCCGTTGGTCTCGGTCCAGACGAGGCGGAATTCCTCATCGGCATCCGGCCGGGCCACCAGGTCCCACTCGACCTTCACGCTGCCGCTCGGCACGGAGAAGGCCCCGAATCTCGCCGCATTGGTCGCGAGCTCGTGGATGGCGAGGCCGATCTGCTCGGCAGCCTTCGGCTGCAAGGTCAGATCGGGACCCGCGAGCACGAGCCGGCTCTGGTCGACGTCGCCGAACGGCGCGAGATGCGCGCGGGCGAGATCGTACATCCGGGCACCGCGCCAGCTCTGGGCAACGAGCAGGTCGTGGGTATCGGCGAGCGCGCCGAGTCGCGCCGAGAACGCCGTCTCGAAATTCCTGTAGTCGTCGGTCCGGCGGGCGACCTGGCGGGCGATGCTCAGCACGATGGCCAGGAGGTTCTTCGACCGATGCGACAGCTCGCGCATCACCAGGTGGATATGCTCCTCATGGCGCTTGCGCTCGGTGATGTCGGTGTTGGTCTCCACGATCGCGCCGGGGGCACCCGCCGCGCTGCGGCGAAGCTGCCAATGGCTGTGCGAGACCACCGGCCGGCCGTCTTTTGTCAGATGGACAAGCTCGCCGTCCCAGCTGCCGTTCGCCAGGAGCTCGCCGATCAACTCCTCGCGCGGCCGCGGAAACCGGGTGCGCAGCAGCTCGTAGGAGATGCGGCCCAGCGCCTCCTCCTTGGTCCAGCCGTAGAGCCGACGCGCCCCCTCGTTCCACAGCGTGATCCGGTCGTCGATATCGCGTACCAGGACATTGGCGAGATCGAGCACGCGGGCCTGTTCGAGGAGCTGCGCGGTGGTGCGGTCGAGCTGCCGGACCAGGTTTTCCAGCCGTTCCTCGTTGCGCTTGCGTTCGGCGATCTCCCTGGCGACGTCAGCCTCGGCACGCGCGCGCTCCACCGCCGCCCAGGTCCGCTCGGCCACCTCCTCGCACAGCTCGACCTCGGCGCGCGACCACTGCCGCACCCGGTCCTGCGCCACATGCAGCGCGGCGCGCAGCCGGCCTTCCTTGACCAGCGGCACCGTGATCAATGCCCGCGCCCCGAGCAGCCGGTAGACCGCGAGCGAGGATCTCGCCAGCACATCGCTCTCGATATCCTCGACGATCCGCGTCCGGCCGCTCCTGAGCTCCTCGAGCACATCGGGGGCGAATGCGGTCCTGGGATATCGGCCGGTCACGTCGGACAGCCGGTCGACGTGCCATTGGGCGCGTGCCGTGCCGAACCCCTCCTCGTCGACTTCCGAATAGCCGGTGCGCGATACGGCGAGATGGCGGCCGAGATCCGCCGCGACCGTCGACATGATCGCGTCGGGATCGCCGAGCCGGCGCAGCCTGTCGCTGAGGTCGTGAAGGAACCGTCCCTCGCTCTCCGAGCGGCTGCGCGCCGCCACGTCGGCGCTGAGCGCCAGGCTCGGAACCGAGATGCTGATGATGAAGGCGAGCACCAGAAGAAAGAGCTCGTTGAGATCGGTTCTGGCGAACGGACCGCCGTTCTGCATCGCGCCCCAGACGGCGAAGCCCGACAGGATGAGCGCCGCCGTCGCGGTATCCCGCTGGCCGCGGCGCAGCGCCGCCCAAGTCAGCGGCAGGATCGCCAGAAACGCGAGCGGCGCCCGCTCGGCGGTCTGCTCCATGAGCGGGCTGAACGCGACGACACCGACGGCGATCGCGGCGAGGAAGACCAGGGCCGATCGTGCCAGCTCGGAGCGCCGCAAGGATTGAGCGGGGCTTTGTGCCCACAGCACGATGACGGGCGCGACCAGAAGCGCGCCGGCGAGATCGCCCATCCACCAGGTCAGCCAGATCGAGGCGGACCCGGACCGCTCGGCATAGCCGCCGAGCGTCAACGCTCCGACGCCGAGGCTGGCGCTGATCATGGTCCCCGGCGCCAGGCTGATGAGCGTGAATTTGCTCACGCCCCAGGGCGTGTCGAAGGTGTTGCGGCCCGCCGACCAGCGATTGATCAGGAATGCGCCGACCAGGCTCTCGAGCGTGTTGCCGACCGCGATCGCCAACGAGGTGCCGAGCGAGCCGGCCGTGGTGAGATTGGTAACGAGGGCCGCAAGGAAGATGGCCGGCCAGATCTCGTATCCGAGCAGCAGCACGGCCGCGAGCGCGAGCCCGGTCGGCGGCCAGATCGGGCTCGCGCTGGGGTGAAGCGAGGCAAAGCCGAGAGAAAGCTTCGCCAGCAGGACATAGAGCGCCGCGACGATCGCAGCTCGCCCGATCCGCCCCAGCCATTCGCGCCAATCCACCAGCATGGCGGCGACCGGCGTTCGTTTGAGCGACATTGCGGTGTCACCTCGATTGGAGGCGAGCTTAAAGCATTTTGCGTAAGAGCGGGCACCGGTTTTCCGTCACGGAATGCGAGCCGATGTCGAGCACCGTTTCGGTTCAGATCCTCGGGAACTCCCAGCGAAAGCGCTGCCCTCCCCGATCCATCGACTGCGGACGACGCGCATCCCGAAACGATGTGCAGTCGAATGGACAAAAAGCCGCGGGCATCGGCTCAACCGATGCTCGCGACCTGTCGCCCGACGGACGGCTCGTGCACGACACTCTCGCGGCATCGCGGATCAGTGCAGCCGTTCCGTCCCCGGATCGGACCGTTCGCCGAGCAGCATGCTCTCGAGTTCGGCGCGGTTGGCGATGCGCACCCACGCTCTCGCCATGTCGACAAGCAGTGCCCGGTCAGTCCGATTCTTGAGACCCTGCGCGATCTTCATGCATTGCTGGGCATGGTCGAGAAATTCGCGCGGCGTCCCCATGTCGCATCCCTCAAGTCGCGTGACCCGGACGGGGATTCAACCCCCGCGTCGGAAACGCCATGATTCGCGGCAGGTTCCAGGTGCGGGGCGAAAATATTGGCGGGGCGCGCGTGCCACCGCCCGGCCGCTCGGCTCGGCCCGGAACGCGGTCGGCCGGCCGGCGTTGAATGGCCGTGCGCATTGCGTCGAAGGGATTCGCGGCCCACTGTACCGCAAGCGCGTTCCGCTGCTCTCAACGTGACCTAACGGCAGGGGCTCGAGACATGGACATGCAGGCAGGCGACGGAGACCGGATGTTGCGCATTCTCGGCGCTGCCGTGATCGATGCCTGGAACGACATTCCCCGGGACGTCCAGGAGGCGCTGTTCGAGCGATCGGTGGCGATCGGCCAGTCGGGCGAGCTCCATCCGGGCTTGCGCGAGCAGCTCGCGATCTTTCTCCACAAGTACAACAAGCGCACCGCGGTGAAGCCCGGCGTCTGACGCAGGCGCATGTTCCGGCGAAGTGGATACCGGTTCGCCGACAAGAACATGCGCAACCAGGGAGGCATGTTCCGGCGAAGTGGATGCCGGTTCGCCGACAAGAACATGCGCAACCAGGGAGTCATGTTCCGGCGAAGCGTGGAGCGCCCTCAGTTTTGCGTCAGGACGGGTCCGCGGCCGTCACCTGCCGGGTCGCCCTGGCCGGCGACGGTGAGGCCGTGCCGAGAAAACTCCTGGACGATCTCCGGCCTGATCGCGCGGGCAGCCGCCATGTCGGTATTGGCACCGTCGACGTCACCCTTCTTGAGCTTTGCCACGCCGCGGCCGTAGAGCGCGCGCGCCTCCCGCGGATAGATCCGCAGCGCCGCATCATAGTCGGCGATCGCCCGGTTGTACTGGTCGAGCTTGAGGTAGGCGAATCCCCGATTGTCGAGCGCGTAGCGGTCGTCCGGCCTGAGCTTGAGCGATTCGTTGCAGGCTGCCAGTCCCTCGAGCGCCTTGCCGGCCACCGTCTGGGTGTAGCAGCGCTCGCTCCAGGCCACCGCATTGGCGCGCTGCAGCCCGATCGTCTGGTCGAAGTCCGCGAGCGCACGGGCGTAGTCGCCCGCCGTCCGGTGCGCCCGCCCGCGGCTCAGATAGGCGAACGCGAATGTCGGATCGAGCTCGATCGCCTGGTCGAGGTCGCGCACTGCGCGATCGGTCGCCCCGGTGTCACGATGGACATTGCCGCGGTTGACGTAGGCCGTCGCGAAGACCGGATCGAGCCGGATCGCCTCGCTGAAATCCGCCATGGCGCGCTCGTAGTTGCGCAGGCTGTGCCAGGCGAGCCCGCGGCCGTTGAAGCCGGCCGCGTAGTTGGGGACCAGCCGGATCGCCTGGTCGAAGTCCTGGATGGCGCGGCCATGTTCGCCCCTCAGGCGAAAGACGTTGCCGCGATTGGCGAACGCGACGCCGAGCGACAGCGGCGCCTCCCGGCCGGACTGGATGAGCGCGGTGCAGCCCTGGACGCGCTGGTCGGGGGAGGTTCCCGGCACGCCGGCGCACCAGAGCCGAATTCGCTGTCGCGTCCGGCGCCGGCCCGTCGGCGCGCTCCTCGGGCTGCGGGCGGGCCGGCGCCGCCGCATTGTTGGCGGCGGCCTGATTGGCGGTCGAAGGCTGCCTTGCCTTGGCGGCCGGCAGGGTGAGCGAGGCGTGCGCGACACCAGCCGTGGCACAGACCGCGCCGACACCCGCCAGCGCGGAAAGAATGGTCATCGCGAAGCGGACATGATGCGTCGCTTTTGCCCGACCCGGCGACGATAGGTTTTCGAGCTGACGTGACATCGGTCCTCCTGAAAACGGATCAATCGCCCGGCCACCCGAGACGGGAGGCCGGCCCGTCCGTTAGTCGGGCGCCGGCGCCACGCCGGTTCACCGCAACATGCCTGGCGGAACGCGGATGCAGAACCGGCGAGCAGACAGTGTGACCGACCGCACAGTTCGGTTGCTCGCGTGGATGAGACACATGTGTCGTCGGCCGTGCGTCGTCAGACCAGCAAGGGTGCGGCAGGTCATGATCCGGCCACAGCGCGATGACATGCAGATGGCCCGGTTTCTCTTTATCGACGGGAGTTGACGATGCGGCTCGCGACCATTCTGCTCATCGGCCCGGCGCTCCTTGCGGCCATGCTCGCGCCGGCCGGCGCCCAACAGCCTCGGCCGGGTGCCGGCCAGCCGGGCGCCGTCGTCCAGGGCAGCCAGGACGTCACCGTCGGCGGCCGCCCGGCGGCGCGCGCCGGCGACGCCACCACCACCGGCGCACCGGTGGTCGAAGGGTCTCCCGACGTCCTCATCAACGGCAGGCCGGCGGCGGTGGTCGGAGGACGGACCGGCTGTGGCGGCGTGACCGTGGGCGGGGCCGCCAACGTGTTCATCAACGGCAAGCCGATGGCCCAGGCCGGCAGCCAGACCACGGGCTGCACCAAGTAATCGTCGGCGGCGTCAGCCGCCCCGCCCCTCGCGGAAAGCCTGCGGCGTCATCCCGGCATTCTTGCGAAAGAACCGGGAGAGGTGCGACGGATCGGCAAACCCCAGGCTATAGGCAATCTCGTTGACCGAAAGATTGGTGAAGACCAGCTGACGCTTGGCCTCGGTGAGCATGCGCTGGCGGATCAGATGGCCGGCGGTGACCCCGGTCGCCCGCTTGACGTGATCGTTGAGGCGGTCGGCGGTCATCGCCAGCATGCCGGCATAGAACCCGATCTGGCGCTCGACGCGAAAATTGTCCTCGATCAGCCGGCGCAGCGCCGCGACCGTCGCATCCGCAGCCGCCAGCGGTACCGTGCCCGGGTGGGCGCGGGTCGCGGCCAGCCGCGCCACCTCGATGGCGATCAGCGCCAGCAGCGCCCGCATGGCGAGCCGATGGCCTTCGCGGGCGAGAAAGCGCTCGGAATGCAGCTCCGCGCACAGGGCTGAGAGCCGCCTCGCCTCCTCGCTGCTGGCGAGCGGGACCAGCGGCTCGGCGGCCAGCGCCTTGAGCCGTCGCAGCGCCTCGCCGGAGCGCTCCCCGAGGGCGTCCGCCACGTCCTCGGTGAAGCTCACCACCCAGCCGTCGGTCACCTGCGGCAGGAAGCGGAATCCGTGGGCGACCGTCGGCGGGATCAGGATCGCGGCCGGTGCCGAAAAAGCATTGGTTCCGGCCTCGTAGACGAGCTCGCCGCCGCCGCGCTCGAGCAGCAGGATCTGGAACAGGTTGCGGTGACGGTGCGCCCGGATCGTCCAGTCGTGCACCGCGGAGCGCGACGCGATGGTCTCGACATGGATGAAGTCGAACGCCTGGTCGTCCGGCGGATCGCCGTAGAGGTGGAACAGCGGCAGGGCCGGGGCGGAAGGCATGGCGATGAGCATAGGCGAGCGGCGGGCGCGAGGAAATGCCGCCCTCGCATCGCGAGCCGGGAAAGCGCTCACACCCGCTTGTAGGCGCGCTCGTGATAGACCAGCGCCGGGCCGCCCGGACCGAGATGGATCGCCTCGACGCCGGCGATCAGCACGTTGTGGGTTGCCACCGCCTTGACCTCGACGATGCGGCAATCGAAGGCGACCACCGCCGTGGTCAGCACCGGGCTGCCGGTTTTCAGGACAATCCATTCCGGGCCGGCGAACCGCTCGCTCATCGGGGTACGTCCGGCGAACAGGGCGGCGACCGCTTCCTGGTCGGCGCCGAGCGTATTGACGCAGAGCACGCCGTTGCGCGGAAAGGCCTGCGTCGACTGGCTCTTGCGGTTGAGGCAGGCGAGCAGCATCGGGGGATTGTCCGACACCGAGCACACGGCGGTCGCCGTGTAGCCCCCCTTGCCGGCCGGACCGTCGGTCGTCACCACGTGCACGGCGGCGCCCAGCCGGCTCATGGCCTCGCGGAAAACCGAGGAATCCACCGTGTCGAACGGCGTCGGGCTCACCGCCATGAAGGCGCCGTCCATGGCATCGTCGGGTCGTTGGTCGGTCCAGCTCATGGCCCATTGTACCCGATCGGCGCCGGCCACAAAATACCAGGGCAGTTGGGCGGTTGTGTTACACCGGACTTGCGCTCTCGGCCTCGTTCGCAGCGGCAACCAGCTGCCTGGCCAACATTGTTCCGATCATGTTTTCGAGATCGCTCACGTTCACGGTACCTGACCCCTTCCAGACCTCGTCAGCGGCCTCAAGTGCCTTGTAGTACGGCTCCTTGTCTTCGGAAATCTGTTCGGGAATCGTCGGAGAACCAGGAAGCAGGCTGTCAAGCTTAACGCTTAGAACGACATACGAGACTGCTCGTGCTGTCCTCCCGTTTCCGTCGGCAAATGGATGAATCCAGTTCAATCGCCAGAGCACGTAGCCCGTTAGGTGCAAGGCGCTCTTTTCCCAATTGTCATTAACATAGTCGCAAAGGTGTTCGACCTCCTCTGCGACCATGTGAGCCTCGACCGGGGCGTGTGAGCTGCCTCCGATCGAGACGGGCGTATTCCTGTACGTGCCGGCAAGCAGATGAATGCCGTCTAGGGCTGCCTTGTGAAGAAGAAGGATGGTGCTCGGCCTAAGCCGAAATGGGCGTTCGCGATCCTTCACATGTGCCCGAATAATATCGATGGCCAGGTTGAACTGGCGAATCCCATTTTCTGCCTCCCGGCGGGCCTTTGCGTCGGGATCGGTGATAAGTTCGAGCTGTTGGGCTACGCTGTGCCGATCAGCCAAGGGCCATCACTTCCCACCGGCCTCAAGTTCCGTATCAATGACAGCCACCATCTCGCGTGTGATCCGGTCGTTTTCGATGTGCGTGTTACCGTATACGAAGCTGCGACGCTGGATCCGCGCCTGTTCCGGAGTCATCTCAATTTTGCGAGCTTTTTCAATTAACTCCTCAAGCTCCTTTGTCATTGCTGCCTCCGAAACTCCCCGATTCTATATCCATATCGTTCCCGATGGACGCTAATCAAGGCTAAACGCACGGTCCCTTACTCCGCGGCCCGCTTCGTCCGGCCCACCCCCGGATAGGCGACGTCGTCGGGATCGAGCCAGGTCGAGCCGGTCCAGCCGTGCTCGTCGTAGTCGGCCATGCATTCATCGGCGAGCGCCATCATCTCGTCGAGCGCGCCGGAGGCCTTGGCGCCGAACAGCGCCTGGATGCGGATGTCCTCGTGGTTGCCCGCATAGTTGCGCTCGTAGAGCTCGTGACGGCCGCCGAACTCGGTGCCGATGGCGTCCCACAGGAGCTTCATCACCTTGATGCGCTCCTTGTAGTCGATGCCGTGCGAGCCTCGCACGAAGCGCTTGAGGTACTTGTCGATCTCCGGGTTCTGGAAATCGCGCGCCGACGACGGCAGGTAGATCAGCGAGGAGGCGATGATCTTTTCCACGATCTCCTTGATGCGGCCATAGGCGTCGCCGGCGAACACCCGGTAGCTGGCGCCGGACTGGGCGTTGGGCAGCACGGTCTCTCCTACCCAGGGGATCGGGTTGGCCGCCATGGCGTCGGAGATCGCCCAGAACAGGTTGCGCCAGGCGATCACCTCGCCGAGCATCGCCTGGTTGCCGCGGAACTCGTCGGACCCTGCCACCCGCAGCGCCTTGGCGATGACGCCAACCATGAAGTCGAGCTTGACGGCAAGCCGCGTGCAGCCCTGGAACTGGTAGCCGGCGAGGAAGCCGGACTTGACGAAGAAAACCTTGGCCTTCTCGACGTCGCGGTGGAGCAGCACGTTCTCCCAGGGGATGAACGCATTGTCGAACACGAAGATCGCGTCGTTCTCGTCGAACCGCGAGGACAGCGGATAGTCGAACGGCGAGCCGAGCACGCTCGCCGCCATCTCGTACGAGGTGCGGCAGATCAGCTTGACGCCCGGCACGTTCATCGGCGCGATGAACATCACCGCGAGATCGGAGTTCGCGATCGGCATCGCGGCGTTCTGGCCGAGGAAGTTGTAGTGGGTGATCGCCGAGGACGTCGCCACCACCTTGGCGCCCGACACGTAGATGCCGGCATCGGTCTCCCGCTGGATGGTGATGAACACGTCCTTCACCTGCTCGGGCGCCTTGGCGCGGTCGACCGGCGGATTGACGATGGCGTGGTTCATGTACAGCACGTTTTCCTGGGCACGCCGGTACCACGCCCGGGCATTGTCGGAAAATTTTCCGTAGAACGCATAATTGGCGCCAAGCGTGTTCATCAGCGACGCCTTGTAGTCGGGGGTGCGCCCCATCCAGCCGTAGGTCATGCGCGCCCAGGTGGCGATCGCCTCGCGCTGGCCCATCAGGTCCTCGCGCGAATGCGCCACCCGGAAGAATTTGTGGGTGAAGCCGCCGGAGCCGGTATCGGTCGGCGAGGTCAGCACGTCCCGGGTTTCCGGCCGGTGCAGGGCATCGTAGAGCCGCGCAATGCTGCGCGCGGCGTTGCGGAACGCCGGATGGGTGGTGACGTCGTCGACCCGCTCGCCGTAGATCCACACCTCGCGACCGTCCCGCAGGCTCTCAAGATACTCCGCGCCGGTGAAAGGGCGGCCTTTGGCGCCGATCACGTCCTCGGGCTTGGTCCGACTCATGCATGTCCTCCAGCCTCCGGCCGCAGCCGGATCGCGACGGGCATCGTATCGGTCCGGCCGGGGCGGAACCATCGGTTTTCCGCGGGTTCGCGGCCCGGCCGCCGTGCCGTTGCCGCGCGATGTAGCGCCTGTTAAGACTTCGAGCCAGTGGCCTGTGCGCATGGGGGAACGGCTCCCAAAGGGGAAGGCGCGGCGGACGCATGGAATATTTCGTCCAGCAATTGATCAACGGGCTGACCCTCGGCTCGATCTATGGGCTCATCGCCATCGGCTACACGATGGTCTACGGCATCATCGGGATGATCAATTTCGCCCACGGCGACATTTTCATGGTGGGCTCGTTCATCGCCCTGATCGCCTTTCTCCTGCTGTTCGCCTGTCGGGGTGACGGCGGTGCCGATCGCCCTCGTCATCGTCCTCGTGGTGGCGATGGCGCTGACCTCGCTCTACGGCTGGGCAGTGGAGCGGCTCGCCTACCGGCCGCTGCGCCACTCGTTCCGGCTCGCCCCGCTGATCTCCGCCATCGGCATGTCGATCGTGCTGCAGAACTTCGTGCAGATCGTCCAGGGCGCGAAGGTCAAGCCGCTGCCGCCGATGGTGCGCGGCGGCTATCACGCTGTGGGAGGGCAACGGCTTCGAGGTCCGGCTCTCCAACATCCAGATCATCGTGGTCTCACCACGCTGGTGCTGATGCTGGCATTCTCCTGGCTGGTCGGCCGCACCCGGCTCGGCCGCGACATGCGCGCCTGCGAGCAGGACCTGAAGATGGCCGCCCTGCTGGGCGTCGACACCGACCGCACGATCTCGCTCACCTTCGTGATCGGCGCAGCGCTCGCCGCGGTCGCCGGCATCATGTACCTGCTCTACTACGGGGTCATCGACTTCTTCATCGGCTTCGTCGCCGGCATCAAGGCGTTTACCGCGGCCGTGCTCGGCGGTATCGGCTCGCTGCCGGGCGCCATGCTGGGGGGCCTGTTCATCGGCCTGATCGAGACCTTCTGGTCGGCCTATTTCTCCATCGAATACAAGGACGTGGCCGCCTTCTCGATTCTCGTCGTGGTGCTGATCTTCCTCCCCACCGGCATTCTGGGCCGGCCCGAGGTCGAAAAGGTTTGAGCCGGAGCGTGTCGAACGCCGCCGAGATGCCCGAGAAGCGACCCATCGACCTCGCCGGCGCGCTGAAGGGCGCATCCCTGGCGGCGGTGGTCGCCTTCGGCATGTTCGTGCCGCTGATCGGATTGCGCACCGACGGCGGGCCGGGCGGCGGGCTCGTGCTCACGGCGCGCACCATCCTGCTCGCGGCGGTGGTCGCCGCCGTGTTCGTCGGCAGCCTCCTGCGCGAGATCCTGTTCGCGCGACATCGACGCGGCCCGCTTCGTGCCTTCCTGGTGGGCGGCCGCCGCCGAACCGGCCGGCCGATTCGTCGGCCCGGCGCTCCTCTGTTTCGCGGTCGCCGTGCCGTTCCTGTTCTACGACAACCGCTACATCCTCGACCTGTCGGCATCCAGATCCTGACCTACGTGATGCTCGGCTGGGGCCTCAACATCGTGGTCGGGCTCGCCGGCCTGCTCGACCTCGGCTACGTGGCGTTCTACGCGGTCGGCGCCTATTCGTATGCGCTGATCGCGCTCAGATTTCGACCTGTCGTTCTGGATCTGCCTGCCGATCTCCGGCTTGCTCGCCGCCATGTGGGGCATGATGCTGGGTTTTCCGGTGCTCCGCCTGCGCGGCGACTATCTCGCCATCGTGACGCTCGCCTTCGGCGAGATCATCCGCCTGGTGCTGATCAACTGGCAGAGCCTGACCGGCGGCCCCAACGGCCTCCCGAGCATCCCGCGGCCCGACATTCTTCGGCCTGCCGTTCCGCGACGAGGACGGCAGCTTCAGCGCCACGTTCGGGCTCGAATTTTCGCCGAGCCACCGCGTCGTCTTCCTGTTCTACCTGATCCTCGCCCTGGCGCTGGTCACCAACTGGGTGACGATCAGGTTGCGCCGGCTGCCGATCGGGCGGGCCTGGGAGGCGCTGCGCGAGGACGAGATCGCCTGCCGGTCGCTCGGCATCAACACGACCGACGACAAAACTCACCGCCTTCGCGATGGGCGCCATGTTCGGCGGCTTCGCCGGCTCGTTCTTCGCCACCCGGCAGGGCTTCATCAGCCCGGAATCCTTCACGTTCTCCGAATCCGCGCTGGTCCTCGCCATCGTGGTGCTGGGCGGCATGGGCTCCCAGATCGGCATCGCCATCGCGGCCGTGGCCATGCTCGGCGGCTTCGCAATTGTTTCGCGCAGTTCGACCGCAGTTCCGCATGCTGGTCTTCGGCCTCGCCATGGTGGCGATCATGGTGTGGCGGCCGCGCGGGCTGGTCGGCACGCGGACGCCCTCGGTGTTCCTCAAGGAGCAGAAGGCGGTACCCAGGAGCTGATCGCGGAGGGGCACGGATGAACGTCGCCTCGTCCGAGCAGATACTGTCGGTCACCCACCTCACCATGCGGTTCGGCGGGCTGGTGGCGGTCGACGACCTGAGCTTTTCGGCGCGGCGCGGCGAGATCACGGCGCTGATCGGCCCGAACGGAGCGGGCAAGACCACGGTGTTCAACTGCATCACCGGATTCTACAAGCCGACCACCGGGATGCTCCGCCTCGTTCATACAAACGGCGAAGCCTTCCTGCTCGAGCGCCTCCTCGAGTTCCGCATCACCAGGCTCGCCCGGGTCGCCCGCACGTTTCAGAACATCCGTCTGTTTCCCGGCATGACGGCGCTGGAAAACCTGATGGTCGCCCAGCACAATCCACTGATGGCCGCCTCCGGCTTGACGGTCGCTCGGCCTCTTCGGCGTTGCCGGCTAGCGGCGCGCCGAGAAGGCCGCGATCGACAACGCCAACTACTGGCTCGACCGGATCGGGCTGACGCGACCGGGCCGACGACCCGGCCGGCGCCTTGCCCTATGGCGACGCAGCGCCGGCTGGAGATCGCCCGGGCGATGTGCACCGAGCCGGCGCTGCTCTGCCTCGACGAGCCGGCCGCCGGCCTCAATGCGCGCGAAAGCGCCGAGCTCAACGAGCTCCTGCTGTTCGATCCGCGCCGACCACGGCACCTCGCATCCTGCTGATCGAGCACGACATGATCGGTGGTCATGGGGATCTCCGACCACGTCATCGTTCTCGATTACGGGGCAAGATCGCCGACGGGACGCCCGCCGAGGTGCGCAACGACGCCAAGGTGATCACCGCCTATCTCGGCGTCGAGGACGACGAGGTCGAGAAGGTCGAGGCGGAGGTCGGGCTGTGAGTGCCGTCACCGCCCTCGCCGACGCCGGGGCGATGCGCGAGCCGCTGCTCGCGGTGCGCGGGATCAAGACCTTCTACGGCAACATCGTCGCCCTGAAGGGCGTCGATATCGACGTGCACGACGGCGAGATCGTCACCCTGATCGGCGCCAACGGCGCCGGCAAATCGACCCTGATGATGACGATCTGCGGCAGCCCGCGGGCGCGCGAGGGCCGCATCCGTGTTCGCCGGCCGCGACATCACCCGGCTGCCGACCCACGACATCGCCCGGCTGCGGCATCGCCCAGGCGCCCGAGGGCCGGCGCATCTTCCCGCGCATGACCGTGCTGGAGAACCTGCAGATCGGCGCACGGTCGCCGACCCGCAGCACTTCGAGGAGGATCTCGCCCGGGTGTTCGCGCTGTTTCCGCGGCCTGCGCGAGCGGCAGCACCAGCGCGGCGGCACGCTGTCGGGCGGCGAGCAGCAGATGCTGGCGATCGCCCGCGCCCTGATGAGCCGGCCGCGGCTCCTGCTGCTCGACGAGCCGTCGCTCGGCCTCGCGCCCCTGCTGGTGAGGCAGATCTTCGACGCCATCCGCGAGCTCAACGAGCGCGAGAAGCTCACCGTCTTCCTGGTCGAGCAGAACGCCTACCATGCGCTCAAGCTCGCGCATCGCGGCTACGTCATGGTCAACGGCGCGATCACGCTCACCGGGACCGGCGCCGAGCTGCTGCGCCGGCCGGAGGTGCGCGCCGCCTACCTGGAGGGCGGCCGGCACTGAAGCCGCCCGGTTCTCATTGCTTTGCGCACGGTTGCGTCCTGGCTTACAGCCATATCCCGATCAGGTTGATCGGGATATGCTTTGCAGATCCTTGTGTGGCGCATGTCCTTTTACCGCGAACCGCGCACACTTCGCCGGGACATGCGCTATGATGCCGCGATGGACGAGATCTACGCCACCGAAACGCCGCTGCAGATCCTGTTCGTCACCGGGTTGATCGGCGGCGGCGCTGCCTGGCTCGCCGGCCGGGCGGTCGCGCAGACCTGGCGGCCGTTCTGGCACGCCCTCGCCTCCATGGCGCTGCTCGGCGCGGCGGTCCGATTCGTGCATTTCGCGCTGTTCGAGGCGGACCTCTTTGCCCCGGCGCCCTACGCGGTCGACACGCTCTACCTCGCGATCGTCGGCAGCCTCGCCTGGCGGGTGACGCGGACCTCCCAGATGGTAACGCAATATCCCTGGCTCTATGAACGGGCGGGCCCTGTCGCCTGGCGCGACCGCCCGGCTGGGACCGACCAGGGCACGGAGACCGCAAAGGTGGGATGACTTCGGCGTGAAAACCCGACAAGATACCGGGGGATTGGCTTCTGGTCCGCTGCGGCCGCTCGAGGGCACGCAAAACCACCCGCGGGCCGTGCGCACCGCAAACCCACTGCAAACCAAGAGGAGACAGGCATGACGATTCTGCGGCTAGCCGGATTGACGCTCGGCGCCAGCCTTGCGCTCGCCGGCGCGGCGTTCGCGCAGGACATCACGATCGGCGTCGCCGGCCCGATGACCGGCTCCAACGCGACGTTCGGGCAGCAGCTCAAGAACGGCATCGAGTTCGCGATCGCCGACATCAACGCCGCCGGCGGCGTGCTCAGCAAGCAGCTCAAGGTCGAGGTCGGCGACGACGCCTGCGATCCCAAGCAGGCCAAGTCGGTGGGCGAGAAGTTCGCCTCCATGAAGCTGCCCTTCGTGGCCGGCCATTATTGCTCCTCGTCGTCGATTCCGGCCTCCGAGGCCTATCTGGAGGGCAATGTCCTGCAGATCACCCCGGCCTCCACCAATCCGACGTTCACCGAGCGCGGCCAGTGGAACACCTTCCGGGTGTGCGGCCGCGACGATCAGCAGGGTTCCGTCGCCGGCAACTACATGGCCAAGAAGTACAAGGGCAAGAACATCGCCATCCTGCACGACAAGTCGACCTACGGCAAAGGCCTGGCCGACGAGACCAAGAAGGCGCTGAACAAGGCCGGCGTGAAGGAGAAGCTCTACGAGCCTTACACGGCGGGCGACAAGGACTTCAACGCGCTGGTGTCCAAGCTCAAGGCGGCAAAGATCGATGTCGTCTATGTCGGCGGCTACCACACCGAGGCCGGCCTGATCCTGCGCCAGATGCGCGACCAGGGGCTGAAGAGCCAGATGATCTCCGGCGACGCGCTGGCGACCAACGAGTTCTGGTCGATCACCGGGCCGGCCGGCGAAGGCATGATGTTCACCTTCGGTCCGGATCCGCGCAAGAAGGCGAGTGCCGCCGCGGTGGTCCAGAAGTTCAAGGACAAGGGCATCGATCCGGAGGGCTACACGCTCTACACCTACGCCGCCGTCCAGGTCTGGGCGCAGGCAGTCGCCAAGGCCAAGACCACCGACGCCAAGAAGGTTGCCGAGACACTCCGGGCCGGCAAGTGGGACACCGTGCTCGGGCCGATCGCCTACAACAAGAAGGGCGACATCACGGCGATCGATTACGTGTTCTACGTCTGGAAGGGCGACGGAACCTACGGCGAGATGGCCAGCGGGTCTTAAAGCTCGCGGGAGCAGGGATCGGTCGTCGACCGATCCCTGCTTCACCCGATCCGCCCGAGGACCGGGAACGCCTCCAGCAGCCAAAAACTCGCCTGGCTGAGGAAGCCAGTGAGGAAGGCGATGCCGGTCAGCACCAGGAGACCGCCCATCGCCTTCTCCACCAGCGCCAGATGGGCGCGGAAGCGCGCCAGGAAGGCGGCCGCCGGCTCGATGGCGAACGCCGCCAGCATGAACGGGATGCCGAGGCCGAGCGAATAGACCGCGAGCAGGCCCGCGCCCTTGGCGACCGTGCCCTCGGACGCCGCGACCGCCAGAATCGCCGCCAGGATCGGCCCGATGCACGGCGTCCAGCCGAACGCGAAGGCGAGCCCCATCACGTAGGCGCCCCACAGCCCGACCGGCTTGGGGATGGTCATGCGTTTCTCCCGCATCAGCAGGGCGATCGGGGTGAGCCCAAGAAAATGCAGGCCCATGACGATGATGACGATGCCGGCGACGGTGGCGAGCTGGTCCGAATAGGCCCGCACCAGGCTGCCGATCATGCTGGCGCTGGCGCCGAGCGCGACGAAAACGGTGGAGAAGCCGCAGACGAACAGCATGGCGGCGGCGACCGCCTCGCGCTTGACCTGACGCTCGGGCTCCTGGTCGGCCAGCCGTTCCAGCGACGTGCCGGCGAGGTAGACCAGATAGGGTGGCACCAGCGGCAGCACGCAGGGCGACAAAAAGCTCAGCATTCCGGCCGCGAAGGCGGCCGCGATGGTGACGTCGGAACTCATGATGCCTAATTGCGCTGGCGGGCGACGCGGCGCAAGCGCCGCCGCTCCGCTCTCCCCGGCTTGTGAAGGCGATTGATCGGATAATATACGGGCTGTTCGGGCGGAAGCACTTTCCGCGCCTCGTGGGGGAGAGATGCCGCGCAACCTCATCACCGATGTTCCCGGCATCCGGGTCGGCAATGCCGAGGACCGGCGCCTCGGCTCGGGGGTCACCGCGATCGTCTTCGACGAGCCGGCCGCCGCCTCGGTCGACATCCGCGGCGGTGGCCCGGGCACCCGCGAAACCGACCTGCTCGATCCGGCGATGACGGTCGAGCGGATCGACGGGCTCGTGCTGTCGGGCGGCTCGGCGTTCGGGCTCGACGCCGCCTCGGGGGTGCAGGCCTGGCTCAAGGAGCAGGGCCGCGGCCTCCTGGTCCGCACCGTGCGCGTCCCGATCGTTCCCGGCGCCATCCTGTTCGACCTGCTCAACGGCGGCGACAAGGACTGGGGCCGGTTTCCGCCCTATCGCGAGCTTGCCTACGCGGCGGCCGGTGCGGCCGGCGAGGATTTTCTCCTGGGCAGCGTCGGCGCCGGCCTGGGAGCGACCTGCGCCGACCTCAAGGGCGGCCTCGGCTCGGCGTCAGCGATTGCAGCCGACGGCACCACGGTCGGTGCGCTGGTCGCGGCCAACCCGGTCGGCGTCGTCACCGTCGGGGACGGCCCGTGGTTCTGGGCGGCTCCGTTCGAGCGCGACGCCGAGTTCGGCGGCCATGGCCTTCCCGCCAGCATGCCGCCCGGCGCGCTCGCGCTGCGCATAAAAGGCGTGGCGCGCGAGAACACCACGATCGCCATGGTCGCCACCGACGCGACGCTGACCAAAGCCCAGCTCAGGCGCCTCGCCATCATGGCGCAGACCGGGCTCGCCCGCGCCATATACCCGGTCCACACGCCCCTCGACGGCGACGTCGTGTTCGCCGTGGCGACCCGCCGCAGGCCACTCGGCGACCCGGCGCAGGCGCTGACCGAGCTCGGCGCGCTGGCCGCCAACACTCTTGCGCGAGCCGTCGCTCGCGCGGTCTACGAGGCGACCGCGCTGCCCTTCCCCGGCGCGCTGTCAAGCTGGAAGGAGAGATTCGGGCAGAGGTGAGAGTTCTTCGGAAGCCGCACGGCCTGCGATCCCCCCGACCAGAAAATCTTCGCTCTGTCCATGGCTTGTGCGCCCTCCCTAACTTGCTAAGCCCGGCCGAACCGCTCCGCCGCATAGGGCTCCGGATCGGCCATCGGCGTCGCCCCGGTCATCATTTCCGCCAGGAGCCGGCCAGTCACGGGCCCGAGCGTCAACCCCATGTGGCCATGGCCGTAATCCAGCCAGAGGCCGGGCTGGCCGGGTGCCCGGCCGACGGCCGGCCGCGAATCGGCGAAGCAAGGGCGGCGGCCGAGCCACGGCTCCTTCTCCACCGGCTCGCCCAGCGGGAATAACCGCTTGGCCTCCGGCATCAGGCGATCGAACTGCACCGGCGTCGGCGGCGCGTCGCGTGCCGCGAATTCTGCGCCGGTGGTGAGCCGATGGCCCTGCTCCATCGGGCTCAACGCATAGCCGGCCTCGGGGTCGACCAGCGGGTGGGTCAGCGCCGCATTGCCTTCGGGGCGGTAGTGACGGTGGTAGCCACGCTTGATGGCGAGCGGCAGGTCGATGCCCAGCGGTTTCAAAATATCGGGCGCCCAGGCGCCGAGCGCCACCACCACGTCGGAGGCATCGATCGGCCCTTCCGCGGTATCGACCCGCCAGCGCCCGTCGGCGCGATGCAGCGTGCGGGCATCGCCCTTCACGATGACGCCGCCGAGGCCCGAGAAGCGCGCCGCATAAGCGCGGGTCACGCCAAGCGGGTTGGAGATGGTGGCGACGTCGCTCCAGTACACGGCGCGGCGAAACACCGGCCTGAGGCTCGGCTCCATGGCCTGGGTCTCGCCGAGATCGAGCGGACGCGCCGCGACGCCGAGCTCGGCGCAGAGCTCGAGATGGGGCTTGAGCGCCTCGAAGGCGCGATCGGTGCGGTAGATCGACAGCCAGCCATCCTTGCGCAGGTAGCGCTCGGCGTTGGATTCCCGCATCAGCGTCTCGTGCTCGGCGACCGCGCGCGCGAACAGCGGCCGCATCGTCCGGGCGGTCTCGATCAGCCGCGGCAGGCGCGAGGCGGCGCGGTAGGCGAAGAGCCAGGGCGCGACCTGCGGCAGGAAGCCAAGGTGATAGTTCGCCTCGGGCGCGCGTTTCAGGGCAATGCGGATGAGCGCCCACAGGCTGCTGGGGAACGGCGTCGGATAGACGCCGGCGCCGCCGATGATCCCGGTATTGCCATAGGAGGTCTCCTCGCCCGGCGGACCGCGGTCGATCAGGGCCACCGACAGCCCGCGCTTGGCGAGGTGGAGCGCGGCCGAGGTGCCGACGATGCCGGCGCCGAGGACGATCGCATCGGTCCGCGCCATGAGAAAAACCTTTCCGCCAAAGCCTGCCGGGAGTCCGGCAAAGCGACAACGATGCTGACATTATGAGACGCCGCCCCGCCGGACAATTCGCAAATCCCGATGGGCAGCATTGACGGCGACGAAGCCGTATAACGACCGCGTCCAATCGAACCGCGGCGCAAGCGACTTGCGGGAGTGACGAGGAGACGCCGAAGAATGTCGCGCTGGCACTCCCTGATCGCGTACGCGCCCGGCGCGGCCACCCTCTAGGCCGGTCACTCACGCGTGTCGCGAATGCACCTTCTGCCGTCTGCCCTGGTCTGGCTGGGACGCCAGGGCACCCGCGTGCTCGCCGCGTCGATCTTCGTCGGAATCGCCGTCCCGCCGTTCGCGGCCCTGCTCAAGCCGTACTTCCCCGAAACGGTCTTCGTGCTGCTCTGCCTAACCTTCCTGCGCATCGAGCCGCGGGCGGTCGGCGCCCAGCTCGCGCGGCCGATGGTGCTGGTCGCCACCGTGGCCTGGATGATCCTGGTGATCCCGCTCGGCTGCGGCCTCGGGCTCATCGCTCTCGGGCTCGATCGCCTTGTCCCCGGGCTGACGCTGGCGCTCGTCCTGCAAGTGATTTCCCCGCCGCTGATGTCGGCGCCGGCGCTCGCCGCCCTGCTCGGCCTGGAGGCGGCGCTCTCGCTCACCGCCATGGTGCTCGCGACCCTTGCGGCACCGCTCACCGCGCCACTGTTCGCCGAGGCGCTGCTCGGCGCGGCCATCGGCATCTCGCCCCTCCTGCTCGGGGCGAAGCTCTGCGCTTTTCTGGCCGGCTCCGCCCTGATCGCCGCCGCGATCCGCCGGCTCGCCGGGGCTGCCTGGACGGCGCGGCAGAAGGAACGCATCGATGGGCTCAACGTGATCGGAATCGCGGTGTTCGCGGTGGCGCTGATGGACGGGATGGCGGCGCGTATCGTCGCCGAGCCGTTGCTGGTTCTCGGGCTCACCGGCGTGGCCTTCGCGATCGCGCTCGGGCTCATGGCGCTGACCGGCCTCGTTTTCGCAGGGCTCGGGTCGGCGGCCGCCTTCGAGGTCGCGCTGACGTCAGGCTATCGCAACATGGGGCTGATGGTGGCGGCCATGGCCGCCACGGTGCCGGACTTCACATGGACCTACTTTGCCGTCGCCCAGTTCCCGATCTACCTCTTGCCGCATGCGCTGAAGCTGGTGGCGCAGCGGACCGGCCTGCTGGCAAAACCGGCGGCCGGGGGGAAAGCCCGTTGAACACGGCTCGCGCGGGGTCGCGCGGGGTCGGCGCGCGTTGCCGGGCCCCCCTCCGCATGCTAGGCGAACCCGTAAAGTCCGGAACCCTCATGTCCCGTCCGCTCCTCATCGCCCCGTCGATCCTTGCCGCCGACTTCGCAAAACTCGGCGAGGAGGTGCGCGCCGTCGACGCCGCCGGCGCCGACTGGATCCATGTCGACGTCATGGACGGGCATTTCGTGCCCAATATCACGTATCGGGCCCGACGTGGTGAAGGCGTTGCGCCGTCACACCGAAAAGCCGCTCGACGTCCACCTGATGATCGCGCCCGTCGATCGCTATGTCGAGGCGTTCGCCGCTGCCGGCGCCGACATCATCACCGTGCACGCCGAGGCCGGCCCGCACCTCCACCGCTCGCTGCAGGCGATCCGTGCGCTCGGCCGCAAGGCCGGCGTTTCGCTCAACCCGGCGACGCCGGAGAGCGCGATCGAGTACGTGCTCGACATGGTCGACCTCATCCTGGTGATGAGCGTCAATCCGGGATTTGGCGGCCAGAGCTTCATTCCCGCGGTGACCGAAAAAGTCGCGGCGGCTCGCCCACTTGCTGCGCGGACGCGCAATCGACATCGAGATCGACGGCGGCATCACGGCGGAGACCGCGCCACTGGCGGCGGCCGCCGGCGCCAATGTGCTGGTTGCCGGTTCCGCCGTCTTCAAGGGCGGGGCCTATCGAGCGAACATTGCGGCGATCCGCGCGGCGGCGGCGCTGTCGCGCGGCGAGGCGGCATGATGATCCCGCGCTACACCCGGCCCGAGATGGCGGCGATCTGGACGCCGGAGACGCGCTTCCGCATCTGGTTCGAGATCGAGGCCGCACGCCGCCGATGCTATGGCCGAGCTCGGGCTCATTCCCAAGGAGGCGGCACGCACGATCCGCCAGAAGGGCAGCGAGGCGGAGTTCGACGTGGCGCGGATCGACGCCATCGAGCGCGAGGTCAAGCACGACGTGATCGCGTTCCTGACGCATCTCGCCGAGTTCGTCGGGCCCCACGCGCGCTTCGTCCATCAGGGCCTTACCTCCTCCGACGTGCTCGACACCTGCTTCAACGTGCAGCTGGTGCGTGCCGCCGACATCCTGATCGCCGACGTCGACGCTCTCCTCGCCGCGCTCAAGCGCCGCGCCTTCGAGCACAAGCTCACGCCGACGATCGGCCGCTCGCACGGCATCCATGCCGAGCCGATCACTTTCGGCCTGAAGCTCGCCACCCACTATGCGGAGTTCTCCCGCGCCCGCGAGCGGCTCCTCGCCGCCCGCCGCGAGGTCGCCACCTGCGCGATCTCCGGCGCGGTCGGCACTTTTGCCCACGTCGACCCGCGCATCGAGGAGCACGTCGCCAAGGCGATGGGGCTCGCGGTCGAGCCGATCTCGACCCAGATCATCCCGCGCGACCGCCACGCCATGTATTTCGCCACCCTCGGCGTCGTCGCTTCCTCGGTCGAGCGGACCGCAATCGAGATCCGCCACCTGCAGCGCACCGAGGTGCTGGAGGCGGAGGAGTTCTTCTCCGAGGGCCAGAAGGGCTCCTCGTCGATGCCGCACAAGCGCAATCCGGTGCTGAGCGAGAACCTCACCGGGCTCGCCCGCATGGTGCGCGCCTATGTGACGCCCGCCATGGAGAACGTCGCGCTGTGGCACGAACGCGACATCTCGCATTCCTCGGCCGAGCGCATGATCGGTCCGGACGCGACCGTCACCCTCGACTTCGCGCTCGCGAGGCTTGCCGGCGTGGTCGACAAGCTCGTGGTCTATCCGGACAACATGCGAAAAAATCTCGACCGGCTCGGCGGCCTCATCCATTCGCAGCGCGTGCTGATCGCGCTCACCCAGAAGGGCGTCTCACGCGAGGACGCCTACCGCCTGGTGCAGCGCAACGCCATGAAGGTGTGGCGCGGCGAAGGCGATTTCCTCACCTTGCTGAAGGCCGATCCCGACATGCGCAAGGTGCTGAGCGACGCCGAGATCGCGGAGAATTTCGACCTCGGCTACCACTTCAAGCACGTCGACACGGTCTTCGCCCGCGTGTTCGGCGCCGCGTGAGCCCGCCTTGACGACGCCGATGCCTGCTCTGCGGCCGCGCAGCGACTGGCTGCTCGATCCGGCTGCGACCTTCCTCAACCACGGCTCCTACGGGGCGACGCCGCGGGTCGTGCTCGCCGCCCAGGATCGCTGGCGCGAGCGCATGGAGCGCCGCCCGACCCGCTTCATGAACGACGAGCTGCCGGCGGCACTGCGCGACGCAGCGGGAAGGCTCGCGGCGTTCGTCGGTGCCGAAGCCCGCGACCTCGCCTTCGTGGAGAACGCCACGGCGGGCTGCAACGCGGTGCTCGCCTCGCTGGCGTTCGCCGAGGGCGACGAGATCCTGCTCACCGATCACGGCTACGCGGCGGTGCGCAAGGCGGCCCAGCACATCGCCCGGCGCACCGGGGCCCGCATCGTCGAGGCGCCGATCGGGTTCCCGGTTCAGGATGCGACCGGCATCGCCGATGCGATCAGCTCCCGTCTTGGGCCGCGCACCCGGCTGGTGATCCTCGACCACATCACCTCGCCGACCGCGGTCATTTTTCCGGTCGCCGAGCTTTGCGCCATGTGCCGCGCCGCCGGGGCCCGCGTGCTCGTCGACGGCGCCCACGCGCCCGGCATGCTCGCCCTCGACGTGCCGGCGATCGGCGCCGACTGGTATGTCGGCAACTGCCACAAATGGCTGATGGCGCCGAAGGGCAGCGGCTTTCTCTGGGCGAGCCCGCCCGCCCAGGCCGACCTGCATCCGCTGGTGATCTCGCACGGCTACGGCCAGGATTTTTGCGCCGAGTTCGACTGGATCGGCACCCGCGACCCGACCGCCTGGCTCGCGGTCCCGGACGCGATCGACTTTCACGAGCGCATCGGCGGAGAGGAGCTGCGCCGCCGCAACGCCGCGCTGGCGCGCGAGGCCGCCGCCATGCTGGCGACCGCCTGGGGCACCGAGCGCGGCACCCCCGATGCGCTCACCGGATCGATGGCGGCGGTGCGACTGCCGGTGCGCGAGCCGGCCAGTGCCGAACGGGCCGCGGCGCTGCGCATCCGCCTGTTCGAGGAGCACCGCATCGAGGCCGCGGTCACCGCCTTTGCCGGCGCCTTGTGGGCGCGGGTGTCCGCCCAGGCCTACAACGAGCCGGCCGACTACGAGCGGCTGGCGCGGGTTTTCCCCGCCTGAGCAATCCGGCGACGTCGTCGCCGCCCCCGGCTTGGTTTTCCTTAACCCTTCCCTGCCACAATTCGGCCGGAGGACGGGGTCAAGAACCATGACGACCTGGACAAGCGTTTTCGGCAACCGCCGGCAGCGCGCCGCGCCGTTGGCCCGGGTCGCCGCGCCACCGCTTGTGCCGGACCTCCTCGCCGGCCTCCACCAGCAGGCTCCGTTGCCCCGACTGCTCGCGATGCCTCGCACCGTTCCAGCCCCGACCATTCTGGTGTTCGATTCCGGGCTCGGCGGGATCACGGTCTACCGCGAGGTGGCCAAGGTGCGGCCGGACGCACGCTTCGTCTATGCGGCCGACGACGCGCTGTTTCCCTACGGCAATGTCGAGGAAGGCCGCCTCATCGCCCGCATCGCGGAGCTGATGGGCGAGCTGATCGCCGTGCATTGCCCCGACCTCGTCATCGTCGCCTGCAACACCGCCTCGACGATCGCGCTGCCGACGCTGCGCGCCCGCTTCGACGTGCCGTTCGTCGGCACCGTGCCTGCCATCAAGCCAGCCTGCGCGGCGTCGGTCACGAGATGCGTCTCCGTGCTCGGCACCGAGGCAACGGTCAGGCGGGAATACACCAGGGCGCTGATCCGCGAGTTTGCGGCCGGCTGCAAGGTCACCCTGGTGGGCTCGCCGCGGCTGGCGGCGCTCGCCGAGGCCAGGCTCGACGGCGGCGGGCCCGACGATGCGGCGATCGCCGCCGAGATCGCGCCCTGCTTCGTCGAGGATCATGGCGCCCGCACCGACACCGTGGTGCTCGCCTGCACGCATTTCCCGCTGCTCGCCGACGATCTGGTGCGGCTCTCGCCCTGGAAGGTGGCCTTCATCGACCCGGCCCCGGCGGTTGCCCGCCGCGTGGTCGAGCTGATCGGGCCCGCCGAGCCGGGGCGCAAGCCGGGACGGACGCAGGCGGTTTTCACGTCGGGCCGCAGCCCCTCGCCGCAGGTGTCGGCGGCGCTCTCGCTGACTCGTTCCGAGCCGCCCGTCGCCCGGATGGAGCGCGGCGAAATCAGCGGTTGACCGCGCTCCGCCAGGAAGTGCTGCAAACCACTGTACAACCCTCAATCTTGACGTGCGCCGACGGACGCCGTTACAGTACCGGCTCCCGTGTCAGTTGCATGGGATCGTGAAGGCCTGCTCGTGGCGTCGCAGATATTTGTCCTCATAGGGTCTGGACGACGAGCCCCGCCCGGCGACCCTGCTTCCTGATTGCGGAGATCCTGACGCACGCAAACGTGCAAGCAGCGGAGCAAAGCAGATGATCGAAGCCGCCTGGCGCGAATACCGGGGATGGGCGCTCTGCTCGCGGAACGAGCAGGCGCGCGTGAATTTCTGGGGACGGGTGATCCTCGCTCTGACCTGCGTCTGCGCGATCCTGGCAGCCGCGGCGTCCTACTTCGACCCGACCACCGGCGGTGCCGGTGGCGTCGCGCACGCCCCGGACTGGCTCGGCCGCGCCCTGTCGTTCGCGTCGGCCGCGGCGGCGGCGGTCGCCGGCGCGATCGGGGCGACGCGGCTGAGGGCCGACCATGAGAAGGTCTGGATCACCGCGCGCGGCGTGGCCGAGGCAATCAAGTCGGAATGCTATATGAGAGCCGCGGCGGCGGGCGACTATGCGGACGCCAAGGCGAACGATGTCCTGCGGAAGCGCCTTGACGACATCACGAAGCGAGCCGAGGGGATCGTGGCGGTGGGCGAACCTGTGGCGCCGGACAACGATCCACGATGCCCGACCGTTGGGATGGCGCCGGATTGGTATCGGACCAACCGATTGCTGGACCAGTACACATATTACGCGAAGGCCGCGCAACGCGAAAGCGATGCCGCCGATCGCTTCAAATATCTCGGCCTGGCTCTTTCCGCGCTTGCCGCCGTGCTTGGCGTGGTCGCAGGCGTGTGGCCGCCGCTCCGGGCGGAGCTGTGGATCGGCGTGATCACGACCGTCACGGCGGCGTTGACCGCGTACGCCATGGTGGACCGACGAAAACAGATCGCCTCCGCTTACGCGCAGACCGCCCGCAAGCTCAACCGTCTCGACGGCTGGTTCGGCGGAGCCGATCCCAAGCCCGCCTTCGGCCAGCTGGTCATCGATTTGGAGGACATCATTCTGGCCGAGAACAGGGCATGGTCGGACGTCATGAGCCGCGGAGGTCCGGCCGCGCCCCCCGCCCCGCCCGCGAAGGAGCCGGCAAACGACGCCCCCGACGCCAAACCATAGTTGGGCCTGCTCCCCTTCGATCCAGGTTCGGGGAAAGGTCTAATGGATCGCAGGTTTGTCCCTGTCGAGCGCCTCGCGCAGGGCGCCGGCGAGGTCTGCGGTCCGATAGGGCTTCTCCAGCACGCGCAGCCCGCGAACGTCGCCCCGGCTCGCAACGTCTCCGTATCCTGTGGTCAGGAGGACTTTGAGCGACGGCCAATGGGCAATGGCATTGCGCGCCAGCTTGAGCCCGTCGACCTCTCCCGGCATGACGATGTCGGAAAACAGTAGATCGATCCGTTTTTCGCTGAGCACCACGAGCGCGGCGACCGCATCCTCGCATTGGAGCACATGGTACCCGAGGAGCTGCAGCTGCTGGACGACCACGCCGCGCACCTCGGCATTGTCCTCGACGACCAGCACGGTCTCGTTTCCGCCCGGCAACCTCGCCGGCCCTGGGGCTTCGTCGGTTGAACTCGACCTCCTGAAACCGTGGCAGAAAAAGCCGGAACGTGGTGCCGACAGCGACCTTGCTCTCGACCCCGATATTGCCGCCGGACTGCTGGACGAATCCGAGCACCGAGCTCAAGCCGAGGCCGATGCCCGGCTTGTCGGCGAGCCCCTTGGTCGAGAAGAACGGCTCGAAGATGCGCTGCATCACGTCCGGCGACATGCCGGTGCCGGTATCGCTGACCGCTATCTCCACATAATCCCCCGGCGCTGCCAGCTGCTCCACGACGTCCGCGTCCGCACCGAGATGACGGTTGCCGGTCGAGATGATGAGCCTTCCGCCGTGCGGCATCGCTTCCCGGGCGTTCACCGCCAGATTGATGATGCTCGACTCGAGCAGCGCCGGATCGGTGGATACCGGCCAGACCGCTTCCTCGGTGAGACGAAGCGACAGCTTGATATCGCCGCCCAGAAGGCTCCGGAGAAGTTCTTGGCAGTGTTGAAGACGAGGTCGTTGACGTCGATCCGCCGCGGCCGAAGAGGTTGCTGCCTGGCGAACGCGAGCATGTGCCGGACAAGCCCGGCGCCGCTCAAGGCCGCCTCGATGGCGACCTGCGTGCATCGCTCGCTCTCCCGGTCCAGCACCGTCCGCTCCCGCAACATGTCGATATTGCCGATGATGACGGTGAGCAGATTGTTGATGTTATGGGCGACGCCGCCGGTCAGGATGCCCACCGCCGCCATCTTCTGCGCCTGGAACAGCTTCCTCTCGGTCACCCGGCGCTCGGTGATGTCGCGGATGTTGCATTGGATCGTGTCGCGGCCGCCCTCGGGATAGACGTTGCTGACGAATTCGACGTCCACCATCCGCCCGTCTCTTGTTCTCAATGGCATGTTCTCGTAGCGGATATAGCGGTTCTGTCGGAGTTCCTCGAAAGCCTCCTGGCTCGCCACCAGATCGGCGAAGGCGCCGATCTCCCACAGGTGTTTTCCCAGATATTCGTCGAGCGAATACCCCAGGAGCTCGATCATGAACGGGTTGGCGTCGAGAATCTGGCCGGTGTCGGCATCGAGGATCAGGATGCCGTCCTTGGCGGCCTCGAAGAGGCGGCGATAACGCACCTCCGATACGCGCAGCAGCTCTTCCGTCCGCCCCCGGGCGCGGCGCTCGTGCTCCCAGCGCACGGCGGCCAATACCGCCGGCACCAATCGCGTCAGGTCGTCCTTGAAGATATAGTCGCCTGCCCCGGCCTTGACGGAGGCGATCGTCTCTTCCGCGGCAACCCGGTCGCTCATCATGATGACCGGAATTTGCGGATGAGTTCGGCGGGTGAACTCGAGCGCGAGACGCCCGCTATAGGCTGATTGGCTCGAGCCGGCCAGCACGAGGTCGGGGGCGAAGTCGCCCAATTCCCGGACGAAGGCCGCTTCCGAATCGACCAGCTTCAATTTGCAGCGAATGCCGGCATCGTGAAGAGCATTGATCACAAGCTCGGCGCCGGCCGCATCATCGAGAATCAGCAGCCGCAGATCGGCGGGTCGATCGGTCGCGTGCAGCTTCTTGTCAGCCGTGCGAGGCAAAGCCCGTTTGATCTTGGCGTCAGCCTGAAGGCTTTGCCTACCCATAGCAAACAACCCCGCTCGTCAAATCGATGGTGCAGTACCTATTCTTATGTCGGATATCCGACTATGCGCTGATTTGCTTGTCTCGACAATCCAATTCGCAATAAATCGTCCATGTGTGTGTTGGCCGATAAGTCGGAGCGATGAAGATTTGGGACTCGTTGCTTGGTCGATTTCCCTAGAGGAAGGCCCGGTATATTTTCGGGATACGTATTTGTTGGTTAGATTAGTCAGATCTGCGGCCACAGCAGCGGCACCGCGTCCCAGAAATCGCAATGTGCCTCGGTGCCGCCGCCCTTTGACGGCGCCCTCCTCCACGCGCTCGCCGGCGATCCCAACGTCGCCGCCGCCGCACCGGTACGACGGCCGCTTTCGCCGGGGCGCTGGGACGGCTCGGGCGGTGCTGCGTCGAGGAGAACGGCGGACGCACCGACACCATCCTGTCTGCCTGCACGCACTACCCGCTGCTCGCCGACGAGCTCGCCCGGCTCTCGCCGTGGAAAGTCTCCTTCATCGATCCAGCGTCGGCCGTCGCGCGGCGCGTGGTCGAGCTGGTCGGACCTCCGGAGCCCGGCAGGCGTGCGCCGCCGGTCGAAACTGTGTTCACGTCGAGCCGCGTTCCGTCTCCGCTTGCTGCCGCGGCATTGTCGTGCGCACCCCTTGTCCGTCGAAGCGGCGCGCGGTTGAGCGGCGCGGCGTCGCCTGCCCCGCAATGACAATCCGCGGCGCGTCATTTACAAGGCTCGAATCCGATTCGAACCGCAACGGCGACGCCGCCGCATTCCGGGGAGTCCCAGGTGATCGCAAAGAAGGCGCATTTCATCGGGATCTGCGGCGTCGGCATGAGCGCCACCGCCAAGCTTCTGAAGGACGCTGGCGCTCGCGTCACCGGCTCGGATGAAGGCGCCTATCCGCCGGCCTCCGACTTCCTCGAGCAGAACGGCATTCCCTACAACACCTGCTTTGCGGCGGCGAACCTGCCCGCCGACGCCGACCTCATCGTCATCGGCAAGAACGCCAAGCTGGTCCCGGAGAGCAATCCCGAGGTCGCCGCGGCTTACGCTTCAGGCGCGGCCATCTGCTCCTTTCCCGAGGTTCTCGCGCGCCTGTCGCAGGGCAAGGACACCGTCGTCGTGGCCGGCGCCTACGGCAAGTCGACATGCGCGGCCCTGCTGTCCCACTGTCTGGAGAGCCAGCCGGCGCCGAACGGCGCGAGGCACGATCCGTCGTTCTTCATCGGCGCGATCCCGCTCACCCCGCCGACCAGCGCGCGAACTCGGCGCCGGCAGCCTGTTCGTGCTCGAGGGCGACGAGTACCCGTCGTCGAACACCGACCCGCGATCGAAATTCCTGCACTATCATCCGCGCCACCTCCTGATCGCGCCGTTGGCGCATGACCACTTCAATGTCTTTCCCACGCCGCAGGACTACGTGGCGCCGTTTGTCGAGCTTGTCGCTCTCCCTCCGTCGGACGGGACGATCCTGATGTGCCTCGACGGGCCGCTGAGCGGCGATCTGATGGCACAGGTCTCCCGTCCGGTCGCGACCTACGGGCTCGCGCAAGGGGACTTTCACGCCGCCGACATCGTCTGGGGGGAGACCACGCAGTTCTCGCTCGTCCACGCAGGCGCGCGGCTTGCCACCATCCGTACCGGACAGCTCGGCGCGCACAGCATCCAGAACATCGTGGGCGTCGGCGCCTTCCTGCTCTCGCGCAACCTGATGTCGCCGGACCGCTTCGCCGCCGCGATGGCGAGCTTCAAGGGCATCAAGCGCCGTCTCGATCGAAAGTCCGAGCTCACCGCGATCCCGATCTTCGAGGGTTTCGGCTCCTCCTACGACAAGGCACGCAGCGCCATCGCGGCCATGCGGCGTCATTTCCCGCAGCGCCGGCTGATCGTGATCTTCGAGCCGCACACCTTCAGCTGGCGCAACCGCGAGGCGCTTCATTGGTACGACGACGTGTTTGCCGACGCCGACAAGGTGCTCATCTACGAGCCGCCGTCCCAGGGCGCCGCGACCCACGCCCAGGTCTCGCAGGCAGAGATTCTCGAACGCGTGCTCGCCGCCGGCACCGATGCCGAGCCCATTACGGATCCCGACGAGGCGCTGCGGCGGATCGGAGGATTGCTGCATCCCGATGACGCCATTCTCATGCTGACCTCCGGTCATCTCGGGGGACTGATCGAGCGCGTTCCCCTGGTGGCCGAACGCAAGTATCCGCGCCCTGCGGTCGAGAAGGCCCTGCTCGAGTCGATTTGAGATGCAGCGCGTCGGGCCGGCCGCGAGGATCAACCAGCCTGGTCGGGTCGCGCGATGCCGAGATACGCTCCCCGCACGTGCGGATCCGCCAGCATCTCGCGGCCGGCGCCATGCTGCACCATGCGGCCGGTCTCCATGAGATAGGCGCGGTCGCACATCTCCAGCGCGGCAAGCGCGTTCTGCTCGACCATCAGCACCGTGGTGCCGTCGCGCCGGATCTCCTCGATGATCTCGAAGATGCGCTCGACGAAGTTCGGCGCCAGCCCGAGCGAGGGCTCGTCGAGCAGCAGCATGCGCGGGCGCGACATCAGGGCGCGGGCAATGGCCAGCATCTGCTGCTCGCCGCCCGACAGCGTGCCGGCGATCTGGTCGATCCGCTCCTTCAGGCGGGGAAATTTTTCGAACAATCTTTCGAGATCCTGCTCCACCTGCCGGCGGTCGCCGCGCAGATAGGCGCCCATGGCGAGATTTTCCTTCACCGTGAGCTCGGGAAACACCCGGCGCCCCTCGGGACAATGGGCAATGCCGCGGGCGAGCACGTGGCGCGGCCGCGCGCCGCCGATCTCCTCGCCGTCGAGCACGATTCGCCCGGCGGCGAGCGGCAACAGCCCGCTGATCGCCTTCAGCGTCGTGGTCTTGCCGGCGCCGTTGGCGCCGATCAGGGTGACCAGCTCGCCGGCCCGCACCTCGAGCGACACTTCCCTGAGCGCCGGGATCTTTCCGTAGCACACCGTGACGCCGTCAAGCCGCAGCACGGTTGCGCCCCGTTCCGAGATACGCGCGCACCACGTCCGGATGGCGCTGCACGACGTCGGGCGGACCGGACGCGATCAAAATTCCCTGGTTGAGCACCAGCACGTCGTCGGAGATGCTCATCACCATCTGCATGTCATGCTCGACCAGCAGCACCGTGGCGCCGCGGTCGCGGATGCGCATCACCAGCTGCTTGAAGCTCTCGGTCTCCGACGGGTTGAGGCCGGCTGCCGGCTCGTCGAGCAGCAGCAGGCGCGGGCCGGCGGCGAGCGCAACCGCGAGCCCGAGCAGCCGCTGCTCGCCATAGGCGAGATTGCCGGCGAGGTCGGCGGCGCGTCCCGCAAGCCCGACGAAGGCGAGGATCTCGTTCGCCTCGGCGCGAAGCCGCGCCGCCTCGCGCCGCGCGGCGGCGAAGCGGAGCACCGCGCCGATGACGCCGGTGCGGCCGCGCAGATGCAGCGCGGTGAGCACGTTGTCGAACACGCTGCAGCCGGAAAACAGGCTTGTCCGCTGGAACGTGCGCACCACGCCGAGCGCCGCGACGCGCTCGGGGGTGAGCCGGGTGAGATCGCGTCCGGCGTGGAGCACCGTGCCCGCGGTGGGCTTCAGGAACCCGGTGATGACGTTGAACGCCGTGGTCTTGCCGGCGCCGTTCGGGCCGATCAGGCTGACGATCCGGCCCTCCGGCACCGCAAAGCTGATGCCGCCGACCGCCACCAGGCCGCCGATGCGCACCACGAGATCGCGCACCTCGAGGGCGATCGGACCCGGCGCCGGCGCGATGCCGGTCACGACGCGGCCTCCTTGCGCGGAGGCAGGCGCAGCAGGTTTCGCCCGATCGCCGCGAGGTCGGCAACCGCCGGCACGATGCCGCGCGGCAGGAAGAACACGATGAGGATGATCCCCACCCCGTAGATGATCCACTGCACCTCGGGCGGCGCGGTGCCGCGCAAGGCCTCCGGCAAGAGGCCGAAGATCAGCCCGCCGACGACAGGGCCCGCAAGCGTTCCCTTGCCGCCGGTCACCACCATGATCACCATGGTGACCGTATAGATGAACAGGAAGACGTCGGGATCGACGATCCTGACATAGTGCGCGTAGAGGCCGCCGGCGGCGCCGGCGATCGCCGCCGCGATCACGGTCGCCACCACCAGGTAGTGGGTGACGGCGATGCCGACCGAGCGCGCCAGCGGCTCGTTCTCGCGCAGCGCCACCAGTGCGCGGCCGACGCGCGAATGCACCAGGCGGGCGACCAGCAGCCAGCAGATGGTGGCGACGGCGAGCACCAGCCAGAAATTCTGTGCCTTGGTGGTGAGCATAATGACGCCCGAGCCCGGCCACCAGATCGAGAACGGCGGGATGTTGTTGAGCGCCATCGGCCCCTCGGTCAGGTCGACCCAGTTGAGCGCCACCATGCGCATCACCTGGGCGAAGCTGATGGTGACGATGACGAAATAGGCCCCGCGCACCCGGAACGCGAGCTTGCCGATCAGATAACCGAACAGGGCCGCCATCAGGACGGCGCAGGTGAAGGCGAACCACACCGGCTTGGGATCGACCACCAGCGGCGCGGAGAAGCCGAGGTCGAGGTCGAAGCCCAGCGACAAGAGCGCGCTGGTATAGGCGCCGATGCCGAAGAACGCCACGTGGCCGAGGCTGAGCTGGCCGGTATAGCCGAGCAGCAGGTTGAGGCCGATCGCCGCAATGATGAAGAGACCCTTCGAGGTGAGCGTCGCCAGCAGATAGGGGTCGGGCAGCCACACCGGCAGGCTCGCCATGGCGAGGAGAAAGAGGATGCCAAGACCTTTCCCGATCATCCGATGCGGCCCTTGAAGGCGAACAGGCCCTGCGGGCGCAGCGCCAGGACCAGGATGATCACCACGAATCCAAGGGCGTCGCGATACTCGCTGGACACATAGCCGGCGCCGAACTCCTCGACCAGCGCCAGCGCGAAGCCGCCAATCGTGGCGCCGAAAATGTTGCCGAGCCCGCCGAGGATCACGATCGCGAAGGCTTTCAGCGCCACCAGGTCTCCCATGGTGGGATTGACCAGGAAGATCGGGCCGAGCAGCGCGCCGGCGATCGCCGCGAGCCCGGAGCCGAGCGCGAAGGTTAGCGTGTAGATCAGCCCGACATTGACCCCCATCAGCGCCGCGGTGTCGCGGTCCTGGAACGTCGCCCGCATGGCGACCCCGAGCCGGGTGCGGTCGATCAGCAGATGAAAGCCTGCGAGCAGCACCAGGGTGGTCGCCAGCACGAACAGGCGCAGCGGCAGCACCGAGACCGGCCCCAGCACCAGCGGCTGCTGGGCGAACGGCGACGGCACCAGCAGCGCCACGCCGCCCCATACCAGCTGCTCGGCATTCTGCATGGCGATCCAGGCGCCGATCATCACCAGCATCACGGTGTCGACGTCGGCCCGGGCGAGCGGGCGCAGCAGCACGCGCTCGATCGCCGCGCCGAGCGCGCAGCCCGCCAGCGCCGCCAGCAGGATCGAGGCGAAGAAGTTCAGCTGCAGCAGGGCGACGAACAGATAGGTCAGGTAGGCGCCGAAGGCGTAGAGCTCGCCATGGGTGAAGTTCACCACCCGCATGATGCCGAAGATCAGGGTCAGCCCGATGCCGAGCAGCGCATAGGTGCCGCCCAGCACCACGCCGTTCAACACGTGCTGGAGGAACTGGTCCAACGCCCGCCTCGTAGGATGGGTTGAGCCCTTGCGAAACCCATCGATCTCAGGAGTCAGTAATCAGGAGACAGCAATCAGAATCGCAGGCCCTCGTCTGATCACTGATCTCTGATTACTGATTGCTGGCAGCGATGGGTTTCGCTGACGCTCAACCCATCCTACGGCTGCGTGACCTTGCCGTCCTTGAGCATCACCACATAGACGTTGGGGATGCTCTGCCCGCTCTCCTTGCCCTCGGGGCCCTGCTTGACGAAGGCGATGTCGCCGTTGACGCCCCGCAGCTTGGTCTTCCACAGCGCCTGGCGGATCGCGTCGGGCTCCGCCTTGCCGGCGATCTTCAGCGCCTCCACCAGGGTGAACACCGCATCATAGCCGCGAAAGCCCTCGGTGAGGCCGGCGAACTCCCAGCCCTTCTTGTTCCACTCGTCGACATAGACCTTGGCGACGTCCGGATATTTCGCCTTGTCGGCGAACCACGGCGCGAAGAACAGGATGTGGTAGCTCGCAAGCCCGGTCGGGCCGGCATTGGCCAGGAGCTTGTCGGGGAAGGCGCCGCCGGTCGTGATGATGCGATGGGTCAATCGCTGCTCGGCCGCCTGGCGGATGGTGAGCGTGGTCTGCTCGACGCCGGTGGTGACGAACAGCGCGTCGCCGTCCGACTTCTTGATGTTGGCGAGCTGGGCGGAGAGATCGGTCGCTTCCGGCGTCATCGTCTCGAGAACGCCGACCTTGATGCCCTTGGTCTCCAGCGCCTTCTTGAACTCGGCGGCGGCGCCGCGGCCGAAATCGTTGTTGACCGACAGGAAGTCGATCTTCTTGATCGGCGGATCGAACCTGTCGAGCTTGTCGAGGAAGGCGATCGCCTCCATCTCGGAGGTCGGGCTGATGCGGAACACCCAGGGGTTGCCCGACACCGTGATCTTGCCGGACGACGAGGTCTCGACCACCAGCGGCACGCCGTATTCCACCAGCTTCGGCATCACGGCGAGCGTGAAGGTCGAGCTCCAGGCGCCGATCATCGCCGGCACCTTGTCGCGCAGGATCAGCTTTTCGGCGGCGTCGACCGCCTCCTTGGGATTGGACTTGTTGTCCTCGATGACGAGTTCGAGCTTCTTGCCGAGCACGCCGCCGTTGCGGTTGACCACCTCGGCGCCGAGTCGCGCCCCGTTGGTCACGTAGGTGCCGGAGGCGGCGACCGCGCCGGTCAACGGCTCGTTGACGCCGATCTTGATCGTCTCCTGCGCCTGCGCGGCGCCGGCGGCGAGAAGGCCGACGAGACCGGCCGCAACCGTTCGTATCATTTTTTGCAAAGTCCCCTCCCGTTGCTGCGTGCCAGGCGGCAAGAGCGCCGTCGTGACGGGCCGTTCGATGCAAGCGAAATGCCAGACCGTCACCAGAGCGCCTTCCGCCGGGGCCTTGGCGTCGTCGGCTCGACCCCGGCGGACCAGGGTTGCCGGACGGGTTTGCGACCGGCGGGATGACAACACGACAAGGCCCCGATATATCCTCAGTGTGCTGACGACCGCGTAGAATATATGCAGAATGCGTTCTTTGTCACCACGAACGTCGTGGACAACCGGATGGCCTGGCTCGACGTAGCGACGCTGAGCGCAGTCGCAGCGGCCCGGATGCTGGAGGTAGAGGCATCGGGGCGCGCCCTGCTGCTCTACCACATCGACGGCACGGTCTTCGCCACCGCGGCGATCTGCCCCCACCATTCGGCCTGGCTGTCCCAGGGCAGCATCAGCGGCGACTGCATCGACTGCCCGCGCCATTTCGGACGCTTCCACATCCCGAGCGGAAAGCAGCTGCGCGGCCCGGCCTGCCCGGACCTGCGGACCTATCCGGCGCGGGTGGAGAACGACCGGGTGCTGGTGGAGATCTGAGCGAGCCCGCCGGGCGCGTATGGATGACCGAGGCTGGCTTCCGTCACTGCCGGCGCAGGAATCGGATTGAATTCCTGTCCTGGCTTTCCCATTTTCAGAACGGATCGATATGCGAGGGCCCGCGATGGACCAGACGGCGCAACGTTATTTCATCTTCGAGACCGCAGGCGGTTTTTGCGGCATCGCCTGGAGCGACGCCGGCATCACGCGCTTCCAGTTGCCGACCGGAAGCGCCGAGGCGACCGAGCGAATTCTGCGGCGCCGGATGCGCGGCGCCGCGCCCGGCACGCCCACCGCGGAGGTGCGCGACGCGGTCGCCGCCGTGAAGCGCTACTTTTCGGGTGAGGAGACGGATTTTTCCGGCTTCAAGCTCGACCTCGGCCAGCAGGACGCTTTTTTCAGTCAGGTCTATACCGCGGCGCGCCGGGTCGGATGGGGTCAGACGACCACCTATGGCACCCTGGCAAAGGAGCTCGGCGCCGGGCCCGAGGCTGCGCGCGATGTCGGCCAGGCCATGGCGAGGAATCCGGTGGCGCTGATCATTCCCTGCCACAGGGTGCTGGCGGCCGGCGGCAAGGTCGGCGGCTTCTCGGCGCCGGGCGGCTCGGCGACCAAGATCCGCATGCTCGAGCTGGAGGGCGTTCGTGTCGCGCCGCCGCAACCGGCGCAGCAATCCTTCGGGTTCTAGCTCGCCGCCGCCACGGGTGACCTGCCATCAATCCAAAGGCCATCCCAGTCGCAACGGCGCCCGGCCGTGGGCATTGCCGGCATCCACCAGGCTGGCGAGCGATTTGAGAAATCGCGCGCGCCCGGCGGGAGCGAGCGCCGCGATGGTGCGCGCGTGCGCCCGGCGGGCCGGCCCATCCATCCGCGCCAGGAGCTTGCGGCCGCGTGCCGTGATGGTGACGCGCTTGATGCGCCTGTCGTCGCGGCTCGGCGTCCGCCGGACGAGGCCGCGCCCCTCCAGGCGGGCGACCACGTTGGCGAGCGTGGTGCGGTCGACGCCCACCTCGTGGGCGAGGCGCGCCTGCTCGAGGCCGGGCTGCGCGGCCGCGGCGGTCAGGATGCTGAACTGTACCGGGGTGACGTTGAAGGCACCGCATTCCTCGGCGAACAGCGCCAGGTGGATCTGATGCAGGCGGCGGATCAGGAAGCCCGGACGGACGGCGAGGTCGAAGGCCGAAGGCAGCGTCCGTGTCACGTCATCTTTCATGGGCGGCGGGATAGCAGCCCGGCAAGCCGCCGCCAAATCGCCCGCAGCATCAGCATCCCGGCGCCGAGGCGTCGCGGCGGCGCCGAGACGGCTTCGCCGCGCAGCCGCGCCTCGAGATTGCGCCCGACCGTCGCGGCGATCTCGGCTGCAAAAACTCTTGCGATCGGACCGCGGGCGACCTGAGCGAGCGCGCCGGTGAGCGCATAGGCGACGTCGAGCTCCACGGTCGAGGCCTGCCCACGCTCCTCGACACGAAATGCGGCGGCGGCGCTGAGCCTTGTGCCACTCGCCCGGTCGCTGCCCTGCCCGTCGATGCGGCCGGAAAACGTCGCCGCGTCGTAGCGCACTGCCGCGGTGCCGGAGAAGCGCGCCTCGATCGGCCCGAGCGAAGCGACGAGTTCTCCGGAGATGCGCCCGTCCTCCACCGAGGTCAGTCGGGCGCCGGGCACGCAGCTTGCGATCAGCGCGGGATCGAGCATCGCCTGCCAGACGACCTCGCGCGGCAGGGCGAGATCGAGGCGCTGCACCAAGACTTCGCCGCCTGCCGTCGACGGCACGGCTTCGGGTGCGCCACCAGACGGATGATCGGCGACCGGGGCGCCGCTGGCGGCCGGCCGGTCGAACCTGCCGACAGGAATGTCTGGTCGGACCGGCGCCGCGACATCGAGATGCTGATCGAGCACCCGGCGGATCGCCCGCACGATGCCGACATAGCCGGTGCAGCGGCACAGATTCCCGGCGAGCTCCAGGCGCACCCGGTCGTCATCGGCAGCGGGCAGCCGCCGGACGATGTCGCGCGCTGTCACCAGCATGCCCGGCGTGCAGTAGCCGCACTGCAACGCGTGCTCAGCCGTGAAGGCGGCGCGCAGTGCCGTCATCACGAAATCGTCCGCCAGGCCCTCGATGGTCTCGACGCAGCGATCCTGGCAGGTCGCCACGAAGCTGATGCAGCCGCGCGCGGGCTCGCCGTCGAGCATCACCGTACAGGCCCCGCAGACGCCGTGCTCGCATCCGAGATGGGTGCCGGTGAGCAGCAGATGCTCGCGCAAGAAATCCGCCAGGCTGGTGCGCGGCTCGAGCTCGGCGGTGACCGCCCTGCCGTTCACGCTGAGCGTCACCGAGGTCATGCGGCGGCCCGCTCGGTGGCACGCGCCAGCGCCACCGCCTGCATGTGGCAGACGACCGCATCGAGACCGGACGCGGCGAGCGCCTCATCGACCGCCGCCGGAACGGCGCGCTCGCCCTCCAGCACGACCGGCGGTCCGCCGACGGCGCCGATCGCGGCGCGGCGGATGCCGCGTCCGGGATCGTCGAGAAAGGCCGCCATCGCGTGGGCGAACTCTCCGGGCTTGCGGCACGCCTTGTAGTAGCCGAAGCGCGCTTGAGCCGAGGGCCGTGGGACGCGCACGGCGCGAAGAATCTCGCCCGGCTGCAGGCTGGTGCGGAACGCACCAGAGACGAGTTGCGCGAGCCCAAGCGTCCGCCCGCCGTCGGCGGAGAGCGTCAGCACCTCGGCGCCGAGCGCCGTGAGCGTGCACAGCCAGTCGGCCGCCGGATCGGCATGGGCGAGGCTGCCGCCGATGGTGCCGGCGTTGCGCACCGCCCGATAGGCGATGCCCTCGGCGATACGCGCCAGGATGTTTTTGCCGATGTCTGGCGTGCGGCCGTCGGAGATCGCCGCATGGGTGACGCCGGCCCCGATGGTCACGGCTTGCGCGGTCTCCTCGACGGCGCCGAGCTCCGGCAGATGCGCGATCGCCACCAGGAGCGAGGGCCGCGCCAGGCGCAGATTGAGCATCGGCCCGAGCGACTGACCGCCCGCCAGCAATCGTGCACCGGGCCCGTGCCGCACCAGCGCCACCGCGGCGTCGGCGAGAGTGTCTGGTCGCACCAGATCGAACGGCGCGGGCTTCATGCCGGCGTTCCGCGGGCCTTCAGCACGGCCTCCATGATCCGGTGCGGCGTGATCGGCAGGCAAAAAATCTCCACGCCGAGCGGGCGCAGCGCATCGTTGACCGCGTTGGCGATCGCCGCCGGCGGGCCGATGGCGCCGCCCTCGCCGATCCCCTTCTGGCCGAACTCCGTATAGGGCGACGGCGTCTCCATGTGGTCGATCCGCATCGCCGGGACTTCGGTGGCGCCGGGCAGCAGGTAGTCGGCAAGCGTTACGGCGAGCGGCTGGCCGTTGCGGTCGAACGGCATTTCCTCGTAGAGCGCGGTGCCGATCCCCTGGGCGACGCCGCCAAAGACCTGGCCGTCGACGATCATCGGGTTGATCAGCACGCCGCCGTCCTCGCAGATCGCGTAGTCGAGAATGCGCACGTCGCCGATCTCGGTGTCGACCGCGACCACTACCGCATGCGCCGCATAGCTGAACGTGCCGGTATCGCGCCGCGCCTTGTAGCCGCCGGTGACCTCCAGCCCGCCGGGCGACACGTCGGCCGGCAGCTCCTGCGGCCTGAGGTACCAGGTGCGCGCCACCTCCTCGATGGTGACGCTCGCGGTCGCGGCGCTGACCACGCCATGGCCGACGCTGACGGCATCGGGCGGGACCTGCAGCAGATGGGCGCCGATGCGGGCGATGCGCGCGCCGAGCTCGCGGCAGGCGGACGCCACCGCGCCGCCCGCCATCACCATGGCGCGCGAGCCCCAGGTGCCGGTCGAATAGGGCGTCAGCGCGGTGTCGCCGTGCACCACCCGGATGCGCTCGATGGCGACGCCCAGCACCTCGTGCGCCACCTGCGCCAGGGTGGTCTCCAGCCCCTGGCCGTGGGACTGGACGCCGACGCGGATCTCGAGCCCGCCGTCGGGGGTCAGCCGCGCCATGGCCTGCTCGAAGCCCGGCACCATCGGGATGCCCCAGCCGAAATAGACCGAGGTCCCGTGCGCCGCCTGCTCGCAGAAGATCGAGAACCCGACCCCGATGCGCTCAGGCCCGCGCTGCTCGGCCTGGCGCCGGCGAACTCTTGCGACGTCGATTGCCGCAACGACGCGGCGCAAACATTCCGGATAGTCGCCGCTGTCGAAATGTTTTTGCGTGATGTTGTCGAACGGCATCGCCTCGGGCGGCACCAGGTTGATCAGCCGCACCTCGTGGGGCTCGCGGCCGACCGCGTGCGCCACCGCGTCGATCATCGTCTCCATGGCGTAGCACACGCCCGCGCGCGCCACGCCGCGGTAGGGAACGATCGCCGGCTTGTTGGTGGCCGACGACCAGGTGATGCAGCGATAGGCGTCGAACCGGTACGGCCCAGGAAGGATGCTCGCCACCTGCGCGGCCTCCAGGCAGGAGGAGAACGGGTAGATCGAATAGGCGCCGGCATCGACGGTGGCCTCGGCGTCGAGCGCGATCAGCCGCCCGTCGCGGTCCGCATAGACAGTGATGTCATAAGCGTGCTCGCGGCAATTGGCGTTGCCGGAAAGCTGCTCGCGGCGATCCTCGATCCAGCGCACCGGATGGCCGAGCCGGATCGCCAGATACCCGGCGCACACCTCCTCGGGCAGCAGCAGGCCCTTGTAGCCGAACCCGCCGCCGACGTCGGGCGCCACCACGCGCACCGCATCCTCGGCGAGGCCGAGGCAGCCGGCGAGCCCGGTGCGCACGATGTGCGGCATCTGGGTCGAGGTGGTGACGACCAGCTGCTCGAGCCTGCGGTCCCACACCGCGACGACGCCGCGGCCCTCGAGCGGCGACATGCACTGCCGGGCGGTGCGCAGCGTGCGCCGCACGACGATCGGCGCGCTGGCGCGGATTTTTTCCAGATCGGCGTCGACGCGGGTTTCCAGGACCACGTTGTCGGCCCAGCTCTCGTGCACCAGCGGCGCGTCGGGACGACGTGCCGCCAGCATGTCGACCACGGCCGGCAGCTCGTCGAAGTCGATCTCTACCGCGGCCGCCAGATCTTCCGCCGCGGCGCGCGTCGTCGCCACGCAGACTGCGATCGCCTCGCCGACATGGCGGACTTTCTCGCTCGCCAGAATTGGTTGGGCCGAGATCTTGAAGCCGGGCAGCCGCGACGCCGCGAGGATCGGCTTGACGCCGGAAAAATCCGCCGCAGTGAAGACCTGCGCCTCGCGGCCGGCAGGTTTCCTGATCGCCACGATGCGGGCATGCGCCAGCGGGCTGCGCACGAAGGCGAGCTCCTGCATGCCGGCCAGTCGGATGTCGGCGACGAACTCGCCCCTGCCGCGCAGATAGCGGTCGTCCTCCTTGCGCGGAACCGGTTTTCCGATTCCGGTGCCGGCCGCGCCGCTCGCCGTCATGCTGTCCTCGTCGCGTCGCCCGATGACCAAATCCTGGGCATTGGACATGGCGGCGGAAGAAGGTGCAAGTCTTGCACCACCGCGACATCGTCAGTATGCTAACGATCTCGGCGAATTTTTCATGCCTGCACGCGCTTCCGGCGTCCCCTGCCGGCGCGGCGCGGCCAAATCGGGGATCAATCGATGGCGCCCGGCAAGACGGATCTCAAACCCGACACGCTGCTCAAGGGCGGGCATGTGGTCGATCCCGCCACCGGCCGCGACGGCCTCTTCGACATCGCGGTGACCGGCGGCCGCATCGTGGCGATCGAGCCGTCGATTCCGGCCGAGGGCGCCGGCACCGTCATCGACGTCTCCGGCAAGCTGGTCACCGCCGGGCTGATCGACACCCACGCCCATGTCTACCAGTACGTCACCGGCCGCTTCGGGCTCGCGCCCGACCTGGTCGGCGTGCAGTCGGGCGTCACCACCATCGTCGACCAGGGCGGCCCGAGCTGCATGACCATTCCGGGTTTTCGCCACTTCATCGTCGAGAAGGCGAAGACCCGGGTGCTGTGCTTCATCTCCGCCTATCTGGTGGGCGGGCTCGAGGGCCATCTCTATCCCGAGCTCTACGGGCCGCATCAGGTCGATGTCGAGCACACCGTCAGGGCGGCGCGAGAGAACGCCGACATCGTGCGCGGCATCAAGGCCCATGCCGAGCTCGGCACCGCCTCGCGCTGGGGGCTCGAGGTCATCAAGCTCGGCAAGCAGATCTCCAGCCAGGCCAACCTGCCGCTCTACATCCATCTCGGCCAGCTGTGGCCGGTCAAGGACGGCGCCCAGATCGACGCCGACGAGCTCATCCGCGAGATCGTGCCGCTGATGGAGGCGGGCGACATTCTGGCCCACCCGTTCACCCGCCATCCCGGAGGCTTCGTGTCGGCAGAAACCCACCAGGTGCATCCGATCGTCTGGGAAGGGCTGGAGCGCGGGGTGACGTCCGACGTCGGCCACGGCTCGCATTTCAGCTTCGACATGGCGCAAAAGGTGCTCGATGCCGGGATCAAACCATATACGCTGGGCGCCGACATGCACGGCTACAACGTGCGGGTTCCCGACGCCACCGACGAGGCCTCGCGCAGCCAGAACCCGTTCTTCGGCGTGGCGCCGTTCAATCTCACTCACGCGATGAGCGAGCTCTTGACGCTCGGCATGTCGCTCAACGAGGTGATCGCCACCGTCACCATCAATCCGGCGAGAATGCTGAAGATGGACGACAAGATCGGCACCCTGCAGCCCGGCCGCGAGGCCGACATCTCGGTGCTGGAGATCCTCGAGGGGCGCTTCGAGCTGAAAGACAACAGCGGCGCCAGCAGGACCGCCTCGGAGCTGATCGTGCCGGTCATGTGCCTGCGCGCCGGCGAGCGCTTCGACGCGGTCAGCCCGCTGATCCCGGTCCCGGCCCGGGTGGCGGCGTAACGGCTGAAGGCGTAACGGCGTAGGATGGGTAGAGCGCTCTTCGCGCGAAACCCATCATTTCCGGGCGCCGTCATTGATGGGTTTCGCTCCGCTCAACCCATCCTACGAGTCGGCCCGGTTTGACAGGCCACCCCTTTCCCCCTAGAACCCGCGCGCCTCGCGGGAGGGTTGCCCGCGGCATGTTCGCGACCCGTGGCGGCGCCTTGCGCTTTCGAGGCCCCGCCTGTCAGTCCTGCAAGGGACAGAGGAGGGCGCGATCCTCGATCCACGACCACGAGAGGACGCGATGACCAAGCGCAGTGAATCGAAATACAAGCTCGACCGCCGCATGGGGCAGAACATCTGGGGCCGCCCCAAGAGCCCGGTCAACCGCCGCGAGTACGGGCCCGGCCAGCACGGCCAGCGCCGCAAGGGAAAGCTCTCCGACTACGGTGTGCAGCTGCGTGCCAAGCAGAAGCTGCGCGGCTATTACGGCAACATCTCCGAGCGCCAGTTCCGCGGCATCTACCACGAGGCGATCCGCATGAAGGGCGATTCCGGCGCCCACCTGATCGGCCTGCTCGAGCGCCGGCTCGACGCCGTGATCTACCGGGCGAAATTCGTCCCCACCGTGTTCGCGGCCCGGCAGTTCATCAATCACGGCCACATCAAGGTCAACGGCCGCCGCGTCAACATCCCGAGCTTCTCGGTGAAGGTCGGCGACCTCGTCGAGGTCAAGGAAGCCTCGCGCCAGCTGCCGCTGGTGATCGAGGCGACGCACCTGTCCGAGCGCGACGTGCCGGACTATGTCGACGTCGACCACACCAAGATGACCGCCAAGCTCGCCCGCATCCCGTCGTTCAACGAGGTGCCCTACCCGGTGCAGATGGAGCCGCACCTGGTGGTGGAGTATTACTCGCGCTGATGAGACGGAGCGCTGGTGTTCAAGTGCCGAGGCCGCCCGATGGGCGGCCTTTTGTTTGAAGCGGCGCTCGTGGGTGTCGCGAAACGCTCAGCCCACGCCACGGAATCAATCAGAACCGATCGCTCGTCTGCGCCGCCTTCACATAAGCCGCGGCATCGGCAGGCAGCAGCAGCCGGTCGGCGACCAGCGCATCGGCCGCCGCCTTGACCCTGGCGACGAAAACCTCGCGGCTGCCGTAGCGCTCGGCGAGCGACGGGCGCGGGTCGCCCGAGGCCTCGCGCTCGGCTTTGGTCCTGGCGAACGGGATGTAGGAGCCGTCGCGGTCGCAGAGCTCGCGGGGCGCGGCCTTGTAGACGTTCCAGCCCGTGTAGGTCGCAAGCGGCACGGCGATCGGCGGCAGCCTGATGCCGGCGACCTCGTTGCCGTCGGCATCGACGGCTGCGACCCGCGTGCCGTAGGTTTTGTCCGCGCCCGCGGTCGCAAAAGTCTTCTCGTTCCCCGGCGGATCGATCCAGTCGACCGGCGGGCCGATCGGGTTGTCGCCGGGCGTGACGGCAAAGTTTTTGACCGCTGGCATCTTCACCGCGGAGGCCGCGACCGCGGTCTCCTGCCCGATCGACGGCATGCGGCTCGCGGGCGGAGCGATGCCCTTCGTCACCCATTCCTCGAGCGCCACGATCAGCGCGCGCAGCGCCGGCGCCGCGTTGTGCGGGTTGCGCGGATTGGCGCAGGGGCCAAAACTCGTGTCCGAGGCCGCGCGCCCGCCATGCTGGGTGCCGGCGATCAGATAGGCGCGGGCATTGGCCGGCAGCGCGAGATCGCGCGCGCCGGTCGGGTCGATGTGGAGGAGCGAAGCGCCCTTCTGCCAGTACTCGGTCGACGTGTTGGTCTCGATCAGCAGCGGATCGGAGTCATTGCCCTTGAGCAGGGCGGCAGTCTTTCCGGAAAACCGATCCGTGGTCACGGCCGCGCTGAACGGGAACCAGTTTTCCGGATAGAGCCGGTCCTCGTGCTGGGTCGCCGTGCGCCCCGGCATGCCGAACGCGTGGTTGGCAAAAACTTTTCCCGCGCCGGAAATGTGCGCCAGCACGCCGTCGAACACTCTGCGGCCGCGCTCGTCGCGGTTCATGCCGAGATCGAGATAGTGACGGAGATAGCGTCCGCCAAGCTGCCGTTCGCCCATGTGCGTCGAAGTTCACCATCGTTCCTATTAACCATTGCTTTACTGGCACTTTCCGCTACCCACGTCTTCCCTCGGTCGCCGTCGTCCGCTACAATCCGGCGCTCCTGCTAGGGCACTTGCTAGGGCATGCGAGGAGGCGGCGATGGCGCGGAAGATCAATCGGCTGAACGCGCGCGCGGTGGCGACGATCACGCAAGCACGGGCGCCACGCTGACGGCGGCGGGCTTTATCTCTCGATCTCCGCCAATGGCGGCCGGCGGTGGGTCTTCCTATTTCGCTGGCACGGCAAGCCTACTGAAATCGGGTTTGGCTCGGCGCGCGACGTGCCGCTCGCCCGCGCCCGCGAGCTTGCCGGCGCAGGCCCGCGCCAAGCTGGCGGAGGGGATCAATCCAAAGGACGCCAGGAGGCCGTCAGAAGGGGCGCTACGTTCGGCGAATGTGCCGACCGGCTGATCGAGGCCATGCGTCCGTCCTGGCGCAACGCCAAGCACGCTGCGCAGTGGGAAATGACGTTACGGGACTATGCCGCCCCCCTGCGTCGGCTGCCGGTCGACAAGATCACCACCGATGACGTGCTGTCCATCCTGAAGCCGCTCTGGAACGCCAAACCCGAAACCGCCTCCCGACTTCGCGGCCGGATCGAGCGGGTCCTTGACGCCGCCAAGGCGCAGGGGCTGCGCAACGGGGAGAACCCGGCGCGGTGGCGCGGCCACCTGGACCAGCTCTTGCCGAAGCGCCAACGGCTCACGCGCGGCCACCATGCCGCCATGAGCTATGCCGAGGTGCCGGCGTTCATGGGCGCCTTGCAGGCCCGGGAGGCCACGGCAGCGCCGGCCCTCGAATTTACCATCCTGACTGCGGCGCGCTCTGGCGAAGTACTCGGCGCACGCTGGGAGGAATTCGACCTTGAGCGGGCTGTGTGGACAATACCGGCGGTGCGGATGAAGGCCGGTCGCGAGCACCGGGTTCCATTGTCGCGGCGTGCGCTCAAGATCGTCAAGGCGATGCACGGAAGCCCGGAACGGCGATTTCGTCTTTGCCGGGCCAGAAGCCCGGAAAGCCGCTGTCGGCCATGGCGCTAGAAATGGTGCTCCGCCGGATGAAGATCGACGGACGCGACCGTGCATGGCTTCCGGTCCGCCTTCCGCGATTGGGCCGCCGAGTGTACCAATTTTACCAATGAGGTTTGCGAGGCAGCACTTGCCCATGTGATTGAGAACAAGGCCGAAGCGGCCTACCGGCGCGGCGACCTGTTCGACAAGCGCCGCAAGCTGATGGAGGCCTGGGCTGCGTATTGCGCGAGCCCGACGACAGGAAAGGTTGTGCCAATAAAGGCGGTGTCGTGACCGAGTGGCCTGATCCGTCGATGGTAGCCAACTCACTATCGGACCTTGCCGAGGCAAATCCGGCCGCCGCCGATTTCGCCATCGGGGTCCGGAAGGTCTACGATATGCTTACTGGGGGCGGAGTGGAGCCAGCTGACGCCCGTGCCCTTCTAGTGTTTCAGCTATCTTTAATGCAGCAGCGCGAACTGATCACCAAGAAGCACTGCGCGCTCGCTGACAAGTTGCTGCCGAAATCTACGCGCAAGAAGCGCGGGCGCCCTAAAGGTGCTCTCGGCAAGGAAGCCTATGATAATCGGTATCGGTTGTATCTCGACTGGGTTGCCCGAAAGGCCCTTAATGCAGCCCTGACGAAGGAGCAGTTTGCTAAAGAACGCCTCGGGATCACGGAACACGATTTGGCGGGGGACTATGAAATCGAGCACCGCGCCAAAATCGAGGCGCTTCTACAGGACCTGAAACCGGCGAGAATGAAGCAACTGGACGAGGACCAGAGGCGAGCCATTGAAACCATTTATCCACTCGTGACGGCCATACCGCGCACGGAATTATACGGTAAATGGTGCGCCGCGAGGGAGGCGGACCCGGCATTGACCGAAGAGCAATTTGTCAAAGATTATCTCGACATCACTGAGAAGCATTTGGCAAACCATCCAGGAGCGTCTGATCTGATCCGAGAGCACATGGATTATTTGGAGGAGGGCCGGAAACTTTCGGCCGACAGAAAACGGCCAACCGGCGTTCCCATGCCTCCGCCGGCTCCTAGCCAAGGCGCCCGACCCGTCACTGCACGAAAAAAACGCAATCGGGCGCGCTAAGCCGTACAGAAAAATCGCGCTTTTTTAGGCGACTATTCGGTACATTTTTCCTGTGGCCTCGTCGCGCCATAACGGCGGCGCATTCGCACAAACGCGAGCGTGACTGCCGGGGTGGTCCCGGCTCATAGCGACGAGGGCCGCGATGAACCACCAAGTCCTTGCTCACAGCATCCCGCGAAGCATGCTCAATCGCATGCGCCGGACGCACGTCAGTCTATGAAGCTATCCGGTCCGGCGCACTGCGCGCCGTCAAACGCGGGCGGCGGACGCTTGATACTCGACGACGACTTGCGTCGGTGGGTGCAAATCGCTGCCGCCGGTCAAAGTTGAAATCCACGCAACTGTCAAACGATGGAGGTAGCAATGACTAACGCAATCAAAGACATCGATGCGGCTCCGAACCCGTTCGACCCAGCGGCGCTGCGGTTGGACCAATCCTATGCGGACACGGTCGGCGTAAAGAAGCTTCTGACCACCGTGCCGGTGCGCAAGCCGAACCGTCAGGACTTCGTGCGGGTCCATCCCGATCCGGCGTATCGGCTGACGCCGGCCGCCATTATCGAGGTGAAGGAAGATCGCGAGGTCTACCTCGTCACGCCGAGCATGGCGCAAGCTCTCCCTGGCGAATTCTCGACGGCGACGCTGTTCACCACGATCAACCGCCAGGGCGTCGTTGCACCTGTGGCCTGTGAAGCTGCCTAGCCCAGACGGAAGGCACAATGAATGGCACCGGTCGGCAGCAGAAGCGGCCGAACGGGCGATGGAGAAATGGGTGCGAGTTACTGCGAGCATGTCGCTCGGCGCCTATGAAATCTTCGAGGCGAGTGGGGATCTTCCTGAGCCGGTATGGCCGGATCTTTCCTTCGAGGAAATCCTCAAGATCGCCTTCCGCGACCGCATCGTGGACCGCGCCGATCACCCCTTGGTGCAGCGGCTTCGAGGGGTCGTGTAGCCATGGCGGAATCACTAGTTTGTCGCCGCCCGACCGATCCGGTCGGCGGCGACACCGCCGCCAGCACGAAGTCCACGTACTGTGCCGAGTCCTGCGCAGCGCAGACCGTCCGTCGCGTGCGCGTTCTACCGAAGGACCGTTCGGTGCAGGCGCTGCTTGCTGCGTTCACGGGGGCAGTGCAACGGGATGCGCGCCCACTGCTTGACCATCTTCCCTTCGCGAGATTTGGGCGGTCGATTTTGAGTTCGGCGCCAAGCCCGGCGAGAACCCCGAGCCTGTGTGCCTGGTCGCATGGGAATTGCGCAGCGGTCGCAAGCTGCGGCTATGGCGCGACGAGTTCGGCGCCGCGCCCCCCTACCCGACCGGCCCCGACGTGCTGTTCGTCGCCTACTACGCCAGCGCAGAAATCGGTTGCCATCTCGCTCTCGGCTGGCCGGTGCCCGAGCGCGTGTTGGACCTGTTCACCGAGTTCCGCAATCACACCAACGGCATTCCCACGGTCAGCGGCGCGGGCTTGCTCGGCGCGCTTGCCCACTACGGCTTGGACAGCATCGGCACCGTCGAGAAAGACGAAATGCGCGACCTGATCTTGCGCGGCGGACCGTGGTCGGACGCCGAGCGGGCGGCAATCCTCGATTATTGCGAAAGTGACGTGGCGGCGCTGGCGCGGCTGTTGCCGGCCATGCTGCCCAACATCGACCTGCCCCGCGCGTTGTTGCGGGGTCGTTACATGGCTGCCGCGGCGCGGATGGAGCGGAATGGCGTGCCGATCGACACCGACGACGCTTGGGCATCTGAAGCGGCATTGGTCGGATATTCAGGATCAGCTCATCGCCGAGATCGACCGCGACTATGGCGTGTTCGAGGGGCGGACCTTCAAGGCCGACCGCTTCGCTGCATGGCTTGGCCGAAACAACATTCCATGGCCTAGGCTCGACAGCGGCCGGCTCGATCTCAGCGACGACACGTTTCGGGAGATGGCGCGCGCCTACCCAGCGGTCGCGCCGCTGCGTGAACTGCGCGCGCGCTGTCCGAGATGCGCTTGTCCGATCTTGCGGTGGGGCAGGACGGCCGCAACCGCACCATGCTGTCGGCGTTCCGGGCGCGCACCGGCCGCAACCAGCCAAGCAACACCAAGTTCATATTCGGCCCGAGCGTCTGGCTTCGCGGGTTGATCCAGCCGCCGCCCGGCCACGGCATCGCCTACATCGATTGGGCGCAGCAAGAGTTCGGCATCGCGGCGGCGCTGTCCGGCGATCCGCTTGATGATGGAGGCCTACCGCTCGGGCGATCCCTACCTCGCCTTTGCCAAACAGGCGGGCGCGGCGCCGCCGGACGCGACCAAGGCGACGCACAAGGCGGTCCGCGACCAGTTCAAGGCGTCCGTGCTGGCGGTGCAATACGGCATGGGCGCTGAGGCGCTGGCGCAGCGCATCGGGCAGCCGCCAATCCGCGCCCGGGAGCTGCTGCGCCTGCACCGGGAAACCTATCGGGTGTTCTGGGCCTGGTCCGACCGCGTTGTGGACCACGCGATGCTGACCGGCAGCCTGCACACGGTATTCGGCTGGCGCGTGCAGGTGCCGCCGAACGCGAACGCCCGTTCCCTCGCGTAATTTCCCGATGCAGGCGAACGGCGCCGAAATGCTGCGGCTGGCCTGCTGCCTCGGCGACCGAACAGGGTATTGAAGTCTGCGCGCCGGTCCATGACGCGGTGCTGATCTGCGCGCCGCTCGACCGTCTCGACGCCGACGTGGCGCGTATGCAGGCAAGCAATGGCGCGAGGCGTCGCGCATCGTGCTTGACGGCTTCGAGCTGGGCACCGATGCCAAAATCGTCCGCTACCCGGACCGGTATATGGATGAACGTGGCACCGTAATGTGGGATCGCGTCATGAAGCTGATCCACGAACAGCAGCAGAGGACGGCGGCCTAACTCCAGCCGGTGTCGTACCAAAATGCGGATGTTGCCGTACCGAAATGCGTATACGTCAGGTATCCTCTATGTCTCCTAATACTAATACCAACACCAAATGGGACCCCAGTCGCCTCCGGCTCGATCAAGATGGGGTGACACGGTCGCAAGGTGGCACCCGTCGACGGCCGACGGGCCTCACCTATTCGGGGTAAATTCATTGCGGGACCCATCGATGTTTCGTGGGTGTGTCAGGCCAGTCGGCTTGGCGTTAAGGCATTATTGGTCGGACTGGCACTCTGGCACCTTAAAGGGCTACGACAGGCCGACACCTTCATCGTTTCCAACCTGATGCTGCAGGAGTGGGGCGTCCAGCCCGATGCCAAAAGCCGGGCGCTGCGCAAGCTTGAAAAAGCCGGCCTGATAACGGATTGAGCGGCGGGGGAAACGCAGCCCGCAAGTGACCCTCGTCGTGCCCAGCGCACTTGGCGGGCTTAATTCAACTTAGTCGCACCTATCCCACCGCCCATGTCTGGCGCCAGGGAGGCGGACATGTCCGCAAGAGGTGAGCCGTGTCGAGCTTCTGGCTCGAAGAACCGGACGACCGAACCCGCGACTGCAGGGCTGCCGCTGGTCAGCAGCGCGCACCGTGTCGGTCGGCTCAGGCGGTGTCCGGCCAGCAGCTATCCCTGGGAGCAATACGCGGCGTGGGTCGTGCCAGGCAGCTGTGTTCGGCGGGGCCAGCGGTAGGAACACGTTAGCCGGGAGACCGTCGCGTGTCACGCATCTAGACGGCTCTCCTCCAGTCCAAGGTCGCCCGGTATGACCTTGGACCGTCCCGACCGTCCCGACCGGCCCGGTGCTGCACGGCCGTGGTATCTGCCGCTTGGATCAATCCGGTTGGCGCTGTCGAACGAAGTCCAAGTGCCACGTTGGGACCTTCAAACCGCTGACCACCCTCGGCCCGTTGCCGCACTGGAGGGTGTTACTGCGACAGTAACAGGCCGAGTTTATCCCGATCACCTCCCTCGGCTGCAGTACGTCACCAATCGCCAGGGGTTACTACATTCTTATCAACTGTTACCAGTGTGCGCGGGCGAGACAGATTACAGGGCAAAATGCGCGCAGTCCAAAGCGGTCATCTGGAGCGTTTGAAGGTTGCACTCGACACCTCGGGCGAGGATCACCAATCCGCCGTCAGAATTACGAAGTCTTTACTTTGGATCTATAACGATGGGTCAAATCGAAGCCCGCTTCCGGCGCTTTGGTCCGCAGCATCAAACATGGACGAGGCCGACATGACTATAATCCATCTCGACGAGCACCGCATAGAACACCTCGTTGACGAGCTCTTTCGGCAGAACCCTCCTCGGTACGGGGAGATCTGCGAAAACCCGGTCACCGGCGGCCGCTATGTCGGCGGCGCTGATCCGATCAAACCGCAAAAGCTCGATGCGTGCCGCGCTCTCCGCGCTCGAGAATGGTTTGCCGCTCACGGTCCGCAAGCCGTCCAGCCGCTCCCGATTTCAGACGAGGAAATCGAAGATCGAAAATACGTGTGGAGCTGCGTGCAACCCTCACTCAGCTACATCGTCTCGTGCTTCGCATATTCGCTCCGGGCGCATGACTGGGACTTCACTACGCATCCGAGCTTCGAGGAGTTTGCTCGCGGCGTGCTCGCTTCAGACTACGCGCAATCCTTCGTCAAGGAAGACGAAGCCCTGCAAAAGCGGTACCCACCGCGCCGCCTGCCCCATCTGAATAACGGGCATTGCTGGAATCCCACCCAATCGCCGGCAAGCCTGATCTGGCAACAAGGGAGAACTCACCATGGTGGCGTTCATAGAAAAGCTGACCATCGCCCGGACGGAGGCTCAGGCGCAGAAGGTCGATCCCTGGCGGCTGCCGCTGGAGCGACTGCGCGGGCAGGTCGGCGACGATGGCATCGAGCGGGTAACCACACAGGTGCTGCTAGACATCCTGGGGGTTCCACAGCGCAACCGGCGGGCCGGAACCTACCGGCATCTGTCCAGGCTGATGGCCGAGCTCGGATGGACGCCTGTGAGGTCCGCGGAATTACCCGTGGTTCCTATCTGGAGCAGGTCCGGGGCTACGCTCGGCAAACTCGTGCCGAGCCTCGACTGCAGCCAGCGCAAAATAAGTTCAGGGGAAAGTCGTAAGGTCAGAAGGTCAACCCCCGGAGCACCTTCCAAAAAGTCCCCCCTCGAGGGGGGCTGGGCGGCTCAGAGCCGCCCTTCGTTACCGTGTGCCGTCCTGGGGTCGCAGTTCAGGCAGCCGCTGGTCAGCCCGCGGCAAGGTCGCACGGAGGCGCGTGGACGGCCTCCCAGGCGCCCAGAAATGGCCGCGGACGCGCTGATCGAGCGCGTGATCACGATTGCCGGCTCGCCCTGCCATTACCATGCCTGACGTAGCCAGCCGTGCAGGATGGTGCTACGGCGCGGTCGCTCCGACGGCAGCCGAGGGTCCGCACGCGCGGACCATGACCCAGAACATGGATGAAGGCGCCGATTTCCGCGCGCTTGTAGCGACGCAGGCGACCGTCAAAGCCGAGGGCGCTTGGGGCCTCTGTCGCCGGCAGTCCGATGGTACAGCCGCTCTACCCCCAGCTCCGGAAATGTGCCGCGTGCAAACGGCCCGCCGACCGATGTCGAGTTCGACGCGGCATGCCCGATGACCAGTTTCCGGACGCCTTCACGGACGTCAACCCACTCTACGAAAACGCCCAGGCACCGTAGCCGACGACCCGATGGCGCGGTCCCGCGGTGTCGCCAGAATTGCAGAGGGCGAGCCGTCGCGCCTTGAGGCCGTAGCGAGCGCCCTGAGCGAGGAGGCCCGCAACGGGCAAATGGCCGCACGCATGGCCCGGACCGAGGCCTGCCCAGTCGCCGCGCTCGATCCGTTGCGCGGTTGCTGCGTCGAGCCGGCGTGCCGTCTCATAGGCGTGATAGTGCGATAGGTCGGAGCTGACGACGATCAGCGTTTCCGCGCCGCCCCACAGGCGCGCGAGGACCTCGGCCACCTCTTCGGGCGTCGCGGTGCCGACCAGCAGCGGAACGAGCGCGAAGCGAGGCAGCACGGCTTGCAGGAACGGCATTTCGACCTCGATCGCGTGCTCGGGTACATGCACAGCGTCCATCTCGGTCACGAACGGCAGGTCGGCCGTCGCGGCGAGCGCGTCGTGGTCGACCGGCACCGCCCCGAGCGGCGTCGCGAAGGCTTCGGCGGTCGGCAGCGCGATCCCGCGCAGCGCCACGTAGTGCGCCGGGCGATCACGACGACGCGGACGATCCCTTCCGCGCGCCCCCGCAGTTCGGCAAACGCCGCGGCCGCGACCGCGCCCGAATAGACGTAGCCGGCGTGCGGCGCGATCAGCGCCTTGGGCGCCGTTCCGGCGGAGCCCGGCACATTCGCCAAGAGTTGGGCGACATCGGCTGCGAGGCGGCGCGGATCGGCCGGGTAGAACCGGCCTGCCACCGCGGCGGGGCGGATTTTGTCGCCATTCGGACCGCTCACCGGTTGCCCTCCTGCGATTGCATCACCAGTATTGTCTCCCATAAACTAGGCTGGTCCCGACATGGATCAACAGCTCCTCGCGGGCGCGCCGGGCCGCTATTGGCACCGGCTGGACGACGGGCGCATCCAGTGCGACCTGTGCCCGCGCTATTGCAGGCTGCACGAGGCCCAGCGCGGCCTGTGCTTCGTGCGCATGGAAGATGACGAACACGCCAGCGACGCCGCCGGACACCCTGCGCAGTGCGCGGCGGATCGCTCGCGAGGCCGGCCTTCGCTACGTCTTCACTGGCAACATCCACGATCCTGCCGGTCAAGGCACCTCTTGCCACGTCTGCGAGGCGCTGCTGATCGGGCGCGACTGGTACGAGCTCACGGCCTGGAACCTCAGCGCGGACGGCCGCTGCGGCCAGTGCGGCACGCCCTGCGCCGGCGTGTTCGAGCCCAGCCACGGCCTTTGGGGCCGGCGGCGGAGGAGTGTGGTGGTGCAGGAGACGTAGGCCGGCCGCTGCTCGCCGAGGGCGACGCGGGCTTTACTCGGCATTCTAGAGCATTTCCCGATATGGTTGACCATACCCGGAGTTCACGAGGTATGCAGCGCATTCAGATCGTGAGATTTTGCTAAGAGTCTGTCCGGAAAGATCATGCCGGATTGCATAGCTTTCGGAGCATGAGGCGGATTGAAGCGAGGCGGAGGAACGCCAGCCCCTTGCGATTGAGGTTCTCCCAGTCCTTGGCAAGCCTTCGGCAACGGTTGAGCCAGGCAATTGTGCGCTCGACTATCCAGCGCTTGGGGAGGACCTCAAATCCTTTTGCATGATCCGAGCGCTTGACGATTTCGGTTTCGAGGTGCGGCAGGATGCGAACCAAGCCGTTGTGAAATCCCGGCCCCTGATAGGCCGCGTCAGCAAAGAGTTTCCTCAAGAAGGGATGCATCCCAAACATGGTGGCAAGCAACATGATGCCGCCGTCCCGGTCCTGGACGTCAGCGCTATGAACGATCGCGTGGAGCAACAAACCCAGCGTATCTACGAGAATGTGGCGCTTCTTGCCCTTGATTTTCTTGCCCGCATCATATCCATGCGGATCAATCCAGGCCCCCCTTTTTCTGCGCTTTTCACGCTCTGGCTGTCGATGATGGCGGCGGTCGGACTTGCTTCCCGTTCGCTTTGCTCGCGGCACTCGACGTAGAGCGCGTGGTGCATGCGATCCAGAGTGCCATCCCAGCTCCACAAGTTGAGATAGTCGAACAGCGTGCTCCGCGGCGGCAGATCCTTCGGGACCGCTCGCCACTGGCATCCCGTGCTCAAAACGTACATGATCCCGTTCATCACCTCGCGGAGGTCGACGCGGCGCTTGTTTCCTCCGGGCTTGGCCGGTGGAATCAATGGTTCGACATGCCCCCACTCGGCGTCGGTCAGGTCGCTCGGATACCGCAACCGGCTCCGATCGTAGCGCCGACGGTTCTTCGTCGTCCACATTCGGTGACCCCCCGCGAATCAGGCCACCATCCTTGAATCACAGAAGATTCCCTGGAATTCAAGGAGATTCCAGACAGACACTAAGACAACAGGCGATCGCGGTGCACAGGCTTTCGACGGTGAAGGCAGCGCCCTTGAGGGACCGTTCATAGCACCGTCGAGCACAAAGGGTGCGGTGACGCGGTTGTGCCGCAGCGCCGCGATGAATGTAAGGGTCTTCCAGTTCCCGTGCAGGACCTTTTGCACCAGCCGCTCACCCCGTGGCGCCCGGCCATAGCGGCGTGTAATCGTCGTCGAAACGCTGGTTTCATCGATGAAAACCAGCCTTCTCGGATCAAGTCTCACTTGCCGCCGCCGTAGCGCCCTACGCTCGGCGGCGACGTCCGGGCGATCCTGTTCGGCTGCCCGCAGACTTTTTTTTGAATGGCAAATTCAAATGATGAAGAAAGCGGGAGATCGACGACTTGCCGACCGTCACCTTCTTCGCCAATCGGGCCTCGAGCTCCATCAGCGTGATGTCGGGTTGCTCCGCCACCAGTCGCCGAACGATGTCCTCATGCGCCGCCAGCGTAAAATCCTTGTAACCCCCGAACTTGGCCGAGGCCACGCTGCCCGTTTCCCGATGAAGCTTGAGGAAACGCACGACCGATCGGATGCTGACGCCGCACTGTTCTGCAGCCTCCGGAATGGCGGCCCCACCTTCAACCGCCTCGACCGCGCTTCTGCGCAACTGCTCCGGATACGGCTTTCCCATCCATACTGGCCTCCTCCCAGCAGGAAGCTTGAATCATGTTCGCCGGCGAATGGGAATCCCCGAGTCAATCTTTTCGGGAACCGCTCTAAGGACAGTGGGGGCTTCGCATTGAAGATTGGTCCGTAGAACTGTGCGAAGGCGACGACCGTGAACTCGCGGGTTTAGGCGAACTCGACAGGCCGGGCTGCGCACCTGGAGCATGCCGTGGGCGTCGTGGGCGTGAGCGATGTCGACCCCTGCGGCAGAGCCCGAACCTCGCAAGGTCGCCCCGTCTGATCCTGGCCGATCCCGGCCTTCCACCTTCCAACTGGCCATCGGCACCACGGCCCATCGCGCCGGCGGCCGTTGTTACTGTGACGGTAATTAGCCCCTTGCGAAGTTGCATCCGGACGAACTCGTCCACCGACCACCCCTGCCCGACGTCCTCAATGCTGATCCTGCCCGCGTTCGGCGGACAATTCTGCCGGTTGCCACTCGTTAACCAATCGACGTCAGATCATTAATTAGGAAAACGTGCAGCAGATCGATCTGGCCGGAAACACCGGCGTTAGATAGCAGGAGGACGGCATCGCCGCCGCACCGCTTCGGCTGCCCATTGCCAACCCCTGCCGGCCCTGCTCGGTCTGGGCGGACGACTGAGGTCACCGGTCGAGACGGATCGGCGCACCGTACGTCCGCCCGCGAGGCGTCGGATGTGCACAGCCCGGGGCGCGCGGTCGGCCCGAGGCATGGCAGGCACGTAGAAGGCCTCCCACGCGCCCAAAAACAGCCGCTGACGGCTTCAAACACGATCGCGCACCCCTCTTGGCGCGGGCCGAGGCGCCCGTACTCCCGGGGTCCGGCCCCGGCAATCGAATTGTCATCGGATTCGGCCGCAACGGCACTCAGGACCCCGCCCCGCACACGTTCTCCGTCGACGGCCAGCTGTTCCTGCCGCCCGGACCCACCGCACACAATGGTAAGCTGCCGCTGGTCCAGCCCTGCCCCGGGCCGGGCAGGCGGTGCTGGAGTTCCGCTCGCTGCCCCGCCGGCCGTCGCGGCGCCGCGGACCGCCGTGGCGCCGGTCCGCCCGGTGATCCTGCTGCGGGTCCCCGACGATCCCGGCCCCGACGCCGAGCCGCTCGCCCGACACCTAGTTCCCGGGAGGACTATCGGCCGGAACCAATCCCGCCCTTGGGCGTTTCGCGCTCGGGGCTATGTCAAATTTAAAAACAATTGGACGGTCCGTGGATTTTCAGCCGGGTATCGGCGAAAGGCAGCCGAGTGCTTCGCGCTCGCCCAAACGACGAGCGATCCCGAAATCAAAGCCGAATTCGCGGGCATCGCGCGCGGGTGGTTGCGTCTAGCGGAACAGGCGGACCTTAATACCTTTAGCGAGTATAAACACCGCCCGGCTTTACCGCGCGCCCGCGACGGCGACGCGGAGTGAGAAGCAGCGCGGCTTCGGCGATGAACGGGAGACGACGATCCCGGCGGCTCTCAATCGCGGAACGACTTCACCACGGCATCTCGTAAGCGCACCGGATCATGCTCGCCCTCTGATGCCAAGGCCATAGTCCGCGCGGCGACAAGGTCCACAAGTGGGTCCGTGCGATCCGACAAACCAAGCTCGAATAGGACGCCATCGAAGGCCGCGCGAATGGCCTGGACCGCCTCCGGGTTGAAGGCTCCGGTGTCGATAAGCCGATCGATTGGCACGCCCGTCCCCGTGAGGCCCCGCCGGACATTGCACCACGTGCCAGGGGTGGTTGTCTACTGTGCGCCAGACCACTCGCGCCAGTGTGTCGGGTCGATCTCTTGCCCGGTCGACTGCAGCAGCCGGGTCACGGGTCCAGACTGGCGTCGAGCCCTGACCGTTTGGCGGCCGCCGATGCCATCCGCCGGGAAGAGACGCGATCGGAACCGATCGGCGTCACATCCCGAATTTGCCAAATCGGTGGCTGTCAATCAGGGAATTGGTAGCCGTCGATCGCCCGTCGGACAGCTTGTAATCGGAACGCCCGCTCCTCGACCCAATCCGACGCCAGAAGGGAGGACGGACTAGCTGCCGCCGCGCGGGCTTCCCCGTCGCAATTCTGCTCATAGCGGCGCGGTTCTGTCACGAACCGCCAATGCCGCCTGATCAGCCGTTCAGCTTCGAACTGATGCGAGCGATGAAGGTAATCGAACAACCTTGCAAGCAGACTATCCTTCGGCGTCGGGTTGGGGTCTTCGGAGACGCCTGGAATTTGGAGGTCGTAGGTGCGCATGCGATTTCCGTTTCTCCAGCGCGAGCCGTGGCGATCCGCGCAGCGTGTCAGACCTCGGCTCGGTCGCGGCGCTATTCGCGAGGCATCCAGATTGGCAGGTGAGCCAGGATCAAGATCTGATCATGGCTGCCGAATACAGCAAACGGGTCTTCAATCGCGCTATCGCGGACAGAGCCATAATCGCCAGAACCAACGGCCACCTTCCGAACATCGCTACGCTTTTTAGCGAGGGTGGCGGCTACGCTTTCGTCCCCGCATGAGTTCCCGACGCGGCTCGGCTCGAGGCTTTTGCCCAGCCGCCTCGGTCTGTATCAAACGCCTGAATAGGGCCAGCATTGGCAAGGCTCCTTATGCCCGCTCCGCCGCCGGCCGGCGCAACCGACCCATCCAGGCGCGCAGATGTACTATGCGGGAGAGTTGCGCCGATCTGTCGAGATCGGCTGTCGAGGGTTGTCCGGCCATGGCCGAGATCGCCCCCGAAACGCCAGCTTTTCCCAATGACTCTCGCTCCTCCCGAACGGGCGGGCGGACGAACCAGGCGAGCGCCAGGAATTGCATCAGCAGGATCAGCGCGAAAGTCGTCTGGTAGGCAATCGGCGGATAGTGACCGTCGTGAGTCGCCCAGCAAGCGATAAGGAATCCGATCGCGCACTGCAGGACGAAAGCGCCCCCGATATGAAGCACATTTAGCGCGGCGTTGGCCTGACCAGCAATCTCGCTCGGAAAGCAGTCTGCGAGGATCGCGTAGCTCAGAACCGTAGCTGCGCCGACACCAGCGATCACGACCCATAGCAGGTAAGAAGATATCGGCAGGCGGAGCACGAGAGCGAGCTGCGCGGCCACGAACAGCGCCGCCACCACTGCGAGGATACTCTGGAAGCGATTCCCGCGCATGTGCAGGCGGCCGGCAACGATGCCCAGGAGCGCTGCAGCCGCGCTCAGCGCAAGCCCCATGACGAACAGGTGCCGCACGACGTGCGGCCGATCCAAACTTTCCACGTCGACCAGCCATGGTCCCACCCACAGGCCCTGCAGCGCCCAGGCTGTGCTGATGCAGGCCGTCGATAGTGGCGCGAGCCGCCAGAAGCAGCGATCGGTGTAGATGCGCTTGAGATCGGAGAATCCCGCCCGGGTATGCCCCGCCACAGTGGGCGGAGCGTCAGGGGTTATCGCGTAAATCGTCAGCGCGCAAGTTGCAGTGATAAGCGCAAGCGCTTCGCACAGTCCACGCCATCCGAGCCATGGGAGCAGCAAATCGGCCGGCACTGTGGCAGTAACTGCGCCCAGCGTGCCAAGCATGATGAAGCATCCGTTGAGAACCGGGAGCCGTTCTTTCGGAAACCAGACCACTATTGCCTTGAGTCCGGCGATCAAACACCCGGACACGCCCAGTCCGATCAAGGCTCGTCCGGCAACCAGCGCTGGGAAGCTCGTAGCAGCGCCGAACAGCGTCGCGCCGGCCGCCGCGATCAGCAGCAGCACGCCTTGGATTCGCCGGGGTCCGTAACGATCGAGCGCTATCCCAAGCGGCAGCTGCGCTGCCGCGAATGTCAAAAAATAGACCGAGGTGAGTAGGCCTAGCTGCGAAGCATTTAGCGACAAATCGGCGGTCAGCTGGGCCGAGATAAGCGCATTAATGGTACGGAAAAGGTATGATAGATAATAGCCTGCAGCGAACGGAAGGAAGACGAAGATGATGGGACGGAGACGCGCGTAGCTCCTTGGCGATAACAACCTGGGCCGTGAGTTCGGCAGAGCGGGCACCAAATGCAGGTCTGACAGCCTCTTGCCGTCCTCAACAGCAATGCGGCCCGAACGTTTTGCTGCCTCCGGCAGCGGCTTTACGGAATCGTGGAGTTCTGTAGCGCTAGGAGCCAAATGACGCAGCATGCGACGGTCCTCGTCCAGCCACTTGGGCTGCGCGCGATGTCGTAATGCTCATTTCCCGAGGCTGCGATCCGGATGACCGGCCCTTGTCACGGGTAGGGGGCTTCTCCGAGCACGGGGACAAACTGTTGCGCGTCCACGCTGACGGCGATCAGAACAGAAGTGATTACCAATGCGAAAAACGCACAGACCGCTGGCGCCAGCATATCTCGACCCCAGACTTCACCAGTTGCCGTGATCAGTGACATTCAAGCCTCCCCTCTGAGAGTCCCGTCTTACACGATAGCTTATCTGCATCTCCGGATCTGTGAAGCCGTTCACACAAGAACGGACAGAGAAAAACTTTTGCTCAGCATCGACCCATGATCTCCGGGAGCATGATCTCAACCTGCGACCGGCGCAATGTCGTCCCCATGCCGGCAACCTTGCTCAATGACAACGAAATTCGCCGCCTTGGCAGGCTTGCACCGATGCCAACGACACGTTCGATGCGCTGGTCAAGATGCTGCTGCTGACCGGGCAACGGCTGCGCAACCCGACGTGCCGGTGCCGGCCTTCTCGCTGCGCATGGTGTGCACGGCCTGCGGCATGATCGGCGCCGACGCGCGGCCTAATTGGTCGGAGCGCTTCGAACTTCCACTGGTTAGGCGGATGAGCTGCGGTGGAGGTTTTTCCGCCGGGGAGATATATCGCCGACTTTTGGAACCTCTATCGGCGCGCCATTTCTTTTGAAAATTTTAAATGGCTTCGATCTGAACATTTCTAATGCATTCGCTGTTGCTTCCACAGCTTTGGCGCTTTTTAATTATCGGCAGGTTGATCTTGTTTGCCGCTGACGGTCCTAGATGAGAACGAAGAAATTGAAACTGAAATTGAAAGCAGGGACTCAATTGAACCAGAAACAAAATCCGTAAGTCGACTCCCAGTCGCAGATTGAAACCGAGCTCGATAGGAGCTCCCCATGGGGGGCATAACTCAAAGTTGAGTGCCCGCAAGAAGAGTGGCAGGGAGCTTTACGCTCCCGACTGTCGTTGCTTCCGGTTCTCTGCGAAACGCCGCATTCGCTGATGGGTGAGCGTGGGTATCACTGTGGTTGAGCAACTATGAAAGGGTCGGCGTCGTGCGATTTGATGCGCCATTGGTAGCGGCAGCGTCCACCCCGGACTCGGCAGTCTGCTCTGCGCGTTGTGACTCGTCGCCTCGACGCCCGGATCAAGGGTCACGATAAGCCGTCCATCGATCTCCGCGTCGGTTCCGGCGAGCTGGCACGGCCCGGTCGCATCGGGACGAGACCCGATGACGATAATGCCGCCGTCGTGGCGCGGCCGGATGGTGAATACCGGCATCTCGCGCGATGGGAAATACGAGACACGCCCATCGACAACCGCTCGCGTCAGCGTCACCTCATAACGGCCGCGGCCGAGATAGTCAGCGCGCGCGAAGCCCTCCTGCAGCAATTGCATTGCAGCATTTTTCAGTTGCGCCTCCAATTCTGGCTTCAAGTAGCCGGCGCGACAGACTTGAATTAGAGCGGGCACGAAAATCAATATGCCTTGGTACGAATAGGCATAGCTGCCATCGGCGTGATCCTACGTTCGCATCGAACCGCTCCGGCGCTAGCGTGCGAAAGAAGTTGCGCATCAAGTCACTTTACGGCCATCTCTCACGCGTTGACCAGAAATTGCAGGTGAGCTTCTCGGGTGTCGACGATCGTGCGATGAGCCAAACGGGGAGTTGCGTAGTCGGCGAAACTCAGCACGACGGGAGCTTGCGTGGCTCGCAGCATAGGCGATCCGCTCCACGCGACCTCGCCCCTCCCGCCGTGATCGGCGGCTTTGTTCATCCTTCGATTGCTCTTTGCCGGGATTTTGCTTGTTCTTTTTGCCATGGCATTTCGGAAAGAAATCTTAACCGACTTTGCAGGAAGATAGCGCGTAGCCGGTGCTCGACGGCATCAGGACGGCTCGCGACGAATTGCGGCATGGTCTTGCCAAAAATCGCAAGGAGAGGCATCCTGGGTAGGATCGCATTGCGGCGAGGTCCATTTCCGCGGCTAATGCGCTATCGTTGCGCGGTCGAATGACTTTCGTTTCAGAGACAGAGGAATTCTCGCTCCTGGGCGGCCCGCTGCACCGGCTGGGCGCGCGGCTCGGCCTTGTTCGCGGCGGCACGAATACGGTTGCTTTGGGGCTGGCGTTGGGCTGGGTTCCCTGGCTCATCCTTGTCCTTCTCGCTTTCGCGGAGGGCGGCGCGACTAAAATCTTCACTCTTCCGGTGGTCGCGGTTCATGCGCGGCTGCTCTTGGCCGTGCCGCTGCTCTTCGTCGCCGAAACGGCGCTCGACGCAAAGTTTCGGAATTCGTTACGCTGCTAGTCCGCTCGGGGGTCGCGGGACAGCGCGCTTTGTCGGAACTGGAGGCGGCCGCCGGCGTCTCCAGCGCTGGAAAAGACTCCCTGGTTGCCGGACGCAGCGAGCCTCCTCGCCGCGGCTGCGCTGTCGCTGCTCTGGGCGCGGATACGTCTTTCCGGGCAGGGCGCGCATGAAACGAGCCAGGAGCTCGCCGCCATGCCCCTTGCCGCGGCGTGGTATTGGTTCGTCTGTCTACCGCTCTTTCGTTTTCTGATCGTCCGCTGGGCCTGGCGGCTCGCCTTCTGGTGGGTTCTGCTGCGGCGGTTCGGAAGGATGGACATCGAATTAGCGCCCGCCCATCCCGACGGCGTCGGCGGGCTCGGCTATCTTGAGATCGTGCACACGCGTTTCGCGCCTCTCGCTCTCGCGATCTCATTTATCGTCTCGGCGACTTTCGCCGAGGATATCGCTTCCGGCAGGAATAGTCTCAATGCCGTCTATCCAGCTGTCTTCGTGACACTGCTTATTGATTTCCTGCTGTTCATCGCGCCACCTGCGTCTTCGCCTTCAAGCTGAGGGCGTGCCAGGAAAAAGGGCTGCGCGACTATACCGAGCTTTCCTCCCGCTATGTCGGCGCCCTCGAGCGGAAATGGATCAGGAAGGAGGGCCCGCAGGAGCCGCTGCTCGGAACGCCCGATCTACAATCGCTCGCGGATCTCTCGAACAGCGTCGCGGTAGTCCGCAAGATGCGCCTCGCGCCGATCAGCGTGCGATTGCTCGCCTCCATTGGAGCCGCCGCGGTTGCGCCGATGCTGCCGCTGCTTCTCTTCGACTATCCGCTCGCGAAACTTGCGCAGATGCTTCTGCGGAAGCTAGCAGGAATTTGAGCCCCGGAGCGCCGTCCTTCCGTATTGACGGCGACGGCGATTATGGCCGCCACCGACATGATCCGTCCGCCTTGCCGTTGCTTGAAGTGGCGTCGAGCGAACATAGGGCCATTCGCTCGGTGACCGGGCGGTCCAGGAACTCGCTCACCCGCTCGTCGAATTCGACGATTGTAAATCCGGAGCCGATCAAGGTCGTCGCCAGCCTCATCCAGCAGCTCATCAGGTAGTGTCCACGGACGTGGTGTAATTTCATCGGCGGTGCCGGTGTAATCTGGGTGGCCATCGAGGTGTATGGTCGAGGTGGAGTTTCGCAGCTTCAACCCCGAACCACACGGAGACCCCGATGACCAAGACCAACATGGACCTAACCGAGCTTCTGCAAAAGCAAGATCAGGGGGATTTTCTGCGGACGATCGCGGAGGCCGTCCTGCAGCTGATCATGGAGGCCGACGTCGAGGGCCTGATCGGTGTCCCGATGGAAGTAATAGGAAGTGTCTGGACAATCAGCATTCCAACGAGGAGCATGGGAACGGACTTTGAAGGTGAGGGCGACGCCTTCGTCTAAGCCTTTGGCTGTTCGGGTTTGTGGCTCCCGCTACGTTAGGCGGGCTTCCGGCGCGATCGCACCAACGGTAGCCTGCCCCGTGTCCGCTGATTAATAGTAACGGCGCCGATAGACGCGTCGGCTCACACGACGGTAGTGACGGCGGTTTACCCGACGCGCATGGCGATACCAGACATCCTCTCTCTGACGTCTTCCGTGCTGTCCATGTCTTCCGGCATAGCAACGCTCGGCTGCGGTTTGGCGCCCGGCCGATATCATGAGAATCAGCGTTTGGACCATGGTTAGGGCTTGGGCCGTCGCGGTAGAAGCGATGCCCAATCCAACGCCAAGAAATTGCAAGAATGCGCGTCGTTGCATGAGAAATTCTCCCTTAAGCTTTTCTGCCTTGCCGTTAGCTAGTTAAGAACGCGGATCGATCGCGAAAGGATCGCTGCCTGTGCATTTTTTCTCAACATTCGTGCTCGCGCCTCTGGTCTGCAGCCGGCCCGGGCAATGCGACTAGTGGCGAAACTTCATGAGCCGAAATCCTGTCAGTTGGTGAACAGTGTTCGCGCCCGATAGTTTCATTACTTGGGCTCGGTAAAGCCCTGTGGCAGGTTAACAAAACTCTCGCGCGCCGGCGGGCAGCCGCCCGGTCCACCACGGCAACAATTGCCGGGCTACCATCACCTTTGCACTTGCTTCCAGGTGTTTGTTACAACGTCGTTCGTGGCCAGTGGCGCGATAAGTAGCCGCCCCCGCGCCACGGCCCAGCGATGGTTAATCTCATGAATAATACCGGAATGTCGTAGCTCAGGACGTTGACAAGCTCATGACAACGGCGCCGGTAAAGAACGAGCGCACAGAAACCGTGGCCAACAATATTCCGCGACCGCATGGAGGCGAGGTTGTTCCAAAAATGCTTCAGGCTCTCGTCGCCTCCAAACAGCGTGGTAAAGTTCGTCGAGTCCACCAAAACAATGTCGCCCGCGCGCTCTTCGTTCGGCGGCATCCACAGAAGACAATTAAACTCTCTGTTCCCCGCCTCTGTAAAGGGATGTGGCCGCTCGAGGTCGATTGGCTGGCGCGCGAGAACCTGAATTGCTTTTTCATCGTCGGTCGTCAACTCGTAGTGCGGCAAGTGTGGATGAAAATTGAGGGTCGGGAATGTTGTTGAGCAGGCCCCAATTTGTCGAGGTCACGGAACGCGTTCAGCGGCGCAATATCCCTGGAGCCTCCCGACGGTAGCCGGACGCAGGCCCTATAGGTATTATGCACGGGAACGCCCAGCCCTTTCATCAAGGAGCGTGTATACTGGCCGAAGCGCTGCCGACGCGGAACCAGTGGGTCGCGATGATGGAAGATATTCCACCTGGCGCTGCATCAAATCGTTGGTGAAGCCTACATCGTGATGCGGCGCTAGCAACAGGCAGTGCCCTCCGCTTCAGCCATTCGCGGATCGCTGCGATCTCTTGGGGATTGGCCTCCTGCTCGGAAAGAATGTGATCGAGTCCAAAAACCATCAGTGTATCCACGTCCGAAAGAACGCGCTCGTCGATCAACAACTTGTATCCGGCCTGATCGATTTGTTGGAACACGGCCACTGGATGCCCAGTCGCCTCGCCTGCGATCCCCGAAAGCTTAGCGTCGAGCGGTGGAACAGTTCCAGCGTTCCGGCGATCCCCTGCAGAAAGTGCGCCGCGCTCCATTCCGGCGTCTCATAGGCCGGCCACAGCACATTGCGGACCTCGGTCATGGTCGAGAAGCGGTTCTCCATCGCCGCCTGATTGCGATGCGTTCCCACGGATAGCTCCACGTCCAGTAGATGTTTAGCCGGCGCTTCCCCGGGGATAGATTTGCGGGGGATATATACTGGTTGTAGGTGCGCGCCGATGTCGGCGCGTTCATGGCTCTTCTCCTCCGCTTCTTTTGCTTTTCCCAGAACCAAGCCAAACGCTTTCCGCCTGATGCGCCTGCCAGCCGACTTCGAGATTGAGTTCGCGCGCCGCGCTCGCCGCAAGGCGAGCCAGTATCCCTGCGTAGGTCGGATATGAAAAGCGGGATACGCGCCAAGTCATCCCCCCGCTCCCGGCAGCAATGGCTATCGCGGCCAGCTGAGTGATCTCCACCGCCCGCTCCCCCAGCCTGGCAGCCGAGAATTCGATATGTTCTGCGGTCGGTTACGAGCTTGCAGAGCCCAATTCGCGCCCGTCGATGATCGTGCGGGTGGTCGCGTCTAAGCGAACAATCGTCGCGACGATATCGTGCGTTTCACGAGCCTTTGCTTCGGTGAGACCGATGGGCGTACTCCGGGTCCGTGAAACTGCCCACAGGAGTCGCTGAGGCTCCAAATCGCCGTCTCGAGACCCAGCGCGGCATTCGTCCCCGCCACAGAAGCCTTCCTGAATCGCCTGCGGCGCCCCATCGGCGACCCGTAACATCTCCAGCGGCGAAGATATGAGGCGCGGAGGTTTGCTGATGCTCATCGACTTTCACAAATCCCCGGTTGTCGATGTCTACGTCCGCATTTGCGAGGCCCAGCCCGACGGTGTCTGCCACCCAGCCAACCGCCATGATTGCACCTGTCTCCTTTGCGGCAACCTGCTCTCCGCTTTTCGAGCAAACCATTCGCACTCCGGTCGGAGTCTCCTCAAATAATTGGATGATTCCAAAGTTTTCATGAACCGTGACGCCCGAGTGGCGGAATGCCGCCGCAACCGCTGCCGATACGTCTTCATCCTCGGTCGGCAGGATGCGTGGCCCGGACTGGAAGAGTTGAACCTGCGAGCCAAAGGCGTGGAAAATAGAAGCAACCTGCACTCCAGTGGCTCCGCCGCCAACGACAAGCATTGACGGCGGAACAGACGTCAAGCTCCAGGCGTCGCTGTGAAGTCCTCGTTAACTCAAAACCCGGAATTGAAAGGCGGCCTGCTGACGCCTCCCGTGCAAATGATGAATTTTTTAGCTCGAAGCCGCAGCCCGTTCTCGCAGTCGATGGTGTGCGCGTCCGCAAAATGCGCAGCGCCGGCATTTTCATGGACCATGACTTCCGAAGAATTGATCTGGGAGCGCAGAGAAGAATGCGCGCGCACGTCGCCAACGACTTCGCGCACGCGCGAGAGCAGCCTGGGATAGTCCAGCACCGGCTCGCCAACGTGGATGCCATACCGGTTTAGCTGTCGAGCCTCGCGGATCAATCTTGCTGCGTAGGCAAGAGTTCGCACCGGAACCGGTCCGTCATTGGCCGCCATGCCGCCGAACTCTGCGCGCGTCACCACCGCCGTGCGCGCGCCAAGGTCTGCCGCGCGGAGGGCAGCCATTACACCCGCGGGTCCAGCGCCAATGACGACGACGTCCATCATAGGTAGTCGATCCTCACGATGAGCCAGCCTGGTTCGGTTCCTCAGGTTTTAATGCCGAGAGGTATCCGAAGCGCCCTCAGACCAGGGAGGAAGATGTTGCAACGAAAGTATCCAACACCGGCTGCAGGTCGAACGTCGAACGGCTGATCACCTTCGACACTTCGGCGGTAGCGGTCTGCTGTTCCAACGCTTCAATCAAGATCGCGATTGCGTTCCTGCAATTCCTTGAACAACCGCACGTTCTCGATGGCGATCACAGCTTGGTCTGCGAAGGTCTGAAGGAGAGCCACCTGCTTGTCCGTGAAGGGACGCACTTCCTGTCGGCGAATCAGAATCACGCCAATTGGAACGCTCTCACGAAGCAGGGGTATAGCAAGAGCTGTTCGAGTTCCGTCCATCGGTGCTTCGGGATACTCAGTCTGGCGCTCTCGCTCCATGTCATGCACGTGGAATCATTTGTCGGTTGATGATGGCCCGGCCCGTCAATATTTCGCGGCTCATCGGTGCTAGCTCGCGCACTGGATTCGGAAACGAACCATATGAAGCCGCCGACCAAGACTCGTGTCGTCAAGCAGTCGAAGCTGTGCGTCAGTCGCCTCACACAGTCGTGCTGCCGTGGCCGCGACTACATCCAAAACCGGTTGAATCTTCGTCGGCGAGCTGGCGATAACGCCGAGTATTTCGCTGGTTGCAGTTTGCTGCTCCAACGCCTCGGTGAGCTCTTGGAATAGGCGAACATTTTCAATGGCAATCACGGCCTGGGAGGCAAACGTTTCGAGTAACCTGATTTGGTTCTCTGTAAATGGTCGGACTTCATGGCGATGGATCGCGATCGCGCCGATCAACTCATTCTCTTTGAGAAGCGGCACAGCGAGATTCGTCCGCATTCCTTCCTCTTTATAGGGTTCAGGCACAATGCATTCAGGATCGGCGAGCATGTCGGGAATATGAACCAGCCGTTTTTCAAGTCCTACCCGACGCAATGCGCTCTCTCGCCCTGGCCGGATCGGCGTGCTTCCTATATAAGCTTGCAATGTGGCGGAAATGTTATTCGCCACGACGGCCCGAAAGACCTCGCCATCAAATCTAAACACCGCGCCATTTTGCGCCTCGCAGAGGCGAACGCCGTTGTCAAGAATCGTCTGAAAGACCGGTTGAAGATCGGTTGGCGAGCTGGCGATCACCCTCAGGATTTCGCTCGTCGCGGTCTGTTGCTCCAGAGCTTCGGTCAGATCACGGTTACGTTCCTGCGATTCGTTGAACAGCCGAACGTTCTCGATCGCGATGACCGCCTGATCCGCAAACGTTTTTAGGAGCTGCGATTTGCTTTTCAGAAAATGGGCGGACTTCCTCTCGGCGGAGGAGAATCACCCCAATGAGCTGTGTCTCTCGTAGTAGTGGCGTGGCGAGGATTGTACGAGTGCCGCCGCGCTCGGCCTTGATGGCAACTCGGACTCTGGTACCGCCTGCCTATATCGTGAATGTGGATTGTCTGACGGTCTACCACGGCGCGGCCCGAACCAACTGTGTGTGGATTCCATCCGTTTCAATATCCTGGCGTCACTGGAACCGATCCCCGTAATGTGCCGCTGCCCGCAGCGTCTCTCGTCGACACGGTAGATCTGAGCATCGATCGCGCTGCATAGTCGGGCGGCATTTCGGCGACGGCGTTCAGACACGGCTGAATATCCGTAGGCGAGCTGCGATGACGCTCAAGATTTCGCTCGTCGCCGTCTGCTGTTCTAACGCTTCATTCAGGTCACGTACTTCCTGCAATTCCTTCAACAGCCGGACGTTCTCAATCGCGATCACCGCCTGGTCGGTAAAGGTTTCAAGCAGCTTAATTTGCGCCGGAGTGAAGGGACGCACCTCGATTCGACGTGCGATGAGCGCTCCAATGAATTCCCCTTGCTGACGAAGGGGAGCCAAAAACGTGCGCCAGCTGCTACTAGGAACCGACTGTCGGAAAATCATGTCTGTGCCCGGACGGTCGGGAATATGGACGTACCGTGCTCGCGATCCAGCGAAATAGTGGGTCATCACTACTGACCTCGATGCGGCCAATAGGTATGGGGCCATAATGAGCACGTGGAACCATCACATCGCCATCGCGGAGTCGCAGCACCACGTCATCAATCCCACAAACCTTTGCGGCGCTCTCAACGATGGCGTTGAGGACTGGCTGCACGTCCGTAGGCGAGCGGCTGATAATGCCAAGCACCTCCGCCGTTGCCGTCTGATGTTCCAGTGCCTCGCGCAACTCTGCGTTGCGCTCCTGGAGTTCCTTGAACAGGCGGACGTTCTCGATGGCGATCACGGCTTGATCGGCGAAGGTTTTGACCAGTGCGATTTGCCGCTCGGTGAACGGCTCAACGAAGTCACGCCAAATTACGATTACTCCGATCGCCATTCCCTCTCGCAGCAATGGCATTGACAACATCGTCCTCGCTCCACGCTGTGCGGCGAGACTGCTCGGGCCACGCTCTGTTGCAGCATCCGCAATCTGTATGGCCTTTGCTCGCTGAATGCGCGATTTGTTGAAGTCGAAACTCCAACACGTCCCGGTCGGCTCCGAAGCAAGGCGACTTCTTCAGCAGTCTCGCCATAATGGGCGACGACCCGGAGCAACTCGCCATCGAGTTGACGGACATGACCTTTTGTCGCGCCGGACAATTTCACCGCATTGGCGATCACCGTGTCCAGCACCGGCTGAATATCGGTCGGCGAGCTGGCGATGACACCCAAGATTTCGCTCGTCGCCGTCTGCTGTTCCAATGCCTCTTTGAGTTCTTGGAACAGCCGCACGTTCTCGATAGCAATCACGGCCTGGTCGGCAAAAGTTTCGAGGAGTTTGATCTGCGCTGGGGTGAACGGCGACAATTGTATTCGACGGGCAGTGAGGTGTCCTATAACTTCCGTCCGCTGGCGAAGAGGAACAAACAACGCTGTACGCCAGTTACCACTGAAATTCTGCAAAGGAACTTCGGTCTGCTCCTCAACATTCGGAATGTGCAGAGTCCCGTGTTGGCACATCCAGTGGAAAAAGGGCTCATCAACACTGATCTGAACGCGAGTTATTGGAACAGGACCGAAATGGGCACGCTGAACCATAGCGTCGCCCTCGCGGAGTCGCAGAACAATGTCATCAATCCCGCAAACCCGCGCGGCGCTCTCGACGATGGCGTCGAGGACAGGCTGCACATCCGTGGGCGAGCGGCTTATGATGCCGAGCACCTCGGCGGTTGCAGTCTGATGCTCCAGTGCTTCGCGCAATTCTGAGTTGCGATCTCCCAATTCCTTGAACAATCGCACATTTTCGATAGCGATGACTGCTTGATCTGCGAAAGTCGTGAGCAGAGCGACCTGCTTTTCTGTAAACGGCCGCACTTCTTGTCTACGAAGTCACAATCGCTCCGATCGAAACTTCTTCTCGAAGCAACGGCGCTACAAGTATTGTTCGCGTACCTTGAGCCTGCTGGAGCGATTTCGCATCCGGAAATTCGGTTTCAATTTCTGCCAGTACGTCAGAGATATGCATTGTTCTCCGGTCAAGCACGGCTCGGCCAGCCGGCCAGCCGCGGCTAATGAGAAGAGGAATATCCATCGTTGGGGACGTCGGAATCGACCCATATTGCGCTTCTCTTTGAAGGTAGTTACCGTTCACACGAAGTATTACAGCGTCAGTAGCTTCACATAGCCGAGCGGCGCTTTCGGCCACACTGTCCAATACCGGCTGAATGTCCGTCGGCGACCGAGCAATGACACCAAGAATCTCACTCGTCGCAGTCTGCTGCTCCAGCGACTCTTTTAGTTCGTTGAATAGCCGGACGTTTTCGATGGCGATCACGGCCTGATCGGCGAATGTTTCGAGAAGCTTGATCTGGCACCGGGGTAAACGGACGCACCTCGGTCCGGCGCGCGGTCAGCGATCCTATGAGTTCCGCCTGCTGACGAAGGGGAACGATTAAGAAAGTGCGCAGCGTTCCCGGAAATACAAATTGGAATATCGTTCTGCAGCGCGGATGTCGGGAATGTGAAGCGTGCCGTGCTCCCGCACCCAGCGAAAGGGTGGCGCATCTATACCGATCTCGCCCCCGGAACGGGTACGGGGCCAAAATGAGCCCGAGAAACCATAGTGTTACCCTCACAGAGTCGCAGCTGCATGTTATTAATCCCACAAACCCGAGCCGCGCTCTCGACGATGGCATCGAGGACCGGCTGCACGTCCGTAGGCGAGCGGCTGATGATGCCGAGCACTTCAGATGTTGCCGTCTGATGCTCCAGCGCCTCGCGCAATTCGGCGTTGCGCTCCTGCAATTCTTTGAACAGCCGCACATTCTCTATCGCGATGACGGCTTGTCGAGGCGAAGGTCTCCAGTAGCGCTACCTGCTTGTCAGTGAAGGGTTTCACCTCCGTGCGGCGGATGTTGATCACCCCGATCGCGGTCCCTTCCCGCAGCAACGGCGTCACAAGAAAAGTTCGAATACCGCCTGGATTGGTGCCCCGTATACTGTCCGGAAACTTCTCTACCTCAGCCAGTACGTCTGCAATGTGGATCGTCCTGCGCTGGAGCAAGGCTTCGTTGCCGACCGTCCGCCACGCCATGGGTCTCCGTTCCGGGTGGTTCGGTGGAATCGTTCCGTAGTGCGCCGCCAGGATCGTCTCATTGCCCTCGAGAAGGCGAATAGTTGCGTCATCGGATCCGCACACTCGTGCCGCGTTCTGCGCAATCGTATCGAGCACCGGCTGAATGTCCGTCGGCGAGCTAGCGATGACACCCAGAATCTCGCTCGTCGCAGTTTGCTGCTCCAACGACTCCTTGAGTTCGTTGAAACAACCGGACGTTTTCGATGGCGATCACAGCTTGATCGGCGAAGGTTTCAAGGAGCTTGATTTGCGCTGGCGTGAAGGGACGCACCTCGATGCGACGCGCGATCAGTACTCCAATCGACGTCTCCCCTGCTGGCGAAGGGGAGCGGCCAAGAAGGTGCGAAAGTTACCGCCGGAACCGAACGATCGGGAAATCAGTTTTGATGTCGCGAACGTCGGGAACGTGGAGTGCGCCGTACTCGCGCATCCAGCGAAACTCTGGCTCATCCATACTGATCTTGACGATAGCCGATCGGCTATCGGGCCAAAATGAGCCCGCACGAACCATACCGTCGCCATCGTGGAGTCGCAGCAGCACGTCATCTATCCCGCAAACCCGCGCAGCGCTCTCGACGATAGCATCGAGCACCGGCTGTACGTCCGTCGGCGACCGGCTGATAATACCGAGCACTTCGGCCGTTGCCGTCTGATGCTCCAGTGCCTCGCGCAATTCCGTGTTGCGCTCCTGCGATTCCTTGAACAACCGAACGTTTTCGATCGCGATCACAGCTTGGTCGGCGAAGGTTTTGAGAAGCGTAATCTGTTTCTCAGTGAAAGGCTTGAACCTCTGAAACGGCGAATTCCGATGACACCAAGGGAAATGCCGTCGCGAAGTAATGGAGTGGCGAGCATTGTGCGAGTCGGATTGATCTGCCGAACGGTCTTGGTAATTCCGGAAACTCTGGTTTCGCACCTCTGCTTCAACATCATGAACGTGGATCGTTTGCCGATCGACCGTGGCCCGATCACTCACCCACCCACGGCTGATAGGCGTTGGTTCTTCAATGCCCGGGAATGGCCCGATAAGGGCGACTCGCCGAGGTTATTACCTTCGACTCGGAGAATGACGGCATCCGTAGCGCCACAAACCCCCGTTGCGTTTTCAGCAACTACATCCAGCACCGGCTGAATATCCGTCGGCGAGCTGGCGATGACACCCAAAATCTTGCTCGTCGCCGTCTGCTGCTCCAGCGATTCTTTCAGTTCCTGGAACACCGCACGTTCTCGATGCAATCACCGCTTGATCGGTGAAGGTTTCAAGGAGCTTGATCTGAGCGGGCGTGAAGGGCCGCATCTCGATACGACGTGCAGTCATTCCACCAATGAGTTCGCCTTGCTGACGTAGAGGAACGGCTAAAAAGCTACGCCAGCCGCTGATATTTATGACTTGGAAATCGTTCCACTCTCTTACGTCGGGAATATGGAGCGTGCCGTGCTCGCGCATCCAGCGAAATTGTGAATCATCGATGCTGATCTCCGCGCGGCAGCTTGGTACAGGAATGGGACCAAAATGAGCCCGCGAAATGAAACGGTCCCCTTCCTGAATGTGCAGCACCAAATCATCAATCCCACAAACCCGGGCGGCGCTTTCGACGATGGCGTCGAGGACCGGCTGCACGTCCGTGGGCGAGCGGCTGATGATTGCCAAGCACCTCGCCGTCGCCGTCTGGTGTTCCAGAGCTTCTGAAGTTCAATTACTGGTTTCGATTCCGCGGTTCTCGCTTGAGTTCTTTGAATAAGCGCACATTCTCGATAGCAATCACGGCCTGATCAGCGAAAGTCTTGAGGAGGGCGATTTGCTTTTCAGTTAAAGGGACGAACCTCCATGCGACGAATGAGAATAGCCCCAAGGGGGATTCCTTCGCGCAGCAGCGGAGCCGCGAGTCTTGTTCTGGCACGGCTTCCTCCACGGGTACCCGTCCTGTCGATGTCAGGGAAATCAGTGTCCGACTCAGCATTGATGTCATGGATGTGGACCACCTGGCGGTCAACCACAGCGCGGCCGGTCGTAGAGCCGCGACTGAGAGAGCGGCGCCTCTCGCATTGGGATCGGCCCGTATAGCGCTACACCTTGAAGGACGTCCTCTTCGACACGATAGATCACAGCATCATTGGCTTCGCAAAGCCGCGCCGCGTTTTCCGCCGACAACATCAAGCACCGGCTGAATATCAGTCGGCGAGCTAGCGATCCGCCCAGGATCTCACTGGTCGCTGTCTGTTGCTCGAAGGCTTCGGCGAGCGCACGGTCACGAAACTCAAGCTGCTCGGAGACGCGGCGCAACTCCTCTTTGAGCTGGCTCAGTTCGTTACCGCGCGGACTCTTTTTCTTTTTTGTGACCCCAAGCTTTGCCATCAGAGTTCTCCTGATTCAATTCTAAGAGAACGGTCACTTTCTCCGATTGCGGGGAGGCTGGATCTCGGTTCGAGAGCCTATCCGACGGGAAACTTCGGTGTCAACCGCGCCGGAAACCGTGCTCGTCATTCGATTTTCTCCGCACCCTCAGCGCCTTAGCCTTGTGGCTATCTGTCCTCTGGCGGATCGGCGGTGAGATATCCGATTCCTTTCCACCGCCCAGACACAAAGTTCACAGAGGAAATACTAATTTTGTTTTCTCAGCGTACTCCGCGCCTCCGCGGTGAAGAGAGCCTAATTCCCAGTCGCATCAAACGATCGTGCGAGGGTTGATCAGGAGCACGGAAGAGAAACTGGGCGCTTGAACCATTTGAAAACCGAATTGGTTCCGTTGAGTAAGTCGTGCAATCCAGTCTCCGACGCCAGCGCGGGTCATGATCAAATGGGACGTCGCCGTTTAGCCGTGCTGACCACGCACCGCCTTCTCTCTTCAGGCTGCCCGTGTAAACATCCACAGCCACTTCGACGCCTTTGGGGTACA
>CAVWIS010000044.1:0-18859 GCA_963755055.1 uncultured Alphaproteobacteria bacterium | reverse complement strand
GGAACGTGATCCTGCCCGCGCGCCGGGGCGTGCATGCCGGCAATGGTGCGGATCAGCGAGGTCTTGCCGGCGCCGTTCGCCCCGACGATGGCGACGATCGCGCCCTGCTCCACCGCGAGCGACACCCCGTCGAGCGCCTGGGCGTCGCCGTGAAAGACGTCGAGATCCTCGACCTTAGCATCACAATGCCTCCGCGCCCAGGTAGGACTTGACCACGGCGCGATCGCGCACCACGCTTTCCGGCGCGCCCTCGGCAATGACGGCACCGTGATGCAGCACGAGAACGCGGGTCGCCAGCGCCATCACGGCACGCATCACGTGCTCGATGAGCAGGATCGCGAGCCCGGTCTCGCGATTGATCTCGCGCAGGATGGCGACCATGCGGTCGGTTTCGGTCGGCCGCAGCCCCGCCATCACCTCGTCGAGCAGCAGCAGTTTCGGCCCGGTTGCCAGCGCGCGCGCCACCTCGAGGCGCTTGCGGTCCGGCAAGGTCAGCGACGAGGCGCGCTGCCGGCGCCGGTCGAACAGATCGAGCCGGCGAGCACCTCGTGCGGCGGCCGGCAGAGCCTCGTCAAGATTTTGCCGGTGGAGCAACGCGCCGACCACGACATTGTCCTCGACCGAAGCGCCGGAAACGGGCGCACGATCTGGAACGTGCGGCCGATTCCCAGCCGGCGCGACCTGGTCGGGCCGTTTGCCGTCGACGCGCCCACCGGCAAAGCAGATCGTGCCGTCATCGGGACGGAAGACCCCGGCGATCATGTTGAACAGCGTGGTCTTGCCGGCGCCGTTCGGGCCGATTGCGGCGAAAATCTCTCCCGCCGACACCTCGAAGCTCACGCGATCGACGGCCACCAGACCGCGGAACCGTTTGGTGACCGCGGCGACCGAGAGCAGCGCCGTCATTCGCCGCCCCCCTTCAGCCCCAGCCATCCGGCGAGCCACGGCCACACGCCGTTCGGCCTCCACCAGATGATCGCCATCAGGGCGATCCCGTAGAACACCGCCTTGGTGCCCGGGGCATCGAGGCCGAGCCGCGCGGTCGTCGCAATCAGGCCCTCCCCGAGCGGCGTCAGAATGAATGCGCCGACCACGGGGCCGAAGACGGTGCCCAGACCGCCGATGATCGGCGCCAGGATCAATTCGATCGACCGGCTGATGTCGAATACCTGGGCGGGAAACAGGTTGCGGTAATAGAACGCGTAGAACACGCCGCCGACGGCGGTCATGCTCGACGAGATGAGCATCGCGGCCATTCGGGCGCGAAAGATGTTGACGCCGAGGGCGCTGGCGGCCTGCGCGTCCTCGCGGACCGCGAGCCAGCGATAGCCGAGCGGCGAGCGCCTGAGCCGCGCGATCAACGCGGTCGCGCCCACCGCCAGTGCCAGTGCCAGGTAATAGAACAGCAACGGACCGCCGCGGAGATTCCACCACTGGCCTTCCTGCTCGGCGTTTACGGGAAGGAAAAGCCCGCCCGACCCGCCGGTCGGCCCGATATGGTCGAAGGCGATGCGGGTGAACTCGGCAAACGCGATGGTGAGCAGCGCGAAGTAGACGCCCTCGATGCTGAACCGCCAGCCGAGCCAGCCGATGGCCAGCCCGCAGGCCGCTGCCGCCGTCATCGCGGCGAGCACGCCGAGCCACGGCCCGATGCCGAGATGAAGCCACAGCGCCGCCGCCACATAGGCCCCGATCCCGACATAGAGCGCATGACCGAGCGACAGCTGGCCGGCAAAGCCCATCATCAAATTCCACGCCTGGCCCACATAGGCGAAGTAGAGGACGAGGATCAGCACGGAGAGCACGTAGCGGTCCGCCAGGGCCGGCAACGCCACCAGCGCCGCCAGGAGCCCGGCGGCGAGAATGCGCCCGCGCACCGGCATATCGAGGAGCAGTCCTTTCATGCCCGCCGCCCCAGCAGTCCCTGCGGACGCAGCACCAGGACCGCGATCAGCAGCGCGAAGGAGAACATGCTCTTCATCGACGGCGCGACGAGGAACCCGGCGAGCGCCTCCGACACGCCGATCAGGATCCCGCCGACCAGCGCGCCGGCCATCGACCCGAGCCCGCCGATGATGACGATGGTGAAGGCGAGCAGCGTGTAGGCCTGGGCCAGGCTCGGCGCAGCGTCGGCGATCGTCACCATGAGGGCGCCGGCGGCCCCGACGCAGGCCAGCCCGATCCCGAAGGTCGTCGCATAGAGCCGCTTGACGTCGAGGCCCACCACCGCGGCGCCCACCAGATTGTCGGCGCAGGCGCGGATCGCGGTCCCGGTCCGCGAGTAGCGGAAGAAGACGAACAGCACAGCGGCAACCGCAAACGCCGCGACGGCGGCGTAGATCCTCACCTTGTCGACGATCAGCGGTCCGATCAGGTAGCTGTCGAAGGAATACGACAGATTGGTCGGACGGGCGTCAGGCCCGAAGATCATCAGGAGCCCGTTGACGATGATGATGGCGAGGCCGACCAGCAGGATGAACTGCTCGTGCTCGGGACGATCGACGAATGGGTTGATCACCGCCGATTGCAGCGCGTAGCCGATGCCGAAGAACGCCACGGCGATCGGCACCATGGAGATCAGCGGGTCGATCTTGAGCACGGCGAACATCAGAAACGCCGCATACATCGCGACGACGGTGAACTCGCCATGGGCGAAATTGACGATCCGCACCACGCCGAAGATCACCGACAGGCCGAGCGCCATCAGCCCGTAGACGAGCCCGGTGAGCACGCCCTGGAGGACGACGTTGAGGATGATCGACCAGGTCATCGCGCAACAGAGCCCGAGCGGCCGCCGACCGGCGATTGGCGCGGGACGCGGAGCGCCGCGCCCCGACGCCGCGCTGCGCGGCGTGCAAATCCCGGCCGGCCGGCGGGGCTCAGCTGCGCCCCTGCCACGGCGGCATCGGCAGAACCGGGGCGGCCGTCGCGACGGTCGGCGGCAGCACGACGGTCGGCGTCCGGTCGCGGCTCTGCACGCAGGCCGAGGGAATCGCGGTGTTCTGGCCTTTCTCGTCGAACTTGATCGGCGGGCCGATCATGACGTGATCGACCATATTGGTCTCCCGGATCGCCTTCATCAGCTCCGGCCCCGTCGTGGTGCCTGCACGCTTGAACGCTTCCGCCGCGATGAGCAAGGCCTCGAACGTGAAGCCGACGTTGAAGCACTCGACCGCGAAGCGGAAATTGGGATGCGCCGGCTTGAATGCCGCTTCCAGCGCCTGGGTCATCTGCGCTTTCGGATTGGCCCATGGAATATTGTAGGTGTGGAAATCGGCGAGCGGACCGAGCGCCTGATACAGTTCCTCATCGTAGAGACCGGGCGAGCCGGGCGACACGATGCCCATCGGCTGGAAGCGCTGGCGCACCATGTCGCGCACCAGCTTGATCGCATCGGCGGCCCGTGTCACCACCAGGACCAGCTCCGGGCTGAGCGAACGGATCTTGGTGACCTCGATCGACAGATCCTGCGCCTTGGGATCGTAGGCGATCGATTCCAGGAGCTGGAACGGCATCCCGGCGCCGGGGAACAGCCGGTCCATGCCCTGACGCTGCGCCATGCCGAAGGTGTCGTTGGCGTGCAGGAACACCGCTGTCTTCGGTGCCGCCTTGGTGGCGTCGAGCAGATCCTTGATGAGCTTCAGCCCATTGGCGACCAGCATGCCGCCGGTCGGAAAATTTCGCACCAGGAACTTGTAGCCCTGCTCGGTGAGCGGCGGAGCGGCGCCGATATTGATGACGAGCGGCACCTGGCGAGGCTCGCAGACCTGGGCGATCGCCGACGTCGCCGCCGAATCGAAGGCACCGACGATGCAGTGCGCGCCGTCGTTGATGACGCGCTCGGTCTGGGTCCGGGCGATGTCGGCGTTCGACTCGATGTCGATATGGACCAGCTCGACCTTGTGGCCGTAGTCGGCGAGCACTTTGGGGGCGATGACCGCGCCGCGGTGGCAGCTCTGTCCGGCCGGCGCCAGATAGCCGGACCGCGGCAGCAGCACCGCGATCTTCAGCGTCTGGGCCTGCGCCCTCACGATCGACGGAGCGGCGACGAGGGTGGCGGCCGCGGCCGCACCGGTGAGCAGGCGCCGCCGGCTCGGCGCGGCGCGACTTTTCTCGGGCATCGGACTTGATCCTCCGTGGCAGGTTTGTGGCGCCGTTATGAGCCGGGGGTCGCTGGAGGGCAAGGCGCTTGCTCAGGCGCTTCGTCAAGGAGCGAAAAGCCGCTCGACCGCGGCGGCGAGCCGGAACAGCCGGCGGTCGCCACCGTTCCTCGCCATCAGCATCAGTCCGACCGGCAGCGCCCCCTCGGCCGGCAGCGGCAACGAGATGGCGCAAAGGTCGAAGAAATTGGCGATCGAGGTGTTGCGCAGGACGAGCATGTTCCTCGCCTGGAAGCCTTCGCGTGTCGAGACTTCGGAGATCTTCGGCGCGACGATCGGGGTGGTGGGAAGCACCAGTGCGTCGAAGTCCTCGAGAAACCGGTCCATTTGACGCAGGAGCGTTGCGCGCTCCCGCGACATCGACACGTAGTCCGCACCCGTGATCTCGCGGCCCCGCGCGATCCGTGCTGCGACGTTCGGATCATAATCCTCGGCCCGCTTCTCCAGGATATCCCGATGGATCGCATAGGCCTCCGGCAGCACGAAGCCCCCCTTGGCGTTGACCCGGAGCATGCCGTCGAGGCAGGCGAGCCGCTCCTCGGAGAGCCGCACCCCGGCGCCGCTCAAGGCGCGGGCCGCCGCGGAAAATCGCCCGGCAACGGCGTCGTCGAACCCGTCCAGCGGGAACCCCTGGGGAATTCCCAGTCGAATGCCGGCAAGGCTCATCGCCTCGACCGACGCGCAATCCTCCCCCGCCATGATGGCGTCCGCGCTGGCGCAGTCGGCGACCGTGCGCGCCAGGGGACCGATCGAATCCAAGGTGTATGACAGCGGGAACGCACCCTCGGTCGGCACGCGCTGACGACTCGGCTTGAAGCCGACGATCCCGCAAAGCGCGGCCGGGATCCGGGTCGAGCCTCCAGTATCGGTCCCGATTGCGATCTCGCACATGCCATCGGCAACCGCGACCGCGGCGCCCGACGACGAGCCGCCCGGAATGCGGCTGCGATCGGCCGGATTGCCCGGCGTTCCATAGTGGGGATTGTGTCCGATGCCGGAAAACGCAAACTCGGTCATGTTGGTCTTCCCGACGATGACGGCTCCGGCGGCGCGCAGCCGGCGCACCACAGGGGCGTCCGCCGTGGCGGCGGGCGCCCCAGCGAGCACTTTCGAGCCCGCCCGGGTGGGCTCGCCCGCCACATCGAACAGGTCCTTGATGGTCACGATGGCACCATCGAGGGGGCCGAGGCTCTGCCCGCTGCGGGCCCTGGCGTCGGCGGCATCGGCGGCCATCTCCGCGGTCTGGCGATACAGGGTGAGGCAGGCGCGGGAGCCCTCGCCGCCCGGATCGTCGATCCGGGCCAGGGCCGCTTCCAGGCGGGCACGTGCGGGGTGAGCGGTCATGATGCGCATCAAGCGACCCCGAGCCCGCCCCTTGTCTCGATGAAGCTGACGATCTCCTCGAGTCCCTTCCCGCTGCGCAGGTTGGTGAACACGAAAGGTCGTGCTCCGCGCATGCGCCGGGCATCGCGTTCCATGACCTCGAGCGAAGCTCCCACATAGGGCGCAAGATCGACCTTGTTGATGACCAGCAGGTCGGAGCGGGTAATGCCGGGTCCGCCTTTCGAGGGAATCTTGTCGCCTGCCGCCACGTCGATCACGTAGATCGTGAGGTCCGCCAGTTCCGGCGAGAAAGTCGCCGCCAGATTGTCGCCGCCCGACTCGATCAGGACGAGATCGAGATTGGGAAATTTCTCCTGCATCTCCGCCATGGCGGCGAGGTTGATCGACGCGTCCTCACGGATCGCCGTATGCGGGCAGCCGCCGGTCTCGACGCCGACGATGCGGTCCGCCGCCAGCGCTCCCGAGCGCACGAGAAACTCGGCATCCCATTTGGTGTAGATGTCGTTGGTGATGGCGGCGATGTCGAAGCGCTCGCGCAGCCGCTTGCACAGCGCGTCGACCAGCGCGGTCTTTCCCGAGCCGACCGGACCGCCGACTCCGAGGCGCAGCGGGCCATGGGTGCTCGTCATGTCGTACTCCCCGTTCGTCGGCCGATCAGCTGATCCGGCCGCGTGCCGCCACCGGAATTTCTCCCACGATCTCGTCGCCGCGCGTCGCCACCAGGCGGTCGACCATGTTCACCACCACGCAGACGTGATTGGGGATGATGCGCACGACATCGCCGACCGCGGGGCGATCGTTGCAGGCGGAGAGGTCGAGGAATCCGTGCTCCTCGGCGAACTTGTGGATGCGCGCCTGCGGGTGCTCGAGAATGAGCCCGTGGCCGTCGAGGCCGCCGGTATCGCTGGTCAAGGTCTTCGATCCGGAATTGAGGATTCCGCGTTCCGCTCCTGCCCGGCTGACCACGGTGGCGATGACGTTGAGCGCACAGTCGTCGAGGCTCGCCGCCCCGCAGGCCATCATCATGCGGTCGTTGAAAACGTAGGTTCCGGCGCGATGCTCGGTCGCTCCGGCGATTTTTCCGAGATTGACGATGTTCGGGGTCCCTCCCGTCGAGACGATCCGCGGCTCCAGCCCGGACGCCCTGACGCCGGCGAGCGCCTGGTCGAAGAACCGCTGGGTCTCAGCAATCGCGGTTTCCGGCGGGTAGAGCAGGAAGCCGGCGAATTCCAGCCCCTCGCGGCCGGCGATGGAGCGTGCAAGGGAGACAGCCTCGCCCGGCGTCTCGACGCCGGCCCGCTTGCGCCCGGTATCGCATTCGACCAGCACGCCGAGCTTTCGGCCGGCGCGTTCCGCCGCCGTGCCCAGCGCTTCGACCACGGTCGGATTGTCGGCGCAGACCGTCATGGTCGCCTTGCCCATCAGCGCCGCCAGCCGGCCGATATGCTCCTCGCCGAGAATGTTGTAGCTGATCAGGATGTCGTCGAATCCGGACTCCGCCATCACCTCGGCCTCGCCGAGCTTCTGGCAGGTGATGCCGGTTGCCCCCGCGGCGCGCTGAAGCCCGGCGATGAGCGGGCTCTTGTGGGTCTTGATGTGCGGGCGGTTGGCTATCCCGGCAGCCTGGCAGGCCGCCTGCAGGCGCGCGATGTTGCGTTCGACGCGATCGAGGTCGACGACCACGGCCGGAGTTCCGAATTCCCTGGCGACCTGCTCGGCGAGCCGGGTCACGACGGCAGCCTCGCGAGTTGCCGGGGCATTCTCATGTTGATCATGTGACGATTCGATCCTTGATGGGTCGCCCGTGGCGGCCGGCGCTCAGCTTCTGAACAGTCGCGTATATTGCGTCTCGTGGTGCAGGCTCGCAAGATCGGCGCGAAACGCCGCGCTGCCGATCGCATCGAGCGGCGCCGCCAGCGCCCGCCCGATCGTCTCGACGATAACCGGCTCCAACCCGACCAGAACCCGCTGGCCGTCGGTCTGGCCGAGCGGCACCAGGCGAACGCCGGCGGATATCAGGCTCGCGGAAACTGCGTGAGCAAAGGCAAGCAGCGCCGGCTCCGCCGCAATTCCGTGCCCGGCGGCCGCGGTAGCGACGGCGACCGGGTATGCGTAGGGCCCCGGCCAGACGGATACCAGCCGATCGAGTGCCGGGCATGGCCAAGCCGCGCGGGTGACGTCGATGAAGGCCCGTCCCTGGGCGGTGGTCTCGAGATGACGCTCACGGGAGGGCGAGAAGGCCGCCGCGAGCTCGGAAATTGCCGCAAGCGTCCGGTCGTCGCTGGCGGCAACGCTGCGATGCGCATGGGCGAACAGAACCGCGTCGCAGTATCCGCCGCCCTCCCGGATCACCACCGCGAGCCAGCCGCGCAGCTCATCGGCGCTGGTCACATCGCCGGCCTCGACGGCCCATTCCAGCCCGCTCGAATAAGAGAACGCCCCGACCGGGTAGGACGGCGACAACCAGGCCAGCAGCCGGTAGAGGGCACGACCGGCGAGCGACCCCTCAGGTGTCATCGGCATGGCCGGGATGATGATCGCCATGATCGTGGCCGTGATGATCGCGAGGCGAGCTCGGCTCCGGACTGAACGGCGCAATGACCGGCGTCGCGGCGGCGCCGAGCCGCATCACCATGTCCTCGAGCACGTGGTCGCGGCGCATGCGAAGCTTGCCGCCGATGATCTGGACGTCGGCATGACGATTGCCGAGATGCCAGGCGAGGCGCAGAAAGTCCAATGGCGTCGGCGCCGACAGCTCGACGATGGGCTCCGCGAGGCCGGTCACCCGCACCACCGTTCCGTCATCCAGCACCAGCGCGTCGCCGTCGCGCAGCACGGTCGCCCGCGGCAGGTCGAGCAGAAAGGTGGTGCCGGCCTCCCCGGTCAGCACCATCCGCCGGCGATGCCTGTCGTCGGCGTCGAGAACGACGCAATCGATCTCGTCGGAGCCGCTCCACTGCCCCGCCGGCCTGACTTCGATCGCGTGCCGCATGAAACTGCTCAAGGAGCCGGACGGACGGGTTGGGTTCCTGCTCTCCATCTGATCAGAACAGGAAATAGCGCTGCGCCATCGGCAGCACGTCCGCCGGCGCGCAGGTCAAGAGCTCGCCGTCGGCGCGGACCTCGTAGGTCTCCGGGTCGACCGCGATGTCCGGCGTCGCCGCATTGTGCACCATGCTGGCCTTCGAGATGCCGCCGCGGGTATTTTCCACCGCGAAAAACTCCTTGTCGATGCCGAGCTTGCCGCGCAGACCGGAGGCGAGCGCCGCCTGCGACACGAACACCACCGAGCTCGCCGTCAGCGCCTTGCCGAACGCCCCGAACATCGGCCGGTAATGGACGGGCTGGGGGGTCGGAATGGAGGCATTGGGATCGCCCATCGGCGCCGCCACGATCGAGCCGCCCTTGATCACCAGGTCGGGCTTCACGCCGAAGAAGGCGGGCGACCACAGGACGAGGTCGGCGAGCTTTCCCTTCTCGACCGAGCCGATCAGCTTCGATACGCCGTGGGCGACCGCCGGATTGATGGTGTATTTCGCCACGTAGCGCCTGGCCCGGGCATTGTCGTTGCCGGAAGAATCCTCCTTGAGCGGACCGCGCTGGCGCTTCATCTTGTCGGCGGTCTGCCAGGTGCGGATGATCACCTCGCCGAGCCGGCCCATGGCCTGGCTGTCCGACGACATCATCGACAGCGCGCCGATGTCGTGGAGGATGTCCTCGGCCGCGATCGTCTCCTTGCGGATACGACTTTCGGCAAATGCCAGATCCTCGGCGATCGACGGATCGAGATGATGGCAGACCATCAACATGTCGAGATGCTCGTCGAGGGTATTGCGGGTGAACGGCCGTGTCGGATTGGTCGAGGACGGCAGCACGTTCTTCAGGCCGGCGATCTTGATGATGTCGGGCGCGTGGCCGCCTCCGGCTCCTTCGGTGTGGAAGGCGTGGATGGTACGGCCCTTGAAGGCCGCGATCGTATCCTCGACGAAGCCCGACTCGTTGAGCGTATCGGTGTGGATCATCACCTGGACGTCGTACCGGTCCGCCACCGACAGGCAGCAGTCGATCGCCGCCGGCGTGGTGCCCCAGTCCTCGTGAAGCTTGAGCGCGCAGGCGCCGGCTTCGACCATTTCCTCGAGCCCTCCCGGCAGCGATGCATTGCCCTTGCCGGCAAAGCCGAGATTGACCGGAAACGCGTCGGCCGCCTGGATCATGCGGGCGATGTGCCAGGGACCCGGCGTGCAGGTCGTCGCGTTGGTGCCGGCGGCAGGCCCGGTCCCGCCGCCGAGCAGCGAGGTGACGCCGGACATCAGGGCTTCCTCCACCTGCTGCGGGCAGATGAAATGAATGTGGGTGTCGAAGCCCCCCGCGGTGAGGATTTTTCCCTCGCCGGCGATCACCTCGGTGCCGGGGCCGATGATGATGGTGACGCCCGGCTGGATGTCGGGGTTGCCGGCCTTGCCGATGCCGGCGATCCGCCCTTCCTTGAGGCCGACATCGGCCTTGACGATTCCCCAGTGATCGAGGATCAGCGCGTTGGTGATGACGGTGTCGACCGCTCCGGCGGCGTTGGTCGTCTGGCTCTGGCCCATGCCGTCGCGAATGACTTTTCCGCCGCCGAACTTCACCTCCTCGCCATAGACAGTGAAATCCTTCTCCACCTCGATCAGGAGGTCGGTGTCGGCGAGCCGCACCTTGTCCCCGGTGGTCGGGCCGAACATGTCCGCATAGGCGCGGCGAGACATCTTGACCGGCATGACTGAACCCCCTCAGAGCATTTCGCGCCAAATGTGCAGCGGTCGAACCTGCTGCTCGCGTGCACCTAGTCGAGCTTGCCCATCACGTCCTGGCGAAAGCCGAAAACTTTTCTGTCCCCGGCGAGCGCCACCAGCGTGACGTCGCGGCTCTGGCCGGGCTCGAACCGCACGGCAGTGCCCGCGGCGATATCGAGCCGCATGCCGCGCGCCTTGGGGCGGTCGAAGCGGAGCGCCGGATTGGTCTCGAAGAAATGGTAGTGCGAGCCCACCTGGATCGGCCGATCGCCGGTATTGGTGACAGTGAGCTTCAAGGTCGGGCGGTCGGCATTGAGCGTAATGTCGCCCTCGCGGGTGATCACTTCGCCGGGGATCATGTCACGTCCTCCTTCATGGCGTTCGGCCCGCAATGGCTTCGCGGGCCCGTACGGCGGCGGCGTCGAACGCCTGCTCCAGGGTCGCGTTGAGCCCGCGACATCCGGCGACGACCTTCTCGGCCCAGTCGACATAGTCGGCCACCCGCGCAATGTCCCAGCCGGCCGGCGGGCTCGCGGCGAGCGCGCGCAGGTTGCTGGTCTTGTCGGCGATCTTGAGCAAGCGGGCGCGGACGCTCTTGTGCGGCGCCGCCTCGACCTGGCGGCGCTTGCGCTCGGCCTTGGGCAAGCTCTTGTCGTCGGTCACCTCGCCGACGAGGATCGCCATGTCGGGACCGAACAGCGCTTCAATCTCGTCGTAGGTGGTCTCGGTATCCTCCAGCGTGTCGTGGAGAAAGCCTGCCGCCACGAGAACGGCGTCGCCGCCGGTCGCCTCGGCGAGCAGCCTCGCCACCTCGGCAAGGTGATTGATATAGGGCTCTCCCGCCACGCCCTTGCGCCGCTGATTGACATGCCGGCGTGCCGCGAAATCGCAGGCGCTGGTGACGAGGGTGATGTCGGGGGCGGTCATCGGATCGGGTCGTGCACCGTCACCAGCTTGGTGCCGTCGGGAAAGGTGGCCTCGACCTGGACGTCGTGGATCATCTCGGCGATGCCGTCCATCACCTGGGCGCGGCCGATGACGTGGGCCCCGGCCTCCATCAGCTCCGCAACGGTGCGGCCGTCCCGCGCCCCTTCCATGATGAAATCGGAGATCAGCGCCACCGCTTCCGGATGATTGAGCTTGACGCCGCGCTCGAGGCGTCGGCGCGCCACCATCGCCGCCATGGCGATCAGGAGCTTGTCCTTTTCGCGGGGGGTCAGGTTCATGTTGTTCCCTCAGTTGAGCCAGAGACGCGGCAGCGATCGCTCGCGCAGCGCCCCGAGCACGGTCATCAGATCGCGGCGGAGCCGGGCGCCGTCGACGGCACAGAGCCGCACCACCGCAAATCCGTTCCAGGCGGAGATACCAACCTCGCCGGCGAAATTTGCGGCGAGCGAACGCACCGCCTGAACCATGGTGTCATCGCCCGGCAGCAGCAGGATGGTGGCGACCGCGACGGCGCCTCGGGCGATTGCCGCCTGCCCGAGCTTGTCCGCGATCCGGCCATCGAGCCGCAGCGTCTCGGCGAACACCAGGCGGCCGGCGCGACGCACCCGCCAGCGATCGATCAGCCGACCACGATCGACCGTCTCGCCCATTCCGGAGCGCCCGAAGATCACCGCCTCCGCCAAGATCAGGCGCGCGTCGTCGGCGACATCGACGTCGATGGTGCGGACGACGCGTCCGCGGTCGAACAGGATCGTCTCCTGCGGCAGCCAGGCGAGCGAGCCCGCCGCACCGACATCGAGCCTGACGCGGATTTCCGCGTCCGGTCCAAGCGACCGGTAGACTTTCTCGGCCGCCGCGCTGGTCACCGTCAGCCGGGCGCCGACCCCGGTGGTGACATCGAGATCGAAGCGGTCGCCCCCGGCGATGCCGCCGGCGGTGTTGAGCAGCACCGCCTCGAGCTCGTGGAACTCCGACGCGGGAAACCGCACGCGCAGCGAGCCTGCCTCGTGGACGCGGGTGCGGCGCGTGGTGCCGTTCATCGCCTCCACGGCCAGCGATACCCGACCGACTGCCCGATTGCCCGCGAAAACCTCATCCAGGCGCTCCGCGTCGGTCCGCTCATGCATGACGTGCTGCCGCTTGCAACGCGGGTTTCGGGACGACGAAGACGACGCCGCGGCGGATCAGAGCGCCATCGCGCGCTTGAGAGCCGTTTCGTCCATCTCCGCGCGGTCGCAGGCGAGGACGACCGCGCCGCGATCCATCACGGCGAAATAGTCGCCCAGCTCGCGAGCAAAGTCGAGATACTGCTCGACCAGGACGATGGCGATCCCGCCCAGATTGCGCAGGTAGGAAATCGCCCGGCCGATATCCTTGATGATCGACGGCTGGATGCCCTCGGTCGGCTCGTCGAGCAGCAGCACGCGGGGCTGCATTACCAGCGCCCGGCCGATGGCGAGCTGCTGCTGCTGTCCGCCGGACAGATCGCCGCCGCGCCGATGCAGCATACCCTCGAGCACCGGGAACAGCGAAAAGACGTCGTCGGGAATCCGCCTGCGCTCGCGGCTGAGCGGCGCAAAGCCGGTCTTGAGGTTCTCCTCGACGGTCAGCAGCGGAAAGATCTCGCGTCCCTGGGGCACATAGGCGATGCCGCGGCGCGCCCGCTCATACGGGCGCAGCCGCGTGATGTCGGCACCGTCGAAGGTGATGCTGCCGCGGGTGATCGGATGCTGGCCGACCAGCGCCCGCAACAGGCTGGTCTTGCCGACCCCGTTGCGTCCGAGCACGCAGGTCACCTTGCCGGGCTGGGCCTCGAGCGACACCGCGCGCAACGCCTGGGCGGCGCCGTAGTAGAGATCGACCGTGTTCGCATGGAGCACGAGAATCACCGTCCGAGATAGACTTCGATGACGCGTTCGTCGGCGGACACCTGATCGATCGAGCCTTCGGCGAGCACCGCGCCTTCGTGCAGGACCGTCACCTTGACGCCGAGATCGCGAACGAATGTCATGTCGTGCTCGACCACCACGACGGTGCGGTCGCGGTTGATCTCCCTGAGCAGCTCCGCGGTCTGCCGGGTCTCGGCGTCGGTCATGCCGGCGACCGGCTCGTCGACCAGGAGAAGCTTCGGCTCCTGCGCCAGCAGCATGCCGATCTCCAGCCACTGTTTCTGGCCGTGAGCCAGGCTGCCTGCCAGTTCCTCGCGCACCGCACCCAGCCTGATCGTCTCGAGCAGCCGATCGATGCGCGCGCGCTCCTCGGCGCTCTCGCGCCAGAACAGGGTCTTGCTCACACGGCGGTCGGCCTTCAGGGCAAGCCGCAGATTGTCCTCCACGCTGTGGCTCTCGAAAACGGTCGGCTTCTGGAACTTGCGGCCGATTCCGAGCTGGGCGATCTCGGTCTCGTCGAGGCCGGTCAGATCGAACGTCCCGTCGAAAAAGACATCGCCGCCGTCCGGCCGGGTCTTGCCGGTGACGACGTCCATCATGGTGGTCTTGCCGGCGCCGTTCGGTCCGATGATGGCGCGCATCTCGCCGGGCTCGATCGCGAACGACAGGTTGTTGAGCGCACGAAAGCCGTCGAACGATACGGTCACGGCGTCGAGATAGAGCAGGGCCGAGGTTGTCCGCGTGTCCATCGTGCCTCACTCGGCCGGATGCGGGTCGACGGTGGTCGGGCGCTTGACGCCGTCGTCGCTCGCCGGCGGGCGCCTGGCATTCCACCAGTGCCGGATCGTGCCGACGATGCCCCGCGGGAGCAGCAAGGTCACCGCGACGAACAGCGCTCCGAGCAGGAACAGCCAGTATGGCGCCAGCACCCCGCTGGTGAACGTGGTCTTCGCATAGTTGACCAGGACGGCGCCGAGCACGGCGCCGATCAGGGTGCCGCGACCGCCCACCGCGACCCAGATCACCGCCTCGATCGAATTGCCCGGCTCGAACTCGCTCGGGTTGATGATGCCGACCTGCGGCACGTAGAGGGCGCCGGCGACGCCCGCCATGCAGGCCGACAGCGTGAACACGAAGAGCTTGTAGGATTCCACCCGATAGCCGAGGAAGCGGGTACGCGCCTCGGCGTCGCGGATCGAGATCAACACCTTGCCGAGCTTGGAGCTGGTGATGAGACGACAGACGAAGAACCCGACGGCCAGCGCCACGACCGACATCGCGAACAGCGCCGCGCGGGTCTCCGGCGACTGGATATTGAAGCCCAGAATGTCCTTGAAGTCGGTCAGGCCGTTGTTGCCGCCGAAACCGAAATTGTTGCGGAAGAAGCCGAGCTTCAGCGCGAAAGTCAGCGCCTGGGTGATGATCGACAGGTAGACGCCGGTGACGCGGCTGCGGAACGCGAACCAGCCGAACACGAAGGCGAGCACGCCGGGCACCAGCATGACCATCAAGAGCGCATAGGGAAAGTGCTGGAATCCGTACCAGTAGACCGGCAATTCCGGCCAGTTCAGAAAAACCATGAAGTCGGGCAGGATCGGATTGGCATAGACACCGCGAGTGCCGATCTGCCGCATCAGATACATGCCCATGGCATACCCGCCGAGCGCGAAGAACGCCCCGTGACCGAGCGACAGGATCCCGCAGTAACCCCAGATCAGGTCGATCGACAGCGCCAGCAGCGCGTAGCACACGTACTTGCCGAACAGCGACACCAGATAGGTCGGGATCTGGAACGGCGAGCTCGGCGGCAGCATCAGGTTGAGCATCGGAACGCCGACGGCGATCACCGCGAGCAGGACGAGGAAGATCACGGTGCTTTTGTCGAGCGCGCGGGTCAGCGGCGAGCCGGTCATGCTTCCACCGCCCGACCCTTCAGGGCAAACATCCCGCGGGGGCGCTTCTGGATGAACAGGATGATGAGGACGAGGATCAGGATCTTGCCGAGCACAGCGCCCGCATAGGGCTCGAGAAACTTGTTGGCGATGCCGAGCGAGAAGGCCCCGACCAGCGTGCCCCAGAGGTTTCCGACGCCGCCGAACACCACCACCATGAAGGAGTTGATGATGTAGCCCTGGCCGAGATTGGGGCTGACATTGTCGATCTGCGACAGGGCCACGCCGGCAATGCCGGCAATCCCCGATCCAAGGCCGAAGGTAAGCGCGTCGATCCGGCCGGTGCGGATGCCCATCGAGGCCGCCATCGCCCGGTTCTGCGTGACCGCCCGCATTTCCAGCCCGAGACGGGTGAAGCGCAGCGTGGCGAGCAGCAGGACGAACACAACGAGCGTGAGAACGATGATCCACATCCGTCCGTAGGTGATGTTGATCTGCCCCAGCTCGAAGGCGCCGCTCATGAACGACGGCGCTCCAACCTCGCGGTTGTTCGGCCCGAACGCCGTGCGCACCGCCTGCTGCAGGATCAGCGACAGGCCCCAGGTCGCAAGCAGGGTCTCCAGCGCGCGTCCGTAGAGAAAGCGGATGATGCATTGCTCGATCAGGATGCCGATCAGGCCGGTGACGACGAAGGCCAGCGGCAGCGCGACCGCCAGCGAGTAATCGAACAGCGCCGGGTTCCTGGTGCGCATCACCTCCTGCACCACGAAGGTCACGTAGGCGCCGAGCATGACCATCTCGCCATGCGCCATGTTGATGACGCCCATCACGCCGAAGGTGATGGCGAGCCCGATCGCCGCGAGCAGCAGCACCGAGCCGAGCGAGAGCCCGTACCAGGCGTTCTGCACCGCGTTCCACAGCTCGACCTGACCCTGGACGGCGGTGATCGCCTCCTTGGCGGCACGCACGACCGCGGGCGGCGTGTCCGCCGGCAGACCGCCGAGCAGCGCCAGCGCATCCTGATCCCCGCGCGCCCGGATGATCGGAACGGCGGCAAGCTTGTCCGCCTCCTTGGCACCGCCCATGTAGAGGATGACAGCGGCGCGCGCCTCGATCAGCGCCTGCTTGACCTTCGCGTCGGTCTCCTTGGCGATCGCCGCGTCGAGCGTCGGCAGCGCGCTCGCCTCGCGGGACTTGAACACCGCCTGGGCCGCCTCCAGCCGCTTGGCCGGATCGACGGCCAGCAGGGTCAGCCCGCCGAGTGCCGCCTCGATGGCGCGCCGCAGTCTGTTATTGACGCGCACCTGCTTGAGATCGGCCGGCGCGTTGCCGGCTACGGGCTTGCCGGTCGCCGCGTCGAGCACCGCGCCGGACCGCTCCTTGATGTAGACCTTCTTGTCGGCCGGGGAGAAGAACAGGCGTCCGTCCTGCAGAGCCTGGACCACCGGGGCCGCCATCGCATGGCCGCTGCCTGCGACCTCGCCGAGCGCCGCCTCGGTGTCGGAGAAACTATCCGCGGAGAAGCGAGCGAGCGCGCTCTCGAAGCTCTGCGCGTTGGCCGCCAGGGCGCCCGCGACGAGCACGCCGAGGCTCAATACGAGCACGACAAGGCGATCGCAGACGACATGCATCTCGATTGGGTCCCGGCATGAGTTCGGGCGTGAGACGGCGGATTACCGCCGCCTCCGCCCCGTGTCAAACCAAAGTCGGAACTATGCACCGCCACCGCACTTCTTGGTCACGGTATTGTAGTTCCCGCACTTCAGGGTGACCCAGTCTCCGATGAGGTCCTTGGACCCCTCAAGGAACTTCGACCAGGCATCGCCCGGCACCAGGCCCTCGGTCTTCCACACCACGTCGAACTGGCCGTCGGCCTTCACTTCGCCGATGAACACCGGCTTGGTGATATGATGGTTGGCCAGCATCTCGGAGGTCCCGCCGGTCAGATTGGGCACTTTGACGCCGACGATCGCGTCGATCACCTTGTCAGGGTCGGTCGAGCCCGCCTTCTTCACCGCCTCGATCCACATGGCGAAGCCGATCACGTGGGCTTCCATCGGGTCATTGGTGGTGCGCTTGGGATTCTTGGTGAACTCATGCCACTTGGCGATGAACTCCTTGTTGCCGGGGGTGTCGATCGACTGGAAATAGTTCCAGGCGGCGAGATGGCCGAGCAGCGGCTTGGTGTCGATGCCGGCGAGCTCCTCCTCGCCGACCGAGAACGCCACCACCGGGATATCGGTCGCCTTGACGCCCTGGTTGCCGAGCTCCTTGTAGAACGGCACGTTGGCGTCGCCGTTGATCGTCGAGACGACCGCGGTCTTCTTGCCGGTCGAGCCGAACTTCTTGATGTCGGCCACGATGGTCTGCCAGTCGGAATGGCCGAACGGCGTATAGTTGATCATGATGTCCTCGGCCTTGACGCCCTTCTGCTTCAGGTAGGCCTCGAGGATCTTGTTGGTCGTGCGCGGATAGACGTAGTCGGTGCCGGCGAGCACCCAGCGCACCACCTTCTCGTCCTTCATCAGGTAGTCGACGGCGGGTATCGCCTGCTGGTTCGGCGCGGCGCCGGTGTAGAACACGTTGCGCTCGCTCTCCTCGCCCTCGTACTGGACCGGGTAGAACAGCACGCTGTTGAGCTCCTTGAACACCGGCAGCACCGACTTGCGCGACACCGAGGTCCAGCAGCCGAACACGGCGGCGACCTTGTCCTTGATGATGAGCTCCTTGGCCTTCTCGGCGAACAGCGGCCAGTTGGAGGCCGGATCGACGACAACGGCCTCGAGCTTCTTGCCGAGCAGCCCGCCCTTCTTGTTCTGCTCATCGATGAGCATCAGCATGACGTCCTTCAGCGTCGTTTCGCTGATCGCCATCGTGCCGGAGAGTGAATGGAGAATGCCGACCTTGATCGTATCCTGGGCCGCGGCCGGAAATGCGGCGGCAAGTCCCAATGCGAGCCCCGCCGTGGCGGCGAGCCAACGGCGGGCAGTCGGTCGCTGGGCGACCGCACGGATTGTGTTCAGCATCGCAAGTCCCTCTGCGTTGACGCGCGCGTTCGACCAGGGCGGCGTGACGCGCGAGAGCCCGTTCGCAAGGGACGTGCCAGGGTCGCGCCAGGCGACATGTCATTGAACAGTCATGGAAAATCTGTCATTGCCCAATCATGCCTATTTATGGTGCAAGTTTGCATGGCGCTTTTTTGGGCGACAAGGTCACGGTTTGGGCAAAACCGCCCTGCACTGCCGCGGAACGATAGACCTTGAAAATCCTCATCCCACGCGAGCGGAGACCGAGCGTTCCCGTCTGTCCGCAGCTTGTCGCCGCGCTATCGTGACACCGGTGCCACCCGATTTGACCCTGGGTCCAATGTCGGACAGTTTCCCGGCCCATCGATAACCCCGGTTTCGACAATCGGACGTCGATCTGATCCGGCCGATCCTCGGGCGTCGAGCTACCTTTTCCCGGAGTTGATCTGCATGACCGACGTGTCCCCTGTCGCGTTCGTCGAGGCGGCGCTGGGCTATCAGAAGACCGCGGCGATCAAGGCGGCGGTCGACCTCGATCTGTTCACGATCATCGGCTCGGGCGCCGATACGGTCGAGAGGCTGGCCGCAGCCGTCAACGGGGTGCCGCGAGGTCTGCGCATCCTGTGCGACTACCTGACGGTCCACGGATTCTTGGAAAAATCCGCCGACCGCTACGCCACCACCCCGTCGAGCCGCATGTTCCTCGATCGGCGATCGCCGGCCTATATGGGAACCATCGTCGATTTCCACGCCGCGCCCGAGATGGTGTCGCTGTTCCTCACCGATCCGGTATCGTACGTGCGCCGCGGCGGCTCGGCCGGTCTCGGC
>CAVWIS010000043.1:0-143776 GCA_963755055.1 uncultured Alphaproteobacteria bacterium | reverse complement strand
GGCCGCGAGGCTGGAACGATCGAAAGCTTCGAGCAAATGCTCGAGAAGGCGGGGTGTAAACGATACAAGGACGGTTTCATAGGGATCCGTCTCCAGCCGCACGCCAGGGTGACGTCGCAATGACGCCGGCTGAGATCGCGATGTATCATCTGTTGCGCAAGACGCTCGATCGTCTCGATGAGCTCGAGGAGCTCCTGAAGGAGACCGTGGATTGCTTGGACTATGCACACGTCTTTGAGGAACTCACTGAAGAGATCCGAAAAGCGATCGACTATCTCGTCGACCTGAAAACCGGCTGCATCAACCCGAGCGATCCGACGAAGTACTGCACCAAGATCACGAACGCGACCCCGGACCCGAATGCACAGTGCCCTGTGTTTCTTTCTGTTCTGCATCGCGCGATGGACGGGAACCAGGATATGATCGACTACCTCCAACGCATCCTTTTTCTACGGCACAGGGGCGAACGGGAAGGGAGCCTACGTCAGGGCATTTTCGCACGCGATTGGAAAAGATTACCACCGGACCATCCAGCTTGAGACCCTCACGGAATGAAGAAATGATCGTCACCTAGCGGAACTTGCGGTGCTGCAAGGTGCGCGTTTTGTGACCTCCTCCGAGACGGAAGAGGGCAGGAGATGGAAGCAATCACGCATCAATCAACTGACCGGAGAGGACGACGTCACGGCATGCGCGAGAACCCGTTTACGTTCCGCCCACAGTTCAAGCTTTTGATCTCGGGCAATCACAAGCCTCACCTTCGCAGCGTCAACGAGGCGACGCGTCGTCGCTTTCTCATCATACCATTCACCGTCACTATTCCGCCCGCAGAGCGAGACAAGGACCTGGATGCGAACTCGCGGCCGAGGCACCCGGAATCCTCAACTGGGCCCTACAAGGGTGTCTGACTTGGCAGGCTCAGGGATTACAGCCCCCGGAGATCACCTCGGCCGCAACTTCTCAATACCTTGAAGGCGAGGACGCCCTCGGTCGTGGATCGAGGAGTGTTGCGATCGGCGTCCCCGGCCATATTGAGGGGACGATGCCTCGCTTCAACAGCTGGTCAGTATGGGCCGAGGCTAACGTGAGCATGCCGGCTCGGCAAAGTCCTTAGCGGGTAGGCTCGAGGACCTACGGCTTCGAGAAGTACCGCGATCAGCACATGCGAGGCTTCAAGGGCCTCCGCCTGAAGCCGCAGTACAACGAAGCAACCCCCCCACCACGGCGCGAGGAGCTGCCGTTGTGATCGACAACGCAATCCTCTTCGGCTTCATCATCATCGAGGTCGCCACCGGCTCAGCCATCGCGCTTGCGATCGCGCGAGGATGCTTGCGGCGGCGCGGCCGACCGGGTTGAAGCCACGCTCCGCGACGAAGATGGTCTCGGTGAAGCGAAGGTCGGTCGCCATCACCGGGGCTCCGGTCTACGTGCCGAGCGGAACTGCGGCCTATCCCTCCTCGGTGCTGATGAACGCCGTGCCCGCCGAGGTCGCCGGCGTGCCGCGTGTCGCCATTCGGCCGGTCGTATGGGGGCCGTCACGCGAGCAACAGCGGGTCATCAAATCCCGCGAGGTGGGAACTAGCGCTTACAGCAATAGAGATGATCGAGCGCGGCGGCGGCCGTCAAGCTGGGAGAGAGCCAGGATGAGCATTCGACAATGCCCGCAGTGCGCCAAGCCTATCCCGCCTGCCCAGGCATGGTCCGCGACCGAAATACTGCGGTGTCGTCTGCAAGGAGCGATCCCGAAAAGCACGCGATTTCGCGAGAAAATACGGTCCGGGCTGTCAGATACCGGAGCGTACACGAGTACGTGCAAAAAACCCCTGTGCCGCAAGGGTTTCTAGAGCCGGTTTTGCCGATCGAGCATCCCCGCTAACAGGTCCGCACGACATCTTGGGCCATGTCAGTCAGCCGCTGCGAGGAGGGCTGGATCGCGAGACACTTCGCAAGATCATCAGGGCTGAGCTCGGCAACTGGCGAGCCCCAAACGAAACGGGATGAGGCCCCCGCCACATTGTCGAGGCTACGATACCGCGTCTTTGGCAGCCTTTACTGGGCGAGCCCTGACGATCTTCCGAGCCGGTTTCGCCTTGAATGTTGCTGGCTCTTTGGTGAACGGATTGATGCCTTTACACCCGCGCCTCTTAGCGCCGCTCTCCAAGCCCAGACACAACGTCATACCGCCCTCCCGGGAGGCGTAATCCAATCGGCACCGGCCCCCGTCTACAAGCTTGACAGATGGGGGCGAATCGAAGCTGCATTAGAAATCTTCGGACGCCCCGTTCGCGCTGGACTGGAGGTGTCTCAGATCAGGGCGGTGTAGCCCAAAGCGAGGGGCAAGAACGCTCTGACCGTCGGCGAAGTCGGCGAGGAACCTCGAGGTCTCTTCGGAGATTTGAGGCGTTGGCTGCTGACATATCAGGTCTTGGCGTCGATCGAAGTCGCGCCAGGAATTACCAGACGGCCCGAAGGGGTGCCCGACTAAACCCTGTCGATGGTTCTGGCGGAAAACCAGATGCGGCCCCGGCACGGGGTACCACGCAAAGTTAGACGGTCTTTGCGGGCGTTCCCTGGCGCCCTTTCCGTTATCAAGCCACACTCCCCCTTGTGGAACGACCCGTTATCCCTGGGCGTCGGAAGCGATTCCGGCGCCCTTTTCATGAGGGATTTTGTCGAGATGACGGGAGGATATCTTGGCTAACCAACCAGGCTGGTACGTATTGCTCACTCAGCCCCAGCGCGAGCGGACGGCGGCAGCGTCGCTTATCGGCCACAGAATTCGGGCCTATCTGCCGGAGTACCCACGCCGGCAACTGCGCGGTCGCTAAGGTGCATGAGCGGCTGGTCCCAATGTTCCCCGGCTATCTGTTCTTCCCCGACAACTCTCCCGTCCCGTGGGGCCGTATCCGCATGGGAGTCCGCCATTCCAGTGGTTCACCCGCTCTGAAAATCCCGACTTCGACGACTTAAACGAGTTCCTTAGGCGTTTCGCCGTACGCCCGCGGCGGCGGACTAGAAGCACCCGCAGGGCACGCCCATGACACCGCGCCGCCCTATTGCATTCAAACGCATTGCCGACACCGCTCTAAGACACGCCGACACGATCGTTCGGCGCTGGCTCCCGGACGGCATGCGCGAAGGCGGCGAGTGGGTTTCGCTCAATCCGACACGGTCGGACAGGCGACGAGGCTCCTTCAAGGTGAACCTGGCGAGCGGCCGCTGGTCGGATTTCGCAACCGGTGACGCGGGCGGCGACCTCGTCAGCCTGGGGCCTATCTTTTCCGGCTCAGCCAGGCCGAAGCGGCTTTGCGGATCGCTGAAATGTGGGAAATCAACGGCCATGAGCGCTGATCAGTTCGCTCCCATTCGCTCCGCCGCTCAGGGGTCAAGAAGGAAGGCACAGGCATGGACACCAATCCTTCCCGTACCCGGGAACGCGCCGGAGCTACCGAGACACCCCGACCTCGGCACTCCCAGCGGAACTTATCCGTATCGCGACGTCAACGGCGCCCTGCTCGGCTATGTCCTGAGGTTCGATCCGCCTTCCGGCAAGGAGTTCCGCCCTTGCACATTCTGCCGCCACCCAAACGGGACGCTGACCGAATGGCGTGCAGACATGGCCGGACAAGCGTCCGATCTACAATCAGGACAAGATCCAATCTAGGGGTTCGGCGCCCATACTCGTGTGCGAAGGGGAGAAGGCCGCGGACGCCGCCGCGATACTTGCACCCGGGTTCGTGACCACGACGAGCCCCGGCGGCGCGAAGGCCGCATCGAAAGCCGACTGGGGGCTATTGCGCGGGCGTACCGTTGTGGTCTGGCCGGACAACGATGCTCCAGGTGCTGCCTATGCGCAGGTGGTCGCAAAGCATGCAGCGACCGTCGGCGCCCTCAATGTCAGCGTCATCACGTTGCCACCACACCGGCCCGACGGTTGGGATGCGGCCGACGCGCTCGCTGAGGGTTGGGACGAAGTGCAATCCGCCCGCCTTCTCGGCGAGGCGAAATCACCAGGCGTCAACGCGGACAAGCCCAACGAAGGCCGCGCTCCGCGCCACCGTCGATTTTCTTGACGGCGGTGACGGCGAGGTGGCGACGATCCGAGCCAGGGAAGTGGCTGCGGCTTCGCGACAAGGGGCGATGTTGGACGGCAGGTCGGCGATTTTCCTTCTTAGTCTTAGAAGCGTGAAGATAGCAAGAACGTACCAACCTGCGCCGCACACGATTTCAGAGACCAGGCGCGAAACGTCGTCATTGCCGTCACCCTTCGCCGTTTCTCCGGGAATTCAGCGGCTTGGATGATGACGGCGTCCGACGGTGGCTGCCACTGCCACCGCCCCTTGCCGCTCCGCCATCCACGCATTTTCCGCATAGCCCTGGCTAGCGGCAACGCAGGTCGCCCGTGCGGCTGATCGTGGGCGAAAGGGGCGGGGGGAATCGAGCGCCCCGGATGGCTTGCGAATGGCAGGCCGCATTGTGTCCACAACAGCTTCGAAAGCCCAATCCCACAAGTTTGCAGGTCAGCAGAACGCCATCACGCCATGGGCCGCTACGACGCACTGCCTCCCGGTTTGACTCCCCGCGGATTGACCCGCGAGGGTGCGGCTGCGTACGTCGGGCTTTCGCCAGCGGCGTTCGACAAGGCGCGCCTTGAGGAAAAATATCCGGGCCCAACCCTGCCTGGAGGCCGGTACGACCTGGTTCTCCTGCAATTGGCGATGAATCGCCTCAGTGGCATACTGACCGAGAGCGAGGCAGCCAACCCGCTCGATGCGTGGAGGATGAGCCGTGGTCCGCGTTCGACTTGAAGGCATCAACACAGTTCGGAAGCGCCTCGCCGACGGCACCGTGAAAATCTATCACTATCACCGCGCCACGGGGCTGCGGCTCGCCGGCGAGCCGGGCTCGGCGGAGTTCATCGCCAGCTATGGCGATGCCGAGCGGATGATGCGCGATCGGCATGTGGGCGGCAGCCTCAACGCGTTGATTTGGGGCTACACGCTGTCGATCGAATTCCAACAGAGGCTGGCGGCAAGCACGCAGTCTGAGTATAGCCGCATGCTCACGACGGCGGAAACCGAATTCGGCGACATGCCAATCTCGGCGCTCGATGATCCGCGTGTGCGCAAGGATTTTCTGGACTGGCGCGAGAAGGTCGCCCGCAAATCGGGCGAGCGAGAAGCGGACAATCGCTTATCGGCAATTTCAGCCATGCTGACATGGGCCACCGACCGCGGGCGGGTCGTTGCGAACCATTTGCGAGGCTTCAAGCGGCTTTATCACGCTGACCGCTCGGAGATCATATGGCTTCCCGAGCATATCGCCGCCTTCATGAAGGTGGCACCGCTGGAAATGCAACGCGCACTCATCATCGGGCTGCACACTGGGCAACGGGAAGGCGATCTGTTGCGACTGCCCTGGTCATCCTACGACGGCGGATGGATCAAGCTTCGGCAGGGCAAGGCACGGCGGGGAGGCACGCCCGGTCCGCTTGTTGAGATTCCGTGCACGGCGGCGCTTCGGCGCATGCTGGACAAGATGGAACGGACGTCAGCGCTGATCCTCACCACGAAGACCGGGCAGTCGTTCAAGAAGCGCTACTTTGCAAGGCTATGGGACGAGGCGAAGAAAGCCGCCGGGCTGCAGCGCGTCAAGCTTCCCGGCATGGACGAGCCAGTCAATCTTCACTTCCACGATCTGCGGGGCACCTCGGTGACGTTGCTTTCGGAGGCGGGGTGCACGCCTCAACAGGTCGCGGCCATCACCGGACACTCGCTCAAGACCGTGCATCGCATCCTGGAGCGATACCTCGCGCGAACGCGCGGGCTGGCCGAGCAAGCGATTTTCAACTTCGAGAACTCTTCGCGAACAAAATTTGCAAACCAACTGCAAACCGGAACAGACGCGAACGCGACTGGAAAAGGAAAAAGCACGTCCTAGCAATTAGATAAATGGCGCGCCCGAAGAGATTCGAACTCCTGACCCCCAGATTCGTAGTCTGGTGCTCTATCCAGCTGAGCTACGGGCGCCCGAGGCCGTCGGAATGGCCGCATAGCTAGAGGCTTCGCGGCCCCGTGGCAAGGGCGGGCTCCGCCCTCCCCTCCCCGCCGTCTGCCCGGTCAGGCGCGGGCGCGCTCGCCGCGCCGCGCGCCGATGTCGACGGCGCGGTCGGGGATGGTGATGCGGAAAGTCGCCCCGATGGTGCCCTCGACCAGGCGGATCTCGCCGCCATGGGCGCGGATGAGCTCGGCGGCGATCACGAGGCCGAGGCCGGTGCCGCCCTGGCGCACCGAGCCCTGAAAAGCCTCGAACAGGTGGGCGCGGGCCTTCTCCGGCAGGCCCGGCCCGGTATCGGAGACCTGGATCACCACCACCGAACCCTCGCGGCGGCCGATGACGCGGATCTGGTCGCGGCCGGGATCGTTGGGAGCGCGGCTCTCCAGCGCCTGCACGGCGTTGCGGGCGAGGTTGAGCAGCGCGCGAAACAGCTGGTCGGGGTCGGCATCGACCAGGACGCCGCGCTCGACCGAGCCCATCCAGCGGATTCTTGCCTCGGGGCCGAGCTCGAGGGTCTCGCGCACGTCCTCGAAGACGCGGTCGACGGGAAGCATCCGGCGGTCCGGCGGCGGCTCCTTGGCCTGGCCGTAGGACAGCGTCGACTGGCAGAAGGCGATGGCGCGCTCGAGCGCGCGCATCAGCCGCGGGGCGAAACGCTGCACCGTCGGGTCGGGCACGCCGGAGAGCCGGTCGGACAGGAGCTGCGCGGAGGCGAGCAGGTTGCGCAGGTCGTGGCTGATCTTCGACACCGCCAAGCCCAGCGCCGCCAGATGGCTCTTCTGCGACAGCATGGAGACGAGGTCGCGCTGCATGTCGGCGAGCTCGCGCTGGGCGATGCCGAGCTCGTCGTGGCGGCCGGACGCCGCCATGATGCGGCTGGGGTTCTCGGGATCCTGGCGGAACGCCGTCATGTTGGCGGTGAGCCGGCGCATCGGGCGCACGAACAGCAGGAGCAGCGCGACGTAGACCAGCGCCGCGGTGATCGCCGAGATCACCAGCGACAGGAGCAGGATATTGGCGGAGAACCGCAGCATGGCGGCGCGCAGCGGCTGCTCCTCGAGCACGATCTCGACGAAGTCTCCCCCCATCGGCGCCGGGCCGACCACCCGCATGAGGTCGTTGTCGCCGCACAGCAGCGTCTTGAACGCGTCGACGATGGCCGCAAAGGCCGACACGTCGCGCATGTCGAAGTCGTGCTCGACCGGCGGCACCGTGCCGGAGACCGCGAGCAGCCGGCGGCTGTTTCCGATCTTCAGCGCCACCGCCTTGGCACCGACGCTGTCGAGGATCTCCTTGGCGAGGCTGTCCGGCACCATGCCGCTCGGGGCGGCCTCCAGCACCAGGGCGGCAGTATGGGCGGAGGCCAGGCGATCCTTGAGCCAGCTCAGGCGGAAATTGGCGATCGACGGCACATAGATCAGCACCTCGGCGATCATCACGAACAGGATCGTGAGGACGAGGAGTTTTCCCGAAAGGCCGAGGCGCGGAGCGCGCGCCCGGTCGGAATCGTCGGTCACCGCGGCCGTGTCCATCGCGTGCGTGCCCAAGCCATTAGAACCGCCAAGTGTGCCGGTTATTCCATTCCGCAATACCGATACGGAACGTCGGCGCATCCGGTTGCACCACGGCCGCAGTTCGGGCGACCGATCGGCGTCCACCCAGCCCGATTGCGCCAACTGGCCGCCCGGCTCACCCGAAGCGGCGCAGGAACACTATGATGCGCCGCAACAAGGCGTTGGTCAAACCGGGGGTGAAGAAGCTGATCGCCGCACGCTTGCCGACCTCGCCGAGGGTCGGATAAGGCATCACGGTACCGGCCAGCGCCCGGATGTTGAGCCTCTGGGTGACCGCCAGCGCCCAGGTGCCGATCAGCTCGCCCGCATGGGCGCCGACGATGGTGGCGCCGAGTATGCGTCCGTTGCGGGCGGTCACCACCTTGATGTGGCCGCGGGTCTCGCGCTCCGCCTGGGCGCGGTCGTTCTCGTGAAAGGGCCAGCGCAGCACCCGCAGCTTGCGGAAACGCCGGCGCGCCTCACCTTCCGTCAGCCCCACATGGGCGAGCTCCGGGTCGGTGAAGGTGACCCGGGGAATGATCTCGTCCGAGGCTCTCGCGGGTAGCCGGAACAGCGCGCTGCGGATGACCAGGCCCGCATGGTAGTTCGCCACGTGGGTGAACTGCAGGCCGCCCGCCGCGTCGCCGATGGCGTAGACCTTGCGGTTCGAGGTCTTCAGCCTGCGGTTGACCACGATGCCGCGGGGCGAGAACTTGATGCCGGCGGCGTCGAGCCCGAGGCCCTCGACATTGGGGCTGCGGCCGGTGGCCACCAGCAGGTGGCTGCCCTCGATCGTCTCCTCGCCCTCCGGAGCGTCGAGCATGAGGCGGAACACCTCGCCGGTCTGCTCGACGCGCAGCACCTTGGTGCCGGCGCGGATCGTCACCCCGTCGCGCGCCAGCTGGTCGAGCACGATCGCGGTGCATTCGGCATCGTCGCGGGCGAGCGGCATCGCCGCCTCGATCACCGTGACGTCGGCGCCGAGGCGGCGGAAACCCTGCGCGAGCTCCAGCCCGACCGGTCCGCCGCCGATGACCAGGAGGTGGTCGGGGCAGCGGGTGAGATCGAACACGCTTTCATTGGTGAGATATTTTGCCTCGGCGAGGCCGGGAATCGGCGGCACGCTCGGCGCCGATCCAGTGGCGACGACGAAGCGCCGCGCCCGGATCTCGATGTCGTCGCCGACCGCCACCGTGCGGGCATCCGTGAAGCGCGCCGCGCCCGCGATCACCCTGACGCCGAGCCCGGTGAAGCGCTCGCGGGAATCGTTGGGCGCGATCGCCGCGATGACCCGGTGGACGTGGGCATGGACCTTGGAAAAGTCGACGCTCGGGAATTGCGTGGCGATGCCGAACGGCGCCGAACGGCGAAAAGCATCGGCGCGCCTGGCCGCGGCCAGCAGCGCCTTGGAGGGGACGCAGCCGTAGTTGAGGCAATCGCCCCCCATCCGGCCCTTCTCGACGAGCACCACGGACACGCCGAAGGCCGCGGCCGCGGCGGCGACCGAAAGCCCGCCCGACCCCGCACCGATGACGCAGATGTCGGGTGTCAGCAGCTCGCCCATGCCCCCTCCGGATGTCGGGATGTGAGGTATCAGCCGACGGCCAGAGTGTACCTAGCCGTCCTGCGGGCCGGCAACGGGACGATGAGCCCGGGCGAGGCTGGCGGCACGCCAGCGTTGCACGACCACCGGGATAAGGGCGACGACGCAGAGCGCCACGATGGCGCCGATCAGCTCCGGGGTGGTGGCGGCGGAGCTGTCGAAGTCCAGGCGGCAGTCGGAGCGGCCGGCCGCGATGCAGGCGCGGAACACCGATTCCTGGGCTGCCAGCACGCTGTCGAGGCCGGCGCCGAACATCGCAAAGGCAAAGGTCGCCGGGATGATGCCGATGAAGGTGGCGGCAACAAACGTGCCGAGCCGCACGCCGACGAGCGCCGGCGCGATATTGACCAGGACGAACGGAAAGACCGGCACCAGCCGGATGAACAGCAGATAGCTGAACGCGTGCTCGCGGAACCCCTGGGCGATCTTCATGACCCGCGGTCCGGCGCGGCGGACCAGGGTCTCGCCGCACGCGGTGCGGGCGATCTCAAAGATGATGGTGGCCCCGATGGTGGCGCCGACCACGGTGGCGAGCCCGCCCACCAGCCAGCCGAACAGGATGCCGCTGGCGACGGTCAGGAACACCGCGCCCGGGATCGACATCGCCACCAGCGCGATATAGACGGCCACGAAGGTGCCGATCGCCGCCAGGTAGTGGGTGTCGATGAAGTCGTCGATCACCGCCCGGTGCCGCACCAGCGTCTCCAGCGAGATCTGCCGGTGCCACCCGGCCGCATAGATCACCACCATGGCCAGCACGATGGCCGCCACCGGAGCGAGCCGGCGAAGCCGGAAGCCGCCGGCGGGCATCACGGCAGGCGGACCATCGGGAGACATCGGCTTTGCTCTCTTGGTCTTGTTCTATGAGGCCGGCGGAGCGCCGGGACGAGCCTTGGCACGAAGGCTGGCGGACGGGCGAAAACTGAAGGCACAAGATATACCGGAAAGCCATCGCCCGGTCGCTCTCTCACCCCGAATTGACGCGCAGTCCCGGGAGCGTGAACGCCGACCGGGCGGGCCGCCGCAACGCCATGGTTGCATTGACTTGGATGAGGCCTGTCCCATATAAGCCGCGGGACTTTCGCACGCCGAGCGTCCCGATTTTCCGAGACTTTCCTCGAGGCCGGGGGCCGACCGGCAGCCGGCGATCGGACCTCGGCTCGGAGAGCCTGGCAAACCCTGGAACTCGGCAGACCTGCCGCGACGGCGGAGAACACTGGTGAAACGGACCTATCAACCGAGCAAGCTCGTGCGCAAGCGCCGTCACGGCTTTCGTGCCCGCATGGCGACCACGGGCGGTCGCCGGGTCATCGCGGCGCGCCGATCGCGCGGCCGCAAGCGACTGAGCGCCTGACGTCTCGCCGTCGGCGGCCAGCGCCGATGCCATGGAACGGCTGAGGCAACGGGCGGACTATCTCGCCGCAGCCGCCGGAACCAGGGCGCCTGGCGCCGCTTTCGTGCTGCAGGCGCGCCGCCGCGACGACGAGGGACCGGCACGGGTCGGGTTCACGGTCTCCCGCAAGGTCGGCAACGCCGTCGAGCGCAATCGCGTCAAGCGCCGGCTCAAGGAGATGGTGAGGCTCTTGCCCGTGGGACCGATGCGGCTCGGCTTCGACTACGTCCTGATCGGCCGGCGCGCCGCCCTGGGGCTGCCTTTCCAACGCCTGCGCGCGGAATTCGAGACGGCGCTCGGGCGCGTCCACGCGACGCGCCGGCCCGGCGGTCCGGGCGACCACGGCGTCAGCGCCGAACGCCAGCGCAACGACGAGAGATCCTAGATGAACGACCAGAAGAACATGATCCTCGCCGTGGTGCTGTCCGCACTGGTGCTGCTGGCCTGGCAGTACTTCATCGGCATGCCGCAGATGGAGAAGCAGAAGCAGATTGCCCAGCAGCAACAACAGACCCAACCGCAGCCGCAGCCGGGCGAGCAGGCGCCGGGCCGCCCGCCCTCCCCGGCGGCGCCGGGCGGCACCGCGCAGGTTCCCGGCCCGGGCGGCGCCGCGCCGGCGCAGCCGCTCACCCGCGAGGAGGCGCTCGCCAAGTCGCCGCGGATCAGGCTCGAGGCGCCGGATCTCGTCGGCTCGATTGCGCTTGCCGGCGGCCGCATCGACGACCTGTCGCTGGTGCGTTATCGCGAGACCGTCGATCCCAAGTCGCCCGCCATCGTGCTGCTCTCGCCGTCCGGCAGCCCCAACCCGTTCTACGCCGAGTTCGGCTGGGTGGGAGCGCCCGGCGCCAACCTCAAGGTCCCGGGGCCCGAGACGGTGTGGCGGCAGCAAGGGTCGGGAAGCCTCGGCGTCGGCCGGCCGGTCACCATCGTGTGGGACAACGGCGACGGGCTCGAGTTCCGCCGCACCTTCGCGGTCGATGAAAAATACCTGTTCACCGTCAAGGACGAGGTCGCCAACAAGGGCACGGCCGCGGTGACGCTGAACCCGTTCGCCCTGATCTCGCGCCACGGCACGCCGCCGACGCTCGGCTACTACATCCTGCACGAAGGCCTGATCGGCGTGCTCGGCGACCAGGGCCTGCAGGAGATCACCTACAGCAAGATCGAGGAGAAGAAGACCATCACGTTCCCGGTCACCAATGCGTGGCTCGGCATCACCGACAAGTACTGGGCGGCGGCGCTGCTGCCCGACCCGACCGCCCAGCTGCAGGCGCACTTCACCGCCGGCGCCATCGGCACCGTCAAGACCTACCAGACCGACTACCTGCTCGAGGCGCGGACGATCCCGCCCGGCGGCACGACGTCCGCCGATGCCCGGCTGTTCGCCGGCGCCAAGGAGATCGCCACCATCGACGCCTACGACAAGTCGATGAAGCTCAATCGGTTCGAGCTGATGATCGACTGGGGCTGGTTCTATTTCATCACCAAGCCGATGTTCAAGCTGCTGGATTTCTTCTTCCACCTGGTCGGCAATTTCGGCGTCGCCATCCTGATCGTCACCGTGCTCGTCAAGCTCGCCTTCTTCCCGCTCGCCAACAAGTCCTATGCGTCGATGGCCAAGATGAAGGCGGTGCAGCCGCAGATGCAGGCGCTGCGCGAACGCTTCCCCGACGACAAGGCGCGCCAGCAGCAGGAGCTGATGGAGCTCTACAAGAAGGAGAAGATCAACCCGGTGGCCGGCTGCCTGCCGATGGTGATCCAGATCCCGGTGTTCTTCTCGCTCTACAAGGTGCTGTTCGTCACCATCGAGATGCGCCACGCGCCGTTCTTCGGCTGGATCAAGGATCTCTCGGCGCCCGACCCGACCACGGTGTTCAACCTGTTCGGCCTGATCCCCTGGGACCCCTCGCACGTGCCGATGATCGGCCATTTCCTGATGCTCGGCGCCTGGCCGCTGGTGATGGGCGTCACCATGTGGGTGCAGATGAAGCTCAACCCGGCGCCGCCCGACCCGACCCAGAAGATGATCTTCGCCTGGATGCCGATGATCTTCACCTTCATGCTGGCGAGCTTCCCCGCCGGCCTGGTGATCTACTGGGCGTGGAACAACACGCTCTCGGTCATCCAGCAGTCGGTGATCATGCGGCGCAACGGCGCCAAGATCGAGCTGTTCGACAACCTCCGCGCGCTGTTCGACAACATCCGCTCGCTGTTCGCCAAGAGCAAGACGAGCGGCTGATGGCCGCCTTGCAACCGGGCCTCGACGACGACCAGGCGGCGGCCGAGCTTGCGCCCGGGTTCACCGCCCCGGAGATCGAGGCGGGGCGGCGACTGTTCGCCGGCAACTGGCAGTTCATCCCCGCCGCCGCCTCGGTCGAGTCGCTGCCGGCGATGCGCGGCGTCGAGATCGCCTTCGCCGGCCGCTCCAATGTCGGCAAGTCGAGCCTGATCAACGCGCTCACCGGGCGGAAGGCGCTGGCGCGCACCTCGAACACGCCGGGCCGCACCCAGGAGCTGAACTTCTTCGCGCTCGACGGCCGGCTGAGCCTGGTCGACATGCCGGGCTACGGCTATGCGGCGGCGCCAAGCGCAAGGTCGCGGCCTGGACCGGGCTGATCCACGCCTATCTGGCGGCGCGGCGCAACCTCGCCCGCGTCTACGTGCTGATCGATGCCCGCCACGGGCTGAAAGCCGCCGACGCGCCGGTGCTCTCCGAGCTCGACCGCGCGGCGGTGTCCTACCAGCTGGTGCTCACCAAGGCCGACGAGCGTGAAGGCGGAGGCGCTCGCCCGCACCATCGCGACGACCGCCGAGGCGATCCGCCGGCGGGCGCGCGGCCTATCCCGACATCGTCGCGACCTCGGCGCGGACCGGTCGCGGCATGCCGGAGCTGCGCGCCGCCATCGCGCGGCTCGCCGCCGAGCGCGCCGGATAGCCATTTCCCCTTTCGGCGCCGCGCCGTCACCGGTAGAACAGCGCCGTCGCGCACCTCGCGACACGTCGCACAGGAAATGCCCATGGACGCCACGCCTGCCGACAAGGCCCGGATCCTGTCCGAGGCGCTGCCCTATATGCAGCGCTACGACGAGGAAACCATCGTGGTGAAATACGGCGGCCACGCCATGGGCGACGAGGAGCTCGCCCGCGCCTTTCGCCCGCGACATCGTGCTGCTCGAGCAGGCGGCGATCAACCCGGTGGTGGTGCATGGCGGCGGGCCGCAGATCAGGCCATGCTGGAGCGGCTCGGCATCAAGTCGGAGTTCGCCGCGGGCCTGCGCGTCACCGACGCGGCGACCGTCGAGATCGTCGAGATGGTGCTGGCCGGCTCGATCAACAAGCAGATCGTCGGCTACATCAACGAGGCCGGCGGCCGCGCCGTCGGGCTGTGCGGCAAGGACGGCAACATGGTGCTGGCGCGCAAGGCGACGCCGCAGCGTGGTCGACCCGGATTCCAACATCGAGAAGGTGGTCGATCTCGGCTTCGTCGGCGAGCCGGAGACGGTCGACACCACGGTGCTCGACCAGATGCTCGGGCGCGATCTCATCCCGGTGCTCGCGCCGGTCGCCACCTCGGCCGGACGGCGGCACCTACAACGTCAACGCCGACACCTTCGCCGGCGCCATCGCCGGCGCGCTCAAGGCCAAGCGCCTGCTGCTGCTCACCGACGTGCCCGGCGTGCTCGACCGGTCGAAGAACCTGATCAGGGAGCTGTCGGTCGACGCGGCGCGGGCGCTGATCGCCGACGGCACGATCTCCGGCGGCATGATCCCCAAGGTCGAGACCTGCATCTACGCGCTCGAGCAGGGCGTCGAGGGCGTCGTCATCATCGACGGCAAGGTGCCGCATGCGGTGCTGCTCGAGCTCCTCACCGACCATGGCGCGGGAACGCTGATCCACCTGTGATGGACCGGACCGGCACATCGCGGCTGATCTGCGCCGTCCTGTGCATCGTCGCCGCCATCCTCGCATGGTGTTCTCCGGCCCGCGCCGATCTGCGCCTGTGCAACCGCACCAGCTACGTGCTCGACCTGGCGCTGGGCCTCGAGGACAAGGGGGCGGCGGCGACGCGCGGCTGGTTCCGCATCGATCCGGGCCAGTGCCGCGGCGTGCTCTCCGGCCGGATCGAGGCCGATCAGGTCTACGTCTTCGCCCGCGCGCTCCCGGCCTATGGCGGCTCGCCGCTGCCGCAGGCCGGCCACGTCGATCTGTGCATCGCGGACGGCAATTTCGTCATCGCGGGCGCAAAATGCGAGGAGCAGAAGGGCCAGCGCGTCGCCCGCTTCACCGCGGTGAAACCCGCCGAAACGGAGTCCGGTCTCACCACCACCATTGCGGAGGAGGCCGGCTACGACGACGAGCAGGCGCGGCTCGCCGGCATCCAGCGCCTCCTGGCGATCGCCGGCTACGACGCCGGTCCGGTCGACGGGATCGGCGTCGCCAGGGCCGACGCCGCGCTCGCCCGGTTCCTCGGCGACCGCAAGCTGCCGGCCGGCGCCGCGGCGGCGACCGTGTTCGCGTCCCTCGCCGAGGCGGTGAAGCCCGGCGGCGGCCTTTCCTGGTGCAACGAGACGCAGTCGACCGTGATGGCGGCGCTCGGCATCGAGGACGGCGGCACCGTGGTGACGCGCGGCTGGTACCGGGTCGAGCCGGGGAACTGCCTGCGCCCTGAGATCTTTGGCCAGCCGCGGCGGCTGTTCAGCTTCGCCGAGGCGGTCGACCGGAACGGAACGGTGATCATGCGCGGCGACAGGCCGCTGGTCTGGGGCGGCGACCGGATGCTGTGCACCCGCGGCGTGCGCTTCGAGCTCGACGACCACGCGGACTGCGTCGCCAAGGGCCTCAACGCCAACGGCTTCGCTCCCGTCGAGACCGTCGGCGGCGGGGCGACCGTGCATTTCCGGGAATAGACGATGAACGACGCAACCGAAGGCGCCGCGCCGCGCGGCTTCGCCCATGTCGAGACCTGGGTGTTCGACCTCGACAACACGCTCTATCCGCATCACCTCCTGTGGCACCAGGTCGACACCCGCATCCGCGACTACATCGCGCGCTTCCTGGCGATCGGCCACGAGGAGGCCTACCGGGTGCAGAAGGACTACTATCGGCGCTACGGCACCTCGATGCGCGGGCTGATGATCGAGCACGGGCTCGACGCCGACGAATTCCTCGACTTCGTCCACGAGATCGATCATTCGCCGCTGGAGCCCAACCCGGCGCTCGGCGCCGCGATCGAGCAGCTTTCTGGCCGCAAGCTCATCCTCACCAACGGCACCCGCAAGCACGCCGACGCGGTGACGCGGAAGCTGGCGATCCACCGGCATTTCGACGACGTGTTCGACATCGTGGCGGCCGGCCTCGAGCCGAAGCCGCTGCCGCAGACCTACGACCGCTTCCTCGCCGCCCACCGGGTCGATCCCGGCCGGGCGGCGATGTTCGAGGACCTGGCGCGCAACCTCGACGTGCCGCACGCGCTCGGCATGACGACGGTGCTGGTGGTGCCGTCGGGCACCCGCGAGGTGTTTCGCCAGGACTGGGAGCTCGAGGGGCGCGACGCCCGCCATGTCGACCACGTCACCGACGATCTGACCGCCTTTCTGCAGCAGATCGCCGCGACCCTCACCGCGTCAGCGCCGCCGGCGCGCTGATCAGGCAAGGCCGGCGACGCTCGCTTGACATCGCCTGTGGTTGCCCCGACAAACCACCGGATCAACCACAGGATCCATCCATGTCGCACACCGAGCTTGCGAAGACGATCGATGCGGCCTTCGAAAAAGTCTCCGAGATTGGCCCCGCCACCAAGGGCGCGGTGCGCGAGGCGGTGGAGACCGCGCTCGACCTGCTCGACCACGGCAAGGCGCGGGTTGCCGAGAGGGACTCCGGCGGCGCCTGGCGGGTCAACCAGTGGCTCAAGAAGGCGGTGCTGATGTCGTTCCGTTTGAACGACATGAGCGTCATCGGCGGCGGGCCCGGGCGCGCCACGTGGTGGGACAAGGTGGCGTCGAAGTTCGACGGCTGGAGCGACGCAAGTTTCCGCGATGCGGGCTTCCGCGCAGTGCCCGGCTGCGTCGTGCGCCGCTCCGCCTATGTGGCGCCCGGCGTGGTGCTGATGCCGTGCTTCGTCAATGTCGGCGCCTACGTCGATTCCGGCACCATGATCGATACCTGGTCGACGGTCGGCTCGTGCGCGCAGGTCGGCAAGAACTGTCACATTTCCGGCGGCGTCGGCCTCGGCGGCGTGCTGGAGCCGCTGCAGGCCGAGCCGGTGATCGTCGAGGACAACTGCTTCATCGGCGCGCGCTCCGAGGTCGCCGAAGGGGTGATCGTGCGCGAAGGCGCGGTGCTCGCCATGGGAGTGTTCATCGGCGCCTCGACCAAGATCGTCGACCGGGCGACCGGAAAGATCCATGTGGGCGAGGTGCCGCCCTATGCGGTGGTGGTGCCCGGGACCCTGCCGTCGCTGACCGGCAAGGCGGGCAACGAGCCGGGGCCGGGGCTTTCCTGCGCGGTCATCGTCAAGACGGTCGACGCACGCACCCGGGCAAAAACCTCGATCAACGAGCTGTTGCGCGACTGAAGCTGCCGGCATCGCCCGATGAGCAGATCCGCCGACCCGGTCGCCATCGCCCGCGATCTCATCCGCTGCCGGTCGGTGACGCCGGACGAGGGCGGCGCGCTGGCCTTGCTCGAGCGCGTACTCTCGGGCGCGGGCTTCGCGGTCGAGCGGATCACATTCTCCGAGCCGGGCACCCCGGACGTCGAGAACCTTTATGCGCGGATCGGCACGACGGCGCCGAATCTGGTGTTCGCCGGACATACCGACGTGGTGTCGCCGGGCGACGAGGCCAGGTGGTCGCATCCGCCATTCGCCGGCGACATCGCCGACGGCCAGCTGTGGGGCCGCGGCGCCGTCGACATGAAGGGGGCGATCGCCTGTTTCGTCGCCGCCGCCCTCGATCATCTGGCGCACAACCGCGCACGCAAGGGCTCGATCTCGTTCCTGATCACCGGCGACGAGGAAGGTCCGGCGGTCAACGGCACGCCCAAGCTGCTCGACTGGGCAAAGGCGCGCGGCGAAAAATTCGACCACTGCCTGGTCGGCGAGCCGAGCAACGACACGGTGCTCGGCGACATGGTCAAGGTCGGCCGGCGCGGCTCACTCAACGGCACGCTGGTGGTGACCGGCCGCCAGGGCCACGTCGCCTATCCGCAGCGCGCCGACAACCCGATCCGCGGCCTCGTCACCCTGATGAGCCGGCTGATGGCCGAGCCGCTCGACCATGGCACGACGCATTTCGATCCCTCGAACCTGGAGTTCACCTCGGTCGACGTCGGCAACCGCACCGTCAACCTGATCCCCGCCGAGGCGCGCGCCCGCTTCAACATCCGGTTCAACGACACCCACAGCCGGCAATCGCTCGAGCTGCTGCTGCGCGAGCGCGCCGCGGAGGCGGCGGCGGGCCGCATCGGCTGGCGCCTCGACTTCGATCCGTCCAACTGCGAGGTTTTTCTCACCGAGCCCGGCCCCTTCGTCGATCTCGTCACCGCGGCGGTCGCCGACGTGACCGGGCAAAAACCCGCGCTGTCGACCACCGGCGGGACCTCGGACGCGCGGTTCATCAAGAACGCCTGTCCGGTCGTCGAGCTCGGCCTGGTGGGCCAGCTGGCGCACCACGTCGACGAACGGGTGGCGGTCGCCGATCTCGAACATTTGACGAGAATCTACCGGCGCATTCTTGACGCCTATTAGTATTTGATGCGGTATCGCCGCCGATGGGTCTCGCAGGATCGCAGGGTGGGCAAAATCGCGGCGCGGACTCCGCGCCTCGTTCCGATCTCGCGTACGATTTTGCCCACGCGGTCCGGGCCGCGCGTCTGACCGCGTGGGCAACGCGAAATCGACGCAGTGCTCCAAACAAACGTCGGGGCCGCCGTTGCCCACCGTACGGCGCACGGAGCACCGTAACCCACCCTGCGAATTAATAATCCACCGACACCAGATAAAGTCCCTCGGGCGGCGCTACCGGGCCGCAGGCTTTTCGCGAACGCGCCGCAAGCGCCGCGGCGAGATCGTCCGGCCGCCATCGGCCCTCGCCGACCCAGACGAGCGAGCCGACCATCGAGCGCACCTGGTGATGGAGGAACGACCGCGCCGAGGCGGCGATCCGCACCTCGTCGCCGTGGCGTGCGACATCGAGCCGGTCGAGGGTCTTGACCGGCGAGCGCGCCTGGCACTCGGCGGCGCGGAAGGTGGTGAAGTCGTGCCGCCCGATCAGCCCCTGGGCGGCCTCGTGCATGGCGGCGGCGTCGAGCGGGCGCGGCACCCGCCAGGCGCGAAGGCGGTCGAGCGCCAGATCGGCGCGCCGATTGACGATGCGATAGACGTAGTGCCGCCGTTTCGCGGAAAATCGCGCGTCGAACCCGGACGGCACCTTTTCGGCCGCCAGCACCGCCACCGGATGCGGCCGCAGCCGCGCATTGAGGGCATCGCGCACCCGGTCGGCGCGCCAGTCGCGCGCAAGATCGAGATGCGCCACCTGGCCCAGCGCATGGACGCCGGCATCGGTGCGCCCGGCGCCGTAGACCGTGACCTGTTCCTCGGCAAACGCCGCGACTGCCGCGGTGAGCACGGCCTGGACCGACAGGCCGCCGCGCTGGATCTGCCAGCCGACGAAGGGCGTGCCGTCGTATTCGATGGTCAGCTTGTAGCGCGGCATGTGCAGATCACGGATGCTCAGGGTCGCGGTTCGCGCCGACGATAGCCGAAAGGGTTCAGCCGAACATCGTGCCGGGCGTAACCTTGATGCCGCTGAGGAAATCCATCGCGTTCAGGCCAACCGGCCGGCTCGTCAGGTGCCCCCTGAGTGCCGACCATCACTGGACCGAACAACTCCCACCCAGCGGGAGCCGACAATGGCTGTGCGAATGACCCGACGATGGCGCCTATCGCTCATCGGATGCGCCCGTCCAATCTGCCCATGCCGGCCTGCTGCGCCAAGTTGGCTGGCGGATTCCGCATCGCGCGCTCCTGGACCAACCCCATGAACCGGTCGTGGGGCATGGGCTGGCCGAACAGGAACCCTTGACCAATATCGCACCCCATGCGTTGCAGCGCCTGAAGGTCGCTGGCCTTCTCGACTCCGATGGCGACGGCGAGGTTGCCGAAGCTGTGCACCAGATCGATGATGCTCTTGCAGATCGCCGCCTTGGTGGGCTCCGTGCTGCAGTCGGCGACGAACGGACGATTCAGCTTCAGCTCGACGAAAGGCAGGGTCCGGAGTTGCGCCAGGGACAGCCGGCCGCGCCCATAGTCGTCGACCGCGAGCCTGATGCCGACATTCCGCAGGCGGGCGAACACGTCATGAACGAGGGGGATGTCTCTGGCGATCTGCTCCTCGGTCACATCGAACAGCAGGTCGGGCCAGTTGGCTGCTCTTGGCTGGTGCTGCCGGATGATGTCGCGAACCGGCAACGCATGCAGCGCATTGACGGAGACATTCACGGCGAGCGGCAGCCGCACCCCCATCCTGGAGAGATTGGCCGTGGTCTTGAGCGCGCTCACGAGCGCCTGCTCGTTGAGGGCGATCAGGCTCTTCTCGTCCGCCCCCGCCAGGAACGGCCCGGGTGACAGGACGCCGCGCCGCGGATGGCGCACGCGGGCAAACACCTCGACCCCGACAAGATGCTTCTTGCGAAGATCGATCTTCGACTGATACCAGAACTCGATCCAGCCGTTCCGCAGCACCTCGTCGAGACCAACAGGCGGCGTCATTCTCCGCGGCGCCCGAAGCCCTTCGGCCTCGAGGATCGCCGCGACCGTCGCCTCGTCGAACGACCGCGCCAATGCCGGCAGCATCTGCAGGCCGAGGCGCTGGCCGGTATGCTTGACGCCGTCGCTCACCGCGAGGTCGCGATCGCACATCAGTTGCACGGCGCCGGAATAGCTCGCCTTGGCGAGCGCAAAGATCGCGTCGATGGTTTCGGTCACATCGGTGGTGACGGCGAGGAAGACGATGTCCGGCGTGCGGCGCGCCAGCCCGTCGACCAGTACCGAGCACCTGTGAAATACCTCATGCTCGATTCCCGAATCGAGCATGACGGAGGAAAGGACGTCGGACCCGCCCCGAGGCTGGAGGCTGAACGCCACCAAGGACTGGAACGTGACGTCACGGTCCTCGTCGGCACGATCCGTCGACGGGAGAACTCCCGCGCGGCGCACCAACTTGGCTAACTGGCCCAACATTGCCCGCACAGTGATGACGGTTGATGCATCGATGGGGATCCTAGCCAACAAAGGTAAATTTAGCATTCGGGCCGGCGTCGGGGTCCTTTTTCGGCGCATGCCCTCGGGGCAGGGAGCTGCGTCGTGTCGGAGATGGTCGAGACCCGGCCCCTCCGGCCGGCATCGAGGCCCGTCGCGCGCCCGGCGCACGCAACGGGTAACGGGCCCGCGCCGTTTGCCTTCAGCAAATGTCAACAATGATGTGGCATTGCAGGGCGACCCTGGAGCCGTATCGCGCTCCGACAAAGGCTGCCCCATGATTCCCGGCCGGGTCCATCGCTACCTCGCCGGGCTGATCTCTGGCGATCTGTCGGCCTTCGGTGGCCCGGTGGTCGAGGAATCGGTCGCGGGCCGGGTGCGGGCGGAGCAGGTCGCTTCCATCGCCCGCTTTACGCCATGGATGATGCTGGCGAACGTGCTCAACGCCGCCATCCTGCTTTCGGCAAAGTGGCAAACGCCGCAGTTTCCTCTGGCACTCCTCTGGGCCTTGGTCGTTTGCGGCCTCGCCGCCTTCGTCTACGTCAGATGGTTGGCCGGGAGGAAGCACCCCGGCCGACATTCGGTTTCGGTCCGCGTGATCCACCGCATGCTGCGCAACGCCATCGTGCTCGGGGCGCTGTGGGCGATGGTCCCTCTCCTGTTCTTTCCCGACGAGCCGGGAACCGATCAGTTCATCGTAACATGCCTCTGCGCCGGCATGATGTGCGGGGGGGCAATCGCGTTCGGCAGGATCCCGGTCGTCGCAGTGACCTGGACGGTGCTGGTGTTCGCCGGATCGGCGATCGCCGTTCTGCGCAATCAGCAGCCGCTCGAGTGGCAGGTCGTCCTGCTCCTCGTGATCTACACCTTGGTGATTATCCGCGGCGTCATTGCGAACGCGATCCTGTTCGCGAACTTCATCATCGGCGATATCGCCAGCCGCAACATGCTGGAACAGCTGGCTCGCGCCAAGGAAGCCGCCGACGCCGGCAGTCGCGCCAAGTCGGTGTTCCTCGCGACGATGAGCCATGAAATCCGCACCCCGTTGAACGGGGTCGTCGGCACGGTCGACCTGCTCCAGGATACGCAGCTCGACGGCGAGCAACGGCGCTACGTGGAGACGATCCAGGAATGCAGCAATGCGCTTCTGGAGCTGATCAGCGATATTCTCGATTTCTCCAGGCTCGAGGCGGGACGCCTGGAGCTGGACCATCGCGAGGTCGATCTCGTCGAGCTTGCCGAAGAGGTCCTCAAGATCGTCGACGGACGGGCCAAGTCACAGGACCTGACGCTCGTATTCGCTCCTTCCGCCGACCTCCCCGCCCAGGTGAACGGCGATCCGATACGCCTGCGACAGGTGCTGCTCAATCTGGTGGGCAACGCGGTGAAGTTCACCGAGCGCGGCGCGGTCGTCCTGCGGATCTCGCCGATCACAGACCGCAATGGCGCCGCGGCCATCAGGTTCGAGGTCCAGGATACCGGGATCGGCATTTCCGACGCGGCCCAATTGCGTCTTTTCGAGGAGTTCACCCAGGTCGATACCTCGATCACCCGCCGTCATGGCGGCAGCGGTCTCGGTCTGGCCATCTGCCGGAAGATCGTCTCCGCCATGGGAGGCGATATCGGCGTGCTGAGCAGGGAGGGTGACGGCAGCCTGTTCTGGTTCGAGCTGCCGCTCGGAGCACGGGAGCCGGCAGGGACGCCGTGGCGGCGCCCGGTCACCGCAGGGCTCACCGCGGCCCTGATCGCAGCGGACGATCTGGAACGAACCACCATCCGTGACCTGCTGTCCGGTCTCGGCCTGGTCGTGGTCGCCGCCAACGGCCCGGAAGATATCGAGCAGGTCGACGTCGTCGTCATTCGTCACGATCTGGCCGGCGACTGGATGCGGCGGCTGAAGAGGTCCAATCGGTCGGTGCGGTGCATCGTCTACGGAAAAGGATCCACCGGCTTCGGCGGCGTGGCATTCAACGTCATTCATGGGGCAATCACGCCATCGGCGCTGGCCCGGGCTCTCGGCGCCCCGTCGGGGGATGCTCCGTCCGCTCGAGCGACCGCCGAAGAGCCGCCCGCTCGATCCGGCAGAGGGCTGAAGATCCTGCTTACCGAGGACAACCGCGTGAACCAGCGAGTCGCATCCGCCCTGCTCGGCAAGATGGGCCATCACGTCGAGATTGCGGCGAATGGGCTCGAGGCGGTCGCCAAGGTCTTGGCCGAGCCCTATGACCTGGTGCTGATGGACATGCAGATGCCGGAAATGGACGGCATCGACGCGGCGCGCGCGATCCGCAAGGCAGGTGGACGCGCTGCCGCGGTGCCGATCATCGCCGTCACGGCCAATGTCTTTTCATCCGAGCGCGATGCGTGCCTTGCCGCGGGGATGAACGGCTTCGTTTCGAAGCCGATCGACAGGCACAAGCTCTTCAACGCCATCAAGCCGTGGGATATCGCGGGCGCGACCGAACGGCCCGAGACCGCAGAGCCGGCAGCCGACGTCCTCGATCGCGGACTGATGAAGGACCTCATGGAGGAGCTCGGCGAGGACGGTCTGCGCGAGCTGTTCGTCATCTTCTGGGGGGATGCGGCGAATCTCGTGGCGGAGCTCGAGGCCGCGATACGAAGCCACAATCCCGACCAGGCGTCGCGGACGCTCCATACCTTGAAGGGCGCGGCCGCCAATCTCGGTCTCGTTGCCGTCGCGTCGGCATGCGAGCGCGCTCGCAGCCTGGCGGTCGAAGGCAAGATGCAGGAGCTGATCGCGCTGTTCCCGGTTCTGACCCGGACCCTTCACGATGCACGGCCCAACGTCGCCCGGAGCATGTCGAGCGCGGCGTGACCGGGGATCCCTCGAAAGCCTCCGACCTGCCGTGCGGCGACCGCTGCCGCCCGCCAACGGCGGACGTCCAGCAATCGTTGACCATATGGCTTAAGTCAATCTTAGACCAACGCAGATATTTTACCACGTCCGCCAATACTCTCGCAGGGGCTGCGCGATGAACAACTCGGCCAACGCAATCGAACCAGCTCGTTCGCAGCCCTCGATCGACAAGGTACGGCCCAGGATCCTGCTCGTCGAGGACAACGAGACGAATCGCAATATGATGATGCGCCGGTTGGAGCGCCAGGGCTTCGACGTCCGCTGCGCGGTCGACGGCCCGTGCGGCGTCGCCATGGCCGCCGAGGAAAGCCCCGACCTTATCCTCATGGACGTCGCCTTGGGCGAGATGGATGGATGGGAGGCGACCCGGCTCATCAAGGCGAGACCCTGTACCGCTCACATACCCATCATCGCCCTGACCGCTCACGCTCTCGCCGCCGACCTTGACAAGAGCGTCGAGGTCGGCTGCGCGGATTTCGACACCAAGCCGGTGGATCTGCGGCGCCTGCTCGAGAAGATCCACGCCTGCCTGCTGCAGGCAAAGCCCGGTGTGAAATAGGCCGCGCCTGCTCCGGCGCGAGTCCGACGGCCGGCGCGACCTCGACGTCGGCATCGAGGGTTTTCGGCGTAAGAGTTCAGCCGAGCATCGTGCCGGGCGCGACCTTGGTGCCGCGGAGGAAATCCAACGTCTTCATCGGCTGGCGACCGGCGCGCTGCAATTCCACGATGCGCACCGCGCCGGCACCGCAGGCGACGGTGAGACGGTCGTCGAGCACGGTGCCGGGCGCGCCCTCGCCCTCGCCGCGCGTGGTGCGCAGGACCTTGATCCTGGCGCCGTCGGCCTCGAGCCAGGCGCCGGGAAACGGCGCGAGCCCGCGGCAATGGTCGTGCACCGCCTGCCACGGCAGGCTCCAGTCGATGCGGGTCTCGGCCTTGGCGATCTTCGCCGCCAGCGTGATCCCGGTCGCGGGCTGCGGCGTGAACGTCAATGTGCCGCGCTCGAGCGCGCCGAGCGCGCGCACCATCAGGTCGGCGCCCAGCGGTGCCAGCGCATCGTGGAGCTCGCCCGCCGTCATGTCGGCGCCGATCGCCACCCGCTCGGCGAGCGCGACCGGGCCGGTGTCGAGTCCTTCTTCCATCTTCATGACCGAGACCCCGCTCTCGGCATCGCCCGCCATCACGGCCCGGTTGATCGGCGCGGCGCCGCGCCAGCGCGGCAGCAGCGACGCATGGACGTTGAGCGAGCCGAGCGGCACGGCATCGAGGATAGGCTTCGGCAGGATCAACCCGTAGGCGACGACCACGGCGGCGTCGGCGTCATGGTGACGAAAGGCGGCCTCGGCTTCCGGCGTCCGCAGCGTCCCGGGCGTGAGCACCGGCAGGCCGAGGCGCCGCGCCTCGCGCTCGACCGGGCTCGGCGTGACCTCGAGCCCGCGCCGGCCGGCCGGCCGTGGCGCCCTCGTATAGACGGCAACGATCTCGTGGCCGCTGCCGGAGACCCCCAGCAGCGTCGGCACCGAAAAATCCGGCGTGCCCATGAAGACGAGGCGGAGCGGCATGAAGGTTGTTCAGGGTCTGGCCGAGGGCTTCGCGCTGTCGTGGGCGGCGAAGCGGTGGTGCAGCCAACGCTCGATCGGTCCGCCCACGATCAGCAGCACGAACACCAGGACGACTGCGACACCAAGCAGCCGCCAGTTGCCTATGCCGCAGATCAATCCGATGCACGCGGTCAGCCAGGTGCAGGCGGCAGTGGTGAGCCCATGGACGCTGCCGACATCGTCGCCGCCGCGCAGGATGACGCCGGCGCCGAGAAAGCCGATCCCGGTCAGCACGCCCTGGACCACGCGGCTGACCGGGTTGGGGTCGGCGGCGCCCTGCTGCAGCATATCGGTTGCTCCGATCACGATCAGCGCCGAGCCGAGCGCCACCAGGCCGAGCGTGCGAATCCCGGTCGGCTTGCCGTGCAGGTCGCGGTTGATGCCGATGAGGGCGCCGATCAAGGTCGCAGCGCCGAGCCGCAGCAAGATCTCCCAGGATGTCATGTCGCCTCGCCCGATGCTCGCCTGTCCGGACCTGCCGACCGGAACCGACCGGCGGTTCGAGCCAACACGCATCCGGCGGGATTGACAAGACGGCGCGCTGCCTGTCGAGCTTGTCGGCTGGTAGGAGGCGATGAGTTCTCACTGGCGCCCCTGATCAGCCACGCAGTGGTTCCGTTCCTGGCGCGGGCGACGTCATGAATTGTGTCCCGCTACCCGGGAGACGCAGGCATCACCAGTCATCCCCGGGACCCATCCGTTGTGCCGTCAACCAATTGAAATACCTCATTGATCTTTCGGCCCCTCTTTACCCACGGTTAAGCGCCCCACCCTAGGATGGGGCTTTCCGAAACCGGGGCCGCCATGACCGATCGAGCCGCCGCAGGTGCCGTCGTGCCGTCGCGACCCGATCGTCCGGTCGCCGTCACGCCGATGCTGCTCGTGGTGTGGTGCGTGGTCGCCGCCATCCTGCTGCTGCAGGGCGCGGCGGCGCTGCCGTCCGGCGTCTCCACCGACGACGCCATGCGGCTCGTCGAGGTGCGCGACTTTCTCGCCGGCCAAAGCTGGTTCGATCTGGCGCAGTACCGGCTGGAGCCGCCCGACGGCGTGGTGATGCACTGGTCCCGGCTGATCGATCTGCCGCTGGCGCTCATGATCGCCGCCGCGCGGCCGCTGCTGGGCCAGGCCGGCGCGGAAAATCTTGCGCTCGCCGCCTGGCCGCTCGGCCTGCTGCTGCCGACGCTCGCCGGCATCGGCCGGGTGGCGCTGCGGCTTGCCGACGCCCGCGCCGCGGCGCTCGCGCTCATCCTCGCCGTGATGACGGCGCCGGTGCTGACGCATTTCCGCGTCGGCGCCATCGATCATCACAACGTGCAGATCCTGCTGCTGATCTGGACGATCGCGGTGCTGGTGCGCGAGCCGCCCGGGGCGCGCGCGGCGGCCGGCGCCGCCCTCATGTCGGTGATCTCGCTGGCGATCGGGCTGGAAATGCTGCCGGCCATCGCGGTGATCGGCGCCGGCGTGGCACTGAACTGGCTGGCGCGCGGGCGCGAGGCGGCGCCCGTGGCGATCGCCTTCGGGTCGGCCTTCGCGGCTGCGGCCGCCGCCTTGTTCGTCGCCACCGTGCCGCCGTGGCGCTACGGGATCGCCTCCTGCGACGCGTTCTCGGTCGTGCACCTGGTCGCCGCCGGGATCGCGGGGCTCGGGCTCGCTGGTCTCGCCGCGCTGCTGCGCACCCGATCGGCGGCCTGGCGGCTCACCGGCGCGGCCGCGCTGGCCGTGGTACTGGCGGTGACGTTGCGGGCAAAATTTCCCGCCTGCCTCGGCGATCCCTACGACTATATCGGGCCGCGGCTGGCGGCGCTGTGGCTCGACCATGTCAGCGAGGCGCGGTCGATCGTCTCGCTCGCCCGCGACCTGCCGCAACAGATCATTCCGGTCTACGGCTTCATCGTCGTGGCGCTGGCCGCAGCCGGCCTGACGCTGGCGAAACATCCGGAGATCCGTCGGTTTCCCTGGCTGCTGGCGGTCGGCGTGCTCGCCGCCCTGCTCGGCGTCTCGCTATGGCAGGTCCGCGGCGCCGCCGCCGCAGATCTGCTGGCGGTGCCGCTGATCGCGGCCTCGCTGACGACGCTCTTCCCGGTCGGCCGCTCGGTGCTGCTCGGGCTGACACGGCCGGCGCTGGTCGGCGCGCTGGTGCTCAACCAGGCGACGCTGGTGCCGATCGGCGCGGCGGCCGCCCGCGGGGTCGAGGCCCTGACCGGCACGCACACTACGGTGCTCTCCGGCGGCGCCGCGACCTGCGAACGTCCGGCGGATTTCGCCCCGCTCGCCGCCCTGCCGAAAGGCCTGGTGCTCGGCTTCATCGACAGCGGACCCAACATCCTGATGGCGACCGAGCACGGGGTTCTCGCCGCGCCCTACCGCAACACGGCCGGCAACAACGCCATGCTGGACGTCCTGCTGGGCACGCCCGAGGAGGCCCGCGCCCGGCTCGCCACGCTGGGCGTCGACTATGTGGCGTTCTGCGCGGGCGCGCCCGAGCGCTTCATCTATGCGCAGGCCGCGCCCGACGGGCTCGCGGCGCGCCTCGGCCGCGGCGAGGTGCCGGACTTCCTCCTGCCGGTGGCGACGGCGCCGACGCCGGTGTCGATCTATCGGGTCCGCCGCTGAGACGTCCGCGCCGATGCGGCGAGCGCCGGATCAATCGTCGTCGTCGTCCGCGCGTTTCGCCGCCTTGGTGAAGCGCTTGATCACCCGCGAGCGCTTGAGCTTCGAGAGGTGGTCGATGAACAGCACGCCGTTGATGTGGTCGATCTCGTGCTGCAGGCAGGTCGCCAGCAGGCCCGTGGCCTCGACCTCGCGCTCCGCACCCTCGAGGTCGCGATACTTCACCTTGACCTGCGCCGGGCGCTCGACCTCCTCGTAGTATTCGGGGATCGACAGGCAGCCCTCCTCGTAGGTGGCGCGCTCCTCCGAGGTCCACAGGATCTCCGGGTTGATGAACACCTGGGCCTTGTGCGTCTCGTCCTTCTTGGCGAGGTCGATGGTGATGACGCGCCTTGGCTCGCCGATCTGGATGGCGGCGAGCCCGATGCCGGGCGCCTCGTACATGGTCTCGAACATGTCGTCGACCAGCCGGCGGATCGTGTCGTCGATGTTTTTCACCGGCTCGGAGACGAGCCGCAGCCGGGGATCCGGCAGGATGATGATCTCACGCAGCGCCATGGGCGGCGATTTACGGTGAAGCCGTCAACCGGTCAATGCGGGCGACGTTCGCTCTTCGTTCGCGAATTCTTGCCGAATCACGATAGAACGGCCCCCATGACCACCACCTTCATCACCATCGGCGGCGTCGCCGTCGGGGCCACCGAGGCGACCGCGGCGCTGGGTATCGCGATCCTGGCGGCGCTCGTCTGTATCGCGGTCGCGATGACGAAAAGCGCCCGGGCGCGCGACCGCGAGGTCGAGCGCCAAGCCATGCGGGCGGAGGAGATCGAGACGCGCATGGCCGATCTCGCCCGCATCCAGGCCGATACCGCCGGACGCATCCACCTGATGGGCGACGTCTTGACCGGCCGCCAGGCGGAGCTCGCACGGCTGATGGCGGAGCGGCTCGACGCCGTCACCCACCGGGTCGGCCAGTCGATGGAGACGACGACACGCCACACGGTCGCCAGCCTGCAGCAGCTCCACGAGCGGCTCGCCGTGATCGACAACGCGCAGAAGAACCTCACCGAGCTGACCTCGCAGGTGACCTCGCTGCGCGAGGTGCTGGCCAACAAGCAGGCGCGCGGCGCCTTCGGCCAGGGCCGCATGGAGGCGATCGTCCGCGACGGGCTGCCCAAGGGTTCGTTCGAGTTCCAGTTCACGCTGTCCAACAACAAGCGGCCCGACTGCGCGGTGTTCCTGCCGGGCGACCATCGGCCGATCGTGATCGACGCCAAATTCCCGCTCGAGGCGATCACGGCGCTGCGCGAGGCGAGAAGCGAGGAGGAACGCAAGCAGGCAGGGCAGCGCCTGCGCCAGGACGTCGGCCGCCACATCGGCGACATTTCCGAGCGCTACCTCATCCCGGGCGAGACCCAGGACATTGCGCTGATGTTCGTTCCCTCGGAGTTGGTCTATGCGGAGCTCTATGACGGTTTCGACGACGTCATCCAAAAGGCCTACCGGGCGCAGGTGGTGCTGGTCTCCCCCTCGCTCCTGATGCTGGCGATCCAGGTGATGCAGCAGATCCTCAAAGACGCCCGCATGCGCGATGCCGCCCACGAGATCAGGACCGAGGTCGGCCACCTGATGGACGATCTCGGCCGGCTGCGCGAGCGGGTGCTCAAGCTGCAGAGCCATTTCGGCCAGGCCAACGACGACATCGCGCAGATCCTGATCTCGGCCGACAAGGTCACCAAGCGCGGCGGCCGCATCGAGTTGCTCGAGTTCGACGACCAGGTGCCGCGCGACGTCCGCATGGTCATGCCCTCGCCCGTCGTGCGCAAGCTCGAGGCGGGGGAATAGACCGGCATGACGACCGCCGTCCCGGGCGACCCGCCTGCTCGCCCAAGCCTTGCGGAAGCGCTCGCCGTCTACCTGCGTCCCCGCGTGCTGATCGTCATGTTCCTCGGCTTCTCGTCGGGCCTGCCGCTGGCGCTGTCGGGCTCGACCCTGCAGGTCTGGACCCAGGAATCCGGGGTCGACCTGCGGATCATCGGCCTGTTCGCGCTGGTCGGCACGCCCTACACCATCAAGTTCCTGTGGGCCCCGGTGGTCGACGCGATCGACGTGCCGCTGCTGTCGCGCTGGCTCGGACGGCGGCGCGGCTGGCTGATCTTCTCGCAGTTGCTGCTGATTGTGGCGATCCTGTTCCTGGCGTCCTGCGATCCGGTATCAGCGCCTTTCACCGTGGCGATCGGCGCGCTTCTGGTCGCCACCGCCTCGGCCACCCAGGACATCGTCGTCGACGCGTTCCGGGTGGAGAGCCTGCCGGAGCGCGAGCAGGCGGCCGGCATGGCCGGCTACGTGGCGGCCTACCGCATCGGCATGCTGGTCTCGACCGCCGGCGCACTGTTCCTGGTGAGCTTCTTCGAGCAGAAGATCGGGCTCGTCAGGGGCTCCGCCTGGACCTTCGGATACCTCGCGATGGCGGTGCTGGTCGGAATTGGGATGGTGACGACCATCGTGGCGACCGAGCCGGAGCGCTCGGCCGCCGCCCACGAGGCGATCGCCGGCCGGTCGGCATTCTGGCGCGTGCTCCATGCGGCGGACGGCGCCCGCAAGGACTTCTTCTCCGGCGACATGGCGTTCGTCGTGCTCGCCTTCGTGGTGCTGTTCAAGTTCACCGACGCATTCGCAGGCGCGATGACGGCGCCGTTCGTCATCGACATCGGGTTCTCGCGCAACGAATACGCCGCCATCATCAAGGGTGTCGGGCTGGTGGCGACGCTGGCCGGCGGATTTGCCGGCGGGTTCGTGGCACGACGCTATCCGCTGGCCACGAGCCTGTGGATCGGCGGAACCGTGCAGGCCGTGGCCAACCTGGTGTTCTCCTGGCAAGCCGTGGTCGGCGTCGACCTCGCGATGCTCACGGTGTCGATCACGGTGGAGAATTTCACCAGCGCGATCGGCACCGTGATCTTCGTCGCTTACCTGTCGGCGCTGTGCCGCAACCCGCTGCACACCGCCACCCAGTACGCGCTGCTCACCGCGCTCGCCGCGGTCGGCCGAACCTACCTGTCGTCGACGGCAGGTTTCGTCGCCGCCGCCACCGGCTGGGTGTGGTTCTTCGTGATCTGCGTGCTCGTCGCAACTCCCAGCCTGGTGCTGCTGTGGTGGCTGCAGCGCAGCAGACACTTCGAGCGGCTGGAGGCGGGGCCCCTCTCGTAGTGGGGCCGGCCGGGCTGACCACTGACCGCCCGGACGCCTCGCGCGATCGGAACATCAGTGTCCGCGAAGATGGCGGCATTCCCGGTATTTTGCGGTGTGATCCAACAGAGCTCCCAGATCGTATCGTGTTCATGCCGCTGCGGCCGCGGATCGATCCGCGCCGGAGCCATCTTGCCATACGGGGGACATCATGACGTCTGGATCGCGCAAGCCTGCCTTCATCATGCCGGCCGGCCAGGGAGCCGTTCTCAACGAGCTCGGCCATACCGCCTGGGAGAAGGTCACCAGCGAGCAGACCGGCGGTGCCTATTACGTCTTCGAGCTGACGTCGCCTCCCGGCCTCGGCATCCCGCCCCATGTCCACAGCCGCGAGGACGAGGTGATCTTCATCCTCGACGGGGAATTCGAGGTCTTCCTCGACGGCACGCTCCATCGGGCGACCTCGGGGAGCACCCTGAATTTCGCCCGAGGAACCGCGCACGCGTTCCGCAACATCGGCAGCACGCCGGGGAGAACCCTCTGGCTCGTCACGCCCGGCGCCTCGTTCCAGGCGTTCTTCCGCAAGCTCGGCCAGATCCCTCCCGGTCCGCCTGACCCGGCGAAAGTCGGGGCGCTGTTCGCGGAGTTCGGGATGGAGATCCTGCCGCCGTCCTGAACGACACCCGCGCGAGGACCTCGACCTCGAGCGCGCCGGAGGGCAGCTCAGCCGGAGCGCCCTCCGGTTTTTCTGGCGACGATCCGGCAGATGCGTTTTCCCGAGCTCAGGCTCCGCACGTCCTCGGCATGCAGGATGGCGCAGCCCGCAAGCTCGCCGCTGACGAGATCAGGGGCGAACGCCGCGTAGAGCCGGCCGTCCGCGTGGCGCTGGTCGGCGCCCTCGGTGACGCGCCAGGACAGATAGAGCACGCCGCCCGGGCGCAGGATGCGAATGAGGCTGCGCACCGCCTGCGGCACCTCGGCGCGATCGAGATGCATGATGACGGTCTCGCAGACCACGTTGTCGAACTGTCGCGCGACGCCATCGAGACCGGGCAGCGCAGCCTGCACGAAGGCGATGCCGGGAAACAGCCGGCGAGCTTCCGTCAGCAACTCCGGCGAGTTGTCGTAGCCGGTCACCTTGAAGCCGTGCCGGGCGAGCCAAGCGGCGTCGCGTCCGTTGCCGCAGCCGATATCGGCGGTCTCCCCGCCCTTGACGAAATGCGTCTCCAACAGCGCGTAGAGATCGTCGGGCGACGGCTGCTCCAGCCAGTCCCGGCTGTAGGCCGCGGCGTTGACCGCGTAGGCATCGACCGTCCTGTCGTCGCTCATCGACGTGCAAAACTCCGTCAGAACAGCGTGCGCTGGCGGATCGCGGCAGCGAGCGTGCCTTCATCCAGATAGTCGAGCTCGCCGCCGACCGGGACGCCATGGGCGAGCCGGGTGACCTTGACGTTGGCGTCGCGCAGCAGATCGGTGATGTAATGGGCGGTGGTCTGCCCGTCGACGGTGGCATTGAGCGCGAGGATCACCTCGCCGACCGCCGGCTCGTGCACGCGGCCGATCAGCGCATCGATCGAGATGTCGTCCGGCCCGACGCCGTCGAGCGGAGACAGCGTGCCGCCGAGCACATGATAGCGGGCATTGATGGCGCCGGCGCGGTCCAGCGCCCACAGATCGGCGACATCGGCGACCACGACGATGACCGAAGGGTCGCGCCGCGGATCGACGCAGACCGTGCAGGGATTCTGGCTGTCGATGTTGCCGCACACCCGGCAGACCGCGACGGTCTGCAGCGCGGTCTGCAGCGCGGCGGCGAGCGGCATCATCAGGGCCTCGCGCTTCTTGATCAGGTGCAGCGCCGCGCGCCGGGCCGAGCGGGGGCCGAGGCCGGGCAGGCGGGCGAGCAATTGGATCAAGCGCTCGATTTCCGGTCCGGCGACCGCGGTGGGCATGGAGCCGCGCGGACCTAGAACAGCTTCATGCCGGGCGGGATCGGCAGGCCGCCGGTCAGCTGCTTCATCTTGTCCTGCAGCAGCACCTCGGTCTTGCGCCGGGCGTCCGCATGGGCCGCCACCATCAGGTCCTCGACGATCTCCTTCTCGTCGGGCTTCATCAGCGAGGCATCGATCGTGACGCCCTTGAGCTCGCCCTTGCCCGACATGCGCACGGTGACGACGCCGCCGCCGGCGCTGCCCTCGACGGTCAGCTGGTCGAGCTCGGTCTGCAGCGCTTCCATCTTCTGCTGCATCTGCGCGGCCTGCTTCATCAGGCCCATGAAATCCGCCATCGTGTCCTCGCTGGTTGCGCGCGATCAGAAATCGTCGTCGACATCGTCGGGTGCGCCGCGCTCGCCGAAGGCCGAGGACTCGTCGCTCACGGCGGCGTCCTCGGCGATCCCCTCGCCGTCATCGCTGGCCGGCGCCGGCGGCAGGGCCTCGACGCCTCGCCGCCGCACGTCGACGATCTCGGCGCCGGGGAACCGCGCCAGCACCGCCTGGACGAGCGGATCGGCCCGCACGCCGCGCACCAGCTCGGCGCGCTGCGCCTCGGCTTGCGACTTGACGGTGGGGGCGCCGGCTTCTGCCGACACCACGACCATCCAGCGCCGCCCGGTCCATTCTGCGAGCTTGCGCGACAGGTCGTTGACCAGCGTTTTCGACGCCCCGGGCTCGAGGGCGATCTCCAGGCGGCCGTCCTCGAAGCGCACCAGCCGGAGGTCGCGTTCCAGCGCGCTCTTGACGGTGAGGTCGCGCATGCGCTGGGCGAGCGCGATCAGGTCGGGGAAGCCCGTGACCACGATCGGCGCGGCTTCCGTGGCGGGGGCGGAAGCGACCGCCATCGGCGTCGGCGTCGGCCGGGCGGCGGCGAACGCCGCGCGCGGTGCGCCGCGCGGCGCCTCGGCCCGCGCCATCTCTGCTCGCGGCACCTCCGCCCGTGGTACTTCGGCCCGTGGTGCTTCGACCCGCGGGCTCGACGCAGGCGCGCCTTGCGGCCGGTCGGCGCTGGCGGATCCCGGCGCGGCGGGCTGGCCGGAGGCCGGCCCAAGCGCGCGGATCACCTCGTCCGGGGTCGGCAGGTCGGCCGCATAGGCGATCCGCACCAGCACCATCTCGGCGGCGGCGATCGGCTTGGCGGCGGCCTGCACGTCGGGAAGGCCGCGGAACAGCATCTGCCAGACCCGCGAGAGAACCCGCATCGACAGCGCGGCGGCAAAAGCGCGGCCGCGGCTGCGCTCGGACTCGGCGAGCGACACGTCGTCGGCCACCGCCGGCACGATCTTGATCCGCGTGACGAAATGGATGAACTCAGCGAGGTCTGCCAGCACCACCGCCGGATCGGCGCCGGAATCGTATTGATCGCGCAGCTCCGCCAGCGCCGCCGCCGCGTCGCCGCGCATCAGCGCCTCGAACAGGTCGATGACGCGGGCCCGGTCGGCGAGCCCGAGCATCTGGCGCACGTCCTCGGCGCGGACGGCGCCGGCAGCCGATGCGCCCGAATGGGCGATCGCCTGGTCGAGCAGCGACAACGCGTCGCGCACCGATCCTTCCGCGGCGCGGGCGATCAGGGCGAGCGCCTCCGGCTCGGTGGCGATGGCCTCGCGGGCCGCGATCGTCTCCAGATGCCGGACCAGCAGCGCCGCCTCGACGCGGCGCAGGTCGAAGCGCTGGCAGCGCGACAGCACGGTCACCGGGACCTTGCGGATCTCCGTGGTGGCGAACACGAATTTTGCGTGCGGCGGCGGCTCCTCGAGCGTCTTCAGCAGGGCGTTGAACGCCGGCCCGGTGAGCATGTGGACTTCATCGAGGATGTAGACCTTGTAGCGCGCGGTGATCGGCGCATAGCGGATCGCATCGTTGATCTGGCGGACATCGTCGACGCCATTGTGGGAGGCCGCATCCATCTCGATGACGTCGACGTGCCGGCTCTCCATGATCGCCTGGCAATGCACGCCGAGCTTCGGCATCTCGACCGTCGGCCCGCCGCTGCCGTCGGGCAGCTCGTAGTTCAGGGCGCGCGCAAGGATGCGCGCGGTCGTGGTCTTGCCGACGCCGCGCACGCCGGTGAGGATCCATGCCTGCGGGATGCGACCGGTCTCGAATGCGTTCGACAGGGTGCGCACCATGGCGTCCTGGCCGATCAGGTCGGCGAAGGTCGCGGGCCGGTATTTTCGCGCCAGCACCCGGTAGGCGCCGCCGGCCGCCGCGACCGGGGTCGGCCCGAGGTCGAGGCCGGCGCTTGAGCCTGCGTCGGGGGTCTCGGCGTCGTTCATCCTTGCGTCCCGTGCCGCCGCGACCCCCGGGCTCGAAGCCCTACGGAAAGTGGAAATAGGCGGGAGGCTGACGAGCGACCCGAACCGGAGCTCGTTAGGGCTGCTTCCTTCCGGACCTGACCCGGTTGGCGAGTGGCTCGTCCACCGCCAACCTCCCGCCCCCTATATCGTCCCAACCCGCCGTGAACGCAAGCGACCGGCATGAGGCGGACCGCCGCTGTCCACTCTGGTGTGATATTCCGGTGAGCGACCCGAAATGCCGACGGAGCCCGCCGATGACCAACGCCGAATGGTCGCTCGATCCCGATCTGGAAAGACACGTGGTCGTGCTCGGCGACCTGCCGCTGTGCCGCGTCCTTTTGAGCCGGGACGCCAACTATCCGTGGCTCGTCCTGGTACCGCGCCGGCCCGGCATGGTGGAGATCATCGATCTCGCCGAGGCCGACCAGGCGGCGCTGATGACCGAGATGGCGCGAAGCGCGCGGGCGCTGAAGGCGCTGACGCGGTGCGATAAGCTCAACATCGCGGCGCTGGGCAATCAGGTGCGCCAGCTCCACGTCCACGTGATCGCCCGCTTTCCCGACGATGCGGCCGGCGCGAACCCGGTCTGGGGCGCGGTGCCGCCGCTCCCTTACGATCAGGCGGAGCTTGGCCGCTTGGCGGCGAGCCTGCGCGAGGCGATCGGCCTGCGGTAGACTGCTCCGCCGCCATGCGCGGCACGTTGCACGCCGCGGTGCGCCGTGCGACGTTCGCCACCCACCCTGCGGAGCCACCCATGTCCCCCCGCCCCGATCTCGGGCCGAAGCCGCGGCTCGGCTACATCGCCAATCCGGTCGAGCGCGCGAGCGAACGGCGCACCGATGCGGCGTTCCTGGCCGCCCTCGAGGCCGATAGCCGCGCCGTGTCCTATGTCATGGGCGGCGAGCTCATCGTCCTGAAGAAGACCCCCGACGGGATCGATCCGACGTTCACGCTTGCCGAGGCCAATGGGCTCGGCGCCACCACCGAGAGGCTCTTCCTCGGCCTCATCGGCGACGCCGGCCGGTTCGGAACAGCGGTCGACCGCGCCGCCGTCGAGGCCGTAAAGTCACGGCCCGATTTCCTCGTCCTCGACCTGCGCTCGATCGCCATCCAAGGGCTGGTCGGCGCGGATCATCTGGCGCAGATCGCCGAGGCCAAGGCGATGCTGCACTGGCACGCCCGCCACCGGTTCTGCGCCAATTGCGGCCAGCCGACCAACGTGGTCCAGGCCGGATGGCGGCGTGATTGCCCGGCCTGCAAGGCGGAGCATTTTCCTCGCACCGATCCCGTGGTGATCATGCTGGCGGTGGCGGACGGGCGCTGCCTGCTCGGCCGCCAGGCGCGCTTTCCAACCGGCACGTGGTCGTGCCTCGCAGGCTTCGTCGAGCCCGGCGAGACCATCGAGGAGGCGGTCCGGCGGGAGACCCGCGAGGAGGCCGGCGTGCCCTGCGGCGAGGTCAAATATTTCGCCTGCCAGCCCTGGCCGTTCCCGATGTCGCTGATGATCGGCTGCCACGCCGAGGCGCTGTCGACTGACATCACGGTCGACCGCACCGAGCTCGAGGATGCCCGCTGGTTCGATCGCGACGAGGTGGCGCTGATGCTGCTGCGCCAGCATCCGCAGGGGTTGGCCACCCCGCCGCCGGTCGCCATCGCCCACCACATCATCCGCGCCTGGGTCGAGGACGACGTGGTCCTTGGCTGAGGGTCGATAAGGCGCCCGGCGGACGACGCGAGCACCAGGAGCATCACGCGGTCGTCGGCGCGCCGACGGCGAAAGCTTGCGTTGCGGGCGCCGGACAGGAACCAGGCACGGCCTGCGCGGGGCGGCCCCAGTCGGCGACGTCGCGCAGCCGGATCAGCGCATAGATCGCGAAGACCGGGGTGATCAGCGCCGGTCCCGGGACGTGGCTGAACCCGAATGCCAGCTGTACCAGCGGCAGCCAGAACACCAGTTTCGCCAGGACCCGGCCGCGCGCGTCGAGCTTATCCGAGGCCAGCAGCATCACGGCGACAATGGTCAGCGCCATGGTGTCGTAGGCCAGCAGATAGGGCGAACCGAAGATCGCGCAGGCGAAGTACGTCGCCATCAAGAGCAGCGGATCGGCGGTCCGCCGGAAGCGGAACACCCAGAACACCGCGGCCGCCGCAAGGGCGGAGAAGCAGGCCTGAACCGCCATTGCCACCCCGTAGCTCGCCCCGGCGACCCGCATGTTCATGAAGATCGTCGGCATGAACGGCGCCCCGCGCATCTCCGGATCGACCAGCACCAGGTTCTGCGCCGGGATGCCGGTCACCACGAAATCGATCCACACCTTCGGTCCGAACAAGGCTGCGGTCAGTCCGGCGACCGCGATCGTCGTGGCCGCGGCGGCGGCGAACGCCCGCCAGCGCCCGGCGGCGATCAGCATGACCGGGAGCAGCAGCCCCAGCTGCGGCTTCATGGTCAAGAGGCCGATCAGCACGCCGCTCACCACCGGGCGACGATCGAGACAGGCGAAGATCGTGATCAGCATGGCGGCCGTGATGAACGCGCTCTGCCCGGACATCAGGCAGAGAACGGCGGCCGGGGAGAACAGGACCGGGATGAGCAATCGGCGGTCGCCAATGCGTCCGCGCATGACCACGAGGAAGATCGCGAGGCTCAGGATGGTCCACACGATCAGCGCCGCCATGTAGGGCAATCGCGCGAACGGCGCCGCGATCAGCATGATGTTTGGGGGATAGGACCAGTTCTGTCCCGGATAGTCGGCGCCGATGAGCGCCGCGAGCTCGCGATTGTAGACGGCGGGATTATAGAATTGGCTGGGATCGGGGATCGCGGCCGCGTGGCCGTACATCCAGAAATTCAGGAAGTCGCGCCCCACCGCTAGCGTGGTCGCGTCCAGCGGGATCGGCTTGATCCACGAGATCGTGGCGAAATAGGCGACGGCGGACAGAGCGAAGAACAGTCCGCTGAAGATCACCAGGTCGCGGATCGATGCGCGCGCGACTGCCGACGACTTACAGGAACGACCGGCCGACATGAGGCTTCCGATTCGATCAGTCCGCCATGCGGATTTGCGCCGCCAGGACTATGATTTGTGCCGGTTTCGATTGCGTTACTGGCGCGCGACCGGCGGGGCCGCCCCGACTTGAGAGTCCCCAAGGGGAATGATTTTGCTTGAAATCGAATATTCCGCTCCCTAGACACGAGCCGGGACGTGCGAAATAGAAAAACGTTTCTAAGGCGGCTCGCGGGTCGCGGCGCGCCGCCGGAAAGGCAGGGTTTGGCAGCATGGACGCCATCGACCGGAAAATTCTGTCCGTGCTCCAGGATGACGCCTCGCTCTCGGTCGCCGAGATCAGCCAGTCGGTCGGACTGTCGACGACGCCGTGCTGGAAGCGCATCCAGCGGCTCGAGGCCGACGGGGTGATCCAGAAGCGCGTCGCCATCGTCGACCCCGACAAGCTCGGCCTCGGGGTGACGGTGTTCGTCTCGGTGGAGACCGGCGATCACTCGGAGGGCTGGCTCACCCGCTTCGCCGAGGTCGTCGGCGCCATGCCCGAGGTGATGGAGCTCTACCGGATGGCGGGCGACGTCGACTACATGCTGCGCGTCGTGGTCGCCGATATCCAGGGCTATGATGCGTTCTACAAGCGCCTGATCGCGGCGGTGCCGCTGACCAACGTCACGTCGCGTTTCGCCATGGAGAAGATCAAGTCGACGACGGCACTGCCGATCCCCTGATCCGGCGCTCGACATGGCCGAGGCGGCAGGCGGTCAGCGGCGGCCGGGCAAACCGGATTCCGCCGCGGCCGATCGTCTTATGGGCAGACGATGGCGTTGCGCGCAACCTTGTCGGTCATGCGCGGCGACATGAAGATGCTGTCCCTGAGCGTCACCGTGCCGGTCATGTAGTAGCCGAGAGTCGGCGCATAGGGATACGACGCCTCTCCCCAGATCAGCGAGGAGTTGTTGACCACCAGCTGCGGGGGCAAGGTGACGGGCTGCGAGTGCGGCCGCGCCGTGCCGTGAAGCGAGTCGCTCCAGCAGATCGTGGCAGCGCCCGTGTTGTTGATGTCGACGCGCGACACCGTCACGACGATCCTGCTGCCGTCGAACGGCGCGACCACGGCGGCGGAGGCGGCGAGGATGTCGTTCATCGCGGCATTATCGATGCTGGTGGCACGCGACGCGAGGTCGGCCACCGTGCGCGACGTCATCGTCACCTTGCGGTCGGCGCTCACGCCCTGCGATATCTCGACGCCGCCGATGTACAGCAGGAGCATGAACGGCAACAGCGCGGCGAACTCGACCGCGGCTACGGCGCGCGTCTCGACGCTCAGCCGACGCGAATGGCGGAGAAACCCGGCGACGACTTTCTTGGCTGGGTGTGTCATCAGAACGGCTCGTTGCGGAAGGCGACGGTGGCCATGAGCAGCCGCTTGCTGCCCGACATGTTGGACAGGCTGAAACCGAGGAGCGACATCCAGACCGGCCAGGGATACATCAGGCGCATCACCACGATGTCGCCGGGACCGCCTTGCTGGAAGGTGAAACCGCCGCTTTGCACATTGCCGTTGCTGTCGACCGGCAGGCTGGTGCTGGCGCCGGAGAAGTTCGAATAGGTCTTCACGTCGAGCATGATCAGGTTGCAATCGAACATCGCCACGACCTTGGCGCAGACATTGGTGTTGAACGTGGTCTGCGACATGGACTGCGACTGCCCGGTCAGGATCAGCCGCGCCGAGTTGGCGGCCACCGTCTCCAGCGTCTGGCCGGCGAAAAACACCAGCCCGGTCTCCAGGATGGCGAACATCAGGGCGAGGAACGGCGCCGCCACCAGGGCGAACTCGATCGCCGCCGTGCCGTCCTCGCGGTGGAGGAGACGGCGTGGCGACATGGCGGCGATGACGCGTTTCACGCGCCTCGAGACTCGGGTCTTGATAGTGGGGGACATTGTCGGGATGCTCCGCCTCGCGCAGCAGATGGCAACATCCTTGTACCAGACAGGCATTGTCGAAACGTTGCGTCAGCTCTCGCATTGATTCGATCAGCGTTGAGATTCCGGTAACCATGAGAAGGCTGCGCGGAATTCCGGAGCGCATCCGGCGCCGGCGTCATCTTCAAGTGCATGCGCTAGAGCACTTCCCGATCTTGTTGGATCACGACGTCATGGGCGGGCTTGTCCCGTGCATCCACGTCTCCCTTGTTGGCCAAGACGTGGATGGCCGGGACAAGCCCGGCCATGACGCGGAAGTGGATCGACCCCAGCGGGACATGCTCTAGCGGACCGATCCGCCAATCTTCTGCGCTTCCTTGCTGACCCCGCGATAGATCACGATCATCTCCTCGTTCTCGGCGGTGTCGACGCGGTTGTCGTTGACGTCGGTGAGGCTGCGCAGGATCAGCGACAGCGTGCCGCGCTGGCGCGACACCGCAAGGATCTCGGATTGCCGGGGCGTCAGCTCGAGGGTCGCGGTCTTGCCGACGACCACCTTCTGGCCGTTCTTCTCCTCGATCGCCTGGTCGATCGCCAGGACCTTGACGTTGGTCAGGATGGTCTCGCTGGCGTGGGCCTCCATGCCGGTGCGCTTTTCGGCCTCGCGGTCGCGGCGGCTGAGAATCACGTCGACATGGTCGTTGGGCAGGATGAAGCCGCCGGCCCCGGTCTCCGGCGAGATCTCCGTCGACACCGCGCGCATGCCCGACGGCAGGATGGCGGCCATGAAGCCCGAGCCGTTGGCCCTGATCAGCTTGGCCTCGCGCATCGGCTCGCCGGCCACGAAGGGCGAGCGCACGATCGCGCCGTTCATCTGCGGGATGGCGTCCGGCCGGTCGCTCTTGCGGATGAAGCTCGAACTCGCGGCGGCAGCCGGCCACAGCTGCCATTGAACCTGGTCGGAGGCGATCACCTGACCCATGCCCAGATCGGCCTTGGCGACCAGGATCTCCACCGTCTCCATCTGGACGACGACCGGGGCGGGCGGCGCCGGTTTCTGGTCGGAGCCACTGGCCAGATAGGCGGCAAACCCGCCGGCCGCGACTGCGACGACGAGGACCACGATACGCGCCGGCTTCATACGCTTCACTTTCCGGATGACGCATCGTCCATGCGGACGAACCAACCCGATTGCATCAGGGAAAGGTCAACCCGCAGTTAATGGACCATATCCGATCGGCGGGGACCGGCTGTCTGCGGCAAATCCGGCGATGTCGCCCCGCGGGGGCGTCGCGATCCCGGGCCGCGAGTCAAAGCGCAGGACGAAGTCCACTGCAAAATGATGAACGAAACCCGAAGACAAGGTGTTCGCATGATGATCGGGGCGAGGTCGCCGGGCTGACGCCGCAGGCGGGCGCGGACAGTTCGGTCGGCGGACATCGACAGTATTTGTCGAACTTGAGAAGAAGTCGGATCGTCCGGTCAAATATTCATCATCCTTACATTCAGATGGACGGAGGTACACATTCGGTTAATCGGAAACATTTGGCGTTAACCATGGTATTGTTGAACGACGACATGGTCGAATTCGACAGTCGAGTTAACCTTGCCGCAAGGTCTGGCTGATAGGTTGCGCCAATGTTCGGATCAGGCGGCTCACAACGTCTGCCGGACGGTGCTTCAGACAGCCACGTGGATCAAGGAGCTAGCTACTTTCCGGCGCAAAATTGATGGCGCGGAATCTTTGGCGAGAATCGCCAAGTTTGCGGAAATCTGCAAGGTCGGACGGATTTGGAGTTGACGCGGGCGGGCGACATTGATTCATTCATGTGAATAATTCGCGAACGCACCCTTCGAGCACGCCAGAGGCTGGTTGACGAGCTGCCGGTGACCGGCGAGCTGCTGAGGGGCTCGCTATTGCATCGGATCGTTCGTCACACGAGCGGCTGCCCGAAGTGCGCTCGCGGGGAAGGCCATGCGGTCTCGGTGGTGACGGTGAGCTATCCGGGCGGGCGCACGCGGCAGATCAGCGTGCACCGCGAGCGGGTTGCCGAGGTCAGCCGTTGGCTGAGCAATTATCAGAAACTGAAGGAGGCGATCGAGGCGATTTGTGAGCTCAATCACGACTTGCTGCGTCCGGACCCTGGTTCGCGCAAGCCCGGGAGGAAGCGGCGTGATTGAGATGCGGCGGGCGCAGCTGAGCTTTGGCGACGGGCTGATCGCCGAGGAAGTCAGCGATCTTCGTGAGAGCTGGATGCAACATGCCGACCAGGTTCTGGCGGATGAGCAGGTGATTGCGGCCGTGTACGAGGCGCTTGCAAGACGTCATCCCAAGAGCCGCAGCCGCGGCCGGCTGGGTATCCCGGCCGAGGTGGTGCTGCGCGTATTGGTGCTCAAGCATGTCCGGAACTGGAGCTACGGCGTGCTGGAGCGCGAGGTGCGTGGCAATCTGGTGTACCGGGATTTTACGCGGGTGGGCGGCGGCAAGGTCCCGGATGCCAAGACGATGGGGCGCTGGGGCGTGGCTCTGGGGCCCGATGTCGTCCGGCAGATCCATGACCGGATCGTGGAGATCGCTCGCGACAAGGGGGCAGTGGCCGGCCGCCGAATGCGCGTGGACACGACGGTGGTGGAGACCAATATCCACCATCCGACCGACAGCACGCTGCTGGGAGACGGCGTGCGCGTGCTGATCCGCACCATGAAGAAGATCACCGACATTGCAGGCGCGGTCGGAACCAAGCTGCGCGACCGGAGCCGTGGCGTGAAGCTGCGGTTGCTCGAGATCGCGCGGATTGCCCGCGCCAAGGGACCGCTGAACCACGAGAGGCTGAAGCAGGGTTACCGTCGGCTGTTGAGCTCCACGAGCCGGGTCGTGGGGCAGGCGAAGCGTTTTTCCGCGGAGATATCCTCGGGCGTGAAACGGTCGCGCAATATCCTGAAGCAGGCTGCACTGCACGGGTTCCGCCAGGAGCTGGAAGAGATGTTGCCGCTGGTGCGGCAAGTGATCCGCCAGACCCGGCAGCGCATCTTCCACGGTAATACCCGGGCCGAAGGCAAGCTCCTCAGCCTGTTCGAGCCCACGACGGAGATCATTCGCAAAGGCAAAGCTGGCAAGCCCAACGAGTTCGGCAAGGTGGCCAAGCTGCAGGAGGCGGAAAATCAGATCGTGGTCGACTACCAGGTCTATGACCGCCGGCCCAGCGATTCCGACCTGCTGATCTCATCCATCGAATCCCATCGCGCCAAGCTGGCTCGGGTACCGCGCCTGGTGGCGGCGGATGCCGGGTTCTATTCGGCAAGAAACGAGGCGGCCGCAAAAGCCATAGGCGTCAAGCGCGTCTGTATTCCCAATCGCTCGACCAAGAGCCTGGAACGCAGACGCGAGCAGAAAAAGCGCTGGTTCCGCAATGGCCAGAAATGGCGGACCGGATCCGAAGGCCGTATCAGCGTGGTCAAGCGCCGGCATGGTCTTGATCGTTGCCGATACAGGGGCTTCGACGGAATGCAGCGTTGGGTCGGCCTCGGCGTCATCGCTGACAACCTCGTCAACATCGGGCGCGTGCTGGACTCGCAGTCTTAGCCGAGCGCTCCGCTCAAGCTGTCTCGCCACGCCGGCACCGTTCCGGCGGGGTCTTGCTTTGTGGCCAACCGATTGACCTGGCCACAAAAAAGCATCAATTTTGCGCCGGGAAGTAGCTATGAAGAACCTGTTTTCACGCTTCGTGAAGGACGAGTCCGGCGCCACGGCCATCGAGTATGGCCTGATCGCGGCCGGTATCTCGGTGGCGATCATCGCCGCCGTCCAGGGCCTCGGCACTGCCCTGAACAAGACCTTCGCCAGCGTTTCGACTGCTCTGCGTTGATCGCAGCCGCCGCTCAACCGCAAAAATGGCCCCGGTCGACGACCGGGGCCATTTATATTCATGCCGCGTGATGCCGACCGTTGCGTTCGGATGAGATCGGCGAGCGCCGGTCATTCGCTCCGAGACGTTGGTGCCCTCCTGGCGATCGGACGAGCAGAGCCTTGACGGCCTGTTAACCAGGACCGGCCGTCGGTCCGCCGGTTTCGGCAAAGACCTTGTCCCGACCGGCTCCATTAACTTCGGCGGAACAGCCGATCGATATCCTCGCGCCAGGCCGTGCGGGCGTCTCGAGGCGTGCCCCGCTCCGGTCCGATGAGGGCGTGCGGCGTTTCGGTGAGTTGGTCATGAAGGCCTTGGTATCGCGTTTCCTGGCGGCCGAATTGGGCGCAGCCGCGCCCAAATACGGGCTCATCGCCGGGGTCCTCTCGGCCGCCATCGTGACCGCGGTCCTCGGAATCGCCAGCAAGCTCGCTGTCGGCGCCGACGGCATGGGGCGCTAGAGGAAGAAGCCGCAGCGGCGCGGCCGGTCAGGCGGCGCGGTCGGCGTGCCGGAGACCGACAGGTCCCGGATCGCCGCCGGCGGAAACGTCGCCCGCAGACGCCCGGGGAGGCCTCGCCGGCTCGCAGTCGCGCAGATCGAGCCGCCGCATCAGCCTTCCGTCCGCGGTGCGGTCGAGCGCGCGGCTCGCCGCACGGGCCGCCAGAATCGCCAGCACGGTCACCGCGACCCCGCCGATCAGATCGATGAAGTAATGGCCGCCGTCGATCGGCGTTCCCGCCAGCATCAGCGCGTTGGCGAGGATGCCGATCGGGCGAGCCCACCAGACCGGCCAGAAGGCCCAGGCGTAGAGCGCCGCAGAAGCCGCATGGAAGCTCGGGAAGGTGACGATCCCGGTCAACTCGAACAGGTTCAGGTGGCGAAGCGATCCGTCGCGCACCAGCGGCAGATCGCGCACCTGGTCGAGATAGGCCCGGGGATGCAGATTGGGATAGTCCGCCGCCGTGAGACCGAGTTGCTGGAACACCCCGATCGCCGGGACCATGGCGGAGATGACCGTGGTCACGATCAGCGCGAGAGAGAACGCCAGGGTGAATTCCTGCAGGCGGCGGAATCGGCCGGTCATGGCGAGGACGACCGGAATGGCGAGAATCGGCCATTTGATCATCGAGTACCCGGCGCTGAGCCAGGCAGCCAGCAACGGATGACGATCGACGTAGGTCATGTAGGCGCGCCAGTCGAGCCCCAGCGCGAGGTCGATGGCGTGCAGATTGGCGTCCTGCATGGGGAAGTCGGCGGCGGCCGCCAGATAGGTCAGCGGCCCCATGATGACGATGACGAGCGCCAGCTGCGCCGTCGAGCCCATCATGAACACGACATGGGGGGCGCGGCGGCGCGGCGCCTTGGCATTATAGTAGGCGAAGCCGACATAGACGGCGATCACCGCGAAGCAGCTCGCCAGCCCGATCGGCTCGATGGTGAAGCTGGTCGTCGCCACGATGAGAAAGAACGCGACGCACATCGCGGCGAGCGGAAACCAGTTGAGCTCGAACAGCGCCCAGGCGACCCTTGCTTCGCGTCCCGTCATGACCCCATCCCGCCGGCTGTCGCTCTGGAGCACATCCCGACCAGGTTTGATCGGGATGTGCTCCGGAAATCCTTGTGTGGCGCATGTCCTGACGGCCAACCACCCACCCTTCGCCGGGACATGCTCTGGTCTGCGGTTCTGTCCCCTCCGGCTTAATATCCGGAAAAGGACATTGGTTACTTTGCGACATCCTGCGGGAATTATCGCCCGGCAGCGGCGCAACCGGCATGTCGCGTCGGGCATGGTGAATGGATTGCTACCCCGGTGTTTTGCCCGCGCCGAAACGTCCGGCGCCTCTTAACACCGTGTTGACACTGACCCGCTAAACCTGCCTTCCGGCGTCCCGTCGCGGCGCCGCCTCTCGATCCATCAGCCGGGTGCCCGCAACCATGGTCTGGGAACTGATCAACACCTTAGTCTGGGCGTTCGGCGAGACGATCATCAAGCTCCTGCCCTGGATGATCGCATCCGCCGTGCTGTTCTCCCTGCTCACCGTGCGCTTCGCCTGCAATCCCGGCGCCGCATGGTGGCGCAGCCGCGATCTGGCCACCGATCTGAGCTACTGGTTCGTGATCCCGGTCTTCACCCGCTTCCTGCGGATCGGCCTGCTTGTGCTGGGCGCCACGCTGATCTTCGACATCCACGGCGAGAAGGATATCATCGACTTCTTCGAGAACGGTCACGGACCGCTGGCGCGCCTGCCGTTCTGGTTCCAGACGGTGGCCTACCTGCTGGTCTCGGATTTCATGCTGTACTGGATCCATCGCCTGTTCCACGGCGGCGGTTTCTGGAAATACCACGCGGTGCACCACTCGTCCGAGGAGGTCGACTGGATCTCGGCGGCGCGTTTCCACCCGGTCAACCTGTCGCTCGGGCCGGTGCTGGTCGACGTCGTGCTGCTGCTCGGCGGCATCCCGCCGGCGGTGCTCGGCATCCTGGTGCCATTCAACGTGCTGATGTCGGCCTTCGTCCATGCCAATCTCAACTGGTCGCTCGGACCGTTCAAATACGTGATCGCCGGTCCGGTGTTCCATCGCTGGCATCACACTGCGCTGGACAGGGGCGGATCGAAGAACTTTGCCGGGACGTTTCCGGTTCTCGACCTGATGTTCGGCACCTTCTACATGCCCGAGCACGAGCTGCCCGGCGAATACGGGATCGGCGATCCGAGCTTCCCGCGCAGCTTCGGCGGGCAGCTGCTCTACCCGTTCAAGCATTGAGCCCGGCGGTCTCAAATAGCGATCGTAGGATGGGTTGAGCGCAGCTAAATATTTTTGAGATACGCGGTGTGACGGCCTGAGACGGTGTGCGACTAGAAAACGCCTGCGGCTCTGGGCTAACTGACGTATCTCGCCCTTATCTTGCCGTCTCTCAGCGTACCCTGCTGTCCCATCATTTTTGTTAGCGCAAGCTAACAGCAACACAGAGAGACTGCATCATGAAAGCGAAGCTAACCGACACCGGCCTCCGGTCCTACCAGCCGCGCGCCGCCCAGTACTCCATCGGCGACGCCGCCTGTCCCGGCCTGTGCATCCGGATCACGCCCAAGGGCGTCAAGACGTTCGCGTATGCGTACCGCAACAAAGGCACGGGCAAGGTCGCTTGGCTCACGCTCGGCCGCTACCCGGACGTGCCACTGGCCAGAGCCCGCGAAATCGCGAACGACGCCCGCAAGACCGTCGCGGGCGGCGGTACGCCGCTGACGCCCAAGGTCCAGCGCGCCGAGGCGGAAAAAAAAACTAAGACCTACGCCGAGCTGGTCGAACTCTACTTCGACGCCAAGCTGATCACGCATCGCACCGGACACAAGTCGCGTCAGACGCTGCAGCGCATCGGGCGCGTCTACGGCTGGAACGACCGGCCGGTGGTCTCGATCACCGACGACAATGCCGCCACCATGCTGCACGACATCGCGGACCGGCGCGGCAAGAGGTCGATGGCGAACCAGACCAAGCACATCATTCACGCCATGTTCAAATGGGCCAAGCAGCCCGGCCGCAAGTTCGTGACCGTCAACCCGTTCGCCGATCTTCCCGCGCCCGGCGGTGCCAAGGTCACCCGCGACCGCTTCCTGAGCGCTGCCGAAATTCGGCAGGTCTGGAGCGCCCTCGACGAGCCAGAACGGCTCGACGTATCGCGGGACGCCGCGACTGCGCTGCGCCTGATTCTCGTAACGGCAGCGCGGCCGGGCATGGTGCGCGGCATGGTCGGCACCGAGCTTCGCGACCTTCGTGGACCGAGCGAACACGGTCCGCACTGGTCGCTGCCCGCTGAGCGCATGAAGGCTGGCAGCGCGTTCATCACGCCGCTCTCGGGCTTGGCGCAGGAACTGCTGCGGCCGCATCTCAAGGCCGATCCGGATGCGCCGATCTTCCAACTCCACCGCCACAGTCTTCACCAAGCTGCTCAGCGCCTCGTTGCCGGGCTCGCGATGCAGCGATGGACGCCGCATGACCTTCGGCGGTCCGCCGCAACGATCTTAGACCGAGCGGGCTATTCGCTCGAACAGATCGGCGCGCTGCTCGCGCATACCCGCAAGGGCGTGACGGCGGTCTATGCCCGGTGGGACAAGTTCGATCTTCGGCGCGAGATGGCGACGGTCCTCGAGCAGTCGCTGCGCGAAACATTGGACGGCGAACCGACGACGGCGATCAGGGCCGCGGCATAGACGGCAATCGCCGAAATCGCACGACCAGAGGACGGCCAATTGTGCCGCCCTTTTCCTTTTCGGGTTCACGCTGACTTGCTAAAAGCCAGTAGCACGTCGCTGGGCCACCGAAATTATAATCTGAGGGGGACCGCTCAGAATGCGAACGACGCAAATGACTGTTGAACAGAAGATTAATGAACAAGCGTTTCGAGAGCAGTTCATTGATCCGATGCCATCAGGGAACCAAGTGCCTCGCCCGAAGCGGTCAAGGGCTGAGATCAAGGCGATGATTGAAGGGCTACGAACCTCACCGCGTCATCTAAAGGCGCTTCGCGCGATGGCTGCTGGAGATGATTACGAGCGCGTGGCATGTGGTTTAGTGCAGTGCAATAAAATCTTACCTAATGTTTGCCTAATATCGGGGATGGATTGGGGTAGACCCGGATAGACTTCCGGTCCGACCCAGCGCTATCCCCGGCCGCATTCTGTGGCGCTCGCCTACAACCGCCCGTCGACCTGCCGGCATCATCGAACCATGCCTGCCGACCCTGGCTCACGCCGTGACGGACGGGCCACTTTGGATCCACGAGATCAAGCACGACGGCTACCGGTTCATCGTCTGCCGCGACGACGACCGGGTCCGCACCATGTACCGCCGCACCCGATAATCGGTGATCCGTCGCCCTGGCATCAACCTGTCCTCCGCCCTCGCAGAACACAGCCTGATGCAGAATTACGACCCCGCCCACCCTGGCAAGCTTGAGGCCTGCAAAAATACTGTCAACAACGCTTGCCATGACAATGTCCGCCGGGCACCGCAGCGATGATGCATGCCTGTGGCAAAATTAGCTTCTTTCAGAAGGAACGGCTCAACTCACGTCGCGCACGACCCGAAGCTCCGTCCTGGTGACCTCTCTCATAACAACGTGAACGTTGTCTTCGATGGCTGCCCGAGTCAGTGGTTTGTGCAAGATGGGGATATCGCTGTCTACCGGCCAAGCGTCGCTGATCGCATCGTAGCCGGTCATGAACAATACACTTGCCTCCGGCTGTCGCGCTTTTATTTCTTTGGCGAGTTGAACTCCATTCATTCCGGGCAGTACTACGTCGGCCACAAGCAAATCCACCGGGATATCGCCACGAGCGATCAGTCCAATCGCCGTCTCTGCGTCGTGTGCCTCCAGGACTCGATAGTGCAGTTCGCGGAGGATTCCGGCCACATAACCTCGAACATCATGGTCGTCCTCAACGACGAGAATTGTCGGCGGCTCGTAAGCGCTGACGCGCAGGTCCGGTACCTGTTCCTGTCGAGCTTCTTCAGGGGCCGCAGGCAGGTAGAGCCTGATAGTCGTGCCTCGGCCCAGTTCACTCTCGATCTCGATGTGGCCTTTGGACTGCCTGGCGAAAGCGTAGACTTGGCTAAGCCCGAGGCCCGTTCCCTCTCCCGGTTTCTTGGTCGTGAAGAACGGCTCAAACGCACGTTGCAGAGTGTCCTTGGACATCCCCGTTCCGGTGTCGGTGACCGCGATTCGCACGTATGGCCCGGCAATGAGGTCAGCATGGTGGCTGCAGTAACTATCGTCGAGAAAACACTGATCAGTCGCGATGGTCAGCTTCCCGCCTCCTGGCATCGCGCCGCGAGCGTTGACCGCAAGATTAAGAACGGCAGCTTCAAGTTGGGCTGCGTCCGCTTTCGCCCGCCACAGCCCCTCGCTTCCGATCAACTCAAGCGTGATCGTCTCGCCGAGCGAGCGCCGCAGGAAGTCGGAGAGAGCACGAATGAAGCTGCTGATGTCCAGGGGCTTGGGGTCGAACGGTTGCTTTCGGGAAAACGCCAACAGGTGCTTGGTGATCATTGTTGCGCGTTCAGCCCCGCGCATCGCGCTGTTGATCACGCGGCGCAATCGTTCCAGCGTCACCACGTCGCCCACTGTTTCCAGCTGACGTAGAGCGATATCAAGATTTCCGATTATGACCGTTAACAGATTATTGAAGTCGTGCGCGACGCCGCCAGCGAGTTGGCCGACGACCTCCATCTTTTGGGCTTCGCCGAACAGCTCGCGCGCTTGACCTAGCTCCGTGCGCGTGCCGGCGAGAATTCCTTCGATGCGTCTGCGCTCTGCTGCCTCGGCCGCCAGCACCAGGGTAAGTGTCCCAATGCTCACCATGAATAGGAGAAGAAGCGTACGGGACTTTTCGTTCTCATCCGCCATAGGCCCGCCAAACATTGTGCCGTAGACCGCGAAGCCGACGAGAATAAGTGAGGCGGTGGCGGTATCTCGCGGCCCGCGGCGTAAGGCGGCCCAAAGCAGTGGCAGTACGGCTATGAGGCTCAATGGGACTGGCCGCGGCATATCGGTCAGCCATGGCATAAACGCGACGGCTGCGAGGGCTAACGTAGCCGCGAACATGGCGGCCGCCTCCAACAAAGAGCGAACATTAAACGATCGTGGCCGGTTGATTGTCCACAAGACCAGAGCCGGCGTCATCGTGAGCACAGCGGCAAGATCGCCAAGCCACATTGGGAACCACACAGAGGCAAATTTTTTCCAATCCACCTGATCGATGGCAGCCGAGGTTTCGAGACCCAGATGGGCACTGGAGGCGACACTCGCGCCGATGGCGGCTGTCAATATCGCGATCAGCACGAATTTCGCTATTCCCGTCGGCGCTGCGAAGGCATTGCGCCCACCGGCCCAGCAATTGATTAGAAAAGCGGCTGCAACGGATTCGAACGCGCTGCCCGCCGCGATCGCGGCGCCGGGAAAGCTCAGCCCGAAAGGGTGTACATTCGCAACGTAGACGGCAGCAAAAATCGCTGGCACGAGGCGGTATCCTCCAAGGAGGACAGCTGCCAATGCGAATGCCGTCGGCGGCCAAAGCGGAGGCGCCTCTGGGTGCGCCGAGGCGAGCTCAAGAGAAAACCGCAGCAGAAGGAAATAGATCGTCCCGACTACTGAGAGCTCGACGACATATTTTAACGGTCGAGCCACTGCGTCATCCATTGCTGCTGACGGCCATCTTATGCCATTGAAAGGGGTTCGCACAAGGCCCAGGCCAGCGTCGAGCATCCTGCAGAGGGAACTTATCACACTTCGTCGATCACGCTGCCAATTACTGGGCTCCGGCCCTTTCTTTCGTTCCGGCCAGGGCTGCTTCGGGCCATCTGCGACCTCGCGTCGAGCAGCTCGTCTTCCGGCTTGGGCTCGATGGCAAGCTGACCGACTGGCTGTCAGGGTTGACGAAAGGCTGCCCGCGCAAAGGGAAGCTGGTCCGATCCGCGCGACGCACGGTACTCAGAATGTAATGTAAAGTGATCTCAATCACAGTCGGACGGCAATTGACCCGTAATAGTTCGACAAGTCTTTAGCAAATGTGGAGCACCATGATGTACATCGATAGAGAGCATGAGCCACGACACCTTAGCGATGCCGAGTTGGACGAGGTGGCTGGCGGCATGACCGCGATGGATTTGGTCATCGACACCTTGATCCAGATTATGGCCACCCAGGCCCAGTCTGCAACGCAAGCGGCCCAACGCCGTTCGATCTGAGCGCCGACCCTCTGGGTACATGGCAGGACTACCCCAGGCACCGGACCTGCCAGTCAGTGGGCGGCGCGCCGGCTTCGCCGGGAGCGCGACGGCAGCACGGCCAGCGCCAGCACCACGACCGCGAAAAAGCCCCCGAAGGGGCTGAGGGTGGTCTGATGACCCGCCGGCATCCTTGTGGAGGGGTTTCTCCTTCGATTTAGCGCCGAGTTGATTGCTGCAATATCTGTTGAAATTGCTGGGCGGGATCGACCTGACCGCCGCCGGGGCCCTCGCCGCCCTGCTGCTGCTGAAGGCTCTGTATTGCCGCGACGAAGGCGCCGAGGATACTGACGAACGATCCGCCAGACACCGCATCGAGCTGCTCGGAGGACAACTCGTGCAGCTCCAGAGCTTCGCGCTCCGCATTGATTGCATTTCCAGTCATCACAGTTCTCCTAGCCAGCGCGGACCATCCCGTCGCTGGTGCGGCCACACTGACGCAACGCTGTCGCCGCTTCTGTGACCCGGATCACTGTCAAGCTTTGACCGCCAGGCAGCCCTTCTCTGAAACACGCCTGTTCTTCGCCGGGTCGCGCACCATTAGGCGACGGGACTTGCCCGGCACCTCGACCACGCCAGCGTCACCGGCACCGGGCAGGCCGGGAGCGGCGGGCGACACCGGCACCGGCAGGCGACCGCGCACCGGGAGCCGGGGCGACACCGAGGCCGTAGGAAGCCCGCCAGTGCGTCCGAGGGCGACCGGGCCAAGACCCACTGGGCAAGCCGCGCCAGCGCATCAGGCGGGCCACGCTCGCGATCTGTCGGGCCATCCGGGTGAAGGCCGACCCGCGAGCCGTGCAAAGTCGAAGCCCACGTCTAAGCCCGGAGTGGCCTGATCGTCAGTAATGCCATTCGCACAAGGCTTTCTGCACGCTTCAAGCGGACACCGCATCCGCCACTACGGGCTCTTCGCCAACGCCAACCGCGCCGAAAACATCGCAACGGCCCGCGCACTACTCGATGTCACCCCACCTGTCGCCGACCCGCAGAAGCAGCCGGATGTCGCGCCGGATACCCCACGTGTGCTGCCGTGCCCTTGTCCATGCTGTGGCGCCCCCGTGATCGTCATCGAGGTGTTCGCCCGCGGCTGCGAGCCGAGGTGGCGGCCAACGCCACCCACGATCGACACGTCATAAGCCAGACCTCCTGTGAGCATTGCGCCGTGCCCGTCCCGACGCGCCGGCTCCACGCCGGCGGCGATCTCTCTCGACCCAACCACGCCCATCAGTGCGCCGATCGCCCGTTGACGCGCTCCGAGTGCCCGCCGAACTCTGCCGACCTCCCGTGCGTGCGGACACGCAGGCGCCGCCGTGCGCCTGTCTTGGCCGAAGCCTACGCCACCTTCGATCCTGCCGGCAGGCGAAGGCACATGGCGGCCGCCCGGCGTGAAAAAGGCCTCATAGAAGAAGCAGGTCTCGACGCCCTGTCCATCGCAAGGTTGCGATAACATTGCCGGTTCCCGTGCTGTCCGCTGTGGGTCAATCGCGTTGGTTCCGCGACGCCGGCTTGTCGACCGCTTCGCCTCGATCAGCGGCCATCGAGCATGCGCAAAGCCTTGGCCCCGGGACGGGTCGAGGCCGGGCGATCCGGCGCGACCCATCCGCCGCCCGGCGTCGGCCCGGCTCGGTCGACAGGACCGCCAATTCCTGGTCGGCAGGTTGCGGCCCCGCCGATGACCCTTGACAGGGTACTCTTTGTCGGGTACTATCACTCCTTTGAACGCAACACCGAGAGACTTAGAGCATGACCTTCGTCAAGGGCCACAGCGGCAACCGGGCCGGACGGCCGATCGGCAGCCGCAACAAGGCAGCCTTCCTGATGGACGCGATGTTCGAGGGCGACAGCGAGGACCTCGCCCGGCGGGTGATGCAGAAGGCGATCGGCGGCGACACCGCGGCGATGAAGATCTGCCTCGACCGCATCGGGCCGCGCGGCCGCGACCGCCCGATGGCCTTCCCGCTGCCGACCATGGCGAGCCCGCAGGACGCCAGAACCGCCGCCGACGAGATCGGCGGGGCGATCGGGGCCGGCGCGATCTCGCCGCGGGAGGCGCTGGAGCTGCTCCGGGTGGTCGACAAGATCGTCGACACCGGCGCCCGGGCGGATGCCGCCGAGCGGGCGGCGGCGCACGCTGCCGAGCGCGCCCAGGAACCGCAGAGGATGACCTTCCGCTGGGCCAACGGCCAGCACGTGGGGACGCTGGTCCGGCAGCCCGACGGCAGCTTTCTCGCCGAGACGGCCGACGACACAATCTCGGGGTGAATAACAAAGGAACAGCGAAAACAACGAAAACAACAAGCGGCTGGGGGCAGAAAGCCCGCCGAGGTTGAACAACAAGGAAACGGCAGGAACAAGAATTTACAAGCGATCAAGCAGCCCGATCCCTGGTCGAGCGCAACCCGCAGCCGCTGCCGCCCGGCGCGCCGAAATGTTCCGGCAGCTCATTCGCCGATCGCGGCTGCCGCAGCACATGTTCCGGAGGCCGGCCCGGCCGGCGGCCTCCGTCCTGTTTCACCGCACCAACTCGCGCATGGCGCGGTCGAGGCCGCCGAGGGTCAGGGGAAACATGCGGTCGGCGAACAGCTGGCGCATCATGCGGATCGAGTAGGTGTAGTCCCACTGATCCTCCGGCACCGGATTGAGCCAGACGCAGGCCGGATAGGTGCGGGTCACCCGCTCAAGCCAGGTGACGCCCGCCTCCTCGTTGAAGTGCTCCACCGAGCCGCCCGGCGTGGTGATCTCGTAGGGCGACATCGAGGCGTCGCCGACGAAGATCACCTTGTAGTCGTGGGGATACTTGTGCAGCACGCTCCAGGTCGGCGTGGTGTCGTCGAAGCGCCGGCGGTTCTGCTTCCACACCCGCTCGTACAGGCAGTTGTGGAAGTAGAAATAGTCCATGTGCTTGAACTCGGTGCGGGCGGCGGAAAAAAGCTCCTCGGTGACCTGGACGTGCCAGTCCATGGAGCCGCCGATGTCGAAGAAGATCAGCACCTTGACCGAGTTGTGCCGCTCCGGGCGCAGCTTGATGTCGAGATAGCCGCGGTGCGCCGTCTCCTTGATGGTGCCGTCGAGATCGAGCTCCTCGGGCGCCCCGGTGCGGGCGAATTTTCGCAGGCGCCGGAGCGCGATCTTGATGTTGCGGGTGCCGAGCTCGACGCTGTCGTCGAGATCGCGGAACTCGCGCTTGTCCCACACCTTGACGGCGCGGAAGTTGCGGTTCTTGTCCTGGCCGATGCGCACGCCTTCCGGGTTGTAGCCGTAGGCGCCGTAGGGCGAGGTGCCGGCGGTCCCGATCCATTTGGAGCCGCCCTGGTGGCGGCCCTTCTGCTCGGCCATGCGCTGGCGCAGCGTCTCCAGCAGCTTGTCGAGGCCGCCCATCGCCTCGATCTGCTTCTTCTCCTCCTCGGTGAGGTATTTTTCCACGAGCTTCTTCAGCCACTCGGCGGGAATCGCCGCCTCGACCGCCTCGCCGACCAGCTCGAGGCCCTCGAACACTTTGCCGAAAACCCGGTCGAACTTGTCGAGATTGCGCTCGTCCTTGATCAGGGTGGCGCGCGACAGGTAGTAGAAATCCTCGACCCGCCGGTCGGCGAGGTCGCGCTCCATCGCTTCCATCAGGGTCAGGTATTCGCGCAGCGTCACCGGGACGCCGGCGGCCTTGAGCTCGTGGAAGAAGGTGACGAACATGGCGGCTCCCGCTCCTCCCCCCGACAATTCGCCCGAACGGCGCGCCGGTCAAGCCGGCGGAGCGCCCGCAAGGCGGGTGGGCGTCACGCCACGCCGAGCTTCTTCTGCAGGCTGGTCGAGGAGGTGGTGTACTGGAAGACCAGCTTCTTGTCGGGATAGACGTAGTGGTGCGCCCTCTGCGCCATCAGCGCCACCTCGTGGAAGCCCGACAGGATCAGCTTGAGCTTGCCGGGGTACCAGTTGATGTCGCCGACCGCGAAGATGCCGGGCTCGCTGCTCTCGAACGTCGCGGTGTCGACCGGGATCAGCTCGCCGTCGTGCAGCGCGATGCCCCAGTTGGCGACCGGCCCGAGCTTCATGGTCAGCCCGAAGAACGGCAGCAGGGTGTCGCAGGGAAGCGTCACGCTCGAGCCGTCGGCGCGCTTGATGACGGCGGCGCTGAGCTGGCCGTTGTCGCCTTCGAGCGCCGTGACCTGGCCGACCAGCAGGTCGACCTTGCCGTCGGCGACCAGCGCCCGCATCTTGTTGACGCTGTCGGGGGCGGCGCGGAAGGCGTCGCGCCGGTGCAGCAGGGCCAGGCTTTTCGCCAGCGGCGCCAAGTTTAGGGTCCAGTCGAGCGCGGAATCTCCGCCGCCGGCGATCAGCAGGCGCTTGTCGCGGAAATCCTCCATGCGGCGCACCGCATAGAACACCGACTTGCCCTCGAACGCCTCGATGCCCGGCATCGGCGGCTTCTTCGGCTGGAACGAGCCGCCCCCGGCGGCGATCACCAGGACCTTCGCCTCGAACGTCTTGCCGCGGTCGGTGCGCACGCGGAACAGGGGATCGCCGATCCGCTCGATCGTCTCCACCATCTCGCCGTAGTGGAACTGGGCGCCGAACGGCTTGATCTGCGCCATCAGGGCCTCGACCAGGCCCTGGCCGGTGATGAACGGCACGGCCGGAATGTCGTAGATCGGCTTCTCCGGGTAGAGCTCGGCGCATTGTCCGCCCGGCTTGTCCAGGATGTCGATGAGATGCGCCTTCATCTCCAGGAGGCCGAGCTCGAACACGGCGAACAGGCCGATCGGGCCGGCTCCGACAATGAGCACGTCGGTCTTGATCGTATCGGTCATGGTGCATCCTGCCGGCGCCGCACGCGCCGGTTTCTTCTCGATCCGGAAAATGTGCGGGCGCCGTTCTAGCCGGGGCATGGCGACGGGGAAAGGGGGAACCCGGATCAGGGCCGCCGCCCCCGAGGCTTGATCGCGACGGCAAGCCCCGGCTATGGGATCGCCCCGGTTTGCGAACCAGACGGAGGTGGCAGTTGAACGATCGATCCGCCGGCGACCAGCGCCGCGTGCTGCCGCGTCCAGAGGATTTTCCCTTCCGCTACGTCGAGCAGATCCGTTACGCCGACATGGACCGCCAGGGCCACGTCAACAACGCGGTCTATTCGACCTTCCTGGAATCCGGCCGGGTGAACCTCTTTCGCGATCCCTCCTCGGGACTCGACATCGCCGACGTCGAGACCGTGATCGTGCGGCTGGAGATGGACTATCTGCGCGAGCTCAAGTGGCCCGGAACGGTCGAGATCTGCACCGGGATCGCGCGCATCGGCCGCACCTCGGTGGTCCTCGACCAGGCGGTGTTCGGCGAGGGCGGCTGCGCCGCGGTGGCGAAAGCCTTCATGGTGCTGATGGATCCGGCCACCCGCCGGCCGCGTCCGCTGCCCGAGGACGCGATCGCCAAGCTGAAAGCCCACATGCGGTGACAATTCGCGGTCGAGGCCTGGTCAGGCCTGACGTTCCGGGGTGCGCACCACGAGGCCGTCGAGCTCCTCGGTCACCTTGATCTGGCAGGACAGCCGCGAGTTCGGCTTCACCTCGAAGGCGAAGTCGAGCATGTCCTCCTCCATCGGCGCCGGCTCGCCGGTCTTCGCAGTCCACGCCTCGTCGACATAGACGTGGCAGGTCGAGCACGCGCAGGCCCCGCCGCATTCGGCCTCGATGCCCGGAATGCTGTTCTTGATCGCCGATTCCATCACGGTCGAGCCGACCTCGGCGTCGACCGTCCGGGGGGTGCCGTCGCTGTCGATATAGGTGATCTTGACCATTCGGACGCTGTGGAAACCTGTGGACAAGCCGCCGGCCGGCCGGGACGCACCACGTGATCCCGGAAAAGCCGCTCCAGCTTCGCGCGCTTCCTATAATGGGTTGCGAGGCGAGCGCCAACCCCGTTCGCAGGCGAGCGGCGGCGCGGGTCGCTCAGTTCGCCCGCAGCAGCTCGGCGATCATCGCGCACGCCTCGTCGGTGGCAGCACCGAGACGGTCGACCGCAGCCCCGAGTGCCGCCGCGCTGCCCGTTGCCGTTGCCGCCTCGACTGCTTCCGCCGCGCAGGCCACCCGCCCGGCTCCGATGCCGCGTGCCGAGCCCTTGATCGTGTGGGCGAGCGCCGCGGCGGTCGCGGGCGGGCCTTGGCGCAGCCGGGCGAGCAGCATTGTCGACTGGCGGTCGAACAGTTGAAGCACTTCGCGCTCCAGGCTGCGGTCGCCCAATGTCATCCGGGCAAGATGCACGAGGTCGATCGAGCGCTCGGCCGAAGCCGGCGTCGGCTTCGATCCGTCCTCGACCGCGGCCGGCGAAACGTTGATCATGGCTGCCCTCCCCCGGGTCCATCCATTCGGGTATCGGCGGAGCATGGCCCGGCAGCGGCCAAATTCGGGTAAATGAACGACCCGCCGCGTCACCGCGGATGCCAGCGAACCACATCCATGGTAAAAGGAGGCTGAAGGCCAGGAGACCCGCTATCGGTTCACGGCGGGTCGCTGCCGAGGACCCGATAGCCGGCCGCGGTGAGCTTGCAGACCAGCCAGTCGGGCTTGATCGGGTTGCTGAACCAGGGCTCCGCCCATCCGCGCGCGATGCATGCCTTGACGGTCTTGTGCGGCACCTCCCGGCCGTCGCGGTCGAACAGCGGCAATTTTCCCCCGGCTTCGCGCAGGCCGCGTTCCAGATAGCGCCGTTGCGCCTCGCTCGGGCGCTCGTGCGGCTCTTCGACGGCCGCCCCGTCCAACTGCACCAAAATACCTTTGGCGGCTGGGCTCGTCATCGCCTCCCCCCATCGTTAACAATGATTAAAAGAGAGTTACCAAATCCGTTTCATTCGCTTCCTGAGGCCGATAGGATACCCGAGCGGCGCCACAATGTCCCTGCCATCATGCGGGGGTTGTGGGCCTGTGGGCGGGACGAACTACGGCGATCACGAGTAAGCGGCACGGCAGGCGGGGGGCTACCCGACTGCGGCGATCCCTAGTCGAGAGTACGGACGGGACGAACGGACATGGCAAATACTCCGAGGAAGATGCAGGATCCGACGGAAGCGGCGCTGTCGGCGATCCAGGACGCGCTTAATCTGCGCGAAACTGTGGCAGAGCCATCACCCGCCCCGGTTGTCGATGAGCCGATCGAGCCGCCGCGCGAGCCCCGACGGCGCCAGCGCAACAATCCTCCGGTCGAAGACCAGTTCACCTATGGCGAGCCGGTCGCCGCCGAGCCGGTCGTCATCTCCGAGGACCAGCTGGTGCCGCGTCCGGCCGCCAACGACGATCGGCAGCCGGTCGGCCAGGTCCTGCAGACCCTGCAGCGAAAGACATCGCGCGCACCCTATCTGGTGGCCGGCCTGTTCGCATTCGTCTGGGTGGTGATCGGGGTCGGGCTGGCGCTTGCCTATTTCGGCAGCGACCTGCGGCAGATCGCCGGCAACAGCACCATGGGCCTGCAGCTGTTCGAGCTCGGCGCCGCCATCGTGGTGCCGGTGGTGTTCTTCTTCGTGCTTGCCCACATGCTCCGCCGCGCCCAGGAGCTGCGGCTCATCGCCCGGTCGATGACCGACGCGGCCGTGCGTTTCGGCGAGCCGGAATCGATCGCGCGGGAATCGATCGTGACGGTCGGCCAGGCGATCCGCCGCGAGGTCGCCGCCATGGGCGACGGCGTCGAGCGGGCGCTGGCGCGCGCCGCCGAGCTCGAGGCCCTGGTGCACAACGAGGTGGCCGCGCTGGAGCGCGCCTACAACGACAACGAGCTGCGCATTCGCGGCCTGATCGAGGATCTGGCCAATCAGCGCGACGCCCTGGTCGGACAGGCCGAGCAGGTCCGCAATGCGATCACCAGCGTGCCGCTCGGGCTGACCCAGGACATCGCCTCGGTGAGCGAGATGGTGGCGGCGAGCGTCAACGACGCCGCCACGCGGATCACCCGCTCGCTCGCCGAGAAGGGCGAGCACATCACGCTGGCGCTCGGCCGCGCCGGCGATTCGATGATCGACGCCATCGGCGAGCGCGGCGGCGACCTGCTCGACCAGCTCAATCGCACCAGCGACGAGGTGAGCCACACCCTCGAATCCGCCACCGAGCGGCTGACCTCCAGCATCAGCGTCAAGACCGACCATATCAGCGACGAGTTCGCCGATCTCGCCAACAAGCTGTCGAACCTGCTCTCCTCGCGGCTCGACGAGGTGGCCGACGGCTTCACCAAGAAGACCACGTCGCTGACCGAAGGGCTGGCCGACCGCTCGCTGGAGATCACCAACGCCCTGATCGATACCGGAGGCCAGCTCGCCGAGACCATCGCGATCCGCGCCGACGAGGTGAACAACACCCTGAAGGCGACCGGCGAGTCCCTGGTGCTCGACCTCACGCTGCGCGGCAGCGACGTGGTGTCGAAGCTCGAGGACACCGGCGCGCGCATCACCGACACGATCGTGACGCGGTCGACCGACGTCGTCAGCAAGCTGGAGGAGACCGGGGCGCGCATTACCGACACCCTGGACATGCGCAGCAACGAGGTGGTGACCAAGCTCGAGGACACCGGCTCGCGCATCACCGAGACCATCGTCACCCGCACCAGCAACGTCACCGAGACGTTCCGCGAGACCGCCGACACGCTGGCCTCGACGGTCACCTCCAAGGGCGATGCCGTGAAGGAAATGCTGGCCTCGCGCCTGCAGGCCTTCGAGGAGGTGTTCACCCACGGCGGCAACGAGCTCGCCGAGAGGATATCCAGCGACACCACCACGCTCGGCGGCCTGATCACCCGCCACCTCGCGGAGTTCGACCGCACCGTGAAGGTCTACGGCGGCGAGCTCGTCGAGCGCCTCGGCCACCGCTCGGGCGAGATCACCGAGACCTTGCGCACGCACGTCGACAACTTCCACAGCCAGGTCGGCGCCAAGTCGGACGAGATCGACCAGTCGATCCGCCAGCATATGGACAACCTCGACAGCCGGATCGACAGCTTCCACGCCGTGGTCGGCGCCAAGTCGAGCGAGATCGACCAGTCGATCCGCCAGCATGTGGAGACCCTCGGCAGCCGGATCGACAACTTCCATACCGTGGTCGGCGCCAAGTCGAGCGAGGTCGACCAGGCGATCCGCCAGCACGTGGAGAATCTCGACAACCGGATCGGTGCCAGGTCGTCGGAGCTGTCCGAGGCGATGAGCGAGCATCTGGAGAAATTCGACGACCGGCTCACCGCCAAGTCGAGCCAGCTGACCGAAGCGATGCGCTCCCATGTCGAGATCTTCGACAGCCGGATCGGCGCGAAGTCGACCGAGATCACCGAGGCGATGCGCTCGCACGTGGAGAATTTCAACTCGCAGATCAGCGCCAAGTCGGCGCAGATCACCGACACGTTGCGCGCCCACGTCGAGAACTTCGACAGCCGGATCGGCGCCAAGTCGGCCGAGATCACCGACGCGATGCGCTCGCATGTCGAGACCTTCGATACCCAGATCAGCGCCAAGTCGGCGCAGATCACCGAGGCGATGCGCTCGCACGTGGAGAATTTCGACACTAGGATGAACGCCAAGTCGACGGAGTTCGCCGTCACCCTCGACCAGCGCATCGCCCGTGTGCAGGAGGCGCTCGACAGCCGCACCCAGACCCTCAACGACGCGCTCGGCACCCGCATCCTGGAGATCGCCAAGACGCTCGCGGAGGGCGGCAAGGAGGTGGTCGGCGCGGTGGAGAAGCGCATCGGCGACGTCACCGCCGCCATCAGCTCGCGCAGCACCAAGCTCGCCGAGACGCTCGGCGCCAAGTCCGACGAGATCGACCGCACGCTCGGCACCCGCGCGCTGGAGATCGTCAACAATCTCGACAGCCGCATCAGCCGCTTCGAGGAGCTGCTGGTCGCCCGCGTGGAGACCGTCACCACCCAGATCGAGGTGCGCGGTCAGGCGGCGGCCAACATCATCACGTCGCGCACCGAGCAGCTCAACCAGACCATCAAGACCAATGCCAGCGACGCCGAGCGCGCGCTCGGCCAGCTGGCGTCGACCACGGTCGAGGCGATCCGCGCCGCCGCCCACGATACCGAGCGCACGCTCACCACCACCACCTCCAACGTCACCGGCCTCTTGCGCCAGAACACCGACGACGTCGAGCACCGGCTGGTCGCGGTATCCTCCGGCGTCGGCAGCCAGATCAAGCAGAATGTCGACGAGGCCGAGCGCCGTCTGAGCACGGTAGCCAGCGGCGTCACCGGGCAGCTCAAGCAGAATGTCGACGACGTCGAGCGGCGGCTGATGGCGGTCTCCTCCGACGTCGGCGCGCAGCTGAAGCAGGGCGCCGAGGACATCGAGCGCCGGCTCAGCACCGCGTCCTCGGGCGTCAGCACGCAGCTGCGGCAGAATGCCGAGGACGTCGAGCACCGGCTGGTGACGGTATCGTCGGAGTTGAGCAACCAGATCAAGGACAATGCCGGAGAGGTCGAGCGCCGGTTGATCACCGTCTCCTCCGACCTGACCAGGCAGTTCAGGGAGGACGTCAGCGACGTCGAGCACCGGGTCGCCACCGTGTCGTCCGACCTCACCGGGCAGCTCAAGGACAATGTCGGCGAGGTCGAGCAGCGGCTCGTCGCCGCCTCGTCCGAGGTGACCAACCAGATCAGGATCAATGCCGGAGAGGTGGAGACCAGGCTGCTCGCCACCTCATCCCAGGTTACCAATCAGATCCTCGCCATCTCGTCTCAGGTTACCAATCAGATCAAGGACAATGCCGGCGAGATCGAGAGCAGGCTGCTGACCGCCTCGACCCAGGCGACTGGCCAGATCCGGGACAATGCCGGAGAGTTCGAGACCAGGCTGCTCGCCGCCTCGTCCCACGTCACCAGCCAGATCCGGGACAATGCCGGAGAGGTCGAGAGCAAGCTCGTCACGCTGTCGTCCGATCTGACCAGCCAGATCAGGCTCAATGCCGGAGAGATCGAGACCAGGCTCGTCGCGCTGTCGTCCGAGGTGACCAACCAGATCAGGGTCAATGCCGGAGAGGTCGAGAGCAGGCTGGTCGGCGTGTCGAGCACCGTCACCAAGCAGCTCAAGGAGAATGCCGGCGACGTCGAGTACCGGCTGACCTCGGTCTCCTCCGACGTCGCCGCCCATCTCAAGCAGAAGGCCGACGACGTGGTGCAGCGCTTCACCACGTTGTCCTCCGAGGTGGCGACGCAGATCAACGAGCGGGCCGACAATGTCGAGCACCGGCTGACCAGCCTGTCGACCGACGTCTCCGCCCAGCTCAAGCAGCGCGCCGACGACGTCGTCGCGCGGTTCACCACGCTGTCCTCCGACGTGGCGACGCAGATCAACCAGCGGGCCGACGAGGTCGAGCACCGGCTGACCAACGTCTCCACCGACGTCTCCGCCCAGCTCAAGCAGCGCGCCGACGACATCGAGCACCGGCTCACCGGGGTGTCGGCCGACGTCAGCACGTCGCTGCGCCAGAGCGCCGGCGAGGTCGAGCGGGCGCTGACCGCCACCTCGTCGACCGTCGGCAATACGCTCAAGCAGAACGCCGGCGACGTGGAGCGCACGCTCACCGCCGTCTCCTCCGGGGTGAGCACCGCGCTCAAGCAGAATGCCGGCGAGGTCGAGCGCACCCTGCTGGGGACCAGCGCCGAGGTGGTGCGCAGCTTCACCGCACAGGCCGAGCAGATGAACCAGGCGATCAGCCAGCGTTCGACCGAGCTCGCCCGCCTGCTCGACGACAAGGGCTCGAGCTTCCTGCAGACCTTCGGCGGCAAGGGCCAGCAGCTCGCCGCCGACATCGACCGCATCACCGGCCACGCGGTCACCTCGATCGAGTCCAAGGGACTCGACTTCACCAAGGAGATGCTGAAGAACAGCTCGGAGATCGCCGGCATCATCAACGAGGCGGCCTCGGTCGCCTCGACCTCGCTCAACCGCACCCTGCAGGACCTGCAGGACAGCGCCCGCACCGCGGTCGAGCGGCTGCAGGACAGCGCCAAGGCCGCGGTCGACCAGTCGCAGCGCACCGCCCACTCGGCGGTCACCGAGGTGATGGAGACCCACGGCATGCTGCGCAACGACACCACCGCGCTGTTCGAGCGGCTGCGCGAGGCCAACCTGCTGCTGCAGGAGGTGCTGAGCGGCGCCACCAAGAATCTCGGCACCATCGAGAGCAGCCTGTCGACGCGGGTGATGGAGTTCGTCTCCACGGTGAACGACGTCGCCGAGCGCAGCGGAGCGACCAGCGCCAAGATGGAGGAGCACATCAAGTCGTTCCACGGCGTGACCAGCAACGTGCTGCGCGACATCACCAACCTGTCGCAGCAGTTCGAGGAGCGCGGCCGCAGCCTGGCGCTGGCGGCGGATACCATCGACGGCGCCAACCGCCGCACCGAGGAGGTCCTCGGCGACCGCCGCAAGACCCTCGACGAGCTGATGGGCCATCTCGACGACAAGACCGACGACTTCGACCAGCGGCTGATCCGCTTCGCCGGCCTGCTCAAGGACCAGTTCGAGGCCGCCGAGGCGCGGGCGCGCGACATTGCCCGCACCATCGCCGAGTCGAGCACCGAGGGAGCGCGCGCCATCAACTCGCAGTACGAGCTCGCCCGCGCGGTGTCCGAGGAGGAGCGCAAGCGCACCAGCGAGGCGTTGACCCACATCTACGAGCAGGCGACCGGCGAGACCCACGCGTTCTTCCAGCAGGCAAGCGAGCGCTTCGGCGAGATCGTCCGCGACATGAAGGAGATGTCCGCCACGATCCAGCGCGAGCTCGACACCACCCGGGCCGAGCTGCGGCGCGGCATCCTCGAATTGCCGCAGGAGACCGCGGAGAGCGCCGCCCAGATGCGCAAGGTCATCGTCGAGCAGATCGACGCGCTCGCCGAGCTCAACCGCATCGTCGCCCGGCACGGCCGCGGCGTGGATGCGGCCGAACCCGCCCGCCGCGCGGTCCGCGACGAGCCGGTCGCCGCCGGTGCCGGCATGCGCGCCGAGCCGCGTCCGGTCGCCCGCATGGAGCGCGAGCGGGAGAGACCGCAGGTCGCCCCGACGCGCCCGGTTGCCGGCCCGCCGCAGCGCCGCATGGAGGCGCCGGCGACGGCGCCCGTCCAGGGCGACGGCCGCGGCGGCTGGCTCACCGACCTCCTGACCCGCGCGTCGCGCGAGGAGACCGCGCCGCCCCCGGCCGAGGAGCGGCCGGTGCGCCACACCATCGAGTCGCTCGAACTCGCTGTCGGTCGACATCGCCCGCATGATCGACCACGACGCCGCCGCCGAGCTGTGGGACCGCTACAAGCGCGGCGAGCGCAATGTTTTCACCAAGCGGCTCTACACGCTGCAGGGCCAAAAAACCTTCGAGGAGATCGGCAAGCGCTACCGCGGCGACCGCGAGTTCAAGCAGACCGTCGACCGCTACATCGCCGAGTTCGAGCGCCTGCTCGAGGAGGTGTCGCACGACGATCGCGGCTCGGTGATGGCACGCACCTACCTCACCTCGGAGACCGGCAAGGTCTACACGATGCTCGCCCACGCGGCCGGGCGGTTCGACCAGGCGTGATGCGCCCCAACGGGTAGGGTGGGCAAGGACGGCCCCGACGTTTCGTTTGATGCAATGGCGCCGGGCCCGCCTTGCCCACGCCGTCGGGCCTCGTGACGGGACGGCTTCACCGCGTGGGCAAACGCGGCGCCCCGCTGTCTGCTGATTGACCGGCGTCCTGGCCGCGCTTGCCCACCCTACGGCAAGTCCTTCGCGCGGCGCTCAATCCGCGACGGCGCCCTGCCCCCGCCTGACCGCCGTGGCGCCGGCCCGCTTGCCGTGGAAATAGGCCTTCAGCCACGGATGCTCCGAGGCCAGCATGGTGGCCATCGGTCCGGCCGCGATCACCCTTCCGTCGGCGAGCGCGGCGATGCGGTCGCAGACGGTGTTGAGGCTGTCGAGATCGTGGGTGACCATGAAGACGGTCAGCCCCAGGGTCTGCTGCAGGGTGCGGATCAGGTCGTCGAACTCGCCGGCACCGATCGGGTCGAGCCCGGAGGTCGGCTCGTCGAGAAACACGATCTCCGGATCGAGCGCCAGCGCGCGGGCGAGCGCGACCCGCTTGGTCATGCCGCCCGACAGCTCCGAGGGGAACTTGTCGGCGACATCCGGGGTCGAGCCCGACCATGTCGAGCTTCGCCATCGCGATCTCGCTCGAGCAGGCGATCGGACAGGTCGAGGTATTCGCGCATCGGAAACTGCACGTTCTGCCGCACCGTCAGCGAGGAGAACAGCGCGCCCTGCTGGAACAGGATGCCCCAGCGCCGCTCGGTCGCCCGCCGCTCCTCGTCGTCGACCGCGTCGGAGATCGACGCCGAGCACCTCGATGCTCCCCTGCCGCTTCGGCAGGAGCCCGATGATGGTGCGCAGCAGCACCGACTTGCCGGCTGCCCGAGCCGCCGACGAAGCCCAGAATTTCCCCGCGATAGACGTCGAGCGACAGATGGTCGAGCACCGTCTGGTCGCCGAATCCGACCACCAGGTCGCGTACTCTGATCGCCGTCTCGGGTGCGGTCCCCGCCATGGCTCACATCCCGATCGAGGCGAAGAATATGGCGAACAGCCCGTCGAGCACGATCACGACGAAGATCGACTTGACCACCGACGCCGTGGTCTGCGCGCCGAGCGACTCGGCGCTGCCCTTGACCTTGCAGGCCCTCGACGCTCGCCACGATGCCGATGATCAGCGCCATGAACGGCGCCTTGATCATGCCGACCTCGAAGTGTGTTGAGGGCGATCGCCTCCTTGAGCCGGATGAGGAAATTGTCCGGGCTGATCCCGCCATAGAGCCAGCACACCAGGCCGCCGCCGTAGAGCGCCGCCATGGAGCCGAGAAAGGCGAGCAGCGGCAGCGCGATCACCAGCGCCAGGAGGCGCGGCAGGATCAGCACCTCGACCGGATCGAGGCCCATGGTGCGCAGCGCGTCGATCTCCTCGCGCATCTTCATCGAGCCGAGCTCGGCCGTGTAGGCGCTGCCGGAGCGGCCGGCCACCATGATGGTGACGATCAGCACGCCGATCTCGCGCAGGATCAGGATGCCGACCATGTCGACCACGTAGAGGTCGGCGCCGAACTTGCGGAAATGAAAGAATTCCCTGCTGGGCGATGATGCAGCCGATCAGGAAGGTGATCAGCATCATGATCGGCACGGCGCGCCAGCCGACACGGTCGAGATGATGCACCACCGAGGTGAAGCGGAACCTGCGCGGGTTGAGCGCGACGCGCATCAGCGCATCCGCCACCTCGCCCAGCATGTGCACCAGCCGCAGCAGGTCGCCGCCGACGCCGACGACCGCGCGTCCGGTCTGCTCCAGGGCGGCCATAGCAGGGTTTCGCCGGGGAGCCGCCGGCACGGGGACCAGGTTTGCGCGGCGGACCTCCTCGATGAGCCCGCGGTCGCGCTCCGGCACGCCGACCAGGCGCGCGGCGCTGCCCTTTTGCGCGAAGGCGCGGACCAGGCGCTCAAGCAGCCAGGCGCCGAACGTGTCGAGCTTCTCGACGCCGCCTATGTCGATCTCCACCATCTTCGCCGGCTGCGGGTCGCGGCTCGCCTCCTCGACCAGCGGCTCGAGCTCGGCGGCGTGCGGCGCGGTCCAATCCCCGGCGGCGGCGAGCGTCAGGCGTCCGCCGACGAGCGCGCCCCTCAGGGAGGCTGCGCTCTCCACCTCGGCTCTCCGCTTCTCGGCGCTCACGTCGCCTCGATCGCTTGCGCCGGGGCGCCGCAGTGGCCCGCATCGCGCGCCGACGCCCGACGGTCGGCTGATCCGTTACCCATCATGGCCCGCCCGCATCATGTGTTGACCCTGCCGAGGCGCGGTGGCACGCCCCCTGCCATGTCGCCTGCCCTGTCGGTCCATATCGAACGCTGGCCGCTCGCGGAAAAATTCACGATCTCGCGGGGCGCCAAGACCGAGGCCACGGTTGTCGTGGCACAACTCGTCGACGGGCGCCATCGCGGGCGCGGCGAATGCGTCCCCTACGGGCGCTACGGCGAGACCGTCGAGGGGGTTGCGGCCGCAATCGAGGCGCAGCGCGACGCCGTGGCGCACGGTCTCGACCGGCTCGGCCTGCAGACCACGATGCCGGCCGGCGCGGCGCGCAATGCGCTCGATTGCGCCTTCTGGGATCTCGACGCCAGGCGGCAGGGCATGCCGGTGCACCGCCTTGCCGGCCTGCCGCCGCCGCGACCGCTGGTGACCGCCTACACGATCTCGCTCGGCTCGCCGGACGAGATGGCCGAGGCGGCGGCGAGGGCGGCAGCACGGCCGCTGCTCAAGATCAAGCTCGGCGGCGCCGGTGATCCCGCGCGCCTCGCCGCCGTGCGCCGCGCCGCGCCCGCGACCGAATTGATCGTCGATGCCAACGAGGCCTGGGACCCGACGAATCTGGCGGAAAACCTCGCCGCCTGCGCCGATGCCGGCGTCACCCTGGTCGAGCAGCCGCTGCCCGCCGCCGATGACGCGGCGCTTGCCGGCATGAAGCGCGGCATCGCGATCTGCGCCGACGAGAGCGTGCACGACAGCGCATCGCTTCCCGGGCTCGCCGGCCGGTATGACGCCGTCAACATCAAGCTCGACAAGACCGGCGGGCTGACCGAGGCGCTGCGGCTTGCAGCCGCCGCCGAGCGCGCCGGGCTCGGGCTGATGGTCGGCTGCATGGTGGCGACCTCGCTCGCCATGGCGCCCGCCATCCTGGCGGCGCAGCGCGCCCGCGTGGTCGACCTCGACGGCCCGCTGCTGCTCGCCTCCGACCGGCCGGACGGGCTCGTCTATGCGGGCAGCCTGGTTCACCCCGCCGACCCGGCGCTGTGGGGCTGACCGGCTCAGGCCCCACGTCCGAGCCGCGGCGCCAGCAGCGCACAGGCGCCGCCGGCGGCGGCGAGCGCCGCCATCCCCGCATAGGCATGGCTGCCGAAGGCGCCGTAGAGCGCGCCCGACAGCCCGCTGGCAGCCGCCATCACCACACCCATGACCGTGGAGAAGTCGCCTTGTGCCGTGGCGCCCTGCCGGTCGGGCGCCGCGCGGGCCAGATAGTGCACGGCTCCGAGATGGGTGGCGCCGAACGACAGGCCGTGGAGGCATTGCAGGACGGGAAGCAGGGCCGCCGGCGGGTCGAGGGTCATTGCGGCCCAGCGGATCGCCCCGCCGGCCCCGCCCAGGCCGATGAGGCCGAGTGCGCCGAGGCGTTCGGGCAGGCGCGGGGAGAGCGCGAGCAGCACGATCTCGGCGACCACGCCCAGCGCCCACAGCGCCCCTATGGTGGTGCCGTCGAAACCTCGCGCGCTCCAGTCGATGGCGGAGAACCCGTAATAGACCGCGTGGCTCGCCTGGATCAGGCTGGCGGCGGCCGCGACCGCGAGGAATGCCGGGAACCCGTACAGCCAGGTGGTCCGGGGCGGCTGTCCGGCGGGCGCAGGCGGCTCGGCCCGCAACGGGCCGAGGGCGAATGCCGAAGCCGTCATCACGGCGAAGCCCGCCACGATCAGCCAGATCAGATCGACGCGGGCGATCGCGTCGAGGGCGAGCCCGCCGACAAGATTCGCCACGATAAAGGCGACCGAGCCCCACAACCGGACCGGGCCATAGGCTCTGCGCCGCATGCCGAGGCCACGCAGCGCATAGGCATCGGCGAGCGGCATGATCGGTGCGGCGGCCAGCGAGGCGACGAGCACGGCTACCAGGATTGCAACCAGACCGTGCGAGATGCCGACCGCCGCATAACCGATTGCGGTCGCCGTCGCGGCCACGATCAGCACCTCGCGCGGCGCCGCCAGCCGGTCGGCGATCCGGGCGGCGACCGGAATGGCGAACACCCGCACCAGCATCGGGACCGCGAGCACCAGCCCGATGGCCTGCGAATCCAGGCCTTTGGCCGAAAGCCAGGCCGGGAAGAACGGCAGCTGGACCCCGCTGGCGAGGAAGAACCCCGAATAGAACAGGGCCAGGCGCGGCGCGAAGCCGTCGCCGGCGTTTGCCGGGGCATCCTTCGCCATTAAACTGTTCGAGACGATTCGTTCGGCATGATGCCGGCTATTCAACACCGTCCATGGGCTTTCCGCGATGGCGAACCCCCCTGCCCTGATGCCGCTGAACGAGCACGACTACGTGGCGATCGAAGAAGCCGTGATGGAGACCAATCGCGGCCGCTGGTTCCTTGCCGAGTACGCCAAGCGCAACCGCCAGGCCGACACCAACATGCTGCTGGGCGCGCTGGGGCGGATCGAGGCCGCGATCCGCGGCGAGCGCGAGGGGGAGACCGTCGACCGCATCCGCTTCGATCTCCTGGATATGGCCAAGGCGATCGCCCGCACCAAGGCGGAGATCGCCACCATCAAGCCCGACGCCGACCATCACGGAAAGTTCGGCGAGGCGACCGAGGAGCTCGACTCGATCGTCAGCGCCACCGAGGCCGCCACCTCCGACATCCTGGCCGCCGCCGAGCAGATCCAGGAAGTCGCCTGGACGCTGCGCGAGCAGGGTCTCGAGGCCGAGGTCTGCGACCTCGTCGACGCCAAGGCGACCGATATCTACACCGCCTGCTCGTTCCAGGACCTGACCGGTCAGCGCAGCCGAAAAGTCGTCCAGGTGCTGCGCTATCTGGAAGGCCGCATCAACGCGATGATCGACATCTGGGGCCTCGACAACGCGATGGCGGCGGAGGCGGCGGAAACCGCCAAGGCGCGCGACCGCGAGGCGGCGCTGCTCAACGGCCCGGCGCAGCCCGGTCTCGGTCTGGACCAGGCCGACATCGACGTCGTCATGGGCCCGGCTGCCGAGGCAGGCCGCGCTGCCGCCGGCGACGTTCGCCGGCAACCCGCAGCCGACGGGCCGCCAAGGCCGGCGCCGGCCGCGATGCGTGCTGCCGAGGCCGCCACCCCTCCGCGCCCGGCTCCCGGGCCTGCCGCCATGCGCGCTGTCGAGCAGCCCGCCCCTGCCCGCCCGGCTCCCGAGCCTGCCGCCCGACCGACGCCGCGTAGCGCGCCGGTGCCCGAGACGGCGGCCCCCGTGCTGGCGCCGCAGGCGCCGCCGAGAACCGCGCCGGCGGCCCGGCCGATACCGCAAAAGCCTCCGCACGTGGAGGCGCCGTCGACCAGCCCGGCCAACGATCCGCTCGCCCCGATCGTCGCGCTGAGCGCCGAGGAAAAGATCGCGCTGTTCAGCTGATACATTTTCCCGGCCCCCGAGGCATTTCTCCGCGACGGCGGCTGTCGCGGCCGCCAGCATCAGGTGCTGGTCGACGGCAGCTGCTATCTCAACCGCCTGTTCGCCACCATCGAGGTGGTCGCCAAGAGCATCATCGCGGTGGGCACCGTCGGCGTCGTCGTCTCCTATACGGGCGAGCGCGGCACCGTCCGTTGGCATTACGTTGGATCGAGGTCGTTCTCAGACAGTCAACACGGATATCCAGGTGGACTTCAATGCCAGACTCGATAGCGGGTTTGTGAACCGTTCACGCTTGACCGCAATGAGCTCCCTGACCATATCACTTGCTTCACGTCCGATTTCCGTGCCGTAGCAAGCGCCGCTGCCTGAGATTGTGCGCGGCGCACGGACAGGGCACCTGCAACATCGCGATCAGTGTGCAGTCGTGCGACACGGAGCGAAGGACGTGACTTTGACGCGAAACCAGAATTCATCGGGATTGTAGCGATGTCGTTTTTGCCGCGGATGCGATTTGGCAGGCGCCGGAAAGTCGAAGCGCTGGAGCAGCGCGTCTCGTCCCTGCAGACGGCGCTGAAGCAGTGTGCGGAGGTGGCCGGACGGTGGAAGAAACTGAGGCCCGAGGTTGCGGTGTCTATCGCCGTGCCCATGCTGGCGGTCGGCTTCGCGCTCGGCGTCTATCATGAGCCGATCGGGCACTTCGTCACCGCTCTGCCGCAGGCAGTTGGCCTCTCGAGTTCCGGCCCGAAGTGCCGATGACCTTTACGCGGCCTTTCGCAAAGGCGACTACGCAACGGTGCTGCGGCTGGCGCCTCCCCTGGCCGACCAGGGTGATGCCCGTGCCCAATCGCTGCTCGGGCTCGTCTATTACCGCGGCCAGGGCGTGCGGCAGGATCACGCCACGGCAGTGAAATGGTTTCGCCGCGCCGCCGACCAGGGCGATGCCGCCGCTCAATTCCAACTCGGAGTCATGTATTACGAAGGCCAGGGCGTGCCGCAGGACTACGCCGAGGCAGCGAAGTGGTATCGCCTCGCCGCCGACCGGGGATATCCCGAAGCGCAGTACAATCTCGGAGTCTTCTCCGCCAGCGGGGAGGCCTGGGAGGCCGACAATGTGAGCGCGTATATGTGGTTCAGTCTTGCCGCTGCGAGTTTTCCGGCGTCCGACACCCGTCGCAATACCGCCGTCACCAGTCGCGACGTGGTGGCGAAGCAAATGACCCGCGACCAGATCGCCGAGGCGCAGAAGCGGACGCGCGAGTGGAAACCGGCCGGCGTGGCGGCGAGGGACCGTCTCGCCGGACAGTGAAGATGCGGCGCGCGGGCAACGCGTGGCCGGGTGCCCATCGAGCGCGGCGCGGGAGCGCGTGCAACCGTTTCACTTCAGCCGGTCCGGCAAGTCGAGGCCCACGCCCCGCAGCGTCCCGAACAGCGCATAGAGCCGCTCCACGTCGGCCGCCGGCAGCGGCGGACTGAGGATCGAGGCGACGTTGGTGCGCAGATGCGCGCTGCTGCTGGTGCCGAACAGCACGACGTCGCTGCCGGGCTCGTGGCGGGCGAACCGGTAGGCGGCATCCATCAGGCTCGAGGCGCCTGCCTCGTGGACGAGGAAGCCCAACGGATCGGGCACGCCGGCAAATTCCTTCGGCACTTGTCCCTCGGCGGCGAGCCTGCTCATGGTGGTGGCCAGCAGCCCGGGCTTGGAAAAAATGTTGCGGACGACGAACATCAGCAGGGTGCCGACGCCCTGCGGACGCGTGCGCGGGAAGAGGTCGCGCCGCGCTCCCTGGTTGAGCATGTGGAAGGCGAGCATGAACACCTGCCAGATGTCGTCGCCGAGCGCCCGCTGCAGCATCTTCTGCTCCGGATCGTTGGCCGCGGTCTCGCTCAGCCCCAGATGCCGGATCTTTCCCTTCTGTTTCTCGCGCTCGAGCGCCGGCGCGAGTTCGCCCATGGCGCGCTCGTAGGCTGCCGGGGGCACCCCGTGCAGCAGGTAGACGTCGACGTAGTCGGTCTTCAGGCGTTTGAGCGAGGCGTCGAGATTTTCCACCACGTCGGCGGCCGACATCGGCTTGCCGTCGCGGGCGATGCGGCTCTTGGTGGAGATGACGACCGAGGCCCGCTCGGACGGCGCGATCGCCCGGCCCAGAATATCCTCGGTGCCGTAGACTTCCGCGGTGTCGAAGAAGGTGACGCCGAGGTCGAGCGCCTCGCGCACCAGCGCCACCGATTGCGCCTCGCTCAAGCCGGCGCCCTGGCCGATGCGGCTGTTGCCGCCGCAGCCGAGACCCGCCACGCTGACCGTCAGGCCGGTCCGACCGAGCGTCGTGTATTGCATCATGTATTCCCGGAATTTTGGCTGCGGCGGCAGCGAGCAGGCCGTCGCGAAATCCGTCGCGGGCCCGTCGCCGATGACCGGTCTACATACCATGACGTCGCGGCACATGGCACCCAGAGGGTTAACCGACGGTCGTCGCGGCCAGGCGCTTGAACCCGGCGCGTCGATTTGCCAGAAATGCCCCGGGGCGGGACATCATGGAGAGACGCCATGAGCCTTGCGCGCGTTGCGGCCGCGGCCGCGATCCTCTCGGCCCTGTCGGTCGCCGACGCCGCGGCCAAGTCCGCCACTGTTTCGGCGGAGGTGAACCTGCGGAAGGGCGCGGGAACCGACACCGACGTCATCACGCTCATCCCCAAGGGCAGCAAGGTCGAGGTGGGCAAGTGCACCAACGGCTGGTGCGAGGTCACGTTCGACGGCCAAGTCGGCTACGCCATCGCCAGGAATCTCGGCCTCGGCGCCCCGAGACCGGTGCGCCGGCTGGCCGGCCCCGTGTATGAGCCGGCCTACGGGCCGGGTCCGGCCTATGTGGTGGGTCCTCCGCCGCCCTACTATTACGGCTATTATGGCCCCTATTGGGGTCCGCGCTGGGGCTGGCGCGGCGGCTGGCGGCGCTGGTAGTCGCCGCACCTGCTACGGCCTGGGCGTCGAAGACGCGGCGTCGAATGCCGCCGCCATGTCCCTGGCGCCCTGCAACCGGATCTCGGCGGCCATCCTGGCGTCGATCTCCGCGACGAGCTTCGCCACCACATCATGGCGGCGGGCAATCGCATTGCGCTCGTAGCCCGCGCGTACGAAAAAATTCGCGGTCGGGACCTTGTCGCGCATCGCAGCCCGCATCATCACCATGTCGAGGCCGTTGCCGTCGCCGGTGAGGTTCATCAGCTCGAGCTCGGCTGCGCTGAGCGCCCGGTCATATCCCTTGCGGCGAGCGTACTCGATGGAGTCGAGGAGCTTTCTGGTCTGCAGCAGCGGACCGACGTCGAGGTCGAGCAGCAGCGCATGAACGCCGAGCCCCTTCGACGTCTCGGCAAGTTTCTCGTGCTCGCGCCAGTCGTCCGGCACGGTCCTGGCGAAGGCGATCATGCGCTCAAGCACTTGGGCCTTGGCGTCGAGCGCCTTGGCGGCATCGCCGGCCGATGACGAGGCCTTGGCCCTGAGCGCCGCCGCGAAGCGGTCGCCCTGCTCCGCCAAGAGCTCGACGCTGTTGGCGCCGACCAGCTGGTTGTAGCCGAGCGCGGTGTGGATCGCCCGCGCCCCCGGCCGGTCGTGCTCCAGGCCGGCCTGGACGTCGTAGCGGCCGTTGCCGCCGGATTCGAACGCGTAGATGCGGACCACCTGATCCCTGGTGAGCCCGGCGGCGGCTGCAACCAGCGCATAGGCGCGCTTGAACTCGATCTCGCTCTTCGGCCGCCGCGGAACGAAACCGAAATGCTCGGCGGCCGAGCTGAGAAAATCCGCCACCACCGGGACACGCTTCCTGGCAGCCGGGCGGGCTTCGGGCGGCGCGGACGGATCGACCGGCATCGGCGGTCCCGACCAGGCCGGCGGCTGGCCGAGCACGTAATCGTCGATCAGGATTTCCTCGTTGTTGCGGCGCTTGCCGTTACGGATCCGCCGCTTGTCCGCCACCGCCGTCCAGTAGGCAGCGGCGGCCTCCTCGTAGGCCTGGCGGGCGGCGGTGTATTGCTTGAGCGCCTGCTGGTAGCTGGTCGGTGCGCCGACGGCGCCGCCGCCCAGCGACAGCAGCGCAACGAACGCGATGCGCACCATCGTTGGTAGGATGGGTTGAGCTCTTGCGAAACCCATCGACTTGTTGCCCGCGCCGTTGATCGGTTTCGCGCAAGAGCGCTCTACCCATCCTACGAGTGATTCACAAAATAGGCATGCTCGTGACCGTGATGGCCGCCGCCGAAGCGGTCGATGTGATACGGCATTTTTGCCAGCCCCGGGCAGAACGTATTGACCACGCTTTCGACCCGCTCGAACAGCTGCTTGTTGGGGAGCGTCGCCTGCGCCAGGCGGGCGCGGGTCTCCTCGACGCGGCGCGCCAAAGCCTGCATGTCGACGCCGACCACTTTGCGGTTCTCCACCACCACCCGGCCGCCGACCAGCACCGTGTGCACGGCAGAACCGTCCTCGGTGTGGACCATCTGGTTGACCGGATCGTTGAACGGCATCCAGTTGATGTTGGCGAGATCGAGCAGCACGATGTCGGCCTTGTAGCCCGGCGCGATCCGCCCGATGCGGTCGCCGAGGCCGAGCGCTCTTGCGCTGCCTTCGGTGGCCGCCGCCAGAACCTCGCCGGTGGTCAGCCAGCGGTCGGTGTCGGGGCCCTGCGTCTTCGACACCATGGAGGCCAGCCGCATCGACTCGTACATGTTGAGATTGTCCGAGCAGTTGGCGCCGTCGGTGCCGATGCCGACATTGACTTTCCGCTCGAGCATGCCGCGCACGTCGGCGAGCCCGTTGCCGAGACGCATGTTGCTGCCCGGATTGTGCGCCACCGAGGAGCCGTTGTCGCCGAGCCGGCGCATGTCGTCGTGGTCGAGCCACACGCCGTGGCCGACGGTGAAATCCGGGCCGAGCAGGCCGAGATCCTGCAGATGCGCGGTAGGCGTCTTGCCGTAGCGCTTCAGGCCCACCATGACCTGGGCCTTGGATTCCTGGACATGGGTGTGCAGCCCGACGCCGTGGTCGCGCGCGAGCCTCGCGCACTGACGCATGAAATCGTCGGAGCAGTGATGCGGGATGGTGGGCGCGACCGCGGCGCGGATATAGTCGCGATCGAACGACCAGTCGTGCAGCGATTTGGCGATCGCCGCGAGCGTCGTCTCGCCGGGCGCCAGCCGCAGGCGCTCGACCTCTTTCTGGATCGCCGGCGGCAGCGCGTCGATGAGGCCGGGTATCGCCTCGAAGAAGGTGAACTCGGCGACCATCGGGGCGAGCACCGCGCGCATCCCGGCGTCCCGGTAGGCGCGGCCGCAGGCCTCCAACCCCTCCGGGGTTGGAATGGGGAACTCGACGGTGAGGTCGTAGCAGGCGGTGCAGCCCTTGAGCAGCATCTCGATCGCACCGACGAACGTGCTCAGATACTTGTCCTCGAGCGTGCGGTTGCCGCTGATCCAGGGTGCTGCGGCGAGCAGCAGCTCGAGCGTCCAGCGGTCGCCGAGCCCTTTGCCCAGGTTGCCGTGGCCGTGGGTATGGGCATTGATCAGGCCGGGATGCAGCAGCATGTCGGCGGCATCAATCGCCTTGGCGTCGTCGGGCGCCGCGAGGCCGGCCGGGCCGATCTCCGCGATGGTGTCGCCGACGATCAGGATGTCGGCAAGATCGGCGCGGTGGCGCGCCGCGTCGACCAGCCGGCCGCCGCGGATGATGGTGGGGCGATTGTCGGTCATGGCTGTTCCTTTCAGCGGATCTGCTTGTCGGCATCGACCGACCAGGGAAAGAATACCTGCTCGATGATGACCACCGCCTGGAACAGGACGATGCCGAGCAGCGACAGCAGGACCAGGGCGCCCCAGGCGAGGGGAACCTTGAAGAAGGCCGTCGAGGTGACGATCAGGTAGCCGAGCCCGCGGTCGGCGTTGACGAACTCGCCGACCACGGCGCCGACCACCGACAGCGTGATCGCGGCCTTGAGCCCGCTGAACACGAAGGGGACCGCATAGGGCAGCCGGATGCGCGTGAGCTCGCGCCAGCGGCTCGCCTTGCAGGCGCGGCCGAGCTCGATGAGCTCGGCCGGCACCGCGGTGATGCCGGCGGCGATCGCCAGAACCAGCGGGAAGAATGCCACCAGGAACGTCACCACCACGCGCGGCAGCTCGTTGCTGCCAAAAATCACCACCAGGATCGGCGCCAGCGCGACTTTTGGGATCGACTGGGTCAGCACCAGCAGCGGATAGACCGTGTTGGCGATCGCCGGCGACGCGGTGATGAGGACGGCGAGCGGCAGGCTGACGACCAGGGAAGCCGCAAAGCCGAGCAGCACCGTTCGGGTGGTGGCGAGCGTATGCTCGGCCACCGGTCCGGCCAGCCCGAACGTCTCGGTAAAAATCGCCGACGGCGCCGGGATCAGATAGGCGGGCAGGCCGAAGACGCGGCAGGAAAACTCCCACACGGCGACGAGGACGACCAGCGCGGCGACCGGCTGGGCAATGTCGGCCACCCAGCGCGGGTAGCGCCGGCCGCTAGGATGCCCGGGCATGGCGCCCCCCGAAAATGAGCTCGCGGATGCGGTGCGTGGCGGCCTGGAATTCCGGCTGCGCCTCCATATCGAAGCCGCGCGGCCGCGGCAGCCGTACCTCGATGATCTCGGCGATGCGTCCGGGGCGGGCCGACATCACCACCACGCGGTCGGCGAGCAGCACCGCCTCGGGGATCGAATGGGTGACGAACAGGATGGTCTTCGGCTGCTCCCGCCAGATCCGCATCACCTCCATGGTGAGCTCCTCGCGGGTGAGCGCATCGAGCGCGCCGAACGGCTCGTCCATCAGCAGGATCGCGGGATCGTGCACCAGCGCCCGGCAGATCCCGGCACGCTGCTGCATGCCGCCGGAGAGCTCGCGCGGATATTTTCCCTCGAACCCGGCAAGCCCGACCAGCGCCAGGAGATCGCGCGCCCGCGCCCGTCCGGCCGCGTCGAGCCGGTCCATCATGTCGAGGGGAAACAGCACATTGTCGAGGACGCTCGCCCAGGGCAGCAGGGTCGGCGACTGGAACACGATGCCGGTATCGGCGCGCGGCTCGGTCACCCGCGAGCCGTCGATCGAGATCGCGCCGGCGCTCGGCGCCAGCAGGCCGGCGACGAGGCGCAGCAGCGTTGACTTTCCGCAGCCCGACGGACCGACCAGGCAGACGAGCTCGTTGCGACGGGCGTTGAGCGATATGTCGGCAAGCGCCTCCACCTCGTCGCCGTCGCGCGAGACGAAGGTCTTTCCCACGCGGTCGAGCACGATCACCGCGGGAATGTCGCGTCTGGCGCCAACGGGCGGGAGGGTGGACTCGCGGCGCGGTAATGCCCACTACGTCGCAACATCATGTGCGATAAGCCCTCGTGGCAGCCATGCCCTTCCCGCAGAAATGATGAAGCGTGCGCCTCGGACGGTCCGCTCGATCAGTTGGCGGGAACCAGCGACGTATCGAACGCCTGGCGCGGGTCCCAGTTCGGATCGAGGTCCTGCGACTCGGCGATCGCCTGCCAGGTGACGGCCAGCCGCTCGGGAGATTCCTTGCCCCAGCCGAACTGCTTCTCGTGATCCGAATAGACGAAGTCCATCACCGCCATGACGCTGTGCACGCAGTCGTCGAGCGCCACCTCGGGCACCTTCTGGATATGCGCCTTGCAGGCCTCCTCGGGGTTGGCGCGCGCCCAGTCGAACGAGCGCTTGACCGCCTTGAGGAAGCGTCGCGTCAGGTCGGGACGCTTGGCGATGGTCTCGTCGGTCGCCACCAGCGAGGCGGCGAAGATGCGGAAGCCGACCTCGACGAACGGCAGCGCCAGGATCTCCTCGCCGGCCGCCCTGGCGGCCTTGTTGATGTAGTAGTGGTGGATCGAATAGAACGGCGACGCGTCGATGTTCTTGGCGATCAGCTGCGCCGCCATCGCGGCGCCGTCCATGTTCACCCAGATGATCTTGCTCGGATCGGTGCCCGATCGCTCCGCCACCTTGGGGAAGTAGAACTTGTGGCTGTTGCCCGGAGTGATGCTGATCCGCTTGCCTTCCAGCCCCTTGAAGCTGGTGATGCCCGAGCTCTTCAGCACGAACAGCGAGTGCGGCGACTGGGTGTAGAGCACCGCAATGGTCTTGACCGGCACATTCTGGCGGGCCCGCGCCGTCGTTACCGCGGCAACATCGGCGACGCCGAAATCGAACGCCCCGCCGGCGAGCTTGGTGACGGTATCGCCCGAGCCGTAGCCGCGGGTGATGGTGATGTCGATGCCCTCCTCGGCAAAAATCCCCTTCTGCCAGCCGCCGTAATACATGGCGTGCTCGCCCGACGGCAGCCAGTCGGTCTGAAAGCGCACCTTGTCGGCGGCCGGCGCCGCCGTGATCGTGGCGACGAACGAGGCGGCGATCGCCGCGATGATCGCGGGAGTGCGTCCTGGATTTGGCATCTTCACCCTTCCCGGCTCGACGGAGGCCCAAGGCTCATCGACATGTCGGTCAAGTCGATCGTTGGCGCGGCGCACAAAACCTTCCACAAAATGTCATGCTTGCAAAGACCGGACACCGCGGGGCTCTCCTCCGGCCTGCCCGAATCTTGATCAGGCGTGCCGAGGGCGAGGGCGAACCGTCGTCGGCGATGGGGCGCCGTCACCCGGCAAGCGACCTTGCCGCGCAGGATGTTCCCGGCACAACCCGCTCCGCCGCCGAGCAAGCCGATTTCGGCCTTCCGGCAGGCCCGCCTGGTGACTTGGTCGGTACCCTGCGATTGCAGCCGCGCTTGCTGCGCCGCAAAAATTCCGGCCAAGGCCCGACGGCCCCCGCGCCAAGTCCCCCAAACATTTCTCCAGGTTGCGGCGAATTGTGGCTAGGATAGTGCCGTCGAACGTCGGCGCGGGATCTGTGGTGGGACGCTCGTTACGGTTCCCCCGCAGCGTTGGCATATTGTCTCACCAGGGAGAACCCTCATGAAACGTCGCGAATTCCTGCAGGTCGCAGGGACTGGACTTGCGGCCTCGGCCGTGGCTGCTCCGGCCGTCGCCCAATCGATGCCGGAGATCAAGTGGCGGCTGGCAGCCAGCTGGCCGAAGTCACTCGATACGCTCTATGGCGGCTGCGAATTCTTCGTCAAGCGCGTCGCCGAGCTCACCGACAATCGCTTCCAGATCCAGCCATTCGCGGCCGGCGAGATCGTACCTGGCCTCCAGGTGCTCGACGCTGTCCAGAACGGGACCGTCGAGATGGGCAATACCGCGATGTACTACTACTGGGGCAAGGACGCCGCCATGACGTTCGGCACGGCGCTGCCGTTCGGCCTCAACAGCCGGCAGATGCATTCCTGGCTGCATCACGAGGGCGGCAATGAGCTGCTCAACGAGGTGCTCGCCAAGTTCAATTGCTATGGCCTGGCGGCCGGCAATACCGGCGCCCAGATGGGCGGCTGGTTCCGCAAGGAAATGAAGACGCCCGACGACCTGAAGGGATTGAAGTTCCGGGTGGGCGGGTTTGCCGGAACGATTCTCGCCAGGATCGGCGCGGTGCCGCAGCAGCTCGCCGCCGGCGACATCTATCCGGCGCTGGAGAAGGGCACGATCGACGCCGCCGAATGGGTCGGCGCCTACGACGACGAGAAGCTCGGCTTCTACAAGATCGCCAAGTACTACTACTATCCGGGCTGGTGGGAAGGGACTGGCCAGGGACACAACATCATCAATCTCGGCAAGTGGAACGAGCTGCCGAAGGCCTACCAGATCGCGGTGACCGCCGCGTCGCACGAGACCTGGGGCTGGGTGCTCGGCAAGTATGACGCGGTCAATCCGCCGGCGCTCAGGCGGCTGGTGGCGGGTGGCGCGCTATTGCGGCCGTTCCCGCCCGAGGTCATGGACGCCTGCTACAAGGCGGCGCTCGACACCTACGCGGACCATTCGAAAACCAACCCGCTGTTCAAGAAGATCTACGACAGCGTGAACGCCTTCCGCGGCGACAGCTCGGTCTGGCTGCAGATCGCCGAGCTTTCCTTCGACGGCTTCATGATCCGCACGCGGGCCAGAACCTGATCCTGCGCCGACCTGCCCGACGACCGCCCCGGACCCGATGGTCCGGGGCGCGCGATAATAATAGAACAGCAATCGAACAATCCGGCGAGCACGCCCGCCTGGCGCGGCGAATCTGAAGAGCTTCGAATCGGAGCACTAGGCGACGAGCCGGTGAAACAGCTCCGGATCGACGTTGCCGCCGGAGAGCACCGCGACCGCGACCTTGCCGGCAATGTCGACCTTGCGCGACATCAGGGCGGCGAGCGCGACCGCCCCGCCGGGCTCGACCACGAGCTTGAGCTCGCGGAACGCGAAGGCGACGGCGGCGGCAACCTCGGCGTCGCTGACCGCGAGCCCCTCGCCCACCAGCAGGCGGTTGATCTCGAAGGTCAGCTGTCCGGGCCGCGCGCTGAGCAGCGCGTCGCAGATCGATCCGGTCGCCGCCGCGTTGGTCTCGCGGCGGCCCGAGCGGAACGAGCGGGCGTGGTCGTCGAAATCCTGCGGCTCGGCGGTGAACACCCGGGCCGCCGGGCAGCGCGCCTTGACGGCGAGCGCGACGCCGGCGGCAAGCCCGCCGCCGGAAGCCGACGCCACCACGATGTCGGGGGCGAGGCCGGCGGCGGCGAGGTCGTCGACGATCTCGCGGCCCGCGGTGCCCTGGCCGGCGATGATCAGGACGTCGTCATAGGGCGGCACCAGGACGGCGCCGCGGCGCTCGGCGATGTCGCGGGCGATCTTTTCGCGATCCTCGTGCGCCCGGTCGTAGAGCACGACCTCCGCCCCGAGCGCCGCGGTGCGCTCGCGCTTGGGCCGCGCCGCGTCGCGCGGCATGACGATCACGGCCGGCATGTCGAACAGTCTTGCCGCCGCCGCCACGCCCTGGGCGTGGTTGCCCGACGAGAACGCCACCACCCCGCCGGCGCGACATTCGGGGGGAATTGTCGACAGCTTGTTGTAGGCGCCGCGGAACTTGAACGAGCCGGTGCGCTGCAGCGTCTCGCACTTGAGAAACACCCGCCCGCCGGTCAGCCCGTCGAGCATGGCCGAGGCGATCAGCGGGGTGTGCACGGCGACGCCTTCGAGGCGCCGCGCCGCAGCCTCGACGTCCTCCGCGGTGGGGAGGATCGGGGGCGGCCGCTCGGTCTGATCCATGGGCGGACCGTAGCTCCGCCGGCCCCGGCCGCGCAACCCGCAACCGCCGGTTTTTCCCGGGCCGCCCTGCTCAAATGAACAGCATCACGACGGACAGCCCCACCAGCCCGGCCATTGCCAGGTTGGCAATGCGGCGGGCCCGCGGCGAGGACATGAGCCGTCCGATCGCCACGCCGAACAGGCACCACAGGGCGAGCGACGGCAGGGTGGTGAGCATGAAGACCAGCGCCATGACGGCGACCTCGGCGGTCACGTTGCCGCCCACCGTGGTGAATGCCGCAACCACCCCGAGGGCCAGCGTCCAGGCCTTCGGATTGACCCACTGGAAGAGCCCCGCCTCGAGGAAGCCGAGCGGCCGGCGCCCGGCCTCGGGCCGGTCCGGGTCGCCGGCGAGCGCCAGCCGGGCCGCGAGGTATATGAGATAGGCCGCCCCGGCGATGCGGAGCCAGCGGTGCAGGTCGGGGAAACGCGACAGCACCTGCGTCAGGCCGAGGCCGAACGCCAGCACCATGACGCCGAAACCGATGGTCACCCCCAGCATGTGCGGCACCGTGCGGGCGAAGCCGAAGGCGCGGCCCGAGGCGGTCACCATCAGGTTGTTGGGACCGGGCGTGAACGAGCCTGCGATCGCGAACAGAAGGAGCGGAGCCAGAAGTTCGCCCATGGACGGCACCGGGACCTCGAGACGTTAGGGCAATATTACTGACATATACGGCCGGTGACCACCTCGCGGACGATCTCGCAGGGCGGTTCCGTTTGCCGCGCGGCTGCGTATGATCGCGCGCCCGTTCCGGGACCTTTGAAGGAGAATCTCGATGGATCTGGGAATTGCCGGCCGCAAGGCCATCGTTTGCGCCTCGAGCCGCGGGCTCGGCCGCGGCTGCGCGATGTCGCTCGCCCGCGCCGGCTGCGAGGTCGTGGTCAACGGTCGCGACAAGGCGCGACTGGAGGCGACCGCAGCGGAGATCCGCGCGGCGACCGGCGCCAAGGTCGTTGCGGTCGCGGGCGACGTATCCACCGCCGAGGGTCAGGCTGCGCTGTTCGCCGCCTGCCCGGAGCCGGACATCCTGGTCAACAACAATGGCGGCCCGCCGTTCCGGGATTTCCGCGAGCTCGGCCGCCAGCAGATGATCGACGGCGTCATCGCCAACATGATCGTGCCGATCGAGCTGGTGCAGAAGGCGATCGACCCGATGGTGCGGCGAAAATTCGGCCGCATCGTCAACATCACGTCGGGCTCGGTGAAGATGCCGCTGGCCGGTCTCGACCTCTCGTCCGGCGCGCGTGCCGGGCTGACCGGCTTTCTCGCCGGCGTCGCCCGCTCGGTCGCCCACGCCAACGTCACCATCAACTTCCTGCTGCCCGGCCCGTTCGACACCGACCGCCTGCGCGGCGGCATCGAGACGCTGGCCAAGCGCGCCGGCAAGGATCCTGCCGAAGCGACCGCCGAGCGCATCGCCTCCGTCCCGGCGCGCCGGTTCGGCGAGGCCGCGGAGTTCGGCGAAGCCTGCGCGTTCCTGTGCTCGGTGCAGGCCGGCTACATCACGGGACAGAACCTGCTGATGGACGGCGGGATATTTCCCGGAACGCTTGGCTGAACCGGTCGGATTGCGGCGGCCGTCAGAAGCGGAACGCCGCCTGCACGAATCCGCCGTAGCGGTCGGTCTTGAAATTGAGCGGCTGCTCTCCGCCGAAGCCGAAGAAGATGCTGTTGGTGAAGTCGGAGCTGCCCGACGTCTCCATGTGCCAGTAGCGGCCGCCGACGCCGACGCTGAGCGCCTCGGTCATCTGGTAGCTGAGGATCGCCTCGAGCTGATAGCCGCGATTGCCGGTGCCGTTCTCTGGGACCGCCGAGGTGAAGCCGCCGGGATGGTTGAGGCGCAGCCAGTGGGTGTCGCTGCTCGACAGCACCGTATAGGGCAGCCATGCGGCTTCGGCGCTGAGCTTCAGCCGGTCGGTGAGCATGAGCTCGCCGCTCACTCCCAGGCGGATCGAGTGCCACACTCCGTCATTGGTGATGCCGAGGATCGCATCCCCGATCGGCGGGACACAGACGTCCGGATTGCCGGCGGTCTGGGCGCAGCCCTGCGCGTTGAGGGTCTCGTGATAGTAGTGATAGCCCGCAAAGGCGCCGAGCCTGTAGCGCGGGCCCTTGAGGAAGTTATAGCCGATATCGAAGCTGCCGTAGCTGAGTGTGCCGTCCTTGAGGCTGCTCGTCGTCGCCGATTGCGGATCGATGAACGGCGGAAAGTCCTCGTCCTTGAGGTTGCCGGCCGCTGTCGAGCCGATCCCCAGATAGCCTTTGAGGAAGGCGCCGGACCAGTGATCCAGCCGGACGAACGATTCCGCGGTATGCGCGGTGACGTCGCTGTAGGTCAGCCGCGAGACCATCGCGGTGCCGGAGAGATCGAACAGGTCCTTCGACGTCCTCCCGCTGCTCATCCAGTAGCGGGCGCCGAAGGCCACCTCGAACTCCCGCGCATAGGGCGCCTTGGCGACGATGCCCGGCGCGCCCAGCGTCGTCCATGGCGGCGCCCAGTTGATCTTGTAGTTGAGCCCGGCGCGCACCAGATGGCCGGTCATGTCGAAGTGGGTATGGGTCTCGAACGGCGGGTTGATGGGATTGGGAAGGCCCACCACCGTCGCCCCGCCGAGGTCGTAGTAGAGATACTCGACCTTGGCCGACAACGAGTTGGTGATGGCGTATTCGGCCCCCGCCCCTGCCGCCCAGCCGACCCGCAGCGCCGACTGCTCGTTTCCGTAGGTGACGAGCGGGAACGTGAGGCTGGTGCCGGCGGTGACATGGCCGTAGGCGACGCCGCCGGTGGCGTAGACCAGCAGGCGGTCGAGCGGCGTCACGCCGAGCCGCACCCGCGACGTGCCGAGCCAGTCGAGCTTCTGCAGCGTGACCAATTGGAACGGGGTGCCGAAAATCCCGACTCCGGTGGCCGTGACGCTGGCGCGCCGGTCGACCCAGGAGATGTCGGATTCGGTGCCGAACACGACCTTTCCGATTTGGTAATTATAACCCCATTGCGCGCCGCCGGTGATGCCGCCCGACCGCAGGCTTGTCGTGGCTTGCGACCCGACCGGCCCGAAAACGATGGGGAACGTCGTGATGCTCGCCGAGTTGTCGCCGAAGGAGTAGCCGGCCTGCGCCCCGACATAACCGCCGGTCCAGCTGTATGCGACCGGTACTGCCTGCGGCATGCGGGGTGTCGCGACCGGGACCGCATAGTCCGCGGACCGCGCCGCGCCCGAAAACCCGAGCAGGCAGCTGGCAACGAGCAAGGCCTTCTTCATGTTCCCGTCCCCGGATGCCCCCGGGACCCAGCCTGGAACCGATCGCTGAAAGACTCGCTAAAATTGTCGGTTAATTGGTTGTATCGCCTGCCCTCCTGACCTTCCGGAAGCGCTGCGGCGACCGGCGGTATCGCCACCATGCGCGTGGGCCGAGGCGGGCCGAGGCCGGCGGCGCTTGCTCGCAGGCCTGCGACGTCGCATGATCGCGGGCGCAACCGTCTTCCATGCCGACCAGCCCAAAATGAGCAATCGAGGGGAGAACGACCTATGAAACTCGTCCGCTTCGGCCCGCCCGGCCGCGAGAAGCCAGGGATCATCGATTTGGCAGGCCGCATCCGCGATCTGTCCGGGGTCGTCGACGACATCGCGGGCGAGACGCTGGGACCGAAGGGCCTCGCGAAGATCCGCAAGGCCAAGGTCGACGCGCTGCCCGTGGTCAAGAGCGGCGCCCGGCTCGGCCCATGCGTCGGCCGCGTCGGCAACTACATCGCCATCGGCCTGAACTACGCCGACCATGCGGCGGAAGCCGGCCAGCCGATCCCCAAGGAGCCGATCATCTTCAACAAGTCGGCGTCCTGCATCGTCGGCCCCAACGACGACACCATGCTGCCGAAGGGTTCGCAAAAGGCCGACTGGGAGGTGGAGCTCGCGATCGTCATCGGCTCGCGCGCCAGGTACCTGTCCAAGAAGGACGCCCTCGAGGCGGTCGCCGGCTACTGCGTCGCCAACGACGTGTCGGAGCGCGAGTTCCAGCTCGAGCGCGGCGGCAACTGGACCAAGGGCAAGAGCGCCGAGACATTCGGCCCGATCGGCCCCTGGCTGGTGACCCGGGACGAGATCCCGAACCCGCAGAAGCTCGGCCTGTGGCTCGACGTCAACGGCAAGCGGTGCCAGACCGGCAATACCAAGACGATGATCTTCGGCGTCGCCCACATCGTCTGGTACGTCTCGCAATTCATGGTGATGGAGCCGGGCGACGTCATCGCCACCGGCACCCCGCCGGGGGTCGGGCTCGGCATGAAGCCGCCGCAGTTCCTCAAGGCCGGCGACGTCGTACGGCTCGGCGTCGACGGGCTCGGCGAGCAGCAGCAGAAGGTGGTGAAGTTCAAGATGTGAGCGCGGCCGGGCCGGCCGATCCCGGCCGGCCCGCCACTCACCAGCGGCCGGCGAAATGGTGGACCGGCCCGTGGCCCTTGCCGATGGCGAGCTCGTCGGCGGCGGCGATCGCCCGCGTGACGTAGGCCTTCGCCTCGACGACCGCCTCGGTCAGCGGCAGCCGCCGGGCGAGGCCGGCGGCGATCGCCGCCGACAGGGTGCATCCGGTGCCATGGGTATTGCGGGTCGCGATCCGCGGCGCCGGCAGCCTGAGTTCGGCGGTGCCGTCGAAGTAGACGTCGACGCTTTCCCGTCCGCTGCCGTGACCGCCCTTGACCAGCACCGCGCCGGAGCCGAGCGTCAGCAGGCGCTCGGCCTGCCGGCGCATCGCGGCTTCGTCCTCGGCCACCGGGCAGTCGAGCAACGCGGCGGCCTCCGCCAGGTTGGGCGTCAAGATGAGCGCCCGCGGGATCAGCACACGGCGCAGCGCATCGATCGCCTCGGGCGCGATCAGCCGATGGCCCGTGGTCGATATCATCACCGGATCGAGCACGATGTTGCGCTGGCGGTGGCGGCCGAGTCCGGCAGCCACCGCCGCGATGATCTCCGGCTGCGACAGCATCCCGATCTTGACGGCGCCGACCGTCAGATCGCCGAACACCGCATCCATCTGCTGGGTGACGAATGACGCCGGCACGTCGTGGATCGCCGTCACGCCCATCGTGTTCTGCGCGGTGAGCGCGGTGATCACCGAGGCGCCGTAGACGCCGAGCGCGGAAAATGTCTTGAGATCGGCCTGAATTCCGGCGCCGCCGCTCGAATCCGAGCCGGCGATGGTCAACGCGATCGGGGTCATCGCGGCACGGCGCGGCCAGCGAGCGCGCGGTCCACCAGGGCGCGCAATCGCCCGGCGGCGGCCGCCGCATCGTCGGCCAGCGACAAGGCGGAGATCACCGCCACGCCGTCGGCGCCCGCCGCGATGACGTCGGCCGCATTGGATTGGTCGATCCCGGCGATCGCCCCCATCGGCATCGCGGAGGCGCGCGCACGCAGCACTTTCAGAATGGCGCCGAGGCCGCCGAGCCCGATCGGCGGGTCGGGGTTGTTCTTCGACGTCGTTGCGAACACGCCGCCCACGCAGACGTAGTCGAGCAGCTCGAGCGGCGCGGCCTCCGCCTGAGCGATCGTCTTGATCGACTGGCCGATGATCGCCTCGCGACCGAGCAGCGCCCGGGCGTCCTCGGGGGTCATATCGTCCCACCCGACATGGACGCCGTCGGCGCCGGCCGCGATGGCGACGTCGGCCCGGTCGTTGATCACGAGCGGCACGTCGAGCGGCGTCAGCGCCGCCTTGATGGCGCGCGCCTCATCGACCATCCGGCGCGTGGTTGCGTGCTTGTCACGCAACTGCACCAGGGTGGCCCCGCCTCGCGCCACGGAGGCCGCCAGATCGGCGAGCCTGACGCCGCCCGAACGTTCGGGATCGACCAATGCGTAGAGTCGCAGATCCACCATCAAGCTCGATTCTCCCTGGCGCCGGTGACGATCACGACCTTGGCCCATTTGGCGATCTCGGCGCGAATGAACCGGGCAAATCCGCCGTCGCCTTGGCGACGACGTCGATATCGATGACGCCACCGGCACCCGGCCGATTGTCGACGATGACCGGTTGGCTCAGCTGCCTTTCGAGCTGCGGCTGCAGGGCCCGCGCCACCAGGTCGGTGCTGCCTCCCGGCGGAAAGCTGACGACGAGGCGGATCGGCCGCCCGGGACAGGCCCGCCCGGCCGCAGGGGCAGCCGCGTCGAGGGCGGTGCAGAACAAGGCCAGAGCCGCCAACCGGATGAGCCAGGTCATGAGTGTTCCCTTGCGACGCCGGCAGCAGCCAACGGCGTCTTGTCAACATAGCGCGATTTTGCTGGATTGCCGACTTGACGGGTGCCCCGCCCCGCGGGCACGTCGGAGGCTCCGCATGGTTCCGTTCTTCGTCCAGATCAAGTGCAATCTCGGGCAGTCCTACCAGGTCGCCAACAAGCTCGCCGATGCGGAGATCGCCTCCGAGATTTACTCGACGGCCGGCGACTTCGACCTGCTGGTGAAATTCTACGTCGAGGACGGCGCCGATATCGGCCACTTCGTCAACGAGAAGGTGCAGTCGATCCCGGGAATCCAGGACACCCGCACCATCATCACGTTCAAGGCGTTTCCCACCTGACCGCACCCGCCGCCACGCGCCGGACCGTCAGCCGCTGCGGATGCGACGGCGCGCGAGGCCGAGCTGACGCTCCCGCCAGATCACGAACAGGCCGGCGAGCGCCACGATCGCCGCACCGACGAAGACCAATGCCGACGGCACCTCGCCGAACATCGCGTAGCCGAGCACGAAGGCCCACAGGATCGACGTGTAGTCGAACGGCGCGACCACCGAGGTCGGCGCATACCGATAGCTCTCGGTCAGCAGGATGTGGGAAAAGCCGCCGACGAGACCGATCGCGATCAGCGCGGCGAGCTCCTTCCCGGTCGGCGGGTGCCAGGCGAACGGCAAGGTGAGGAGCCCTCCGAGGGCACAGATCAGCGAGAAGTAGAGGACGATCGCCGAGGTGGTCTCGCTGTCGGTGAGCCGCCGGGTCTGGATGACCGAGGCGGCGTTGCAGAACGCCGCCGCGAGCGCGCACACGGCTCCCAGCGTCTGCTCGCCGGACGCCCCCATGGCAGCCACGTCGAGGTAGGGCACCAGCATCACGAGCACGCCGCCGAACCCCACGCCGACCGCCGTCCAGCGAAAGATCCGCACGCGCTCCTTGAGCACCAGGGCGGCCAGCGCCACCGTGATGAGCGGGGCGGCGAACCCGATCGCGGTGGCGTTGGCCAGCGGCAGCCGCGCCAGCGCCGCGAAGCTGAGGAACATGCCGGCGACGCCGACGAGGCCGCGCCCGAAATGCCCGAACGGCCTGGCCGTACGCACCGCGGTCATCAACTCGCGGCGCAACGCGTAGATGATCACCACCGGCAGGATGGCGAACGCACTGCGGAAGAACACGACCTGCCCAAGCGGAACGACCTCGCCGAGCCAGCGGATCAGCGCCGACATCCCGGCGAACAGCAGCGCCGACGTCAACTTGAGCAGAATTCCTTTGAGGACGTCCATCGGTCGGGTTGCGGGCCCCCTCCGGTCGGGCCGCCGGAGACGAATCGAGGGAGCCGCAATTGACCACACCGTGCTCCCGCCCGGAAGCCCGGCTTCGGCGTCCGCGTTCGCTGCCTGCGGACCGCAGGGCGGCACCCCGGACGACGGAATGCTACGGCAGCCCCAAAGCTATTTGGCTGCCATGCGGGGCCACTCGTCCATCTGCACCCGGGCGACCAGCGCGTAGCGGCCATTCTCCGGCCGGAATATCGACGCCTCCCCCTCCCGGACCTCGAACCAATCCTTGCCGAGGGCGTCGATGATGTTGGGCTTGTGGGTCACCAGCACCGTATTGGTGCCGGGCTGGGGCGCTGTGGCGAGCATTTTTCGCAGCGCCTCGGCGCGGCGATTGTTTTCGTTCGGCGACACGACGAGGCCGCCCTCCGTGAGATCGGCGGTCTTCTCGATGTCGGGGAAACCCGCAACGACAGCGGTCTGGTAGGCACGATTGAACAGGCTCGTATAGGTCTTCCCGACCGGTATTCCGATCTGCCGAAGAGCTTCGCCGAAGGACTTCGCCAGCGCCGTGCCCTTGTCATTGAGCTGGCGCTGGGCGGCGATATTGTCCGGGTGCAGCGGATCGGTGTCGGCCTGGTCGGGAAAGGTGGCGCCGTGACGAACGACGATCACCAGACCGCCGGAGCGTAGCGCGGCCGCAAGCGCCTTGTCGTCGGCGGCGACCGCGGCGACTGGAATGCTCGAGAGGAGACCCGCTGCGAGCGCGAGCGCCCCGACACGTCGTCTGGACCACATGGGCATGGCAACCTCCTTGGGGTGTGAGGGCATGTCAGAACCGCGTTCTCCAAATGGGGATTTACCGGATGTCCGCATGGCGGCCTCATTTCTTCGCCGGCGGCTTCTCCCCCTCGATCGGCGGCAGTGACTTGATATAGCTCGCAATCGCGCCACGATCTTGCGGGCTGAGTTGCTCGGTATTGCGCACCACTTCGGCCATCGTCGAGCCGACCGAATCCCCTTCGGGATTCAGGCCGGTTTCCAGCAGATAGACGATGTCCTTCTCCGACCAGTCCTTGAGGCCATGCTGGGTGATATTGGGCACCCAGCCCTTGCCTTCCGGCGGCGGTCCGCCGGTGAAGCGCCGGGCGGCGACGATGCCGCCGGCCAGATTGCGCGGACTGTGACACTCGGCGCAGTGGCCCGGACCGTTGACCAGATAGGCACCGCGGTTCCAAGCCGCGGACTGTCGGGGATCGGGCCGATAGGGCGCGCCGTCGACGAACAACAGCTTCCACAGGCCGAGGCCGCGGCGGACGTTGAAGGGAAACGGCATGTCGTGATCGCGCACCTTGCCGTGGACCGGCGGAAGCGTCTTGAGGAAGGCGAAGAGGTCGCGCGCGTCGTCGAGCGTCATGCGCTGATACGATGTGTACGGAAAGGCCGGATAGTAGTGCGCTCCGGCTGGCGATGTCCCTTTGGTGAGCGCAGTCACGAATTGCACCTCGGTCCACGACCCGATGCCGTCCGTCGGATCGGGCGAGATGTTCGGGGCGTAGAAGGTGCCAAAGGGGGATTTCAGCGCGAGCCCGCCGCCGAGGCGCGTCTTGTCGGCCTGCCCGGGAACCGCATGGCAGGAGACGCAGCCGCCGATCTGGAAAATCGTGCGGCCGTTCGCGACATCGGCCTGGTGCGGCGCCAGCACGCCCGCCGCCACCACGGCCGGCTCGGTGACCACCCAGAGGGCGGCGGCCACGATGACGGCGAGGATGGCCGTCACGACAACGAGCTTGCGGATCATGCGCCCTCCGATGTCATGGCCGGCTTCATCGATCGCGATCCGAAGCTCATATCGAGCCATCACGCTGTGGCCGTACCGTAGAGCCGGTAAGAGAGTGCTTTATTCCCGGCGGAACCGACGCCGAAACGCCGAGGGCGGCGCGTCGCCGGACGGCCGCCCTCGGGTTCTCGTGCGCAGATTGCCGCCTCGCAGCGGTCGCCCTCAGCTCTTCTTGATGCGGTAGAGTTCGTGGCAGCCGCCGCAATTCTTGGTGACGACGGCCCACTGGGCCTTGAAGCTGTCGAGATCCTTGACGGCGCCTTCGGCCGCCTTGGCATCGGCTCCGAACTTCACGAACTTCGCCTTGAAGTCCGCCGTGTCCTCCCAGATTTTTGGCGCCGCAGTGGTCTCCCCGCCGGTCTTGGTGTTCTCTGGAAAGAGGTTCGGCACCTTGCCGGCGGCATCGACGAAGGTCACGAATATCGCCTGGGCCTTGGCGAGATCGAATGGGGCTTCGCCCTTGACCATTGCGGACCCGATCTTGGCCTGGTCGCCGTTGGCCTTCATCAAGGCCTTGCGCGCCGCGATCGGGTCGGACTGGGCGCCGACTGCCGTTATGCCGAGCGCGACCGCCGCGACCGCAAGCACCGTTCGGAACATCATTCGATTTCCCCCTCTGTGATTTTGGGCTCTTGCCCGACCTTGGGACAACACCGCCCTGGAGCGGTTATTCGTGTTATTCTCGACACAGCGGTGGTCGGGCGAGAGGGGGAGCGATCACGATTTCGTGATCCTGCGATCGACCCCCTACAGGGTGTGCACCCGGCGTCCTTCCTCGATGGCCGCCCACAGACGCTCCGGCGTCGCCGGCATGTCGACGTGCCGGATCCGGTATGCGCGCCACAACGCATCGACGATGGCATTCATCACGGCCGGACACGACCCGATCGCCCCGGCCTCTCCGGCACCCTTTACACCGAGCACATTGGTCGTGCACCTCACGTTGCGGGTCTCGAACCGGAAAGTCGGCACGTCGGCGGCACGCGGGAGCGCATAGTCCATCAGGCTCGCGGTCAGGAGCTGGCCGGATTGCGGGTCGTAGACGGTGCGCTCCATCAGCGCCTGGCCGATGCCCTGCACGGCGCCTCCATGAACCTGGCCGGCGAGCATCAGCGGGTTGAGCGTCACGCCGAAATCATCGACCACCACATAACTGACGATCTCGACGACGCCGGTTTCCGGATCGATCTCGATCTCGGCGACGTGCGTGCCGTTGGGATAGGTGGCCTCCGGAGGCACGAAGGCGTCCTGCGCGACGAGGCGATCAGCGGAAGCCCTACCGGCAAGCTCGGCAAAGGACAGCGCACGATCGGTTCCGGCAATGCGAACGCTACCGTCCGCAATCTCCATGTCGGCCAGGCCGGCTTCCAGCGCGTCGGCAGCGATCGTCCTGAGAGTGTCGGCGAGCTTCCTCGTCGCACCGGCAACCGATGCGCCGCCGCACGGTATCGAGCTGGACCCACCGGTACCGGTGCCGGTCGCAATCAGGTCGGTGTCGCCCTGGATCACCCGGACGCGTTCCGGCGGCAGATCGAGATGATCGGCGACGAGCTGCGCATAGGCGGTGTGATGACCCTGTCCGCTCGATTGCGTCCCGGTCAGCACGGTGACGACACCATCCGGCTCGAGACGGACGGTTGCCGTGTCGGGTCCATTGTTGCCGCAGGCCTCGATGTAGGTGGCCAAGCCGATGCCACGCAGTTGCCTGGTTTTCCGCGACTGCGCCAACCGTCTCTTGAAGCCGTCCCAATCGGCGATGTCCTTGGCCTGCGCCATGTGCGCGGCAAACTCTCCCGAATCGTAGGTCTTGGCCGTCGCCGTGACGTAGGGCATTGCCTTGGGAGGAATGAAATTCCTGGCGCGCAAGGCATCCGGCGCAATCCCGATCTCGCGGGCGGCGGTGTCGACAAGCCGCTCGATCACGTAGGCCGCTTCGGGGCGCCCGGCACCGCGATAGGCGTCCACCGGGACCGTGTTGGTATAAGCCCCGCGGATGCGAAGGTGGCAGGTCGGGATGGCATACACTCCCGGCAGCATGCCAGCGCCGATGAACGGGATGAATGGCGCATAGGTCGAGAGATACGCTCCCATGTCGGCGACGGTATCGACCGCGAGCGCCAGGAATCGACCCTTGCGGTCGACGGCAAGGCGCGCAGCCGTGACGTTGTCGCGCCCCTGCGTATCGCCCAGAAAATGCTCGGACCGCTCCGCCACCCACTTCACCGGCCGCCGCAACCGTCGTGCCGCGATCGCGGCAAGCGCATATTCTCGATACGGGAACAGCTTGGTGCCGAAGCCGCCGCCGACATCCGGAGTGACGATCCGCATCTTGTCCGGCGGGATGCGCAGGACGGCATCACACAGGATGTCGCGGATGGCGTGTCCGCCCTGGCTTCCGAGCGTCAAGGTTATCCGGTCGCTGTCGACGTCGTATTCGCCGATCACCGCACGCGTGTCGAGGTAGTTGGTGACGAGACGCTGGTTGACGACGTCGAGCGAAACCACCCGGTCGGCCGTCGCGAAGGCTCGCTCCGTCGCTTGCCGGTCTCCCAGCGTCGTTTCGAACGCGAGATTGCCGGGCTGATCCGACCAGACGAGCGGCGCGCCGGGAGCCAGTGCGGCGACCGCGTCGACCACGTGCGGCAAGGCCTCCCAGTCGATCTCGATGGCCTCGGCGGCATCGTTTGCCTGATCGAGCGTATCGGCCACCACGAACGCGATGGCATCGCCGACGTGGCGAGCCTCTCCCTGTGCCAGCAGCAGATAGGGAGGCGGAGCGATGCGGGCGCCGGGTAATTCCACCCGACAGGGCAAGGGCCCGAACTCGGCAACATCGTCGGCGGTCAGAACCAGCCTCACCCCCTGCATCCGGCGGGCGGCATCCACCTGCCGGATCCGGAACCGCGCATGCGCATGGGGCGAGCGCAGAACAACCGCACGGCACAGATTCGCTGGCGCATGATCGGAGACGAACTGCCCGGCGCCCCTCAGCAGGGCGTCATCCTCCTTGCGCCGAACCGCCGCACCGGTGCCGAACTTCGTCGGGGTCATGGCAATCCTGCCGGCCTACGGATCAAGACGGGCTTGGTCCGAATCCGCCGGGACCGGGCGCGCGCGAACGCGCGGCCGAGCACCAGCCGCGATGGCCCACCCGCACCACTCCGAACCGCACCCACTGAAACGCGTTGACCTGCCGGCATTAACGCGCTTTAGGACCCGCGGCGAGATTTCAGAGCCTTTTCACCGGCCATCTGCTCCGCCAAGGTTACCAGGGCCCGGCGAATCCGCGGATTCTTGATGTCCGCATAGGCGTGGACAAGCCGGAGTGCTCCGGCGGTCTCAAGAAAGGCGAAAGCCGCATTGACCGACTTGGTCGAGGCCGTGGCACCATTGTCCAAGGCGCCGAAGAGAAATGCGACCGGAACGCCCAGTACCTCGGCGATGCGGGTCAAGCGACCGGCGCCCACCCGGTTGACGCCTTTTTCGTATTTCTGAACCTGCTGGAAGGTGATCCCGATGCGGGTAGCAAGCTCCGTCTGCGACATGCCGCGCACGAGGCGTTGAGCGCGGATGCGCCTTCCTACGTCGATGTCGCGACTGTCAGGGGCTTTGGTTTTCAGCTTGGGTTCCATGTCGATGATGCCTTTGGTCGCCAACTTGATGGCCGGATGCGGAAATGCGGGACTGCCGGCCCGCCGATTCTGCGGGTCGCCGCTAGCACGATAGGGCGCGCGCGCGCCATGTCAACGCTGGCGGGAAAGCGTAGGGTTTTCCCATGTTGGTCACCCCATCCTCTGGGCGGAGTAACATCCCATATGTGAAGTAGCTCACACGCGGACTCCCGAGCGCGGTGGTACGCCATTCCCCTGAAGGGCGTGCGGCGATCGAGGCTCGGACCAGCCTGGGAAAACCCGCACAAATGGGAGGGCTCGGGGAATGCACGCGACCAAAGCCGAGACACTGGATATCCTTATTTCCCAACTGGATGCCCAGATCATGGCCACTGAAGATCTGGGGATCCCTGGTACCAGGCTCCTCCTGAGCATGGCGCGTCTCGACTTGCAAGCCCAGCGCCACGATATCGATGACCACGAGCTCAGGACCCTGTGCTCGACCGTCGAACGGGCACTCACCAGGACCGATCGGAGCCGCCGTCGCAGTGCCGGGCCCTCGAAACGCACGCGCCCCATGCGGCCCAGGCTTGGCAGGGTCAACCAGCCGGCAGGACACCTGCGCCACCCCTGAGGCGCATCGTTCAACAGTCTCGCGTCATGCGGGCTGGCGCAGCGGCGGGTTCGAGATCGCGCGACCCGGGCCTTGCGGTCATTCCGCCGGGTGCGGCGCCGGCGGTGTCGCGGCGGAGCGCCGATGCCCGAGATCGGCGATCCACCGGCAGATCACGTAGAAGGCCGGGGTAAAGATCAAGCCGAACGTGGTCACGCCGATCATGCCGGCAAAGACCGCGGTGCCCAGTGTCTGACGCAGCTCGGCGCCGGCGCCGACCGCCCAGACCAGCGGGGCGACGCCGAAGATGAAGGCAAGCGACGTCATCAGGATCGGGCGCAAGCGCAAGCGCGCCGCCTCGACGGCCGCGGCGAAGCGATCGCGGCCGTGGTCCTCCAGCTGCTTTGCGAACTCCACGATCAGGATGGCGTTCTTTGCCGCGAGGCCGATCAGGACCACGAAGCCGACCTGAGTGAGAATGTTGTTGTCCTGCCCGCGCATGATCACACCGGAGATCGCCGCCACCAGGCACATCGGCACGATGAGCACGATCGCCAGCGGCAAGGTCAGGCTTTCATACTGTGCGGCAAGCACCAGGAAGACGAAGACGACGGCCAGAATGAAGGCGAACAGCGCGGTATTGCCGGCGCGGATCTGCTGGAACGCCAGCGTCGTCCATTCGTAGCCGAACCCTTCAGGCAGCACCTCGGCGGCGATCTTCTCCATGATCGCGATGGCCTGGCCTTGCGAATATCCCGACGCCGGGGCGCCGTCGACCTCGGCGGCCGGATAGAGGTTGTATCGCGGCACCCGATAGGGACCCGAAATATCGCGCACCGTCGTGAACGAGCCGAGCGGCACGGTCTCGCCGCTCGCATTGCGCACCCGGATCTTCAGCACGTCGGAGGGCTCCAGCCGATACGCGCTGTCCGCCTGTGCCACCACGCGGAAGGTGCGGCCGAACAGATTGAAGTCGTTGACGTAGGATGATCCGAGGTAGGTCTGCAGCGCGGCGAAGACGTCGGGAACGTTGACGCTGAGCATCTGCGCCTTGGTGCGATCGATATCGAGATAGAGCTTCGGGGTCGATGTCTCGAACAGGGAAAATACCTGGCCGATGCCGGGCGTCTGTCCGGCGCGGCTGGTCACCGCGGCCACGGCGCCCTTGAGCGCCTCGGAACCACGGCCGGTACGATCCTCGATCATCATGCGGAAGCCGCCGGCGGTTCCGATGCCGCGCACCGGAGGCGGCGCCACCGCGATGATGAACGCCTCCTGGATGCCGGACAGCCGGCTGGACAGCGCGCGGGCGATGGCGGATGCCCACCTCGCCGGATCCCTGGCCCGGCTCTCGAACGGCTCCAGCGTCACGAAGATCGCGCCCGCGTTCGGCGCCGTCGTGAAGGTCGCGCCGGAGAAGCCGACGATGTTCACCGCATGTGCGACCCCCGGCACCGCCAGCGCGATGTCGACCGCGCGGCGCGCGACCGCATCGGTGCGCGCCAGCGACGACCCGGGCGGCAGCTGGGTGACCACGATCAGATATCCCTGGTCGAGCTGCGGAATGAATCCCTGCGGCGTGCGGCGAAATTCATTGAGACCGAACGCCAGGATGCCGCCGTAGATCAGCAGCATGATCACTGCCAGGCGCACCACGTGCCCGACCAGCCAGCCGTAGCCTCGCGCCAGGCCGTCGAAGCTCCAGTTGAACAGCCGGAAGAATCCGGTAATCGGCCGCTGCCACAGCGGTGGCGGCCGGTCGACATGGGGCCTGAGCAGCAGCGCGCACATGGCGGGCGACAGGGTCAACGATACGATCAGCGAGATGACCGTGGCGCCGGCAATCGTCAGGGCGAACTGCCGGTAGAATTGCCCGGAAATGCCGGTGATGAACGCCGACGGCACGAACACGGCGCACAGCACCAAGGCGATCGCGATCAGCGCCGAGCCGACCTCGTCCATGCTGCGAATCGCCGCCTCGCGCGGCTTCAGTCCCGCCTCGATGTTGCGCTCGACGTTCTCCACCACCACGATGGCGTCGTCGACCACGATGCCGATCGCCAGAACCAGACCGAACAGCGACAGGTTGTTCAGGGAGAACCCGAACGTTGCCATCAGGAAGAACGTGCCGATCAGCGACACCGGAATGGCGATCAGCGGGATGAGGGCCGCGCGCCACGTCTGCAGGAACAGGATCACCACCAGGACGACGAGAACGATGGCCTCGAAAATGGTTTCCTCGACCGCCGCGACGGACTGCTGGATGAACTGGGTCGGGTTGTAGACGATCGCGTATTTCAGGCCCGGCGGAAACCGCCTCGCCAGCTGGTCCATGGTCGAGAGGATGGCCTTCGCCGTCGACAGCGCGTTCGATCCGGGTCGCTGGAATATGCCGAGCGCGATGGCGGGATCGCGATCGAGATAGGAGTTGGTCGAATAGTCCTGAGCGGCCAAGTCGACGTTGGCAACGTCCCTCAGCCGCACCACGGCGCCGGCGTCGCGCTTGACAACGACATTGCCGAACTCCCCGGGATCGGACAGCCGGCCGAGCGTCTGTACGGCGACCTGGAAGGCGCCCGGCGTCGCGTTCGGCGGCTGGTTGAGCACGCCGGACGCGACCTGGACGTTCTGACCCTGCAGGGCGGTGACGACGTCGCTGGCGGTCAGGCCGACCGACTGCAGGCGCTGCGGATCGAGCCACACCCGCATCGCATAGGCGCGCACCCCGAACACCGTGATCGAGCCGACCCCGTCGACGCGGGTCAGCCCGTCGACGATCTCGATCGTCGCATAGTTGGATATGAACAAGGTGTCGCGCGACTTGTCGGGCGAATAGAGGTGCACGACCATCATCAGGTCGGGCGAGGCCTTGGTGACGGTAACGCCGATATTGCGCACGTCCTGCGGCAGCCGCGGCTGGGCGATCGCCACGCGGTTCTGCACCTGGACCTGCGCGATGTCGAGATTGGTGCCGAGCTCGAACGACACCGCGATCGAGAACGTCCCGTCGGCGTTGGAGTTCGAGGACATGTAGATCATGTTCTCGACCCCGTTGATCTGCTCCTCGATCGGGGCCACCACGGTCTGCGCCACGATATCGGAGCTGGCGCCGGGATACTGCCCGGTCACATTGATGGTCGGCGGTGCGATTTCCGGATACTGCGCGACCGGCAGACGAACGAAGGCCACTCCGCCGACGATCACGAACACGATCGACACGACGGCGGCGAAGATCGGCCGATCGATGAAGAAATGCGAGATTCGCATCCGACGGGCTCCGACGCCTCACTCGCTCCGCGCCAGGGGCCGGCCGGGGGGCGGCGGCGAGGTCTGCTCCTGCGCCGTGACCTTCTGTCCGGAACGCACCCGCATCAGGCCGTTGACGACGACGCGGTCGTCGGGCGCGAGACCCTCCTTGACGACACGCAATCCGTCCACCACCTGGGCGATCGTGACGTATTTCTGCCGCGCCACGTTGTCGGCGTCGACAACGTAGACGAACTTGCGCACCTGCTCGGTCGCGATCGCCACGTCGGGAACGAGCAGGGCCTCGTAGGGCGCCGAGCCCGGCACCTGCACGCGTCCGAACATGCCGGGCGTGAACTGCCCGGCAGAATTGCCGAACACCGCCCGTCCCCGGATCGTCCCTGACGACTGGTTGATGACGTTGTCGACGAAGTCCATCCTTCCGTCGTGACCGAAATTCTGCTCGTCGAGAAGCTTCAGCTTCACCGGGATCGCTGTTTTGCGGCTTGCCGAATCCTGGCCGACCCCGGAAAAGCGTTGGTAGCGCAGATAGGCGGCCTCATCGAGGGTGAACTCGAAACGGATCGGATCGATCGACACGATGGTGGCGAGCATCGTCGTGTTTCCCGACGCTCCGCCGGTCACCAGGTTGCCCCGCGAAACCTGGCGGTCGCCGATCCGGCCGTCGACCGGCGCACGCAACTCGGAGAACTCGTAGTCGAGCTCGGCCTGATGTACCAACGCCTCGTTTGCCGCCACCGAGGCCTCGGCGACGCGTTTGGCCTGGGTCCGCTGATCGAACGACTGCTCGGTGATCGTCTTGTCGCGGACCAGCTGCTGGCCGCGGGAGAGGTCGTTCTCCGTGTACGCGAGGTTGGCCTTGGCCTGGGAGAGATTGGCGCGCGTCTGGTCGAGCGCGATTTTGAAGGGCCGACGGTCGATGGTGAACAGGAGGTCGCCCTTTTTCACCAGCTGGCCGTCGGTAAAGTGGATCGCATCCAGGTAGCCGGACACGCGCGCGCGAATCTGCACCGAATTGACGGCGACGAAACGGCCGACATACTCGTCCTGATCGACGACCGTGCGCCTGGCCGGATTGGCCACCGTCACCGTCGGCGGCGCGGGAGCCGCCGGCGCGGCGGCCTGCTGGCTGTTGCCGCAGCCCGCAACCATGACCGCCAGCAGGGAGCCGGCCACCCGCGCGCTGATGATTCTCGGCATTCGAACCCCGACAATAGCCGCCCCGCCTGATAGATCCGCCGCCAATATACCGTCCCGGCGGCGCCAATTTGTCCCTCGTCGCGCCAACGTGATCGATGGCACGCAAAGCCTCCGGTCTTTCCCGGTCGTGGATTGCTCCCCATATGTGGAAACGGCGTTCAAGTCCACCCTCCCCGATCGGCGGTTTCCATGCTCGAATACGATGTGCTGCCTGTTTTCGACGACCATCCCGACGCTCCGTCGCCGCCGGCGGCGGCCGAGCACATGGACGACCAGGTACTGCTGGACAGCTATTCGCGGACGGTGACCGAGATCGCCGATCGCCTCGGACCGGCGGTCGTCAAGCTCGATGTCTGGCGACGCAACCGCTCGCAACGCGCCGGGTCCGGATCGGGCGTGATCGTGGCCCCGGACGGCCTGGTGCTGACCAACAGCCACGTGGTCGCCGGCGCCGCGCGGGTCGCAATCGACACCATCGACGGCCGCACGCTGTCGGCGCGCCTGGTGGGCAGCGATCCGGATACGGACCTTGCGCTGGTGCGGGTCGACGCCTCGGTGACCTTGCCGGCTGCCCGGCTCGGCGACTCGAAGCGGCTCAAGCGCGGCCAGTTGGTCGTCGCCATCGGAAACCCGCTCGGTTTCGAGTTCGACGGTCACTGCCGGCGTCATCTCGGCGCTTGGCCGCTCGCTCCGGGCGCAGACGGGCCGGCTGATCGACGACGTGATCCAGACCGACGCGGCACTCAATCCGGGGAATTCCGGCGGTCCCCTGGTGTCCTCCTCGGGCGACGTGATCGGCATCAACACCGCGGTGATCGCGGGGGCGCAGGGCATCTGCTTCGCGGTGGCGTCGAACACGGCGAGCTTCGTGCTCGGCGAGCTGGTGCGCCATGGCCGCGTGCGGCGGGCCTTCATCGGGATCTCCGCGCAGCAGACATCGATCCCGCGGCGGCTGCAGCTTGCCGCCGGGCTCGCGCAGGAGTCCGCCGCCATGATCACGACGGTCGCGCCAGGAAGCCCGGGAAGCGTGGCCGGCCTCATGAGCGGCGACATGATCGTAACCCTCGACGGCGTTCCGATCACCGGTGCCGACGACTTGATCCGCACCCTGACCGGCGAACGGATCGGCCGCACGGTCGAGATCGAGGTGCTGCGCCTCGGCCGGCGACGCCTGTTCGCGACGGTGCCGCAGGAACGCACGCCGAAAGCCTGACCGGCCGGTCATCCGCCGGGCGGTGGTCCACGCCGGCGCCGCAAGGCGCCGAGCCATTGCGGTCCGAATGCCAGGAGAACGGCTCCTCCATAGACCACCGCGCCCAATGCGCCGAGCGTCGCGAGCGCCATCACGTGGCGGTGGGGCCACGACCGGTAGAAGTCGAGGACCGGCGCCGGCGTCAGCGCCAGGACGGCCGCGAGCGCCAGCCCGGCGGCGGCGAGCTTGGCGACTGACCGCACGAGGGACAGGTCGAATCCGATCAAACCCTTGCGTCGGGCGAACCACAGGACCAGGGCGAAATTGACCCATGCGCCGATCGAGGTCGCCAAGGCCAATCCGACCTGCGCCAGCGGCCCGCGCAGCAGAACCTTGAAGGCGATGTTGACGGCGACGCCGATCAGCGCCGCCTTGACGGGAGTTGCGGTATCGCCGCGAGCAAAGAACGTGGCGGTCGCGCTGCGGATCAGCACGAACGGCACCAGGCCGACCGCGTAGGCGGCGAGCGTGGCGCCAGCCGCCGCGGCGTCGGCCGCAGTGAAAGCCCCGCGGCCGAACAGCGCCAGCATGATGAGGTCGGGCACCAGCAGAAAGGCGACGACGCAGGGAATTGACAGGATCAGGGTGAACTCGATCGCCCGATTCTGCGCCTGGCGCGCGCCGGCCTCGTCGCCACCGGCGATGCGCCGCGTCATTTCCGGCAGCAGCACGGTGCCGACCGCAATGCCGATCACCCCGATCGGCAGCTGATTGAGCCGGTCAGCGTAGTACAGCGCCGCCAGCGCACCCGCCGGCAGAAAGCTCGCAATGATAGTATCGGCGAACAGGGCGAGTTGCAGCCCGGCCGAGCCGACGACCGCCGGACCGAGCGCCGCGAAGAACCGCTTGACGTCGTCGTCCCAGCGCGGCCAGCGCAATTTCGGCAGAACCCCGCTGCGCTTCGCGTCGCCGCCCACCAGCGCGGCTTCCAGGCATCCGGCGACCAGCACGCCCCAGGCCGCCGCGTGTCCGGCGGTCGGAAAGAATGCCGCCAGCGCCAGCGCCATGATCATCGCGAGATTGAGCAGGATCGGCGCGGCCGCCGCCGCCGCGAAGCGGTTCAGCGCGTTGAGAATGCCGCCGTAGAGGGTGACCAGCGTCATCAGCAGCAGGTAGGGAAAGGTCACGCGGGTCAATTCCACCGCGAGCGCGAACCGGCCGGGATCCGTGGCGAAACCCGGCGCCAGCAGCCCGATCACGCCCGGCGTGAAGGCGAGCGCCGCCGCCAGCAGCACGACCTGGCTCGCCAGCAGAAGCGTGAAGATCCGGTCGGCGAACAGTTTTGCCGCTTCCGCCCCGGTCTGCTCGCGAATGCGCGCATAGGCGGGAACGAAGGCGGCATTGAATGCGCCTTCGGCAAAGATCGCGCGAAAATGATTGGGCAGGCGGAAGGCGACGAAGAAGGCATCGGCGACCGGGCCGGCGCCGAGCACCGCCGCCATCACCACGTCGCGGGCGAAACCGGTGAACCGCGAGAGGAGCGTGAACCCGCCGACCGTGAGGATGCGCTCGATCATGACCCGCCGTGACCGCCGTGGCGCAATGGCGGAGATACCCCCGCGAGCTCAGCGCAAGAGCGCACGACGCAACGCGTCGACGATGCGGTCCTGCGTCGCCTCGTCGAGATAGGCGTGCATCGGCAGGCTGAGGACCTCCTCGGCAAGCCGGTCGCTCACCGGAACGCCGCCATCGACCACCGGATAATGGCGATAGGCCTCCTGGCGGTGCAAAGGCCTCGGATAGTAGACCGTGGTTGGAATTCCCTGCTGACGCAGCTCGGCAGCGAGCCCGTCGCGGGTGCCGGGCGCGAGACGGATGGTGTACTGCGCCCATACCGAGGAAAAGCCGTCGGGCACCCTGGGCACCACGGCGAGATTGCCGAGGCTGGCGCCATAGCGCTCGGCGACGCGATTGCGCGCCGCGATCTCCTCGGGAAAAATCTTCAGCTTCTCGAGCAGCACGGCGGCCTGCATCGAGTTGAGTCGCCCGGTCAGGCCGATGCGCACGTTCTCGTACTTGTCCTTGCCCTGCCCGTGGACGCGCAGGCTCTCGATGATCTCGGCAAGACCGGCATCGTCGGTGAATACCGCGCCGCCATCGCCGTAGCAGCCGAGCGGCTTTGAGGGAAAGAAGCTCGTGATGCTCGCCGGCGCCAGGGCGCCGACCGGCCGGCCCCGGTAGGTCGCGCCGAAGGACTGCGCCGCGTCGGCGAGGACGAAAATCCCCTCGGCGGTGGCAAGCGCATTAAGTGAATCATAATCGGCCGGCAGTCCGAACAGATCGACCGGGAACACCGCCCTGGGGGCCAGGCCGAGCCGCCGGGCGGTCGCGATCGCCCGCTCCAGGCTCGCCGGATCGATGTTGAAGGTCGTCTCGTCGACGTCGACGAAGACCGGCGTCGCACCGAGCAGCGCCACCATCTCGGCGGTCGCGCAGAAGGTGAATGCCGGACAGAACACCGCGTCGCCACGACCGACGCCCTTCGCCAGCAGCACGAGAAGCAGCGCGTCGGTGCCGCTCGCCGCGCCGATCACATGGCGCGCGCCGCAGAGCGCCGACAGCTCCCGCTCCAGGTCGCGGACCTCCGGCCCCATGATGAACTGGCAGTGATCGAGCACCCGGCCGATTGCCTCCTCGACGCTGCGCCCCAGCCGACGGCGTTGCGCGGCGACGTCGATGAAGGGAATGGGAGCAGCATTGACCGGGGCGTGCTGGTTCATGGGGCTCTCGGACTCCTGCCTGGCGGGGTGCTGCGTCGACGCTCAGCCGACGATCCGGCGCGGCCCCTTGCGGTTCGCCAGCGCTTCGACCTCGGCGCGACCTTTGAGGCAGCGCATGGCGATCTCCAGGCTGGCGACGGCTTCCTCTCCGGTCACCGCAGGTCTCGTGTTTCCGCGGATCGCGTCGACAAAGGCGACAAGCTCGGCGCGCAACGGCTCGGCATGGCCGACCGAAAGGTGCCGCATCGAGTAGCTGCCGTCGGGCTGGAAACCGAAGCATTCGGTGACCTGGCGGGTCAGCAGATCCGCCATCACGTACTTCTTGCGCGTCGCCACATGGACGGTGCGCGCCTTGAACGGGGTGAGCCAATTGGTGTTGATGTGGGCCAGCACGCCCGAGGCGGTGCGGAACTGGAGGAGCGCGATATCCTCGCGCTCGGCGACCGCGCTTGAAAGCTGGGGCTGCACCTCGATGATGTCCGAATCGGTGAACCAGCGGATCAGATCGATATCGTGGACCGCAAGATCGATCACCACGCCGACGTTCGACATCCGCGGCGGGAACGGACCGACGCGGGTGATGGCGATCGACAGGATGTCCTCGGATCGGATCGCGTCCTTGATCGCCTGGACCGCCGGATTGAACCGCTCGACATGGCCGACCATCAGGGTCACGCCGGCCCGGCGCGCCGCCGCGACGATGTCGTGCCCCTCCTCGGCGGTCGAGGCGATCGGCTTTTCCACCAGCACGTGGATGCCGCGCTCGATGCAGGTCAGCGCAATGGAATGATGCAGATGGGTCGGCGCCGCGATGGTGATCGCATCGATCCCCCGCTCGATGAGGTCGCCGACATCGGTAACCGCCGTACAGCCGAGCGCATGCGACACGAAGCTCGCCTGCTGATGGTCGGGATCGGCGACGCCGACGAAGTGAATGCCCGGAAGGTCGCTCAGCACGCGCGCATGGTTGCTCCCCATCACGCCGACGCCGACAACTCCCACGCGCAGCAATGACTTTCCGCTATTCCCCGCGGCTCGTACCATGGTCCGTCCGATCCCCCTTTGGTCGAACTATTTTCGGCCCCCCGGGCTCCTAGCACGACTGCGGGCGGCTGGCGACCCCGCCCGGCAAGGGTCCGCAAACACGTTTTCATTCAAAAGTTTACACGTTGCTCAGGACCCGGCGCGGCCCTCCTGCGGCCTGCTCCTCGTCACGGTTATCAACGACAAATCATGGCGCGCGACACCGATCCCCTGCTGACGGTTGTGTACCCCATCATCAATGTGCGGGGAGATGCCGGCGAGCGGGTCCGCACATGGGCGCAGGCGCAGACGCTGGCCCGCCGGCGCTACCGCGTGGTCGCTGCGTTCGACGGCACCTCGCCGTCGCAGGAGCGCGAGGTGGCGGGCCTGCTCGGGCCGGCGGATGAGCTGATCAGCGTCCCGGGGGCGAACGATGCCGCGCTGTGGAATGCCGGCGCGCGCCGCGCCGGTACTCCGTGGCTGGTATTGACTGAAGGGCATTGCCTGGCCGATGCCGGTTGCCTCGCGGCGGTCGCGCGGTGGATCGCGGCGAACCCGGCCGCCGAGGTCGGGAATTTCCGTGTCGACCACCGCGACGACTATCTGCTTGCGCGTCTGAGCCAGCGCTGGTTCGATATGATCCAGGAGACGTGGCGCGCTCCCGGCGAATGGCGGAGAGTTCACCGCCCCGGATTCGCGATTCGCGCAGACCTGTTCGAAGCCATCGGTGGGTTCGATCCCGAATACGCGCAATTCGCCCCGGCTCTTCTGTCGGCGCGACTGGGCCGCCGCGGAGCCAGGATCGACATGATTCCCGATGCGTCGGTCGTCCATCTGGATGATGAGCGGTTGAGCGACCATCATGCGGACACCGTCGATTATGTGCGTGGAGAGCTTGCCGCCCGCTGCTGCCTCGAACGGGCGTTCTTCGAGCATTACTTCGGCCACTCGCCGATCTGGGCCAATCAGGTCGGCGAACAGCCGGCCGTCGCACGATCGATGGCAGGCGCCATCCTGAGGGCCATTCTGGCTCACCCGGCGCAAGGCGCGCGGCTCGCCTCGCTGTTGCCGTCGCTGTCGACAAGGACTGTCCTCGGTCCCGGCCGGCGCGCCGCGCTGCATCGTCTCGCCGTGACGCTCGACGAGTTTGCCATCGAGCGGCTTCCACTCCCCGCCAAGTGGCGCTGGGCCCGTTTCATTCGCGCCCACGCCCGCGTCGTCCGCCTGGCACAGCTCGACTGGATGCGTCATCGCACGGCGGCTCGCGCCAGCCCGCTGCCGCCGGGTCGCCTGCCGATCGACGAGATCGGACCCGAGCTGATCTCGGGCGTTCACGGACTCGAGAGGCACGAAGGGCGGTTGTTCCGCTGGACCGAGCCGGTCGTGCTGCTGCGCCCGGCGCTGGCAGAGGGCGACCATGAGCTGATGATCGAGACCGGATCGATCCGAGGCGACCCGCTCGGCTGCGTGATCATGGTGATGGCGGGCGGTCGCATCGTGCCGCGCGAATTGCTGTCCTCGCGGCCCGACGGGACGCTCGTCATCAGGCTTCCGGCGTCATGGGCGGCGGCGGCGCGAGCCGGGCTCCTGATCATTTGCTCTCCGCTGTCTCCGTCACGCCAGGGTTCCCCGGATCGCCGATTGCTGGGCCTGCCGATCCTGTCGGTCGCCGGCGCACCGCCGGCCATCGGCATCGATACCGGGATGATCGCGGCTTGAGCATCAGTGGTCCGCGAGCTCCGCTCCGCAAGGTGGTCATCGTCAATACCTCGGATGAGGGTGGCGGGGCCGAACGAATTTCCATGGCGACCCTCGACGGATTCACGGCGCTCGGCATCGAGACCTGGCTGCTGGTCGGCGACAAGAAAACCGAGCACCCGCGCGTCTTGCCGCTCTTCCTCAGCCCGTTTGTGGATTACCGGGGGTACGATACGGCCGCCACCGGACCGCCATCGAGGCGCGCCGCGTGATCGAGCGCTGGCTTGGTCTCGAGGTCTTCAATCACCCCTACTCGCATCGGATCCTCGAATTGACCGGCTCGCCGCCCGACCTCGTATTGTGCCACAATCTCCACGGTGGCTACTTCGACTTGCGGGCGCTGTCCGGCTTGCCCCGGCGCGTCCCGGTCGTCCTGCGGGTGTGCGATTCCTGGCTCTTCACCGGTCACTGCGCCATTGCGCAATCCTGCCCGCGCTGGAAGACCGGATGTGGCCATTGCCCGGACCTGAAAATACCGCCGGCAATTCGCCGCGACGCCACTCGCATGAACTGGCGGCGCAAACGGCGAATCCTGCGCGACGCCCGCCTGTTCGTGTCGGCCGAATCCGAATGGATGCTCGAACGCGCCAGACAGTCCTTGCTGGCATCCCGGGTGGTCGCGTGGAAGCTCATCCCCGGCGGGGTCGATCTTGAGATATTTTCGCCGGGCGACCAATCGGCCGCACGGCAGGAGCTGGGGCTCGAGCCCGATCGGTCGGTCCTTCTCTTCGTAGCCAATCAGGGGACGGAAAGCTCGTTCAAGGATTTCGCGACGGTGCGCCGGGCCCTCGCGGAGCTCGCCCGCACCGGCCCGGACAGGCGGCTCGTGCTCCTCGCGGTGGGGGTCGCGGGGCGCGACGAGCATTTCGGGTCCGGCATCGTCGTGCGCCGGATCGGATACATCCGCTCCCCTCGCCTGCTCGCGAGCTTCTATCGGGCGGCGGACATCTATGTCCACGCCGCCTTGGAGGAGACGTTCGGGCTCAGCGTCGCCGAGGCGCTGGCCTGCGCCACTCCGGTTATCGCGGCCTCGAGCGGCGGCGTCCTGGAGATCGTCGAGCACGGGCACACCGCGCTGGTCGTGCCGCCGCGCGATCACGTCGGGCTGGCCGCCTCGATCGCGCGACTCCTCGGGGATGCGTCGCTCCGCGCCTCGTTGGGCGCCGCAGCCGCAGCGAGCGCGCGCGCTCTCCTCGGTGAGCGGGCGATGATTGCGGCGCTGCACGCCTGGTGCAGCCAGATCCACGCGAGTTGGACGCCCGGCGCCTGACGACGGGACTGCCCTGAAGCATCCCCGGTCTCGCTCGACCGGAAATGCCCGGAGCTCTTGCGGGCCACGTATTGCAGACGACGACCCGGCGCGGGTTGGAGGCGCGCCCGCGAGCTTATTTCTTCGCGCAGATCAGCACCGCCGGGGCGACCAAGCTGGCCCCATTGGCGCATTGCGCGGTCCGGTCCCCGGTTGAGGTCGGAACGACGCCGGCCGGACAGAAGGCCGAGATCGCGATCTCGTCCGCCGCGCAGCCCTCCGCGCAACCTCCCGACGCACAGTCCACCCGCCGGATCTTGGTGCCGGCCGGGCCGGGCTCCCCGCGATCGCCCTTGAGACCTTGCGGCCCCTGCGGGCCGGCGGCTCCGGCCTGTCCCTGAGGCCCGGGTATGCCCTGCGGGCCGGCCGCACCGACCTCGCCGCGCGGGCCGGGCAGCCCGACATCACCCTTCGGGCCGGCCATGCCGGTCTCGCCGCGCGGCCCTTGCGGGCCGGCGGGCCCCGCATCCCCTTTGGCGCCGGCCGGGCCGGTCTCGCCGCGCGCCCCTTGCGGACCGGCGGGTCCCGCGTCGCCCTTGGCGCCGACCGGCCCGGGCGGGCCCTGCTGGCCCTGGGGTCCCGGCGCGCCCTGTTGACCTTGCGGCCCCTGAGGTCCCTGCGGCCCTTCGGGTCCCTTGGAACAGCCGCCGAGCAGCAATCCGCCCGCGAAGACGGTCAACAAGCACCAGCGCAGCATGACGATCCTCCCCTCATTCGGTCTCGAACTCTGCGCTTCCGCTCCGTCAGTGGTCAAGCATCGGTGTCACCACTCGTCCCTTGCGCTATCGATCGGCGCCACGACCACCTTGCTCGGCTGCCATCTCCCCGTCCCGGATTCGCCAAATCGGCTAAGAATTGACACCATTTCGCGAAATATCGGCGGCGCGGGCGGGCGAAATCGTGCGGCGCGACAGTCGAAGCAGGCTATAATATTTCCGATGCAGGCGGCCGAACCATGGGTGGACGGCGCGACCCCGGGCTCGGGGGCGCAGCCCCATGCCTGGCACGCCAGCGAATCGCGGAACCTTGCCCGCGGGGTCCGCTCGGCGACCCGGCACAGCCGGGCGGTCCGCTTCCTTCGCATCGCCATTCCGGCCGGCGCCGTCCTCGGCCTGGCGGCGGTCGCGCTGGCGAGCTGGTTCAATCCGCTGCGCATTCTGGCGACGCTGCCGAACGCCTCCACCCGTCTCGCGATCTCGGGCACCAAGATCATGATGGAGGCGCCGCGCCTCACCGGATACACCCGCGACGGCCGCGGCTACGAGGTCACCGCCCAGACCGCCGCCCAGGATGTCACCAAGCCGGACATCCTCGAATTGAGCGGCATCCGCGGAAAGATGATCCAGCAGGACACCTCGGCGATCGACATCACCGCGGTCAGCGGCATCTACGATCGCAAGACCGAGCTGCTCACGCTCCAGCAGCACGTCGTGCTGAATTCCTCGAGCGGCTATGAGATCCACCTGTCGGAAGCCTCGATCGACGTCCCCAAGCACTACATCGCGTCGAACAAGCCGGTCGAGGTGCGGTTGACCAACGGCGTCATCACCGCCAACCGCCTCGAGGTGATCGACGACGGCGACGTCATCCGTTTCGACGGCAGCGTGAAGTTCATCATGAACCCGAAGCCGAGCGACCGGGAGGCGTCGCAGTGAACCGCAACATGCGCTAGAATCGTTGAGTGGCGCATGTTCTTATCGGTGAACCGGTATCCACTTCACCGGAACATGCGCTAGCGCTCGCGGAACGTCCGCGTGATCTGCTCGCGCAGCGGCTTGAGGAGATATTGGAGCGGCGTGCGTTCGGAGGTCCGGATGAAGGCCTCGGCCGGCATGCCCGGCACCAGCCGCAGGTCGCCGAGCCGCGCCACCTCCCTCTCGGGGAGCGACAATCGCACCATGTAGTAGGCTTGGGCCTGCTGCGGCTGCGCCGCGGACGAGCCCGGCGCGGGCTGCTCGCGGGTGAGATCGGGCGAGACGTGAACCACGATGCCTTCGAGGTCCATCGTGGTGCGCTGGTTGCCCGCCATGATGCGTATCATCGCCGCGGATCCGGGCGTCACCTGATCGATGTCCTGCGGCGCCACCTTGGCCTCGACGACCAGGAGGGCGGCGCGCGGGACGATCTGCATGATCGTCTCGCCGTCCTTGATCACCCCGCCGATGGTGTGCACGCCGAGCTGATAGACGACGCCGGCCAGCGGCGCGCGGATATCGACGCGGCGCAGCTGATCCTCCGCCGCGATCGCGCGTTCCTTGAGCTCGGCGATCTTGCCCTGGGTCTCGCGCAGGTCTTTGAGCACCTCGGTGCGAAAATCCTGGTCGATCTGGATGATCTGCAGCTTGGTCTCGCTGATCTTGCCCTGCGCCCGCGCGATCTCGGCGATGAGGTTGCCGCGCTCGCCATGCAGCCGGGCGTGGTCGCGCTTGAGCTGCATGTAGCGCATGATGGTGACCAGATTCTTGGCGTAGAGGCTGCTGGCGCCGGCGAGCTCCTCGGTCAGGAACGCGATCTCGTTCTCCTTGGCCTCGAGCTGCGCGGAGAGCCCGCGGATCTCCTCGTTGCTCTGGGCGACCCGCTCGCCGAGCTGCGCGCGCTGGCCGCGCCGCGCGTTCCACCGCGCCTCGAACAGACGCTGCTCGCCGACCCGCGCGGTGACGACGGAGCGCTGCTCGCGCCGCGCCTCGAGCTCGTCCGGGAAGGTGACCTCGTCGGCGCCGTCGCGCTCGGCGAGCAGGCGCGCCTGGCGGTTGATGAGCTCGTCGAGCTGGGCGCGCAGCACGCCGAGCGTCGAGCGGGCGACCGTGTCGTCGAGGCGGACCAGCAGCTGGCCCTCGGCGACCTCGGCCCCCTCCTTCACCAGGATCTCGCCGACGATGCCGCCGGTCGGATGCTGCACCTTCTTCACCGTCGACTCCACGACGATCGAGCCGGGCGCGATCACCGCGCCGGACAGCTCGCTGGTCGTCGCCCAGACCGCAAAGCCGCCGCCGAGAACCGCCACCAGGGTGAAGCCGATGAGGTTCAGGCGGCGGATGGCGCGTCGCGGATCGTGCTGGTCGTCCATCGTGCTCTCCATCCGTCTCGGCGGCGCGGTGAATGTGCCTCGCCAACTGCTCGAGCGGCACCTGCTGGCGGATCCCGGGGCTTGTTGATCCGTTGTAAATTCGTTGTTCTTGCTGTTTCCTTGTTATCGTTGTTTTTTTCAAGGGCGCCAGCGGTGGTGGCCTTCACCTGTAAATCACCTGTTCTTTCAGGGCTCTCCTTTACGCGCCGGCATCTGGTAACCATTAGCCGTTTCTCGTGTGCGGAGGAGACCCATTCGTCGACGGGCCAACTCGCCCGTCGACGCCGTTTGCAGGGGAGTATGACACCCCGTTTTCGGGCGTGTCAACATCCTAATTATGTTTCCAGCGTATCGGCCGGGGTCGGGCCGGGCTCGATCCGATTCACGGGCGTTTCCGGGCCGCCGTGACGGTTGCGGTCGGCGGTATGTTGACGGGCGGTCGGCTGGCAGGCGGAGAGATGGATCGGATACCGGAGGTGGCCGTGGCCGCGATGCGCCCGGCAGCTGCGGTGGCAATGGCGAAATTGTCGGCGGCCCTATCGAATGTGCGTCGACGGGCATCCGGATCCCTGACCCGACGGATCAATCCTCATCAGCGAAAACGCTGCGGACGAGAGCCGTCCGCAGCGCTTGCAGCAGGAACTCTGCGTGATCAGTCGAAATTGACCGTCGGCAGCACGGGCTCGCCGCCGTTGTTGCCGTTGACCCGGTTGTTCTTGTAGGATTGGACGTTGGCAGTGACACCTCCGCCGATGTTGCCGGTGAGCGTCGAGTTGGCCATGCGCACGGTCCCGGCGCCACCAGTCAGGTTGACACCGAAACCGACGTTGTTGGCGGACAGGATGTTGTCAAGGATCACGCTGACCGCCACGGTAGGCGCGTTGACGTTGAGGCCGTCGCCGGTGTTGTGGGCCAGCACGCTGTTGCGCACCGTCGCGAGGATTCCGGCTGTGCCGGCATTGGCAGCCGAGGAATCGATCTTGATGCCAACCGAGTTGTTCTCGACCCTGACGTTGTCGATGACGACCTTGGCGCTGCCGGTCGCTGTGGGGCGGACCGTGATTCCACCATTGGCAGTACTGGTCCCGTCATCGGTGATATAGCTGTCGGCAATGAGAACCTCGACCGCCGCCGCCGACGGGTCGATGATGATCCCGCTGCCGCCGCCGCGAACGCCCCTAATCTGGACCTTGTGGATGTGCACTGACCCGGCGGACAGCACGCGGATACCGTTGATGCCGGTAACGAAACCCTCGACGTCCTGACCCTTCAGGGTGATGATGTCGGTGGAGAGCGCGTTGATGAGGAAGCCGGTGGTGCTGGCAGACAGGACCCCGCCCTCGGTGTAGTCGCAGACGATGCTGATCGACTTGGTGATGGTCACCGCACCGAAGCCGCCCGGATCGAGGCAGTTGATCTCGCCGGCCGGGGCGGTTTTCGAGATGGCGCCCGCATAGGTCTTGCACGGCGCGGTGCGGCTGCAGGGATTGACATCGTCGCCGACGCCCGACACCCAGGTCCGGCTCGCCTGCGCGCTCGCGGTAGTGGTCCCGGCGGCCAGCAGGGCCGCGGTCAGCAGTCCCAGAACGGATAAAGTCGCCCTCATCTTGTTCCTCCTCGTCCCCGGTCGTCTTCCACCGCTCCGCGAGAAGGTCGTAAAATCTACCCGCGATTTTGTCAATGGCGATTCCGGCGTTTGTGTATCATGGGTGTGTCATGCTGGCGGCGGGTTCGCAATCGAAATCTCGCACGAGCCGCGCGCCATGCGCTCTCGCTCTCGTCCTCATTGGACGCTACCCGACAGAGGCCGGCATCAGCACGGCGAAATCGGGAAAGGCGCGGTGCGCGCGATGGTGGCGTAAGGCGTTCCGCCCGCCCCGATATGCCTTCGCGGGCGCCGCCCTTCCCACCTGACAAGCGGGGTCAGCGAACGCGAGGCGTCGTCTTCAGATCGCGCGGACCGGAACGACCACGGGCGACCGGCGCCGTGCTATGATTTGATCAGCACGCCCTGGCCCGTCGGCACTGTCAGAATGGCGACGCCATTCGCAGCCGCGAACTCGTCCATGGTGCGCTTCTGCTCCTCGTACGCTCTCCACGCGTAGTCGTCGAGAACCACGATGCCGCCGGGGACGAGCTTCGGCCAGAAGAACTCGATGGCCTTGCGCTCGGGGTAGGCGATGTTCATGTCGAGCGAGAGATAGGACACGCGCTCGATCTCCACGGCACTCAAGATTTCCGGCACCGTTCCGCGGACGAGACGGGCCTTGGGGAACGGGGCGAAATTGGCTTTCGCCCGCTCCCAGCAATCGGGATACCAGGCATTTTCCGCCGGACGGCCCAGCTCCGTCTCTCGCGAATTGATCTGCTCCTGCGGAATGCCCTGAAACGTGTCGAACAGCCAAAAGGTCTTTCCGGTCGAGTTGAAGTCGATGTATTCGCAGATCGCCAGTGAAAAAATCCCGGTATTGACGCCGCATTCCACGAAATCTCCCGGCAAGCGGGCCGCATGCGTGGCCGCCCAGCACGAGACATGCACGCGCCATTCGATACCAGGATCGGGGCTGCCGTCTCCAAAGAAATCGAATGCGTGCCCCGAATTGACACCGCGCCGGTAGGCGGAACGAAAGCGAGGGTCGCTCAGAAAGCTCGGCCGCTTCTCCCACACCGCCAGATGGTCGGCCTCGTAGACCGGCTCGCTGCCTCGCCACGGTTGTCTTTGAGTGGGCTTGCTCCAGAACAAATCCCGATCGTCTTGCGCGGGCATTGATGGCCGACCTCCGGAAGACGGTACCGACGCTTCGCGGCACGTCGTCTCCTCGAGACTATCACCTTGCGCTGATCACGCACAACCGCCGGGCCGGCCGTCGAATCAACCACGTCGGGTCATGCACCCTCATTCGGCCGTTCCGCGGACTGCGCGCCGAATTCCCGACCGTCGCCGCGGCACCGCGCGGCGGTAATCCTTCGGCGCCCTGGCGCAGATCGCGCCAGCTGAAGGCTGGCGGGAGCTGGGCCGTGGTGCCAATCGAGGGCACGCGATGTCAAATCGAAGGCGCAGCGAATGCCTCATCCATCCCCGTCAAATCCCGCATGTCAGATGAGGTCGTAGGCGTGAACCGACGCGTGCCAGCCCATCCTGCTTGAATGGTCCTCGACGTGCAGCGGAAGCTGAGAGTCATGGATGGCTTGCAGCAGGCCGGTCCGCTCTTCGCCGGCGGCAAGCCATTCGCTGACAACGGGCGCTGCGTGCGGAGGAGCCGGGAGGTCGGTGCTTCCATCCGGCCTGTGCGCCTCCGACGCCAGCGGGAGATTGCCGCCGGACGGCAGCACGACCGGGAGCGCCGTTACCTGGAGGCCGTTCATCTGCCAGATCTGCAAGGCGCCGCTGTCGTTCTGCCAGAGGATATCGCTCATGTGGTCGCCATTGAAATCGGCGACGCCGACGATATGCCAATCCCTGCTCATCGAGCCGACGACCGCGCCCGACTGGATCTGAAGGCCGTTCATCTCCCAGATCGCTACGGTGCCGCTGACGTTCTGGAGCACGATGTCGCTCCGGCCATCGTTATTGAAGTCGCCGACCGCGGGCAACCGCCAAGAGCTGTCCAGCGAGGGAAGCATTGCGCCGGCCTGAACCTGGGTCCCGTTCATCTCCCACAGGGCAAGCGTGCCATTGGGGAGGAACAACAGGATGTCGCTCATGTGGTCGCCGTTGAAATCGCCAACGCCAGCCACCTGCCAACCGCCGGGGACCGAGGGAAGAAGCGCGCCGGCCTGGACCTGCGGGCCGTTCATCTCCCACATGGCGAAAGTGCCGTTATTGTTCAGCAGCAGAATGTCGCTCATGTGGTCGTTGTTGAAGTCGCCCACGCCCGCCACGTGCCAGCCGCCGGGAGCCGAGGGAAGACAGGCGCCGGCCAGGATCTGCGAACCGTTCATCTCCCAAATGGCAACGGCGCCGCTGGTGTTCAGGAACAGGATATCGCCGTTGCCGTCGTTGTTGAAATCGCCGCCGCCGACGACCTGCCAACCGCTGCCAAAGCCCGAATACACCACATTCTGGGCCGTTCCGGTCGCCCCGTTCATCAGCCACGTCGCCAGCGTGCCGTCGTGGAAGGAAAGTATGTCGCTCATCGCGTCGTTGTTGAAATGCCCGGTCCCGGCGACGGTCATCGCCGGCGTCCCGGACGGTTGCCCAACGCTCGTGGTGACGTCGGAAAATCGCAGGAACTCGACGTGGCTCAGGACGTCGGTGCCATCGAGCGAGCCGGCCCGATTGTCGACGATACGGATCGAGCCGTCCCCCTGAACGGAGATCGTGTAGTTCGCGCGGGCTCCGCTGAACACGGCGGTGTCGGTCCCGGATCCACCGTCGATCGCGTCGTTGCCTGCGCCGCCGGTGAGCGTATTGTCGGCGCTGTTTCCGACGATCGTGTCGTTTCCGCTGCCGCCGATGGCGTTCTCGATGACAGTAGTGGTGAAGATGCCGATATTGTGGACGAAGCCGCCGAGCGACGAAAAATTTCCCGGCGTCAGGTCGATGAACCCGGCGGCGGAATATCCCGAGGCGTCCAGCGTGTCGTTGCCGCCGGTGTCGTAGATCGTCAGCGACGGGGCCCGCAGGACATTGGTCGGGGACACGTAATTGTTGAAATCGTAGACCGCTCCCGCGTTGCTATGGAAGCCATAGACCGTGCTTCCGGTCTGGCTCGCGGCGCTTCCATAGATCAACTGGATCGCGGTGATGTCCGCCATCTGCGGCGTCGAGACGTAGTCGTAGCTTCCCCCGTTGTACTTGTTCTGGGGGAAATAGGACATCACGGCAAATTGCCAGGTGTCGTCGGTGAAGATGTTGTTGGTGCCGTAAGTGGCACTGCCGTTGTAGGGCCCCTGGTGGCCGAGCCCGAGCGCGTGCCCGATCTCATGGATGTAGGTCTGGTAGCCGTAGCTGTAGATGCCGGTATAGCCGTCCCTGGCGCCGCCGTCGTTGGTGATCCAATCCGAGCTGATGTCGACGGTGGCGGACGACATGATTCCTGAACCGTTCCAGCTCCCGCCGGTGGAGGCCGTCATCGTGCCGTTGTGGTTGAAGCTGATGTTGGCCCCGGACGATACCAGCTGGAAATTGACGTTGGCGACCGCATGCCAGGCGTTCAGCGCCGAGACCGCGAGCGACTGCTCGGCGGCGTTCAGATTGCCGAGATTGTAGGTAACCGTGCTTGCCCAGTGGTGCCCGATCGTCCCGACCGACTGCCAATAGCCATTTACCTGGTAGTCCGCGAGCTGGGCGATGCTGCCGAGCGCGGCAGCCGATGAGGTCGCGGCCTGGCCCTCAGGCAGGGGAAGCGGGATCTGCGGAGCCGCAGCCGGCGAAGCCTGACCGGCGGTGTCGACCTGATTACGGGAATCGATCAACGCGACGTCTGATAAGACCTGGAGCGACATCTGGAATTCCACACCGACGAACACAGTGAATGCCGGCGGGAAAACGCTATCGACCAATTGAGCTGATCACAATCCGGACGAACACGCTCCTCGTAGTTCAACGAATGCCACGCTATCGGAATTAGCAAACAATTAACTGATAACGGACAGCGACAGTTAACAAACAATTAAAGATTCCGGCGCCGTCCTCGAGGACTGGCAGAGGGACAGCAATTGCATCGATCCGCTATGGGGAGATGATCTTCAGATTGCCCGCGACGGCCGCAGGCTGCAGCGGTCTCGGCATGATCTTGTCGAGGATCTCGTCGCGCGGGCCGAACGCCTGCTGTGCTCCGCCGGATACCACCAGGACCTTGTCGCACATGGCGAGAGAGGACCGGCGGTGGGCGATCAAGACGACGACGGCGCCTCTTGCCTTCAATTCGCGGATGGCCTGGAGGAGCGCGTTCTCTCCGGCGCCGTCGAGGTTGGAATTGGGCTCATCGAGCACGACCAGAAACGGGGCGCCGTACAGGGCGCGAGCGAGCGCAACACGCTGTCGCTGGCCGGCCGACAGCGTCACCCCGGCGTCGCCGATCCGCAAATCGTAGCCGGACGGCAGCCGCAGGATCATGTCGTGGGCACCGGCGCGGCGCCCGGCCTCGATCACCGCCTCGGCATTGGGCTCGACGCTCATGCGCGCAATGTTCTCGGCGATCGTGCCGTCGAACAGCTCGACGCTCTGCGACAGGTATCCGACATGACGGCCCCGCCAGGTGTCGTCCCACTGGTCGAGCGTAGCGCCGTCGAGGCGGATCGTGCCCCGCGCGGCGGGCCAGGCGCCGACCAGGGTGCGGACCAGCGAGGTCTTGCCGGAGCCGCTCGGCCCGATGACGCCGAGCGCCTCGCCGGCCTGGAGCCGGAAGTGAACATTGGCGAGGATCGCCACCGCTGCGCCGGGCGCCGCGACCATGACCTGCTCGACCTCGAGGCTGCGTTCGGGCCGCGGCAGCTCGGTCCTGGCGCCGCCGGATCCGATGCGCGAGAGGGTCTCGGAGAGCCTGCGGACGCTCTCGCGGCGGCAGCGAACGACCGCCAGTTGGCAATGGCGATCTCGACCGGCGCCAGGGCCGGCCTGAAGGTCCGAGCGCCGAATCCACCGGCCGCCACGGACGACGGATGCTATCGCCCCGCCAATCCTTTCACCGCAACAGCGCCCGCTCGGGGCGCACCCGTGAAACGAAAGAGCCCGGCCGAGGCCGGGCTCTTTGTCTGTCTGTGTATCTGCAACAGCCCGCGGTGGCACGCGGGGCCGACTGATGGAGAAGTTCGACGTGCCTACGAATAATCGGTTTTCCCGGAAAACGCAACCGCACCCACCCGCCGCCGCCCGCATTGGACGCAGGACCGGCTGCACGCGATGCCGCGCGGCCATTGATGTCGCCCCAGCCACCGGCATTCGCGATCGGGACAAGGAATTCCTTGCATACCGGGACAGAAAGGACACCTTTTGAGACGCCGGGCAGCAGCCCCCTTGCGAACAGGTAATAAACTCGATGTGGCGGCTCGCCGATCTCGACGCCGATAGCGGCCGCGCCGGGCAACCGGTCGGCGGCCACGGTTTGATCAGTGTCGTCGATTTGTGAGGAGTTGCATATCGCACCTCGTCGTGAACGGGTGCGATTTGGTATGGCTGATCTAAAAAATCGGCGCCGAGACAGAAACTGAATTTATTTTCTGTCGTACGACAGAAACTGAAATTACTTTTTGTCGTGGTCGGGCAAGTCTATCCACCGGTACCCAGGGTCGTCGTCGGCGATTCCGGCCTCGCGCAGGGTTTTCCGCAATTGCTCGTAGCTCGCCCGCATCGCCCGCGCGCGGGTGGCGCGGGTTCCGCGCCGCGTCCTCCCCGCGGGCTGGCCACGCAGCAGCTCGGCGGCGCGCTCGTAGGCGTCGGGGTCCCATACCAGGCCGTCGCGATAGTGGGCCTCGTACACCGCCACGTAGCGGGTCCGCTCAATCGCCTCACGGGCATACGGCTTGAGGTCGACCTCCGCGTCGGCCCGGTCGAACAAGGCCTTGATCGCCCACTCCGGTGGCGGCTCATTGTGCTCGCGGCATGCGGCGAGCCGCATGGCGACGAGGAAGAGATCGCCCGACGCCTTCCACGCCTCCTCGATCGCCGCCTCGTCCTCGGCCGCCGTTATCGGGTTCCGCCGGTTCGTCGCCATGGTTCTGCCCCGTCCTGTTGTCGCGCCGTTGTCGCGCGGGTGGTTACGACGGGTTGATAACACTTGGGAAAACGTGGCAACAAGTGGGAAATCGAGGCCCCGGTGCCGCACCTTGCCGAGGGCGAGGAAACCCTTATTTCACGCGGGTTTCTTGCATTTCTGGAGGTCGGAAACCGGCAATTTGCGGACGGTCTTCAAATTCGCCGCACTAGTGAGCGTGGTGCTGATGGGGCTGATCTTCTACAGTCACCGCAGCGGCCACGACGAGGCCGCCCAGGACTTCAGCGAACCCAGCCCCACCGCGGACGACCAGCCGGACAATGACAGCACCTTCCGCCGGTGAGCGTGCGACCTTCCTCTCGTCCCGCGAGATCGTGGTCGCCGTCGCGCTGTTGTGGCTCGCCGGCGTCGGCCTGCGCATCACCATCCTGGCGGTGCCTCCGGTCCTGCCGCTGATCCACCTCGACCTGCGTCTGTCGGAGACTGAGGTCGGCGTGCTGACCGGCCTGCCGCCGCTCCTGTTCGCGCTCGCCGCGGTGCCGGGCTCGCTGCTGATCGCGCGGCTCGGCGCGGTCGCCACCGCCGTCATCGGGCTCGCGGTCACCGGGATCGGGTCGGCGCTGCGCGGCGCCGCGCCGGACGCCGCCCTCTTGTTTGCCACCACCGTGCTCACCGGCCTCGGCGTCGCCATCATGCATCCGGCGATGCCGAGCCTGGTGCGGCAATGGCTGCCGTCGCGCATCGGCTTCGGCACCGCGGTCTACACCAACGGCCTGCTGGTCGGAGAGATCCTGCCCGTGGCACTGACCATCCCGCTGGTGCTGCCGCTGCTCGGCGGCAGCTGGCGGGCCGATTTCGCCGTCTGGGGATTTTTGGTCGTGCTGCTGGCGCTGGTCATCCTGGCCCTGTCGCCGCGCCGTCCCGCGACCCGGCCGCGGCTCGCGGCGGACCGCCGCTGGTGGCCGGACTGGAAGGACGGCCTGGTGTGGCGGCTCGGCGTGATGCTCGGGACCGTCAATGCCTGCTATTTCTCCACCAACGCTTTTCTGCCGGACTACCTCACCGCCACCGGCCAGGCCGATCTCATCAGCGGCGCGCTGACCGCGCTCAATCTCGGCCAGCTGCCGGCGTCGTTCCTGCTGCTCGCCGCGGCCGGCCGGCTCGAGCGACGGCTGTGGCCCTATGCGGCGTCCGGGCTGCTGACGCTGATCGGGTTCGCCGGCATCGTGCTCGGGACCGGCGGCTGGGTGATCGCCGCCACCCTGCTGCTCGGCTTCTCGCTGTCCTTCGTGCTCATCCTGGTGCTGGCGCTGCCGCCATTGCTCGGCGCGCCGGAAAATCTCCACCGGCTGTCGGCGGCGATGTTCACCATCAGCTATTCCTGCGCGGTGATCGTGCCGATCGTCAGCGGGCTCGCCTGGGACTTGAGCGGAATCCCGGCCATCGCCTTCGCCCCCATGGCGGCGGCGGCGCTCGGCCTGGTCGCGCTCACCCCGACGCTCGATCTCCGCCGCCGCGCCGTGTGACGCGCGCTGCGGCCGCCCGCGGTTCAGATGACTGTTCGGTCGGTTCGGGCGCGATGGGCCTCAAGCGTATCGGCGATGCCCGTCGCCAGATCGAATCCCGGCTTGAAGCCGATCGCGTCGCCAAGCCGCCGCATGCTTGCGGCGAGCCGCCGCGGCTCGCTGTCGGCGAGCGGGATGGCACCGAGCCGGATGAGCTCCGGGCGTCCGATCTGGCGGCCGATCTCGTCGATCAGGCCGGCGACCGGCCGGCATTGGCCCGACGCGATATTGACGTTGCCGCAAAAATCGCTGCTGAGAAGATCGGCGAACGCCCTCGCCGCGTCCTTGACGTGGATGAAGTCGCGCTCCTGGCGCCCGTCGGTGCAATCGACCGGCCGGCCGGCCAGAAGGCCGGCCATGACATCGGGCACCAGCCGGCCACGAGGCTCGCCCGGCCCATAGACGAAGAACAGGCGTCCCCATGCAACGGAGATTCCCCGGGCCGTTCCCACCTCGGTGAGGAGCTCTCCGGCAGCCCGCTTGGCGCGACCGTAGAGGGTGCGCGGCCGCAATGGCGTCTCGTCCTCGATGAGCAGATCGGCCGACCAGTCGTATTCGGCGCAGGTTCCGGCGAAAACCGCCCGGCGGCCGCCCGCGTCCGCGAAGGCTGCGAACAATTGGAGCGTCGCGGCGACCCAGTCGAGGTTGTCCGGCGCCGACCAGAATGTGCCGGGCGTCGCGTTCCAGGCGAGATGGAGCAGGCAATCGGGCCGCACGGCGCGAACGATCGGAGCTGCCGCGCCGGGCACCAGCAGATCGCACGGGTGCCAGGTCGCGCGTCCATCACCCACCGGCGAGCGTCCAACGGCGTGAATTTCGTAGCCGCGGCCGGCAAGCTCGCCCAGCGCATGGCGCCCGATGAACCCGGTGGCGCCGGTGACGATGATGCGGCTCATCGCACCGGCACCGGTTCAGGATGCCGCCGCATCCACGACCTCGGGTCGTGGCAGCGGGACGACGAAGCGGCCTCTCCAGGCCCGAATGCCCGCCATGGCGCGGCGGATCTCGTCCTTCAGGTTCCACGGCAGAATCAGCAGGTAGTCCGGTTTCGTCTCGAACACGCGCGCCGGATCGTAGACGGGCAGATGCGTTCCCGGCAGGAGCAGCCCCTGCTTATGGGGATTGCGGTCGACCACGTAATCGAGGAACTCGCGGCCGGCTCCGCAATAGTTGAGGAGCGTGTTACCCTTTGCGGCGGCGCCGTAGCCCACCACGCGCTTGCCGGCCCGGCGGGCGCCGATGAGGAATTCGAGCACGTCGCATTTTGCCGTGGCAGCGAGCTCCTGGAAGCCCTGATAGGCTTCGCCCCGGTCGAGACCGGCCGCAAGCTCAGCGGCGCGCACGGCCTTGAGACCCGGCGACTCGCCGCGCTTGCTCTCGGCGTGCGACACGTACAGGCGCAGCGACCCTCCGTGGGTCGGAATCGGCTCGACGTCGTGGACGGCAAGACCGTGACGGCGAAGAGCGGTTTCTGCGCTCAGGAGCGAGAAATAGGAAAAATGCTCGTGGTAGATCGTGTCGAACTGACGCTCGGCGATCAACCGCGCCAGATGGGGAAACTCGATCGTGATGGTGCCGTCGGGCGCCAGAAGCAGCTTCAGTCCTGCGATGAAGTCGTTGAGATCGGGTACGTGAGCGAGAACGTTGTTGGCAACCACGAGGTCCGCTCCGCGCTCTCCCTTCAGGCGCGCTGCGGTCGCTGCGCCGAAGAACGTGACCTCGGTGGGAATACCATGCTCGACGGCAATTCTTGCAATATTGGCGGCGGGCTCGATGCCGAGGATATCCAGGCCGTGGCGCCTGAACTGCCCGATGAGCGCCCCGTCATTGCTCGCGATCTCCACGACCCGCGCGCCCGGCACGAGCCCGAGGCGGGGGACGATGTGCTCGACAAAGCGGGAGCAATGGTCCAGCCAAGTATCGGAGTACGAGGAGAAATAGACGTAGTCGGTGAAGATTTTTTCCGGCGAGGCGTATTCCTGGAGCTGAACGAGCAGGCAGCGGTCACAGACGAAGACATGGAGCGGATAGAACGCCTCGAGGGCAGGCCCCTGGTCGGGACGCAGGAACGAGTTCGCGAGCGGGGACATCCCGAGATCGACGAAGGTGGTGGTCAGCGGGGCCCCGCACGATCGGCAGATACGGAGAGCCACGTTTCAACCCTGCAGGATGCTGTTGATGCGTTCGAGAGGCCGGACAGGAACTCCGCGCCGCGTTGGGTTCGCGATATCAGCCGATCAGCCTTGCTACAAGGTCAAAATTCGGCAGGGCGCCGGATCGGGCAGGCACCGGAACGTACATTCTTGATCATCCCGAGCGGACGTCGGTGTCCTGGCCTCATCGGGCCGGGGCACAACCCCCGGGTCCACCGGATTTTCGCCGATGTGAGCCGAATGGCCGGTCTGCGTCACTCGAATAGGCTCAGGGGCCAATGCAGGAGGCGGCTGCCCACTCCCGGCTGGCGGTTGCATCCAGCTCCCCGGTTTTTTCGCCAAGGACGTCATTCTTGGAGACATGCAGATATCCCCGCTGCGCCGGGACATCCATTACTTCGCAGGGGACTGGAGCGTCTGCCTGAAGATCGACGCGTCCGGAAAACCACAGCTGTTCACTGTGTTCTTTAGCAACGATGAGATTGTCAAGATGGGGCTCGCCGTGCAGATCGATGAATGCGGTCGGGAGCCTTTCGAGGATTTCAAGATTGTTCCTGAACCGGCCAAGCCCTGATTTATGGGGTATTCCTGATCAAGCGCAACCACTCGATCCCCAACCCGAGTTGGCGGGTATCCGGGCTGATCCCGAGCTCGGCAGGCGAGCGCGGGGTCGATATTCGAAACTCGAGGTCCAGGGCGCCGCCATCCGCAATCACATCGGAAGGGATCGTCAGTCGCTGGATGCCCGACATGGCATCTACGCCGCACCGCCACGCCGCAATGTCGCGCCCCCCGGCGCGGCACACGATGTCCAGCTGGCGATGCAGGTTGTGGATGAAGGCGCGGTACTTGAGATCGGCGTCGAGGTTTCTGCCTCGATGAGGTTCGACGGATAGCCTCAACGAGGCTTGTTTCGACACCGTCCAGGTTCCCCATTCCTCGGGGTCGGCCCATCCGTCGCCGAGGGCCGCAAGGCCGTCGGCGGCGATCCCGAACGCAACTTGCTGCGCGCCCCGGACGACCAACCGGTCGTCCATTCGAGCCTCCCTGATGTCGATTGCGTCCGGTTCTTCGCTGCGAGGGGCGAATTGCTCCATCAGCCGGACCGCGTCGACGATGGTGCGAAGCCCGATCCTCTCGCCGTCGATCACCGAGAGCACTTTGCGCGGCCCGACCATCCGGCTCCCGACCTTCAGCGCATTTCTCGTCGTTGTCCGCAGCGGGATTGCGATGTCTGCGAGGTCGACGCCGTGGCGCTTTGCCAATGCTCGGATCAACTCGAGCGTCTCGTCGTAAAATCCCGGGCGGTCATTGATCGCGGCGGCGATGAACCCGATGAGCCTGCGATAGTCGAATTCGATTCGACGATCCGCCAGCAAGCGCTCCTGGACCAGGAGCATTTCATTGGCAAGAAACATCTGCATATTGTTGTTTGCCGGAATGAAGCGATCATAGGCTCGAAAAGCCGCAATCTCCTGTTCGTCTCCGCTGCGGATCGGATGGTTGCGTTCGGACAGGAAAGTCGCATGGCCCATGCTGTGATGCGACAGACCTGTCATCGACAGCGGTCGGGACACCAGCGCGAACCGCGAGGTGACCGCGGCATTGACGATACCAGAGGTCACGTCGGGGGCCATGCCCATGAAGTAACCGCCCCCGATCTTCGCTTTGGCGCGGTCGATCACCGATCGCTGGACAAAGGAATTGTAGATCATCGGCAGGTGCGAGTAGTCGATCGCGAACCGGTAATATCGCTGAAGGTGATGTTCGGACGAGACGATCTGGGCATGCAGATCATAGTCGACGGTCGCAATCAGGCGGTTGCGCAGCTCGGCGTGGATGAAGCTCGGCCAGTAGTAGCAATACGGACGCCAGCTGACGATCTCGAAGCCGCCCCTGTCGACGACATGACCGGCGATCCGGCACGCATCCGCGAACAGCCCGTCGTCGTCGCCGATGAACGTGATGTAGTCGCCGCGCGCATGGCCGAGGCCGGCTTCCCAGTTCTCCGTCATCGGGAGTATCGCGTCGGTCGAGAAGTGTCGCAGACGCGGATCGTGGAGGTCGCGGACGATGGCCTCCGTTTCGGCGTCGCGACCGTTGTTCTGGATGACGATCTCGAGATCGTCGAAGGCCTGGTCGAGCGCCGTGGCAAGGGCGTATCGAAACGTATCGGCACGGCGGAGCGTCGGGATGACGATCGAAAATCTCGGCACTGATGCGACCTTTCCTCGACGACAGCTACCGTACTCTACTGATTGCTTGACGTATGGACTATGCGTCGAGCAGAGTCGGATGCTCCCCCGCGCCGCTGAGCTCGGCCTCGATCTCGGCTCGATAGTTGGGGTTCATGATTATGATGCTCACAATGCCGTCACGCATGGCTTCCCGCGGGTGGCAGACCGGATGGGCGGTCACCGGAGCGAACCGGCTCTGCTTGGCCGGATTGATGTCGATGAGGCAGGTGATCCATTCCGATCGCGGGTCGACCATGTTGGCGAACGTGACCCCCTTGGCTCCGGCACCCCAAATCGCGATCTTACCCTTCGGCCTGAGCATTGCCAACGTGGTGCGCCACGCGGCGGCAAAGCCGCGTTCGTAGGTGGCCAGCGCATCCAGCGACGCCAGAACGTCGCCGGCCTCCGGCAAAGCGGGATCCGGCCGATCGGCGGCAGCTTCGGCCCAGTGGTATTGGCCGTCAAAGACGGGATCGATCTTCAGCGCGCGAAATCCGGCGCGGGCGAAGGCGTAACCGAGCGCGGCAGAGCCGAAATAATTGCAGTGCTCGTGGAAGAAGTCGTGCAGCACGCGGCCGTGCACGATCCATTCGAGGCTCGGCGTTTCGAGGAACAGTCGGCCGTTCCACGCGGTTGGCAGCGCATTGCGGATGTCCGAAAGGAAACCGACGGGGTCTGCGAGGTGCTCGATGACGTGCCGCGTCAAGATGACGTCGATCGGATGCGCCAGGCGTCGAATCGCGGCCGCATCGAAGGCCTGCGCCTCAATCCGCACGTGCGGCGGGATTGCCCCGCCGCGCCAGGCCGGATCGTAGCCGATTGCCATGGAGACACGTCCGCCGGCGCGCCCGCCGAGCGCTGCGAGGAACCGGCCCTGGCCGCATCCGATCTCGACGACCGCGATGTCCGCCCTGCCGGTCAAGCCGTCGAGAATGCGGTCCGCCATAGCGCGCATGTGGGCGGAAAACGCCGGCGAGTTGCCCTGATCGTTCTCGTACCGGACATCGTAGTCGATCAGTGAGGGGTCGAACGCGGCATTGAACACGAACCCGCACGTGCGGCATGCTGCAATCCGGAGGCGCCCGGTGACGGCGCCCCTGGCGGCCGCAATACTCTCATAGAGGCGATTGAGCAGGACCGGCACGTTCTGGCGTTCGAACAGCGAAAAAATCGCCGCGCCGGCGCACAATGGACATGCCGTGGCCCCGCTCGGGCCCGCAGAGGCCGGTCTGGGCACCGAATCGATATCGCTCATAACTCGATGTGCGCCCTACGATAGATCACGGCCATATTTCTATGGAAAGTTGCGCACCATCCGCTTCGGACGGCCTTCCCGTCGATTTCCTATCCACTGCACCCTGTCGGCCCAGTCTACACGGCCTGCGCACAGTCTGGTACATGCCTCTGCCGCCTCGACCGTGCGGACGATGGTCGCGGCATAGTCTGAAAGCCCGAAGCGATACAAGGCCAATGCAGTTCGACGCTCTCGAGCTCGATGGAGCTTTCGTCATCCGGTCCGAGCCCACCATGGACGAACGCGGAGGTTTTTGCCGGACCTTTTCCGCACGCGAGTTCCCCGACCATGGCCTTGCCGATCAATTCGTGCAGCACAGCATCTCCCTCAATACGAGGCGGGCCACCGTGCGCGGCCTGCACTATCAGGCGGCGCCGTTCCTCGAGGCCAAGCTCGTCCGGTGCATCAGGGGGATCGTATTCGACGTCATCGTCGACCTGCGGGCGGCATCTCCCAGCTTTCGGCGCTGGTGCGGGATCGAGTTGTCCGCGGCAAATCGAATCGCCGTCTACGTACCCAAGGGCTTTGCGCACGGATTCCAGACGCTCGTGGACGACTGCGAGCTGGAATACCTGATCACGCCCGAATACGTTCCTGAAGCGGCGCGCGGAGTGCGCTGGGACGATCCCTTGCTTGCGGTGGAATGGCCGATCAGGACAGGAGTCATCATCTCGGACCGGGACCGGGACCGCCGGCTGCCGGCGATCGACGCTATCGATCTGGCAGGATGAACCGGAACCCTGATGCGAAGAGCGGCGGAACGGAGCGTTTTATGAGGATGCATATCGTCGGTGTCTCCCCGCCGGGAAGCGGCAACCCGATACCGGACTACGTCGAGATTGGCGCTCACACCTACTTCGACGCCGACAATATCAGATTCCTCGGTTTCATCCCCGGCGAGAAGATCGTGATCGGGAAATATTGCTCGATCGCCTATGGGGTGAATATTTTCGTGGGCGGGCATCACACGACCGAGACGATCTCCACATATCCGTTCGATAATCTGATGCTCGGCAGGGAAAATCCGACCCGCACCTACAAGAGCTCGCGAAACACGGAGATCGGCAGCGATGTCTGGCTGGGACAAAACTCTCACATCCAAGGCGGCGTGCGCATCGGGCACGGCGCGGTGGTCGGCAGCCGATCGGTCGTTTTTGGCGACATTCCGCCCTATTGCATTGTCGCCGGGAACCCGGCCCGTCCGGTCCGCTATCGGTTCAGTCGTGTGGTTGTCACGAGGCTCCTGCGTATCGCGTGGTGGGATTGGCCGGATGATGCCGTTCGCGCCAATGTCGAGTGGTTCTACCGGCCGGTGACGGAATTCGTCGAGCATTTCGATCCGATCGAGGGGGCATCCGATGGAACCGTTGCTTGAGTTGCTGAGCGACGAGTTGGGAGTCGACTTTCCTATCGGCCCGGATCTGTGCCTCATGAGCTCGGGTCTGGTCGACAGCCTGCGGTTCGCCTCGCTGTTTGCCGCGATCGAGCATCGCTATGGGATCAAGATCGATCCCAGCGACGTGGGTGCCGACAACTTCGACACGCCCAGGCAAATGCTTGCTTTCATCTCGGCCAGATGCTCGACGTCACCGTAAGCTTCTTTGAAGCCCTGATCGAGGCGGCGCGGCGCGACCCCGATTTTGCTGTGCTGACCTTTCTCGACGCGAAGCTGCGGCCGACGACCTGCACCTACCGGCAACTGATCGATGAGGCGGTTGCTCTCGGTCGGACGCTGTCCCGGCAGATGCCGAGCTCGCCGGCTCCGGTGGGCATTTTGCTGCGGTCGCAGAGAGCCCAGGTCCTGCATTACCTCGCCGTCATCAGCCTCGGCAGGGTGCCGGCGATACTCACTCCTCCCAACCGGAAGCTCAATCTTCAATATTATTTGGAGAACATCAACGCCACGCTTGCGACCTGCGGATTTGCCGCATTGATTACCGATCTGGCCGGAATTGACGCGGCAGTGACCGTTCTGGAGCCCTACTCGTTCCGGGAAGTATCGCGGGGCAGGGATGCCGGAACGCCGTGCCCGAACGATGCCGCGCTGCTGCAGTTTTCCTCCGGCACCACCGGCCTCAAGCGGGGCGTCCTGGTCGGCAACAAGGAGCTGCTTCTGCAACTGAAAACCTATGCGGAAGCAATCCAGCTCGCGCCGAGCGACTGCATCATGAGCTGGCTGCCGCTGTATCACGACATGGGCCTCATGGCATGCCTGAACATGCCTTTGGCGCTGGGGGTGCGCTGCGTCATGATGGAGCCGCTGGACTGGGTCGCCAATCCTTCGTCCTATTTGCGGGCTGCCTGTGACTATCGGGCGACGTTGGGATGGAATCCGAATTTCGCCTATGCGTTCATGGCCGCGCGCGTCCGTCCGACAGATCTCGACCGGCTCGATCTCCGATCAATACGGGGCCTCGTGAACTGCTCCGAGCCTGTGACCTGGGAGAGCCAGCGGCGCTTTGTCGATTGTTTTGCCACCGTCGGCTTGCGGCCGGATGTCTTCCTGGGCTGCTATGCGATGGCGGAGACGACATTTGCGCTCACTCACGGATGGGCCGGCGATTCTGCCAGCCTGGACTTCCGCGGTCCCGAGGGATTCGCCTTTTCGACCGAGCTTCCTTTCGTGTCGACTGGCCGGCCTCTGCCGGGCGTGGAGCTCAAGATCGCCGACAGCGCGGGATCCGCAATCCCCGACCGGCATTTGGGGGAAATTCTGGTGAGGTCGCCATTCACTTTTTCCGGCTACCATGGGACCGCCGCTTCCTCCGAGCTGTTCATCGACGGCTGGTACAGGACGGGCGACGTCGGATATCGTCTGGATGATCAGGTATTCGTGTGCGGGCGGCGCAAGGATATGCTGATCGTCGGCGGCATCAACGTCTTCCCCCAGGATCTGGAAGAAGTAGCCGGGCGGGTCGCGGGAGTCCGACCGGGACGAGTCGTGTCGTTCTCCGGATTCGATCCCGGCCTCCAGACCGAGAAAGTCGTGGTTCTGGCGGAAATCGACGCGCCCGCGGTCGATGAGCCCGCGATACTGTCCGGGATCCGCCAGCGCATTCTGTCGGCATTTCAGATCGCGAACTTCGAGGTCCATGCGGTGCCGGCCGGCTGGCTGATCAAGAGCTCGAGCGGGAAGATGGCCCGCCGCGCCAACAAGGCCAGATGGCTGTCGCAAGAAGGACGCGACGTCGCGGGCGAACGGACGAGGACCCCCAATGATGGCTGAGCCGTGCAGGCGGGGTGGTCAGGAGCTTGATTGCCTAGTATCGCGAGAGCGGCTTCGTTGTGCCCTGCCCGCTGGCGATCTCCACGACCCGGGCGCCCGGCGCAAGCCCGAGGCGCGGAATGATGTGCTCGACATAGCGGGAACAGTGATCGAGCCAGGTATCGGAGTACGAGGAGAAATAGACGTAGTCGGTGAAGATTTTTTCCGGCGAGGCGTATTCCTGGAGCTGAACGAGCAGGCAGCGGTCGCAGACGAAGACATGCAGCGGATAGAACGCCTCGAGGGCAGGGCCCTGGTCGGGGCGCAGGAACGAGTTCGCGAGCGGGGACATCCCGAGATCGACGAAGGTCGTGGTCAGCGGCGCCCCGCACGATCGGCAGATACGGAGAGCCACGTTACGATCCTGCGAGATGATGTCGATCCCGTTCGAGGGGCCGGACAGGAGCTCCGCGCCGTATTGGGCTCGCGATATCAGCCGATCAGCCTTGCTACAAGGTCAAAATTCGGCAGGGCGCCGGATCGGGCGGGCGCCGGAACGTGCATTCCTGAACATCCCGAGCGGACGTCGGTGTCCTGGCCTCATCGCGCCGGGGCACATCCCCCGGGTCCACCGGAGTTTCGCTCGATGTTAGCCGAATGGCCGGTCTGCGCTCGAATAAACTCAGGGGCAAGGCAGGAGGCGGCTGCCCACTCTCGGCTGGCGGGTTGCATCCATCTTGCTCGCGGCGATTGTTTTTCACGATGGATCGATGAGGGCGGGTGGAGCCGCAGAAGGGTGCGCTGGTAATGGCGTGCTAGTTGGTTGTATGGGGGAGAAGGGGTGCTCGACCGGCGGCGTTACCTCTCCGGCTATCGCAGAAGGTTGATTATCGGATCCATGATCATCTGGATTGCATCATATCCTCGATCGGGGAACACCTATTTTCGGGCGATCCTAAAGCACGTTTATGGTGCTGTGGCGGAACGACCAGTATCAAAGGGATTCTTCCTCGGCCAAATCCTTCGAAGCCATCATCGGCAGCGTGAAATCGGACCGTCCGCTTCCGAATCTCCATCGGGACGAGGATTATCACTTCATAAAGACACACGAGGTGGCTCGGGAGGATTATCCCGCCATATACCTGGTGCGAGATGGCCGTGATGCATTGGTGTCATACGCCCATTTCATTCTCGATTATTCGCAAGGGGCGTCCTCGTCCTCAGAGGAATATTACCGGATTTTGGAAGATCTGATCACATCGACCACGAGCTTTGGAGGGTGGAGTGCAAATGTACGCGGATGGACCACACGACGTACCCCTACCGTCGTGGTCAAATTCGAGGCGCTGATAACCTCCCCGCTGGATGAGTTGCAGCGCGCCATGGCATCTATCGGGTACAGATCACCTCAGATTGACGTCGATAAACTTCCTAGCTTCGACGAGCTGCATCAAAAATTCCCGCAATTCTTCCGTAAAGGGCGCGTCGGAGCGTGGCGGGAGGAATTGCCGGACAATCTTCATGCGCTGTTCTGGCGTCACCATAGAGGGACGATGCACAGGATGGGTTATTCGAACGACGAGCTGTCGGTGCCGGGCATTCGGCAACTCCTCATGGGCAAGCCTGCACATATGGGAGACACCCTTGCATTTGGTGTCGGGGGCAACGGCGTATCGGCGTTTGTCCTCGGTTGGGGCGAACCTGAGGAATGGGGCACGTGGAGCGTTGCGAAACGAGCACTGCTGACATTCGCGGTTGAACCGAACCCAATGCTTCCCAATGAAGGCCGATCTGACGTTTCGCTCATTCATTCCGTCGCACCAAGAGACGCTTCACATTTTTTGCCGTGCAGGCGACCGGGAAATTAACTCGTGGGCATGCGGAGCTGCGGCATGGTCGGGGGTGCGACGAATCGCTATTCCCGCCGGCGCCGTGGCGTGCGATGGCACCGTAACGTTGGAATTCGTGCTTTCTCAGCTGCGCTCGCCGGCCGCTTTCGGCTTGGGGGCCGACACGCGCGAGCTGGGGATCGGGATCGAGTCCTTGCGGTTCCTCGACGATTCTGCTCGCTGAGATGGCGCGGGTTGCTCGGCGGTTCTCGTTGTTCGTCGGCCCGAGCGGCGAGTCCCTTGCCGCTGCCGCGTTCGTATCGCCGCCGGCGGATGCCACCAGCGGTGGACCTGCGGCGCCGCCGATTCCCGATGCTGTGGTCGGGCGGGGACAGGCCGCGAGTTCATCGCATTTTTGCCGATGTTTTCGGCTTTCGTTAAGCTGATTCGCGTATCGGGTACATCCATACTGCAGCGGGAAACGCGCCCAGGTTCATGCGGGTTGCGGAGGGATTGGCGGGGCGATAGCATCCGTCGTCCGTGGCGGCCGGTGGATTCGGCGCTCGGACCTTCAGGCCGGCCAGGCGGCTGAACGGCCATGCCCGTGTCGCCGCATGTGCGAGCGGCGCCCTCTCCCGGAGTGACGCTTGAGTTCGTCGAGACGCCGCCCGCCGATCCTCGGCCGGTGGTGCCAAAGGAGAAGTTGCGGTGCATATCAACATTACCTTCGACTCCAGCGTCAACGGCGCGCCGGCGGGGTTTACTGCGGCGGTCAACACGGCGGTGCAGTTTTTCGAGAGTCATTTTTTCGATCCGATCACCATCAACATCAGCATCGGTTACGGCGAGGTGGGGGGGCAGGCGCTCTCCCAGGGCGCGCTGGGCGAAAGTCTGACGTTTCTCAACAGCTATACCTACGCCCAGATCAGGAACGCGCTGATCGCCGACGGACGATCCGCCGTCGACATGTCGGCCATCGCCTCGCTGCCCGGCGTTAATCCGACCGGCAACGGCACGTTCTGGGTGACGACCGCCGAGGCCAAGGCATTGGGCCTCGCCGGGCCGAGCAGCAGCCTCGACGGCGAGATCGGGTTTTCCAGCAGCTTCCCGTTTGCCTATGACCCCAACAACCGCGCGGTGGCGGGCGCTTATGATTTCATCGGCACGGTGGAGCACGAGATCTCCGAGGTGATGGGCCGCATCCTGCTCGCCGGCGAAACCATCGGGCCCACGCCGAACAGCTACGGGCCATACGACCTGTTCCACTTCTCGGCGGCCGGCACCCACATCTTCTCCGGCACCCAGGCCGGCTATTTCTCGGTCGACAACGGCACGACGCACCTTCTGAGCTTCAACACCAACCCGAACGGCGATTTCGGCGACTGGGCGGCGAGCGCCGGCCACGACGCCGCGCTCGCCTTCAGCTCTTCCGGCGTCATGAACGTGTTCTCGCAGACCGACATCTGGGCGATGGACGTGCTGGGCTGGGACGTGCAGGTGCAGCAGCTGCTGACCGTCGCCGGGACCGGGCATTTCAACAACGACGCGATGAGCGACATACTTTTCTTCCACGACGGCACGTTGGCGACGTGGCTGATGAACGGGGCAAACGGAACGACGCGGAATGTGGTGTATTCGGGCTTTGGCAGCGGTTGGCAGGTCGTCGGCGGCGGCGATTTCAACAATGACGGCAACAGCGATATCCTGTTCCTGAACACCAGCGGCACCGTTGCCATGTGGGAGATGAACGGCTCGCAGATTCTGGGCGGCTTCTTTCTTCCCTCGGCTCCCGGCGGCTGGCACGTGGCGGGCGTGGGCGACTTCAACAACGACCACATGAGCGACATTCTGCTGCTGAACAATAACGGCACTTTCGCCATGTGGGAGATGAACGGCTCGCAGGTCCAGGTCGGCGCGCTCCTTCCCTCGGCCCCCGGCGGTTGGCAGGTGGCTGGCGTTGGCGACTTCAACGGCGACCACATGAGCGACATCCTGTTGTTCCTCCCCAATGGCGCGCTCGCGCTGTGGGAGATGAACGGGACCCAGGTTCAGGCCGGCGCAATGCTTCCCTCGCTGGACAGCTCTTGGCGGCTGCCCGCGGTCGGCGACTTCAATAACGATGGCCTGAGCGACATCGTGCTCCAGAACGTCAACGGCACCGTAGCGATCTGGGAGATGAACGGCTTTCAGATCCAGTCCAGCGCGGTGGTCGGCTCGATGAGCAGCGCTTGGCATATCGCCGGCGTCGCCGATTTCAATGGCGACCATATGAGCGATATCCTCTGGCAGAACGACAGCGGCGCCTTGCAGATCTGGCAGATGAACGGGCTCACGGTGACGCCGCTCACGGTGGTTCCTCCGGCGGGCGCGCCTCCCGGCGGGGCATTCCCCGTTCCGCAGGCCACCGCATCGGACCTCGACGCATGGTTCGCCATTCCTGACGCCCAGTCGGCCGTGGCGCGGGGCGCCGCCGACCTCCACCCGACAGCGGCGGACGACCTCAGGATCGGCTTGTCGTCGATGCACGTCCACGATCTGATCTGATATGGGTGAGGGGCGGGCGCGGATGGACGATTCGCCCCCCGGTCGGACCCGAGATAGCGAACCCGGACCATGGCGCGGGCTTCGACGACACCAGCTGCCGGAACACACCCGGAACTCGCCGCGGCGCTGAGGGATTGTCGACGCGCCTTCGGCGGCGTCGCGGTCTTTTCCGGGTTCGTCAACATCCTGATGCTGACCTGCTCGCTCTACATGCTGCAGGTCTACGACCGGGTCTGTCGAGCCGCAGCGTTCCGACCCTGATCGCGCTGACGGTCCTCGTGGCTCGCTCTTCGCGATCATGGGCGTGCTCGACCTCCGTGCGCGGCCGCGTCGCGGCCCGCGTCGGCGCCGCTCTTCCAGATCGGCTCGACAGCCGCGTGTTCGACGCGGTGCGCCGTCTCGCATCTACTCCAGCGAGCGGTCGAAGCCCATCCTCGGCGCTCAGACCTCGAGGCGGTGCAGAAGCTCGCCTCGTCGCCGGTGCTCTTCGCCATCTTCGACATGCCTTGGGCGCCGTTCTTCATCTTCCTGATCTGCTTCCTATCCATCCCTGGCTGGATCGGCGGTCGCCGGCGGGGTCTCTGATCCTCTGCGATCACCGTTGCTCAACCAGCGGCCGACGCGCCGCCGGCCCGCGCCGCCGCGGCGACGCCGCATTGCGCGACGCCTTCGCCGAGACGATCCGCCGCAGGGCGAGATGGTCCTGGCGCATCGGCATGCGCGGGGCGCTGCTCGACCGCTGGCAGAAGTCAGCGCGGCCGCTCCCTCGACGCGCGATCATGTCGAGCGACCGGGTCAGCCAGCTTTTCCACCACCACCAAGACCTTCCGCTACTTCCTGCAGTCGGCGATGCTCGGCCTCGGCGCCTACGTGGTGCTGAAGGGCGAGATGAGCGCCGGCGCGATGATCGCGGGCTCGATCCTGCTCGGCCGGCGCCCTGCGCCGATCGAGCACGCGATCGCCGGCTGGCCGTGGTTCATCTGCGCCCGCCAGGGCTGGAGCAACCTCCGAGACCTTGCTCGGCGACACCGGAGCAGGCCGGCGCCGACCGCCCTGCCCCGGCCCGCGCGCCTCGACGTCGACAGCGTCAGTGGTGCCGCCCGAGCAGCAGAAGGCGAGCCTCGCAATGCTCGACTTCCGGCTCGAAGCCGGCCAGGCGCTCGGCGTCATCGGCCGACGGCCTCGGGCAAGTCGTCGCTCGCCCGCATCCTGGCCGGCATCTGGCGGCCGGCGCGGGGCGTCCGCCTCGACGGCGCGGCGCTCGACCAGTCGATCGGACGTGCGGGGCAGCTACATCGGCTACCTGCCGCAGGACGTCGTGCTGTTCGACGGCACCGTCGCCGAGAACATCGCCCGCCTGAGGCCGAGCCCAACGCCGAGGCGGTGGTGCGGCCGGCGCAGCAGGCCGGCGCCCACGAGATGATCCTGCGCTGCCGCACGGCTACGACACCCGGTCGCGCGCCGGGGCTCGCGCTCTCGGGCGGCCAGCGGCAGCGGATCGCGCTGGCCCGCGCCCTCTACGGCGACCCGGTGCTGCTCGTGCTCGACGAGCCGAACTCGAACCTCGACGCCGCCGGCCAGGACGCGCTGAACGAGGCGATCCGCCAGGCCAAGGCCGAGGAGAAGGTCGTCGTCTTCATGGCGCACCGCCCGGCCGGCATCGCCGAGTGCGACACCATCCTGATCATCGCGGCGGCGCCGCCAGGCCTTCGGGCCGCGCGACGAGATCCTCGACAAGATCATGCCGAGACCGCTGCAGCCTGCGGCCGTCGGGGCAATCTGAAGATCATCTCCCCATAGCCGATCGATGCAATCGCTGTCCCTCTGCCAGTCCTCGAGGACGGCGCCGGAATTTTTAATTGTTTGTTAACTGTCGCTGTCCGTTATAGTTAATCGTCTGCTAATTCCGATAGCGTGGCATTCGTTGAACTTCGAGGAGCTGTTCGTCCGGATTGTGATCAGCTCAATTGGTCGATAACGTTTTCCCGCCGGCATTCACTGTGTTCGTCGGGTCGATTCCAGATGTCGCTCCAGGTCTTATCAGACGTCGCGTTGATCGATCCCCGTAATCAGGTCGACACCGCCGGTCAGGCTTCGCCGGCTGCGGCTCCGCAGATCCCGCTTCCCCTGCCTGAGGGCCAGGCCGCGACCTCATCGGCTGCCGCGCTCGGCAGCATCGCCCAGCTCGCGGACTACCAGGTAAATGGCTATTGGCAGTCGGTCGGGACGATCGGGCACCACTGGGCAAGCACGGAACTACAATCTCGGCAATCTGAACGCCGCCGAGCAGCGCTCGCGGTTCGGCGCTGAACGCCTGGCATGCGGTCGCCAACGTCAATTTCCAGCTGGTATCGTCCGGGGCCAACATCAGCTTCAACCACAACGGCACGATGACGGCCTCCACCGGCGGGAGCTGGAACGGTTCAGGAATCATGTTGTCCGCCACCGTCGACATCAGCTCGGATTGGATCACCAACGACGGCGGCGCCAGGGACGGCTATACCGGCATCTACAGCTACGGCTACCAGACCTACATCCATGAGATCGGGCACGCGCTCGGGCTCGGCCACCAGGGGCCCTACAACGGCAGTGCCACTTACGGCACCAACAACATCTTCACCGACGACACCTGGCAATTTGCCGTGATGTCCTATTTCCCCCAGAACAAGTACAACGGGGGAAGCTACGACTAGTCTCGACGCCGCAGATGGCGGACATCACCGCGATCCAGTTGATCTATGGAAGCGCCGCGAGCCAGACCGGAAGCACGGTCTATGGCTTCCATAGCAACGCGGGGAGCGGTCTACGATTTCAACAATTACGTGTCCCCGACCAATGTCCTGCGGGCCCCGTCGCTGACGATCTACGACACCGGCGGCAACGACACGCTGGACGCCTCGGGATATTCCGCCGCCGGGTTCATCGACCTGACGCCGGGATATTTTTCGTCGCTCGGCGGCTTCGTCCACAATCTCGGCATCTTCACCACTACTGTCATCGAGAACGCCATCGGCGGCAGCGGAAACGACACGATCGTCGGAAACAGCGCCGACAATACGCTCACCGGCGGCGCAGGCAACGACGCGATCGACGGTGGATCCGGGACCGACACCGCCGTGTTCAGCGGAGCCCGCGCGAACTACACGATCTCCGTTCAGGGGGACGGCTCGATCCGTATCGTCGACAATCGGGCCGGCTCGCTCGATGGCACCGACGTCCTGAGCCACGTCGAGTTCCTGCGATTTTCCGACGTCACCACGAGCGTTGGGCAACCGTCCGGGACGCCGGCGATGACCGTCGCCGGGACCGGGCATTTCAACAACGACGCGATGAGCGACATACTTTCCTTCCACGACGGCACGCTGGCGACGTGGCTGATGAACGGGGCGACCGGAACGGCCCAGAATGTGGTGTATTCGGGCTTTGGCAGCGGTTGGCAGGTCGTCGGCGGCGGCGATTTCAACAACGACGGCAACGGCGATATCCTGTTCCTGAACACCAGCGGCGCCGTTGCCATTTGGGAGATGAACGGTTCGCAGATCCTGGCCGGCGCCTGTCTTCCCTCGGCTCCCGGCGGCTGGCACGTGGCGGGCGTGGGCGACTTCAACAACGACCACATGAGCGACATTCTGCTGCTGAACAATAACGGCACTTTCGCCATGTGGGAGATGAACGGCCCGCAGGTCCAGGCCGGCGCGCTTCTTCCCTCGGTCCCCGGCGGTTGGCAGGTGGCTGGCGTTGGCGATTTCAACGGCGACCACATGAGCGACATCCTGTTGTTCCTCCCCAATGGCACGCTTGCCCTGTGGGAGATGAACGGGACCCAGGTTCAGGCCGGCGCAATGCTTCCCTCGCTGGACAGCTCTTGGCGGTTGCCCGCGGTCGGCGACTTCAATAACGATGGCCGGAGCGACATCGTGCTCCAGAACGTCAGCGGCACCGTAGCGATCTGGGAGATGAACGGCCTTCAGATCCAGTCGGGCGCGGTCGTCGGCTCGATGAGCAGGGATTGGCATATCGTCGGCGTCGCCGATTTCAATGGCGACCACATGAGCGATATCCTCTGGCAGAACGACAGCGGCGCCTTGCAGATCTGGCAGATGAACGGCCTCCAGGTAACGGCGCTCCCGGTCGTGCTGCCGTCCGGCGGCAATCTCCCGCTGGCGTCGGAGGCGCACAGGCCGGATGGAAGCACCGACCTCCCGGCTCCTCCGCACGCAGCGCCCGTTGTCAGCGAATGGCTTGCCGCCGGCGAAGAGCGGACCGGCCTGCTGCAAGCCATCCATGACTCTCAGCTTCCGCTGCACGTCGAGGACCATTCAAGCAGGATGGGCTGGCACGCGTCGGTTCACGCCTACGACCTCATCTGACATGCGGGATTTGACGGGGATGGATGAGGCATTCGCTGCGCCTTCGATTTGACATCGCGTGCCCTCGATTGGCACCACGGCCCAGCTCCCGCCAGCCTTCAGCTGGCGCGATCTGCGCCAGGGCGCCGAAGGATTACCGCCGCGCGGTGCCGCGGCGACGGTCGGGAATTCGGCGCGCAGTCCGCGGAACGGCCGAATGAGGGTGCATGACCCGACGTGGTTGATTCGACGGCCGGCCCGGCGGTTGTGCGTGATCAGCGCAAGGTGATAGTCTCGAGGAGACGACGTGCCGCGAAGCGTCGGTACCGTCTTCCGGAGGTCGGCCATCAATGCCCGCGCAAGACGATCGGGATTTGTTCTGGAGCAAGCCCACTCAAAGACAACCGTGGCGAGGCAGCGAGCCGGTCTACGAGGCCGACCATCTGGCGGTGTGGGAGAAGCGGCCGAGCTTTCTGAGCGACCCTCGCTTTCGTTCCGCCTACCGGCGCGGTGTCAATTCGGGGCACGCATTCGATTTCTTTGGAGACGGCAGCCCCGATCCTGGTATCGAATGGCGCGTGCATGTCTCGTGCTGGGCGGCCACGCATGCGGCCCGCTTGCCGGGAGATTTCGTGGAATGCGGCGTCAATACCGGGATTTTTTCACTGGCGATCTGCGAATACATCGACTTCAACTCGACCGGAAAGACCTTTTGGCTGTTCGACACGTTTCAGGGCATTCCGCAGGAGCAGATCAATTCGCGAGAGACGGAGCTGGGCCGTCCGGCGGAAAATGCCTGGTATCCCGATTGCTGGGAGCGGGCGAAAGCCAATTTCGCCCCGTTCCCCAAGGCCCGTCTCGTCCGCGGAACGGTGCCGGAAATCTTGAGTGCCGTGGAGATCGAGCGCGTGTCCTATCTCTCGCTCGACATGAACATCGCCTACCCCGAGCGCAAGGCCATCGAGTTCTTCTGGCCGAAGCTCGTCCCCGGCGGCATCGTGGTTCTCGACGACTACGCGTGGAGAGCGTACGAGGAGCAGAAGCGCACCATGGACGAGTTCGCGGCTGCGAATGGCGTCGCCATTCTGACAGTGCCGACGGGCCAGGGCGTGCTGATCAAATCATAGCACGGCGCCGGTCGCCCGTGGTCGTTCCGGTCCGCGCGATCTGAAGACGACGCCTCGCGTTCGCTGACCCCGCTTGTCAGGTGGGAAGGGCGGCGCCCGCGAAGGCATATCGGGGCGGGCGGAACGCCTTACGCCACCATCGCGCGCACCGCGCCTTTCCCGATTTCGCCGTGCTGATGCCGGCCTCTGTCGGGTAGCGTCCAATGAGGACGAGAGCGAGAGCGCATGGCGCGCGGCTCGTGCGAGATTTCGATTGCGAACCCGCCGCCAGCATGACACACCCATGATACACAAACGCCGGAATCGCCATTGACAAAATCGCGGGTAGATTTTACGACCTTCTCGCGGAGCGGTGGAAGACGACCGGGGACGAGGAGGAACAAGATGAGGGCGACTTTATCCGTTCTGGGACTGCTGACCGCGGCCCTGCTGGCCGCCGGGACCACTACCGCGAGCGCGCAGGCGAGCCGGACCTGGGTGTCGGGCGTCGGCGACGATGTCAATCCCTGCAGCCGCACCGCGCCGTGCAAGACCTATGCGGGCGCCATCTCGAAAACCGCCCCGGCCGGCGAGATCAACTGCCTCGATCCGGGCGGCTTCGGTGCGGTGACCATCACCAAGTCGATCAGCATCGTCTGCGACTACACCGAGGGCGGGGTCCTGTCTGCCAGCACCACCGGCTTCCTCATCAACGCGCTCTCCACCGACATCATCACCCTGAAGGGTCAGGACGTCGAGGGTTTCGTTACCGGCATCAACGGTATCCGCGTGCTGTCCGCCGGGTCAGTGCACATCCACAAGGTCCAGATTAGGGGCGTTCGCGGCGGCGGCAGCGGGATCATCATCGACCCGTCGGCGGCGGCGGTCGAGGTTCTCATTGCCGACAGCTATATCACCGATGACGGGACCAGTACTGCCAATGGTGGAATCACGGTCCGCCCCACAGCGACCGGCAGCGCCAAGGTCGTCATCGACAACGTCAGGGTCGAGAACAACTCGGTTGGCATCAAGATCGATTCCTCGGCTGCCAATGCCGGCACAGCCGGAATCCTCGCGACGGTGCGCAACAGCGTGCTGGCCCACAACACCGGCGACGGCCTCAACGTCAACGCGCCTACCGTGGCGGTCAGCGTGATCCTTGACAACATCCTGTCCGCCAACAACGTCGGTTTCGGTGTCAACCTGACTGGTGGCGCCGGGACCGTGCGCATGGCCAACTCGACGCTCACCGGCAACATCGGCGGAGGTGTCACTGCCAACGTCCAATCCTACAAGAACAACCGGGTCAACGGCAACAACGGCGGCGAGCCCGTGCTGCCGACGGTCAATTTCGACTGATCACGCAGAGTTCCTGCTGCAAGCGCTGCGGACGGCTCTCGTCCGCAGCGTTTTCGCTGATGAGGATTGATCCATCGGGTCAGGGATCCGAATGCCCGTCGACGCACATTCGATAGGGCCACCGACAATTTCGCCATTGCCACATCTCGGCCACGGCCACCTCTGGTATCCGATCCATCTCTCCGCCTGCCAGCAGACCGCCCGTCAACATACCGCCGACCGCAACCGTTACGGCGGCCCGTAAACGCCGTGAATCGGATCGAGCCCGGCCCGACCCCGGCCGATACGCTGGAAACATAATTAGGTGTTGACACGCCTGAAAACGGGGTGTCATACTCCCTCAAACGGCATCGACGGGCGAGTTGGCCCGTCGACGAATGGGTCTCATCCGCGCACGAGAAACGGCTAATGGTTATCAGATACCGGCGCGTAAAGAACAGCCCTGAAAGAACAGGTGATTTACAGATGAAGGCCGCGCTGCGCCCTTGAAAAAAACAACGATAACAAGGAAACAGCAAGAACAACGAATTTACAACGGATCAACAAGCCCCGGGATCCGCCAGCAGGTGCCGCTCGAGCAGTTGGCGAGGCACATTCACCGCGCCGCCGAGACGGATGGAGAGCACGATGGACGACCAGCACGATCCGCGACGCGCCATCCGCCGCCTGAACCTCATCGGCTTCACCCTGGTGGCGGTTCTCGGCGGCGGCTTTGCGGTCTGGGCGACGACCAGCGAGCTGTCCGGCGCGGTGATCGCGCCCGGCTCGATCGTCGTGGAGTCGACGGTGAAGAAGGTGCAGCATCCGACCGGCGGCATCGTCGGCGAGATCCTGGTGAAGGAGGGGGCCGAGGTCGCCGAGGGCCAGCTGCTGGTCCGCCTCGACGACACGGTCGCCCGCTCGACGCTCGGCGTGCTGCGCGCCCAGCTCGACGAGCTCATCAACCGCCAGGCGCGCCTGCTCGCCGAGCGCGACGGCGCCGACGAGGTCACCTTCCCGGACGAGCTCGAGGCGCGGCGCGAGCAGCGCTCCGTCGTCACCGCGCAGGTCGGCGAGCAGCGTCTGTTCGAGGCGCGGTGGAACGCGCGGCGCGGCCAGCGCGCGCAGCTCGGCGAGCGGGTCGCCCAGGGCGAACGAGGGGATGTCGCGGGCTTTTAGCGCCGCTCGAAGCCACGGGGAAAGCGATCTGGCCTTCCTCCGACCGAAAAGCTAGCAGACACCCGCAGCCTCTACGCCAAGAATCTGGTCACCATCATGCGCTACATGCAGCTCAAGCGCGACCACGCCCGGCTGCATGGCGAGCGCGGCAACCTCATCGCCGAGATCGCGCGGGCGCAGGGCAAGATCAGCGAGACCAAGCTGCAGATCATCCAGATCGACCAGGATTTTCGCACCGAGGTGCTCAAAGACCTGCGCGAGACCCAGGGCAAGATCGCCGAGCTCAAGGAACGCGCGATCGCGGCGGAGGATCAGCTGCGCCGCGTCGATATCCGCGCGCCGCTGGCCGGCGTCGTCTATCAGCTCGGCGTGCACACCATCGGCGGGGTGATCAAGGACGGCGAGACGATCATGCAGATCGTCCCGCGCGCCGCCCTCCTGGTCGTCGAGGCCAAGGTGGCGCCGCAGGACATCGATCAGGTGACGCCCGGATCCGCGGCGATGATACGCATCATGGCGGGCAACCAGCGCACCACGATGGACCTCGAAGGCATCGTGGTTCACGTCTCGCCCGATCTCACCCGCGAGCAGCCCGCGCCGGGCTCGTCCGCGGCGCAGCCGCAGCAGGCCCAAGCCTACTACATGGTGCGATTGTCGCTCCCCGAGAGGGAGGTGGCGCGGCTCGGCGACCTGCGGCTGGTGCCGGGCATGCCGGCCGAGGCCTTCATCCGGACCTCCGAACGCACGCCGCTCCAATATCTCCTCAAGCCGCTGCGCGAGCAGATCACGCGGACGTTCCGCGAGCGCTAGCGCATGTTCCGGTGAAGTGGATACCGGTTCACCGATAAGAACATGCGCCACTCAACGATTCTAGCGCATGTTGCGGTTCACTGCGACGCCTCCCGGTCGCTCGGCTTCGGGTTCATGATGAACTTCACGCTGCCGTCGAAACGGATGACGTCGCCGTCGTCGATCACCTCGAGGCGGTTGGCGGTGATGACGCCGTTGGTCAACCGCACCTCGACCGGCTTGTTCGACGCGATGTAGTGCTTGGGGACGTCGATCGAGGCTTCCGACAGGTGGATCTCATAGCCGCTCGAGGAATTCAGCACGACGTGCTGCTGGAGCGTGAGCAGCTCGGTCTTGCGATCGTAGATGCCGCTGACCGCGGTGATGTCGATCGCCGAGGTGTCCTGCTGGATCATCTTTCCGCGGATGCCGCTCAATTCGAGGATGTCCGGCTTGGTGACATCCTGGGCGGCGGTCTGGGCGGTGACCTCGTAGCCGCGGCCGTCGCGGGTGTATCCGGTGAGGCGCGGCGCCTCCATCATGATCTTGGTGCCCGAGATCGCGAGACGGGTGGAGGCGTTCGGCAGCGTCGCCAGAATGCGCAGCGGATTGAACCAGCTCGCCAGCGCGACCGCCGCCAGGCCGAGGACGGCGCCGGCCGGAATGGCGATGCGAAGGAAGCGGACCGCCCGGCTGTGCCGGGTCGCCGAGCGGACCCCGCGGGCAAGGTTCCGCGATTCGCTGGCGTGCCAGGCATGGGGCTGCGCCCCCGAGCCCGGGGTCGCGCCGTCCACCCATGGTTCGGCCGCCTGCATCGGAAATATTATAGCCTGCTTCGACTGTCGCGCCGCACGATTTCGCCCGCCCGCGCCGCCGATATTTCGCGAAATGGTGTCAATTCTTAGCCGATTGGCGAA
>CAVWIS010000042.1:0-10712 GCA_963755055.1 uncultured Alphaproteobacteria bacterium | reverse complement strand
CACGATTCTATCACCAGCCCTCATCTCTAAATTGCTGGTTCCACATTTCTAGTGCAGACTCCGCGAGTTTGGAGAATTTAATGTCACCCGACTCCGCTTGCAGCATCACGCTGCCCATCTGAAAGACATTCGGTTGGAACACGCCGCGCTGAAATACCGCGCCCACAACGGCGGTATCGGCAGCAGCGCATGGCATCGCCGGCGGGTTTTGTCTCCCCGGCGGAGGAGGTCTTAGGACGAAGTGTTTGGAGGCGTTGGCGATGCCACGTAAGAGTTGGAAATCGCTATGTGCCTGCCCGAGAGAGTTGGCGAAGTGCTTAACGCACGATACCGGCTGAGTGCGTCCCTGATCATCAACATATGTGCGCTTGGCATCGATTGAGACCTTGTGTGCTGCGTATACCCAGTCGTGGAGGTGATACAACGAACCGGCACAGTGCCATGCCTTCCGAAGGTCGCTCTTGTCGGCCATGTACTCGTCAAAATCCGGTTCAACTACACAGGCCTTGAAATCCTTGTACGTGCTTATCTGTCGCATCGATTACTCCGAATCCGGCGGGGCGGCGGGCGAGGGGCAAGCGCGAGAGCATGCGGACCCATAGCAGTCGCCCCGGTGGAAGGGCGAGTCCGCTGCGGCGCTGGCACCCGGCCTCGTAGGAAGGCCCCAGGGCGGGCCGCGGCCTCGCCCGCTGTCCGGTAGCGGCCAGGGCCGGGAGACGCACCAGCGGGCCGCGCTGGAGCCCGCGCGGCTTACTTCTGGCGTGCCCTCGACCCTCGGACCTTTGCCAGCCGGGCCCGGACCAAATGGACCTGTGCCGCAAGCCACTTGCCCCCGCGGGCCGTGGCAATGCCGCGCCGGTTCAGCTCGGCAGCCGCCTCGCAGGTCGACAAGCCGGACAGTTCGGCAAAGACGGGGGCGGAGCTGCTCGGCACGCCCGAGCCGGACCTACAGCTGATAGGCCCGGTACTGACCGCGTCGGTCGCACTTGGCGCACTCGACGCGCAGCACATCGAGCTTGCCGATCAGGTCGCGCGGAGTCATGGGAACCGCCACGGGGCATGGCGTCGTCGACTGTTGACCGTCCGCTTTCCGAGTAATCCGGCCATTGGGACCTGTCGAGGCGAGACAACGAAGTCGCAAAGTGACCCAAAGGAGAATTGCGAGCTTACCTAGGGAATCTCGGATAAGGTCCCTGCCCATGGACGAGCAAGCCGCATCGACGAGGGTTTTGGGCAGCGCCATCGTCGAGTGGCTGGCTGACGAGGCGCTGCAGGATTCCGAGCCCGCGATACTTTACGGCGAACTATGCCAGCGCCTGCGCGGCGTGGGAATGCCGGTCTTGCGCGGTCAGGTGGCCTTCCGGGTGCTCCACCCGCTTTATGATGCAAGCACGCTGAACTGGAATGCGGAGAGAGGCGTCGTTGTCGAACACTTCCGGCCAGAGGAGAGCGGCCAAGATCAGTTCCTGCGTAGTCCCATTCGCCATATCTTGACCCATCGACTGCCGGTCCTGCGTCGTCGGCTGACTGGTGATACGGCGCTCTTCGACTTCGCGGTCCTCGAAGAGTTTCGCGCATTGGGCGGCACCGATTATGTCGTGTTCCTAGTGGGCTTCGACCGTGCCGGTCAGAACGGCGTCATCTGCTCCTGGCTCGGCGACCGGGCTGCCGGGTTTACGGACAACGAGATCATGCAGCTACAGCGCGTTACCCGCGAACTCAGCATCGCGCTGAAGGCGAAGATCGAGCGCAACGTCGCGCAGAACATAGCCCATGCTTATCTTGGCAAGCGCGCAGGCCAAGCTGTGCTTAACGGCTTAATTCGGCGCGGCGACGGGGAAAAGATCACCGCTGCGTTGTGGTACAGCGATCTGCGCCACTCGACCGAACTTGCGGACCGGCTATCGGCCGAAGCCTTCTTACACCTCCTTGGCCGCTATTTCGAGATGACCGCGTCCTCGGTGCTCGACCATGGCGGCGAGGTCGTCTCGCTGATCGGCGACGCGGTGCTTGGCCTGTTCCGTATTGAGGGTGCGCCTAACGAGGCTTGCGGCCGGGCGCTCGCCGCAGCCCAAGAAGCGCGCCGGCGACTCAGCACGCCGCAATCGGCAGCGGCCGACGTAGCATTCGATTTCGGCATTTCGCTCCACCTGGGCCAGGTTATCTATGGCAATGTCGGAGTGCCCGAGCGGTTGCAGTTCACGCTGGTTGGGTCCGCGGTCAACGAGGTCGTTCGAGTGCAGGATCTGACGAAAAAGCTGGGCTACCCACTGCTCGCCACCGCTCCCTTCGCTGGCGCAACCACGGGCCCTTGGCACCCGCTCGGCGAGCATATCTTGCGCGGACTTGAGACGCCGATGCCGATCCTGACCACGATGCAGCCATAGTAACGGTGAACCTGCGCGTCGTTGTGGCATCGTTCGCGCCAATGTCGCATCTTGTACGACAAACCGGGGTCCTTTCTATGAAGGACTGAATTGGGCAATATTTACAATCCTGCCGGCAACGCGGTCGGCTCCGGCTAATCACGGGATCGGCGCTGCGTAGCGCCCGGGATCGCCTCGGGATGCCGTTGCGGCTGTTTCAATGTGACGGGAAACACGGTAGATTTGCGGCTATGGCGTCTCGCGAGCATCGTGAGGGCCCAACAATGATAATTAAATCCACAGGGAGAGCGTCCATGACCGGCATTTCACGAACCGGGCTGCGGCTCGGCGCCATCGCCGTCGGCCTGCTGCTCGCAGCTGTCGTCGTTGGCTCCGCGGCCGCGGCCGATCTGAAGATCGGCTTTACTCTTGTCGCTGACCGGCGGCACTGACGATTACGGCAAGGGCGCGCGGATGGGCGCCGAGCTGGCGATCAAGGAATACAACGACAAGGGCGGCTACAAGGGTCAGAAGGTCGAAGCCGTCATCTATGACGACGAGACCAAGCCGGCAAAGGGCGTCGAGAACGTCACCCGCCTCATCACCCGCGACAAGGTATTCGCCATCGTCGGCCCGGTTAATTCCGGCGTCGCGCTCGCCATAATCGATATCGCGCAGAAGAACCAAGTGCCGCTGATGGACACCATCGCCACGGCGGAGCAGATCATCGAGCGCTATCAGGAGCGCGCCGAAGAACTACATCTTCCGCGTCTCGCTCAACGACGGCATCCAGACCTCGTTCATGATCGACTACATCAAGAGCCGAAGTATCAGCGGATCGGCCTCATGCACGATTCGACCGGCTGGGGCCAGAGCGGCCGCGACACGGCGCTGCGCCTGCTCAAGGAGGCCAATCTCGATCTGGTGGCCGGCCCCGAGGTGTTCGACCAGAACGACACCGACATGACCGCGCAGCTCACCAAGATGCAGGACGCCAAGGCGGAATTCATCATCGCTTATTCGCTGGCACCGGCCGGCGTGCAGATCGCCAAGAGCATGCAGAAGATCGGGCTGAAGACGCCGTGGACCGGGACCTGGGCGCTGATTGCGCCGAACTTCCTCAAGCTCGGCGGCAAGGAGCTCGATCGAAGGCGTGATGGCGGTCACCTCCTACACGCCCGACCACAGCGCCAACGCCAAGGCGCTGCACGAGAAGGTCGACCGGATATTCAAGGACCAGGGCGGCGACTTCCATCCAGTCGCCACCGCGCAAACCTATGATGGCGTGCGCCTGCTTGTTGCGCGCGCTCGACAAGGTCGGTCCCGACCCGCAGAAGATCCGCGACGCGCTGGAGGAGATCGACGACTTCACCGAGGCGGTGACCAAGATGAAGCCGCATCCCTTCAGTCACGCACAACCACGAATCGCTCGGCCGCGACACCGGTTTCCTGGCGGTGTGGCACGACGGCAAGCTCGAACGCGCCGAATGACCTGCGCTTGCCGCCGAGCGCATGACGGGTGAGGTCGAGCAAAGCTGTCGGGCGCGCGGCCAGGATCTGTCCGCGGGCCGGCCCTTCTGACAGCGCCGCTTGCCCGCCCCGCTCCCCGCAAGCGCCGAGGGGTGCCGAGATGAGTTCGTTTTTCGCAAAGCTGTGGCAGGCGCTGGTCAGCGGGCTGTCGATCGGCAGCATCTACGCTCTCATCGCCGAGGGCTATTACATCACCTTCGTCACCACCGGCGCGCTGAATTTCGGCCAGGGCGAGTTCCTGATGATCGGGGCGCTGTTCGGGCTTGACCTGCTACGTGACGCTTCGGCCTGCCCTATGCGGTCGCGGTGATCGCCGCGGTGCTGCTCACTGGCGCGATGGGCGCTGCTCTCGAGCGCGGCGCCATCCGCCCGGTGATGCGCCATGCGCTGTCGCTGTGCTGGGTGCTCAGCACGGTCGCGGTCAGCATCATTCTCAAGAATGCGGCGGTGCAGCTGTGGGGACCGGAGCAGATCAAGTTCCCCTCCCCATTCGGCGAAGCCGTCATCCATGATCGGCTCGGCCGGCATCTTTCCCCAGGAGCTGTTCATCATCGTCGCCGCGCTCGGCACGGTGTTCGCCGGTGCAGGTCTTCCTGCGCCGCTCGCTGCTCGGCAAGGCGCTGATGGCGGTCGCCTTCAATCGCAACGCGGCGGCGGTGATGGGGATCAACGTGCCGCGCATGGTAGTGCTTCGCCTTCGTCCTCTCCTCGGCGCTCGCCGGCCTCGGCGGCATCCTGATCGCGCCGATCACCTTTGCCTGGGCCTATATGGGCACCGTGCCCGGCATCAAGGCGTTCGCGGCGGCGATCTTCGGCGGGCTCGAGAACCCGATCGGCATCCTGATCGGCGGTCTGGTTATCGGGCTGCTCGAGCAATTGTTCGGGATCGTCAACTCGAACCTCAAGGAAGGCATCACGTTCTTCTTTATCCTGCATCGTGCTCGCCATCCGGCCGACCGGCCTCATGGGTCGCCGGGAGATCACCAAGGTCTGACATGCGGCTGCCGATCTTCGCCTACTCGGGTCCGAAGGACTGGGCGCTGGTCGCCGCTGGCGGCGCTCGTGCTCGCGTTGCTGCCGATCGTGTTCGACGATCCCTTCTTCATCCTGGTGATGCAGTCGCTCGCCTATCTGTTCATCGTGACGCTCGGGCTCGACATCCTGGTCGGCTGGACCGGGCAGATCTCGCTCGGCCATGCCGGGCTCTACGCGGTCGGCGCCTACACCACGGCGCTCGCCTCGACGCGGCTCGGCTTGCCGTTCTGGGCTGAGCGCCCCGCTCGGCGTCATGCTCGCCGGGCTGTTCGGCGCCGCGCTCGCCATACCGTCGCTGCGCGCCAAAGGGCCCGTACCTCGCCATGGTGACGATCGCCTTCGGCTTCATGGCCGAGGTGACGAGCAATCGCTGGAGCCTCACCGGCGGGCCGATGGGGATCATGTCGATCCCGGCGCCGACGCTTGCCCGACGGCAGCGAGATGACGGCGACGCAGTATTTCTGGCTGATCGGCGCCGTCGCGCTGATCTGCCACCTGCTGGCCGCCAACCTGTTTCGCTCCCGCATCGGACGCACGCTCCTGGCGCTGCAGGGCAGCGAGATCGCCGCGCAGTCGGTCGGCGTCAACGTATACCGCTACAAGGTGCTGGCCTTCGTTATCAGCTCGGTCTACGCCGGGATCGGCGGCGTGTTCTTCGCCCATCAGAACGGCTTCATCAACAGCGATACCTTCGTCTTCTCGCTGTCGGTCTCGTTTCTGACATCGGCGCTGATGGGCGGAAGCGGCACGCTGTTCGGGCCACTGGTCGGCAGCGTCATTCTCAACCTGATCCCGACGGTGTTCGCCCGCCTGCAGCGAGTATCAGCTCTACATCTACGGCGGCATCATCCTGGTAACGATCGTCTTCCTGCCGAAGGGCATCGTCGGCAGCCTGCGGCAGATGCCGGTCTTTCGTCGCTTGCGTCGCCCGCCCGCGGCGATTTCGCCCGACAGGAGCGTGCTCGATTTCGCCCGCGGCTCGGCGCCGGACGGCCCGGTCCTTGCGGTGCGCGGGCTGGCCAAGAATTTCGGCGGCATCCGCGCGCTAGTCGGCATCGACGTCGCGATCCGGCGCGGTACCGTGCACGGCTTGATCGGCCCGAACGGCTCCGGCAAGAGCACCTTCGTCAATGTTGTGACCGGCGTGTTTCGGCCGACCGCGGGGACGATCGTGCTCGGCGATGAGCCGTTGCCGCCGCAGGGGCCCCACCGCATGGCGCGCCACGGCATCACGCGCACGTTCCAGAGCATCCGGCTGTTCGGCGAGCTCTCGGTCATCGACAATGTGATGGTCGGGTTCCATCTGCAGCTCACGCAGGGCTTCTTGGCGCATCTGCTCCAGACCCGCGCGGCCGTCGGCGAGGAGGCGGCGTTTCGCCGCAAGGCGATGGCGCTCCTCGAGTTCGTCGGGATCGCCGAGCGCGCCCACGAGCCGGCGCAGAACCTGTCCTACGGCCAGCAGCGGCTGCTGGAGATCGCGCGCGCGCTCGCCACGCGTCCGCAGCTCCTGATGCTCGACGAGCCGGCGGCCGGGCGTCAATCCGACCGAGCTCCATCACCTCGCGCGCATCATCCGCGACATCAAGGCGGCCGGCGTCACGCTTCTCGTCATCGAGCACCACATGGAGCTCATCATGGGGATTTCCGACGTGATCTCGGTGCTCGACTTCGGGCAGAAGATCGCCGAGGGCAGCGCCGCCGAGGTGCAGCGCAGACCAGAAGGTGATCGAGGCCTATCTCGGCGTCGCCGAAGCTGCCGACGAGGCGGCGGTCCATGCTTAGCATCGAGGGCCTGAAGGTCGCGTACGGCCATGTCGAGGCGCTGCGCGGCATCGACCTCGACATGCGGCCAGGGCGAGATCACCGCGATCATCGGCTCGAACGGGGCGGGCAAGACCTCCGACGCTGATGGCGATTTCCGGCCTGGCGCCGATCACCGCCGGCGACATCCGCTTCGAAGGCCAAACGCATCTCGCGGACGCCGGCCGCACGATATCACCCGGCTCGGCATCACCCACATTCTCGAAGGCCGCCAGCTGTTCGCCGACCAGACCGTCGAGGACAACCTGCTGCTAGGCGGCTATACGCGGCTGCCGCGCAACCGCGTGCGCGTCGCCGAGCTGATGGAGCGCGAGATGGACCGCTTCCCGATCCTGCGCGAGCGGCGCCGCCAGCTCGCCGGCACGCTGTCGGGCGGCGAGCAGCAGATGCTGGCGATCGCCCGCGGCCTCATGTCGGAGCCGCGCGCTGATCCTCATGGACGAGCCGTCGATGGGGCTCGCGCCGCTGCTGGTCAAGGAGATCGCGAGCACGATCCGCACCCTGCGCAAGGAGGGAGCGACGATCGTCCTGGTCGAGCAGATGGCCGCGATCGCGCTGCGGCTCGCCGACCACGCCTATGTGCTGGAGAACGGCCGCGTCAAGCTCTCCGGCACCGGCGCCGAGCTCGCGCGCAAGCCCGAGGTCAAGCGCGCGTATCTGGGCGGCTAAGCCGGAGGATTGGGCGCCGTAGCAATGCCATGTCACGGCGGCGGGGACGTCGCCGGCAACTCGACCGAAGAGGGCTACAAGGCGAGGCCTACGGCGACGACGTGCCGGTGCCGGCCTTTTCGCCGCGCATGGTCTGCACGGCCTGCGGCATGGACGCGCCCACCCAACCTCTGAAAATAGGGTAGGTCGGCACTACAGCCGATTTTGCCCCTCGTCGTCCCCCTCGCCCCTTGCACATCAATCACTTAGCGGGCGACGATTCCTAAAACTCGGGTCGAATCGGCGAAGTCGGTCAAGCTTCGCCGCCATAAAGGGCATCATTCATGCACCTCGAACCGGTCTCTCGCGTTTGCCTTCGGATATGCGAATCTTGCCGGCAGAGACCGGCGCCCGATCAGCCTGAATTTCGGCCTGCAGCTGGAGGCAGTCCCCGCCAGACACTCGGTGTAGCACGCGTAAGTGCCGGAAATGTCGCGGGTTCGTCCACACCGGGAAATCGGCCCGCAGAGACCGCTCGGGCTGGCTGGGGCGCCAGGATTCGAACCTGGGAATGTCGAACGCCGTCGCCGAGCGGGCGACAGCTTCGAGCAGCGCGGCGAGCGGCGTGACCGGATCCGGGCGGGGCCGGCTCAGCCGCGTCGCCTGCGGCCATACGGGTCTCGCACCCGATCTGGTCAAGGCCGCCATCGAAGGTCGCCTGCCGCACGGGATTGGAATTGCTCGTCCCTGCGATGCCCTCGCCGAGTGGCCGGGTCCGTACCGGAAGCTCGCGCTTCCCAATCCTTAGCCCATCGTCCGCTTCACCCAATTCGTAATCGTCTGGTTGCCTTTTCCGATGAAGGCCTGTCACTCATAACGGCGTGGTTGCAGGTTCGAGTCCTTCCAGGCCCACCACGCAGTCCACTGCGAACCGGCGTTTCTGTGCGCGACATTGCCAACGGCGACCTGGTCGCCTGGCTGAATTCCAGCCTTGCCCGGATGTGTTCCGAAATCAGCGCGAATTCGCCCGAGTTTTCAAAGGGAATTTTCCGAAACGTCGTTGCCAGAGCGGTCTCCGCGGGCCGATTTCCCGGTGTGGACGAACCCGCGACATTTCCGGCACTTACACACCACGTGGAAGTCTGCGCCAGGCCGTCCTGGGGCCGCTTGGGCACGTCTACGGCGTGTCCGAGAAGGTAGTGAGCATGATGCTATCCAGCCTGCTCGTTGGCGCCGGAAAGCGTTCCCGGTGGCTCGAAGTCGGCGGCAGCATGACGGTTCGGACCGGGCGCATTGGCCCGTTCACGGTCTCTGCGACGAAGGAAGCCCGCCCGGAGGTGGTTTGCGGCCTTTCGTCTCTGGCGTCCGGAAATTCGTTTCCCAGTGCGCGGCGAAGGCGCTTGCCAGAGACTCGGTTCGCATGCGACGGAGACCGGTTTGCAGGTGAGGAAGCCTGACGGCTTCGTCCTAGGGTTTCTCAAGGAGACCACGGTGTCCTCGTACAACTGGAATGCCAAGGCGGAATTACACGCGGTTCGACTCTCAAGGGTGCGACCTCGTTGGGCATCACCGCCCCAGCTTGTATAAAATGGCACGGTTGCTGACTGCATCAAGCGGGTTATGGCCAAGCGTCGCGCTGACCGCCGCCTCTTTTCGATCATGATCGGGGTCGATTTCGGCATGAACAGAACCATCCTCAATTCACACGACATTGAACAGCTCTACGACCATCCCGATTTTCCGAGAACGTGATTGTCAGCGTTCCCTCCTAAGCCGCCCAACGAGCGCCCACCAGATCAATCGGCAAAGGTCCCACATTCGGCGACAACATTACCCGATTCGCGATTATCTGCCAGGAAGATGAGGTTTCCGACAGGCACAGCTTGCCGAAATGCCTACTGCACTCTGCCGACCTGCCGTCCGTGCACGGCCCGCAGCGTGCGGAACGGCGTGCCGCCCTGCGGCGCTTGTGAAGCGGGTAATCATCAATCAATGAAAGCGAGATTAGCAAAAAGACGAAGAATACCTGCAACATGTGGATTGAGGCCGTGGATAATCTTTCTCCGGGCTAGGCCCCCTCCGCGACGTGCCTGATCTCGTCGATCGCCATCACGACGATAGTTCTGCGCTCGAGGCGCACCCAATCGCGCCGCGCCCACAGACGCAATTGCCTGTTGGTGCTCTCCCGCGACATGCCGATGATCTGGCCGATCTCCCGCTGGGTCATGGCAATCTTACGGCCCTGGGGCGCCATCGGAGCATTGTCAGCCAGCTTGAGCAGGACCTTGGCTAGCCGCGCCGGTAAATCGAGAAACATAACCTCCTCGACTAGCTCGTCGGTCCGCCGCAGGCGGGCGCACAGGATGTCGATGAGCCTCAGTGCGATCTCCGGGTTCTCTTTCATCAGCGGTGCGAAATCCCGGCGGTGGATTATCATAAGCTCGCAGTTGGTTACCGCACAGACTTCAGCACTGCGCGGACGACCGTCGAGCAGCGCCATCTCGCCGAATATCTCGCCTTCGTTGAGCAGACTGAAGACCGTGTCGTTGCCGTCCGGCGACGGCACGCTTACCCGCACCGTCCCTGCCACCACCGCGAACAGGCTGTCGCCTGGATCGCCCTTGGCGAAGATCACCGTCCCGGCCTTTACCATGCGGGCAACCGCATGCGACTGCACTTGATCGATCAGCTCGGGGGCCAGTTCCTTAAAGAAGGGATGTCTACTGAGGATTGCGTGCTTGTACGACCGACGCAGCGGGCTGGTGGGTTGCTCGATCATGGGGATGCTCCTGTCTTGAGTGAGGTTATCGAAACCCCTCGATCTAAGCTATTGCGGACTCGGCTAGAACCCGCGTCGCTGCGGGCGCGTCCGGGTTCTTCACCTTGACCCAGTCCGGCGACCGCCCCGACCGATAACGGCTATCCCGGCGCTTCGACACGATGCCCTCCAGGCCCTTCCCGCAAGCCGCCTCGAAGATTGCCGGACCGTGCGCGCCGTCGCGTGCGCGGGCAGTCCGCCGTTAGCTCCGAGAGCCGCCGTCCGGCACGGCGCGCGCCAGGGTCGGGATACAGGGCTCGATGAAGCCGGGGGTGGTGGCGAGGGTCGCGCGGGCGGCCGCGGCCACCGGTCGCTTTCCCGGGCTCGGCGCGCCACGCCTTGCCTATTTCGTCCAGAACATTGAGCAGGTCGCGGGTCGATCGCTCCAGGTGGCGCGTGGCGAGCAGGTCGAGCCACTGACCGGTGAGGGCGATGACGGGATCTGCAATGCTTTCGGATCTGCGAGCGCGGCCGAAGCCGAGCCGACAATAAGC
>CAVWIS010000041.1:0-259860 GCA_963755055.1 uncultured Alphaproteobacteria bacterium | reverse complement strand
GATCAGACCGTCAGCCGCGTCGGCTGGCTCCGTGGTTTCCTGCACCGGCAATTCTCGCCGCTTCGGCGTCACTTCGGCAGCTCTGTGGAAGCTCGCCCGAAACGATCCACAACCGGACAGGCTTACGAGACAAGGAAGCGTATGAGGCCGCGCTTGCGCGAGGTGGGGGTTCGATCCGGGTAGGCCAGTCCGGGGACTTGAGCCGTCCTTCAGCCATTGAACAAAGGGATCGACGTGAGCACTACGGCCCGTGGGTCGTTGTCGGCTCCAGTGGCATTCCGCATTTCGGGCAGGTGCCTCGAGTGGAGGATCGGACCTGTGGGTGCATCGGGCAGGTCTGCCCACTGGTCGATGCGTCCATCACCTCATGGCCTACCGCTTCGTCGTCCATCGCGTAGAGTCGATGTATCGGCTGAGGCGGCGAGCCGCCCATCAGCCGGTGATCGCCGGGCCGCCCGTTCGAAGGAAACGCACGACCAGCACGGCGGCTAGCACGAGGAAGACGATGTTGAGGATCGTCGTGTAGTTCCAGGTGATGCTCGACTCGACGACCTTCGCGTTCCGTTCCTCCGGGATCAACCCGAGCGCCCCGAACAACACCTCGACGATCAAGCCTGCGGCCACCATCGTCAGGTAGAAGACGACCAGAGGTAGCGAGTCATCCTGATCCCGTAGTACTTCCGGTAGATGTTGAGGATCGGCAGGATGATCAGGTCCGCGAAGATGAAGGACAAACGCCGCCGAAGCTGATCCCTCCGTTCCAGAGCACCGCCGCCAGCGGGACGTTCCCGATCGAGCAGACGAACGAGATCACCGCAACCAGCGGCCCGACGAGGGTCCCAGATCTTCGCGAGAGTTGGGTGATCGACAAGGAAGAAGGACTGCCAGAAGCTGATCGGGACCCAGGCAGCCAGCGCGCCGGCGATCAGCAACCCGATGACGATGTCCCGCCAGATCGCCGCCCAGTCCATCACGAACTAGTGACTGAGCGCCGTGAATCCCCGGGGCGACGTGAGGCGTGCCGCAGATGGAACCGCCGGCCACCGACATGTCCATGGCGGCGTGCCCTCCATTGAGCCGGCGACGCCCCGGTCGGCCTGGACCCGCGCCTCCGCCAAGACCGGGTCCTTCAGGCTGAGCCGGAACGCCACCGCCATCAAGGCGATCATGATCGGGCCGCCGACGAACTCGGCCAGCGTGAACTGCCAGCCCAACAAGAGCGCCAGGAGGATCCCGAGCTCGATCACGAGGTTCGTCGAGGCGAACTCGAACGCCATCGATGCCGTGAAGTCGGCTCCCTTGCGGAACAGCGATCGCGCGAGCGCGACGGCCGCGTACGAGCAGGAGATGAGGCCGCACCGAGCCGCAGGCGATCGCGATGTGCGAGGCGAATCGTCGGGCAAGAGCCGCGTCATCTCTGACTTCGACACGACCGCCTGGACGGCGCCGGAAAGGGCGAACCCCAGGATCAGCGCCCACAGGATCTCCACGTCATCCCAAAGGCGATGTTGAGCGCGTGCGCCGAGCGCCGCGGTGAGCTCCCCGAGGCAACCACCCCCGCGAACCGAAGTCCACCGACCTTCACAGCGCGCTCCTCAGCTCGTGCACGATCTCGTCCGCGCAAACGTATATCTCGTCCCCTCGTGCTCGGGAGCTGTGGTCACGTACCCGAGCGGCCTTCCCGCCCCCAACGACCAGAACGAGCGTGCCGCCGCGGTCCCCGGTGGTTGTCCCAAGCGCGCACCACCGCACACTCGGGCAACCGCGGCGCTTGTCTATTAGCAAGGATGTCGAGATCGCGAAGGTCCCTTGGCACATGGGACGAGGGGCGGATGCCCCTGCTGAGACCTCTCGGAGTGGAAACGATCGGGCCGAGGTGATTGAACCGTGAACGAGATCGATGCACGTGCGGATTCGGATGGTATGCCCGGCCAAGGAAGCAGACGTTGGCTCGTCGCCAGGCTCGGGGCCATCGCCCTCATCGTCACCGCTGCGGTGCTCGCCAGTTGCTCCTCAAGTGCATCTCCCCCTATCCCGACTGGCGATCAGCAGTCTGCATCGTCGTGGGCACGACCGAACCCACAGATGTGGTGATGGATGCAGGCCCACTGGGACGAGGTGACGCTTATGCACCAGCACTGGGGCGACGTCTCCTGGATGCGGGAACATCTCTCTGACTACGCCTGGATGCAGGGCTATTGGGGCGACATGGTTTGGATGCACGATCACTGGTCGGGGATGACCTGGATGCACAGCCAGGGCATGATGGGCTCCTCGCCGGGCGGGAGACGGGCCAGTCGGGAGGATGACGAGAAGGCTCCCGTCGTCACGATCGCCATGAGGCTCGATTGAGGCAGCGGATCCCTGTCCCAGTGTTGCGGCCGCCCGCGCCCTCTCTTCTCCCTTCGCCTGCGAACTTTGACCCGACGAATCACGGCTTGTTGGATGGACCTGCCCGGATTCGCGTTCGAGGAGCGGCCGAAGCCATGGACGCAGGTGCGGTCATCACGCCGGCTGCCCAGAGTCCATTGGCCAGCATGTCGCTCGGGCCAGCCCTATCTGCAAGCGCGACGCCGACCTCCGCGGCAGAGGGACGTCGCCTACGCCAAGCTCTACTCCGCACGCGGCTTTGGAGTTGCGCAAGACGCTCGCGGCGATATTGAGAGCTCCCCCTGGGACATACGATCGCGTCACCGGCTTTCCTGCGCGACGGTCGTCAGCTCGTTGGGCGCCGATCCCGTAAGTATCCTCAACGAACGTGTCCCCTCGGGCACCCATGGAGCATGGAACACCACCGGGCAATGCCACGGTGAAGCGCGTCCGGGGCCACCGCTCCCGCATGATGGTCGTCGTCGTCGTGGTCATCGCTGCCGGAGGATGCGTCGGCAGGGGTTCGCTTACGGAGACCGGATCACGTCCGACCGACGGCTCCAGTGCCTCTGAAGTCTCCGCTCCGTCCCCCGAGCGCGCATCCGTCGATACCTCCGATGCGCAACGGCCACATCGATGTCTCCGGTACGACCGGCGGTGTACGTCTTCTCACCCCGCGGGGCAAAGGGAAGTTCATCTTCGACTGCCGGCGTTCGTGCCGACGTCGCAGCCGATCGGTCTCCGGATGGCACCCTCCTGGCGCTTGCCAGCGACCACCCTCGGGGAATACGTATGACGGTATCCTCGTGGTGGATCCCGCTCGCGGTACCGACCGTCTGATCGTGCCCGGCGAAGAGATCGGTTCCCCGGCGTGGTCTCCGGATGGGACGCGCATCGCCTACGCGCAACTCCAGCAGATCTTCGTCGCGAACACGGACGGCTCCGGGCGAACCGCGGTCGTCACGATCAACGGCGACGCCTCTCCCTCGCCGCCTTTGTGGTCCCCGGACGGATCGCACATCGTGTACGCGGCCGGGGGTCGCCTATACGTCGTGGGTCTGGACGGCTCAGCACCGTCGCCCCTTGTGAAGGACTTCATCCCCGCTTGGTCACCCGACGGCAACACGATCGCCTATGTGGGAGGCGGAGTCCTCAAGAGCCCGAGGGATGCGATATCCGGGTAACGACGCCTGCCGGACGTCACAACTCCAGCCTCGTCGATCTCGCGACCATCGCGCCGGATCCCATGAGATGCGAAGTGGCGGAGGATCTCGAGTGGTCTCCCGACGGCACGAGGCTCGCGGTCGTCGCCCTGCGGCAGCCCACCCCGAGGAGTCTCATCAACGTCGCGGTGTTCGTCCTGAAAGCCGATGGGAGCAGCGCACGGTTGTTCACACCCTGGGGTGCGCACCCTGGATGGTGGGGCTCACATGGCGGCCCGCCGCGTGACACGTCGATCCGGCTTGCTTCCGGCCGACGAGCCCCTTGACGCCCTGTTGAATCTGGCGCTCGTTGAATGGATGCCTCGGGATTCCCGTCCGGGCGACGGCCGAGGCCATAACCCCCGACGCTCTTGACAGCCAATGTGACTAAGTCTCGGCCCCGGAGCTCCTGTCACCGCAGGCGGCAGCCGCGTGCCCAACTGTCTGCTGTACCGTTTCGCGCTCCAGCCCGCTCCGATCATACCCGCGGCCGCGGAGCGGGAGTGTGCGTGAAGGCAACCTTGTGGCAGCCCCACGTCCGAGTGTGTACCTGGCTGTGTGCAGCTTCGGACGCTGTATAGAGGGCAAGACACGGCAGCGGTCACGCGGTTCTTCGTGGCCCATCTCAGCGAGAAGGGTGAAGTTGATGATGGAACGCACGGCTATCGAGTACCGAGCCGAGTCACGCATCCTCGTGTCTCGGCTGAGCGCCTGACGAACCGGGCCGACTCCGAGGCACAGCATCTCGCAGCGTCGGCAGCTGCTCGCATGGCGAACCTGCTGGAACGCGGGTTCTCGATGGAGCAGGCACAGGCGCTCGCGATGGGCGAGGAGATCCAGAGCTGAGAGCCCGTGGTCACGGCGGCCGACGGTGACGTCAACATCAGGCGAAGTGGACGCTCACGCGACCGATCGTTATCGGGAGATCCGGATGTGCCGGCGGCGCGATCTCGAGCTGTGGTGCGTCGGCGGACTGCCCACCAAGGGGATGGGTCGGAACGTGACGTCGAGCCGCTCGCCGTCCTGCCAGTTGCCTTCAGCCGCGAGCCGGTCGAGCACGTCGGTGATCTCCATCGAGACGTGGAGCCCATGCGCGTGTTCATCGCCCCGTGGGTTCCGAGTCGTTCGACCCCGGCAACCAAACGTTGCCGACGTGGTGCGCAGCGAGGTCGTTGCGGTCGGCTCTTCGGGCAGGTTGACGTACACCCCGTAGACCGCGCCCGGGTTCGCTTGGCTTCGATGTCCTCGACGTCGAGGAACGCACGGTGCTGGTGCTTCGCGAGGCGGTCGTCGGCCCGGAGCGACTCGGTGACGCGCTGATCGATCGCGACCGGTACGCTGCATCTCCGACGAGACGGATCGGCTCCCCCGGGTCGCTTCCACGGTGCCGTTGAGCATCGGCGTTTGGCTCGGGCTCAGTTCCGCGGACGACACAGGAGATGACACACATGGTTCGGACGACCGTTCTCGCGCTCGCGCTCATGGGCCTCGGCCTGCAGACAACAGCGCTCGCCCAGGCTCCCACCGACGCCGAGAAGCGCGCGTGCCGGCACGACGTGACCAGGCATTGCCGCGCCGTCATGAATCAGGGCGACCAGAGGGTCGGCCAGTGTCTGGTGGTGAACGCCGCCAGCATCAGCAGGGCGTGCCAGCAGGTGCTGCGGGCGCACGGCCAGCTCTGAGCCCTCGCGGCCCGTGCGGCCAGCGGTGATGAGTTCATCTGCCGGTTGCCGGAGGTCCGTCGCCACGGACCTCCGGAGGTTTAAGCCGTAGCATCACGGCGAAAGAGCCGGATGAGCCCGGCGGGCAGCCGTTACTCATCGGCGTGTCCAGCGCCAGTTCTCGGCGCATGGCGTCGCGGCCCCGGGGCAGATCGGCGGGAACAAAGCGCGCCGCCGTGGGTTGGACGATCTCTACCTCGGCGACCTTGCACGGCCGACAAGCCCGGCCGCCGGGACACCGGAAGCGGAAGATCCGCACGAAAAACCGAACGAAATGGACGCGGGCGCGCGAGCGGCCGGCCGCGCCTTTGGGGAGCCTTTGAATGTCGGACAACTCATACAGCCGGATCTTCGGCTTGAGTCTCGCCGCGGTATTCTTCGTGACCCTCGGGTTGACCGCGCTGTCTTATTAGGTTCTCGCCCGCTTCGCTCAGCAAACAGGACCATCGCGCAACGGCGATCTTTGGCGGCGCGTCGAGCTGGAGACCTCATGTACAATCCCTGGCTGGCGCTCGCGTACGACGCCGCTCGGCTCGGCTTCGAGGCACAGCAAGTCATCGCGCTGCGCCTGATGCGGCTTGCCGGCGGAGGCGCTTTCGCGAGAGCGGAGGCCGGCCGGATGGTCAGCGAAAAAGCGACCGCGCTGGTCGCGGCCCAGATCGGAGCCGCCACCGACCTCGCCCAAGGGCGGAAGCCCGAGGCGGTAGCCAGGAAGGCGATGGGCATCTACAGGAAGCGCGTCGGCGCCAACAAACGGCGGCTATCGCGGGCCCGCGCGAAGAAATGACGGTGCGACACTCCCCCAGCGCCAAACCCACACTCGGGAACCATTGTCGCGCCGCCGCGTTACGACAGCAACTGCACCAGCCAGAACGGGTCGTCCAAATGACAAGACTTCATGTCTCCGTCTCCGCAGCCGCCTTGGTCCTCGCCATGGTTGCGGTCCCCGGTGCCGCCGACGCCAGAGGCTGCCTGAAGGGCGCTGTCATCGGCGGCGCCGCCGGCCATTATGCGGGTCATCACGGAGTTGCCGGCGCGGTCGTCGGCTGCGTCATCGGACGGCACGAAGCGCGCAAGCACGAGCGGCAGCGCGAGCAGCAGCAATATCGCGAGGGGAACCGGCGCGACTACTGATCCGTTGCGGACCTGCACCCGGTTGCCAGGACCGCCCCGCCCCTGGGAGGCGATCATGGGAATAACGGAAGACGTGAAATCCCTGCTGATGCCCGACCGCGCGGACCCTTCCGGTCTGCCGCGGCTCGGCGCTGGCAGCGTGTCCGACTTGTCGGCGTCGCTCGCGCCCTTGGCGGCGGGCAAACGCGGATGGATCACCATTGCGGAGGCGCGGTCGTTGTTCTCGACCCTGGGCGAGCAGTACGCCTTCGGCGAGATGGACGATGAGGGAAAGGCGAGCCTCGCGGCGTTTGCCAGACAGAGCGGGCATCGCGCCACGTTCGATTTCATGCCGGTCGAGGGACGGCTGTATTTCACGCGGGCTTAGCTCGGTGGTGACATATAGCCTTACGTGCGGTATGGATATCCATACATGAAGACCACCCTCAACATCGACGACACCGTCATGGCTGACCTCGAGCACGAGGCCGCTCGTCAAGGCCGCACGATGTCCGAGATGGTGGAGACGGCGCTGCGCCTGCTGCTGCGTTCACAGCGAAGACGAGGGACCCTCCCCGCGCTTCCGGTTTTTTGCAGCGGTGGCGCGCTCGTCGATGTTGCCGATCGCGATGCGCTGTACCAGGCAATGGAAGGGCGATAGTGCTCGCCGTCGATACCAACGTCCTGGTATACGCCGCCGACGCCGACTCGCCGTTTCATGCGCCCTGCCGCGAATGGATCGAGCGTTAACGGACCAGACCGGATGCTTGGTACACGACCCGGTCGATTCTCTGCGAGTTTCTGCGCGTGACGACCCACGCGCGCGTCATGCGAAAGCCATGGAGCGCGGCGGCAGCTTGGGAGTTCGTCACGATACTGCTTGCTTCGCCGGGCCTCGGCGTTCTCGTCCGGACGCAGCGACACGTCGACGTCGCTGGAGAGGTCATCTCGGAGCTGCCGCACCTGGCCGGCAACCTGATGCACGACGCGCACACCGCTATCCTCATGCGCGAGCACGGAATTGCGCGAATCTGCACACGGGACACAGATTTCAACCGATTCCCATTCTCGAGGTGATCGATCCGCTCGGGTCGTCCTAGAAGACCTCGATAAGCCCTCCGCGCCTTGGGCGGATCGCATCCCACCCCGTGCTGCGGACCTGCACTGTTAACCCTGATCGATTTCTCCTTGACACCGGAGCGTGTTTCGGGCAGATGTCGAAATAGGAGAGTGGAGTTCTGCGCGCCGACCCAGGGCCAGCCCGGGTCGGTTTTTTGTTGCCTGCCTCAACCTGCCGAGTTGCGTCCGGTCTAGCGCCGGCGCCCCGAGGGCCGCTTCAGCGGCCCTTTTTTGTTTGTCGGCAGCCGGCGTCTCCGCTCGCTCCATCCAGCCAACCAAAAATCGGGTGAGACCATGCCGTCAGTCGACGAGGTCGAAGGCATGCCTTCGGCGGAGATCGAGTCCTACGAGGACCTGCGACCCTACCTCACGCCAGCGCTCTTTGAAGGGCTCAAGCCGCACGTCGAGGAGTTTCAGAGACGGATAGCGGCAGGCGAGACCACACCCGGGCCGTGGACATTGCCGGACGGCGCGGCGCCGTCGGGCGGCGCCGTAACCAGCCCATGGAACTCCCTGCAAGCCGTGCCGGCGGCGCAAACCTACGAAGACCTGCGACCACATCTCAGCCCGGCGCTCTTCGAGGGACTTAAGCCGCACGTCGAGGAATTTCAGCGAAGGCTGGCCGCGCGCTGGGCTGCTTCCCAGGCTCCTGCCCGTCCCGTGACGCCTGAGGCGCAGGCGGAGCCCGCCCCGCCGTACACGGCACAGCCTGGACTGTCGGCGCTTGCACGTCCGAGCGCGCCGCTTCCACAAGACGCTCTCTCGACGACGCTGGCATCCTTTCAGGCACCGAACCGTGCCGAACCGAATGCTCCGCTCGCGATCCCATCGCCCTTTGATCCGTCGCCCCCGCTTCCTCCGCTCGTCGGCGGCGCAGGCATCTCCAGCGACTTGTTCATCCCCTTGACCTCGCCGCCAGGCTCCTTGCCAGGCCCGCCCGCTGAGGATGCAAGAGCGCCCGATCTGGCCGGCCCGTTGGCCCCAGCATCCGCCACAACGACAAGCACCAGCCAGGAAGCGCCGCCGGGCGACGCCTACAAGCTGACAGACAAACCAGGACCCGATCCGACGCAACCGAGGGAGATGGCCAGCGGAGGCGGCCAGCAAGGCCACCCATTGCCCAAAACCGAGATGCGGGAAGCCCAAGGGACAGGCGGCGGCGTCCAGAGTGGCCCACTTGCTGTCCGGGCAATCAATGCGAACGGCCATACAGCCGCCCACAGTAGGACGCCGGGCGCAACCTACTACGACGCAAACGGCCACGTCCAAGCTACGACTGTCCAGAATACTGACGGGAATCAGACAGCGACCCGCCAGGAGTTCGCGCAGACGATTCCGGCCCTGCCAAAAGCGGTTGACGCCGACGTCACCCTGCCTGCGGCGTTCGCTGGAGCCCGGAATGTCCGGCAATATGACCTTGACGGTATCATCCCGGCAGGTAGTCTCGGGCCGCAAGCCGACGGCACTGTCGGCGTGCTCGCGTATGCTTATCGTGGGCAGCATTGGTCCAAAGGCAGCCAAGCCGTACCCGTTGTTGGCGACCTGAGCAAAGCTACCGTCGATGCCATCTGCACCGCCTATGACGCTGTCCAGAATCTCACCACATCTACATATCAAGCCGTGGCCGCCAGTCCAGGAATGAGGCCACAACAAATCGGGACGACAGTGCATAGAATAATTGAGACTATCGTCGAAGGTTGGCCCCCAACGTCGTTTGCTACCTTTTCAGGCAATGTCGGACTTATGGGGAAGCGGGGCCGGATCAAGGGTGCTCGCGTTGCCGGCTCCTCCTGGTTAGACGTGTTGCAGGACAACGGCAACAATACGGTATGCGTTTACGACATCAAGACGGGCAACGCGACCCTTCAAGATCCTCAAGCGTCACGTTATCTCGACGAGGTTCGGAAGTTCAAGCAAAATGCAACCGACATCATTGTGATCGAGGTGAAGCCGTGACAGCAAGGATGGGCGCACTCAAGAGGAATATCAAGCCGGTCCTCGACTCCTCTCCCGACCTGGTATTCGATCGCAGCTTTCTTTTCTTCCAGCCGCTCAACTACTACCTCCGTGGGTGCGCATTTCAGCTCACTCGTGATGGCAAGGGCGCTTACGTCAGCAGAATCGTCACTCCCCTGTTCGAGGGGGCATGGTATGGGAGCTGGGGGATACGATTGCGGACCTTGCAGGGGGGAGAGATATGGTATTTCGACTCGCCTCACTTCGCGGAATATTTTCCAGAGTTTTTTGAAAACACCATCAGGCCGGCGGTCGCCAATGTGACTACCGGCGCCGCGCTTCTGCGTTATCTCGAGACAGAAAAGGTGGATAGCAGCTGGCTGGATCATGGTCGTGCTCTCGCTCATCTTCAGATGGGGAATCTCGCAGTTGCCAAGCAGGAGCTCGATGCCTTTCTCGATCGTTGGGATCGCTTGCAGAAATCACTCGTATACAGATCACCGGAGCCTGATGTCGATGTCGCCCGAAAGGTCCGGCAGATGATCGAGACCGATTATACGAAGCTCGATGGCTATCTGCGCGAGGTTGCGGCGGCACAGGTCAAGGAGGCCAAGCTCGAGAAATACTGGGTTCCCCCCAAGTCGTTCTTCGACGGCCCGATCGACACATCCGGGATCTAGCCGATCGGATGGATTGAGGGCGGTCACGTAGCTTATGATAGGTGCCTGTAGCCCGGGCCGATCTGTGCGGCCGGCAATGAGCACTTGGGAACATTCTGCCATGTCCGACGGTCTGTACGTCCTGCACGAATTCCGATCTTCCGCCGGTGGGCGCGTGGCAGGCGGCGCTCGACGCGATGGGCCTGGAGCTGGCGCTGGACCCGGGCGTCGATCCAGCAACCCATGGCGGGTATTTTCCGGCGCGCCTCGGCGAGGACGAGACCGGCTTCGAGCTCGATCGCGAGGATGCGTCCGCGGTGTTGGCGGATGGCGCAGTGCCGACAGACAGGCCCTGGAAACACGCGGCCCTTCTCACCTGGCACGACGAAACGGAATTGCTCGCCGCCTACATGGCGGGCGCCGCGCTGGCGCGCGCCGCGGACGGGCTCGTGTACGACCCGCTCGATGAGCGGGTCTACACGCCGGATCAGGCGCTGAACAAGATCGGCGAGATCCGCGGCTGGGCCCGCCAATAGCCCGAACCGCGATACTCAGCGGGTACCTGGATTTCCGCCAGTGGGATTTTGTGCTTCAATACCGACGTCGAGGCATCGGACGTAACGGCCTCGAGCGATAGATCCGTTTGCGGATGAACGGCAAAGAGAAGGCGCCGCACAGGAGCTCGCCGCCATAAGGGCCGAGGGAATCAGTCGCGAGCCCCGCATGCAGCCCGCTTGAAGCAAATCGGGAGATCCATCATGGACGGCGCGTGGCGCCTGGCGGCAAAGATCGCGTTGGGCGTGCTGCTGATCGTGCTGGGAGCGGTCCCCGGTCTTGCCGAAAAGCGCGTCGCCCTGGTGATCGGCAACTCGGCCTATCGGAGCGTGGCCGGCCTGCCCAACCCGGTGAACAATTCGGCCGCCGTCGTCGCTTTGCTCAAGGCGATCAAGTTCGACGTCGTGGAGACCCGCCGCGACGTCGGGATCGCCGAGTTGCGCCGGGCGATCGGGGATTTCTCCGATCAGGCCGCGGATTCCGACGTGGCGGTCGTCTATTTTGCCGGCCACGGCATCGAGATCGACGGCATGAACTATTTGATCCCGGTCGATGCCCGGTTGGTCCGGGATTTCGACGTGGAGGATGAGACCGTCTCGCTCGACCGAGTGCTCAAAGCCCTGGAGGGCGTCAAGCGGCTGAAGCTGGTGATCCTCGACGCCTGCCGCGAGAATCCATTTGTGCGGACCATGCGGCGCACCGTGGCCTCTCGCAGCGTCGGGCGCGGCTTGGCACGGGTCGAGCCCGCCACATCGGATACGCTGGTCGTCTTTGCCGCCAAGGCCGGATCCGTGGCGCTCGATGGCGACGGCGCCAACAGCCCCTTCACCACGGCATTGCTCAAGCACATCGCGACACCCGGGCTCGATGTCCGGCTTGCGCTGGGGCGGGTGCGGGACGACGTCCTGAGCCTGACCGGACGCCGGCAGGAGCCCTTCCTGTACGGGTCGCTGGGCGGCGAAAGCATCGCGCTGGTGAATGGGCCGGTTCAGGCCATTCCGGCGGCTCTTCCTTGTGCGGCGGCGGAAGCCCATTGGAAGAGTGCGGAAGCGATCGGAACCCTGGCGGCGTTCGAGGACCATCTGGCGCGGTTTCCCAATTGCGCCTTCGCGGGTCTCGCCCAGGTCAGGATCGACTCCCTGAAAACCACGGTCGTCGCCAAGGCGCCGGACCGGATCACGCCGCCGTCGGCCGCGGACCCGCCCGGCGGCCTTTCTGCGTCGCTGCCGCAGCGCGCGACTCTCTACGAGGAAGACCCTGCCGACCCCCTGGGCAGGAAGTCCACCGGCTCGGTGACCTGGCGGACCGAAATGGCCGCGCCCATGCCCGGCGAATCCCCACGCCTCATGATCCGTGCCGATCTGGCAGTACCTGCCCGCGACATGACGAGCACGATCACCCTCTACCGCAATTCCGACAAGAGCCTGCCGGCGTCCCATGTGGCGGAGATGAAGTTCAACCTCCCGGTCAACTCGCCCCTCGGCGGTGTCGACAATGTTCCCGGCATGTTGATGAAGCAAAGCGAGCAGCAGCGTGGCGCCCCGCTCGCCGGCCTCGCCGTCAAGGTCAAATCGGGGCATTTTCTGCTCGGCTTCTCGGCCGTCCCCAGCGATACGCAGCATAACGTCGAGCTCTTGCTCCAACGAGACTGGATCGACATTCCGATCGTCTATGGCAATGGCCGTCGTGCGATCCTGGCAATCGAGAAGGGAGCGCCAGGGAACCGGGTGTTTTCCGAGGCTTTTGCCGCGTGGAATCGCAGCAATCCGCGAGCCGCCGTCCCCAAGTGACGGCACGGGTTCCTGCGGTCCTGGCGGAATTCGCGCGTGGAGCGTATGAACGCTGCCTGCAGTGCACGGGCATTCCGCACTGCTCGACGGTATTCATCCTCAAATCAGAACAATGCGCTCGCTGCGGAGGCTACAGTGACATGGTCCGATCAAGTAGCAGTGGTCACCGGGGGTTCACGCGGGATCGGCCGGGCTACGGCGCTGATGCTCGCGCGGCGCGGTGCCGCCGTGTGCGTGAACTATGCGGCACGGTCCGACGCCGCCGAGGCGGTTACCGACGAGATCAGGAAGGCAGGCGGCCGAGCCATCGCGGTCGGCGCCGATGTCACGGATGACGCAGCCGTGAGGTCGATGATTGGCCGTGCGACTTCCGAATTGGGTCCGGTCACCATCCTCGTCAACAATGCCGGAATTCCCCAGTCGTCGACGCTCGACACCTATGATCATCAACAGTTCGAGCACCTGCACCTTGTAAACGTCGGCGGCGTCATTAATACTACGCGCGCCGTGATGGCCGGCATGCGTGAGCGCCGGTACGGCCGCATCGTCAATGTGGCCTCGATTGCCGCGCTCGGCACGGCCCTGCCGGGCACCACGTTCTATGCTGCAACAAAGGCTGAGACCATGACCCTGACGAGGCGCTTCGCCCTTGAGCTTGGCCCGCACGGCGTGACGGTCAATGCAGTGGCCCCTGGATTCGTCCGTACCGACATGACGCAAGGCCGGCGTAACAAGGAAGAGTGGGACAAGATGGAACGCAACCTCAGCGAACGGGCGATGATGCGACGCGTTGGCGAACCGGACGATATTGCCCATGCGCTTGTATTCCTGGCAGCGCCGGAATCAGGCTGGATCACTGCGCAAACACTGGTCGTAGACGGTGGCCGCATGGACTACATCGGCCATGGTTAGCGTATTTGGTTGCCGTTTTACATGGACCTTGATGCGGGTCGCGGTGACGCGGCCCGCATTGCGCGGGTTCCGGGGTCATCGCGGTCACGCTCGGCTGGGCGAAGCATAGCGGAGATCGGCTGTCATTCCGCCTTTTGGGTGGCGTCGGAGGTCTCCTGGCTGGGCCGTGTCAGGCGAATGCCTCTGATGCCGCAGCGGGGCCTCTTGGTGAGATGCATCACAGAAGTCGCGCAACTGAGCAATCTTTTGCCCGGCTTTTCCTCCCGGACCTGAACCGCGGCGATGGATATCAACCACCAAAGACCAGGGCGACGGCGCGTTGAATGATGGAGTAGCAGATTTCGACCATCGACGACGGAGGAGCCGTCGCCGAGAACCTAACCAAAGGCCGGTCGCATCCGGCCAGAACCTGAAGGAACAGTACCATGGAATGCAAGACCCCAGCGCCCCGCCCGCTGAACGACAGCGAGCTCGATCTCGTCTCCGGCGGGCTCTTCGGAGTGATCGTCGATGCCTGGAACAAGGTGCTCTACGACGCCGCAAGAGCCGAATGCGACAAGGACCCGACCTGCAAGGGCGTCATCCACTAAAGCAGCTCCCGATGATTTGACTCGCGTCTTCGTCATCGCTTGTCCCGGTCATCCACGCCTTGGTTCCCGGCAAAGACGTGGATGCCCGGCACAACGGGGTCCCCATCGCGCATGCGCGATGGGGTGCCCCGGCCGGGCATGACGCGCTGATGCCATATGATCGGGAACTGCTTTAGCGCTCATCGAGCCGTGCGTAGATAGAATCCAGCTAGCGGGCACTGAAGTCGCGGCCTGCGTTCGCAGACTTCTACGCCCGCGAAGAAAACGTCTTTGCGGCACTGCGCGAGAAACTCAAGGGCATCAAGCAAAAGCTTTCATCCGTAATCGTGATCGCGGCGAGCGCCGCCGTCAGCGGCTATGACTTCATCACGCCGATTGTGAGCGGCGTCGACGTGAGCTCGATCGCCGCAAAGGTGCCGTCCTGGGCGTGGCCGATCGTCCTCATCTGCATCACTGCGCTCTTCCAGTTCCTCGGCATCTTGCCGACAGCCGTCACAAGGACGAGCAGGCGGAGGTGACTGCCAGCACACAGGAGAACTAAGGCCATGTGGAGCTGGCTTGCGAGCCTCATTGGGGGGCCGGTCATCACCGGTCTCATCAATGCCTACAAGGGGAAACTCGACGCCTCGAACACCCAGACCGGGTCGCGGCTGATCTCGCCGCCAAAGAGATCGAGGCCGAAATCGCCGCGCGCAAGGAAGCCTCGGCGGTTATCATCGCCGAGCAGGGCTGATGTGCGAGGGCCGGAAGAGATTTCCTTGCCGGCGGCAACGCAGCATGCGCGCACCGCGATCCGCTTGCCGCATGCCAGCAGAACCCCTCGGGCATTCGCGCGTTAGATAACCGGGAGAGGAACTTTGGGTCGACGGCGATGTTGCGTCGCAGCGTTTGCGCCAGAACGATCATCATCGTCGCCGCAGCCGCGCTGGCCGCCCCGGCTGCCGCGCGAGGTCCGGCCGGCGGCTCGGCATCGCCTCATGCCGGAGCATCGGCGGTCGCCCACTCCGTCGGGTCCATGCGCGGCCTCGGCGGCGGCCGAGCACACGCGCGTTCCTTTGTCCGGCCCGCGACGCCCGGTCACGCTGCGGGCCGCTGGTTCGCGCATCGCGGGCGTTCCGGAAAGGTCATCATCCGCTCAATGGCCCGACACCGCGGTCCGACTCGCCTTGCCCATCGCGCGTCGATATCGCGAAAGATTCCCTCTATTGGCTCGGTCGCTCCACAGCGCCATCCGGCGAGCGCAATGCGCTCCGGCGAGCGTTCATACGCGCGACGCGACGGACACGGCGCATACGTGGGCTGGCGCGGACCGGTATTCTGGCCCGACGCCTACCACGACATGTGGGGCTACGCGGTCTCGTCCGGCACGGTCGGCGAGACGCTGTGGGCCTACGCCTATGACGACGTGTTCGCCAGCATCTTCTGGCCCCCCTCACCCGACCAGGCAGGCGATCTTGCGTCGTCGGGCCGCCTTGTCCGCCCAGCCGACCGACGGAAAAGAGGAGAAGTCGGTTTTGCGGCGCTGTCGCCGGAATTTGCCCGCATCTGCAGCGCGCGGGCGCCGGGGCTGACCGACTGGCCGTTCGAGCGCATCGAGCAGACGGTTCGCCCCACCGGCGCGGCGCTCACCGCTTACGTCGAGCTGAAAACGGCCGCGAATTCCGCGATCGCGACCCTGCATGCGGCTTGCCCGAGAGAAACGCCATCCACTCCAGTCGCGCGGCTCGATGCGATCCGGGAGCGGCTTGCCGCGATGCTCGACGCGGTCGGCGCGGTTGGGGACGGCGGACGTCGGCACACGGGGTGAAGCGCCGGGTCGCGGCGCGGACCGCCGGATGGGAGGCGCGGCGCGCCCGAATTGCCGCAATGAAGGGGTGCCGGGCTATCGCGAACGAACCACCCGCCATATCGAGCAGGTGGTCCGGCCTGCCGGCACGCAACGCGCCGCGCTCGACGACCTGCGGGCTGCCGCGTCGCGGGCCGCCGAGACTTTGCGTGCCGCATGCCCGCCGAGCATGCCGCTGACCCCGACCGCCAGGCTCGATGCGATCGAAAGACAACTCAACGCCATGCTCGGCGCCGTCAGGATCATGAGGCCGGAGCTCGAGAAGTTCTACGACCTGCTGAGCGACGAACAGAAGGTGCGCTTCAACACCATGACGGCGCAGAAGGATTGACCTCGCCATAACTTTCCCGACCCGGACAGCCTCCGCAATGCGGCGAACCTTGCGAGCGGCATTTCAGTTTGTTGGTGACGGTCGAATGGGGTGAGGCTGACAACTTTCTCAGGCCGTCTGGATGTACTCTTGCAACGCCTCGAATTCGTGCTCCATTTCGGTGAGCCTGTACTTGACCACATCGCCGATCGACACGATGCCGATGAGCTGCTCCTGCTCAACCACGGGCACGTGACGGAACTTGCCGGCGGTCATCTGCTCCATAATGGAGCTTACGGTCTCGGATTGAGTGGAAGTCGACACCTTGCGCGTCATGACCCGCGCCAGCGGTTCCGTCAGCACGCCTGCGCCTCGCTCGGCGAGCGCCCGCACTACGTCACGTTCCGACAGGATGCCGATGACCCGGTGATCCGCGCCGAGCACCACGAGCGCGCCGATCCCGCGCTCTGCAAGGGTTCCGATCGCAGATTCAAGGGTGGCAGTCGGTTCGGTGGTCGTAACGCCGCTGCCTTTGGTCGATAGAATTCGATCTAACCGTCATGTCCTGCCTCCGTCTCTCTCTAAAGAGTTCCCGTGGCGCCTCACCCTGATGCAAGCGCGACGGCGCTGATGATGAGGCGTGCCACATCCACTGCGGCGGCCCCAACGACCAGGCTGATAAAAGCAACAAGAACAATGGCCGCCGCCCCCCCTTCGCCAAGCTCGACATCGCGGCGGACAACCGGAGTGATGTGCGCGAACCTGGACATTTACGCCTCCCTCATGAAATTCCGGCGATGACTAGTGAACGTCAAAGCAGTACCGTAAGTTCCGCGGAGTCCGGTACGATACAACCTCCCTCGAACGCGCCGAAATCGTGCCGCGGCGTCGCAGCCATGGCGCAGCTTCCTTTCGATCGCACTCAAGCAGGATGAACCAATGGCAGGACTCCTCGACGGACACATCGCCGCCGTGACCGGCGGCGGATCGGGCATCGGACAGGGGATATGCCAAGCCTATGCCAGAGAAGGCGCGCGCGTCATCGTCCTCGACGTCAACCTCGAAGGGGCGAATGAGACCACCGGCCTCATCGCGGCTGCGGGCGGCCAGGCGTCGGCGATGAAGCTCGATGTGACGGACCGGGAGGCGTGCAAGGCCGCGGCTGCCGAGATCGCCAGGAGCGGCACGATCTCGATCCTCGTCAACAATGCCGGCATCAACCGCCGCAATCCGATCACCGGCGACGCGGCTGCCGTCGCCAAGGACTGGGACGATATCCTCTCGATCAATCTGGACGGCATGTTCAACGTCACGCGGGCCTTCCTCGACCAACTCCGTGCGACCAAAGGACGGATCGTCAATATCGGCTCGATCCAGTCGTTCGTGCATGTGAGCTGGCCGAACTCGGCCGCCTATACGACCTCCAAGCACGGCGTGCTCGGCTTCACGCGGGCGCTGGCGGCGGAGCTCGGCAAGGACGGCGTGCGCGTCAACGCCATCGGACCCGGCCTGATCGAGACCAGGATCAATGCCGAGGCGCGGGCGAGGAACCCCGACATGGTTGCCGCCGTCATGCGGCACACGCCGTTGAATCGCCCCGGCAAGCCTGAGGACATCGCAGGGCCTGCGGTCTTCCTCGCCTCGGATATGTCGGCCTATGTCACGGGCTGCATTGTCATGGCCGACGGCGGGTTCCGGACCGTCTGATCCCTGGACTCCTCAAAGATCCAGGCTTGGTAGCGGAGGAGGGATTTGAACCCCCGACACACGGATTATGATTCCGCTGCTCTGACCAACTGAGCTACTCCGCCGCCGTTCGTCTCGGCACCGCGCCGGATCGGCATATTTTCGATCCGACCGTGCCGGAGCGCGCGATATAGGGAGCCGGTCCAAACGCTGTCAAGGCAAGCCCGGCCCGCGTCCGCCAAAGCCACCCGGCGGCACCCGCCGGATGCGCCGAAAGCCCGCCGTCACGCCCGCCCGGCGCGCAGCTCCGGGCTACGAGCGCTAACGCCGCTGCCGCGCGGTGAACCCTGATTGAGCTAGATCAATGTCGAAGGCTTTAAATCAGGTCTAACGTTTTCAATGTGGCATTTTATTGCATTAATCAGTTCGGTGCCTACCGACCGACGAGTGCACTTGGCTGTTTTCGATAAGGACGGTCTTCATCCTCTCGTTTTTCCTTGCTGCCGAATTGAGGATTGTTGGATACACGCGGAGACTAACATTACGGTCGACGTCCATCCAACACATTGGCGTGACTGGCCTGAGTAGTGGACATCTTATTTTCCGCCAAAATGTATGGAGGTCGTCTCAAATGGTTGGACCCTGCAGACTTGGTTGTCTCTTTGAGTGTCTTATAGTTGCCGCTCTTTTGCCGATTGCACCGGCACTTGGTGCCGACCAAAGCAATGGTGAACGACTCGCACGCCAATGGTGCTCACCGTGCCATGTCGTTGCATCAAACCATCGCGGTCCTACGAGTGAGGCACCACCGTTCGCGACGATAGCGGGCAGGCCAGACTTTGATCCCGCCAAGATCGCCTCGTTTTTGCTCAACCCGCATCCGAAGATGCCGGATATGGGACTGTCTCGGACAGAAGCGGCAGATCTTGCCGCCTATATTGCAACGCTCAAATAGCCTGACCGTCCTGCTGTAAGTTGCCGCTCAATTGCACGCAACACACGCCATTTCAGAAACTGCACGTCAGAATCCTATTCCGCTCGAGCGTGTAAATCGCGTACTGAGCCAACCTAGTCTGATGCAATGTTGACATACCTCCTCCTCGCACTCCGCCGCCTGAATTCTCGAGCGCTGGTAGCGAGGAGGAGTACATGTCGAAGCTAGAGAAGCTCCTTGAAAATCGAAGGTTCACTTCGCTCGAAGAGATGGCCTAGACTGTCTTCTCCGACGCGGTCTCCCCTGCCATCTGCATGAATGACGGCTGTGACTACACCTGCGAAATGGAGCCCGACCAAGATCGCGGCTGGTGCGACGAATGCCAAACCAATTCGATGAAATCCGCTCTGGTGCTCGCGGGGCTGATAAGAATGCCTAATTAGTGCCTAAGGGATTTGAGGGAGTCAGCTAAGTTATTGATTTTGTTGGTAGCGGAGGAGGGATTTGAACCCCCGACACACGGATTATGATTCCGCTGCTCTAACCAACTGAGCTACTCCGCCGCCGTTCGTCTCGGCACCGCGCCGGATCGGCATATTTTCGATCCGACCGTGCCGGAGCGCGCGATATAGGGAGCCGGTCCAAACGCTGTCAAGGCAAGCCCGGCCCACGTCCGCCAAAGCCACCCGCCAGGACTGCGGGACCCGCCCGAAGCCCTCCCGTCACCCCCGCCCGGCGCGCAGCTCCGGGCGCCCGGCGTCCTCCGCCTCGCCGGCGGCCGCCTTCTCGAAGCGGATCAGCGAAAAATGGCCCAGCGGCGGCATCGGGCGGCGCTCGACGACACGCACGCCGTGGCGGCCCTCGGCCCACTGGGCGAGCCGTCCCCAGGGGAATTCCGGCCGCCAGCCGAGGCGGCGGGCGACGGGGGCGAACCAGCGCTCGAAGGCGCGGCGCAGCCCCGCCTCCGCGCCGATATGATTGACCAGGATGATTTCCCCGCCCGGCCGCACCACGCGCAAAAACTCGTCGAGCGTCGCCTCGGGGTCGGGCACCACGGTGATGACGTACTGGCCGACCACCACGTCGAAGAACGCGTCGGGGAAACCGAGACGCTGGGCGTCCATGACGGCGAGGCCGTCGACGTTGCGGCAGCCCTGCGCCGCCACGCGCTCCTGCGCCTTGCGCAGCATCGGCTCGGAGAGGTCGACGCCGACGATGCGGCTCGTCGCCCGGTAGGTCGGCAGCGAGATGCCGGTGCCGACGCCGACCTCGAGGATTCGTCCGCCGAGGCGCTCGGCGGCGGCGATGGCGGCGCGGCGGCCGCGCTCGAACACCGCGCCGAAGACGAGGTCGTAGACCGGCGCCCACGCCGCATAGGCCTTGGCGATGGCACTGTTGTCGAGGTCGTCCCCCACTGCCCTGCCCCCCTCCGCACCCGCCCTGCGGTCAGCCGCGGGCCTCGGCGATCGCCGGGGCCGCTTCCAGCTCGAAAGTCTCGGCGGCGCGGCGGATGAAGCCGCCGCCGAGCACCCGGGCCTGGCCGTCGGCGGCGTCGTAGAGCACGCAGGCCTGACCGGGCGACACGCCGTCCTCGCCGTCGACCAGCTCGACCTCGATGCCGTCGGCGCCGCGGGCGAGCCAGGCGTGCTGCGGCGGCCGGGTCGAGCGGACCTTGACGAAGCATTCGGTGCGGCTGGGACCGAGCGCCGTCTCGATGCTGCCGTCGCCCAGCCAGTTGACGTCGCGGAGCGCCAGCCGCCGCGTGGTCAGCGCCTCGCGCGGGCCGACCACGACGCGGCGGCTCGCCGCGTCGAGCCGCACCACGTAGAGCGGCGCACCCGCCGCGATGCCGAGGCCGCGGCGCTGGCCGACGGTGAAATGGATGATGCCGTTGTGGCGCCCGAGCACGCGGCCGGACCCATCGACGATGTCGCCCGGCTCGGCGGCCCCCGGGCGCAGCCGCTCGATGACGTCGGTGTAGCGCCCGGACGGCACGAAGCAGATGTCCTGGCTGTCGTGCTTGTCGGCGACCGGCAGGGCGAAGCGCCGCGCCAGCGCCCGCACCTCGGCCTTTCCGAGATCGCCCAGCGGAAAGCGCACCAGCTCGAGCTGCTCGCGGGTGGTGGCGAACAGGAAATAGCTCTGGTCGCGCTCGGCGTCGCGGGCGCGGAACATGGCGCGGGAACCGTCCGGCAGTTTTCGGCTCGCCACGTAATGGCCGGTCGCCAGCACGTCGGCGCCGAGCTCGCGGGCGGTGACCAGGAGGTCGTGGAATTTGATCGCCTGGTTGCAGTCGACGCAGGGCACCGGCGTCTCGCCCGCCACGTAGCTTTCGGCAAAACGGTCGATTACCGCCTCCTTGAAGCGGGTCTCGTAATCGAGCACGTAATGCGGGATGCCGATGCGCTCGGCGACCTGGCGGGCGTCGTAGATGTCCTGGCCGGCACAGCAGGCGCCCTTGCGGTGGGTGGCGGCGCCGTGGTCGTAGAGCTGCAGCGTCACGCCCACCACGTCGTAGCCTTCGGCGGCGAGCAGCGCCGCGGTGACCGACGAATCGACGCCGCCCGACATGGCCACCACCACGCGGGTCTCCTCGGGCCGCCGGTCGAGATCGAGACTGTTGGTCATGGTGGCTGCGGCGAAGGCCGCGCTCCAAAAACGTTTCCCTGCCCGGGTCAGGCGCTGCTTCGGGCAGGCCGGGGCGTCCCGGACGTCCTTATAATAAGGCGTAAGCCTTCCGGCGCAATGACCGGCCGGGCGCATCGGCCGTGCCACCAGCCCCGCCAAGGCCCGGCAGTTCCTGCCGGGCGGACTGCAGGCGCTGCCGGGCGGGACTCGCGGCGGCGCCACATCATCCCGTCAAGCCATTGACGATACTAAGCTTTCCAGAGCGCTCGGGAATGGCCCGGGGCTTGCTACTTGGCTGTGGTCGGTTTTTCGGTTCGTCCAAGAGGTCGCCAAGTGTCCACTGTCGCCGCCGCCAATTCGACCATCGTCCCGCAGGTGCAGCGTTCCGACCCCGCCCCGGCCCGATCGGCCGGACAGGGCGCCGCCGAGCATGCGAGCGCGTTCGAGTCCCTGCTCCATGCCAATTCGGCCGATGCGGCGGCCGACCGCGCCCCACGGTCCGACGCGCCGCCGCACGCCGACGAGGGATTGCGCCATTCGCGGCCGAGCCGGGCGCAAGCCGGCGACCAGGCCGACAGCCATCCGCGCAACGCCAGGTTATCGAGAAACGCCGATCGCAACGGCACGGCGGCACACGGCGGCAACAGCGCGGCAAGCCCGGCAGACGCGCCGCAAGGCGACCGGACGAGACGCGCCGCATCCGACGCACGTCAGACCGGCGATGCCGGGCCGGCCTCCGGCGACGCGACCAGCGATGCGACCGCCGCGGACGCCAAGAGCCCGGCGAACGACGACACCGCGTCGCCGGCCGACGGAAGCCAAACCGACGAGAGCAAGGCCAGCGACAGCAACATCAGCGACCAGGCGGCGACCGCACAGGCCGATGCCGCGGCGCTCGATCCGACCGCCGCGCAGCTCAGCCCGCCGCCGGCACCCGATCCGACATTGATCGCTGCGCCGGTGCAGGCACCGGCCGAGCAGGCTCCGCCCCCGCCGGCCGCGTCCGCCGAGGCCACGTCCGCGGTGGCTGGATCCGCGCAGGCGCAGGCCGCATCAGCATCAGCATCAGCATCAGCTTCCGCGTCAGCGTCAGCGTCAGCGTCCGCGTCCGCGTCATCAGCATCAGCGTCCGCATCTGCATCCGCGTCCGCACCGCAGGCCGCATCCGCCCCCCCGCAGGAAGTGACCGGGGCGGTGGCCGACGCAGCGGACGGCCATGCGCCCGCCGATACGGCCGCTGCGCCGGCTTCCGCGTCGCCCGCGCCGGACGCCCGGACGCAGGCGGATGGGACCTCGTCGCCGACAGCCGCCGCCCAGGCGAACGCCGCGTCGTCGCGGCCCCCGCAGGCCGCAGCGAGCACCGGCCCGGACAGCGCCAAGCCGAAGGCGGCAGGACCTGCTCGCGCCTCCGCCATCCCGAGGGCCGCCCAGCCGACCCCAGATCCGACCACCGCCTCCGGGCAGGCCACCGCACCGCCAGCCGACAACCCGCAGGCGGACGCAAGGCCGCCGACCGACCCGGAAACGGCGGGACGGACGGCGAGCGCCGTGCAGTCGACGGCGAGCGACATCGGCAGCGAGCCGCCGCGGGCGGGCGCGACCGCAGCAAATCAGACCAGCGCGACGGGTGCGCCGAGCGTCAATCTCGCCGCGACGACGGCGAGCCTGCCGCTGCCCACGATGTGGCCGGCGGCGGCAGACGCGGCCACCACCAGCGACCACGCGGTGCCGATCGCCGGGCTCGCGGTGGAGATCGCCGCGCGGGCGCAGAACGGGGAGCAGCATTTCGAGATTCGCCTGGATCCACCCGAGCTCGGCCGCATCGACGTGCGGCTCAGCCTCGACGGCAACGGCCATGTCACCTCGCATCTGACCGCCGACCGGCCGGAGACGCTCGACCTGTTGCGGCGCGACGCCTCCACGCTCGAGCGCGCATTGCAGTCGGCGGGCCTCAAGACCGACGACGGCGGCATGCAATTCTCGCTGCGCGACCAGTCGCTGGCGGGCGGCCATCATATGCCCCGCGACGGCAGCCAGACTGTCGCCCGGCTCGTCCTGCCCGATCCCGAACTGCCCCCGGTCGACACCCTGCTGCGCGGCTACGGCCGCATCGGCGGGCTCGGCAGCGGCCTCGATATCCGCGTCTGAAGGAGATCCGTTCATGACCACCGTCGTCGGACCCGCCCCCACCACGTCATCGCCGGTCACCGCGGCAATCAGCCCGGCGACCTCGTCGACCGGCTCGGCGCCGAGCGCGGTCACCGGCGGCTCGACCATCGCGGGCAACTTCAACACCTTTCTGCAATTGCTGACCATCCAGCTGAAGAACCAGAATCCGCTCGATCCGCTCGACACCAACCAGTTCACCCAGCAGCTGGTGCAGTTCTCCTCGGTCGAGCAGCAGATCAACATGAACACCCAGCTCGGCACGCTGATCTCGATGCAGCAGACGGCGCAGAGCACCTCGGCGCTGGGATTCGTCGGACAGACGGTGACGGTCGACGGCAACACCGCCCAGCTCGCCAACGGCCAGGCGAGCTGGACCTTCTCGGCGCAGAAGCCCGCCACCGCGACGCTGACCATCGCCAACGCGACCGGCCAGTCCGTCTACTCGGCGACGCAGGCGGTGCAGGCCGGCGCCCAGACCTTCAACTGGAACGGCCGCGACGGGCAGGGCAACGTCCTGCCGGCCGGCGCCTACACGATGACGATCACCGCGCAGGACACCAGCGGCCAGAACGTCGCGATCTCCACCCAGGTCCAGGGCGTCGTCGACAGCATCGATCTCACGCAAAATCCGCCCATTCTCTTGATCGGCGGGCAGAGCTACCCGCTCAACCAGATCAAGAAGATCGTCGCGCACGGGATTGTGAGGACGGCGCCGCCGGCGCCCGCCGGATGGTCGGGATTCAAACTCTGTTAGGAATTCATTTTCCATTTGCTGCCGCGGCTTAGGTAAATTTTAAGCGGCAGCGCGTAGCCTTTGCTCGAGTTCGTCAGTCGAGTGTGTGAGTGTACCTATGACCGAGCCCCATCGTCCGAGGGCTAAATATGTCATCGGACCCGACGGCAGTCCGCTCACCATCGCGGATCTGCCCGCTCCCGGCACCAAACGCTGGGTCATCCGGCGCAAGGCCGAGGTGGTTGCCGCCGTCCGTGGCGGGCTGTTGTCGCTCGAGGAGGCCTGCAGTCGCTACACGCTGACGGTCGAGGAGTTCCTCGCCTGGCAGTATTCGATCGACCGTCACGGCCTCGCCGGGCTGCGCACCACGCGCATTCAGCAGTACCGCCAGTAAGCCGAGCGGCGTCGATCGGCTCGTCGGGCGGACCGACGATGCCCGACGCCTGCGTGGTGCCGTGCGGCTCCGCCGCCGGTCGTCACGCTGCCGCGGTCCGAGCGCAGCCCGCCGAAAACCAAGCCGAGCTCCACCCCCCGCAAGCGGATCGCGAAACGCGCAACGGCGCAGCGACGCCGTGCCGGGGGAGGATTGGCGCGCCGTTGGACGCGCGCAGTTACCGGGCGCCAACCATGTTGGCGATATCGGGGCGGATCGGCGCCCCGTTAACCGGATGGAAACCATGAACCGGGCAAAACTTGCCGGGTGGGTGCATCGCGCCCCCGGATCGCAAGGGCCAAGTTCCCGTGCAAGGTCTCGTCGAGTTCTTCCGGTCGCTGGGCGCGGCGCGCCTGGCCGCCATGGCGGCCGTCACCGTGGCGCTCGTCGGCTTCTTCGCATTTCTCATCCATGCGCGTCACCGCGCCGCAGATGACCGCCGCTGTTCACCGACCTGTCGGTCGAGGACTCCGCCGCCATCATCAAGGACCTGGAGCGCCAGGGCATCCCCTACGAGCTCAAGAACGACGGCGCCATCGTGCTGGTGCCGAAGGATCGGGTGACGCGCCTGCGCATGAAGCTCGCCGAGGGCGGCCTGCCCAAGGGCGGCGGCGATCGGCTACGAGATCTTCGACAAGTCCGACGCGCTCGGGCGCCACCAGCTTCGTGCAGAACATCAATCACCTGCGCGCGCTCGAAGGCGAGCTGGCGCGCACCATCCGCGCCATCGACCGGGTGCAGGCCGCGCGCGTGCACCTGGTGCTGCCGGAGCGCCCGCTGTTCTCGCGCGACAAGGTCGAGCCCTCCGCCTCGATCGTGCTGAAGGTGCGCGGCAGCGCTGGAGGCCCAGCAGGTGCGGGCGATCCGCCACCTGGTGGCGGCCGCCGTCAACGGCCTGAAGCCGCAGCGGGTGTCGGTGGTCGACGAGAGCCGGCCGCCTGCTCGCCGACGGCGCGCGGGCGACGACGCCGCGCAGTCGCCGGCCGGCCGACGAGCGGCAGACCGCCTACGAGCAGCGCCTGCGCGACCAGATCGAGGCCATCGTCTCCTCGGATCGTCGGCCCCGGCCGGGCGCGGGTGCAGCTCACCGCCGACTTCGACTTCAACCGCATCACCCAGACGTTCGGACAAGTTCGACCCGGAAGGCCGCGTGCTGCGCTCCAGCCAGACCCGCGAAGAGCAGAGCGCGACCGCCGAACGGCCGGAAGGTCCGGTCACGGTCGGCAACGAGCTGCCCGGCGCGCCGCAGCGCCCGCGCCGACGCCGCCGCCGCCGCGCGACCAGCAGCAAGAAGTCCGAGGAGATCGTCAACTACGAGATCTCCCGCACCACCAAGACCGAGGTGACCGAGGGCGGGCGGATCAAGCGCATCTCGGTCGCGGTGCTGGTCGACGGCACCTACGCCAAGAACGACAAGGGCGACGTCACCTACCAGCCGCGCAGCAAGGAGGAGATCGACCGCATCGCCGCGCTGGTGCGCACCGCCATCGGCTTCGACCAGAAGCGCGGCGACCAGGTCGAGGTCGTCAACCTGCGCTTCGCCGAGGCAGCCGTCGCTGCCGATCCAGGAGCCGACCGGCTGGATGTCGGTGTTCGCAGCTCACCAAGGACGACGTCATGCGCAGCGTCGAGCTCGTCGTCATGGCGCTGCTCGGCCTCGTCGTCGTGCTGTTCGTGGTGCGGCCGCTGGTGCGCCGCATCATCACGCCGGACGTCCCCGTCAAGCCGGCCGCCCTCGCCGCCCCGATGCTCGGCGGCGTGCTCCCCGGTGCGGCGGGCGGCCGCGGCGGCCGCCATCGAGGTCTCCGAGCCGATCAGCAGCCATACGTCGCAGATGATCGACATGGCCCAGGTGCAGGGCCAGGTGCACGCCAATCGGTGCAGAAGGTCGGCGAGCTCGCCGAACGCAACCCGCACGAGACCGTCGCGATGATCCGCCAGTGGCTGCAGGACGCCTGCCAGGCCCGACCATGGCCGCCACCCGCCAACAAGACCAACGAGATCGCCGACCTGATGGCGACGCTTGCCGGCCGGCAGCAGCAGAACGGCGTCGGCCGCAAGCTCACCGGCCCGGAACGCGCCGCCGTGCTGATGCTGGCGCTCGGCGAACAGCACGGCGAGAAGGTCTGGAAGCTGCTCGACGACGACGAGCTGCGCACGCTGTCGATCGCCATGTCGACGCTCGGCACGGTGGAGGCGGAATCGGTCGAGAGCCTGCTGCTCGAATTCGTCGGCCGCATGTCGGCCTCCGGCGCCCTGCTCGGCAACTACGACGCCACCGAGCGGCTGCTGCAGCAATACCTGCCGGCCGAGCGCGTCTCCACCATCATGGAGGAGATCCGCGGTCCGGCCGGGCGCAACATGTGGGAGAAGCTCTCCAACGTCCAGGAGCAGGTGCTCGCCAACTACCTGAAGAACGAATATCCGCAGACCGTCGCCGTGGTGCTGTCGAAGATCCGCCCCGAGCATGCCGCGCGCGTGCTCGGCATCCTGCCCGAGGAGCTCGCGCTCGACGTCGTCAGCCGCATGCTGAAGATGGAGGCGGTGCAGAAGGACGTGATCGAGCGCGTCGAGAACACGCTGCGCACCGAGTTCATGTCCAACCTGTCGCAGACCCGAAGGCGCGACGCCCACGAGGTCATGGCGGAGATCTTCAACAATTTCGACCGCCAGACCGAGACCCGCTTCCTCACCGCGCTGGAGGAGCAGAACCGCGAGAGCGCCGAGCGCATCAAGACGCTGATGTTCACCTTCGACGACCTGGTCAAGCTCGACGCCGGCTCGGCGCAGACGCTGATGCGCCACATCGACAAGGACAAGCTCGCCATCGCGCTCAAGGGCGCGTCCGACCCGGTGCGCCAGTTCTTCCTCGAGCAACATGTCGACCCGCGCCGCCAAGATGCTGGTCGACGACATGCAGGCGCCGCGGGCCGGTGCGGCTGCGCGACGTCGACGAGGCGCAGGCACTGCTCGTCAACCTGGCCAAGGACCTCGCCGCCAAGGGCGAGATCATGATCTCGAAGAACCGCGGCGACGACGAGCTGGTCTACTGAGGGCGGAGCTGAACCATGGCGGCGCGCGCGAAATTCCTGTTCGACGTCGACTTCGGCTCCGGTCCGACGACCGAGAAGGCCAAGCAGACGATCGCGCTCGGCGTCCACGAGGCGGCGCTGGTCGAGGCCGCGCGCGCAGGCCTACGGCGAGGGTTATGCGGCGGCCGCCGCCCAGGCGGCCACCGATCTGGCGTTGCGCCTGGCGACCGCGCTGGAGCGCATCGCCGCCGGGCTCGACCGCATGAACAACGGCATGGGCGCCATCGAGGCGCGGCTCGATGCGAAGTCCGCCGAAGTGGCGGCCGCGGTCGCGCGCAAGCTCGCCGCCGGAGCTCGATCGCCCGGGAGCCGTTCGCCGAGATCGCCGCGCTGGCGACCGAATGCTTCGCCCACCTGATCGGCGACGCCGCACGTGGTGGTCCGCGTCAACGACGCGCTCTACGCCGAGGCGCGCGAGCGGCTCGAGGAGATCGCGCAGGCGCGCGGCTTCGGCGGCAAGCTGGTGGTGCTCGCCGAGCCGGGCATCGCGCCGGGCGATTGCCGGATCGAGTGGGCCGACGGCGGCATCGTGCGCGACCGCGCGGCCACCGAGGCGGCCATCGACGACACGGTCGGCCGCTACGTCGCGGCGCGCCGGCCGCCGGAGTCGGCGCTGTGAGACAACCTGCGAGGTTCAAGCCATGAGCGACGACCCGAAGATGCCGCTGCCCAATCTCGACGGCGACGTCGAGCTGCGCCAGCCCACCGATCCGGTCGGCGTGCCCAGCGAGGGCGAGACGGTGAGCAAGGGCGCCGCCGACCTCGAGGCGGTATTCGACGTGCCGGTGCAGGTCTCGGCGGTGCTCGGACGATCCCGCATGGATGTCGGCCAGCTGCTCAAGCTCGGTCCGGGCACCGTGCTCGAGCTCGACCGCAAGGTCGGCGAGGCGATCGACATCTACGTCAACGACCGCCTGGTCGCGCGCGGCGAGGTCGTGCTGGTCGAGGAGAAGCTCGGGCGTGACCATGACCGAAATCATCAAGGCGGAACGGAGCTGACCGCCCGGGCCGGCGTCCGGCCGGCGGCAACGTGCAAAGCTAACCGAAGGAACCCAACATGCGACTCCTGATCGTCGGCACGCTCAAGGGCCAGCTCACGCTCGCCACCAAGCTCGCGATCGACAAGGGCGCGGCGGTCACCCATGCGGAGGACGTCGAGCAGGCGCTCCGGGTGCTGCGCTCGGGTCGCGGCGCCGACCTGCTCATGGTCGACGTCGGGATCGACATCCGCGACCTGGTGCAGCGCCTGGAGGCCGAGCACATCCACGTGCCGATCGTGGCCTGCGGCACCTCGACCGATGCCCGCGCGGCGGTCGCCGCCATCCATGCCGGCGCCAAGGAATACATTCCGCTGCCGCCCGATCCCGAGCTGATCGCCGCGGTGCTGGCCGCCGTCGCCGACGATCACCGCGACCTCGTCTATCGCGACGAGGCGATGGCCCAGGTGGTCAAGCTCGCCCAGCAGATCGCGCCGAGCGACGCCTCGGTCCTGATCACCGGCGAAAGCGGCACCGGCAAGGAGGTCCTCGCCCGCTATGTCCATGCCCGGTCGAGCCGCGGGCGGGCGGCCGTTCATCTCGGTCAACTGCGCGGCGATCCCGGAGAACCTGCTCGAATCCGAGCTGTTCGGCCACGAGAAGGGCGCGTTCACCGGCGCGATCGCGCGACGCATCGGCAAGTTCGAGGAGGCCAAGGGCGGCACCCTGCTGCTCGACGAGATCTCCGAGATGGACGTGCGCCTGCAGGCCAAGCTGCTGCGCGCCATCCAGGAGCGCGTGATCGACCGGGTCGGCGGCGCCCGCCCGGTGCCGGTCGACATCCGCATCATCGCCACCTCGAACCGCAACCTCAGCGAGGTCGTGCGCGAGGGGAAGTTCCGCGAGGACCTGTTCTATCGGCTCAACGTGGTGAACCTCAAGATCCCTGCGCTGCGCGAGCGCCCGGCCGACATCATCGCGCTCGCCCAGCACTTCGTCGAGCTCATATTCGCGGGCCAACGGCATGCCGCACCGCCCGCTGTCGGCGGAGGCCCGGCGTCAGCTCGTGCTCAACCGCTGGCCCGGCAACGTGCGCGAGCTGGAGAACACCATGCACCGCGCGGTGCTGCTCTCCTCCGGCGACGAGATCGGCCCGGACGCCATCCTGGCGCCCGACGGCGGCCGCCTCGACGACCCCAAGCGCATGTCGCCGGCCGTCGCCCACGCGACGCTCGCCGCCGAGCAGGTCACCCGCGCGCTGGTCGGCCGCACCGTGGCCGACGTCGAGCGCGACCTGATCCTCGAGACCCTGAAGCACTGCCTCGGCAACCGCACCCACGCCGCCAACATCCTCGGCATCTCGATCCGCACCCTGCGCAACAAGCTCAACGAATATGCCGGCGACGGGGTGCCGATCCCGCCCCCCGGCGGCGGCGAGATGCGCGCCTTCCCGGCAACCGAGGTCGCAGGCCGGTGATCAGCCAGCGCGGTCGCCGTTCTGCCGGCCTGCGGCCGGCCGCTGACACCCGCGTCCGGAGCGCACGCGAATGACCGACGTCACCACGGCCGGAGCGGGCGCGACGGCAGTGCCGGGGCGGCTCAACCTCGCCGATCTCGGCAATATGCTCAAGCGCGGCGACATCGCGCTGGCCGTCGGCGTCATGGCCATCCTGGTGGTCCTGATCCTGCCGCTGCCGCCGGCCGTGCTCGATCTCTTTCTCGCCGTTTCGATCATCCTCTCCGTCCTGATCCTGATGACGGCGCTGTTCATCCAGCGCCGCTGGAATTCTCCGCCTTTCCGACGGTGCTGCTGATCGCCACGATGCTGCGGCTTGCGCTCAACCTCGCCTCGACCCGCCTGATCCTGGCGCACGGCCACGAGGGCACCGCCGCCGCCGGCCACGTCATCGAGGCGTTCGGCAACTTCGTGATGAGCGGCAACTTCGTCATCGGCATCATCGTCTTCGCGATCCTGGTGATCGTCAACTTCGTGGTCATCACCAAGGGCTCGGGCCGCATCGCCGAAGTGGCGGCGCGCTTCACCCTCGACGCCATGCCGGGCAAGCAGATGGCGATCGACGCCGACCTCTCCGCCGGCCTGATCGACGAGACGGAGGCGCGACGCCGCCGCAAGCATCTCGAGGACGAGAGCTCGTTCTTCGGCGCCATGGACGGCGCCTCCAAGTTCGTGCGCGGCGACGCCATCGCCGGCCTGCTCATCACCTTCATCAACATCATCGGCGGCATGGTCATCGGCATCGCCCAGCAGAACATGGGGTTCGGCGAGGCCGCCCGCACCTACACGCTGCTCACCGTCGGCGACGGCCTGGTGACCCAGATGCCGGCGCTGATCGTGTCGACCGCCGCCGGCCTGCTGGTCTCCAAGGCCGGCGTCGCCGGCGCCGCCGACCAGGCGCTGCTGCGGCAGCTGTCGGGCTATCCCAAGGCGCTCGGCATGTCGGGCGCCGTCATGGCGATCATGGCGCTCCTGCCCGGCATGCCCTTCCTGCCGTTCATGGTGCTCGGCGGCGGCGCCTGCGTGCTCGCCTACGTGATCGAAAAGCGCTCGCGGGGGGAGGCGGCGACGGCGGCGCAGCAGGTCGTGGAGGACGCCAGGGTCGCCCCGGTCGAGGAGCCGATCACCGCGGCGCTGCGGATCGACGACCTCAAGATCGAGCTCGGCTACGCGCTGCTCCCGCTGGTCAACGCGCCGGACGGCTCCGACCGCCTGACCGAGCAGATCAAGGCGCTGCGCCGATCGCTCGCCGGCGAGATGGGCTTCGTCATGCCGGCGGTGCGCATCCTCGACAATGTGCAGCTCGAGGCCAACAACTACCTCATCAAGATCAAGGAGGTGGAGGCCGGAAGCGGACGCATCTGGCCGGGCCAGTACATGGTGATGGATCCGAGCGGCGGGCAGGTGAACCTGCCCGGCGTGCACACGACGGAGCCGACCTTCGGCCTGCCGGCGACCTGGGTCGACGCGGTGCTCAAGGAGGAGGCGGCGATCAAGGGCTACACCGTGGTCGATGCCGCCACCGTGGTGTCCACCCACCTGACCGAGGTGCTCAAGAGCAACATGTCGGAGCTGCTGACCTACGCCGAGGTGCAGAAGCTGATCAAGGAGCTCCCCAAGGATCAGGCCGAGCTGGTCAAGGACATCGTGCCGGCGCTGATCACCGTGTCCGGCATCCAGCGCGTGCTGCAGTTCCTGCTCGCCGAGCGCATCTCGATCCGCGATCTCGGCACCATCCTGGAAGGCATCGCCGAGGCGCTGGCCTATACGCGCAACCCGGCGACGCTGGTCGAGCACGTGCGCACCCGGCTGGCGCGCCAGATCTGCGCCCAGCATGCCTCGCCTGCCGGGTACCTGCCGCTGATCGCGCTGTCCGCCGCTGGGAGCAGGCTTTTGCCGAAATCGATCGTCGGCCAGGGCGACGACCGCCAGCTCGCCATGCAGCCGTCGAAGCTGTCGGAATTCATCACCCTGGTGCGCGAGCGCTTCGAGGACGCCGCCCGCATGGGCGAGGCGCCGGTGCTGGTGATTTCGCCCGGCATCCGCCCGTTCGTGCGCGGCATCGTCGAGCGCTTCCGCGCGCAGACCTCGGTCCTGTCGCAGTCCGAGATCCACCCGCGCGCCCGGCTGAAGACGGTGGGGAGCGTCTAGGGCCTATCCCGATCAGGTTTGATCGGTATGCGCTGCAGAATCGCCGGCGGCGACCGGCATCCACTTCGCCGAGACATGCTCCAACTGAACAAGCGCTCCGCCGGAACACGGTCTGGTAGCGGTTCCGGCGCAAGCGACACAGGTTCGCCGGCGTTCCTGCGGATCATCGGCATCACCTGCAGTTCCACCGATGCGGGCGCGGCGATGCGTCATCGTGCGACGTCATACAAATCATCCGGCCTTCCCTTGCGGGATGCCGATCTCGCCCGCTGGCGCCCGCCACTCTTGACCGATATCAATGCTCCCGATTCGGCAACCGATACGATCCATCATGCTCGATGCGGCACCACGCTTGGCGACCTCGGCCGCCGGGGAACTCCGCTCCTCGATTCGGCGACAGGTACGCCGGATGTCCTGACGCCGCGGCAGAACCAGGAGCTGTTGCGGCTGTGCATCGATGCCGCGCCCGTCGGTATCGCCATGTTCGACCGCGACATGCGTTACCTCGCGGCCAGCCGGCGGTTCTGCCAGGATCGGGGCCTCTCCGGCCACGATCTCGTGGGCCGCAGCCACTACGAGCTGTTCCCGCAAATCTCCGAGAGCTGGCGCGAGAGCCACCGCCGCTGCCTCGCCGGTACACCGGAGCGCTGCGACGCCGATCCGTTTCGCCATCCCAATGGCTCGATCGCGTGGTACCGGTGGGAAATCCGGCCCTGGTACGAGGCGCCCGGCGTGGTCGGCGGCATCGTGCTGTTCAACGAGAATATCTCCCAGCGGGTCGCGGCCGAGGCGAAGTCCCGGCAATGGGCCGATGCGTTCGAGAACGCCGCCATCGGCATCGCCATCCAGGATGCGGTGAGCGGCCACATTACCATTGCCAACCAGCCGTTCGCCGCGGTGTGCCGCACCGATGTCGCGACGCTGTGCGGCACCAGCCTGGTCGATGCGTTCCCGGCCGAGGATCGCGAGCGCATCACCCGGCTGCTGGCCGCCGCCGACAGCGGCGGGCGCGCGGTCGGCGAGGTGGTCCAGCTGCACCAGGACGACGGCACGATCTCGGCGCAGATCATCATCAACAGCGTGCCGGGCCGCGGCGGCCGGGTGCACCACAGGATCGCCTCGGTGCTCGACATCACGGAACGCCGCCGCGCCGAGACCGCGCTCAAGGAAAGCGAGATCACCACCCGGCGTACCGCCCAGTTGCTCGACAAGACGGTGGCCAGCATGGCGGACGCCGTCCTGGTGCTCGACGCCGCCGGACGCATGCTGTTCGCCAACCCGGCCTGTCAGGTGCTGCTGGGCGACAATCCGGACCTCGGCTCGGAGGCCTGGCAGAGGACGTTTCGCCGCTTCGGGCCGGACGGGGTGACGCCGTTCCCCGCCGGGGAGACGCCGATGGCGAGGGCGGTCCGCGGCGAGAACTTCGACGATGTGGAGATCGTCATCCGCCGGCAGGGCGAGGCACGACGCAACCACCTCGTCGCCAACGGACGCGCGATACGCGACGAGAGCGGGCGGCACGTGGCTTCGGTCATCGTCTATCGCGACGTCACCGAGCTCACCGAGAAGACCGCCGCCGCCCAGCGTTACGCCGAGCTCTTCGAGAAGACGATCGCCAGCATTCCCGATGCGTTTCTCGTCACCGACGAGAACAAGGTCGTGCTGCTCTCCAATCCCGCCTGCCACAGCCTGATCGGCATCAGGCCCGGCGTGCTGCCTGCCGAATGGGCGAAAAGCCATCGCTTCCTCGCCCCCGACGGCCTGGCTCCGGTGGCGCCGGAGCGGCGGCCGATCGACCGGGTGCTCCGGGGCGATCCGATCGACAACGAGGAATTCGTGCTGCGGGACGAGACCCGGGGACGCGACCTGCATCTCGCCATCAGCGGTCGCCCGATCCGCGATTCGCAGGGTGCGATCCGCGGCGCGGTCCTGCTCTATCGCGACACGACGCGGGCCAAGGAGATCGAGCGCCAGCTGCGCCAGGCGCAGAAGATGGAGGCGATCGGCCAGCTCACCGGCGGGATCGCCCATGACTTCAACAACCTGCTCACGGTAATCACCGGCACCATCGAGATCCTGATCGATGCGCTCGCCGACCGACCCCAGCTGCACGGGATCGCCAAGATGATCGACAAGGCGGCGACGCGGGGAGCCGACCTGACCTCCCAGCTGCTCTCGTTCGCCCGAAGGCAGCCGCTGCAGCCGAGACGAACGGACGTCAACGCGCTGGTGGCGGAGACCGCGAAGCTGCTGCGGCCGGCCCTCGGCGCCCATGTCGAGATCACCACCGTGCTCGAGAACGGCGCCTGGCCGGCGATGATCGATCCCTCGCAGCTGTCCAACGCCATCATCAATCTGGCCATCAACGGGCGCGACGCGATGCCCGCAGGGGGCAAGCTGATCCTTCAGACCGGCAACGTCATGCTCGACGCGGACCATGTCCGGCTCGATGCCGATGTGCGGCCCGGCCCCTATGTGCTGATCGCGGTCAGCGACAGCGGCGACGGAATCCCGGCGGACGTGCGCGACAAGGTGTTCGAGCCGTTCTTCACCACCAAGGGGGTCGGCGAAGGGACCGGCCTCGGGCTGAGCATGGTCTACGGATTCGTCAAGCAATCCGGCGGACACATCACGCTCTACAGCGAGGTCGGCCACGGAACGACCGTGAAGCTCTACCTGCCGCGCAGCGCCGACCGTGCTTCCGACATCGCGCCGGAGGGCGCCGCGCCGGTGATCGGCGGCAGCGAGACGATCCTCGTCGTCGAGGACGACGATCTGGTGCGCGACCACGTGGTCGCCCAGCTCCGCGGCCTCGGCTACGCCACCTGGTCGGCGGGCAGCGGCGGCGACGCGCTGGCGCTCGTCGATGCGGGCATCCCCTTCGATCTGCTGTTCACCGACGTGGCTCTTCCCGGCGGCATGAACGGCCGCCGCCTCGCCGAGGAGGTCACGAGGCGCCGCCCCTCCGTCAAGGTGCTGTATTCGTCGGGCTTCACGGAGAACGCCATCGTGCATCACGGCCGGCTCGATGCCGGGGTCGCATTGCTGGCCAAGCCATACCGGCGGGCGGATTTGGCGAGGAAGATCCGCGAGATGCTCGATCGGCGGCCCGGCTCGTCGGCCGGCTGACCGCCGCCATTTCGCCGATCGCGTGGAACCGGACGCGGCTCTCGCTCGTTCTCCCGGCGAAGCAGCCTTGTCAGCAGCGGCGCGACGCCGCCGGCCCCCGCGGGCCGGCGGAGGTAAAAGTCTTGAACCTTTTACCCGGCAGCAGCGACCAAGGAACAAGAGCCCGGGGAAGCACTCCCATGAACCATTCGCTGTTGTCCGCCGATCGCAACACCCACCTCAAGATCGTGGCCGTCGCCCTGGCGGCGGCGATCGGTGTCGTCGCGGTGGGCATCACGGCACATGTCACCGGGACCGGTATCGCGACCGCCCGGATCGATGCCAATGCGCCGATCCTCAAGGCCGGCCAGCCCGCCATCTACACGCGCAGCGACAATTCCACCATCCGGTAGCTCGGTTCCAGCCACCGACGAAAGCCACCCGCGCAGCCGATATGGAGTGCCCACGCCTCGCAATCGAGGCGCCGGCGCTCTGCATTGTCGTTTCCACGCAGGAACGGCGCTTGGTCGGAGGACTCACGGGGTCTGCAGGTCGAACCCGCGGGGGGTCGCCTGGATGAGCTTGCCGGTATAGAGCACCGGCCCGGTCGGCGCTCCGCTGGGCGAACCCCCTTCCGGCTCGAGCGAAACCGCATAGGTCGCCGCGTTGAGCATGACCGGATCGGTCGAGGGCTCGGGCCGCACCGTGAACTCGTCGGAGCCGATCAGGCCGAGCGACCGCGGGGTCGAGGACTTGTCGGCGATCAGCCACAATTCGTAGCTCTTGCCGGGCTGCTTCTCGGCCCCGACCCGGCGCACCGCGAGGGTGCGCCGGCCGAGATCGAAGGTGAGCAGGAACGCCGGCGAGGAGGCGTCCTTCTGCAGCACCGCCACATACTGGGCGGGCCGCTGCGACGGCACCTCGACGGGCTTCTCCACCACCTGGATCAGTGGTTGCGGACGGATCTGCGCGGGCAGCAGGTCGGGCCGGTAGTCCCGTGCCACCACGAAAGCGGCAAGCGCGGCCGCGACCGCGCCGGCCAGCGCCGCGATCCCGCGCCAGCGCCGCAGGCGGCGGGTGAGATCGATCACCTCGGCGCCGGCTTCCGCGACCGGCGGCCGCACGGGCACAGGCACGCTCACAGGCGGAGGCAGCGCGTGCGGTTCCGCCGGCTTCGGGCTATCGGGTTCGGGCGTCACCGACGGCGCGGTGGCCGCAAGCGTCTCGCCGGCAGGGGCCGCCTCTTCCGCCGGGTTCGCCGGGGCGGCCGCGCTGCCGATCCGCGCCTTGATGCGGTCCCAGGTCTCGGCGGGCGGCTCGACCGGCGCGACCAGCACGTTGAGCTCGCCCAGCCGACGTTCCCATTTGTGCACCAGCGCGACGAAATCCGGATCGCTGCCGATCAGCATCTGGGTGTCGGCGCGCTCGTCGGGATCGAGCGTGCCGAGCACGTACTCGGCCGCGCGGACGTCCTTGTCGTCCCTGCCGTTCCTCTCGGTGTCTTCGTCAGCGTTCATGAGCCGAGGCACTCGCGGATCTGAATCAGGCTTCGCCGGAGCCAGGTCTTGACCGTGTTGACCGGCGTGTCGAGCTTGGCTGCGAGCTGCTCCCGGCTCCAGCCACTATAGTAGGCGAGCAGCACCAGGCGGCGACGCTCGGCCTCGAGATCGCCGAGGCAGGCGAGGAGCCGGCGCAGCTCCTCGGTCATCTCGTGACGCGCCAGCGGGCTTGGATCATCCGAGGCCATCTCCATCGCTTCGGGCTCGTCCTCGAGCGAGGCTTCGCGTTTCTTGCGCACCAGGTCGAGCGCCCGGTTCCGGGCGATCGCGACCATCCAGGTGATCGGCGTGGCAATGCCGGGATCGAACTCGCCGGCGCTGCGCCAGATGCGCAGGTAGGCGTCCTGCATGACCTCGTCGGCGAGGTCGGTCCGTCGCAAGATACGCAACACCACCCCGTAGAGTTTCGCCCGGGTCGCCCCATAGAGCCGCTCGAACGCGGCCTCGTCGCCCTTGGCGACCGCGGCAAGAAGCCATACGAGTTCTCCCGGCGTCAGCATTCCGACCACCCCCCAGGTCCATTCGCACCCGGCCACCGCTCAACTGCGCCAGGAGCCGCCGGGAGACTTTGGCGAAGTCTTTTGCGGACCTTGCGGCCTGATAGTTGCACGACAGGCGCGCCGCAGATTAGAGCATTTTTCGGAAAAGTGGACACCGGTTTTCACGACGGCCGCCCGAGCCGGCGCGGACCCTTGCAGGACCCGCAGGCGGGGAGCCGCGCCACGCGCGACCGCAGCGGCCCCGGCGGAGCCGGGCAGGATATCGGAAGGTATCGGAGCTAGACGCCGACGCCGTGCCGCGCCCGCATCGTGCCGATGCGATCGAGCTCGGCCTGCTCGCGGGCATTCTCCACCGCCCGCTCGCGCACCTGATCGCGCTCGTCGAGCAGCTCGATCTTCTTCAGCTCATCGAACGCCTCGCCCAGCGCCGCCCTGGCGTCCTCGAGCTGGCCCTTGAGCTCGCCGGCCGAGCGCTTGAGGTTGTCGCGCCGCGCGATCGCCGCCTTGGCATAGGTCGGATAGGCGAAATGCGTGGGGTCGTGGATTCCGGCGCGCTCCTGCTCGGCGAGAATTTCGCGGTCGAGATCCGCGGCCATCCGATCGAACTCGGCGATCATGCCTTCGATCTGCACGACCTTCCGCCGCCTTTCGTCGACCTGAAACTTCTTCAGGCGAATAAGCGTTTCACGCGACTTCATCGACCGATACTCCCCGCCGCCCCGAAGGCCTGGCCCACGCCGTCAGGAGCACTTTGCACCGCACTCACGTCGCAATCTGGCACCACAACGTTAGTTTTCGGTTTCCGCCTCGGCGAGGATCGCCTCCAGCCGCTGGTAACCTTCGCCCAGGGAAGTTGCCTCTTCCTTACCCTGGGCGAGAAATTGCTCCAGGGGCCCGTGCAGCCGGATCGCCTCGTCGACCTCGGCGCTCGAGCCTGCCCGGTAGGCTCCAAGGCGGATCAGCTCCTCCATGTCCGCATAGGTCGCCATGACCCGGCGAGCCCGGCTGATGGCCGGCAGGAAGGCAGGATCGGCCGAACGCGGCATGGTCCGCGACACCGATTTGAGGATGTTGATCGCCGGATAGCGGCCGCGCTCCGCAATCGCCCGCTCCATCACGATATGGCCGTCGAGCGTGCCGCGCACCGCGTCGGCGACCGGCTCATTGTGATCGTCGCCGTCGACCAGAACCGTGAAGATTCCCGTGATGGTGCCGCTCTCGGCGCCCGGTCCGGCGCGCTCGAGCAGGCGCGGCAGCTCGGTGAACACCGTCGGGGTGTAGCCTTTGGCGGTGGGCGGCTCTCCGGCGGAGAGACCGATCTCGCGCTGCGCCATGGCGAAGCGCGTCACCGAATCCATCAGTGCCAGCACGTCCTTGCCCGAGTCGCGGAAATATTCGGCGATCGACAGGGTCAGGTAGCCAGCCTGGCGGCGCATCAGGGCCGGCTCGTCGGAGGTCGAGACCACGACCACCGAACGCCTGAGGCCGGCATCGCCGAGGTCGTCCTGGAGGAATTCCTGCACCTCGCGACCCCGCTCGCCGACCAGCCCGATAACTGATACGTCGGCGGCGACGTTGCGGGCCAGCATCGACAGCAGCACAGATTTGCCGACCCCGGATCCGGAAAAGATGCCCAGGCGCTGGCCGCGGCAGCAGGTGAGAAAGGTGTTGAGCGCCCGCACCCCGAGATCGAGCGGCGCCCCGACGCGACGGCGCGAATGGGCGGGCGGCGGGGCATTCCGGAAGGGAAACGCCGCGGGGCCGGCCGGCAGCGGACCCTTGCCGTCAATCGGCTCGCCCATCGCATTGACGACACGCCCGAGCCAGCCCTCCGAGGGCCGCACGGCGCCGGCGGTGGCGACCAGCGCACGGCAGCCGCGCCGCACCCCTTCGAGGGCGGCGAACGGCATCAACAGGCCGTTGGGACCGGAAAATCCCACGACCTCGCAAGGAATGTTGCGCCCCGTCCCGGTCTCGATGTGCACCCGCGAGCCCACCGACATCGCGTGGATCGGACCCGCCACCTCGACCATCAGGCCGCGCACTCCGACGACGCGGCCGTAGACCTCGACCGGGTCGAGCCCGGACAGCTCCTCGGCAAGGGCCTTCATGGATTGCCGCTCCAATTCTGGTCCAGAACCAGTTTCTTAACTCCCCATTTACCCGCTTCGTTAATCATTGCATCACCGCACTTGGGGCCTGGCGAGCCTTTCCCGGACAGGACGGAGGGAGAGATTCGCGGGGGTCGGTTGATCCCAACTCTTAACGTGACACATGAACCGGAACGTGGATAAAAACCTACCCTCGTACAATACCTTATGGCGATTCGCCCGAATTCGCCCAGAGAATGCTTGCGCGAGGGAAAGAGGTTTTGTTAACCAGTACCCGGTAGCGTGCAGAGTCGTCGTATTGTCCCAAAGCGTCATTCGGGGCCGCCATTGCGGCGTGCCAACCTTGAGCCCAGAGCGGCGAGGAAGGGGACTGGCATGCGCGTCTTACTGATCGAGGATGACAGCGCCACCGCGCAGTCAATCGAGTTGATGCTCAAATCGGAGAGCTTCAACGTCTATACGACGGATCTGGGCGAAGAGGGCGTCGACCTCGGCAAGCTCTACGACTACGACATTATCCTGCTCGACCTCAACCTGCCCGACATGTCGGGTTTCGAGGTCCTGCGCACGCTCCGCGTCTCCAAGGTGAAGACGCCGATCCTGATCCTGTCGGGCCTCGCCGGCACCGAGGACAAGGTCAAGGGGCTCGGCTTCGGCGCCGACGACTACATGACGAAGCCGTTCCACAAGGACGAGCTCGTCGCCCGCATCCACGCCATCGTGCGCCGCTCCAAGGGTCATGCCCAGTCGGTGATCCAGACCGGCGATCTCGTGGTCAACCTGGATACCAAGACGGTCGAGGTCGGCGGGCAGCGCGTGCATCTGACCGGCAAGGAATACCAGATGCTCGAGCTTTTAAGCCTGCGCAAGGGCACGACGCTGACCAAGGAGATGTTCCTCAACCATCTCTACGGCGGCATGGACGAGCCGGAGCTGAAGATCATCGACGTGTTCATCTGCAAGCTGCGCAAGAAGCTCGCCAACGCGTCGAACGGCAAGAACTACATCGAGACGGTATGGGGCCGCGGCTACGTGCTGCGCGAGCCCACCGAGGACGAGGCGCGCATTCCGGCGTAAGCCGCAGCAGCTCCCGACACGATACCTCAACCCCGCCGCTCGGCGGGGTTTTGCTTTTGGCGTGCGGGAAACCGGGAATTCACTCCGTCGAGGCCGCTCGACCGCCGGCTGATCGCGCCGCGATCCTCGGGACTACCGTGCGCCGGCCACCGTGGCGATCCGCGGCGCGGGCCTGGCCATGACGCCGGCCGCCGGTTTCGCCGGCACGCCGTTCGGCACATAGAGGCCGCGCCGGTCGGTCAGCGGCTTGAACGAATCGGTGAGCCCGACCACGGTCTCGGCGGCGCCGAGCACCAGAAAGCCGTCCGCCTCGACGACGCGGGCAATGCGGTTGAGCACGGCGATCTTGGTGTCCTGGTCGAAATAGATCAGCACGTTGCGGCAGAATATCACGTCGAAACTGCCGAGGTGGGAGAAGTCCTGCAGCAGGTTGAGCGGCCGGTACTGCACCATGCCGCGCAGCTCGGAGGACAGCTGCCACAATTCGCCGGCCGGCGCGAAATATTTCACCAGCATCTGGATCGGCAGGCCGCGCTGCACCTCGAACTGGCTGTAGATGCCGGCCTTGGCCTTCTCCAGCACCTCGAGCGAGAGATCGGTGCCGATGATCTCCACGCGCCAGCCGGCGAGCTGGCTGCCCTGCTCCTTGAGGCACATCGCCAGCGAATAGGGCTCCTGGCCGGTCGACGCGGCCGCGCACCAGATACGCAGGCGCCGCTGGCTCGCCCGCGCCCGCAGCAGGGGCGGCAGGATCGCCTCGCGGAAATGGTCGAACGGAATCTTGTCGCGGAAGAAGAACGACTTGTTGGTGGTCATCGCCTCGACGACCGCGGTGGTGAGCTTCTCGTTTCCGCTCTTGAGCTTCTGCACCAGATCGCCGAGACCGTTGATCCCGCCCTTGCGCGCCACCGGCAGCAGCCGGCTTTCCACCAGATACTGCTTGTCGGCGGACAGCACGAGGCCGGACCGGTCCTTCAAGAGCTTGCGAAGAAAGTCGTAATCCGACGGTGTCACGACCTGTCCCCCGTAAACATCCGCACAAGCTTCGGCGCGATCTGATCAAGCGGCAGGACCGCCGCGCACACTCCGGCATTGGTCGCCGATCCCGGCATGCCCCACACCACGCTGCTGGCCTCGTCCTGGGCGATGACGCTGCCGCCGGCCGCCACGATGTCGGCGGCGCCGTGGGTACCGTCAGAGCCCATGCCGGTGAGGATGACGGCGAGCACCGCTCCTCCCCAGATCTGCGCCGCCGTGGAGAACAGCGGATCGACCGCGGGCCGACAGAAGTTGATCAACGGGCCCTCGTCGAGGGCGATCACCGGGACGCCGTCGCGGCGCGTCAGCCGCATGTGACGGCCGCCGGGCGCCAGGTAGATCGTGCCGGCGACCACCGCCTCGCCATCGGTCGGCTCGTGCGCCGGGTGACGACTGGCACGGGCGAGATGCTCGGCAAGGATGGTGGTGAAGGTCGGCGGCATGTGCTGGGTGATCAGCACCGGAACCCGATCGAGCATCGGGCCGAGCCGCGAGACCAGGCCGGTCAGCGCCTGGGGGCCGCCGGTCGAGGATCCAATCAGGAGAACCCGGGGCGGCGTCGGCGAAAACGGACGCAGCTTGAAGACCTGCGGGGCGGTGCCCGGCGCCACCGCGGCGGCCTGGGCGGTGTCGGCTCCCGGCCCGCGCAGCCGCGCCGCGAAGGCGGCCGGCGGTACCAGACCGCGAGCCCTTGCCTCGACCGCGGGACGCCGTCTGCGACCGCCGAGCTGAAGGATCTTGTCGATGAGCTCGCGGCGGAACGTCGCCGAGGTGGTGATGCCGCGATTGGTCTCCGGCTTGGGAATGTAGTCGGCGGCGCCCAGCGACAGCGCCTTCAGGCTCACCTCGGCATTGCGGCGGGTGAGCGTCGAGGCCATGATGACGACGAGGTCGCGCTTCTTCTCGAGCAGCAGCGGCAGCGCCTGGATCCCGTCGAGGTCCGGCATCTCCACGTCGAGCACGACCACATCGGGATTGGCGCGCTCGAGCTGGTTGACCGCCTCGCGGCCGGTGCGCAGCGAGGCCACCAGCTTGAGCGCCGGCTCTTCCTCGACCCAGCGCGACACCAGGCCGCGGACGACCACGGCGTCGTCGACGACCATGACCCGGATCGGGGTCGCCGCCGCGGTCGGCGCGACGGGCGCAGCGGTGAGGGCGAGACTCATCTACGCGATACTCGGACTGACGCGACACGACTGAGCGAAACGCGGAGGCTAGTGAACGGACAGCGGGGATGCGCGGCCTCGGGCCACGCCTCAGATCAAGCCGACTTCCTGGAACTTCGCTTCGACGATCTCCCTGTCGAAGGGCTTCATGATGTACTCGTTGGCGCCGGCATGGAGAGCGCGGGCGATGTGCACGACGTCGTTCTCGGTGGTGCAGAACACCACCTTGGGCCGATCGCCTCCGGGCAGCCGACGCAACGCCTTGAGGAAGTCGTAGCCGTCCATCACCGGCATGTTCCAGTCGAGCAGGACGGCATCCGGCAGCTCGCGCCGGCATTGATCCAGCGCCTGCTGGCCGTCCTCCGCTTCGCTGATGCGGAATTCAAGACCCTCGAGAATTCGCCGGGCCACCTTGCGGATGACGCTCGAGTCATCAACGACCAGACAGGTCTTCATGACGGTTCCGTTCATTCAGCCGAGTTTGCGGTTTCAAGGTCTCAAGCACATCCGGTCGGCGTCACGCCGCCATGGCTTCGGCCGCCATGTCGAGAACGCGATCGACGTCGAGGATCACCAGGAGCTGACCATCGAGCCGATGCACGCCGGCAGATACCCGTGCCAGCTTGCCGTCGAGATTGACCGGATTGGGTTCACGCGTTCCGTCGGCGAGCTTCATGACCTCGCCGACCGAGTCGATCAGGAGCCCATAGGATTCGCCTCTGAGCTCGATGCCGACCGCAAGTGGCGGGCGGCCGTCGCTGCGCGCCGGCAGGCCGAGCCGCCGACGCATGTCGACGGCGGTGACGATGCGGCCGCGCAGGTTGAGCACGCCGGCGATTTCCGGCGAGGCCAGCGGCACCCGCGTCAATCGTTCCGGCATGAAGACGTCCTGCACGCGCGAGATCGGCAGACCGAACAGCTGGCCGTCGATGACGACGGTCACGTATTCGATGACGTACTCGCTGGCAGTGTCGTTGTCGTTCGCGGTGGCCATTGCCGTCTCCCTATGCCGCCTGGACCCACTCGACGGTCGATTCCTTGAGCGCCGCGATCAGGCCCTGGCGGTCGAACTTGGCGACGAAGTCGTGGAAGCCCGCCTGCCGCCCGCGCTCGATGGTGGCAGGTGCCGTGATCGAGGACAGCGCGATGATCGGGATCTGCGCGGTGCGCGGATCGCTGCGCACCGCCTCGGCGAAGTCGAAGCCGTTCATGCCGGGCATCTCGATATCCGACACGATGACGTCGAACATCTGGCCCTTCTTGAGCAGGGTGAGCCCCTCCTCCCCGCCGCTGACCGTGGTGACGTCGTAGCCTGCGGCCTTGAGCACCGGGGTGAGCATGTTGCGGAAGAACGAGGAGTCGTCGACGAACAGCAGCGACTGGGTGAGCGCCTCGGCGCGCATCTCTTTCCGGCGGAACCAGTCCTCGAAGGCCAGCGGCAGGAAATAGCCGACGTCGATGATCTCGGTCGCCTGGCCCTTGACCACCGCCGAGCCGAGCACGCCGGCGACGTCGCTCGACACCTCGATGTCGAGCTTGTCCTCGACGATGTCGACGATCTCGTCGACGACGAGGCCCATCGAATGCCCGTTGTCGGTGAAGACCAGCAGCGGCTGGGTGCCCTCGGTGCGCACCCGCACGTCGTCGTTGACGCGCACCAACGGCATCAGATGCCCGCGATACTGCACCAGATGACGGCCGTTGGAGTGCTCGATCTTCTTGCAATCGACCTCCTCGAGCCGGGTGACCAGCGACAGCGGCACCGCCTTGAGCTCCGGCGAGCCGGCGCGGAACACCAGCAGCGACAGCGTCTTCGCCGTCGAGGCATTGCGCTGGGCCTCGTTCTCGTCCTCCTCGACCGACACGGTCGAGTTGCCGATTCCCTGGGCGACGCCGTTGGGATCGATGATCATGATCACCGAGCCGTCGCCGAGAATGGTGTTTCCCGAGAACATGGAGATGTGGCGCAGCTTGGTCGACATCGGCTTGACCACGATCTCCTCGGTGTGGAACACGCCGTCGACCACGATGCCGAAGGTCTGCTTGCCGACCTGGGTCACCACGATGAACCCGTCCTCCGGCTCCGAGCTGCCGGTGGAGTCGATACCCAGCAGCTTCTTGAGGTGGATGAGCGGCAACAGCTTGTTGCGCAGCCGCAGTACGGGGGTGTTCTTGATGCGCTCGATGCGGTGCTCGGAATTGGTCTGGGCACGCACCAGCTCGACCACCGACAGCTGCGGGATGGCGAAGCGGTCGCCCGCTGCCTCCACGATCAGCGCCGACACGATGGCGAGCGTGAGGGGGATCTTGATGAGGAAGCTCGAGCCCTCGCCGACCACCGACTTCACCTCGACGGTGCCGCCGATCTGGTCGATGTTGGTGCGCACCACGTCCATGCCGACGCCGCGCCCGGACACGCTCGTTACATTGGTTGCGGTGGAGAAGCCCGGCGCGAAGATGAACTTGTGGATCTGCGCCTCGGGCATCTTCTCGACCTCGGCCTCGGAAGCAAGGCCGTTGGAGATGATCTTGGCCTTGATCCTGTCGGTGTTCAGGCCGCGTCCGTCGTCGGAGATCTCGATGATGATATGGCCGCCCTCGTGATAGGCGGACAGCCGGATCGTCCCCTTCTCGGGCTTCTCGGCGGCCCGACGCTCTTCCGGGGTCTCCAGCCCGTGATCGGCGGAGTTGCGCACCATGTGGGTGAGCGGATCCTTGATGAGATCGAGGACCTGGCGGTCGAGCTCAGTGTCGGCACCGTGCATCTCGAGCTCGATCTCCTTGCCGAGCTCGGTGGAGAGATCGCGCACGACCCGCGGCAGTTTCTGCCAGGCATTGCCGATCGGCTGCATGCGCGTCTTCATGACGCCTTCCTGCAGCTCGGCGGTCACGTTGGAGAGCCGCTGCAGCGGAACCTTGAACTCGGAATCCTCGTGGCGGCGCGAGATCTCCAGGAGCTGGTTGCGGGTCAGCACCAGCTCGGAAACCATCGTCATCAGGTTCTCCAGCGTCTCGACGTTGACCCGGATCGACTGGTTGGCGATCTTGGACTCGTGCTTGTCGTCCTCGTCCTTGTCGCGGACCGGCGGCTTGCGCGGTCCCTTGGCGGGCTTCGCCTTGGCGGCGGGCGCCGCGGGTTCGGCCTCCGCGGGCTCTTCCGGCTTCACCGCCGGCATCTCCATCGCGGTCTCGCGGAAGGCGCGTTCGAGATCGTCGAGCGACACTTCCCCGGGGCGCAGCGGCCGCTCGAGCACCTGAACGACAAGCGTGCCCTCGGTCGCGGCGGGCTTGGCGGGCTCCTTCGGCGGCTCGGCCGCGGCCAGCCCGGTCCCGTTGACCGCCATGTCCTCGAGCATGCCGATCAGATCCGGATCGGAACCCTCCGGCTCGCGCTCGTTGCGCTCCAGCTCGCCGAGAATGTCCTTGATGCGGTCGATCGTGCTGAGAATCACGGTCACGGCGTCGCCGGTGACCGGCGTGCCGTCGCGGAACTTGCCCATCAGCGTCTCGGCGGCGTGGGCCAGCGCCTCCAGGCGCGGCAGGCCGAGAAACCCGCAGGTTCCCTTGATGGTGTGGACGAGGCGAAAGATCTTGTCGAGGATCTTCGCGTTGTTGGGATCCTGCTCGAAACGCACGAGCTCGACGTCGACGACGTCGAGACTTTCATTCGTCTCGGTGAGGAATTCGCGCAGTAGATCGTCCATGGGGGACCTTTGTCGCAGCCGCAGCCGTATTGGCGAGCGCATTCTGGAAGCGACGCCAGTCTGTTGGGAAACAGTTTAAGAAGGGTTGCGGCGATCGCCTTCGCGGACGGTTCGGGCGGCGAATTCCCGCGATTTCGGGTCCGCACATCTACGCACCCGGGCCACAAGAGCCCGCCGAATCTCATCTGCCGCGGGAATCCGGCTCGATCGCCAGCCCGCGAGGCCGGGGCTGGAGCGCATTCCAGGGCGGATCAGCGGGAGGCTCCTGGCCCCGCGCGACCGGATCAGCGCGCCGTGACGACGATCTTGTCGGCCTCGGGCACGATGGCGACCGCCATGCCGCAGCTACGCGCCAGCAGCCCGGTAAAGAACGGCTGGATCGCGTGGGCATCGACGCCATGCTCGGCGGGTGTGCCCGCCAGCAGGCCGGGAATTGCCTGGGGAATGCGGGCATTGAGCCCGGCCGCCGTCACCTGGAAACCGAGCGCCTCGCCCTCGCCGATCGGCGCAATCGCCAGCGTGCCGCCCCGCGGGATCGTCTGCGCGGCGAGGATCACGAGATTGAGCAACAGCTTCACTCGATTCTTCGGCAACAGCACGCGGGGGAGCTGCCATGACAGCTTGGTCTTGTCGTCCTCGAGGAAGCCGCGGGTGACCTGCTCGGCATCGCCGAGATCGATGAGCGCGCCCGCCGACCCCGCCGCCCCGAAGGCGAGCCGGCAGAACTGCAGCCGCGCCGAGGCCTGGCCGGCGCTCTTCTTGATCAGATCGAGCGCGAATTTCTTGGTTTCCTCGTCATTGTCGTCCTCGAGCACCTCCAGCCCGTTGACCACGGCGCCGACCGGACTGATCAGATCGTGACAGAGCCGCGAGCACAGCAGCGCGGCAAGGTCCATGGCATCGAGCGTGACGGGGGCGGACATGTGGCGGTCTCCGGTCGGGACGACGCGTGCAACCCGGTCCGCGCCGCATAGCCACGACTCGGTGCTCGCAATGCGGTTCGTGTGATACACCGCGCCGCACGCGCTTCCAAGGAATTGAGGAGACGGGCCGGCGTGACATCGAATCGAGAGCGCGACGCCACCTCGCCCGACGCGCTGGCGGCGCGGCTCGACATGCTGACCACGATCGTGTCGCGGGCGGCCGGCGCGATCGTCGCGATTGCGCCGGCGGCCGCGGCGGCGCGGCAGAAATCCGACCTCTCCCCGGTCACGGCGGCCGACGAGGCGGCCGAGGCGGTAATCCTCGAAGGGCTGGCGGAGGTGGCGCCGGGCCTTGCGGTCGTCTCCGAGGAGGCGGCCGCGCAGGGGCACGTCCCGGCGATCGGGGCGGACTTCATCCTGGTCGACCCGCTCGACGGCACCCGGGAGTTCCTGGCGGGCCGGGATGAGTTCACCGTGAACCTGGCGATCATCGCCGACGGCGTTCCGGCCATCGGGCTCGTTGCGGCTCCGGCCCTGGGCCTCGTCTGGCGCGGTGTCGTCGGCCGCTTCGCCGAACGGCTCCGGCTTGCGCCCGGCGCCCCGGCCTCCGAGGCCCGGGAGATCACGGTCCTGCGCACCCGGGCCGAGCCTGCGGACGGTCTCGTCGCCGCGGTGAGCCGGTCGCATCTCGACGCGGGCACCGCGGCCTTCCTGAAAAGCCTGCCGGTCACCGCGGAGATCGTGTGCGGATCCTCGGTCAAGTTCTGCCGGATCGCTGAAGGCGTCGCCGACATCTATCCGCGGCTGGGCCCTACCTGCGAGTGGGACATTGCGGCCGGCCACGCCGTTCTGGCGGCCGCCGGAGGCGTCGTGACGACGCCGGAAGGCGCGCCCCTGCGCTACGGACATGCGGCGGATGGTTTCCGGGTCCCGGGCTTCGTCGCCTGGGGCGATCCCACAGGAGGGCCGCAACGATGGGGCGGGGGCCGCTAGTGCGCGGTCATGGCAGGGTCTGGCGGACCTGCGGCCAGTTCTCGTCCGCCGCCGCCACGGCCTGTTGCGGCCCAGCCATGAAGGTCTCCCGCGACGGCGCACTGGCGAACAGATAAAGCCGGTTGTCCGCCACCAGCCAGAAATCGGGATGGCCCGATATGGCGAGGCCGCGTCCCACCGCGGTCGGATCGTAGCCGCCATAGCGCGGCATGTAGATCTCGGGATGGGTCGAGAACGCCGTTCGATTGCCCTCGTTGCGAAATCGCCAGATCGCTCCGGCGAACGCATATTCCAATTGGGCTCGCCCCATCGCCGGCCTGGCATCGGTGAAATAGGCCACCGGATCGAAGCCGTAGAGCGCAAGCCCGTATGCCGGTCGACAACGACCCCCTCGGCGACCGCCGCCTGCGTCGGCGGGACCGAATTGCCGGCCCCCGCCAGCGCCAGGCAGGCGCCGAGCAGCGAATTCATCAATGCCTTCCGTTGCGGCCGTGCTGGCGCCATAGTGATCGTCGAGGCTCCCGCGATTCGGATGCTGATCGGCTGTGTCAGCGTTTCCCGATCCCCGGGGGATACTCGCCCTGGGGTACTCGCCCTGTGGTACTCGATCCAGGTATGCAACGGGTTAAGCCGGCCCGTCGGTTTCATGGAGAGCCCATGCGTGCCGTCTTTCGCGTTCTCACCGCCGTCGCCCTGCTGGTCTCACTCGGCGGCGGATCATCCGTCGCCCAGTCCCCCCCTCCGTCCGATCGGTTCACTCCGGGCGAGCTGGTCGATGCGGGTCACAATTTCTTCGGCGGCGTGTCACGCGGCCTCGCCCAGATCCTCGAGCGGGCCGGAAGCCAGTGGGGTCTGCCCAACGGTTATATTCTGGGGCAGGAGGGCGGCGGCGCCTTCGTGGCAGGGCTGCGCTACGGCGAGGGCATGCTCTATACCAAGAACGCCGGCGACCTGAAGGTGTACTGGCAGGGCCCGACCCTCGGCTGGGATGCCGGCGGCGAGGGCGCGCGCACCATGATGCTGGTCTACAACCTTCCGGCAACCGAGGCGATCTATCAGCGCTTCGGCGGCGTGGACGGCTCGGCCTATCTGGTCGGCGGACTGGGGATGACCGTGCTGACCGCGAACAATATCGTCCTGGTGCCGATCCGCTCCGGGGTAGGCCTGCGCCTCGGCGCCAATATCGGCTACCTCAAGTTCACGCCGCAGCCGACCTGGAACCCCTTCTAGTGCTCCGATTGCGAAGTTCGCATCACTTCGCGGCACCCTCTCGTGCGAACTTCGGAACCGTAGGAGCACTCGCGGCGAGATGCCCGCGGCAAAGCCCCGGCCGCACCGGCGCACCGCATTCGACCCTGGCGATTCACGTTAACCGGCAACGACGCTGGAAGTGCCGGTGGCCCCATGGCATGGTGGCGGCCCCGCACGAACATTGGGGTCGGAGGCGTCTTTCATGATCGAGCCGATCATGTTTTTCGGGCTCGGCTTTCTCGCCGCGAGCCTGCTCGCGCTGATCGTCGTGCCGTTCGTTCACGGCCGCGCGGTGCGCCTGACGATGCGCCGTCTCGAGGCGTCGACGCCGCTCTCCATGGCGGAAATCCAGGCCGACAAGGACCAGTTGCGCGCCGAGTTCGCGATGTCGACGCGGCGCCTGGAAATGAGCGTCGACCAGCTCAAGACCAAGAGCTCGAGCCAGCTCGCCGACCTCGGCAAGAAGACCGACGTCATCAATCGGCTGAAGGTGGAGCTCGGCGAGAAGACCGCCACGATCTTCTCCCTGGAGGCGCGCGAGAAGGCGCTGAAGGACCAGCTGAACGTCACCGAGGACGAGCTGACCGCCAAGACCACGACATTGCGCGAGACCGGGCGCACGCTCGCCGACAAGCAGGCCGAGCTCGCCAAGCGCACCTCGGACCTCGATGACCGCTCGGTCACCGCCGACAGCCGGAAGATCGAGATCGTGGCGCTGCGGACCCAGGTCGACACGCTCAAGGACCGGGTCGCCGGCCTCGAGAAGGACATCAAGGAGACCAGCGACCGGCTCGAGCGCGAGCGCAGCGACGCGGCGGCGGCGGGAAAGCAGCTCGCCGAGGAGCGCGGCCAGGTGGAAAAGCTCGGCCAGCGCGTGGCGCAGCTCGAGCTCCAGCTCAAGGAGCAGACCGCCGAGGCGGAGATCCTCGGCCAGCGCGCCGCCGATCTGGAGGCGCGGCTCGCCGAGCAGGGCCGCCTGCTCGCCGAGCGCGAGCGCGATCGTGATCAGCTTCGCCTGAAGATCGAGGCGGCGCGCAAGATCGAAGCCGACCTGCGCCAGGAGCTCGGCAGCCTCGATCGCCGGCACGATGCCGCCACCGAGACCTTGAAGGCGGAAAAAGTGCTGGCCGAGACCCAGCTCGAGCGCGCCCGCGAGGATCGCGCCAAATTGCAGCGCGAGCTTGCCTCGATGAAGCGCGAAGCCGAGGCGACCTGGGCATCGGAACGGGTGGAGAACGCCCTGCTGCGCGAGCGCATCAACGATGTCGCGGCCGAGGTCACGCGACTGACCTCTGCACTCGAAGGCCCCGGCTCGCCGATCGAGACGATCCTGACCGAGGCCCCGCTCTCGCCGGCGGCAGCCAATGGCGCGACGAAGCCCGCCGCCGAGGAGCCGAAAGGCAGCCTTGCCGACCGCATCCGGGCACTGCAGACCCGGGCATCGCGGCTCTCCTCGGCGACCTGACGAGATCCCCTCCCGCCTTCGGCGAAAGCTAACGCCACCGATCGGGCTTTCCGCGAGAACCGCCCTCGGGCGGCCGTCCTGCCAACCACGCTTCCTTCGACGGCCCGGAAGGCCGCGCCGAGACGCGGTAATTCGCGCCGCGGACGGCAATTAGGCAGTTTGACCAAAATTATTGCACTGCACAAATAATCGGCTCAATGCGATACCATCAGGCATCCCGGCATCCTGATCGCCGCCGCCGACATCCCGCGTCAATTCCATATCTGATTGAAACAATTCATATTTTCTGGATCGGCCCGAATTGGCACGGAGCTTGATAGGGGAAGCATCGGTAACGGGTGGGCGTCGCCGAACGCGTCGCCTCTCCGCGGCGAGCGAACAGGAGCAAGCATGTCCAAGCCGAGCAAACCCCCGAGGCGCGGATGGTCGCGGCGCGACGTTCTCGGACACGCAGCCGCAACCGCCGCGACCGCCATGCTGATCGAGCAGGTCCGCCTGGCGTTTCCCGGCGGTGCCCATGCGGCGGCGGCCACCACCCCGGAGGTGACCAAGGCGATCCTCGGCTACATCGCGCTGACCGATGCCTCGCCGCTGATCATCGCCAAGGAAAAGGGCTTCTTCGCCAAGCACGGCATGCCCGACGTGGAGGTCGCCAAGCAGGCTTCCTGGGGCGCGACGCGCGACAACCTCGTGCTCGGCTCGGAAAGCAACGGCATCGACGGGGCGCACATCCTGACGCCGATGCCCTATCTGATCTCGACCGGCAAGGTGACGCAGAACAACGTGCCGATGCCGATGTATATCCTGGCGCGGCTCAATTACGACTGCCAGGGCATCTCGGTCTCCAACGAATACCGCGACCTCAAGGTCCAGAAGGATGCGGCGCCGCTCAAGACGGCCTTCGCCGCGAAGAAGGCGGCCGGCAAGGAGGTCAAGGTCGCGATGACCTTCCCGGGCGGCACCCACGACCTGTGGATCCGCTACTGGCTCGCCGCCGGCGGCATCGACCCCGACAAGGACGTCTCGACCATCGTGGTGCCGCCCGCGCAGATGGTGGCGAACATGAAGGTCGGCAACATGGACGCGTTCTGCGTCGGCGAGCCCTGGAACGAGCAGCTGGTCCATCAGGACATCGGCTACACCGCCCTGACCACCGGCGAGATCTGGTTCCGGCATCCGGAAAAGGCGCTCGGCCTGCGCGCCGCCTTGGTCGACAAGTATCCGAAGGCCACGATGGCGATCGTGATGGCCACGATGGAAGCGCAGCATGTGGTGCGACCGGATGGAGAACAAGCAGGAGATGGCGGAGATCATCGGCCGGCGCCAATGGTTCAACGTGCCGACCGCCGACATCATCGGCCGCATCAAGGGCGACATCAACTACGGCAACGGCCGCAGCGAGAAGGGCACCAATCTCTACATGAAGTTCTGGGCGCGACAGCGTCTCCTATCCGTTCAAGAGCCACGATCTCTGGTTCCTCACCGAGGACATCCGCTGGGGCAAGTTCGAGGCGACGCTCGACACCAAGGCGCTGGTCGACAAGGTCAACCGCGAGGATCTGTGGCGCGAGGCGGCGAAAGCGCTGGCCGTTCCGGCGGCGGAGATTCCGGCCTCGACGTCGCGCGGCAAGGAGACGTTCTTCGACGGCAAGGTGTTCGATCCCGAGCATCCGGCCCAGCTACCTCGCCAGCCTGGCGATCAAGCGGGTCGAGGTGTGAGCGCCGTACTCGCCGCTCCATTCCAGCCGGAGACATCGAATGACCATGCCAGCCCGCAAGATCCAGCCTGCCGCGGTCTTGCCGCCGACACCAGGTGACGTCGTCCGCTTGAAGCTGCCGCCGGCAAGCTTCGTGAGCACGCGCCTGCTGCCGGCGGCGAACGCCGTCGCCGCGCGGGTGGTGCCGCCGCTCATCATGCTCTGCCTCATGCTCGGCATCTGGCAGCTCCTGTGCATGAAGCCGGGCGCCACCCTGCCGTCGCCGTCGCGGATCTGGACCGACGCGCGCGACCTGATCGTCGATCCGTTCTTCGTCGCCGGCCCGCAGGACATCGGGCTCGGCTGGCGGGTGTTGACCTCGCTGCAGCGGGTCGCGATCGGCTTCGGCATCGCGGCGATCGTCGGCGTTCTGCTCGGCGCCCTCATCGGCCAGTCGGTCTGGGCGATGCGCGGGCTCGATCCGATCTTCCAGGTTCTGCGCACGGTGCCGCCGCTCGCCTGGCTGCCGATCTCGCTCGCCGCGTTCCGCGACAGCCAGCCGTCGGCGATCTTCGTCATCTTCATCACCTCGGTCTGGCCGATCATCATCAACACGGCGGTCGGCATCCGCAACATCCCGCAGGACTACCGCAACGTCGCCCAGGTGCTCCGCCTCAACCACCTCGAGTTCTTCTGGAAGATCATGATCCCGTCGGCGGCGCCCTACATCTTCACCGGCCTGCGCATCGGCATCGGCCTGTCCTGGCTCGCCATCGTCGCCGCCGAGATGCTGACCGGCGGCGTCGGCATCGGCTTCTTCATCTGGGACGCGTGGAACTCCTCGCGGCTCGCCGACATCGTCGTGGCGCTCGTCTACATCGGCGTCGTCGGCTTCGTGCTCGACCGGCTGGTCGCCGCCGTCGGCCACGCTCGCCACCCGCGGCACCGCAGCGAACTGAGGAGGCGAGCGATGACCGCCTATCTGAAGCTCGATCACGTCGACAAGGCTTTCGCCCGCGGCGCCATGCAGACCGAGGTGCTGACGCGACGTCACCCTCGCCATCGAGCAGGGCGAGTACGTCTCGATCATCGGCCATTCCGGCTGCGGCAAGTCGACGCTGCTCAACATCGTCGCCGGCCTGATGCCGGCGACGCGCGGCGGCGTGCTGCTGGAGAACCGCGAGGTCGACGCGCCGGGACCGGATCGCGCCGTGGTGTTCCAGAACCATTCGCTGCTGCCCTGGCTCACCGTCTACGACAACGTGCGGCTCGCGGTCGACAAGGTGTTCGCGGGCGCCAAGAGCCGTGCCGAGCGGCACGACTGGACCATGCACAATCTCGAGCTGGTGCAGATGGCGCATGCCAAGGACAAGCGGCCGGCGGAGATCTCCGGCGGCATGAAGCAGCGCGTCGGCATCGCCCGCGCGCTCGCCATGGAGCCGAAGGTGCTGCTGCTCGACGAGCCGTTCGGCGCGCTCGACGCGCTGACCCGCGCGCACCTGCAGGACTTCGGTGATGGCGATCCACCAGAAGCTCGGCAACACCGTGATGATGATCACCCACGACGTCGACGAGGCGGTGCTGCTCTCCGACCGCATCGTGATGATGACCAACGGCCCGGCGGCGCGGATCGGCGAGGTGCTTGACGTGCCGCTGGCGCGCCCGCGCAAGCGGCTCGAGCTCGCCGCCGACCAGACCTATCTGAAATGCCGCCAGCGCGTGCTGGAGTTCCTCTACGAGCGCCATCGCTTCGTCGAAGCGGCCTGAGGCGCAGCCATGAGCGAGCCGCTCGTCATCGTCGGCAACGGCATGGCGGCGGCGCGCCTCGTCGAGGAGCTTGGGCTCCGCGCGCTCGGCCGCTACGCCATCGCGGTGATCGGCGAGGAGCCGCGGCCCGCCTACAACCGCGTGCTGCTGTCGCCGCTGCTCGCCGGCGAGATCGCGGCAGACGACGTCGAGCTCAAGCCGGCGACCTGGTGGCGCGGGCGCGGCGTGACCGCTGCGCTACGGCTGCGGCGCCACGGCCATCGATGTCGCCGGGCGCACGGTCGAGCTTGCCGACGGCAGCCGGCTGGGCTTCGCCAAGCTGGTGCTGGCCACCGGCTCGCGGCCGATCCGGCTCGCCGGTGCCCGGGACGGATCTTGCCGGCGTCCTCACCTTCCGCGATCTCGCCGACGTCGCGGCGATCAATCGCCTGGCGCGCAAGGGCAGCCGCGCGTCGTCGTGATCGGCGGCGGGCTGCTCGGTCTCGAAGCCGCCTACGGGCTCAGCCGGGCCGGCGCCCGGGTGACCGTGGTCCACCTGATGGACCGGCTGATGGAGCGCCAGCTCGACCAGGCCGCCGCCGGGCTGCTCAGGCGGGCCATCGAGGCCAGGGGCATCGCGGTCCTGTACGGCGCCGAGACCGGTCGCGGTCGGCGGGTCGCGACCGGGTCGAGGCCGTGGAGCTTGCCGACGGGCAGACAATCGCGGCGGACGCTCGTAGTGGTCGCGGTCGGCATCGCGCCCAGCACGGATCTCGCGCGCACCGCGGGCATCGCGGTCAATCGCGGCATCGTCGTCGACGATCGTCTGGAGACCAGCGCGCCGGGATTTTTGCCATCGGCGAATGCGCCGAGCATCGCGGCATCTGCTACGGGCTGGTCGAGCCCGCCTACGAGCAGGCAAACGTGCTCGCCCGCCATCTGGCCGGCGCCGACGCGCGCTATGCGGGCAGCGTGCTCGCCACCAATCTGAAGGTCAGCGGCATTCACGTCTTCTCGGCGGGCGATTTTCACGGCGGTCCGGGCACGGACGCGATCGTGCTCTCCGACCCGGGTCTTGCGACCTACAAGAAGCTGGTCGTCGCGGAGGATCGCCTGGTCGGTGCGGTGCTCTGCGGCGACACCACCGACGGCCTGTGGTACCTCGATCTGATCCGCTCGGGCGAGAGCATCGAAAAATTCCGCGACGATCTGGTGTTCGGCCGCGCGCTGGTCCTGCGGCGCGCCGCCTGAGGTCGCCTCGATGAACGCGCCCTCCCCGTCCCCGCCCGCCGTCCGCACTACCTGCCCCTATTGCGGGGTCGGCTGCGGGCTGATGGTGCGCGCCGACGACGGCGGCGTGAAGGTGACCGGCGATCCCGACCATCCGGCCAATCTGGGGCGCATCTGCTCGAAGGGCTCGGCGCTCGGCGAGACGCTCGGCACCGACCGGCGCCTCCTGCATCCGATGCTGCGCGGACCCGACGGCAGGCTCGACCGCGTCGCCTGGCCGGTCGCCGTCGCGGCGGTCGCCGAGGGATTCGGCCGCGTCATCGAGCGCGACGGACCGGACGCAGTCGCCTTCTATCTGTCGGGCCAGCTGCTCACCGAGGACTATTACGTCGCCAACAAGCTGATGAAGGGTTTTGTCGGCTCGGCCAATGTCGACACCAATTCGCGGCTGTGCATGGCCTCCTCGGTTGCCGGGCATCGGCGCGCCTTCGGGGCGGATACCGTTCCGGGCTCCTATGCGGACATCGACAAGGCCGACCTGATCGTGCTCGTGGGCTCCAATACCGCCTGGTGCCATCCCGTGCTGTTCCAGCGCATGGTGAAGAACAAGCGCGAGCGCGGCGCCGCGATCGTCACCATCGATCCCCGCCGCACCCCGACCGGCGACGAGGCGGATCTCTTTCTCGGCCTTGCTCCGGGAACCGATACCGCGCTGTTCTGCGGGCTGCTGACCGACCTCGTGCGCAACGGCACGCTCGACCGACGCTACATCGACGATCACACGCAGGGCTTCGATGCGGCCGTGGCGCGGGCGCGGGAGATCGCGCCCGACGTCGCCGCGACCGCGGCGGCGACCGGCCTCGATGCCGGCAACGTCGCCACCTTCTTCGATCTGTTCCGCACCACGCCTCGCGTGGTCACCTGCTTCTCGCAAGGCGTCAACCAGTCGGCGCAGGGCACCGACAAGGTCAATGCCATCATCAATTGCCATCTCGCCACCGGGCGCATCGGCAGGCCCGGCATGGGGCCGTTCTCGCTGACCGGCCAGCCCAACGCGATGGGCGGGCGCGAGGTCGGCGGCCTCGCCAACCAGCTCGCCGCCCATATGGGATTCTCGCCGCGCGAGATCGACCGGGTCGGGCGGTTCTGGCGCGCCCCCCGCATGACGACCGGCGAGGGACTGAAGGCGGTCGAGATGTTCGAGGCCATCGAGCGCGGGACCATCAAGGCGCTCTGGGTGATGGCGACCAATCCGGGCGTGTCGCTGCCGCGGGCCGGCGCGATGCGCGAGGCGATGCGGAAGCTCGAGCTCTTCGTCGTGTCGGAGAACGTGCTGTCGAACGATACGGTGAATGCCGGGGCGCAGATCCTGCTCCCCGCCGCCGCCTGGGGCGAGAAGGACGGGACCGTCACCAACTCGGAGCGCCGCATCTCGCGCCAGCGCAAGTTTCTCGCCGCGCCGGGCGAGGCCAGGCCCGACTGGTGGATCGTCAGCGAGGTTGCCCGCGCGATGGGTTTCGGCCGGGCGTTCGCCTATCGATCCGCCGCCGACATTTTCCGCGAGCACGCCGCGCTGTCGAGCTTCGAGAACAACGGCGCGCGCGACTTCGACATCGGCGGCCTGTCGCTCCTGTCGGACCGGCAGTACGAGGCGCTCGAGCCCGTGCAATGGCCGGTGCGCGCCAGCGCCGGGCGCCGCGACACGCGTTTTTTCGCCACCGGCGGATTCTTCACCCCGGACCGCCGGGCGCGGTTCATCGCCCCGGAGCCGCCGGCGCTCAGCGCCGCCACCTCGCGGGAATTTCCGTTCCGGCTCAACAGCGGCCGGGTGCGCGACCAATGGCATACGATGACGCGCAGCGGCGCGAGCCCGAGACTCGGCGCCCATCACCCGGAGCCTTTCGTCGACATCCACCCGCTGGATGCGGCCGCGGCGGGGCTCGTCGACGACGGCTTTGCCCGCGTGCGCACCCGCCATGGCAGCTGCGTGCTGAAGGTCGCCGTCGATGCCGGCCAGCGGCGCGGCTCACTGTTCGCGCCGATCCATTGGAGCGCCGAAACGGCCTCGGCGGGGCCGATCGGCGACCTCGTCGCCCCGGCGACCGATCCGTTTTCCGGCCAGCCCGAGCTCAAGGCGACCGCGGCATCGATCGAGCCGGTGGAGTTCCGGTTCCGCGGCTTTGCCTTGTCGCGCCGTCCGATCACGCTCCCCGGCAGCGTCTGGGCGGCCCAGGTGGCGGTCGCCGGCGCCACCGGATTCCGCTTCGCCACCAACGACGACCCGGTGATGTGGCGCGGTCGCCCGCAACCGATGGTCGCACCCGATGCCGAGCTTGCCGAATATCTCGACGCGCCGCGCGGGATCTATCGGATGGCGGCATTCGTCGGCCGCAAGCTCGACTTCTGCCTGTTCGTCGGCCCGCCGGAGGCGGTGCCCGAATGGGACGCCGTCAAGGCGCTGTTCGCAGCAGAAATCATCGGCGACATGGCACGGCGGCTATTGCTGTCCGGCCAATCGCTCGACGGCCTCAGCGAAAGCGGACCGCTGATCTGCGCCTGCTTCGGCGTCGGGCTGGAAACCATCCGGGTCGCGATCTCGTCGGGGGCTGCGCACAACGTCTCCGATATCGGCCGCATCCTGCGGGCCGGTACCAATTGCGGCTCGTGCCTTCCCGAGCTCAAGAGGATCGTGACCCATGAGAGCGTCCCCGTTCGTCCTTGAGTCGGCCGCGCCCCGCATGGCACCGCTGGCGCGCCTGCCGGTGTTTCTGTCGCTGGCCGGCCGCCGGGCCCTCGTCGTCGGCGGTGGCGCGGCCGCAGCCTGGAAGGCCGAGCTTATGTCGGCGGCGGGCGCGCGCGTGGATGTCCACGCGGAAGACGCCTCGGCGGAGCTCCTGGCGCTCGCCGCCGATCCGCCCGGCGGCGCCGTCACCATTCACCGGCGAGGTCTGGAGCCGGCCGATTGGCCCGGCGCGGCGCTGGCGATCGGCGCCATCGCGGACGAGGCGGAGGCGGCGCGCTTTGCCGCCACCATGCGGCGCGCGGGGATCCCCGTCAGCGTCGTCGACAAGCCGCAACTGTCGGACTTCACCTTCGGGGCGATCGTCAACCGCTCGCCGCTGGTGGTCGGCATCTCGACCGACGGGGCGGCGCCGATCTTCGCGCAGGCGGTTCGCGCGCGGCTGGAGCGGCTGATCCCGCGAGGCTTTGCCGGCTGGGCCGACGCGGCGCGGGCACTGCGGCCGCGTCTCCAATCATTCGGGCTTGCGGCCGCGGGCCGCCGGCGCTTCTGGGAGAAATTCGTCGACCGGGCGCTGGCGCGCCCCGACGATCGGCCCGGCGATGCCGAGCTCGAGGGCCTGATTGCGAAGGCACGGGACGAGGCGAACGACATCCGGGCGGGCTCCGTCGTGCTGGTCGACGCCGCCGCGCGCGATCCCGATCTGCTCACGCTCCGCGCACTGCGCATGCTGCAATCCGCCGACGTGATCCTGATCGACCATCATGTAGCCCCCGACATTCTCGATCTGGCGCGCCGTGAAGCCAGGAAGATGATGCTGAGGCCTGCCGCATCGGCGGGCGAGATCACCGCACTGACGCTCACCTTCGCCAAAGCCGGGAGGCGCGTGGTGCGGCTTGCCGGCGATCCGGCCGGTGCGCGCATCGAGCTTGCCGCATGCCGCACCGCGGGAATCGCCGTCGAGATCGTGCCGGCTGTCAGTCTCGCGACAGTAGCGCCGGCAGACGAGGACCGGCAAGGTCCAGGAGAAAGGACGATGGTCCCGGCGGAGTGAGAAGGCCGCGCCGGTCCCGATGCAATCGGAGTCACGGCCGCGCGTGCGGCGACCACACGCAGCGGAAGCCGATATAGTCGCCCGGCTGCGCGTGCACGCTGGTGATGCGCGCATACTTGTTGTAGCGGGCGCAAAGCTCCGATGCGATCGCACGGGCATCGCGCTGATTGTCGGGAGACCACGGAATGATGCCGCCGGTGTCGTTGGCCCGGATCCCCATCGGGCCCACGCAGCACACGAACAGCAGTCCGACACCGAGCATCGTCAACGGTCGCCGCCCCATAGCCGCCTCCGGTCCTTGCCCCCGGCAACCTTAGTGGGCCTCGGCGCGGATTGAAAGTCGGCTCAGGCGGTGCGGGCCGCGATCATGGCCTCGCCCATGCGGCCGAAGCGCGCCGCAAGATCGGTGGCCCGGGTGCTCTGCAGGCTGACGCGCGCGCCTTCCAGCAGCAGAAACAGCTCGTCGGCCAGCATCTCGGGCTGGCGGCAGCCGGCGGCCCGGCACAGCGCGGTCAACTGCTCGCGTTGCGCGGCCTTGAAGTCCTCGATGACGCGGCGCGCCGGATGCTGCTGCTCGGGCAGCTCGACCGCGGCGTTGCAGAAACCGCAGCCGCGCCGATCGGGATTGGCGAGATGCTCGCCCATCGCGGCGACCCAGCCGTGCAGCTGCGCCCGGGGATCGCCCGGATGCGCTGCCTCCAGCCGATCCCACAGGCCGCCGACCTGCGTAGCGAGCCTCCGCAGATACTCCGCCACCAGCTCGTCCTTCGACGGGAAGTGCCGATAGAGCGTCATCTTGTTGGTGCCGGCCGCATCCGCGATCGCCTCGACGCCGACCGCGCGGATGCCGTGCCGATAGAACAGGTCGCTGGCGACCTGAAGGATGCGCTCGCGCGGCGGAGGACGCCGGACGGTATCGGGCTCCGCCGTCGGATGTTCCGGATGCATGGTCAGCCCCTGGTCGTTAGCCCCTTGACACGGGTGTTACCGGTCAGTATCGTTTATGTAGTGTTACCGGTCAGTACCACAAGTGAACGGCCCAGTCACCCGGTTTGTCGCAAATGGCTGGACCGCACAGAGGGAGCATCTCGATGACCAATATCCTCTTCCTGACATCGGGCCCGCCGGGAGACGCGTTCGGCTCCATGGCGGCAGGCGGACGCGTCCTCCGGGAGCTGGAAGACAAGCATCCCGGGGCCAGTGTCGCGGTCCGCGATCTTGCGCAGGATCCGGCGCACGGCGACCACGACGTCGCCGAGGGAACCGATGCCCTGATCGACGAGCTGATCGCCGCCGATATCCTGGTGATCGCCGTCCCGATGATCAATTTTTCCATGCCGGCGACGCTCAAGGCTTGGATCGACCACGTGATGCGGCGCGGCCGCACTTTTCGCTACGAGGATGGACGGCCGCAGGGCCTGTTGACCGGCCGCAAGGCGATCATCGTCCAGGTAAAGGGCGGCGCCCCGACGGGGCCGCTTCCGGCGCCCTATCTGCGCCACATGCTGGGATTCCTCGGCATCGCCGATATCGAGACGGTCGAGGTCGAGGGAACCAGGTCCGGGATGGCCGAGATCATCGACGGTCCCGAGGCTATCGGGCCGGATCTCGCAAGCCGATCCCGCCGTCAGGCCAGCGCCGGGTGGCATCATGCCCCCGCATATCCGCAATGGACGCCGCTCGGCGCGGCCACCGCCCGATCACGGCCGTTGCGGGCCCACTGGCCGCACGGAGGAGCGCCATGATGCACTGCAGGCACGAGCTCACCTTGCAAGACGCACTGTCGGATCCGGTGATCCGCGCCGTCATGGACGCTGACGGCGTCGATCCGCGCGAGCTCGAGCTGCGCCTGAGCGAGATCGCCCGATCGCTGCGGCAACGGTCGACGCGACAGGAGCCGTGACCGCGTCGCTCAGCGGATCACGAAGGGAGCGAGAACGTTCCGCTCTTTCCCGTCACCTTGTCGCGCAGCGTGGTGTCGACCAGATACTCGCCCGCGGGAAGTCCGGTGAACGTATAGGTGAAATGCGTCATGAACTCCCGGTTGCGCACCCGGCTGGCGACCTGCAGATGCTGGAAGTCCAGCTTGCGCAGCAGCTCGGTTCCGTCCTTGGCACGGATGACCAGATCGATCGCAAGGTCGGTGTGCCAGCGATCGCCGGATCGCCGCCAACCGAAGCCGACCGGCTCCGCATAGGCGATCATCGCGGCGCCCGCCGCAAAGACGTTGCCGTCCCGCGGGTTGTAGGCGCCGAAGCCGTTCGGCTCCTCGGCGACCCACAGCGCGCGCCGCATCGCGAGCGGCGCCCGCTCCCACAGCGCCCCGGCCGCCTCGTCGAAGGCAGCGATCGCCTCGACGAATTTTCCCTGGGAGGCGAGCGCATCGGCTTCCTGCGCCTTGGCCGAAATCTCCTGCGCCATGGCACCGCCCACCCAGCACGTCGCGACCAGAAGCCCGACGATCGAACGCCACATCATGCCTCTCCCGACACTTGTGAGGACGCAGGCAGCGATCATGGTCGCGCAAGTCTCGTCGTCAAGCGTTGGACGATCGGGCCTCGGGCCTGCCAGGTTTCGGACGCCGGGCGATGCTCTATGATGCGGACCGAACGAGGCAGCACAGGGCGGGGGGATCGATGAAAATCCTGGCGATCGATCATGTCCAACTGGCCATGCCGGCCGGCGAGGAAAGCCGGGCGCGCGATTTCTATGGACGCCTGCTCGGCATTCCGGAGCTGCAGAAGCCCGCAAGCCTCGTCGGCCGCGGGGGAGCCTGGTTCGGCGAAGGCCGGCTGCAGATCCATCTGGGCGTCGACAAGGATTTTTCGCCGGCGCGCAAGGCCCACCCGGCCTTCCTGGTCGACGATCTGCCGGCGATCGCCGAACGGCTGCGCGCAGAAAACTACCCGGTGATCGACGACGAACTGCTGCCCGGCTACGACCGGTTCTTCACCGCCGACCCGTTCGGCAACCGGATCGAGCTGATGCAGCCGCGGGAGGATCGGTGAGCGATCGCCGCGCGTCACCTCGACGCGGCACGGAAGTCCTCCCGTCTGATCCGATAGAGAACGTGCCGGCGCAGCGGATGATGCTCCGAGCATCCGGGGATGGTCGAAGTCGTCGTTCGCGGCGCGCGTCATTCCCAGCCGCTCCATGACCCGGCGTGACGACCGATTGGCCGGAACCGTGAATGCCACGATCTCGTCGCGGCGCAGCTCGCCGAACCCGAAGTCGAGCGCGGCGGAAGCCGCCTCGGTCGCGAGGCCCCTGCCCCAATGCTCGCGGGCGAGCCGCCAGCCGATCTCCACAGCCGGGGTGAAGTGGGCGTCGAAGCCGACCACGGCGAGCCCGACGGCGCCGATGAAGGAGGCTTCGCCCGAAAGTTCGACCGCCCAGAAACCGAAGCCGTGCGCGGCAAAATGCGCTCTGATCCGCTCCATCATGGCGGCGCATCCCGCCCGCCCGTCGAGCGGCAGCAGATATCGCATCACCGCGGGATCGCCCGACAGCGCCACGAACGGCTCGAGATCCTCGTCGCGCCATTCGCGCAGGATGAGCCGTTTTGTGTGAAGCGACATCCGATCAGCCCCGGAACAGACACGGCGCCACGCCGTCGGCCCGGATACCCGTTACCCGCCGGGTAATTGCCGCGCCGCCGATCCCGATGCAGGTTTTCGGCGAAGGACGCAAGCAGCGCCCGCGCATCATCAGGGAGATCACCATGGTGCAAGCACCATACAAACCCGGACGCGGCTACATCTACGTCGAGATGACCATCAGGGACCCCGACGGCTTCAAGCAGTATACCGCGCTGTCCGCCCCGGCGGTGCACGCGGCGGGCGGCCGATACATCGTCGGCGGCGTCCGTCCGGAATGCCTGGAAGGCGAGGTGGCGGCGGACCGCATCGTCGTCGTCGAGTTCGACAGCAAGGCGCGCGCCCGCGAGTTCTATCACTCGGCCGCCTACCAGGCGGCGCGGGAGAAGAGGTTGCCGGCGGCCGACTTCAAGATGGTCCTGCTCGAGGGCGTCGCCTGATCGTAGGATGGGTAGAGCGCGCTTGCGCGAAACCCATCAGCTGTTTGCCGCGACATGGCTGATGGGTTTCGCCTTCGGCTCAACCCATCCTACAGGCCTTCCGCCGCGAGCCGCCGCATCGCATCGGCGGTCGCGGCATCGGCGGGAAAGAACGACTCGAGCGCGAGCTCCGACAGCGTGACGTCGACCGGCGTGCCGAAGATCGTGGTGGTCGACAGGAAGGCGAGCACGCCGCCATCGGTGACGAGGCGGAGCGGCACCACCACGCCGGCATAGTCGGCCTCGGGGTCGGCGCGCTGGGAGGGCGGTTCGCGCGGCGCCGGATAGGCGCGGAGCTCGCGCAGGAGATCCTGCAGGACCGCATCGGCCGAGACCTCGATCTGATGGCGCAGGCGTTCCAGCAGGTGCCCGCGCCATTCGCCGAGATTGGCGATCCGCGGCGCCATCCCGGACGGATGCAGGCTCAGCCGCAGCACGTTGACGGGCGGCCGCAGCAGGGACGGATCGGCACCGGCGAGCAGGCGCCCGACCGCCTTGTTGGCGGCGACCAGCGTCCAATGCCGGTCGACGGCCAGCGCCGGATAGGGCTCGTGGCCCTTGAGCACCAGATCCATCGCCCGGCGCGCCGCCTGCAGCGCCGGGTCGCCGAGCGGCCGCTCGGGAAACACCGGGGCGAAGCCGGCCGCGACCAGCAGGACGTTGCGCTCGCGCAAGGGCACGTCGAGGCGCTCTGCGAGGTGCAGCACCATGTCGCGCGACGGCTGGGCGCGGCCGGTCTCCAGGAAGCTCAGATGCTTGGTCGAGATGTCGGCCTCGCAGGCGAGATCGAGCTGGCTCATGCGCCGGCGCTGGCGCCATTCGCGCAGGTGATCGCCGACCGGGCGGGCGGAGCTGTTGAGCGTCGTCATGCCGCGATCATAGCCGGGACCGCGGTCACGCTCCATTACCTCGCAGTTAATCGACTTGGCGCCGCCAACGCGCAATTTTCGCGGTCAGGCACGGCGAGGAGCGCCGCACGCCGCAACACAAGGGAGTTCCTCTCATGAGCAGTCTCATCGATCTCGTCGATCGCTACGTCGCGACCTGGAACGAGCGCGACGCCAGGCGGCGTCGCGAGCTGATCGCCAGGACCTGGAGCGAGGGCGGAAACTATCTCGATCCGCTGATGCAGGGCGACGGCCATGCGGGCATCGACGCCATGCTGCACGGCGTCCAGGAAAAATTTCCCGGCCATCAGCTGCGCCGCACCAGCGAGGTGGATGCCCACCACGACCGGGTGCGTTTTTGCTGGGAGCTCGCGTCCGATGCCGGCGCCGTGCTGGTCAAGGGGGTCGACTTCGGCACCGTCGCCGGCGATCGGCTGCAGACGATCACCGGCTTCCTCGATCAGGCGCCCGCAGCGGCGCAGCAGTAGAACAGGAGACAACGCCATGACCTACGCCAACTCGAGCTTCCTGCGCCGGGTGCTGCTGGCCGACGCCGCGATCAGTGCCGCCGCCGGCCTGATGATGATCTTCGGCGCCGCCCTGCTCGACGGCCCGCTCGGGCTCTCCGCCGGCCTCCTCACCGGTGCGGGCCTCAGCCTCATCCCGTTCGCGGTGCTGGTGGCCTGGCTGACCACCCGCGAGATCCTGCCGCGGGCCGGCGTCTGGGCGGTCATCGCCTGCAATGTCGTGTGGGCGGCGGACAGCATCCTCATACTGGTCAGCGGCTACGTGACGCCGACGCTCATCGGCTACGCCTTCGTCGTCGCCCAGGCCGTGGTCGTCGCCATCCTGGCGGAGCTCGAATATATCGGGCTCCGCCGCTCGCCCGCGATCGCCTGATGAAGAGCCGCGCCATCTCTCCCCGCCGCGCGCGGGGAGAGATGTGTCCTCAGCTCGCCTTGCGTCCGTAGGTGAGGAGCCCGGTCTCCTTGCCGGGCGGATGGGCGGCGAGCGCCTCCTCGATCGGCTCGGTGCCCCAGCCGGGGCGGTCCGGCACCACCAGATGGCCGTTCTCGATCTCCGGCAGGTGGGTGAACAGCTCGTGATCCCAGGGCAGCCGGTCGATGTCGATCTCCATGATGCGCAGGTTGGGCACCGCGGCGGCGAAATGCGCGCTCATCATGGTGCACAGATGGCCGTAGAAATTGTGCGGGGCGACGTTGACCTCGTGGGCCTCGGCCGCCGCGGCGATCTTCATCGACTGCCAGGTTCCGTTCCACACCGTGTCGATGATGGCGACGTCCATGGCCTGCTCGCGGAAATAGGGCAGAAACTCGCGCAGGCCCAGCAGCGTCTCGCACGAGGAGACCGGATGCGGGCTCTGGCGGCGGATGTAGCCGAGCGCCTCGGGACTGTAGCTGTCGATCTCCACCCAGAACATCTGAAAATCCGCCAGCGTGCGCAGGATCTTCAGATAGCCTTCGGTCTTGGCGTTGAAGTTGAGGTCGAGCAGGAGATCGACGTCGGGACCGGCGCCGTCGTCGAGCGCCTCGAGATGCATGCGGAGATTTCGTAAGACCGTCTTGTCGACGTTGAGCTCGGGATAGAACGGCCGGCCGAAACCCGGCCGCCAGCCGCGCGGCTTGCCGTCGTCGTAGATGAAGATGTTGGTCTTGAGCGCGCCGAACCCCTTTTCCCGCACCTCGCGACCGATCGCCTTGACGCCATCGAGATCGGTGATCGCCGGCTTGTACAAGGTCGGGTGGTTGATCCGCCAGGTGGCGCAGTGCGACCAATAGAGCCGGATGCGGTCGCGCACTTTGCCGCCGAGCAGCTCGTAGCACGGCACGCCGAGCGCCTTGGCCTTGGCGTCGAGCAGGGCGTTCTCGATGGCGCCCATCGCCTCGGCGACGACGCCGCCGGCGGCAGGCCGGGTGGTGCAATAGAGCTCCTGCCAGATCCGCTCGTGCGCCCCGACCTCATGGCCGACGATGCCCGGCGTCAGCTTGGCGATCACGGTGCCGACACCGGGCGACCCGAAGCCTTCGTCGAACTCGCTCCAGCCGACGACGCCCGCGTCGGTGGAAAGCTTGACGAAGCTGTAGGTGCGCCAGCCGGCGTCGCAATGCAGCGTCTCGATACCCGTGACTTTCATGAAGATCCTCCCGCCGAGCGCCCCGTCTCGCGCGGGCGCCGGCGGATGTTAGTTTTCGCCGGCCGGCTTGTCAGCCCGAGGATTTAAGGGTTTCGCCCGGCGATTTCCGGCTTGCAGTGTCGGCCCGGCATCGGCACTGTGCGGCCCGCCAATATGACGCAATGGGGAGGTTCGGCGTGGCTTCGAACAAGAAAACGGTCTTGATTCCGCACATCATGGGCAAGGCGGGCGTCGACGTGCTCAGCGCACGCGAGGATGTCGACATCGTGAGGTTCCCGAACATGGCTTCCGCCGCCGACTTCAACAAGCTGTTGCGCGAGCGCGACGAGGTCAACGGCGCCATCCTCGGGCTCACCCGCTTCGGCGACAGCGAATGCGCCGGCGCGAACGGCCTGCAGGTGGTGTCGCGCATCGGCGTCGGCTACGACACGGTCGACGTGCCGGCGCTCACCCGCCATCGCGTTCCCCTGATGATCGCCGGCACCGCGAACTCGCCGTCGGTGGCCGAGCAGGCGATGCATTTCATGATGGCGCTGGCCAAGCGCGGAGCCGAGCTCAACGCCATGGTCCGCGACAACCGCTGGGGCGAGCGAATGGCGACGCTGCCGGTCGACCTGATCCACAAGACGGTGCTGATCATCGGTTTCGGCCGCATCGGCACGCGCATCGCCCGGCGCTGCCAGGCGATGGAGATGAATGTCGTGGTCTACGATCCCTATGTGCCGGCCGAGAGCGTCAGGGCGGCCGGCTACGAGCCGGTGACGGATCTCGACGCCGCGCTGCCGCGCGCCGACTTCGTGACCATCCACTGCCCGAAGACGCCGGAGACCACCGGCATGTTCGACACGGCGCGGCTCGCCCGCATGAAGCCCAGCGCCTATCTGGTCAACACCGCGCGCGGCGGCATCATCGACGAGCCGGCGCTTCACGCCGCACTCACCGGCGGCACCATCGCGGGCGCCGGGATCGACGTGTTCGACCTGGAGCCGACGCCAGCCGACAACCCGCTGCTCAAGCTCGACAACATCATCACGGCGCCGCACATGGCCGGCGTCACCCGCGAGTCGGTCGAGCGCATGGCGGCGCAGGCGGCGCTCAACGTGCTCAGCGTGTTCGACGGCCGGCCGATCAAGGAGAACGTCATCAACCCGGAAGCGCTGGGCTGATTCGCTGCCCGGGAAGGCAAGGTCGGAGGAAGCGCGCCCGGCTCACCCCTTCGCGGTCTGCCGGTTCGGGATCATCCGCAAGTAGCCGCGATTGTGCGTCGGCGAGATCACCACCTCGTTGACGCAGACATGCGCCGGCTGCCGCGCGATGAACGCGATGAAGGTCCCCATGTCGTCCGGCTGGACCATGCGCGCCATGGCCTCGGGGGTTTCCGGAGGCGAGCGGTTCTGCAGGATCGGGGTCGCGACCTCGCCCGGGCACATCACGCAGGAGCGGATACCGTTGTGGCATTCCTCGACATTGATGCTGTGGCTCATGGCGACCACGCCGTGCTTGGCCGCGAGATACGCCGGGCCCGATACCGGGCCGATGAAGCGGCCGGCCCACGAGGCGGTGTGGATCATCACGCCGTCGCCTTGCCGGCGCATCAGCGGCAGCACCGACTGGGCCACATAGAACGCGCTCATCAGGTTGCCCTGGATCACCGTGTCGATACCCTCGGGCTTGAGACGCTGCCAGCTGCGGTCCGGGATGTTGGTGCCGGCATTGTTGACCAGCACGTCGATGCGGCCGAATTCCGCGCCGATCGCCGCGGCGACCGCGTTGACCGCGTCCGACCTGGTCAGGTCGGCGGGTTTCACCGCGGCCTTGCCGCCCGCCGCCGCGATCGCCTTGGCGACTTTCTCCAGCGGTTCCTTGCGGCGGCCGGTCAGCACCACCATCATGCCCTCGCGGGCGAGCGCCAGCGCCGCCGCCTCGCCGATGCCGGTCCCGGCGCCCGTCACCCAGGCGATCTTTCCATGCAGATCGTTCAACGTCGCTCTCCGCCTTGCACGGCCGCCCGCCGCTCCCGGCGGCGACAATGCCCGACCGCGACGTTGCGGTCGAGGCCCGTCGAACGCGCTCGCGCCCGATCTGCCGACCATGGCGGAGTCGGGCTATCCGGGATTCGACGCGACCGCCTGGTTCGGCCTGGCGGCCCCGGCCGCAACGCCGAAGCCGATCACTTTTTGGCTTACGCGGCGCGCACGGTGGCGAGGAACTTGTCGACCTCGACGCGAAGCTGCTCCGACTGGCGCGACAGGTCCGACGCCGCGGCGAGCACCTGCGAGGCGGTCGCCCCGGTGTCGCCGGCCGAGCGCGTCACCCCGGCGATGTTGGTGGACACCTCGGTCGTCCCCCGGGCGGCATCCTGGACGTTGCGCGCGATCTCGGCGGTCGCGGCGCCCTGATGCTCCACCGCCGAGGCGATGGTCGTCGCGATCTGATTGATCGAGCCGATCACCTCGGTGATGTTGCGGATCGCCGTCACCGAGTCGGCGGTCGAGCTCTGGATGTCGCCGACCTGGGAAGCGATCTCCGAGGTCGCCTTGGTGGTCTGCTCGGCCAGCGACTTCACCTCCTGGGCGACCACCGCGAATCCCTTGCCGGCCTCGCCCGCCCGCGCCGCCTCGATGGTCGCGTTGAGCGCGAGCAGATTGGTCTGGCTGGCGATGTTGTTGATGAGGTCGACGATGACGCCGATCTTCTGGGCGCCCTGCGCCAGATGATTGACCTTCGCGGCGGTCTCGTCGGCGTCACGCGCCGCCTCGCCGGCGATGCGCACCGACTGCTCGACCTGACGGCCGATCTCGGCGACCGACGACGAGAGCTCCTCGGCGGCGGCGGCCACGGTCTGGACGTTGGCCGAGGCCTGCTCCGACGCCCGGGCGACGGTGCCGGCCTGGGCTGATGTCTCCTCGGCGGCTCCGGTCATCGCCTGCGCCGTCGCCTGCAGCTCGGTGGAGGCCGACGAGACGATGCCGACGACCACCCCGATCGCCTTCTCGAAGTCGCCGGCCAGCCGGTCCAGGGTGGCGCGGCGCTCGCGACGGCCGGCCTCGAGATACACCGCAATGGCGATATCCATGTCCAGCATCGCCGCCTTGATGAACGCCCGCTGCAGCTTTCGCTTGCGCTCGCCCGCCGAGCGGTCGAACCTGCGGGCGGGCATCCTTTCGGCGATCGCCTCGACCATGCCGGCAATCAGGAAGTTGTAGCCACCGATGTACCAGCGCGGCTCGAGGCCCAGCCGGCTGTGGGACTCGCCGATCCGCGTGACCGAAGTCTCGTAGCTCTCGTCGAACCGGCCTTCCGCGATGATGGTCCAATGCTGCAGCTGCATCTTCTTGGCATGCATCATGTGGTCGCGACTCTTGAAGAAGGCCGCGGTCTCGCTGAACGTCCCGACATGGTCGTAGAACCTGTCGAGAATTCCCGGCATCTCCCGGAGAATGAAGTCCCTGCCGCCCTTCAGTGCCGCCACCATGTCGCCGTCGATCTGATTGAACTTCAGGCGCGCCAAGATCGTGCTCTGCTGTGCCATGTCGGAAAGGACCTCACCGTCGCGCAAATGCGCTCGTTCCCAGCATTCAGCAACTAATGTTCCGGCGTTAATGCCGCGCTAAGCACGCTGCGTTGTTTGGTCCGGTTCAACACCATCGGTAATTCTACGCAGATCGCCAATCATGCTCGCGCGAGGCGTCGATCGCCGAAGTCCGGACCGCCGCTTACGCCTGGTCAGCCGGCGGCATGGCGTCACTCGGCCGGCACCGCGCTCCGGCGCGGACGTGCGCGCGTCTCGAACAGCCCGAGAATGCCCCGCGGCATGAAGATGATGAAGAGAACCAGCAGGATGCCGTAGATGGTGTTGGCGGCGCCGATGAAATTGGTGCCGAACCATACCCTGAGGCCCTCGGTCAGCGAGATCGTCAGCAGGGCGCCGACCGTCGGCCCGAGCATCGCATACATGCCGCCGGCAATCGCCGCGAACACCACCTGCAGCGACACGCCGATCCCCGACAGCGTCTCCGGATTGACGTACATCAGGTATTGGGCGAACGCCGAGCCGCCCAGCGACGTCAGGGCGGCGCTCACCATGGTGATGCGGAGCTTTTCGCGCATCACGTCGATGCCGATCGCCTCCGCGGCGTCCTCGTCCTCGGAGATCGCCTCCAGCGCCTCGCGGCCGATGCCGCGGTCGATCAGCCACCACACGACGAGCCCGCCGAGCCAGAGCGCGAGCGCGATCCCGTAGAAGTAGACTTTTTCCGGGAACTGCAGCGCATACCACGAATGACCGACGGCCTTCTGCGTCATCCCGAGCGAGCCGCCGGTCAGGTCGCGCGCCGCCACGATGGAGAGCATCACCACCTGGCCGAGCGCCAGCGTCACCAGCGCGAAATAATGGCCGACGACCTTCAGGCGGAAGCACGGATAGCCGATGAGCAGCGCCAGCACCACGGAGAGCGCGATGCCGAGCGGGATGCCGAGCCAGGGGGTCAATCCCTGGTAGTTCCACAGCAGCGCCGGCACGTAGGCGCCGATGCCGAGGAAGGCGCCGTGGCCGAGCGACACGAAGCCGAAGCGGCCCATCATCGACCAGGCGGTATAGACGAAGCCCCACAGCAGGACCTGGATCAAGATGTGAAGAAAATAGCTCGGCGTGACCAGCGGCACGCAGACGAGGGCCGCCAGCCCGACGATCGCCGCTGCGTATCGCCGGCTCATCGCGCCAGGATCCCCCGCGGCCGCGCCAGCATCAGCACGATGAAGAAGATGAAGGCCAGCACGTAGGACAGCTCGTTCGACGAATAGTAGCCGCCGATCGAGATGATCTGGCTCATGATGAAGGCGGCGATGAACCCGCCGATCATGTTGCCGAGCCCGCCGAGCACGCAGATCATGAAGGTGAGCGGGCCGAACGTGTTGCCGACGAACGGGTGGACGTCGTACTGCAGCGCCAGCAGGCAGGAGCCGAGGCCGGCGAGGCCCCCGCCGATCGCCGAGGTGACCAGATAGATGCGCCGCTGATCGACGCCCATCAGGCCCATGATGTCGCGGTCCTGGGCGATGGCGCGCATCGCCACCCCGAGATAGGTGCGCTTGAGGAACACGTAGAGGGCGACGGCGCCGACCAGGGCCACGCCGAAGGCGATCAGGCGGGCGAAGCTGATATAGAGATCGCCGATCTCGATGATCGGCAGCCGCACGCCGATGTTGCGGAAATCCGTGGTGAAGGCCAGCGTCGCGACGCTCTGCAGGAAATACAGGAGGCCGCCGGTCGCCAGCAGCTGGTTGATCGGCGGCGAGGAGAGCACCGGCGCGATGATCAGCAGATGGACCACGATGCCGAGCGCCGCCACGCCGATGACGGCCGCCGCGCAGGCGAGCGGCAGCGGCCAGCCGAACTCGGCGTACAGGTAGTAGATGGCGTACATGCCGCACATGACGAGGTCCGCATAGGCGATCCACACCACGTCGACGACGCCGAAGATCAGGTTGAGCCCGAGCGCCAGCAGCGCCAGCACGCCGCCGAGCAGCAGCCCGTTGATCACCGCTTCGAGCAGATAGATGTCCATCGTGACGGTCACAGTCCCATGTAGGAGCGGCGGATCAGGTCGTTCCCCGCGAGCTCGGCCGATGTCCCGGCGAGCCGGATGGTTCCGACCTCGAGCAGATAGGCGCGGTCGACCACGTCGAGCACCTGGGCGACGTTCTGCTCGACGATGAGCACGGTGAATCCTTCGGCGCGGATGCGGCGGACGAGATCGAACACCTGCTGCACCACGAGCGGCGCCAGACCGGCGGACGGCTCGTCCATCAGCAGGAGCTTCGGCCGCGACATCAGGGCGCGGCCGATGGCGACCATCTGCTGCTCGCCGCCCGACAGCGTGCCGGCCGCCTGGTAGCGCCGCTCCTTCAGGCGCGGAAACAGGTCGTACACCCAGGCGACGCGCTCGGAATAGTGCTTGCGCGCCTCGGCGATGAACGCGCCGATGCGCAGGTTGTCCTCCACCGTGAGCTTGGGAAACAGCCGACGGTTCTCCGGCACATGGGCGATGCCGCGCTCGACGATGCGATGCGCCGGCAGCCCCGACAGCGCCTCGCCCTCGAAGGCGATGGTGCCGGCCGTGACCGGGATCAGCCCGGAGATCACCCGCATCAGCGTGGTCTTGCCGGCGCCGTTCGGTCCGATGACGCCGACCGCCTCGCCGTGGGCGATGGCGAGCGAGACGTCGAACAGGGCGCGGAAAGACCCATAGCCGGCGGAGACCGCCTCGAGCGACAGCATCGCCGGACCGTCAGCCCCCATGCGCCACGTCCCGCGGACGGCCGAGGTAGACTTCCGTCACTCTTGCGTCGCGCGCGGCGGCCTGCGGCAGGCCCTCGAAGATTTTTTCCCCGTGGTCGAGCACGACGACGCGGTCGACGACGCGCATCAGCACGCCCATGATGTGCTCCACCCAGACCACCGTGATCCCCATGCGGCTGCGGATGCTGCCCAGGAGATCGGCCGCGCGCTCCATCTCGGCGGAGTCGAGGCCGCCGAGGCTCTCGTCGGCGAGCAGCAGTTTCGGCCGCGTCGCCAGCGCACGGGCGAGCTCGAGCTTCTTCAGCGCGGCGGCACCCAGCCCCTCGGTGGTGGCCGCCGGATCGGTGGAGAGGCCGACCAGGCCGAGCGCCTCCTCGGCCCGCTCGCGCGCCTCGGCCCGGGAGATGCGACCGGCCTGGCTGTAGAATGCCGCAAGCGTCACGTTCTCGATCAGCGGCAGCTTCTGGAAGGGTCGCGGGATCTGAAACGTCCTTGCGATGCCGCGCCGGCAGGTGCGGTGCGCCGCCAGCCCTCCGACCTCGGCGCCGGCGAAGCGGATCGAGCCCCCGCTCGGCCGCAGGTTCCCGGCGATCAGGTTGAAGATCGTGCTCTTGCCGGAGCCGTTCGGCCCGATCAGGCCGAGAATCTCTCCCTCGCGAACCTCGAAGGAGACCCGGTTCACCGCGAGAAACCCCCCGAAGCGCTTGGTCAGCTCGCTGACTGCCAGCATTTTTCAACGCATGGCGTAGATCGACGAGGCGGGCAGCGGCAGCACCGGGTCCTGGGTCTTGATGCTCGTCGGCCACACCACGGTGATGTGCTCGCCGGCGAACTGCATGACCACCGGGGTCGAGCGCTCGTTCTGGCCGGACAGCGGCGTGCCGGGCGGATAGAATTTCACCCCATAGCCCTGAATGGTGCCGCCCGGCGGGATGTCGACGTCGAGCGCCGCCTTGCGGATCGCCTCCGGGTCGAAGCCGCCGTATTTCGCCTTGGCGACCGGCAGCACGTTGTTGAGGAAGACCCAGGTCTGGTTGAAGCCCATCGAGCAGTGCGGCGGCACGTCGGTGGCGTTGGTCTTCGCCTTGTAGCGCTCGACCATGATCTTGGTCAGATCGTAGACGCCGGGCGCCAGCGACTCCGGTTTGAGCAGCTGCGCCGGCACGGGGTCGACGTTGCAGAAATTGTCGATGTCCTTGCCGAAGGTCGCCCGGAGCTTGTCGAGCTGGCTGTAGCCGGCGCCGTTGCCGACCAGCATCTTGAAGCGCAGCCCGCTCTCGCGCGCCTGGCGCAGGAACAAGGTGATGTCCGGATTGTAGCCGACCTGGGAAATGACGTCGGCGCCCGCCCGCTTGAGCTTGGTCACCAGCGAGGAGAGATCCGGCGCGCTCGCCGAATAGCCCTCCTTCAGCACGACCTGCAGCCCCTTCTCCTTGGCGAACTGCTCGGTCGCCTGGGCGACGCCGACCCCGTAGGGGCCATCCTCGTGAATGACGGCGAGCTTGACGTCCTTCGGCTCGACGCCGAGCTTCGCCTTGGCGTTCTCCGCAAGAAAGCTGGCGCAGGCTTGGCCGTACTGGTCGGAGTGGATCTGCCCGCGGAAAACGTATTGCAGGTTCTTGTCCTTGAAGACCGCCGTGGCGATCGCCGTGGTGATCCACAGGATCTTTTTCTGCGACTCGACCTTGGCGGCGAGCGGCACGGCGTGGGCGCTCGAATAGACGCCGAGCACGATGTCGACCTTCTCCTGGCCGAGCAGCCGCTCCACCTCGTTGATGGCGACGTCGGCCTTGCTCTGCGAATCCGCATTGATCGGCTCGACCTTGTACCTGCCGCCGACGCCGCCCCGCTCGTTGACGAGATCGATGGCGATCTGCGCGCCGATCGCGCAGGCGACCGAGCCTGCCGCGGCGAACGGTCCCGACAGGTCGTAGATCACGCCGATGCGGATCGGCGGCTCCTGGGCGCCGGCGAAGCGCGGGCCGATGCTGGCGGCGGCGAGCGCCGCGGCGGACGTTTTCAGCACGGATCGGCGCGACGTGGCCATGATCTTCCTCCCGAGATGCATGACCGGTCTCGGCGCCGGTCTTGTTGCGCAGTATTTGGCGGTGGCGCCGGGGTGTCAACGCCGGAAATCCACGGAAATCCTGCCCCTGCCCCACCGGCGTCCCGCCTCGTGGCAGGTCGAACTGAACCAGCGGGCGTTCTCCTGCAACTAACTCCTAGCACAGGGTAGTCGCCAGGGGGACCTCCATGCTCCGCAGAGCCACGATCGCGGCTGTGGCAGCGCTCGTTGCGGCGATGCTCTCGCTGGTGCCTGCCACGGCGCAGGGCCTGGTCGAGGAAGACACCTTCCTCAAGGTCGAGATCGGCGGGCGATCGTTTCGCCTCCAGGCGATGATCGTCAAGCCTGCCGGCGCCACCGGCCGGCTGCCGATCGCGCTCATCACCCATGGCAAGAACTTTTCCGCCGACGAGAACGCCGGCAAGCGTGCCGCCGACCTGCTGCCGCAGGCCCGCGATTTTGCCCATCGCGGCTGGCTGGCGGTGTCCGTGGTGCGTCGGGGATTCGGCCTGTCGGACCAGCCGCAGGTGCGCGACGTCGACTGCATTCGCCAGGATTTCCTCAGCAATTTCGAGGGCGGCGCCGACGATCTGGCAGCCGCGCTCGCCGCCGTTCAGCGCCGGCCCGATGCCGACCCGCGCCGCGCCATCGCGGTCGGAGTATCGGCCGGAGGCGCCGCGGCGCTGGCGCTCGCGGCGCGCCGTCCGGTCGGGTTGGTCGGCGTGGTCAACGTTTCGGGCGGGCTTCACCTCAGGCGCGGCGGCCGGTCTTGCGGTTTCGAGCCCGGCCTGATCCAGGCCTTCGCCAGTATGGGAGTACGCTCGCGGGTTCCCACGCTGTGGCTCTATGCGGAGAACGACAGCCTGTTCGCACCGGACCTCGTCCAGTCCCTGCATGGCGCCTACACGCGCGGCGGCGGCCAGGCCCGCCTGACGGTATTTCCGCGGCTGAGCACCGATGGTCACTTCCTGTGGAGCGCCTTCGACGGCCGCAAGCGGTGGCTGCCCGCGCTCGATCAGTTCCTGGTCGCCAATGCGTTGCCCACCTGGGATCGGGCTCGGCTGCAGGCCTCGATCGACCGGTTGAGCATCGCCTCGGCATCGCAGCCGACGATCAGCACCTATCTGTCGGCGCCGTCGGAAAAGGTGCTGGCGGTGTCGCGATCCGGTCGCGGGGTCTACTGGTGGGCCGGCGGAGACCTCCCGTCGATGCGGCAGAAGAGCCTGCAGGCCTGCGAGGAGAAGTATCGGGAGCCCTGCGCCGTCGTCATCGAGAATTTCAGCGCCGTCGACGAGATGCCCGCCGCGTCGGCCGCCAAGCCCGCGACTGCCGCCCGCTCGTCCTGACAAGCTTTCGACGCGACCATCGATCCTCGCATCGGCAACGCCGGCCGTCCGCCTTGAACCAAGGCGCCGCGGTAACGACTAATCTGAAGAACAGGTCACGTGGCGATGCAGGCGACAGCCGACGATATCCTGATTGGGCGCATCGCCACCGGCGACAAGCTCGCCATGCAGGTCCTGTTCGCGCGCCATCATGTGCGCGTGTACCGGTTCGTTCTGCGCCTCGTGCGCAATCCTACGCTGGCGGAAGACCTGATCAGCGAGGTCTTTCTCGACGTCTGGCGCCAGGCGGCCAAGTTCGAGGCGCGGTCGGCGGTCTCGACCTGGCTCCTGGCGATCGCGCGGTTCAAGGCGCTCTCCTCCCTGAGGAAGCGCACCGAGGAGGAGCTCGACCAGGAGACGGCCGATGCGATCGAGGACACCGGAGACAATCCGGAAGTCGCGATCCAGAAGAAGGACACGAGCGAAGCCCTGCGAAAGTGCCTGACGCAACTTTCGCCGGAGCATCGCGAGATCATCGACCTCGTGTACTATCACGAGAAGTCGATCGACGAGGTCGCCGGGATCGTCGGTATCCCGGAGAACACCGTGAAGACGCGCATGTTCTACGCGCGCAAGAAATTATCGGAGCTGCTCAAGGCGGCAGGAGTGGACAGAGGCTGGCCATGACCAAGATGAACGGAAACACGACGCCGCGCCAGGACATCGAAGCCCTCCTGCCGTGGCACGCGGCCGGAACGCTCAATCCCCGCGAGGCCGAGCTCGTCGAGGCGGCGCTTGCCGAGGACCCCGAGCTGGCACGGGAATACGAGGCGGTGCGCCAGGAACTCGGCGAGACCATCCGTTTCAACGAGACACTCGGGGTGCCGTCGGCCCGCGCCATGGCGCGCCTGATGGCGGACATCGAGGCCGATAGGCTGGCGGGCCACGGCAGCCGCCCGCGGTTCGGCGCTCTCGCATGGGTCGCCGATCGCCTGGCCCGCTTGAGCCCGCGCACGCTCGCCTGGTCGGCCGCCGCCGCGGCGCTCGCCATCCTGTTGCAGGCCGGGATCATCGCCGGGCTTTTCGTCAGCGGCGAGGAAGGCGGCTTCAAGACCGTGCTCTATCAGGACGATGCGCGCACCGAGCCGGGCACATTCGTGCTGGTCCGCTTCGCTCCGGCGGCGACGGCCGCCGACATCACCGGGTTCCTGCAGTCGCATTCGGCGACGCTGGTCGAAGGCCCGCGGCGCGACGGATCCTTCAGGCTGCGGGTCTCCGAGCGCCGCCTGTCGGCCGACGACCTCGCCGCAATCGTGAAGCGGATGCAGTCCGACACCAAGGTGGCGAGCTTCGCAGCGCCCAGCCGGTGAGCCGGTCTGCCCGACGGGCCGCAAGGCAGCGACAAATCGCGCCGCGGCGGCGCCAGGGTCTCACAGCGATTTCAGCAGACCAATTCCGTCGGCCAGCGCCCGCTGCAGCAGCAGAAGGTCGAGGCCGAACGCGATCATGCGGAAGCCCCGCGCCACGTAGTCGCGCGCCCAGCCTTCGTCGGTCGCCAGGAAGGCCGCGATCTTTCCGTGCCGCTCGGCCGCCGCCACGACGCCGTCGGCCGCCGCCAGGTAGCGCGGATGCTGGAACTGCCCGGGAACGCCGAGGAAGTTGGTCATGTCGAAGTGACCGAGCCAGAGCACGTCGACCCCGGGCGTGGCGGCGATGGCGTCGACCGCGGCGGCGCCGCGCTCGGTCTCGATCTGCACGATGACGAGATTGTCGGCGTTGGCGGCCTGCATCTTCGCCGCAATGTCGCCGCCGGTGAAATCGTCGTGGGCGACGCCGAACGCGGCGCCGCGGCGGCCGACCGGCGGATATCTGGCGGCGCGCACGATCGCCGCCGCCTGCTCGGCGCTCTCGACCATCGGCACCATGACGCCCCTGGCGCCGCAATCGAGCACGCGCGCGATGAAGTGATAGTCGGCCGCCGGCACCCGCACCAGCGGCGCGATGGCGAGCCCCGGCAGAACGCCATCTGCTGCCTGATCGTCTCGATGCCGATCCCGCTATGCTCCATGTCGAACAGCACGAACTCGGCGCCCGCGGTGGCGCAGATCTGGGCGATGCCCGGCGTGAAGAACTCGAGCACCATGGCGCCGTGGCTGCGTCCGCCGCTCGCCAGCCGGTCGCGGATCGATCGGATCATCTCATGGTCCCGTTCGTTCGCTGCTTGCCGCCGCGGCGACTATAAAGCCACATTGCGCGGCGAACCGGCAACAATCGAAGGACAGATCCATGGGGATGCTCGACGGCAAGATCGCCATCGTGACCGGCGGCACCAGCGGCATCGGCGAGCGCAGCGTCGAGCTTTTCGTCGCCGAAGGCGCCAAGGTGACGTTCACCGGAAGGCGGCGGCCGGAAGGCGAGGCGATCGCCGGGCGGCTCGGCGCGGACGCGACCTTCGTGGCCGCGGACGCCACCAGCGAGGCCGACTGGCAGCGCCTGATCGCCGCCACGCTCGAGCGCCACGGCCGCCTCGACGTGCTGTTCAACAATGCCGGCGGCCCGGCACCGACCGGAAGCATCGAAACCGTCACGGTCGAGGGTTTCGATGCCGCCATGGCGCTGCTGGTGCGCTCGGTGATGCTCGGCATGAAGCATGCGGCGCCGGTAATGCGGCGCCAGCGCGCCGGCTCGATCGTCAACAACGGCTCGGTGGCGGCCTATCTGGCGGGCTATTCGTCGTCGATGGTGTACGGCGCCGCCAAGGCCGCCGTCATCCAGCTCACCCGCTGCGTCGCCATGGAGCTCGGCGAGCACGGCGTGCGCGTCAACTCGGTGTCGCCCGGGGCGATCGCGACCGGCATCCTGGCCAAGGCGCTGGGCATGGACGCGAGCCGGGCCGACGGCATCGCCGAGGCGATGAAGCCGGCGTTCGCCGCCGCGCAGCCGATCCCGCGGGCCGGGCTTCCCGACGACATCGCCCAGTGCGCCTGCTGGCTTGCCTCCGACCGCTCGAGCTTCGTCAACGGCGAGGACATCGTGGTGGACGGCGGCCTGATCCGCGGTCGGATGTTCACCCCGCACCAGGAGAGTTTGCGGCAGACCAAGGCGAAGCTCGGGCTGGACGGATGAACCCCGCATAGAGGTGAATCCACAGCGCGCCGGCAGGACTGGATGATCGCACCCGAAACGCGCTAAACGGTCAGGGAGCAGTCGCAGCGCCAACCGGAAAGCCCGCCAGATGAGCAGCCGCCCCCCCGTGACCGACTGGGCCACCGACTTCGACCATCTCGATCCGCGCTGGATCGAGGATCCCTATCCGATCTGGGACGAGTTGCGGCAGGCCTGCCCGATCGCGCATACCGAGCGCTTCATGGGGGTCTATCTGCCGACCCGCTACGAGGATGTCCGCGCCATCGCCTACGACACGGCGCATTTTTCCTCGCATCGTGTGGTGGTGCGCGAGACCATGCCGCCGCAGCGCGGCGGCGCGCCGCCGATCACCACCGATCCGCCGAAACATCGCGGCGCCAAGAACGTGCTGCTGCCGGCGTTCACGCCCGACGCCATCCAGCGTCACGAGCCGCGGGCGCGCGAGATCTGCCGGGAGCTCGTCGACCGCGTCGCCGGCAAACCGTCCTGCGACGCGGCCGTCGACTATGCGCAGGAAATCCCGGTGCGGGTGATCGCCCACATGCTCGGCATCCCGGCGCATGACGGCGACAAGTTCCGCACCTGGATCCACGAGATCCTCGAGCTCGGCATCACCGACGATGCCATGCTGATCCGCGCGTCTGACGAGATGACGGCGTATTTTCGCGACCAGGCCGCCAAGCGGCTCGCCGCGCCCGGCGACGACCTGATCAGTCATCTGCTCAATGTCCGGATCGACGGCAATCCGCTGAGCGAAAACCACTTCTTCGGCACGCTCCGGCTGCTGCTGGTCGCCGGAATCGACACGACCTGGAGCGCGATCGGCGCCTGCCTGTGGCATCTCGCCACCCACGACGAGGACCGCCGGCGCCTCGTCGCCGAGCCGACGCTGCTGGCGAGCGCGGTCGAGGAATTTCTCCGCGCCTATGCGCCGGTCACCATGGCACGCGAGGTCATCGAGGAGACCGAGATCGGCGGCACGACGTTCAAGCCGGGTGAGATGGTGCTGCTGCCGTTTCCGGCCGCCAACCGCGACCCTGCGGTGTTCGAGGACGCCGACCGCGTCGTCATCGACCGGCGCGAGAACCGTCACGCCGCCTTCGGTCTGGGCATCCATCGCTGCATCGGCTCGAACCTGGCGCGCATGGAGATCCGCATCGCGCTCGAGCAATGGCTGGAGCGGATCCCCGAATTCCGTCTCGATCCGGCGGCGGCCGTCCCCTGGTCGGAGGGGACGGTGCGCGGCCCGCGGCGGATTCCGCTGCTGCTCGGCTGAAGCGCCCGAAGGCTATTGCAGGCTCAGGATATAGACGACGACGTTCGCCAAGTCGTCGCCCTTGATCACCAGATTGGGCATGGTGCGATGGGACGTCTGCAGCGCAGCGACCAGCGCGACGCTGGTGATGCCGGGAGTCTTGGCGAGCTTGTCAAATGCCGCCGCCTTGGCGTCGGGAGAGCGGGTCTCGTCCCTCCCGATCGCATGGCATGCGGCGCAGACGTCCTTGGCCAGCTTCATTCCCTCGCCGACGCTCCCGATCTGTTGCGCCGATGCGCCGCTCGCGGCTGAAACCAGCATCAGGAAAACGACAACGGACATGCGCGTCATCTGACCCTCACATTCGGACCTGCGAACCCTGCGCCGCGAACTTTGCGCCGCACAGTATGCGCGCCATCCCGGCGCATGCAAAACCGATTCACACGTCGCCGGCCGGCTGCTGGACCACCGGCCGCCACAGCCGCCAGGTGAGAAGCGTGACGAGGAGCCCGTCGATGCCCACGACCACGATCGCCGCCTGGGCGCCGATCGCCTCGGCGAGCAGGCCGATGTGCAGGAAGCCGAGCGGCCCGATCCCGATGCAGGTCGCGAGCACGCCGAGCATGCGGCCGCGCATCTCGGGCGGGGCCGACTGATAGACCAGCGTCGCCTGCATGATCGAGAAGGCGGCGCCGCCGAGCCCGGTGACCAGGAGCGCGGCGCCGGCGGCGAGCGGCGTCGGCGCCAGCGCGAACAGCGTCAGCATGACGAGGTAGAGCACGACGCCGCCGATATAGAGCCTGGCCTGATGGGCCGGGCGGGCAAAGACCGCGATCAGGACGGCGCCGCAGAACGCCCCGATCCCGTCCATGCTGGCGAGGACGCCGATCCCCTGCGGGCCGAGGTGCAGATTGTCCTGCCCGATCACCGGGATCATGCTGGTGAACGGCCAGCCGAACAGATTGAAGATCATGGTGATGACCATGGTGCCGCGCAGGCGGGGATGGCGGAACGCGAGCCGCAGCCCCTCGCCGAGCCGCGCCATCATGTGACCGGACGCCCGGTGCGCGGGATCGTTGCGGCAGCGGACGCCGAACGCCGCGACCGCGGCAACGAGGTAGAGCACGACGCTCAGGCCGAAGCAGCCGATGATCCCCACGGTCGCCAGCAAGAGCCCGCCGATCGTCGGGCCGGCCATGCGGCTGGCATTGTTGGAGCCGACGTCGATGGAGATCGCCGTGCTCATCCGCGCGGTTCCCACCACGTCGCCGATCATCATGCGGCGCACCGGATTGTCCGCCGCCCAGCCGATTCCGTTGATGAAGCTCGCCACCGCGAGGTGCCAGACCACGAGCCGGTCCAGGCTTGCGAGCAGCGCCAGGATCGACGAGGTCGCGAGGCTCATCAGCACGATCAGGATCAGCCCGGTGCGCCGCTCCAGGCGGTCGGCGGCAGCGCCCAGAACGGCTCCGAACAATCCCATCGGAACCGTGCGCAGCATGGTGATGAGGGCCACCATGAAGGCCGAGCCGGTACGCTGGTAGACGAAGACCGCGACCGCGATGGTCTCGATCCAGCGCACCACGAAAATGACGAACCCGACCAGCCACAGACGCCAGAAATCCGGCTCGCGGGGCACGCGCCCGTCCGTTCCGCCGCGTCCCTGGAAGCGGAGCAGGCCGATCAGCCAGAGCAGGACGTTCAATGTGGCGTTTCCGAAAACCCTTCGAGACCGGTCTGAGCGCGCCGGCCTTGCCTGCCTTATGCCGCGATCCGGCGCGGGCGGCAAATTCAGACCCCTGCCTCGGGGCTCATGTTCAACCGGCGTGAAGCCGCTCGACCATCTTCGTCAGCCGCGCCTTGTCGGCCTCCGAGCCGACGGCGATCGAGAACTCCGCGTGCGTCACGATGCGCCCGTAGCGGGCGTGAAGCCGCTCGGCGATGTCGTCCCAGGTGCCGACGGTCGCGTAGGTGTGCAGGATGTCGTCGGTGATGAATGTCGGCATCTCCTCCCAGCGCTTCGCCCGCGAATAGCCGGCAAGCTCGCGCGCCAGATCGCCGAGGCCGTGCGCCTCGAAGGCCGCCGCATAGGCCGGGGTCGAGGCATAGAAGGCGACACGTGCGCGGACATCGCGGATGGCTTTTTCCAGCGCCTTGGCGTCGGGGGCGGTGGCCACCAGCGGCTTGATGCTCACCGCAAACCGATCGAGCTTGCGCCCGGTCTTCTCGGCGCCCTTGCGCACCGCCGGCAGCATCACCTCCTCGATGTATTTCGGCGTGCACACCGGATGCGGCCGGACGCCGTCGGCAACCTCGCCGGCGACCTGGCACATGTAGGGGTTGACGGCGGCGATATGGATCGGGATGTCGGGGTGCTCGATCGGCGCCGGGGTGAACAACGGCACCATCAGGTCGATGTTGTAGTGCTCGCCCTTGATGTCGAGCGGGGCGCCGGTCTGCCAGGCGGCCCAGATGGCGCGGACGGCGAGCACGTATTCGCGCATCCACGGCCCCGGAGGCGACCACGCCATGCCGAAGCGGCGCCGGATGTGGCCCTTGACCTGCGACCCGAGGCCGAGGGTGAAGCGGCCCCTGGAGAGCTTCTGCAGGGACCAGGCGCTCATCGCCGTGATGGTCGGGCTGCGGGGAAACGCCATCGCCACCGCGGTGCCCAGCGCAAGCCGGGTGGTCGCCTGGGCGGCGAGCGCCATGACCACGTAGGGATCGTCCTTGGTCTCCTCGGTAACCAGCCCGTCGTAGCCCATCTCCTCGACCAGGCGGGCATCTTCGCCGACGCGGGAGATATCGAACGGCGCCTCGGCGGCGCGCAGCCCGGGATCGGTCTTGCCGAGGGGAAGCAGTGTTTCGACTTTCATGACGTGCTTCTCCGCCCGGCGCTCGTCGGATTTAGAGCATTCCACCGTATTGAACCTCTTCTCGACAGGTCAGAGCATGAATGCGCTCCAAATTCCTTGCGTGGCGCATGTCCCTTATCGGCGAGCCGGCTCCACTTCGCCGGAACATGCGCGGGCGGCCGCATCGACCGAACCGTACGACAGGGCGCGCGCCGCAGTAGGGACGAATACCTACTCGGCCGCAAGCGCAACGGTTCTTTCAAGTTCATGAGTCAGACCAGCGAGCGGCCGCGGCGCGCGCATCGGGAGGACGCCTCTGATCCGATCGAGTTCGCCGCTTCCCGGCTGCAGTCGCTGTGGGCCGAGGTCGGAACCCGAGAGAAATTCTCTGGAGCGACCGCGGCAAAGCGGCGAACGCGAAACGAGGGGTTGATCGAAGCTCCCGCATGCCGTTCCCGGCAGGCGGGAGAAGTGTCGACGGCCCTGACGGAGGACTGCCATGACCGCCCTTTGGTCCCGCTTCGGCGTGGATCGTCTTTCAATCAAATCGCGCATCCTCGGCGGCTTCGCCATCGTCCTGGTGCTCCTCGTTGCCCTGGCCGCCATGACGGTTCGCGGCACCCTGATCGTCGAGGTCCAGTCGGCGCATGTCGAGGACAGCGCCAATGTGGCGGCCCTGATGGGAGCATTTGCCACGAGCGCCGAGGAGGCGCGAACCCGCATCGTGGAATATGCCCTGTCGGAAACCGACGCCGATCTGCAGATTGCACAGCGTGGGCTCGTCGCGTTGAGAGAGGCCGGCGCGCAGGTCAGCGACCGCCGGGGAGGCGACGATCGGCGCAGGCAATCGATCGCCGACATCGCCGGGCAGCAGGGCAAATACAGCGCCGCCGTTGACGAGATGATCCAGGCGATCGGCGAGCGGCGCACACGTGCTGCCGATCTGGCCAAGGCCGGGACCGAGCTGCGCACCATTTTAGCGGCGATCACAACGGCGCTCGCGCGCGAGAAGGTGACGAGCGAGACGCTGGAAAAAGGCATGCGCCTGATGGAGGCGTTCCACACCAGCAATACCGCGATCGCGCGCTTTCTCGCCTCGCGCAATCCCGCCGACGTGGGAGCGGCGAACGCCGAGCTTGTTGCCATGCGCCAGGCGTTGGAAGCGGTGAAGGCGGGCACCGGCGAAAGTCGGCGCACCCAGCGGTTCGTCCAAGCCACGGTCGAGCCGATCGAGCGGTTCGAGCAGTCCCTGTCCGGCCTCGTCGCCGCCACCGACCGGATCAAGGCTGCCGCCGCGACGCGGGAAACCGCAGGAGCGGCGCTCCTTCAGGCGGTCTCCGCCGTCCGCAGCCAGATGCTGGCGGAGCAGCGCGATGCGGTCGGCGCCATGCAGGCGGCGGTGAAGTCGTCCCGCCAGGCCGAGCTTGCGGCGGCGGCGGGCGCGCTGGCAATAGGCCTGGTTCTCGCCTGGCTCATCGGCACGGGAATCTCCCGTCCGATCTCCGGCATCACCACCTCGATGCGGGAACTCGCCGAGGGCAATCTCGACCGGGATATCCCGCACGGCCAGCGCCGCGACGAGATCGGCGCGATGGCGCATGCGGTACAGAGCTTCCGCGACGGGCTGCGGCGCGAGAAGCGGCTGGCCGCCGAGCAGGCGGCGGAGCAGACCGCAAAGGAGCAGCGCGCCCGCACCTTGACCGAGTTGAATGCCGGGTTCGAGACCAAGATCGGCCGGATGGTCGCCTCGCTGAGCGCGGCAGCCGCCGCCATGAATGCGACCGCGAGACAAATGTCGACCACCGCGGACCGCACCAAGGAGCGCTCGGTCACCGTGGCCGGCGCCGCCGAGGAGGCCTCATCGAGCGTCGGCACCGCGGCGGCCGCCGCCGAGGAGCTTGCGTCGTCGATCGGCGAGATCGGCCGGCAGGTCGCCGAATCGGCCGAGGTCGCCGCCCATGCGGTCGCCGAGGCCGAGCGCACCAATACGACGGTGCAGGCGCTGTCCGCCGACGTGAACCATATCGGCGAGGTGGTGGCGATGATCCAGACAATCGCCAGCCAGACCAATCTGCTGGCGCTCAACGCCACGATCGAGGCGGCACGCGCCGGCAAGTCGGGGCGCGGTTTCGCGGTCGTGGCGACCGAGGTGAAATCGCTGGCCTTGCAGACCGGGAAGGCGACCGAGGAGATCGGCCAGAAGATCGCCAACATCCAGGCAACCACCGCCGGAGCCGTCACGGCGATCCAGGCGATCGTGACGACGATCGGACGCATGAACGAGATCGCCGACGCGATCGCGACCTCGATCGGCCAGCAGAGCACCGCGACGCTGGAGATCACGCGCAATGTCCAGGAGGCGGCGTCGGGTACCCGCGAGGTCAGCTCCAACATCGTGGCGGTGAGCGAAGCGGCGGGAGAATCCGGCACCGCGGCCCAGTCCGTGCTCGCCTCGGCGGCTCAGCTGTCGCACGAGGCGGAGAGCCTGAACACCGAGCTCGACGCCTATCTGACCAGCCTGCGCGCCGCCTGAGCGCGCCCATCGCCGCTCTCCGGACAAAGGACCGAGAGTGGGAATTCAGGTCGGAATATCGGTTTCCCGCCGGGAGCGCCGCCTCGGCAATCTTGCCGCGAGCTCGACCCTGGTGTCGGCACCGCAGCTCTCGCAACTGTGCGTGATCTGCTCGACCGATGGCGTGAACATCAACGGCATCAATGACCTGATGGTGGTCGGCTCGCCGCATTCCGGGCAATAGAGATAGACGCGCGGAGCCGGGTGAGGCGCACGGGTCGGCTCGACAGTCACGTGGATCTCCTCGGTCTGTCTGGAAGCGGCAGCATTTCTCCCTTTGTCAACGCTGCAGCGCAACATTGGTTCCCGGACAGCAGGCAGCGTGGCGCCCGAAAGGCGTGCAGCTGTGCCGCCGACAGGCGGTCAAACCCGACGTCGAACGACAGCGCCTCGTGGGGTCCGCGCCAGATCCACGATCACCGAAATGACCAGCAGAATCGTCGCTACAAAAAACACGACCTTGTGAAGCCCGGTCGAGACGATGATGCGGGAACCGAACCGCAACAGGGCGGTCGCCAGGACGACAACGAACAGCGCGACCCATATCGCAGTCATCACACGTCCCGCCTTTCATGGCCTTCAAATACGACAACAACCAAACGCGTCGATGGCCCGAGTGGTTCCTCGAACGTGAGACGACCGTCGTTGCTCGTTCTCCCCGTCTTGCCGTCACGATGGTCAGGGCGCACCCGCCGCCAGCTGTCGCCGGAGCTTGCTCATCCCGCCGATCCAGCGGTCGTAGTTTTCCGCCTTGTTGCGCATGTAGCCCAGGACCTGTGGGTGCGGCAGGATGACGAAACGTTCCTCCACAATCGCCTGCGCGGCCGTGCGCGCGACCTCCTCGGGGGTGAGCACCCCATCGATGTGCTGAGGCCCGTGCCCGCCCGCGCGCAGCATCGCGGTGTCGACCGCCTGCGGGCACAGGATCGAGACGCGGATGCCCTGGTCGCGATGGGTGAAGGCGAGGTTCTCGGCGAACCCGACCGCGGCGTGCTTGGTGACGCCATAGACCGCGTTGCCGATCTGGTTGAGCAGGCCGGCCGCCGAGATCGTATTGAGGAAATAGCCTTCGCGGCGCGCGATCATGCGGGGCAGGCAGGCCCGCGCCGCATAGACGTGGGCCATGACGTTGACCTCGAAGCCGCGCTGCCACTGGGCATTGGGCTGCGACGTGCAGTCGTCGGGCCGTCCGCCGAAATCGCCGATCCCGGCATTGGAGCAGAACAGCGCAATGGGCCCCGCCTGCCGCTCGGTGTCCTCGACCAGGCGCGCCACGTCCTCCTCGCGGCCGACATCGCAGGCGACGGCAAGGCCGCCGATGCCCTCGGCCACCGCCCGCGCGCCCTCCTGGTTGCGGTCGGCGACGACGACCCGCGCGGCGCCGTCGGCATGGAAACGCTCGCACAGCGCCCGCCCGATGCCATCGGCACCGCCGGTCACGACCACGACCTTTCCGGATATCTTCATGGCGTCCTCCCCTGCCGGCTTGCCCGGGTCGCCTGCTCGCGGCATCCGGATCAGTCCGACGCTATCACGCGACGGCAGCTCCGCCGCGGCATCGACGGCGGACCGGGCGAAAATCGACCGGCTTTCGCAACGACCGGGCGACCATGAGCTTGCCGCAGTCGTGTGGCCTGACATCGGCGATCTTCACCCTGCGGCATGACCGGCATCCAGGTCGTTCCGGCGTGGTGCAAAGTCCGTTATGTTGCGCAGGCCCGGGACCTGAATCCGGTACCGGGCGGAGGGCGTGCCGGGAATGATGACTCTCGAAGCCGGCAACGGCATCAATCTGGTCATGCGCGGCGTCCTGGCCCTGGCGGCTGCCGGCATCGCGCTGATCTTTCTCGACCAGTGGCAGGCCCAGGAGCGTGCCGCGGAACGGCGTGCGCTCGAGGCGCGGGCGCATGATCTGTCGGCACGGGCGACGGCGCCCGGCTCTCCGCTCGGATGCCTGGACGCGGCTGCCGGAGAGGTTTTGGAGAGCGCGTGCGAGAAGGCGATCTTCGCCACTCCCGAAAGCATCGCCGCGGCAGTGGAATATGTCTCCGCCCGGATTGCGCTGGTCCTCGACGAGACCGTCCATGCGAAGCGGGATATCGACAGCTTTCGGGTTTCCCAGGCGGCAATGCGACGGGCGGCCGAGAACGACCGGTTCGGGCTCTACGCCCACGTGCTCGCCGTACGATATGGCTGCGACGACAAGCCGTGCAGCGTGCTCCCGCTTTTGGCCGATCCGGGCCGCGTCAGGGCGAGCCTGCAGGAGCGCCGGTTCGACAGCCTCGTCGACCGATACGCGTCGACGTGGCCCAAGGGCGGGCCTCCCCCGCTCGCGGGAACGCCGCAGGCGGCGGCTCCGCCGGCAAAGCCCACCGTCACCCGGGGCATCGATTTTCCGTCGGCGGCCTCGATTCCTCCGGTCAGCATCATGAACCCGGAACCGGTCGGGCCCTCCGCCCTGGCGCCAACCGCCGCAGCGCCTCCCGCGTCGCCAAACCGCTCGGCCGCACAGGCGCCGGTGCGGCGGCCGGCGCCACAGACGCTGCCACCGCCGACCCAGCTGTCGCCGCCACCTGCGAACTGAGCACCGCCAGCCCGGCATTTGTTTGCCGGGAGCGCGCGATCCTGCCTCGTGCGCTCCCGCTGCGATCCGGAATTGCGCGCCCGCAGCGTGCAACTGCTCTGCGACGACCGGAAAGATCGCCGTCCTTGCATGCGCATTTGGCTTGGCACGAAACTTGGTTATCCTCCGTCCGTCCGGGCTCGGGAGATCGTCACATGAATGATGCAGCCGTCATGGCGCCCGCAACCACCGCCGACGAGCTCGTCTGGCTCGACATCGCCGAGGCGGCGCGCCTGATCGCGGCGAGAAAGCTCTCCCCGGTCGAGCTCGTCGACGCGCACCTCGCACGCATCGAGGCGGTGAATGGCGCGATCTGCGGCTACATCACGGTCACCGCCGAGCGGGCGCGCGACGCGGCGCGCCGGGCGGAAGGCGAGATCATGGCCGGGCGCCGGCGCGGGCCGCTGCACGGCATCCCGTACGGGCTGAAGGACAACTACTACACGCGGGGCATCCGCACGACGGCGGCATCGCGCCTCAAATGGGACTGGGTGCCGGAGGTGGACGCCACCCTGCACGAGCGCCTGGAGGCGGCGGGCGCGATTCTCCTCGGCAAGCACAACACCTGGGAATACGGCACCGGTACCGGCGAGGGGCAGCTCGACCTGAAATTCGCGGTGGCGCGCAATCCGTGGGACCAGGACTATTTCACCGCGGGGTCGAGCTCCGGCACCGGCGCGAGCGTCGCGGCAGGCGCCGCCATGGCGGGGCTCGGGTCGGACACCGGCGGCTCGGTGCGGGCGCCCGCCTCCGCCAACGGGCTCGTCGGCCTCAAGCCGACCTACGGGCGGCTGAGCCGCGCCGGCATCCTGCCCAACTCGTTCTCCCTCGACGCCGCCGGCCCGCTCACCCGGACGGTGGCCGACTGCGCGCTGGTGATGCAGGCGATCGCCGGACCGGATGCGCGCGATCCGACCACGGTCGATCGCCCGGTGCCGGATTTTTCCGCGGATCTCGCCACGGGCGTCGCCGGCCTGCGCATCGGCGTCATCCGCCGCTTCCACGAGCGCGACGTCAAGGCCGACGCCGAGGTGGTGGCGGCGCTCGAGGCGGCGATTGCGACCCTGCGCGGTCTCGGCGCCACCATCGTCGAGGCCGATGTGCCCTACAGCGTGCACGACTATCGCCTGGTGGTACGGGTGGTCGGCGGTGTCGAGTCGCTCGCCATCCACGAGCAGGATCTTTTCGAGCAGAGCGCCCTGATGGGCGTGTCGCTGCGCGAAAAACTCCAGGGGATGCTCTCGGTCTCCGGCCTCGACTACGTCAAGGCGACGCGCTGGCGGCGCGAGATGACGCGCGCAACCGACGCGGTCTTCGCCGGCTGCGACGCGGTGATCTGCGGCGGGCCGCTGATCAAGGTGCCGAAGCTCGCCGACCGCGATGGGCTGATCGCCTACATGCTCGGGTCCGGCACCTGCTGCTTCAACGTGAGCGGCCACCCGGCCGCATCGGTCCCCACTGGGTTCGACACCAATGGTCTGCCGATGGGCATGCAGATCGTCGGCCGCTACTGGGACGAGCCGACGGTGCTCCGCGTCGCCGCAGCCTACGAGCGGGCGACCGGCTGGCATCGCCGGCATCCCGCGGCGATCGACCCGGCTCCGGCGCCGAGCCTGCAGCCGGCGCCCCGCCGCCTCTCGCCGCAGGAGATGCAGGAGCGAGAGGCCGAGCTCGCCGCACAGACAGCGGCCCAGGTCGCCCGTCTTCCCGCGCTGCCGAAGGATGCCGAGCCCGCGCACGTGTTTGCTGTTCCGCTGTAGGACGGGTTGCGCGGAACGCGAAACCCATCAATGCCAGCAGTCAGCAATCGGTGATCAGGAATCAGGACAAGGGATCGTGCTCTGATTGCTGATTACTGATACTTGATTCCTGAAACCGATGGGTTTCGCAAATGCTCAACCCATCCAACGAGGCACCAGGAGCCATCAGATGACACGCCTGCTCCAACTCATGTTCGCCGCCGGCCTCCTGCTCATCGGCACGGGCGCCCGCGGCGAGACCGTGCTCAGGGTGGCGATGACGCTGGCCGACATCCCGGTGACCACGAGCCAACCAAATCAGGGGGCCGAAGGGTGGCGCTTCATCGGCGCCACGCTCTATGACGGGCTGATCAACTGGGACCTGTCGTCGCGCGACAAGCCCTCGGGCATGATCCCGGGCCTGGCGACCGAGTGGGGCACCGACCCGACGGACCGCACGCGCTGGATCTTCCGTTTGCGCCAGGGCGTGAAATTCCACGACGGCACGCCGTTCAACGCCGACGCGGTGATCTGGAACCTCGACAAGCTGGTCGACAAGGATGCGCCGCAATACGACGCCGCCCAGGTGGCGCAGACGTTCGGACGGCTCAACGCGCTCGCCCGCTATCGCAAGATCGACGACTTCACCGTCGAGCTGACGACCAAGACGCCGGACTCGATGATCCCCTACTATTTCGCCCGCATCTTCTTCGCCAGCCCCACCCGCTGGGAGAAGGTCGGCCGCAGCTGGGCCGAGTTTGCCAAGACGCCAGCCGGCACCGGCCCGTGGAAACTCGACAAGCTGGTGCCGCGCGAGCGCGCCGAGCTCGTCCGCAACACCGAATACTGGGACAAGAGCCGCATCCCGAAGACCGACCGCCTGGTGCTGCTGCCGATCCCCGACGCGGTGACCCGCACCTCGGCGCTGCTTTCCGGTCAGGTCGACTGGGTCGAGGCGCCGGCGCCCGACATGCTGCCGCGGTTGAAGCAGAGCGGCATGCAGATCGTCACCAACAGCTATCCGCACACCTGGCCGTGGTGGTTCAGCCAGCTCGACGATTCGCCGTTCCGCGACATCCGCGTGCGCAAGGCCGCGAACCTCGCGATCGACCGCCAGGGCATGATCGACGGTCTGCTCGCCGGCCTCGCCAAGCCGGCGGTCGGTACGTTCTGGCCCGGGCATCCGTGGTTCGGCAACCCGTCGTTCAAGGTCCGCTACGATCCCGCCGAGGCCAGGAAACTCCTGGCCGAGGCCGGCTACTCGAAGGCCAATCCCGTCAAGGCGAAGATCCTGATCACGGCGTCGGGCTCGGGGCAGATGCAGCCGCTGCCGATGAACCAGTACATGCAGGCGAACCTCGCCGAGGTCGGCATCGAGGTCGAGCTCGAGGTGATCGAGTGGAACACCATGACGGTGCGCCGCGCCGCCGGCGCCCGCGCCCCCGACAACAAGGGCCTGCATGCGATCAACAACAGCTGGGCGTGGTGGGACCCGGATTTCGGCATCCTGATCATCGCCGACAGCAAGAAAATCGCGCCGGCCGGGAGCAACTGGATGAACATGCGCGATGCCGCAAGCGACGCGCTGGTCGACCAGATCCGCAACGAGTTCGATTCCGCAAAGCAGGATGCGCTGATCGCCAAACTGCACGAGCGGTTCGTCGACGAGGCGGAATGGCTGTTCGTCGCCCACGACCTCAATCCGCGGGTGCTGTCGCCCAAGGTGAAGGGGTTCGTCCAGGCGCAGCACTGGATCCAGGATCTGTCGCCGGTCGCGATGGGAGAGTGAGGGGCATCCTTGTTTCGTCGCCGCCCGCTGCCGCGATGAACGCATCGGCGGTTCGCCGAAACGCCACGCTGCGCGCCGACTTCGGGATCGTCGGCGCCGCCCGGCGTCGGCGATGCGACGGGCTCCGGGACGACGGCGCCTTCCGTCAGCGCGCGCGTGAAGGCCTGCCACGCCGTCTGGCCGCCGTCCTTGCTGTCGGCCGGCGGGGCGTACGAGATGAGCATCACATCGGTATCGATCAGCACCGCGATATAGGCCATGTAGAGCTTTTTGCGGACGGCGCCGCGCCCGGAGGCCATCTCGATCAGCAGCATCGGGATGCCGTTGACGACGCGCTTTTGCCATCTGACGACACTTGCGCCCGTGGCCTTCATGCTCGCCTGCAGCTTCCTCTCGTCGCAGCCGGGACCGCAGGTGAACGAGTTGCTGGCGCGGTCGTATCCGACCCGCGTCGTCAACCTGCCGTGAAACAGCCCGGCGCCGGGTGGGACCTCCTTGGTCCGGGCGATCCGATCGAGATCGGCGCGGCGCGCCCAGACGACGCCGTTGATCGCCGGCTCGAGCACGAGCATGTGGTAGTCGACGGGAAACGCCAGCTTCAACGGCATCGAGCGGGCGACCTGATGCTTCATGGCGTTGTCGAAGCTCACGGTCCTGAAGGCGGGCTTCGGTGACGGCCGGGCGTTCTGCGCGACTGCTTCGCCGGTCTTCCAGTGGCTCGGGACGACGACCACAAGCCCGGTTGCCAGCGCCAGCGCCACGGCGCGAATATACGGCGACGCGCTCATCCGATCTCCCTCCGTCGACCCGATCTGATGCCCAGCACCCGTAACATATTTCATAGACATCCTGTCTTCAGCAGCCATCCCTGTCGCGATACGATCTTCCGCCAGCCGCGCTTTTCGAGACATTGTCGACCTGGCTTCAGGGTGGCGCGCGTCGGAGATCAGGTGTTGAGGTCAGCATGAGCGAAGAACGGCCCTTTCTCCATATCGTTCGGGTCGACGTCGATCCGGCGCATGAGGACGCATTCAATCTCTGGTACGATCGGGTGCATATTCCCGCACTGCTGACCTGCCCCGGCTGGCTCTCGGGGCGGCGCTACACCGCCCTCGACGGCGGGCCGAAATACGTCGCGGTCTACGAGATCGCCGGCTTGTGGGTCTACGACACACCGGAGTTTCAGCGGGCCAAGGGCTTTCAGGAATTCGAGCCCCATGTGCGCAATTTCGTCCGCCTGCAGCTCGAGCCGCTTGCGGCCGGATCCTCGTAACAGGACGGGAGCCTTGGGACGGACCTTGAACATTGGTATCATCGGGCACTTCGACCGCAACTGGAGAACGAACGTCATGTCCTTGTCCCTGCTACGTGTCTCTCTGGCGCTGGCGATCGTCATCCTTGCGGCACCGGCAACCGGTCAGACCTGCACACCGACGATTCCTGCGGCCGACCTGACGGTGCCGGGAAAATTGCAACTCTCGATCAACCCGACCCTGCCGCCGCTGCAGTCGGTCGACAGCAAAGGGGAGCTGCAGGGGCTGAACGTGCAGCTCGGAAAAGAGATCGCCAAGCGGCTCTGCCTGGAGATGGATTTCCAGCGGATGGATTTCCCCGCCATGATCCCGGGCCTGGCTGCGGCGCGGTTCGACGGCATCGATACCGGGATGTTCTGGACCGAGGAGCGCTCCAAGATCATGTTCACGGTGCCGTACGCCCAATCGGCTATCGGCGTTCTTGTCGCCATTGACTCCAAGTTCAAACCGAAGGAGCCGATCGATCTCGCCGGACACACAATTGCGGTGGACGCGGATTCGTATCAGGAGCGCTGGTTGCGAAATTTCGACAAGGACAGCGTCGCCAAGGGCCTGCCGCCGCTCACGATCCGCGCTTTCATCTCGCCGAGCGAGGTGATCGCCGCCCTGCGTGCCGGCCAGGTCGAGGCGGCGGCGCTGCCGGCCTACACCACGACCGAGATTGCGCGGCGCGGCCAGGCGGCGCTTGCGATCAAGGAAATGGGCGCCACGCTGATCACCATGGCGTTCCGCAAGCGCCCGGTCGCCGAAGCGGTCGCCAAGGCGCTCAACGACATGCGGGCCGACGGGACCTATGACAAGCTTCTCGACGAGGTCGGCATGCCCAAGCTGCCCGAGCAGCAATTTGCCATTCGTGGATCCGGGCCCGGCACCTGAGCTGCCGACGGTGGTGGCCTCGATGGACTTGCTCGCAGGTCTGCGCGTTGTCAGCTTCAACCATTTTCTTGCTGGTCCGGTTGCGGCTCAGATCCTTGGCGACCTGGGCGCCGACGTCATTGCGGTCGAGCCGATCGAAGGGGCGTTCCAGCGCAAATGGGCGGTCGCCAACCACTTCGTGGATGGCCAGAGTGTCAATCTCCTGGCCACCGCGCGCAACAAGCGCAGCATTGCCGTCGACCTGAAGAGCGAGGACGGGCGTGACGTCGTCCGCCGGCTGCTGAAGGACGCCGACGTTCTGATGGAGAATTTCCGTCCCGGCACCATGGCCCGCCTCGGCCTCGGTCATGAGCAGCTGCGAGCCGACAATCCGCGGCTGATCTACGCCGCCGCGACCGGATTCGGCGCCGACGGCCCGTCTCGCGACCGCCCCGGCCAGGACCTGCTGCTGCAGGCCTTGTCGGGTCTTGCGGCGCGGACCGGGCGGGCCGACGGCCCGCCGACCGCGGTCGGTGCGGTCATCGTCGATCATCATGCGGCTGCGATCTACGCCATGAGCATTCTCGCCGCCTTGTTCGCCCGCAACCGGACCGGCAAGGGCTCGCTCGTCGAGGTCAACCTGCTGCAGGCGGCACTCGATCTGCAGGTCGAAATCATTGACGGCGTGGCTTAACGGCGCCCGCGCCAGCCATTCGCGTGGGCCGGCGGGGATTGCGTCCTGGTTCAGTCCGGGGCCCTACGGAATTCATGCGACCGCCGACGGCCACCTGGCGATCTCGATGGCTTCGCCTGCCGCCCTCTCCAAGGCGCTCGACGTTCAGGAGCTGGCGGACTTTTCCGATGGCGACAGCTTCCCCAGGCGCGAGGAGATCACGGGCCTCGTGTCGCGCCGTCTGGCGACGCGGCCGACCAGCGAATGGCTCGCGCCGCTCGAGCAGCACCAGGTCTGGCATGCGGTCGTGCAGGATTATGAGGATCTGCCGGCCGACCCGCAGCTCCGGCATCTCGGCGCGTTCGTCACGACGACGGGCGCGACCGGCGCGCCGATCACGCTGGTCGCCCATCCGGCGCGCTACGACGGCAAGGCGCCGACGGTCCGGCTGGTGCCGCAGCCGCTCGGGGCGCAGACGCGCGCGATCATGAAGGAGCTGGGATATTCGCCGTCCGAGATCGATGGCCTCGCGGCGCGCAATGTGGTGCATTGCGCAGAGCGCGTGGCGGCCTGAGCGCGGAGCAAGACAGATGAAGATAGCGATGCGCGTCGCCAGCTTCTGCCATTACCTGCAAGGCCCCGCCTGCACGCAATATCTCGCCGACATGGGTGCCGACGTCATCAAGGTCGAGCCGCTCCGGGGCGCGTTCGAGCGTCACTGGTCCGGAGGCAAATCCTATATCGGCGACGTGAGCGCATTCCTGCTGGCCACCAACCGCAACAAGCGCAGCCTCGCCGTGGATCTCAAGACGTCGGCCGGCAAGGAGGTCGTCCTGCGGCTCATCGATAGCGCCGACGTGCTCATGGAGAACTACCGCCCGGGCGTGCTCGACCGCCTCGGCTTCGGATACGAGACGATCCGCAAGCGCAAGCCCGACATCATCTACGCCTCCGCGAGCGGCCTCGGCGCGACTGGTCCGGCGGCGAGCCGGCCCGGGCAGGATCTGCTGATGCAGGCGCGCTCCGGCCTCATCGCGGCGACCGGAGGCGGCGACAACGGCCCGACCGTGGTGGGCGCCGCGATCGTCGATCAGCACGGCGGGGCGTTGCTCGCCATGGGCATCCTCGGCGCCTACGTGCGCAGGCTGCAGACCGGCATGGGAGGGCGCGTCGAAGGCAACCTGTTTGGCGCCGGCATCGATCTGCAGAGCGAGGCACTGGCGATGTACTGCGCGGCGCCCGACCGCGCCGGCCTGATGCAGCGCGACCGCCATGTCGGCAGCTGGTATCACGACGCGCCGTACGGGCTCTACGAGCTGAAGGACTGCCGGATCGTGCTGTCCATGAACGATCCCACAAAGCTTGCCGAGGCGCTCGACAGCGATGCCCTGCGGGCGCTGAGCACGATCGACCGCTATGCCGAGCGCGATCGCTACGCGCGCGCCGTTGCCGGCATCCTGCGCGAGCGCGCGCTGGCCGAAGTCGCCACCGCTTTCGATGCGCACGGCATCTGGCATGAGCGCGTGCAGGACTACGAGGATCTGCTTGGCGACCCGCAGGCCGTTCATAACGGCGCCTTCGGACAGACGGATGTCCGCGGCAAGGTCGCAACGTTCGTCAATCACCCGCTGCGTTACGATGGCGAGTTGCCGCCCTGCCGCCGAGTGCCGCTCGAGGCAGGCGCCGACAGTCTCGAGATCCTGGCGGAGCTCGGCTATGGGGCGGAAGACAGGCAGCGCCTGATCGAAAGCGGTGCGATCGGCGCCGTGCACGAGGCAATCGATGCTTGATCCGGTCATGACCCACGACCAGCAGATGCTGGTCGATACCGTCCGCAGGTTCGTCGAGACCGAGCTGCAGCCTCTCGAACGCGAGGTCGAGGAGCTCGGACGTATCCCCGACGACAAGCTCGAGGCGGCGCGGTCCAAGGCGCAGGCGCTCGGCCTGTACGCGATGAACATGCCCACGGAGGTCGGCGGCGGGGGTCTCAGCACGACCGAGATGTGCCTGGTCGAGGAAGAGTTCGGCAAGACGTCGGATGCGCTGATCCGCCGCGTGTTCGGGCAGGTCTATCCCATGCTGATGGCCTGCCGCGGCGACCAGCGCGAGCGCTACCTGGTCCCGACCGTCAAGGGCGAGCTGATCTGCGCGATGGCGATCACCGAGCCCGAGGCGGGCTCGGATGCCGCCTCGATCGCGACGACCGCGCGCCTGGATGGCAACGAATGGGTGATCAACGGCACCAAGCACTTCATCAGCGACGGCGACATTGCCGACTACGCGATCCTGATGGCGCTGACCGACAGCGCCAAGCGCGCCCGGGGAGGCATCACGCTGTTGCTGGTGGACAAGGGAACGCCCGGCTTTGCCGTGGGGCGGCGTCAGCCGATGATGGGACATCGCGGCTACGGCCATGCCGAGCTTTCCTTCGCGGATTGCCGCATTCCGGCGGACAACGTGCTGGGCGAGGTAGGCGGGGGCTTCAAGCTCATCATGGAGAGCGTGTCGGCCGTGCGCCTTGCCCATATCGGTGCGCGCTGCGTCGGTATGGCGCGCCGCGTGCTCGAGATGATGCGACGTCACGCCAACGAACGCCGACAGTTCGGCAAGCCGATCGGCGAGTTCCAGATGATCCAGCAGATGATCGCCGACTCGGCGACCGAGATATTCGCCGCGCGGATGATGGTGCTGGCGACCGCGGCGGAGCTCGACAGCGGGCGCGACTGTCGCGACAAGGTGTCGATGGTCAAGCTGTTCGCGTCCGAGATGCTCGGCCGCGTGGCCGACCGCGGAATCCAGGTGTTCGGCGGCATGGGCTATTCCAAGGACCTGCCGCTGGAGCGGATTGCCCGCGATGCGCGGGTGACGCGGATATACGACGGCACCTCGGAGATCCACCGCATGCTGATCGCGCGCAGCGTCCTGAAGAACGGGCTGGATGTGTAGACCGCCATGAGCGCTGCCGTGGACAACATGCAGGTCGGATCGCGCGTGACCTTCCGCAAGACGATGACGGTCGCCGAGCAGGCAATGTTCACCGGCATCAGCGGCAACCTGGGCCCGCTCTATGTCGATGCCGTCAAGGCGCGCGCCGCCGGCGCGCCGGGCATGGTGGCGTTCGAGCTGGCGGTGGCTGGGCTTGTCACGACCTGCCTGTGGCGACTGGCGGGCTCATCCTATCGCATCCGGTCGCTCGATTTGGATTTCCCCGCCCCGGTTCCGGTCGGCGGCACGGTCGAGGCGAGTGCCGAGATCATTGCGATCGAGGGCGCGAAGCTGCGCTGCCGGGTGTCCTGCGTGCTCGATCAGGGCGGCCCGGTGGTCGCCGGCGAGGCCGTGCTGACGCGGTTCGACGACAACGGATGACCGCATGTATGATATCAAGCCGTTCGACAGCCTGAAGGTCGGCGATCGGGTCAGCGTCTCGAAGACGATCACCGAGGCGGACGGCGCGCTCTATATTGCGGCGACCGGCGATTTCGGGCCGGTCCATATCGACGACGGCTATGCCGCCGCCACGCGCTTCGGACGCCGTCTGGCACCGGGCATCATGGTTGCGGGCCTGTGCACCAGCGTCCTGACCAGCGAGCTCGTGGGAACGCTCGGTGTCTCGATCGAGGACCGGTTCTGGTTCACCGGGCCGGTCTTCTACGGCGACACGATCACCATCGACGTCTGGATCGCCGAAAGCATTCCGGAAAGCCGGACCATCGTCTGGGAGGCGAGCGCGCGCAACGAAGAAGGACGCGAGGTTCTCAAGGCGAACGCGACGCTGAAGTTTCCCCGGCCCAGAGCATGATCCCGAAAAGTGGACACCGGTTTTCGGAAAAAAGATCATGCTCCAACAATAGGCCTTCATGAGGAGAGCACATGCAAGCGCAGAGCAATCCTGCCGCCCGCTTTCGCGGCGTCGTGGTCGCAACCGTGCTGCCATTCCGCAACGACGGCGCAATCGACTGGCCGAGCTACGACCGCCTGCTCGACTACTGCGCAAGCCCGGCCGGCATCAGTGCGGTCTTCGTGAACGGTCATGCCGGGGAAGGCGCGAGCCTGGCCGCGACGGAACGCGAGGAGGTCATCATCCGGACTCGCGCGCGGATCGGCGGCAAGCCGCTCATGTCCGGGATCATCGCCTATTCGGTTGCCGACGCCATCGCCCAGGCACGGCAGGCGGAAGCCGCCGGTGCCGATTGCGCCGTGCTCTTTCCCCTGCCCGGGCTTGGCGGAGGCGCCAGCGCAACACCTCGAGCCCCGCTTGCCTATGTGAAGGCCGTGAGCGAGGCGATCCGCATTCCGGTATCGATCTTCCAGTATCCGCTTGCATCGGGGCTCGGCTTCACCACTGAGACGCTCACCGAAATGGCGCGCCTGCCGCAGGTTGTCGCCATCAAGGAGGGCAGCGACACGATGCTCGCCTATGAGGACAACTGGCGCAGCGTGAAGGCCGTGCGTCCCGACCTTGCCTTCCTGCCGTCGAACTTCAACTGGTTCCTGGCGCAGATCGCCGTCGGCGCCGACGGCATTCTCTCGGGTCTCGCGAGCCTGACGCCGCATTGGCTGATCGACCTCTGGCGGGCGTCCGAGGCGAACGATCTGCCGGCGATGCGCGCGGCGAGCGACCGGCTCTACCCCATCGTGCGCACGATCTACGGGGCAGCCCCGCTGATCGACATGCACACGCGCATCAAGGTCGGGCTCAAGAAGCTCGGGGTGATCGCCAGCGCCGGTCCACGATTGCCCCTGATGCCGGTTCTGCCCGATGTTGCCGCGAAGGTCGAGGCGGCGGTGGAGACATCGCGGCTCGCGGCTGAGCTCGAAGCGGCGGCGTAGACCTATATCCAAGCGGTGGGGCGGGAAGGATCATGAGCAAGGCGCGCGACTTCCACGGCATCTATGCCTCGACGATCTGCCCCTTCGATGCGAAGGGGGCAATCGACGAGCCTGTGCTGGAACGGCATCTGCGCATGGTGACGCAGGGAACGGGGCTGCGTGGACTGCTGCTCAACGGCCACGCCGGCGAAAATGCGCTGCTCGATCGTGCCGAGCAGCGCCGGGTCATCGAGATCGGTCGGCGCCTGGGCCGGGACTGCCTGATCGTCGCCGGGGTGAATGCGGAGAGCAGCGGCCTGGCAGCTGCAATTGCCCGGGACGCAGCGGAAGCGGGCGCCGATGCAATCATGGTATTCGCGCCGTTCTCGTGGGCGCTCGGCGCCGACGCCGACGTGATCCTGCGCCATCACCAGTCGATCGCCGAAGCGACGCCGCTGCCGATGTTTCTGTTTCAGGGATCGGTGCGCGCGGGACAGCTCGCGTTCCGGCCGGATGTCCTGCGCCGGCTGCTCGGCATCGACAGCGTCATCGGGATCAAGGAGGGAAGCTGGGAGACTTCGGCCTATGACGAGGTGCGGCGCATCACCAGGGCGGTCCGGCCCGACGTCGCCGTCATGGCATCGGGCGACGAGCATCTGCTCCCATGCTTCGTGCTGGGAAGCGAGGGGAGCCTGGTCAGCCTCGCCGCGGTCATCCCCGAGCTGATCGTCGCGCTCGCCGAAGCGGTGAAAGGCCGAGATCTCGACGCGGCGCGCGCCCTGCACGATCGGATCTATCCGCTGGCCAAGGCGGTCTACGGCACCGCACCGGGAAGCCTGGCGACGGCGCGACTGAAGGCATGTCTCAAGCTGCTGGGGCGGCTCGATCGCGCGACCTGCCGGGCGCCGGTCGGCGATCTTCCGGCAGAGGAGTATCGGCGTCTCGCTGGCGCGCTGGCCGAAGCGGGACTTCCCGCATCGAGACCTGGCGACGCTCTCTCCATATCGGCCGCGTGATCGACCCCGCGCGCGAGCAAGCATGGTAGCGTTCATCGGGGTGCCACCTCGGCCTCGAGCGCGCGCCAAGTGCCCGGGTGGTGGGAGAAGGGCTCATGAAGGGCTTCGATTTTGCCGACTTTCTCAGCTATTTCGGCAATGGCTTTCTCTGGCAAGGCGTCGTCGTCACCCTGTGGCTCACCGCGATCCCGATTACCGCCGGTCTGATCCTCGGCACCCTGATCGCCCTGATGCGCATGTCGAAGAATCGCGCGCTGGAAATCTTTGCGCGTTTCTATGCCTGGATTTTCCGCGGCACGCCGTTGTTGATCCAGCTCGTCATCGTCTATACCGGCCTGCCGCAGCTCGGCATCCGGCTCGACGTCGTGCCCGCCGCGCTGCTGGCTTTGACGCTGAACGAGACCGCCTATCTTTCGGAGATCATCCGCGGCGGGTTTCTTGGAGTTCCGGTCGGCCAGGCCGAGGCGGCGAAATCATTGGGCAGCCCGACCTGGCTGGTGGTCTGGAAGGTGCAATTGCCGCAGGCGTTCCGTCTGATGATTCCACCGCTCGGCAACTCCGTGAACGGGCTCCTCAAGGCAACGTCGATCACCTCGGTCATCTCCATGGAGGAGCTGATGCGCCGCAGCCAGATGCTGATGCAGACCAAGTTCGACGTGCTGGAGGTGTTCTGCTGCGCGGCGGTGCTCTATCTGATGATGACGACGGCCTGGGGCCTGATCCAGCGGCAGCTGGAGATCCGCTTTCATTGCGAGTCGGTCCCCGTCATCGAGGAGTGAGGTCACCCATGCAAGGTGTGCGATGACCATGGCCACAGACCCGTGCAAACCCGCGGACGAGCAAGACGTGATCATCCAGCTCGAGAAGGTGAACAAGTGGTTCGGCAAGTATCACGCCTTGCGCGATATCGATCTGATCGTGAGCAAGGGCGAGCGGCTGGTGATCTGCGGCCCATCGGGCTCGGGCAAATCGACCATGATCCGTTGCATCAACGGGCTCGAGGAGCATGAGAAGGGCCGCATCGTCGTCAATCATGTCGAGCTGACCCAGGACCGGCGGCGCCTGCACCGGATCCGGCAGGACATCGGCATGGTCTTTCAGCAGTTCAATCTTTTTCCGCATATGACGGTCCTGGAGAACTGCACCTTCGCTCCGACCTGGGTCAAGAAGATGTCGCGGAGGGATGCGGAGGAGATCGCCATGCGCTATCTCACCCGGGTTAAAATACCCGAGCAGGCCAACAAATATCCCTCACAGCTGTCCGGCGGCCAGCAGCAGCGTGTCGCGATCGCCCGCTCCCTGTGCATGGGTCCCAAAGTGATGCTGTTCGACGAGCCGACCTCGGCACTCGATCCGGAGATGATCAAGGAGGTGCTGGAGACCATCGTCGATCTCGCCAGCGAGGGAATGACCATGCTGTGTGTCACCCACGAGATGGGGTTCGCTCGGCAGGTCGCCGACCGCATGGTGTTCATGGATGGCGGACGGATCGTGGAGATGAATTCTCCCGCCGAGTTCTTCGGCAATCCCAAGAGCGAGCGAACCCGGACCTTCCTGCAGCAGATTCTCCATTGAACGGGCGCTCATCCGATTATTCAGCGGTTCGACCATGCGCCAGACGCGATCAACGGCCTTGTGTCCGAGCGATTGTGCTTGCGGACGGTTTGCACCTCGGCGACCATGCTCGCGGCGGGGGCAGCCGCAAGCATGCCGGCATGGGCCGCAATGGCGGTCTGTTTGACGATCGTCGGCGGCGGCGAATACACGGGGACAGGGCGGATGGTTGGACAGGTGGCGGTTGTCACGGGCGCCGCGCAGGGGATCGGACGTGGATGTGCCGTCGCCCTGGCGCGCCGCGGATTCGCGATCGCGCTGGTCGACGTGCGGCGGGCGGCGCTGGCGGAGGCGGCGGATGCCGTCCGCGCCATCGGCGCGCAGGCACTGGAGATCGAAAGTGACGTCGCTTCCTACGCCGCCGCCCAGCGCGACGCCAAGGACATCCTGGCCGCGCTCGGGCGGGTCGACGTGCTGGTCAACAATGCCGGAATCTCCCAACCGAAGGGGCTGCTGGAGATCAGCGAAGCCGAGTTCGACCACACCATCGCGGTGAACATGAAGGGGCAGTTCAACTGGTGCAAGGCGCTGGCACCCGCGATGCTGACCCTGCCGGAGGCGCGGATCGTCAACATCTCCTCGGTGAGCGCCCATACCGGGGCTGGCTTCTCGGCGGTCAGCCGCTTCGCCTACTGCACCTCGAAGGCCGGTGTGCTGGGGCTGACGCGGGGCCTCGCCAAGGAGCTGGCGCCGACCATCACGGTGAACGCGATCTGCCCCGGCGCCATCGAGACCGCGCTGACTCAGGCGATGATCGACCGGGAGCGCGAGCCGATCCTGAGCTCGATTCCGCTGCGACGCCTCGGCACGCCCGCGGACATTGCCGAGGTGGTGGCGTTCCTCGCAACCGTCACCCCCAATTTCATCACCGGCGAGGTGATCGACGTCGACGGCGGCCAGTGGGTGAACTGACGCCAGCGCGCCCGGCCGCGATCCGGGGCAAGGCAGGGCTCATGGTCCTGCCCAATCTGCTCTGGCTGCTGCCGTTCATGATCGACCCGGGCAATCTGGCTAGCTGTAGATCTCGAACAGACCGGCGCCGCCCTGACCGCCGCCGATGCACATGGTGACGACGCCCCACTTGGCCTTGCGACGGGCACCTTCCTGCAGGATGTGTCCGGTCAGGCGGGCGCCGGTCATGCCGAACGGATGGCCGATCGCGATCGAGCCGCCGTTGACGTTGTACTTCTCAGGGTCGATGCCGAGCTTGTCGCGGCTGTAGAGGCACTGGCTGGCAAAGGCTTCGTTCAGCTCCCAGAGGTCGATGTCCTCGACCTTGAGCCCGTGACGCTTCAACAGCTTTGGCACCGCGAACACCGGACCGATGCCCATCTCGTCGGGCTCGCAGCCGGCGGTCGCCCAGGCAACGAACCGGCCCATCGGCTTGAGGCCGCGCCGCTCGGCGTCCTTGGCCTCCATCAGCACTACGGCGGCGGCGCCATCCGAGAGCTGGCTGGCATTGCCGGCCGTGATGTACTTGCCCGGCCCCTTGACGGGCTCGAGCTTCGCGAGGCCCTCCATCGTCGTCTCCGGACGGTTGCACTCGTCGCGGGTGACCACGTAATCGACAATGCTTTCCGCCTTGGTGTTCTTGTCGACCACCTTCATCTTGGTCTTCATCGGGACGATCTCGTCCTTGAACTTGTTGGCCTGCTGCGCGGCGGCCATGCGGCGCTGGGATTCCAGCGAATACTCGTCCTGATACTCGCGGCTCAACCCGTAGCGCTCGGCGACGATGTCGGCGGTGTCGATCATCGCCATGTAGATGTCCGGCGCGTACTTCAGGAGCTCCGGGTCCTGCGCCTCCTTGGGGACGCCGCCGCCCGGAACCGAGATGCTCTCGACGCCGCCGGCGACGATGCAGTCGGCGCCGTCGGCGCGGATGTGGTTTGCCGCCATCGCGATGGTCTGCAGGCCCGACGAGCAGAAGCGGTTCACCGAGACGCCGGCCGTGGTTTTCGGCATGCCGGCGAGCAGCGCCGCCTCGCGGCCGATATTGCGGGCGCCGTGGGCGCAATTGCCGAGATAGCAGTCCTCGACATAGTCCTTCTCGACGCCGGCGCGCTCGACCGCATGCTTGATCGCATGGGCGGCCATGGACATGGGCGGCGTGATGTTGAACCCGCCACGGACGGATTTCGCCAGGCCCGTGCGGGCATAGGAAACGATTACGGCTTCACGCATGTTGGGGTCTTCCTCCTGTGACGACATTCATTGATCGGTGGGACGCGTTCCAATGCCGGGCACGGCCCCCGCCCACTTCAGCATACTGGCGGCGCATTTGGTCTGGTGCTCCGGACGCCGTTTGACAAGGGATGTCGTTCCATAGTGGGCAAGAATGGAGGCTTGCGACGCTCGGTGCGCGGCTTCCCTTCCAACCGATTGAAAGATTGGCGCTCCCTAGGGGACTCGAACCCCTGTTTTCGCCGTGAGAGGGCGACGTCCTGGGCCGCTAGACGAAGGGAGCAGCGACCGTCAATTAACGCCGATCGCGGCGCGGCGCAAGTGAACCGGCGCCCGGAACCGCCCAGGGATGCGGACTCCGCAGCGGGTCACGGCACCTCGCCGAAGCTCATGCGGCCGGCGGGCTTCAGGGTCTTCAGGTCGTAGGTGCGGATCTCGATCGTGCCGTTGATCTCCAGCGAGAGGACGAGGAGATCCTCGGCGACCGCGGTGTAGACGATTTTGGCGTCCTTCGGCAGCGTCAGCGTGGCTTCGAGCGGCACCTGGGGCGGCGGAGGCGGTGCCGGGGGCTCGGGCGGTTGCGGCGCCGCGACCGGCGCCGACGGCGGCGCCTCGGCGCTCTTGAACACCCGGTAGCCGATGACGCCGAACACGGCGCCGGCGGCGATCACCGTGGTGAGGCTAGAGATCAGCATCATGCGGCGGACCCGGCGGACGAGGCGTTCCGCCTCCGGGTCCGGGGGCGGCCGGTCGACCGCGGCCGGCCCGACGGATTTGCCGAGGGGCGGCTCGGCAGGCTGGGGGGACGGCAGCGGCGGGCTCGGCAGCGCTTCGGCTGCGACTGGTGCTTCCGGAGGTCCGACGAATGGCGGGATGTCGTCGCCTGCATCGTCGGCCGGAGCGGTCGGATCCGGTTGGGATTCCCCCCCGCCGTCGAGGGTCTCGGGCCGGCCGCCCGGCACCTTGGCCTCGTCGACCAGCCTCGCCATGGCGTCAGCGAAGCGGGCGAGAATGACGCTGCGTGCGGCCGGCGGCACCGCCGGCGCCTCCGTGCCCTCGGCCGGCAGCGGCGGCGCCGCCAAGTCCGCGGCGGGGGGCTCGGCGCTCGGGGTCGGCTGGGGCGGCGCCAGCTCGGGAGGTGCCGGCTCTGGAGGTGCCGGCTCTGGAGGTGCCGACTGGGCGGGCCTTGTCGCCGCCTCGGCCAGCCTATATTCGGCGTCGCGGCGGACCGTCAGCGGCGTGGCACCGGGCTCGCCCGGCGGCTCGGGCGGCCTCGCCACCGGCTCCAGCGGTCTGGCCAGCAGCTCGGCGAGCTTGCGGGCGGCGTCGAGGCTGTCGGGCACCGGCGGCCGAGCCTCATCGTGCGATGTCGGGTCACTCATGACGGAAACCGAAACCGTGCTGGTCGATACGAGCCAGGCGGGCGAACGGCTCGACCGCGTGCTCGCCGCTCGCCTCGAGGGCCACTCCCGCTCGCGCCTGAAGGCGCTGATCCTCGGCGGCCAGGTAAGAATGTCCGGCACCACGATCCGCGATCCGGCCCACCGCGTCAACGCGGGCGCTGCAATCCAGGTTGAGCTGCCGGAGCCGGAGGCCGCCGCCCCGCAGCCGGAGGCGATCGCGCTCGCCGTGGTCTACGAGGATGCCGACCTGATCGTGATCGACAAGCCGGCCGGCCTGGTGGTGCATCCGGCCGCCGGCAACTGGACTGGAACGCTGGTCAACGCGCTGATCGCCCATTGCGGCGCCAGCCTGTCGGGCATCGGCGGGGTCAGGCGGCCCGGCATCGTGCACCGGCTCGACAAGGACACGACCGGCCTGATGGTGGTCGCGAAGACCGACCGCGCCCACCGCCGGCTCGCCGCCCAGTTCGCCGATCACGGCCGCACCGGGCCGCTGCGACGCCAATACCTGGCCTTCGCCTGGGGGGCGCCCGCGCACCCGAAGGGGGTCGTCGACGCGCCGATCGACCGGCACCCCCGCGCCCGCGACCGCCAGGCGGTGCGCCAGGGCGGACGCGAGGCGATCACCCACTGGGAGGTGGTCGAGCGCTTCCGGGGGACCGACGGCGAGGTGGTGGCGAGCCTCATGGCCTGCCGGCTGGAAACCGGACGCACCCACCAGATCCGCGTCCATCTGGCCCATATCGGGCATCCGCTCCTGGGAGACGACACCTACGGGGCGGGCTTCAAGACCAAGGCGCAGCTCCTCGGTCCCGCCGCGCGCGAGGCACTGGCCGCCCTTGACCGGCAGGCCCTGCACGCCCATATGTTGGGCTTCGAGCATCCTTCGACCGGGCAGTTTCTCGAGTTTTCCTCGGAACTGCCGGCCGACCTCATCCGTTTACGCCATGCCCTCAAGGGCCAGACTGTCTGAATGGCGCTAACGAAAAGTTGAATTAGCCTGCTTATTCATAAACTTAACCGTGATCGCCGGAGCGCGCCGGGTCACGCGGACTTTATGGCGGGGCGTCTTCCTTTCGCCCAGCCTGTCCGTGTATGCTCGCACCTGCGGTTCGTTCTCGCGATCGCACAACAAGGGTCAAGCCGTCGGCTCGGGGAGCGGCGGCAGGATCCGCCCGCCGTAACTGGGGGCTCAACCTGGAGGGCGCTGTCATGGCCCACGCTGCTACCGTGCCGATTCTAACGGCCGAATCCGGTCTCACCCGATATCTGGAAGAGATCCGGCGGTTCCCGATGCTGGAGCCGCAAGAGGAATATATGCTCGCCAAGAGCTGGCGCGAGCACGGCGACCGAGATGCCGCACACCGGCTGGTGACCAGCCATCTGCGCCTCGTCGCCAAGATCGCCATGGGATACCGGGGCTACGGGCTGCCGATTGCCGAGGTGATCTCGGAAGGCAATGTCGGGCTCATGCAGGCGGTCAAGCGGTTCGAGCCGGAAAAGGGTTTCCGGCTGGCGACCTACGCCATGTGGTGGATCAAGGCCTCGATCCAGGAATACATCCTGCGCTCGTGGTCGCTGGTCAAGATGGGCACCACCGCCAACCAGAAGAAGCTGTTCTTCAACCTGCGCAAGGCCAAGAGCAAGATCTCCGCGCTCGAGGAAGGGGACATGCGCCCCGACCAGGTCAAGGTGATCGCCAAGCGCCTGGGCGTTACCGAGCAGGACGTCATCGACATGAACCGCCGGCTCGGCGGCGACGCTTCGCTCAACACGCCGATCCGCGAGGAAGGCGATTCGGGCGAGTGGCAGGACTGGCTGGTCGACGATTCGCCGAGCCAGGAGCGGATCCTCGCGGAGAGCGAGGAGTTCGGCAACCGCCGCAAGGCGCTGGGAGAGGCGCTCTCGGTGCTCAACGAGCGCGAGCGGCGGATCTTCGAGGCAAGGCGGCTCGCCGACGAGCCGATCACGCTGGAAGAGCTCGCCGACGAGTTCGGGGTGTCGCGCGAGCGCGTCCGCCAGATCGAGGTGCGCGCGTTCGAAAAAGTCCAGCATGCGGTGAAGAACCGGGTTGCCGCCATGGAAGCCCCGATGACGCCCGAGGCGCTGGCGGCGCACTGACGACCTGCCGACCGGACAATGGATCCCCGCCGCCGTCAGGCACGCGGGGCTCCGTCTTGGTCGCGAGATTCGGCCCTCAGACCAAATCTTACTTCCCCCAGGTGGCGAAGGCGTCGGCGAAAGCCCGCTCGCCGGGCGTGCCCTTCTCGATCGCCAGGATGGCGCGGCGGCCGTTGTTGTAGACGATCGGCACGTCGAACCAGCTGCGCTCCTTGAGAAGCTCGAGATTGCGCTGCATCTCGCTGTCGACCGCCGAGAGGCCGACCAGGAAGAAGCCGGACGTCACCTTGACGGCAAGGCCGGCAAGCGGGGCACCGCGCGTCTGCTCGGCCTGTTTCATCAGGATGCCCGGCACGTTGCTGACGCCGCCGAAGGGAAAATCGGCCGGCAGGTTGAACATGATCTCGACCGTATGGCTCGCCGGCAGCGCCTGATCGGTGTTGCGGCGGATCGACATCGTCATGGTGATTCGCCGTTCCGGGATCTCCAGATCGGCGCGCACCGCCAGCTCCTGGTTCGCCCCGGTTCCCGGCGCCACCAGCTCGGTGCGCCAGATCACCGAGCCGAGATAACGCTTGCCCTGCGCGTCGGTCGGATCCTCCTCGTAGAGCACGACACGCTGGGCCACCGCGGCGATCGGGCCCTGATTGCTGCTCGGCGAGGGCTGGCCGACCCGGTCGGTGCTCTTCGGCTGCGAGGGAGTCGTGATGCCGCGCTGCTCGGTCTGGCTCGGCTGGCCCCGCATCGCGGTGAAGAAGTTCTTGAGCGGAACGCGCTGCCAATAGACGGCGACACCGAGGCCCACCAGCACCAGCACCGCGACCACGGCCGCGATGAGCCCCTTCGCCGACCGGCGCGGCTGCTCCTCCTGGTCGTCGTCGAGAACCGGGACGTGGCGCGTCGGCGTGCCGCGCTGCTTGGCGCGCGCCTCGGCCGAGCGGGGGGGCGGCTCGGGGCGCGCCGGCTCGGGCCGCGGCGGCTCGGGGCGCGGGGGCTCGAGGCGATAGGCCTCCATCCGCGGCGGTTCGAGGCCGAACGCCTCCATGCGCGGGGGTTCGGGTCGCACGGGCGGCTCGGGCCGCGGCGGGTCGAGCGAACGGGGCGCCTCGGGGGCACGATTGACCGGCTCCCGCGGCCGCGGCGCCGCTTCGCGCGACGGCGAGCGCAGGCCCTGCGGCTCGACCCTGGGCTCGAGCCGGTCGAACTCGGGGTTGTCGCCGGGCATCGCGGCAAACGCCTGACGCGCGGTCCTCCCGGCCTGCGAGGTCGCCTCCCCGAGCGTCTCCGCCTCGGCGACCACGTCGCGAAACCCCTTGAGGCCCTGGTCGGACAGCGGCGACCGGTCGTCGAACCGGCCTCGTCCCGAATTGCGCGGCGACCCGGGCTCAGAGAGTGGACCGTCCGCCTGCTTGGTCTCGGCGGCAGCCGGCGCTGCCGGCGCCTCCCGCCGCACCGCAGCCGGCGCCGGCTTGGCGGCGGTCTGAGGCGCCCCGTCCCGAGGCGGCGCCTCGGACGCCTTGGCGCCCGGCAGCGGACGTGATCCGCCCGGCTTGGCGGCCGGATCGGAGGATCTCGCCGCCTGATCGCCGGACCGCGGCACCGCCTCGACCCGGGGCGTCCGGCGTGCCGATTCGGCCTCGACCTTGCGGATCGCCTCCTCGAGGCCCAGCCGCTCGCGGGTGATCTCCAATTCGGTCAACGCCGGGGTGAGGCCGCGCAGCTGCGCCACCAGCGCGGTACGCGCCCGCTCGTAGAGCCCACGGCGCGCTTCCCCGGTGTTCTTCTCGAGACCGGAGACGGCGCGGGCGATCAGCGGGTAATAGTCGGTCATCGGGAATCAGGGGCCACGCTCGACCAGCTGCCACGGCTCGTCCGGCACCATGCGCATTGCAACACCGGCGTCATGCCGACCTTTGCAGTCAAAGGCGCGGCGCGGCGCCGGAGCTACGAGACTAGGCTTCGAACGGATTCTGTACAAGAATCGTGTCCTCGCGTTTGGGGCTGGTCGACATCAGGGCCACCGAGCAGCCGACCAGCTCCTCGATCCGCCGGACATACTTGATCGCCTGGGCGGGCAGTCCGGCCCACGACCGGGCGCCCGCGGTCGACCCCTGCCAGCTCTCGATGGTCTCATAGATCGGCTCGGCCTCGGCCTGGGCGCGCTCCCCGGCGGGAAGATAGTCGATTTCGCGGCCTTGCAGCCGGTAGCCGACGCAGACCTTGATCTCGTCGAGGCCGTCGAGGACGTCGAGCTTGGTGAGCGCCAGGCCATTGATCCCGCTGGTGCGCACGGTCTGCCGCACCAGCACGGCATCGAACCAGCCGCAGCGCCGCGGCCGGCCGGTGACGGTGCCGAACTCACGGCCGACATCGCCGAGCCGACGGCCGATGGCGTTGTCCTGCTCGGTGGGAAACGGACCATCGCCCACCCGGGTCGTATAGGCCTTGCAGATGCCCAGCACGTAGCCGATGGCGCCGGGACCAAGTCCGGAACCGGTCGCCGCCTGGCCCGCCACCGTATTGGACGAGGTGACGTACGGGTAGGTGCCGTGGTCGATGTCGAGGAGCACGGCCTGGGCACCCTCGAACAGGATGCGCTTGCCCTCGCGGCGCCGGTCGTCGAGCAAGGCCCAGACCCGGTCCATGAACGGCAGGACGCGGGGCGCAATCGAGGACAGATCGTCGTGCAGCGCCTTCGGGTCGAGCTCGTCGATCCCGAGACCACGGCGCAAGGCATTGTGGTGCGCGAGCAGGCGATCGATCTTGTTGCCGAGCCCGTCGAGATCGGCGAGGTCCATCAGGCGAATGGCGCGCCGGCCGACCTTGTCCTCGTAGGCCGGCCCGATGCCGCGTTTGGTAGTGCCGACGCGGGCGATCTTCGAGGACTCGCGGAGCTGATCGAGCTCGCGATGCAGCGACAGGATCAGCGCGGTATTCTCGGCGATGCGTAGGTTCTCGGGGCTGACCGGGATGCCCTGGGCCGCCACCCGGTCGATCTCCTCCATCAGCGCAAACGGATCGAGCACGACGCCGTTGCCGATCACCGACAGCTTGCCGGGACGAATGATGCCCGACGGCAGGAGCGACAGCTTGAAGGTCACGCCGTCGACCACCAGAGTGTGCCCGGCATTGTGACCGCCCTGGAAGCGCACCACGATATCGGCCTGCTCGGACAGCCAGTCGACGATCTTGCCCTTGCCCTCGTCGCCCCACTGGGCCCCGACCACGACCACATTTGCCATAAGGATTCCTTCACCCGCGTGGTCGCGATTCTCGCCGGATATTTTCCGGCTCTTGCCGACACCGGACCCGACAGAACATTGCCTGAAAATCCCAGATCGAGCCCGAACCGGCGCGGCCGCAGGCCGGCAACCGCAACGCGGCCCCGTGGGCCCTCTTCCCGGATAAAGTATGGCGCCCGCTGAGGCAAGGCGGCGACCCCGCCGCCCGGGGTCGCGCGACCGCGAGTCCCGCGGCTGCGGCGGCGCGGACAGCATCCCGGCGAGGCCACCCGGTGACGCGTGGGACCGGGACGGCAACGGCTCCCTGAAGCCGATTTGCCCCGCTCAGAAGTTGGGTCAGGTCTTGGGCGATTTCCGGTTTCCCGAGGGCCATGCGGCGGCTCGGGCGCGGCCGGTTGGCGCCTTGCTCAGAAAGCCAGCGGCCGCACCTGCTGGACGTGGGGCAGACGCTTGACCTTCTCGATCACCTGCGCCGGCACCGCACCGTCGACCTCGACCAGCGCGATGGCGTTGCCGCCGGCGGACTCGCGGCCGACATGGAAGGTGGCGATGTTGATGCCGGCATCGCCCAGAATGCTGGCGAAGCGACCGATGAAACCAGGCTTGTCCTCATTGGTGATGTAGAGCATCGACGGGCCGAATTCGGCGTCCATCTTGATGCCCTTGATCGACACCACGCGGGGACGGCCGTCGGCGAATACCGTGCCCTTGATCGATCGCTCCTGGCGCTCGGTCACCACTGTCAGCGTGACCAGGCTCTCATAGTCGCTCTCGGCGTCGCGCTTGGTCTCCTCGACCGCGATGCCGCGCTCGCGGGCGACCACCGGGGCGGACACCATGTTGACGTCCTGCAGCAGCGGCTTGAGCAGGCCGGCGATCGCCGCCGAGGTCAGCGCCCTGGTGTTCATCGCCGCGACGTGACCTTCGTAGACGAGCTTCACCGCCTTGAGGCCGCTCTCGGTGACCTGCCCGGCGAACGAGCCGAGCTGCTCGGCGAGCTTGACGAAGGGTTTGAGCCGCGGCGCCTCCTCGGCGGTGATCGAGGGGAAATTCACCGCATTGGAGATGGCCCCGCGCAGCAGATATTCGGCCATCTGCTCGGCGATCTGCAGCGCCACGTTCTCCTGCGCCTCCATGGTGGCGGCGCCGAGATGCGGCGTGCACACCACGTTGGGATGACCGAACAGCGGGTTGTCGGTCGCCGGCTCGACCGTGAATACGTCGAAGGCGGCGCCCGACACATGGCCCGAATCGAGCGCCGCGCGCAACGCGGCCTCGTCGACGAGACCGCCGCGCGCGCAATTGACGATGCGCACGCCCGGCCGGGTGCGCTCGAGCGCGCGCGCGTCGATGATGTTCCGTGTCTTCTCGGTGAGCGGCGTGTGCAGCGTGATGAAATCGGCGCGCCTGAGCAGCTCGTCGAGCTCCACCTTCTCGACCCCGAGGTCGACCGCGCGCTCCGGCGACAGATAGGGATCGTAGGCGATCACCTTCATCTTCAGGCCGCGGGCGCGGTCGGCGACGATCGAGCCGATATTGCCGCACCCAACCACCCCGAGGGTCTTGTTGGTGATCTCGACGCCGAGAAAGCGGTTCTTCTCCCATCTGCCGGCCTGGGTCGAGGCGTCGGCGGCGGGGATCTGCCGCGCCAGCGCCAGCATCAGCGTGATGGCGTGCTCGGCCGTGGTGATCGAATTGCCGAACGGGGTGTTCATCACGATCACGCCCCTGGCGGTCGCCGCCGGAATGTCGACATTGTCGACACCGATCCCCGCACGGCCGACCACTTTCAGGCTTCTGGCCCGCTCGAGGAGCTTTGCGGTCACCTTGGTGGCCGAGCGGATCGCCAGACCGTCGTAGCCGCCGATGATCTCGGCCAGCTGGTCCTTGTCGAGGCCGGCCTTCGCGTCGACCGCAATGCCGCGATCCTTGAAAATCTGGACCGCGGCAGGCGACAGGTTGTCGGAGATCAGAACCTTCGGGGTCATGGGATGTGGATGTCCAATTGCACCGTCTCGCCGGCGTCCTGCAGCGGATCGGGGCTCTGAGATGCCAGGAGACGCGTCACGCCGCCTTGGGCAGCGCGGCCTTTCCCTGGGCGAAGGCCCAGTCGAGCCAGGGCACCAGCGCCTCGACGTCGGATACCTCGATGGTCGCGCCGCACCAGATGCGCAGGCCCGGCGGCGCATCGCGATAGAACGCGATGTCGTAGGCGATGCCCTCCTTCTCGAGGGCAGCCGCCATGGCTCTGGCGAAGGCTGCGCGCTCGTCGAGCGGCAGCGCCGCAACCACCGGGTCGGTCACCACCAGACAGACCGAGGTGTTCGAGCGCGTGCGCGGATCGCGGGCGAGAAAATCCACCCACGGCGTCCGCGCCACCCAGTCGGAAATCACCTTCGTATTGGCGTCGGCGCGGGCGATGAGTGCCGGCAATCCGCCGACCGACTTCGCCCACCTGAGCGTATCGATATAGTCCTCGACGCAGAGCATCGACGGCGTATTGATGGTCTCGCCCTCGAATATCCCCTCGTTGAGCTTGCCGCCCTTGGTCAGGCGAAAAATCTTCGGCAGCGGCCAGGCCGGCTGGTAGGACTCGAGCCTCGCCACGGCGCGCGGCGAGAGGACGAGCATGCCGTGCGCGGCCTCGCCGCCCAGCGCCTTCTGCCACGAGAAGGTGACGACATCGAGCTTGGTCCAGTCGAGCGGCTGGGCAAAGGCCGCCGAGGTGGCGTCGCAGATGGTGACGCCCTGACGATCGGCAGCGATCCAGTCGGCGTTCGGCACCCTGACCCCAGAGGTGGTGCCATTCCAGGTGAACACCACGTCGGTTGCCGGGTCGACCGCGGCGAGATCGGGCAGATCGCCATACTCGGCCTTGACGATCCGCGCATCCTTGAGCTTGAGCTGCTTGGCGACGTCGGTCACCCAGCCTTCGCCGAACAATTCCCAGGCCAGCATGGTGACCGGCCGCGCGCCGAGCATGGACCACATCGCCATCTCGACCGCGCCGGTATCGGAAGCCGGCACGATGGCGACGCGAAAGTCGGCGGGCACCCCGAGAATCTCGCGCGTGAGGTCGACCGCCCGCTTGAGCTTGGCGCGGCCGACCTTCGACCGGTGCGAGCGCCCGAGCAGCGCGTCGGTGAGGCCCTGGAGACTCCAGCCGGGGCGCTTGGCACACGGACCGGATGCGAAGTGCGGAACGACCGGCCGCACGCCGGGCTTTGCGATCGCCATGATCTACCCTTCCAGATAGGCGCCCCTCGGTGGGGAGGGGTGTCCCGGCGCCGGGCTTAAGCAAGCGATCCGCCGCCGTCAAGGTTTTCGGCGTTGTCGCGCCGGACGATGCCGGCCCCTCGGGCACGGTCCGGCATCGCCGGAAACATGCCTCGAAACGCCACGTCCCTCGGTCGAGCCGGGCGGGATCGGGGCGGCCGCACCGGTCGAGGCCCGCGACGCAACGGTTTTTCCACCAGTTCGGCGTACATGCCGACGAAGGGGCAGGACGCCACGATCCGCCGGATCCGGCACGGCGGTCCGATCGGAGTTCCTGGATGAGCGACGCCGCAACCTATCTCGTCGACGGCAATCGCCTGTCGGCCGATCAGTGCCGCTCGCTGTTCGGCGCGATGCCGCTGCTCGACCGGCAGGTCAAGGTGATGGAGCGGATCGAGGGCGACACGATCCTCGATGTGGGCTGTCAGACCGGGCTGTTCGTACGCGAGGCGAGCCGCCGGTTTCCCGACAAGACCATCATCGGCATCGATTATGCGGAAGACAATGTGCGGGTCGCCCAGCTGCTTCACCCGCAGCTTGCCGAGCGGTTCCACCGGATGAGCGCCTACCGGCTCGAGCTTCCCGACGCCAGCATCGACTGCGTCACCTTCCAGGAGGTGCTCGAGCATCTCGAAGGAGCAGCCCTCGCCGTCAAGGAGGCCAATCGCGTGCTCAAGATCGGCGGCGTCCTGATCGTCAGCGTGCCCAACCCCTACTACGCGTGGCGCGTCGCCAGGTTCGCATTTCAGGAGGCCGCCAATTCGCTGCGACGCTGGCGCGGCCGCTCACCGCGGCTCGACAGCGAGATCCTCGCCGCAGGGGTCGAATGGGACCGGCACGTCCATGCCTGGACGCCGCAGACCCTGTTGACGCTGCTCCGGGTCAACGGCTTCGCCTACGTCGATCATTGCTTCGAGAACGGCGCGCCCGTTCTGTGGCGCCGGTGGTTCCTCGCCGCGCTGCCGTTCCTCGGGCCGACCCAGATCCTCAAGGTGCGAAAGATCGAGCCGGCGCCGGCGCGACTGGTGTAGGGATCGGCCCGGCGCGGTTCGGGATCGCCGGGACGGCGCAATCCGGCGTTCAGAACCGGACGCCGCCGCCGAGCCGTATCGCGTTGATATTTGCCCGCATGTCGCTGAACGGCCCGAATTGAAGGAATTCGTACTCGCCGCGGACGAAGACGTTGGGCAGGATTGCCGCTTCAAGGCCTACTCCGGCGGCGTAGCCGTAGATGAACTTTGTCCTCACCTCGCTGTCGACGGAAGGCTGGAGCAGCATATGAGCGATAAAGACGTCGGTCGGGGCGCCGGTGACGGGATCCGACATCGTCAGGAACCTGTCCGAGCGGACGGAAGCGGTGCGGTTGATGTCGACACGTCCGACCGCCACTCCCACCGTGGCGTAGGGCATGAACCCTTCCATGACGTAGCCGGCGCGGGCACGCAGCGTCCCGTAGTCGGTAATGCGCTGGAACGCCAGGGCGTCGACCGTGGTATGATAGTTGAAGCCGTCGCCGGGCGAGATGATGCGCGAGAACGTGCTGGACTGGGAAGCCTGCAGCGAGGTGCGGTTATAGTTGAGCTCCACCCCGAGCACGACCTGGTCCCATTGGCTGTTATAGCCGACGAAGAAACCGTAGCTCCTGCTCTGGGTATCCTGCGTCGAGAACATCGGGAACGAGGACACCTGGCCGTTGCCGAGCTCGGCCATGTCGCGGGTGATGAAATCCAGCTGCGCCTTCACCCCATTGGTCAGGTCCGCGTTGGCGGTCGCATAGCCGACCTGCCCGCCGCCATAGAACCCTTCCCACTTGCGATAGGTCGGGGCCTGCGGCTGATAAACGTCTGACCCTCGGATGAAGCTCTCGTCCAGGTCGGCTGCGACTGCGGCATCAGCCAGGCAGAGCAGCGCCAAACAGAAAGTGACTCCACGCATTGCGCACCTATGATTTCACTCGGGCACAGTCGTCGTCATGGCAAACGCAGTGTTACCAATTAACCTTAATGGACGATTAAGCCGGAGATCGAGACAAAGGAGATCGGATGGATCTCGTGCGAGCAAATGCGGAGCAATCATCAGATGGAAAGGCAGGGATATCGCTGACCACCGGCGCGAAAGAGCGTGAGCCAGCCGCCTGAAAGCAGGAACGGCGCGGGATGTCCCGCGCCGTTCCCGGAAGCATGATGGATGGTCCGATGTCAGCCCTTGGTGACGAGCGGCGGGTAGTACCGCTGCTCGGGCTGCAGCATCCAGCGGACGCCGAGCTTGACGTCGTGGGAGGTGAGATCCCTGAACTGCATCGGTCCGAGATTCTGGGCACCGTCGAAGCTCACGAGATCGGCGGTCTGCGCCTTGCCCAGGTTGAGATAGCGGTAGGCCAGCTCGACCGAGAAGCCCGGGGTCACCTTGTAGGCGAGACCGGCGTGCAGTGCCCAGGCGAGATTGGCGGTGGTCGCCGTGTTGGCGAAGCCGGTGCTGGTGATGGGGAACAGCGTGTTGTTGCTGCCCACCCCGAGATCGCGGAAGTTGCTGATCGTGTTGTACGACACGCCGACGCCGGCGCCGACGAACGGTGTCACGCACCACCAGGTTCCGAGATCGGCGTAGAGGTTGGCGAGGAACAGCCATTCGGACTTGCTGGCGCTGTAGGAGTCGGGCGCGGTCCCGATGCCACCCAGGCCGTTCTGGAAGGTGGTGATGTCCAGGCCGTGGAAATTGGCGGAGGCGCGGTATTCCCCGGTGATGTCGGCGCGGAGCCATTGATTGAACTGGTAGCCGAGGCCGATCCCGAACAGCGGAGCGGCATCGAACGCCTTGTCGACGTTGGTGACGGTGATGCCGGGGATCGAGTTGTTCACCTGATCGTTGAACAGGCTGCCGACCTGCTGGTTGGTGAACCCGATGTCTCCCCGCAGGTACCAACCTCCGGCGAACTCCTCGACCACCGCGGGCGGTGCCTTTTGCATGATCGGCGGAAGATCGGCGGCAACTGCCGCCGGCACGGTTACGATCACGGCAACTCCCGCGAGCGCTAACGACTTCAGACTGCCCATGGCTCTCGTCCTTTCCTCACGGCAGGGCCCGTCGGGCGTGCCCCACGACACTGAAACGATGAGGGACGATCGCAGCAAATGCTTAAATGGAGCTTAACCTTACTTCTTAACCGCGAAAATTAACGCACCGATTGCTGATTGAGACTCTGCGTCACCGGAAAGCCACACCTTCGATCCATTAGTTAACGAGCGATGAACAAATTCTCCCGGCCGGGAGCTCCCGGGTCGCTCGACGATGCCTGCGGAAGGTTGCGTGACCAGCTTCTCGACCGCCGGCGCCGCAACAATCAGGCGGCGACCTGGGTGAGCGCGTCGACGATCCCGTCGACCACCTCCTCGATCAGGAACTTGTCGTCCCCCTCGCCCATCACGCGGATCACCGGCTCGGTTCCGGACGGCCGGATCACCAGCCGGCCCTGCCCGTCCAGCCTGCGCTCGGCGTCGGCGATCGCCGACAGCACCTGGGCATGCTCCAGCGGCCGGCCGCTCTTGTAGCGGACGTTCTTCATGATCTGCGGCAGCGGATCGAACCGGTGGCAGACCTGGCTCACCGGACGGTCCTGCTTCTTCACCACCGCGAGCACCTGAAGGGCGGTGACCAGCCCGTCGCCGGTGGTCGAGTAGTCGGACAGGATGATGTGGCCGGAAGGCTCGCCGCCGACGTTGAAGCCGTGCTCGCGCATGTGCTCGAGCACGTAGCGATCGCCGACCGCGGTGCGGACCAGGGAGAGGCCGAGCCCGGCGAGATGGCGCTCGAAACCGAGATTCGACATCACGGTGGCGACGATTCCCGGCCTGGCGAGCCGGCCGTCCTCCTTCCAGCTCTCGGCGACCACCGCCATGAGCTGGTCGCCGTCGACCAGATGGCCCTTCTCGTCGACGACGACGACCCGGTCGCCGTCGCCGTCGAGGGCGATGCCGATATCGGCGCGCACCTCGCGCACCTTCTGGCACAGCGCCTCGGGAGAAACCGATCCGCATTCCTTGTTGATGTTGAAGCCGTCGGGTTCCACCCCGATGGCGATCACGTCGGCGCCGAGCTCCCACAGCGCCGCCGGGGCGACGCGATAGCCGGCGCCATTGGCGCAATCGACCACCACCCGCAGGCCGCCCAGATCGAGCGCCCTCGGAAGCGTGCGCTTGGCCGCCTCGATGTAGCGGTCGTGCACGCCGTCGATGCGGCGGGCGCGTCCAAGAGCGGCGCTCTTGGCCAGCCTTCTGGACAGATCGGCGTCGACCAGGCCTTCGATGTCGTGCTCGACCTCGTCGCTGAGCTTGTAGCCGTCGGGACCGAACAGCTTGATGCCGTTGTCGTCATAGGGATTGTGCGACGCCGAGATCATCACGCCGAGATCGGCGCGCATCGAACGCGTGAGCATGGCGACGGCAGGCGTCGGGATCGGCCCGAGCAGCAGCACGTCCATGCCCACCGACGTGAAGCCGGCCACCATGGCATACTCGATCATGTAGCCGGAAAGCCGCGTGTCCTTGCCGACGACCACGCGATGACGGTGCTCGCCGCGCTGGAACAGGAGGCCGGCGGCCTGGCCGACCTTCAGCGCCAGCTCCGGCGTGATCGTGCCGTTCGCCCGCCCGCGAATGCCGTCGGTGCCGAAATATTTTCCGCCCATCGCCTCCCCACCCACTCGCAAGACCGTCAGCGACCCCGCACGCGCCCCACGCGAAGCGCGGGCGATCATAAGGCCAACCGGGCCGCGGAATCTTCAAGAAATATGGACGATGGTTACGGCGCCAGACCGCGGCCGCCGCCGGCGCACCGCCCCCGGGGCGCCGGCTCGGCGCCGATCCTCAAGCCTGCGGCTGCGGCTCCATCCCGCCGGCCTCCGGGCGCGGGCGGCCCTTGCCGGCGGTCGGCACCGCCGACGAGCGCGGCGGAGGCGGCTCGCTCACCCCCTCGCGGACCGGCGGCTTGCCGTTGAGCAGGTCTTTGATCTCGTCGCCCGACAGGGTCTCGTACTCCAGCAGCCCCTTGGCGAGAATTTCCAGCTCGCCCCGCTTCTCGGTGAGGATCTGCTCGGCCTCGGCATAGCCCGCTGCCACCAGCCGCTTGATCTCGCCGTCGATCTTCTGGACGGTGGCCTCGGATATGTTCTGCTGGCGCGATACCGAGTAGCCGAGGAAGACCTCCTCCTGGTTCTCCCCATAGGCGACGGTGCCGAGCTCGTCGGAAAGCCCCCACCGGGTGACCATCATGCGGGCGAGCCGGGTGGCCTGCTCGATGTCGGAGGCCGCCCCCGACGTCACCTTCTCGCGGCCGAACACCAGCTCCTCGGCGACCCGCCCGCCCATCATGATGGCGAGCCGCGACGTCATCTGCTCCAGGCTCATGGAAAGCTTGTCGCGCTCGGGGAGCTGCATGACCATGCCAAGCGCGCGGCCGCGCGGAATGATGGTCGCCTTGTGCACCGGGTCGGTCGCCTTGACGCTCAGCGCCACGATGGCGTGGCCGCCCTCGTGATAGGCGGTGAGCTGCTTCTCCTCGTCGGTCATGATGAGCGACTTGCGCTCGGCGCCCATCATCACCTTGTCCTTGGCGTCCTCGAACTCCTGCTGGGTGACCATGCGCTTGTTGCGCCGGGCCGCCATCAGCGCCGCCTCGTTGACGAGGTTGGCAAGATCGGCCCCGGAGAAGCCCGGGGTGCCGCGGGCGGTGACCTTGAGGTTGACATCGGGCGCCAGCGGCACCTTGCGGACGTGCACCTTGAGGATCTGCTCGCGGCCGACCACGTCGGGATTGGGCACGATCACCTGGCGGTCGAAGCGGCCGGGGCGCAGCAGCGCCGGATCGAGCACGTCCGGCCGGTTGGTGGCGGCGATCAGGATGATCCCCTCGTTGGCCTCGAAACCGTCCATCTCGACCAGCAGCTGGTTGAGCGTCTGCTCGCGCTCGTCGTTGCCGCCGCCGAGACCGGCCCCGCGATGGCGGCCGACGGCGTCGATCTCGTCGATGAAGATGATGCACGGCGCGTTCTTCTTGGCCTGCTCGAACATGTCGCGCACCCGGGAGGCGCCGACGCCGACGAACATCTCGACGAAATCCGAGCCGGAGATGGTGAAGAACGGCACGTTGGCCTCGCCCGCGATCGCGCGGGCGAGCAGGGTCTTGCCGGTGCCGGGAGGCCCGACCAGGAGCACGCCGCGCGGGATGCGCCCGCCGAGCCGCTGGAACTTTCCCGGATCGCGCAGGAACTCGACGATCTCCTGGAGATCCTGCTTGGCCTCGTCGACGCCGGCGACATCCTCGAAGGTGACGCGCCCATGCGCCTCGGTCAGCAGCTTGGCGCGCGATTTGCCGAACCCGAGCGCCTTGCCGCCGGCACCCTGCATCTGGCGCGACAGGAAGATCCATACGCCGATCAGCGCGATGAAGGGGAGCCAGGAGACCAGCAGGGACACGAACCAGGGAACATTGTCCTGCTGCGGCTTCGCGGTGATCGACACGCCCTTGTTGTAGAGCCGCTGGATCAGGGTGGGGTCGTTGGGCGAATAGGTCTGGAACGTACGGCCGTCGCCGAATGTGCCGTGGATCTCGGGACCCTAAATCACCACGTCGTGAACGCGGCCCTGCTCCACCTCGTTGAGCAGCTGGGAGAACGAGATGTCCTGTGACGTGGTGCGCTGGCCGGGATTCTGGAACAGCGTGAACAGGGCGAGCAGCAGCAGGACGATGATCACCCAGAGGGCGAAATTGCGCAAATTGGCGTTCATCCGGCATCCTTCATGACATGCCGCAAACCTCGGCCGTCAGTTCACTTCAGGCCGCGGTCGCGGCACCCGTCCACTTGCTGCGCCTCGAGGAACCCGGAATCCGGCTCGGCGTCCGACCGCGTTGGAAACTCGTCGAACTCAAGGCGCGCCGACCTCGTGGCCCGGCGGCGCCAGAGGCCCAATGTAGGTTCCGGGCGGGCTTCTGCCAAGGGAATCGGCCGCAGGTTGGGCATACTACGGGGACTTTGTGAATGGACCCTTGGCCCGCCCGGGTGCCGACCGCGGGGCTGCAGGCGTCTGCGAACGACCGGCACGACGTGGCGGCGCCCGCTCGATCGTGAGCTTGCCGGCCGCCAGCGTGACCACCGCACCTGCCAGGGTGCGGCGGAACCGCTGCTCTTTGGCATTGCGGGCGAGGGCGAGCGCCTCGATGAGGGCTTCGAGCTTGCCGAGCTCCACCGGGCCTTCGTCGCCCATGCGGGCAATGGCGCGCCGCAGCAGCCGCAGCGCCACCTCGGCGGGAAGTGTTGCAAAATCCGCCGCCGCAATCCGCATCGCTCCCGACGCATCGCCTGGTCCGACCATCAACGCTGCCGCGGCGTCCGCGGCGGCGGTCTCGAGCGCGCTGTCCACCCGCGCCAGCCGCCGGGCCAGCAGCGCCAGTCGCGCCGCATCCAGCCCTTCGGCGGCCAGCGCCGGCATGAGGGCGCGCAGCCGGGTACGGGTGAAGCGCGGGTCGCTGTTGGAGGGATCGTCGACGAAGGGGATCTGCGCCGCCTGGAGCGTGGCGATCAGCCGCGCCTTGGGCAGGTCGATGAGCGGCCGCACCAGGGCGAGACCGTGGACCGCGCTAGTGCGCGCCATGCCGGAAAGTCCTGCCGGGCCGCTGCCCCTGGCGAGGCGAAACAGGACGGTCTCGGCTTGGTCGTCGCGGGTATGGGCGGTGAGGATGTGCCCGCTCCGGCTGTGGCGCGCCGCCTCGGCGAGCAGCCGGTAGCGGGCGTCGCGGGCAGCCTCCTGCAGCCCGGTCCGGGGCTTCGGTCCCATCCAGCGCATCGTCCGGTGCGCCACGCCGAGCCGGCGGGCGAGCCCTTCGACCTGCGCCGCCTCGGCGGCCAATTCGGGGCGCAGCCCATGATCCACCGTGACCGCCATGAGGTCCGGACCGCCGCCGAGCGCCGCCCGCCAGCGCGCCGCCAGGACCAGCAGAGCGGTCGAATCGGGGCCGCCCGAGACGGCGAGCACCAGGCTCGGGGTCTTTTCGAGGTCGGCAAACAGCGTGGTGGCCTCGGCGGCCGAGACCGGGGCCGGTGCCTCAGCAGCGCACACGCTTCTGTTCCCGCTCGACGCCCTGCTTCACGGTCACCGAGGCGCGGGGATACTTGCGGCCGATCTCGCCCAGCGTGGCGCAGGCCGCCTCCTTTTCGTTGAGAGCCGCCAGCGACTGGCCGAGGCGCAGCAACGCGTCGGGCGCCTTGCCGGAGGTGTCGTACTTGGTCGACACGGTGAGGAACAATTCGGCAGCATCATGGTAGCGCTGGCGCTGGAACAGCGCCTCGCCCAGCCAGTAGTACGCATCGGGCGTCAGCCGGTCGCTCGGATGCTTCTTCAGAAAGATGCGAAAGCTCTCCTCGGCGAGCGCATAATCCTTTCGCAGCACGTAGCCGTAGGCGAGGTCGTACTCGTCCTTGGGCGAGTTGCTCGGCGCCATCACCATCTGCTGCGGCGCGCCGGTGGCATTGGGGTTGCGCGGAGGCGGCGGTGGCAACGGCCCTCCGGGCGCGACACCCGGCACTCCGACCGGTTCGCCCGGCGAGGGCCCGCCCACCGTGGAGAGATCCAGCGGCGCCCCGGCCTGGCGGCCCCCGGGGGCTCCCACGTAGGGCGGCTCGCCCGGCGGCTCCTGGGCGACCGGCGCCGGGGGGGCGGCCGCGCCCGACGGCAGTGCTCCCAGCACACGAGGCGCGCCGGGCGCGCCCGGATTCTGGCTCGGATCGAAGGCGTCGCCACGGCGCTGTATCGCGCCGGGAGGCGCCGGAGCGGCGGCGACGACCGCCGGCGGCGCCGGAGGCAGCGCGGCAGCCGGCGGTGGCAGGGCAGTCGCCGGTGGCGGGCTTCCCTGGGCGACCCGCGGCGGCCGGCCTGGCCCTTCGGTGTCCTCGGCCAGCCGCCGGACCTGCTGCTCGAGCTGCTGGTTGCGGTATTGCAACTGCTCGACCAGGCCGGTGAGCTGGCGAATCTCGTTCTCCAGGCGCTCGAGGCGGACCGCCAAATCGGGCGCCGACATCTGCGCCAGCGTCACCGGGGCCTGCTCGCGCGCCGCCGGCGCCTCCTCGCGCGCCGCAGGAGCGGGCCGCCCGAAAATCCGTCCAAAAAAGTCGGACGTGTCACGCTCGAGCGAATCGAGACGCCCGTTGACCGGGTCCGGCACAGCCGCCACCGCATCCTGCGCGGCCGCGGCTGCGGCCCACAGGGCGAGCATGCCGGCCAGTACGGCTGTCTTCATCACGTCATGGCGCATGAGGCTCATCGGCAGGTCGTCGGCTCACGATCGGACGGGTACCATATCGAACCGAGTTCGACCAAAGTGTGTCCGGGAGAACGAACGGGCGCCCGCGCCTTCGCCGGCCGGAGCCAGCGCCCCGGCCATCGGTCCGTTCAGACGGCTCACGAGCTGGCGTTGAGCACCGTGACCGCGCGCCGGTTCTGCGACCAGCAGGAGATGTCGTTGCACACCGCGACCGGCCGCTCCTTGCCGTACGAGATCGTGTGCATGCGATTGGCATCGATCCCGCGCGCCGTCAGATAGTCGCGCACCGCCTGGGCACGCCTGGCGCCGAGCGCGATGTTGTACTCGCGGGTGCCGCGTTCGTCCGCATGGCCCTCGATGGTGAAGGCATAGCGGTTGTAGATCTGCAGCCATTGCGCCTGCTTGTCGAGCGTGGCGCGCGCCTGCGACGAGAGCTCAGTCTGGTCCGACTCGAAGAACACCCGATCGCCGACATTGACCACGAAGTCCTGCTGGCTGCCCGGCGAGGCGGCGCCGGGACCGACACCGGCGGTCTGGTTCGGGTTCGGATTGCTGGCGCAGGCGGCGAGTGCAAGCCCGGCCAGCGCCATAACCGCAATCCGGCGAATGCTACGCATGATACTGGTCATTCTGGTGACTCCCTTCTCCAGCCGTGACCGGATACTGCGCCTAGGTCTAGCGGCGGTTCGTTAAGTGAAGGTTCCGTCAACCTTGATGAGGCCTTGCTTCGACCCCTCAAGAGCATGGAAACCGCCGAAAGCTTTCGTAATGGTTAACACTCCCTTACCCGGATCCGAAAGGCGATGGTCGCGCATCGAGGCGAGCGGTACTCCCATCAGGTGGAGGACAGGAGCGGCGACCAGGCGGGATCCGACGCAAAGCTCGGCGTCGGGATCCGCTGCTCGTTCCGCCCGGTTATGTCGACCGAGTACAGCGCCGGCCCGGCATTGCCGCCGGGGTCGCGGAAGAACATCAGCACCCGTCCGTTGGGTGCCCAGGTCGGACCCTCGTTATGGTATCCCTCGGTGATGACGCGCTCGCCCGAGCCATCGGGCTTGATGACGCCGATGGCGAACCGGCCCTGACCGATCTTGGTGAACGCGATGTTGTCGCCGCGCGGCGACCATACCGGCGTCGAGTAGGCCCCACCGCCGAAGCTGATGCGCTGCGCCGGACCGCCGCCGGCCCCCATGACGTAGATCTGCTGGCTTCCGCCGCGGTCCGACTCGAAGCAGATCCGATCGCCGTTCGGCGAATAGCACGGCGCGGTGTCGATCGCCGACGTGTCGGTCAGCCTTGTGGTCGCCTTGGAGCGCAGATCCATGACGAAGATGTTGGAGTTGCCGCCCTGCTGCAGGCTCATGATCACCCGGCTCGAGTTGGGGGAGAACCGCGGCGAGAACGACATGCCGGGGAAGTTGCCGACGATCTCCCGCTCCGAGGTCTCGACCCGCATCAGATAGACCTTCGGGTCGCCCTGGCCGTACGACATGTAGGCGATCTCCTGGGACGACGGGCTGAAGCGCGGCGTCAACACGAGATCCTGGCCGTGGGTCAGGTAGCGCACGCCGGCGCCGTCCTGGTCCATGATGGCGAGCCGCTTGACCCGGCGCTCCTTGGGTCCGGTCTCGTCGACATAGACGACGCGGGTATCGAAGTAGCCTTTCTCACCGGTCAGCCGCTCGTAGATCGCGTCGGAGATGATGTGCGCGATCCGCCGCCAATTTTCCGGCGTGGTGAAATACTGCTGGCCGGTGAGCTGCTGGCCGGCGAACACGTCCCACAGGCGGAACTCGGCCTGAAGCCTTCCATCGCCGCCCTGGCGCTTGAGCCGCCCGGTGACCAGCGCCTGGGCATTGATGGCGCGCCAGTCGGCGAATTGCGGTACCGCGTCGGTGTTGGCGATCTTCTGGATGAAGGCCGCCGGATCGATCGGCGCGAACAGGCCGGAGCGGCGGAGATTGGCGCTGATCACCGAGGTGATGTTGCGCGCCATCTCGCTGTCGGCCGGCGTGCCGCCGAGAAAGTCCGGCAGCGCGATCGGGATCGGCTGGATATTGCCCTCGGTGATCGAGACGCGGGGAGCGGCCTCGGCGTCGCGCGGTCCCCGGCTTGTCAGGCCGGCGGCGGTCAACCCCACGGCGGTCAGCCCCGCGGCACCCATCAGGAGGCGACGGCGCGACAGCGCCGAGAGTAGCGTCGGGTTCCGGTGTCTCATGGCATCCAATCGGGCAATTCGTGATTGCGGAAAACGGGTCGGCCCTAGCCTCCGAACATCTCGACCGGGTTGAAGTCGAGCGGAATTTCCTTCCAGACCTCGTAGCGCTGGGGAGAGAACATGGCGTAGGGCTGGCACTGGATAATGGCGCGCACCGCGCTGTCGATCATCGCCTGGGTGTAGGCGTCACGGGCCGACATCTCGACCAGGGGGGCCCCCGCAAGGGTGCGATCGGGCTTCAGGCGGATCGTGATCGGGACCTTGATCTTTTCGGCATTCAGCGCGCCGGTCGGGGGATTCCAGCAGCTCTTCAGCTTGTTGCGGAAGGCGTCGATCTCGTTCTGCGACAGTTGCGCGGAATCGCCGCTGCGCGCGCCGAGCGCTGGCGACCGGTTGATCGTGTCGCCGAGCGCCGCCTGGCGCTGCGGCTCGCGCTTGTCGAGCAGCGCCGCGATGCGATCGGCGTCGAACTTCGGCTGCGGCTTGGCGGTCTCGGGCTTCTTCGGCTCGGGTTTCGGCTCGGGCTTCCTCGCCTCCTTCGGCTCCGGCTTGTGCTCGGGCTTCTTGGCCTCCTCGGGCTTGCGCTCGGGCTTCTTCTTCGCCTCGTCCTGCTTCAAGGCCTCGGCGATCGCGTCCGGCTTGTGGTCGGGCTCCTTCTTCTCCGGCTCCTTGGGCTTGGGCTCGGCCTTGGCCTCGGGCGGCGGCCGCTTGGGCTCGGGGATCTTGGCTTCGGGGGGCGGCGGCGCCGGCGCGAAGGACGACACGATGTCGGGCTTTTCCACAATCTTCTGCGCCGCGTTGGTCTGCGGCCTCGGCTCCGCCACCTTCTCGACCATGGGCTTCGGTTTTTCGACCTTCGGCGCGTCGAGCTTGCCGGCGCGCAATTGCGAGAACTCCGACGTCGAGATGATGTCGATCGGCATCGATTCGGTGGACTTGGCGTCCAGCGGGTTGGCCGCGAACGATACCAGGCCCCACAGCAGCAGGGCGGCATGCCCGACGGTCGATATGGTGAGGCCGGTCTTCATCGCGATCTAAAGGGTTGTCACGACCCCTGCTCCACCTCGGTCACCAGGGCGACGCGCTTGAAGCCCGCCGCCGACAACCGCCCCATCACCCGCATCACCGTACCGTAATCCACTTTGCGGTCGCCGCGCACGTAAATGCGCTCGTCCGCGCCGCCCCGGGCCTGGGTGATGGCCTGAAGCTTGGGCACCAGCTCGTCGACCTTGATCTCGGAGTTCTGCAGGAAGATCTCGCCCTTGGTGTTGACCGAGACGGTAAGCGGCTCGCGGTCCTGGTCGAGGCTCTTGGCCTGGGATTGCGGCAGGTCGATCGGGACGCCGACGGTCAGCAGCGGCGCCGAGACCATGAAGATGATCAGGAGCACCAGCATGACGTCGACCATCGGGGTGACGTTGATCTGGCTCATCACGGCGCCGCGCTGCTGACGCCGCCTGCCGGCCCGTCCCGCGCCCCCTTCGCCCATGCCCGCCATGACCTGCCCCCTAGCCCCGCTCGTCGATCTGCCGCGACAGGATCGCCGAGAACTCGTCGGCGAACCCCTCGAGACGCTGCGCCTGCTTATTCACCTCCGAGATGAACTTATTGTAGAAAATTGTCGCCGGGATGGCGGCGACAAGGCCGATTGCGGTCGCAAACAGCGCCTCGGCGATGCCCGGCGCAACCACGGCGAGCGAGGTGTTCTTCGACGCGGCGATCGATTGGAAGCTCGTCATGATGCCCCAGACGGTGCCGAACAGCCCGATGAAGGGGCCGGCCGAGCCGACCGTCGCCAGCACCAGGAGCCGGCGCTCGAGCCGCTCGACCTCGCGGGCGATGGTCACGTCCATCACCTTCTCGATGCGCATCTGCAGGCCGGCGAAGGATTTCACCTGGCCCTCGAAGCTGCGCTTCCATTCCCGCATGGCGGCGACGAACAGCGCCGCCATCGAGTGGGTGGGGCGCGCCGACAGCGTCCGGTAGAGTTCCTCCAGCGACTGGCCCGACCAGAAGGTCTTCTCGAACCGCTCCATGGCGGTGCGGGTACGCATGAACAGGATGGTCTTGTCGATCACGATCGCCCATACCCAGATCGAGCCGACCAGAAGCCCGATCATCACCGCCTTCACCACGTAGTGGGCGGACCAGAACAGCCCGAAGATCGACAGATCCGATGAAGTGAGCGGCAGCACCGACTGCCCCACGTCGGCAGGGTTCATGGCATATCCTCTCGGCTGTCCGGCACCATGGGTCGGGACCGGGGCGGCACACAGGTCATGGACTGGAACGGCATGCCGAGCGGCAACGCGACGAAGGCGCCGCCTAACACCCGAAAGTTCGTGCAAATCCGGGCCGTCCGCCATCGGCGACGTACGGATTCGTTGCGAAATTTGTCCAAACTAGGGCCACCTGACCGTCGTTGTTGACCCTCTACCAGCGCCGATCGTGGTTAAGGTCCGGTTACCGGGGCGCCCCGGCCGGCTCGCGGCCATGCTCGAGGTCGGCCCGCATGGCGATGCGCAGCGCCTTGGGGATGGGTTTCGCCCGGCCGCCGGCGACGAAAGCGACCTTGACGCTGGCCTCGACCAGGAGCTCGCCGGACCGCCTGACCCGCTGCAGCAGCGTCACCGAGGCGCCTTTGACCTCGCGGGGCTCGGTGACGATCTCCAGCACGTCGTCCATGCGGGCGGGCTTGAGGAACTCGATCCCCATCTGGCGCACCACGAAGGCAAAGCCCGGCGCCTCCCGCTCGGCGGCCTCGAACAGCGCGCGATGGTCTGCGCCGATCAGTCGCAGGTAATCGGTGCGTCCGCGCTCCATGAAGCGAAGGTAGCTCGCGTGGTAGACGATCCCGGAAAAATCCGTGTCCTCGTAATAGACGCGCACCGGCAGCACGTGCCGGCCGTCGCGCATGGCGCCGGCGAGATGCGGCCAGGTCTCGGTCATTCTCGTGAACGGCCTCGGGCTTACGGCAAGAGCCGCCATTGTAGCCCGGATCGGCGCCGCCGGAGCCTCCCGTCAAAACGTCGCACGGACCCCGGCGAAAGCCGCAAGCGGAATTCCGGGCGTGAAGGTCCGCGGATCGGTCAGCCCGAGGAACGCGATGGCGGTCGGATCGAAGAACGTGCCGAATGCATAGTAGTGCTGGTTGAACAGGTTCTGCACCAGGCCGAACACCTCGACGTTCTTGGTCACCTTGTAGGAGGTGTTCAGGTTGACCACCCAGTAGGCCGGCACTTTCGGATTCAGGTTCGACTGGTCGCCCACCAGGTACTGGCTGCCGGTCACGTTGACGTTGGCGCCGACCTTCCAAGCATCGGTCACCTGGTACTCGACGCCGGCCTTGAAGCGATGCTGCGGCTGCGCCGGGATTTGGTTGCCGGGCAGGACGAAGATCTGCCCGTCGGCGTCGGCGAACGGATTGTTGGGTGAGGAGAGCGTCAGCGGGCTCTGGAAGGTCGCATCGACGAAGCTGTAGTTGGCGTAGACCTTCCACTTGTCCGACTTGTAGCTGGTGCTCGCCTCGAAACCCTGGCGCCGGGTATTGCCGGCGTTGAGGAAGTAGCCGTGGCCGGCGATCGGGCTCGCCACGTTGATGATGTCGTCGGTGTTGCCGGTGCGGAACACGCCGAAGCTCCAGGACAACCGGCCCTTGGCGTCCGGCACGTCGAAACCGCCGCGCACGCCGGCCTCGATAGTGTGGGACACCACCTGCTTCAGCGCCGGGTCGGAGACCAGGAAATTGTCGATCAGGCAGGGCCGCGTCGGGTCGGCGCAGCCGAGCTCGAGCGGGGTCGGCGCGCGGTTCGCCTCCGAGTAGCCCACATAGGCGGTGACGTTGGGATTGAGCTTGAAGGTGGCGCCGATCACCGGATTGAAGCGGGAAAAGCGGTTGTCGCTGTTGAGCGCGGTGCCGAACTGGTCCTCGAGCTTGATCAGCGCGAGGTTGAAGCGCCCGCCCGCGGTGACCGAGAGCTGGGAGGTGAGGTCGAGCGTGTCGGTTGCGTAGAAGCCCGCGTAGGTCGTGGTGGCCTTGAGGCCGACGCTGGCGACGTCGCCCGCCGGCTGGTTGATGATGACGCCGGTCCCGGTGACGAAGAGGTCCTGGCCGATGGTGCCGAGCTCGCTGGTGCCAGTGAACTGGTTGATGCCGTGGTCGAGGCTCATGCCGACGACGAGGTGGTTGTCGCGGTCGACCACCTTGTCGGTGCTGGTCGCCTGCACCGACCCGCCGAAGCTGTTGGCGGTGGTGAACGTGCGGTCGATCTCGCCGAACTGCGTGTTGGCGGGAAACAGGTTGACCACCTGGTTGTTGTTGTTGTCGATCAGCGGCGTCTGGCCGTCGCCGAAGCACAGCAGGGTCGGATCGTCGCAGACCTGGGCGTCGGTGGTGTTGCCGTCCACATGGCGCTGCCAGAATCCGCGGTAGTAGGCAACGCCCTGGAAGGTGAGCGTGTCGGTCGGTTTGTAGCTCGCGCTGGCGGTCAGGAAGGCGAGGTCATTGGCGGTGGTCTGCGGCCAGGTATAGACGTTCTGCCAGCGCTGATTGAGCAGTTCCACCGGCGTGGCGGCGACCGAGCCGAAGCGGTTCGAGGCGCCGGTGAAGGTGAGGTGGAACTCGGTCTGCTCGCCGCGGGCGCCGAGGTCGACATAGAGGCGGTGCAGTCGCGACGCCGAATGGTCGCGCCAGCCGTCGTCCTTGACGGCGTCGGCCGCCACGTAGGCGGAGAAGTTCCCGTTCTGGCCGCCGGCCTGGGCCGCCGCGCCGAGCCGGCCGTACGAGCCGCCGCGCAATTCGCCCTCGACGCCCTGATAGGTGAAGCCGTTCTTCATCTGGATCGAGATCGCTCCGCCCAACGCATTGAGCCCGAACACCGGGTTGTTGGGCACCAGCGTCATCCGGTCGATGGCCATCTCGGGGATGAAGTCCCAGTTCACCGTGTCGCCGAACAGCTCGTTGATGCGCACGCCGTTCTGGTAGACCGCCAGCCCCTGGGGCGTTCCGATCACCGGCGAGGCGACGAAGCCGCGATAGTTGACGTCGGGCTGGAACGGATTGCCGGTCTGGTCGCCCAGCGAGACGCCGGGCAGCGCCTGCTGGATCGCATCGGTGAGGCTCGACGCCTTGGCGTGGTCGAAATCGGCCGGAGAGAGGGTGTGGACGCTGGCCGGGACCTTGTCGCGGTCGATGTCCGATCCCGACAGCGGCGAGGTGCCGACGACGTCGATGGTCGGCAGGGTGATGGCGTCCTGGGCGAGCGCAGGCGCCGCCAACAGCGCCACGGCACCCCCGAGCAGGATTCTCCCGATCATCGCCCCACCACTCGAAACGCGTTCCACCCGGCGCCAAGTTTCGGGCATCGGCCCGAAGCTCCACAAGGGACATAGTTCCCGCCCTGCCGGAAAAAGCTCGAGATCGGCCGCACGGCAACACCCTGGCCGGGCCTTCATGCCCCCGCAAGCCTGGGTTAGGGTGACGGAGCCCATGACGGCGGCACGGAGCGGATCCCAGGACGATGGCAACCGAGACGATTGCGCCGGGAAGGGCCGAGGCCCGGCCGCGCCCGGGTCCGTCGCGGCTTGCCGACCGACGCAGGCCGGTCGAGGCGCTGTGGTATTCCCGCTCGGTCCGCGCCCAGCTCCTCATCGCGCTGAGCCTGATCGGCATCATCGCGGTCGTGGTCGCCGGCACCGTCACCATCCTCAGGGCGCGGACGGCGACGCGGATCGAGGTCGCCGCCTCGATGACGCTCGCCGGGCTCCTGGTCCAGGAAGCCGTCAGCCTGGTGCCGCAGGATGTGGCGCCCGACCAGGCGCTGGCGAAACTGCCGCTGCAGCTCAGATTCCTCCGCCATGTCCGCATCCTCGTCCATGACGCGGCCGGCGCCCCGATCGCGGACGGCAGCCAGGCCGCCGCCAAGGCGGACGAACGCCCCGGCACCCCGGCCTGGTTCGCAGCGCTGATCGAGCCGCCGATCGAGCGCATCGACGTGCCGGTCATCATCAAGGGCCAGCGGATGGGCTCGGTGGTGGTGATGGGGGCGCCGGGCGACGAGATCGCCGAGGTGTGGGACAACACGGTGGCGCTGGGCGCGGTGGCGGGCGGGCTCGGCCTGGCGGCGATCGGCCTCCTCTGGGTGATCTTCGGCCGCCTGCTCGACCCGCTGACCGGGCTCGCGTCAGGCCTGCGCGACCTCGAGCGGCGGACCTATGAGGTGCGGCTGGAAAAGCCGCGGCAGCGCGAGCTCGCGGCGATCACCGGGCGGTTCAACGCGCTCGCCGCCGCGCTCGAGGCGGCGCGGGCGGAGAACGTCGAGCTCAATCACCGGCTCATCACCGCCCAGGACGACGAGCGCCGGCGCACCGCACGCGAGTTGCACGACGAGGTCGGGCCCTGCCTGTTCGGGCTCAAGGCCAACGCCGCCTCGATCGGCCAGGCGGCCGGGCAGATGACCGGCGCCGCGGCGGACACGGTGGGCGAGCGGGCGCGCGACATCGTCGGCATCGTCGAGCACCTGCAGGCGATCAACCGCAGCCTGCTCAACCGGCTGCGCCCGATGGCGCTCGGCCACGTGCCGCTCAAAGACCTCATCGCCGACCTGGTGGAGGATCGCGCCCGCCGCCACCCGGCGATTGCGTTTGCGTTCACCGCGGGCGCGCTCGCCGACAGCTACGGCGACGCCATCGACCTCACGGTCTATCGCTGCGTCCAGGAGAGCCTCACCAACGCGATCCGCCACGCCGGGCCGGCCCATGTCGCCATCGCGCTCGACGAGGACCCCGGGGTTGCGGCCGGAGCGCTGCGGCTGACCGTGAGCGACGATGGCAGCGGCATCGCGGCGGGCCGGGGAAAAGGCTTCGGCCTCCTCGGCATGGAGGAGCGGGTGCAGGCGCTCGGCGGATCGTTTTCCATCGACGGCAGGGCCGAGGGCGGCACGCGTGTGGCCATCGTCATGCCGGCGTCGCCGGCGGCCGGGCGGAAACCCGCATGACCAGCGTCCTCATCGTCGACGACCATCCGATCGTGCTGCAGGGCTGCCGCCGCGTCCTCCACGATGCCGGCATCGGCACGGTGCTCGAGGCGCGCGATGCCGAGGAGGCCTTTGCGGCCTACCGGCGCGAGCGGCCGGACGTCACCATCGTCGACCTCGGCATGGAGGGCGACGGGCTTGCCGGCCTGAGCCTGATCGGAAAAATCCGGGCGGACCACCCGCAGGCGCGCATCCTGGTGTTCAGCATGCACACCGACCCGGCGATCGTCGGCCGCGCGCTCAAGGCGGGCGCCACCGGCTATCTGCTCAAGGACACCTCATCCGAGGAACTGGTCAGGGCGCTGGCGAGCGTGCAGGCCGGCCGGCCCTATCTGAGCCGGGATCTCGCCATGCAGGTGGCGCTCGCCGGCTCCGCCCGCGAGAAGGATCCGCTCGCTGCGCTCACTCCGCGCGAGCAGGAGACCCTGGCGCTGCTGGCGCAGGGCAAGTCCTACAGCCTGATCGCCGCCGAGCTCGCCATCAGCTACAAGACCGTGGTCAACATCTGCTACCAGCTGCGCCAGAAGCTCGAGGTCAGGACGCTCCCCGAGCTGATCCGCCTCGCGGTGGAGCTCTGCCCGTAGCAGTGGTCAGTGGTCAGTGGTCAGTAATCAGTGATCAGAAAATCAGCACGTTTTTCTGATTACTGATCACTGATTACTGACTACTGATCGAGGAAGCGCTCCACCGCCGCGACGGTGCGGGCCGGGTCCTCCTCCTCGGGCGCGTGGCCGAGGTCGTCAAAAATCACCAGGGTGCTGCCGGCGATGTCGCGGTGGAAACGCTCGGCATCGTCGGGCGGGATCAGGCGGTCGCGCCCGCCCCACATCACCAGGGTCGGGATCTTGATCTCCGGGATGCGGCGGCCGAGCCCGGCCGGGCGCGACTGGCTGAAGCGCTCGACCAGGGCGCGGCGGTTGCCCTCGCGCAGCGTCAGCTCATAGTAGCGCTCGACGAGCTCTGGGGTGACCCGCGCCGGATCGCCATAGACGTCGCGCAGCCCCTGGACGATGAGGCTGCGCGGCAGGATGTTTGTGAGCAGCCGGCTGAGCGCCGGGATGCGGGCGAGGCGGAACCCGATCGGCACCGAGATCGAGTGCGCCGGGTAGCCGCCGGCATCGACCAGGATCAGTTTCTCCACCCGCTCCGGCGCGATCAGCGCGGCCGACCAGGCGACCGCGCCGCCCAGCGAGTTGCCGCCGAGCACGCAGCGGGCGATCCCGAGCCGGTCGAGCACCGCCACCACGAAGCGCACGGTGGCGGCAAGCGAGTAGTCGCCGTCCGGCGACGGTCCGGTGAGCCCAAAACCCGGCAGGTCGAAGGTGACGACGCGACGCTTCTGCGCCAGCACCGCGGCCCAGCCCTCGAAGGCATGGAGCGACGACGAGGTGCCGTGGATCAGCACGATCGGGCTCTTGTCGTCGCGCGGGCCCTGGTCGCGCAGATGCACCTGCATGCCGGCGATCTCCACAAAAACCGAGGGCGGCGGCGCCCAGCGCGCTGCAAGCTCTGCCACCGGCTTGTCCGGCGCCCAGTTCGCCCAGACGAAGCCGCCGGCGGCCAGCACCAGCACGAGGACGAGCCCGGCAAGAATCTTTGCGGCGGCTCTCAGCATCCGGGTCTCACCTGTAAATAACCTGTTTTTTCAGGCTGCCGTGTCTCGCCACAGGGGTGCAGTCCAGACGGCGTCACCTGCAAATATCCTGTTTTATCAGGCTGGCGGGCGGGAGGGACAGCGGCGCAGCGGCCGCACAGTCCAGGCGGCTTCACCTGTAAATATCCTGTTTTATCAGGTTGCCGGGCGGGAGGGACAGCGGCACCACAGCCTCTCGCAGTGGCGACCGCAATCCGTCCCTCGTGTCGTGCCTCACCTGAGGGGTGCGGTCCGCGGCGGTTGATCCCTTGTTCTTTTGTTGTTATCGGCATTTTACAAGGCCTGCCGTCCCGTCCGGTGGCCGGACTGTATTTTACTGCTTCCATTGTATTGTTGTTTCGTCGTGGCTCGGATTGCCGGGATCGGCCACCTGGCGCCGCGCGGTTGCGAAGCCCGGCATGGGCCGGCGCCGGCGCGCCGGCAGCCGCTCGACGCACAGTCTCAGCGCCGCGGCGTCCCCGTTCATCGCCTGCTCGATCAGCTCTTGCATGAGTTCCTCTGCGTGTGCCTCGAGCACGGCCTCCGCCAGCAGCGTCGCCTAGTTGCGCGACCCGATCGGTCGTTCCGGGGGATTCCTGCGTCGGTCCGGCATCAGCCTGCCTCCCTGATGGTTAAACCCGTTAATGGGTACACTATTATGCGTTCATTGTCAAGCCCACCCTCGCGTCCAACGCGCAACAAAATGGTTGCGCTTCTCCGCAAGCCCGGCTATGTCAATGAGCAACCAGGAGGTTGCGTATGAACGATCGCATCGAGAAGACCATCGAGCTCAAGGCCCCGGTATCCCGCGTCTGGCGGGCGCTCACCGATCACCGCGAGTTCGGGACATGGTTCCGGGTGCGCCTCGACGGGCCGTTCGTCCCCGGACAGGTGTCGCGCGGGCACATCACCTATCCGGGCTACGAGCATCTCAACTGGGAGGCGGTCGTGCAGCGAATGGAGCCCGAGCGCCTGTTCTCGTTCACCTGGCACCCCTATGCGGTCGATCCCGAAAAAGACTATTCGGCCGAGCCGCCGACCCTGGTCGAGTTCACCCTGGAGAAGACCGCGACCGGCACCCTGCTCCGCATCGTCGAGTCCGGGTTCGACAAGATACCCGCCGGACGGCGCGTCGAGGCGTTCCGCATGAACGACGGCGGCTGGAGCACGCAACTGAAGAACATCGAGCAGCATGTCGGCCAGAACTCTTAGGACCCCTGCCCCGCTCAAGGCGCGGGCGACGGTTTTTGCCGCGCTCGGCGACGAGACGCGGCTTGCCGTGCTCGCCCGGTTGACCCACGGCGAGCCGCTGTCGATCTCCCGCCTGACCGCCGGCACCGAGCTCACGCGGCAGGCGGTGACCAAACACCTCCGCGTGCTGGAGGGCGCCGGCGTGGTGCGCAGCGCCCGCGTCGGCCGCGAAAACCTGTTCGCGCTGGAGCCAAAACCGATCGAGGAGGCGCGAAAATATCTCGAGGACGTCTCCGCCCAGTGGGACGACGCATTGGCGCGGCTGAAGTCGTTTGTGGAGGAGTGAAACTGGCCAGGATGCCGCGGCGCAGGTCATGGTGCGGCCGCATTGCGGGCCAGCGCAGCCCGAACTCCGAGATGCCGTGCGCATCGCAAACCACCCATACTCGCGGTGTCGCCCAGCGTGACCGCCGTCACAGAACCCAATACTCCCGCCCGGTAACGTCTCCAATAAGTCAACTGGCGACATGATCGTCGCAGACAAAGGGGCTGAACATGCAAATCGTTGGAAAGACCTCCGGGTTGAAATCGGCGTTCGCGGTGGTTCTCCTGGCAGCGACTACTTCGTTCGCCAGCCAGAGCCTTGCCGTGGGGTCGGCTGAGGAGCGAGCGGCCTGCACGCCCGACGTGTTCCGGCTGTGCAGTTCGGAAATTCCGAACGTCGATCGCATCGTCGCCTGCATGAAGCGGGAGAAGACGCGGCTTAGTCCCGCATGCCGCGCGGTGTTCCGTCCAGGCCAGGCTGCGAAATAATTTCTCAGCTGCACACGCCGGTGACACCACGGACGGCGGTCACTCACTGAAGCAATTGCCGCGTCCGGGTTCCGGCTCCGGCGCGGTCTATTCCGTCCGCGCTTTTTTCACCTCGAGTGCGGATGGCCCGCCGCGCTCTCGACCGGTCACGGCCTCTGCTTCTCTTTGATCCCGCCGATGCGCTCGGGCGCGTCCCGGAAGGCCACGGTGGCGCCTTTGCGCACGCGCCGGGCAAGGTCCAGGGCATCCCAGTTGGTCAGGCGGATGCAACCGTGCGACTGCGTCTTGCCGATCTTTTCCGGATCCGGCGTGCCGTGGATGCCGTAGCTCGGCTTCGACAGGTCGATCCATACCGCGCCCACCGGGTTGTTGGGACCGGCTGCGATGGTCAGAGGTTTCTTCGCCCGGACGCCCTTGAAATTGAACTTCGGATCATAGTGATAGTCTGGATTCCCGGTGACCCGGCGCACCCGGTACTCGCCGCTCGGCGCCGGCTTCTCGGTGCTGCCGATCGAGGCCGGGTAGAAGGCGACGACCTCATTGTCGCGGCCGAGCGCGCGCACGGCTTTTGCGGCTTTATCCACCTCGATGCGTGCCACCGCGGCGGCGGGCCGTCCGCCCGCCACGTTGGGCACCGAAATCACGGTACCGGCGCGGTCCAGAGCCTTGCCGGGGTTGAGGAGCTTCAGCACCTCCTCGCTCGCATGGAATTTCTCCGCCAGGAGTTCGGCCGCGCTGCGATACCCGAGATGCGGCAGGCGTGCCATCTCCTCGAGCTTGCGGGGCAGCTTATGGAGAAACGGGCCGCGCACATCATCGTCTGCGATCGTGTAGTTCACGATGACGGGCTCGCCCGAGGTCTCGGTCAGCAGTTGGAAGGTCTTTTGGTCGAGCTCGCCCGTGGCCTCGAGATCGTGCCTGCGCTGGAACTCTGCGATCGCCTTCCTGACATTCTCGCCGGGTCGCCCGTCGATGAGCCCAGGCGAGATGGCGAGCCGGTCGAGCAGCACCTCGGCCCTGAGCAGGATGGCGCTCGTCTGTTTGCGGGGGTTTGCCTCAGCGAACTGCGCTTCATTGATGTCCGCGGCCGACAGGGTCGGTGCCGCGCGACGCGCCTCGACCGGATTGCCGCACAGCACCGCGACTGCCAGGGCCGCGGCACAGGCAGAAGAGAACGCTGACCCCGTTGTCACGCTGCCCTCGCTAAAGAACAACTGTCAAATTGGTGAACGGCGATACGGCGCGCAGGTTCCCTCGCAAGGCACCCGAATACGTGTTCAGTCCCCGGTCATGACCCGCTGGCGGTCATCAAGCGTCACATAGAAGCGGTCGAGATCGGAGCGGATTGACTGGACAAACCGCAGCAAGGCTTCCGCCCGCTGCCGCATCGCCTCGAGCCGGCGAGGCGGTGTCAGCAGGTCATTCGGCGGGCATGCTGTCTTCAGCCGGCCAGCGGCAGCCTCGACCGACTCCCGCGCCTGCTCGAAGGCCTTCCTTTGCGTGTCCGTCAGGCTGAGCTTTCGCAACGTTTCGATCGACGGCGGCGTGGTGCAAATCCGAACCAGCATGTCGGCGTCGTCCGCGGTATCGTGGGGTGAGGAGCCGCTTATTCGCGCCTTCTGCTCATCGTCGAGCTGGGCATAGAACGTCCTGACCGCGGGCGCCGCAATGTCGGCGGCCCGCATGATCGTCGCGAAACCCCTTGCGGCCTCATCCAATCGCGCCGTGGGGTCCCGCGACATGGTGGCGGGACAGCCGGCAGCCATCGTCTCCGTGGCTGCGGCGGAGGCCTCGCGGAAATCGGAAAACGCCTGGCGTTGCCCGTCCACGGGCTTGACCCGGCGTTCCACCTCCTGGGCGACCGCGGGAGCGAACTTCGCCTTCTCTTGGGCGCAGGCACCAACGAGATTGACCAAGTCGGATATGAACCCGGAAGGTGGATCCGCGCCGCGCACGCGACCGATCCGACAGTGCCTGCGGCCGCATACGATCGAGAACCGAGGAGAAGGCTCGCGATCGGGCCCGGTTTCGTCAGGCAGGACCATGGCGAACCCGCGGGAATGCCGGTGTCGGTGCCGAGCCTCGGCATCCCAGGAGGTCAGCACGGTCACCGCGGCTGCGAGGAGAACGACGAAGATGCGTAGGCCAGGGCGCCCCATTGCGGAGCCTAAAGTCCTGCCTGAATTGGTGCCGACCGTTTCCATCCGATTCCATCAAGCCGGTTTGTGCAGCGCAACCAGTGTGACCAAGACCATCCATAGATGGCTCGTAGGGACCACCTGTTTCGCGGGTGCTCCTCAGATTGCCTCTGCCCTTCGTATGTCAACCGCAACATGGGCCCTCCTGTTCCGCGAATTCTCGGGGAAAGGGCTGTGCCCACGATCCGCCACCCAGCGCGGTCGAAGATTAGGCTTCCCCCGACTTTGATTTTCGGTGCTCCCAGAGCGACGGCCTCGCCTTCACCTGGACCCTGGTTTGCGTCCAGCAGGCGTCGCAGACGTACGTGACCTCGTCGATCTCCGGCGGGATCAGTAGCGGCACCACGCCCTTGACCCTCATGGGGCCTCCGCATTTTGGGCAAGGGTGAAGCTGCGAGGGAGCAGTGGATTTCGCTCCCATGGGACCCTCCAACTGTCGGACGGTACCCAAACGCTTTGAAGGCGAAACCGTTGCGTAAAAAGGACACAACCTTTCTCAGGTGAGGCCGCGTCGGGTAGGGCCATCGCTGCCATCGCCCCGAGGCACCTGATGATCCTGGCCCTGACTTCGTTTCGCAGTCAGCTCGTTGACCTTCGTTGCCAACTGATCGAGGTCGCAGGGCTTCGGAAGAAACTCGGCGCCCTCCACGAACAGTGCCTGCATCCGACGATCCTCTGGTCCCACCACACCCCTGCGACGATCGCAGAGACCTCGCGCCAGACGGCCGGACTCCACCCATCCCGAACGTCAAGTCGCGGCCCTCAGCGACGCTCTGCGGCAGACGATCCAGGTCCCCAGTCCATTCGAGACCCGTCGGAAAGGGACTGGTCGCCGGCAGGGACGCCCTGTGCCATTTTGCGGTCATGGCCTCGGACCGGGCATCATGACCCGGCCACCTACAGCCACCGGAATTCAGCAATGATCGTCGATGCCTGGATGCAGCATCCCAATGCCGAATGGATCGCCAATCCGATGTTCGACTCGCTGCGTCGATGGAGGCCGGGCCAGTGGTCCGAGAGGAGCCACCCCATCGAGGCCACGCTTGCGGAGATGGACCAGGCCGGCGTCGCTGTCGGAATGCTCTGTGCATGGCACGGGCCAAACGGCCCCATGATCAGCAACGACGAGGTTGCACAGTATTGTCGCGCGCATCCCGGTCGCTTTGTCGGTATCGCTTCTGTCGATCTCTACCGCCCCATGGAAGCCGTGCGTGAATTGCGCCGCCGTGTGAAGCAGGAGGGTTTCAAGGGGCTGCGCGTCCTGCCCTGGGTTTGGGGATTGCCCCCGGACGACCGGCGTTACTATCCATTGTTCGCCGAGTGCTGCGAGCTTGACATACCATTCTGCACGCAGGTCGGACATGCCGGGCCACTACGCGAATCGGAGCCTGGCCGCCCCATCCCCTATCTTGATCGCGTAGCGCTGGAGTTTCCCGAGCTACGCATTCTCGGCGGACACATCGGCGTGCCGTGGCTCGGCGAAATGCTGTCCCTCGTCATGAAATACCCGAACGTCTTCATCGACACGTCCGCCTATAAGTGCAGCCGCTATCCGCATGATCTCGTCGAGTACATGCGTGGCAATCCCAAGCACCGCGTTCTCTTCGGATCGAACCACCCGTTCTGGCCTGCGGGCGAGTGTATCGCCGGACTGGATCGTCTCGATCTTGGTCAGCCAGCCCTGTCGGCTTTCCTGGCTGGCAATGCGCAGAGCATGTTCAAGCTCTCGTGATATTGGCCTGTCCCCCTGCACGGCCGCCTGAGCTCAAAGGAGTTTCCCCTCATGCCATGGACGATCCAGCGCCGACATGATCACGTTGCCGTGGTGACGATGAACGCCAACAAGGTCAATGCGCAGAACCCGGCGTTCTTTGCTGATCTTCACGCCGCATTTGATCGCCTCGAAGCGGAGTTCAGTGATTGCGCTGTCGTTCTGACCGGCACGGGCGCCGTATTCACCGCTGGCCTTGACCTCGATCATCATTTTGCGATGTTCGCGCGCCGCTCGTTGAGGGAGATCGACGCGTGGTTCGAGGCCTACCGCGCCACGAACCTGCGCCTGTTTACCTATCCGCGACCGACCGTGGCGGCCATCAACGGTCATGCCTACGCCGGAGGGTTGATCACCGCTCTCGACTGCGACCATCGCATTGCAGCGGAGGGGGCTCTCCAGTTTTCATTGAACGAGGTGCCGATCGGCATTCCCATGCCGGCGGCATACTGCGAGATCATCAAGCATGCTGTCGGGTCGCGCGCGGCATGCGAGCTGACACTATTCGGGCAGGTCTACGATCTGGCGGCGGCAGCCCGGCTCGGAATCGTCCAACAGACGGTCACGCCCGACAAGATGCTCGATGCAGCCATTGCCTGGGCCGCGCTCGTGGCACCGGACTGCCATATGGCTTACGCGTTCTCGAAGCGTGCGCTGCAGGCCACCACCATCGCGGCCATCGATACGGCTGCGCGCCTGGATCGGGATCTGCTGTCGCGCGGCATGTCCGACCCGGCAAGCCTTCGCGCCAATGCGCGCCGGTATCGGGAGCTTAAGGGCAAGGAAATCACGTGGCCGCTGCCAGGCTGAAGGGTTTTTTGCCACAGCCGGCGCAATCTGCTCTGCGCTATCCGCGAAAGCGAGGCTGCCGCCACAGCGATCTGGCGCGCCTTTTGCGGCTGAGCGTTGGCGGGGTGGTGAAACTTTGCTTAAGTCGACATGCGAGAAGGAGAGGAGAATTCAACATGGCGGGCGAGCGGTTGGTTCCCGGCCTGACGGCGGAGATCGAGACGGTGGTCGACGACAAGCTCGTGGTCACGCACATGGGCGGCGAAGGCGTGCTGTCGACCCCATCGATGATCGGCCGGGCGGCGAACCGCCATCCCGTGCGGGCGATGCGGTCTCGATGTCCACCCCGCCTGGGCGATCCTTCAAGCGGCGGGAATCGAGCCTTAGGTCCGGATCAATCGCGCGCGGCACGCTGCCAGTATCCGATCTGACAGCTCCCGATCGTCGACGGCACGGGCTAAAATCATGCCGCCGACCAGTGTTGCAGCGATGGCCAAAGCCTCGTTCTCGCATTTTCGGCGAGCCTTGGGACCCAACAGGCGCATCAATCTCTCCATCAAACGTCGAAGTCCCTCCGTAAAGGTCTGCCGCATCGCATTGCCCTGGCGAGGGACCTCGCAGCCAAGTGTCGCGATGGCACAACCGCTTCCGGGGGTATCCCGATGGCGCGGTGACAGATAGCGTTCGACATACGCTGAAAGAGTTTCAACCTCAGCATATTTGGCAGCACTGGCATCGAACGCACGACCCAGCGCCTCTGCTGCCAGATGTTCTTTTGAGTCGAAATGGCTGTAGAGGCTACCATGAGTCATCCCAGCGGCCTCAGCCAGGGCATCCATGCCCACGGCAGATACGCCACGCTCCCGAAACAGGCGCGCTGCCCCGGTCAGGATCCGCTCGCGATTCTCTGCAGCCTTTTCCTTCGTGACTCGCATCGCTCTCGTCCTTGTGATCAACCGCCACGGTGTTTGACGCTTGACAACAATAGTGGCGATCGTCATGTAAAGTCAATGATTACGATCGTCTTCAATAATTCTGCCCACAAAAGGAAACTTCAAATGTCAGGTCTAAAGGGAACGGCAGTGGTTACCGGAGCTACGGGCGGGATCGGGGCCCTTTACGCGGCTGGCTTGGCCGAGCGGGGATACGACCTCGTCCTTGTTGGCCGTCGACAGAAGACGCTCGATGCCGTCGTCAAAGCGGTGAGGAAAAAAGCAGATGTCAAGGTGGACACAATCGTCGCCAACCTCGCAGAGTCGAAAGACCTGGCGCGCGTCGAGGCACGGATATCAAGCGATCCTGCGATCACCGCATTGATCAACAACGCTGGCGCTGCAAGCTTCGGCCCATTCGCCAAGCAGAGTTCCGAAGCGGTGGATGAGACGACCGCGGTCAACATCACCGCCTTGACCCGGCTGACCCACGCCGTGCTTCCCGGCTTCCTGGCGCGGGGCGCCGGCTCCATTGTCAATATAGCGTCCGTGCTGGCCTTCCATCCATGGCCGGAGTTCAGCGTCTACAATGCTTCCAAAGCCTTCGTCGTGAGCTTTTCGCAAGCTTTGCAGGGCGAGGTCGCCGGCAGCGGCGTACTTGTCCAGGTGGTCACCCCGCCGGCGGTCGACACCGACTTCTGGAACAAGGCCGGACTACCAGTCAGCAATCTCCCGGCCGGCGCAGTGATGAAGCCGCAGCACCTGGTGGAAGCGGCGCTGAAGGGCCTGGATCGGGGAGAGTCTTGGGTGTTCCCGTCGCTGTCCGAGCAGGCCGTCTGGGAGGACCATCAGAAGACGCGCCAAGCGCTCGTCGGCGGCCTGATGAACGGCGCGCTGGCAAGGCGATACGCCGCCTGACCCGAAAGACGGATCGCCGCCGGGCCCCACGGCGCCGACGAAAGTGCCATCGTCACTTTTGGCAGGCAAGTGCGCCGGCCGAGGCCGGCCCTGAAACCAGGAGAGGTTAGTGTGATCCATTCCCCGAATTCGATGATCTCCACGATGCTGCCGCTGTCGGCTCCCTATGGTCGCTATCTTTCGGTAGCAGCGGCGTTCCTCTTTCTCGTAGTCACAGTCGCATCAGGCGGACATGCATCCGCTGCCGCAAACGAAACCGAGGCGCGAGCCCTCTTTACGAAATTCGTAGCCGCGCAGAATGCGCATAACGCGGACGACGTGAAAGCCATGCTCTGGAATTCGCCCAGCATGCTTCTGTTTGCGCGAGGCGTGGAAACGAGAGGACCCGAGGCGGTCGCCGCTCGTTTCAAGGAATACTACGAAGGCACATGGCATCTCGAACCCGACATGTCGCAATTTCGCGTAGCTGCGATCTCAAGCGACGTAATGCAGATTCTTGTCCCCATCGTTTTCACGCGAGCCCTTCCAGGCAACCCGCCACGGGACAACACATTTCTGATCAGCCAAACGTTCGTCCGCGATGCAACTGGCTGGCATGTCGCTTCCATACTACCGATCGCAAACACCCAAATAAAATAGCCGCAGCGCGCGTACCGGCAATGGACGCGCCAAACGACCAAACCATGCTTTATGCAAGGGAGAACCCCGATGAACAACCAGGATGAATTTCGGGACCGCTATCTGATAGATCGCCGCGCGTTCGTGGCCATGGCGGCTGCCGGTGCGGCAAGTCCGCTTCTCGCGCGCGCCGCCGCTGCGCAGCCCGCACCAAAGGCCCGAAATGTCGTGCTCGTACATGGGCTGTTTGCCGACGGGTCGTGCTGGTCCGAGGTCATCGCGCGGCTCCAGCCAAAGGGGATCAACGTCACCGCCGTGCAGAACCCGCTGGCTTCGCTAAAAGACGCCGTCGAGGCGACGCAACGCGTCCTTGCCCTGCAGGCCGGTCCGACCGTGCTCGTCGCGCACTCCTTCGGCGGCATGATCGTCACCGAAGCCGGCGTGGACCCGAAGGTTTCGGCCCTCGTCTACATCGCAGCGCGTGCGCCCGATGCCGGCGAGGATTACACAGCGCTGGCCAAGCAGTTTCCGACACCGCCCGCCGCTGCCGGAATCGTCTGGTCCGGCGATGAAGGGCGGCTGGGCGAGGAAGCCTTCCTGCGCGACTTCGCCGGCGACTTACCCGCAGACAAGGCCCGTGTCCTCTACGCGGTCCAGGCGCCCTTCAAACGAGCGTTGCTCGCCGACAAGACAACCCACGCCGCCTGGCGATCGAAGCCGACCTGGTATGCCGTGTCGGCAGAAGACCGCACCATCAATCCGGATATCGAGCGGTTCATGGCTAAGCGCATGAGCGCAAAGACGATCGAGGTAAAAGCGAGCCATCTTTCGCTGATATCTCAGCCCGACATGATTACGAAAGTGATCCTTGACGCGGCGGGACAGACGTAGGCAATGGCTCCGCCAAAATGCCCTCATGGCCGCCATGAGCGGTTGGACACCGATGATGTTCATCACGCGCGTGAGATTGTAAGCCAGTACATGCCAATCTCAATGGTGCGGCCGCGCGTCGGGTGAGTCCGTTCTGGAGAGGCCCGTCAGCGTGGGCGGGCCGCTGCGCGCCGACGAGCACGACCGGGCGGCTCATGCTTTATCGTCAGTTGCGCCGCGCAATCTGCTCTGGGCCATCCACGAAAGCGAAGCTGCCGCCCCGGCGATCTTACGGCCCTTTTACGGCTGAGCGTTGGCGGGGTGGTGAAACTCTGCTTAAGTCGACATGAAAGAAAGAGAGGAGAATTCGACATGGCGAGCGAGCGGTTGATTCCTGGCCTGACGGCGGAAATCGAGACGGTGGTCGACGACAAGCTCGTGGTCACCCACATGGGCGGCGAAGGCGTGCTGTCGACCCCATCGATGATCGGCCTGATGGAACGCGCGGGTATCCAGGCCGTGCAGGCGCATCTCCCCGAGGGTCATACGACGGTCGGTTTCGAGGTCAACGTCAAGCACTTCGGCGCCACGCCCAAGGGCCGGAAGGTCACGGTCAAGGCCGAGCTCCTGGAGGTCGACGGCCGCAAGCTTCGCTTCAAGGTCGAGGCGCACGACGAGGACAAGAAGGTCGGAGAGGGCACCCATCGCCGGGCGATCATTCAGGTCCAGAAGAAGGATTGAGCGACCCGGGCGATGGAGCGGGAAGTCCGATCGCTGACGCTCGATGCCGGGCTTGCGCATCCACGCTGCCTTCCTTTCGGTCGCCATGAGCAATGCCGCGATCAAGGAGGGCAGATCGGCAACCTGACATCGCCCCAAATCGGTTACCCGGGAAGGAATCGACATGAAGATCACCAGCTACGAGTCCGCCATCCTCAACGTCCCGGAGGCTGACCCGCTCGCCAACATGCCGGAGGAAGCCGGCCGCACCCGTCCCGTGGTGATCCTGCGGTTGCGCACCGACGCCGGCATCGAGGGCATCGGCGTGACGCTGTGGGGCGGCCGCCTGACCGGCAGCCTGCGCGCCGCCGTCGACGAACTCGCCGCGATGACGATCGGCGCGGATCCGCAGCGCGTCGAGGCCATCATCGCCCGGCTGTGCGGCGCCGCCGCATCGTCCGGCGGGCCGGGCGGCATCTTCACGCTGGCGCTGGCGGCGATCGATACCGCCTTGTGGGACATCAAGGGCCGCGCCTTGCAGCAGCCGCTCTGGAAGCTTCTGGGCGGCCATCGCGACCGCGTTGCCACCTATGCGTCGGGCTCGCTGCGCCGCGGCCTCACCCACGACCAGGCGCAGCGCGCCGCACGCATCCTGGTGGAGAAGGGCTTCGTCGAGATGAAGACGCAGATGGCGCTGCCGGGCGATCCGCCGCCGGCGGAGGAGATCCGCCGGGTCCGCCTGGTGCGCGACGCGATCGGTGCGGATATCAAGCTGATGTGCGACATCAATCAGCGCTGGCGGCCCGAGCAGGCGATCGACATCGGCAGCCGCGTCGAGGACGTCGGCCTGTTCTGGCTCGAGGACGTCACGACCGCCGACGACTATCCGGGCCTCGCCCGCGTCACCGCGGCACTCAGAACCCCGATCGCCGGCGGCGAATACGTCTGGGGCATCGTCCCGTTCCGCCACATGCTGGAGGCGCGCTCGGTCGACATCGTGATGGTCGACCTCGCTCGCGTCGGCGGCGTCACGGCGTGGATGAAGGTCGCCGCCATGGCGGAGGCGTTCAACCTGCCGGTGGTCAGCCACGTGATGCCGGAAATTTTGGCGCATCTCGTCGCCGCCTGCCCGAACGGGCTCACCGTGGAATACATGCCGTGGATGCTGTGCCTCTACGAGGAGACCGCGCGCCTGGAGAACGGTGCGCTGGTCCTGCCCGACCGGCCGGGCCTCGGCCTGAAGTTCGACGAGAAGGCTTTGGCTGCCTTCCGGGCGTGAGGACGGCGAGGCTGCGGCACGGGTCAGGGGAGTGGATGCTCTCCCAATGCGTTGGTGAGGTCGGCCATATGCCAAAGATCGACATTGAAGCAGCACCAACGCGGTTCGGAAGCACCTATCCGCCTCCGCTGGACGAGCCTTGCAGGGGCATCCGGCGCTGGAAGCTGGGTGCCGCCGCTGGTTTGACGCAGTTCGACGTCAACCTGACGCGCGTTCCGCCCGGACAATGGACGAGCCAGCGCCACTGGCACACCGCCGAGGATGAGTTTGTTTGGGTGATCGAGGGTGAGGTCGTGTTGGTCACCAGCCGAGGCGAAGAGGTGTTGTGTGCCGGAGACTGCGCTGGCTTTGTGGCTGGGGCGGCCGAGGGCCATCATATTCAGAACCGCTCGGATCGAGAGGCGGTGTTACTTGAGATCGGTTCGAGACGCCCCGGACAGGACACCTGCTGTTATCCCGACAACGGTGTCATCGTCGAACCTGGCCTGCAGGTTCGTCCCTACGGCGACCATCCTGGATGATGGCTTCGGGTCACAAGCGGGAGCGCTGGCGAGGTCGATGGTCTGTCTCTCGCGCGGCCGCTGTACCCTAGTGACCGGACCCGTGCTGGGCCAACCGGGTGGGGTCGGCCTTGCTTCATTCCGCCTTGATAACGGAGACATCCATGCGTCCGACACGCCGTGCGGTGCTGACCGCTGCCCTGCTTTCGACCGCGACGCTCGCGCCGGGAGGCACCATGGCCAATGAGGCTACGAAGCCGACGCCTCTGGTCATCCAGGATCAGGGCAGCTTTGCCGTCGGCGGTACAATGACCCAAAGTCCGGGAACATTCGATGCCTCCAAGCCCGCTCCGCCTGTCGGCCAGACGTTCCGCGGCGATCACGCTTACGCCTTCTACCAAATCCCGGCAAATGCGCGGAAGCTGCCGCTCGTTCTGTGGCACGGCGCAGGACAGTTCTCGAAGACATGGGAGACCACGCCGGACGGACGCGAAGGGTATCAGACACTATTCCTGCGCCGCGGCTTCTCCATCTATACAATCGACCAACCGCGGCGCGGCAACGCCGGCCGCAGCATGGTCGAGAGCACGATCGTTCCCACGCCCGACGAACAGTTCTGGTTCGGCATGTTCCGCATCGGCCTATGGCCGAATTATTTCCCCGACGTGCAGTTTTCAAAGGACCCAGAGGCACTCAACCAGTACTTCCGTTCGATGACGCCCAACATCGGTCCGTTCGACATCAATGTCATCACCGACGCGGTCTCGGCCCTGTTCGACAAGATCGGTCCCGCGATCCTCGTGACGCATTCACAGAGCGGCGGGCCCGGCTGGGTCACCGCAATGAAGAATCCCAACGTGCGGGCCGTCGTCGCATATGAACCCGGCAGCAATTTCGTCTTTCCCGAAAGCGAGCTGCCCCCTGCGCTGCCGAGCGCCAACGGAACGCTCGAAGGCGTCGCCGTACCGATGTCGGACTTTCAGAAGCTGACGAAGATTCCGATCGTCATCTACTACGGCGACAACATTCCCGAACAGCCGACCTCGAGCCCGACAGAAGACAACTGGCGTGTGCGGCTCGCGATGGCGCGGCTGTGGCGCGATGCCGTCAACCGGCACGGCGGCGACGTCACGCTGGTCCATCTTCCGGATATCGGCATTCGCGGCAATACGCACTTTCCGTTCTCCGACCTGAACAATGTGCAGATCGCCGACCTGATGTCGGAGTTCCTGAAGAAGAAGGCACTCGACTAGCCGCGTCGAGGGAACGCTTCAAGAGCTGCTCGCAACTCGCAGCTTTCCCACACACATCGCAGGAGAAACCCATGAACAAGCTGCTCGCCGGGTGCCTCGCAACGAGCGCCATCCTCGCCGCCGGCACCGCGCCGACCTACGCGCAAGGGACGACGCCAAACGCCCCCGCCGTCGCTGCACCCGCGCCAACGCGCGCGCAGCAACTGATGGGTGACATCGCGCCGAAGCTGGCCGATCTCACCGATACGGTGCTGTTCGGCGATGTCTGGGAGCGGCCGCAGTTGTCCAAGCGCGACCGCAGCCTCGTAACCGTCAGCGCGCTAGTCGCGATGAACCGCCCCGACCAGCTTCGATCGCATCTCGCCCTGGCGCGCAAGAACGGACTCACCGAAGAGGAACTCGTCGAAGCGATCACGCATCTCGCATTCTATTCAGGATGGCCGAACGCGGTCACGGCCGTTGCGATCGCGAGAGAAGTCTTCGCAAAGAAGTGACGACCGCGTCCCGCCGCTACTCGAAAATACCGGCCCTGCGGGCCTCCTCGTAGACCCGGTTGGCCTCCTCGTAACGCTCGGGGGGAAAAAAGCGGTGGTGTTCTCCATTCGGCGGCACCCGGGATCGCACGACGCGCTGCCAACCATGAGCGGGCGGGTTCACTTGACGCTAAGCTGGTTTACTTGACGCTGAAGTGAAAGGGCAGGATCGAAATCAAGCTCTCGAATATTCCTTTCTTGGGTTCGGACATATCTTTCTTGTCTTTTTTCGTTGCCGGGACATCCTTCTTGGCGGTCGTTCGCGGCGCCGCCAGGATCAGCGACCAGTAGGTCTGGTGGCCGCTGCCGGCCGATGCAATTCCGATCCGGGATACGGCCGGTCGCAGCAGATTTTCCCGGTGTCCGCTGGAATTCTTCCATTGCTCCAGCGTGTCCTGAAACGTCTCGTTTCCCATTGCGATATTCTCGGCAGCGAGGTTCGCGGGATAGCCGGATATGCGACTGCTGAAGGAGCCCTTCACGTCGTGATCCATGTGGCGGGATGCGGCCATCGCCTGCGCCTGCTCGCTCGCGAGGCGCGTCAGTATCGGATCGGCCTTCACCGCCGACAAGCCATGAGCGCGACGAAAGGCCGAGATGGTCTCGGCCGGATCGGCCCAGCCGGGGGAGACCGCGATCAACCAGCCAAGGACCACGCAGAAGCCCCGGACGAGCGCCCGCATCCGTCGGTACGGGGAAATCAGGCCGGATTCGGTCGGTGAGAGAATCCCCGTGGCTCGTCTGCAGACGGGTCGAGGTGAAGCTGACATATCCGGAGCGACCTGCCTCACATGAAGTCCACCATTTCCCCCTGAAAGTGGTTGGACAACGGTCGCCTAGAACCGCATCGTGGCCGCCATATGGCGCGGGGCCCGCTCGGCGGATGCAAATCGGATTTCCTCCTCCCTCCACCGTTTCTCCGGCCCGGTCAGGTCTTCATCTCCCGGAAGCTCGGGACGAGCGCGGCGAAAGGAACCGACCGCCTGCGCACGGCAGCGAGCAGGATCCGGCATTGCCGGCCGATCCCGCTGGGGGTCAGCGCCCGGACCGTCAGGCAATGCGCGAGCCGAATGGTAAGCTCGCGCGAGAGAACCGCGCCGAATGCGGCAGCTGCCAGCGCCCCGCCGGTGATCGTGTCATTCTCTCCGAGAAGCAGCACGCAGGCGACGCCCGACGCGGCTCCGACCCAGAAAGCGAGGATTTCCGCAACGATGACTCGGAAGAAGGACATCATGGCTCGCTCCTGTGCCTGCCTGTCGGCCTACACCGAGGAACCACATCCGGTTTGACCGCTTTTTTCCGCCCGGCGGCGGGAGAGCCGGATCGAAGAAAGCCGCGAGCTGGAGCACGGGGCGCCGCGATCGACGGCGGGCAGGGCCGCGGGGGCCCAGGTCCCCGGGACAGCCCGAAAAATTGCTGGTAGTCATGGCCCTCACAGGCAACAGGGGAGTTTTCGCGTGCCCGCTTCAATGCAAGGCGAGATGCAGCCGACCATCTACCGCTTCAGGCTCGGCGGCTTCGAGGTCGCCACCATCATGGACAGCAAGGCGGTCCGCGACGGGCTGCATCCGAGCTTCGGGGCCGGGCAGCCGGCCGATGCGGCCCGCGAGCTCGCCCGCGCCAACCGCATCGACGAGAATCGCTACGAGCACCCGTTCATCCCGACCGTGGTCAATACCGGGAGCGAGCTCATACTGTTCGACACCGGCAACGGGGCGCTGCGCCGCGAGCACGAGCAGCTGCGTGCCCGGCTGCCCGACGGCCATCTGGTCGAGAGGCTCGGCCTGGCCGGCTACCGGCCCGAAGACGTCGACGTGGTGGTGCTCACCCACGGCCATCCCGACCATATCGGCGGGCTGACCGAGGGCGGCAAGCCGGTGTTTCCCAAGGCGCGCTACGTCTTTGGCGCCGCCGAGTTCGATTTCTGGAAGCGCGGCGAGAACGTGCGCGAGGCGCGGAAATTCAATCGCGAGCTTTTTGTGCGGATCGCGCTGCCGCTCGCCGACCGCGCGACCTTCCTGAAGCCGGGCGACGAGGTGGCGCCGGGCATCCGCGCGGTCGATGCCGCCGGGCATTCCCCGGGCCTGATGGCCTATCACATCGAGAGCGAAGGCAAGCGCCTGCTCGTCTGGGCCGATACCTGCATCCACTACGTGATGGCGGTGCAGCGGCCGGAGTGGCACATCGACGTCGACGACGACAAGGACCGGGCGGTGGCCACCCGCAAGCGCATCCTCGACATGGTGGCGACCGATCGGCTGTTCGTGGCGGGCTTCCACATGCCGTTCCCCGGCCTCGGCTTCGTCGAGAAGACCGCAGCCGGCTATCGCTGGGTGCCGGTGAGCTATCAGCTGAATCTGTGAGGCAAGCGATTGCGGCGCCGCCCTGCGGCTCGGAGGCAGCTGACGCCGCAGCGCAGCCACTTGAACAGCCAAAGAGCCAGCTGCTCAAGCATGCGGGATCGCTTTGTGACCGCATCGCGCGGCAGGCGTTTCCGCTTCACGCGGCTGTGCGTCGCACATCCTTGATTGTGACATCCCCGGCCTTGTTCTGCCGCCCGGCGCCAATCTTGATCTCGATATGACAGCCCAGCGCCGTCAAGAAACGCATCAGCCGCTCGAGTGAAATCTCGGTGAATTTTCCTCCCAGGACTTTCGACAATTCGGGCTGAGTGGTTCCGATCCGCCGCGCGGCGGCGCGCTGGGTCAAGCCAAGAGAAGTGATTGCTTTGTCCAGCCGGAGGACGAGCTCAGCCTTCAGATAATGCTCTTCGGCATCGGGAAACCCGAGCTGCAGCCACACGTTCCGCGTCGGGTCCTTGGCCGCAGACGTTTTTTTCATTGTCGTTCGGCCCTTTCCTTGACCAGATTTTTCAGACGCCTCCCGATCAAGGCGATTTCCGCTTTCGGCGTCGCGATGCCCTTTTTCGATTTCTTCTGGAATGCGTGAAGCACGTAGACTGCATCGGCGTACCGCACCGTATAGACCGCCCGGTAGGCGTTGCCGTCATAGCTTTATGTGATATTTCACATAATCCGTCAAGTGGCGGCACGGACACCGGGCGGACGGGCCGTGCCGTCGGCGAGAACGTGCGCGAGGCGCGGAAATTCAATCGCGAACTTTTCGTGCGGATCGCGCTGCCGCTCGCCGACCGCTCGACCTTCCTTTGCTGCGGCCGGGCGACGAGGTGGCGCCGGGCATCCGCGCGGTCGACGCCGCCGGGCAATTCCCCGGGCCCAGCCAACGGACATCGCAAGCCATGTCGGTTCCCTCCTGCGGCTTGGCGGCCGGCCGGCGGTCCAGCAAATTGATCCCCGTCCCATTGACCTTGCGACCCTGCCGCCGCAAGGATGCGGCATGGACACGGCCAAGCCGCTCTTCTCCTATCGCCGGCACTGGGCGCATCGTTTCGGCGCGGCGCCGTTCCTGCCGATGTCGCGGGCCGAGATGGATGCGCTCGGCTGGGACGCCTGCGACGTCGTGCTGGTCACCGGCGACGCCTATGTCGATCACCCGAGCTTCGGCATGGCGATCGTCGGGCGGCTGCTGGAGGCGCAGGGCTTTCGCGTCGGCATCATCGCGCAGCCGGACTGGCAGAGCGCCGAGCCGTTCAGCGCGCTCGGGCGGCCCGAGCTGTTCTTCGGCGTCACCGGCGGCAACATGGATTCGATGGTCAACCGCTACACCGCCGACCGCCGGCTGCGCCACAACGACAGCTATACGCCGGACGGCGAAGGCGGCAAGCGGCCGGACCGCTCGGTGCATCGTCTATGCCCAGCGCTGCCGCGAGGCGTTCCGCGACGTGCCGATCGTGCTCGGCGGCATCGAGAGCTCGCTGCGCCGCATCGCCCACTACGACTACTGGTCGGACAAGGTGCGCCGCTCGATCCTGGTCGACGCCAAGGCCGACATCCTGCTCTTACGGCAATGCCGAGCGCGCCGTCGTCGAGGTCGCGCATCGCCTCGCCGCCGGGCGAGGCGCCGGCGGATCTCGACGACATCCGCGGCGTCGCGCTGATCAAGCGCCGCGGTGCCGGACGGCTTTGACCGAGATCGCACGCCGACGATCTCGACAGCGCCGACGAGGGCGCGCGCATCGGCGGCGCCGACACGGTCGTCCGCCTGCCGGCCTTCGAGCAGGTGGAGCAGGACGCCGAAGCCTATGCGCGCGCCTCGCGCGTGCTGCACCGCGAGAGCAATCCGGGCAACGCCCGCCCGCTGGTGCAGCGCCACGGCGACCGCGAGCTGTGGCTGAAGCCCGCCGCCGATCCCGCTGACCACGCCGGAGATGGACGCGGTCTACGACCTGCCCTACGCCCGCGCGCCGCATCCCGCCTACGGCGACGCCAAGATCCCGGCCTGGGAGATGATCCGCTTCTCCGTCACGATCATGCGCGGCTGCTTCGGCGGCTGCACCTTCTGCTCGATCACCGAGCACGAAGGCCGCATCATCCAGAGCCGCTCGGAGGACTCGGTGCTGCAGGAGATCGAGACCATCCGCGACAAGACCGCGGGCTTCACCGGCGTCATCTCCGACATCGGCGGGCCGACCGCCAACATGTATCGCATGGCCTGCAAGGATCCGCGCGATCGAGGCGCTGTGCCGGCGGCCGTCCTGCGTCTTTCCCGGCATCTGCCCGAACCTCAACACCAGCCACGACGCGCTGATCGAGCTCTATCGCAAGGCGCGCGCGGTGCCGGGCGATCAAGAAGGTGATGGTCGCCTCGGGCGTGCGCTACGACCTGGCGGTGGAGAGCCCGGAATACGTCCGCGAGCTCGTCACCCATCATGTCGGCGGCTATCTGAAGATCGCGCCCGAGCATACCGAGGACGGGCCGCTCGCCAAGATGATGAAGCCGGGCATCGGCAGCTACGACCGCTTCAAGCAGATGTTCGATGCGGCGGCGCGGAAGGCCGGGAAGAAGTATTTCCTCATTCCGTATTTCATCGCCGCGCATCCGGGCACGACCGACGAGGACATGATGAACCTCGCCGCTGTGGCTCAAGAAGCAACCGCTTCCGCGCCGACCAGGTGCAGACCTTCCTGCCCTCGCCGATGGCGCACCGCCACCGCCATGTACCACACCGGGCGTCAATCCGCTGCGCGGCGGTGCGGCGCGGCGCGCTCGGACAAGGTGGAGACGCGTCAAGGGCCTGCGCCAGCGCCGCCTGCACAAGGCGTTCCTGCGCTACCACGATCCCGACAACTGGCCGCTGCTGCGCGAGGCGCTGAAGACGCATGGGCCGCGCCGACCTGATCGGCCCGGGAAAGCATCACCTCGTGCCCGCCGCCCGGCTGTCCGCATCAGGCCCGGGCGGGCGCGCCATGCCGGTACCGCGATCGAGCCGCCGGCCGCAGAAATTCCTGACCAAGGGCATCAGCCCGCGATAGCGCGCGATCCGATCGGATCGAATTGCGGGCTCGCGCCGAGCTCAATGCCGCAGTGCTGGATGCGCTCGCCGACCCGGCGCTGAGCGCGCGGCTCGCCGATCCGGCGCTTTGTTTGCGTCAGATGCTGTTGACAGACGAGTACGCCATTCATCTGGAGAATTCCGGATCAAATGCCTGTCAGATGGTGATCTTGATGGGCCGCAGCCCTATCATCGCCGCGTAGACCGGCCTGGGAGCGACGGCGATGCGATTCAGTCGAGGGCTTTCAGCTCCGCGTTGGCGCCGGTCCATTCGATGGAGCCTTTGCGGCAATCCTGGGCCGCCAGCCGGAATAGACGCACGGCCTCATCTTTTGCACCTTGTTGCAGCGCGAGCTCTCCGCTGTAGAAATTGGCCTCGCACACTCGGGCATTATTCTTCTGGGCGTCCGGATCATCGGCGGCCGCCAGCACGGCATCAGGCGTCAACTGGCCGAGAAACAGACGGATCACCGGCGCCGGCCATTTGGTCATGTCCAGCCGGGAAACGACCTGTGGCAGCCCGCTCGCGAGATTGCTCCGCTTGTTGACGATGTCGAGCCACAGCGCGTTGTAGGCATCTTCGGGGCCGAGCTCGCTCGCCCGGTTGAGATCGGCCAGGGCCCTCGGAATCGAACCAGCATGGAGATTCTCGATGCCGCGGCCGAAGTAGGCGTAGTCAGCTTTCGGATTGATCTTGATGGCGTCGATGTAATCGGCAATGGCGTGGTCGTGGTCGCCCTTGGCGGCGTACGCGTTGCCGCGATCATTGTAGTAGGCGGCATTCCTGGCATCGAGCCTGATCGCCTCGTTGTAGTCGGCGATGGCGCGGTCGTCGTCGCCCTTGGCGGCATCCGCGAGACCACGGTTGTCGAATGCTTTGGCATATTTCGGATCGAGCCGGACGGCCTCGGTGTAATCGGCGATGGCGTGGTCGTCGTCGCCCTTGGCGGCGTACGCGTTGCCGCGATCATTGTAGTAGACGGCATTCCTGGCATCGAGCCTGATCGCCTCGCCGTAGTCGACGATGGCGCGGTCGTAGTCGCCCTTGGCGCGGTAGGCATCGCCGCGATTGTCGAAGGCGCGGGCATATCTCGGATCGAGCCTGATGGCCTCGCTGTAGTCGACGATGGCGCGGTGGTCGTCGCCCTTGGCCTTGTACGCGATGCCGCGATTATTGAAGGCTCTTGCATATTTCGGATCGAGCCGGATGGCCTGGTCGTAGTCGGCGATGGCGCGGTCGTAATCGCCCCTGCGGTGGTACCCGAGACCGCGATTGTTGAGGAATTCGGCATGTTTCGGATCAAGCCTGATCGCCGCGGTGTTGTCCGCGATGGCGTGGTCGTCGCCGCGCCTGGCGTCAAACGCGATGCGGCGGTCGTGGTGGAGTACGGCAAGGCCGTGGCCCTTGAACCTCAGGGACGCAATGGGGCGGGTACAGACCGCGATCGTACCGTTGCCCGACGATTTCGCGCAGGTGACCCGGTGGTCGGCCGCGGCTGGTCCGCCAGGATCGAGCGCCGCCACGGTCACCACCGCTATGACGACAAAGCCTGTGCATCCGTGAGCACGCATGTTTCCCCTTTTCGGCCCCGGCCACGGGCCAACCTACCGCCCGGCCCGGAGGCCGTCATCATGCCGGTCAGCGGCATAGGATGAAGGTCGGTGTCGCTGCAAGCCGCCGCGACGCGGGGCACAGCAGCAATGCCATTTTTGACAAAATCCCCGCCGCACCCGTCTCTCAGGTCGGCAACCAGTGGTGCACCCAGCTGTCGCGGTCGCTGACGAAATCCGCCAGCATCTCCGGCCGCTCACGCAGCAGCGCCAGCGCCTCGGCCTGCCCCATGGCGCGCCGCGCGAAGCGGCGCAAGCCGTCGACCCGCGCGGCCCAGCCGGGCTCGGCCTCGGGCGGAAGCAGCCTCGCCTCGACCTGCTGGCCCATCAGGATGGTGTCGAACGAGTGATCGTCGGAAAAGAACTCCGGCGGCACCACGGGATAGAACAGCGGGCGCCGGTACGACAGCGGCGCCCGCTCGCGAAACAGCGCGAGGCGCTCCTCGGCGCCGGAAATGTCGGTCGAGGCGCGAGCGGCGCGCCAGAACGGCGTATCGAGCCGGCGGTTGAAGCGGTAGTGCAGCCCGAGGAACCAGCGCAGCGCGTCCCAGCGCTGGGCGACGCGCTGGTTGAGCTTGTCGCGGATGGCGACGTCGCGGCGGGAGGCGGGAAAGTGCGTGGTGAGCAGGTCGAGCTCCAGCACCATCATGTGGATCGCGGTCGATTCCAGCGGCTCGACGAAGGCGTGGGCATTGCCGATGGCGATGACATTGCCCTTCCAGAAGTGGTCATGACGGCCGGAGCGGAAGCGGACGACGAAGTGATCGTGCATGCCAGGGTTCTTGCGGCGCATCTCGTCCATCGCCTGGTCGACATTGACGAATGCCGACGAGAAGACGTAGCCGCGGTGGTCCTCGTCCTCGAACGGGATGTTCCAGCACCAGCCGTGGTCCATGGTCTCGGCCAGCGTGTACGGCTTGACCGTGCCGTCATGGGGAACCGGGGCCGCAATGGCGGTGTCGGTCATCAGCGTCGACTGATACGACTGGAACGGCGAGCCGAGCTTGCGCTCCATCAGCAGCGAGCGGAACCCCGAGCAGTCGACATAGAGATCGAATTTGAGCCGGCGGCCGTCCTCGGTCACCAGGCAGTCGATCTCCTGCCCGTCGGCGGTCAGCGTGGCGTCGGTGACGACGCAGTCCAGATGCTTGACCCCGGCACGCAACGCCTCCTCGCCGAGATACGTGACGAATTTCCGGTTCTCCAGGTGGTAGGCATAGCGCACCTGGGCGAGGTGCGACTCATACACGCCGTTCGCCAGCGCAAACACCGGAACCCGGTCCTGCGACATCAACAGTGCGCCGAGCGACTGCTCGTTGAGATGGCCGCGGTAGACGTGGAATTCCAGGAGCCGGCCGCGCTGGAACGGAAAGGTGAAGAAATAGTCGCCCGGGAGCCCCCACTCGAACTTGATCCCGAGCTTCCATGCCGGCCGGACCCGGCGGTAGAAATCGATCGGGTCGAGCGAGAGAAAACGGCCGCCATGCAGGAAGCGCACCAGCTCCGGCGTGGTGGCCTCGCCGACGCCGATCACCGGGATGGTGCTCGATTCGATCAGCGTCACCTCGAGCCCGGGCAGGCGCGCGCGCAGGGCAAGCGCGGTCAGATAGCCGGCGGTGCCGCCGCCGACGATGCCGACGCTGCGATAGGCATCGGGATGGCTCGCAGGCTGGGCGATCTCGATCGGCGTGATCCAGGCGCGCCCGATCGCCTGCGCCAGCTGCGACAGGGCCTGATCCTCGCTCTCGTCTGCGGCGTCCGGCGCGTCGTCTGGCCGCTCGCGCGCCGGGAGCGCCGGCTCGGTCAGGCGCGCGCCGCCTGCCGACAGCGACACCAGCGACACCGCCCTGGGCGTCGAGCGCCGGAGCAATACCGTCTGCGCCTCGCCGACGACCTCGGATGAGATCGCCTCCATGAGCGCCGGATGCGAGGAAAGCGTCGGCGTTCTGAGCAGCGGAAACACGCTGCCCGCGTCGCGGGCAATCCGCTCCTGCAGCCACTCGGACAGGTTTGGGCTGACGCCCGGAACGAAGACCGGGCCGACCATCGCGTCGTCGGCACTGCGGGCGGTCACGTACAGGCAGGGCACGCGGAGCCGGGTGCAGGCCTCCTCGACGTCGAGCAGGGCGCGGACCGCCACACCCTCGAGCGCGCAGATGATCAGGTCGGCACCGCCCCACGACGCCACGAGATCGTCGACGCCGACGGCGGCGGGGCGCTCCACATCGTCGCCGCTGATCGGCGGCGGGACCGCCGCGGGCGGCGGCCAGAGAACCCGCGAGCGTTCCGCCGCGACGAAGGCCGGATCCAGGCAGCTCGCGAACGACTCCGGCGCGACGAAGCGATTTCTCGCGACGCTCGACCGCCTGAGAGCACCGCGCAGGGACTGGAACATGATGCCGTTGCCGACGAGAACCAGCGCCGGCTCGGGATGACGCGCCTCCTGCGTGGCATCGTTCCTGGGACGCCACACGACGCCATTCAGGATCGCCAGCGCCTCGCGGACACGGTTCGGGTCGAAGCGGGCCGCCAGCTCGGAACCAATGGAGGCGAGGTCGCGCTGCCCGTCCGCCAGCGCAACGATGCCGCTCAGCAGATCCGGATCCAGTCCCGTCAGCTTGAAGCTGCGATCCGCCAGGAGCACCCAGATCTCGCCCGCTTCGCCGCGGACGATCTGGATCGACCGGTTGATCTCGATCGTCGGATTGGAGTCGTCGGCTGGCACTTCTGCCTCCCGCATGCCGTGACAGCGCGTCGAAGGACGGCGGCTTTGCGTCCCCAAGCTAGAGCAGCGCGGCCGAAGAGTCTTGCCGATGCGACCTTCACGGATTCCTGGACCGCTTGCGATCGGGTTGACGGTGAAATCGAATGGAGCGCGTCCGCGAGCGGTCCGGATTCGACGCGGACCTGAACTCCCCTCGGGTCCAATTTTCCCAAAAAATGCTTTAGTACCCTGCCATGCTGGGTCCCTGCTCGATCGCGCCGGCCGTCGTGGTCCGGTCGTCCGCTTTCCCCATCGAGGCGCTCGACGGGTTCGGCGACCGCCATCTGGCGGACTTGGCCGCTTCCATCGACCTTCACGGCGTCGAGCGTTTCACCGAGGCCTATGAGCAGACCATTGCCCGCGAGCGTCAGGCGCTGTGGCGGGAGACGATCGAGGCGCCGCGTTTCCTCAAGGCGCTCGCCCTGAGCAGTCCGGACTTTGCCGCGCGCGTGCAGCGTCCGTATGCGGGCGCGCCGCGGAACCGGCCGGCACGCCGCCTCGACGTTACGTTGTACCGCTATCTGGCACGCGCCGTCGGCCGCACCGAGCCCCACGATCTGTGGGCCGGCGTCAGCCTGGCGCAATGGGGAGACTGCACGCGGGTCGTTCACGTCCCGCCGCACTACGCCATCGCTCCCGATCTGCGCCCGTTCCGCCATGTCGTGCGCCAGCTGGCGCAGCGGCCGCTCTACCGCGCCAAGGCGCGCTATCGCGCCAACCCGACGCTCGTGCAGCAACCCGACCTGACCTGGATCTACTGGGCGCGAACCGAGTCCGGCCGGTTGAAGCAGCGGCGGCTGGACGGCGGCCGGGCGTTCGACGATGTCGTGAAAAACCTGCTCCTGCTGCCTCCGCTGACGCAGCTTGAGATCGCGGCGGAGGTCGGGATCGATTTCGAGACGCTGCGACCCGCGTTCGACACCCTGATTGCCGGCGGCGCCCTGGTGGGCGGGCTGGACCTGCCGACCTCGTTCGAGACGGTCTGGCACGCCCTCGACCAGGTCGAGCATGAGCTCGAGGAGAAGGATCGCGATATCTGGCACGCTCATGTGGAGGCATTGCGTACGCTTTGCGCGAGGCTGGAGCAGGAACTCGACGACCTCGATCCGGCCGCCATCCGGTGCGCTGCGGCGGCCGCCGCTTCGCGCATCGCGGCGCTCGGCCGCGACCTCGCGGCGGAGCTTCCTGCGGACGCCACACGGGTGGTGCTGCGCTGCGATCTCCGCGCGCCGTTCGCGATAGAGCTTGGTCCCGAGGCGCGGCAATGCGTCGAAAAAGCCATCGCCGCCTACGACCGTTTCCTAGAGACCTGGAGCCCGGCCGGCCTCTACCGACAGGCGAGGCGAAGGCATCTGGCGGCTCGGTTCACCCAGACGACCCTGCTGGCCGACGCCGGCGGCGGGCAGGCGCCCGCGTCAGCCGCCCCGCAGACCTGGCAGGCTCTGGCTGCCGCGACGCCGCTTGCCTCAGAGCTCGTCGCCCGCATCGCCGATTGGGAGGCTCTCCTGACGGGCGAGACCGGTCGGGTGGTTTGTCCCGACGTCGCCACGGATCCGACCGTTGCTGGCGGCCAGCCGCCGCTGGCGTGCCTCCTGGCAGGCCTGAGCCGCGGCAAAGACGGTCTGCGATTGCGGATTCGCGGATCGCTCGACGATGTGACGCCGCTCTATGCCCGGTTCGTGCCATTGCTCGGCCGCTGCAGCGCCAATACCGGACTGCTGGAGTGGATCCGCACGGCGTTCGGCCAGCTCGAGAAAGATTTCAATCTCGCCGTGGCCGAGCTGAAAGGCCCGGCGGAATTGCACCCGAATGCATCGGCCGGTCCGCCGTTTGCCGGGCACGCGATCGAGCTGTGGGGGGCGGCGCTCGGCAGACCCAGCCTCGCGCAAGCGTGTGTCGCCGCAACGGACGGCATTCCGCTGCTTCATCTGCACGGCCATCCGACCCCCTTGATGGTCTTTGCCTGTACGTCCGCGGACCTGGCGCACGACGATCCCTTCGCGCAACTGCTGCTGCTCACGTCCTTCCGCGAGCCGCCGGCGGCGCATTTCCAGGCAGCGAACCTGCTGTTCGAGAGCGAGCTTGCGCGGTCACGGCGGTCGCCTTGCGTCGAGCTGAGCGACGGTTCGGTTGTCCGCGCGAGCCGCACGGTTCTGTGCGGCGAGGAGCTCGGTCAGCTCGTCGGTGCACGGTCGGCGGCGTTGCGCTTTGCCGCCTGGCAGCAACTGGCGAGGCGCCACAGCTGGCCGCATCTGCTCACCATTCGTCGCGACAACGGGTCGCCGCTGATGGTGCCGCGTGACAGCCCGCTCGCGCTGGAGGCTGCGCTCGCCGGCGACCGTGAACGCACGCGCCTCCTGGTGGTCGAGGAGCTCGACGCGGAACCCTGGCTCGTGGGGCCGGACGGACGGCACTACACTGCCGAGATCGCCGTCCCTTACGCGCGCGCCAGTCACATTCTCGACGCCCGGAGAAACCGCGCCCGATGAGCCGCCACGAATGGATCCAGGTCAACCTGGCGCTGTCGCGCGAACGGGGCGACGCTCTCGCCAGCGCGCGCGCGGTTTTTGCGGAACTGTACGGAAGAGTTCCGGCATGGAAGCGTCAACGTGCGGTCAAGTGTGCCTTCTTCATCCGCAAGCCGCCCGACCTGCGGCTGCGCCTCCTGACGCGCGAGCCGGGTGTTCGGGTCGGCCTGAAAGCCATGCTGCGCCGCCTTCGTACCGATGGCGCCGTCGAACGGTTCTTCTTCTCGGTCTACGAGCCGGAGTTCCGGCTGTTCGGCGGTCCGGCGGCGATGCGCCTGGTCCACCGTTATTTCGACGCCGACAGCACCGGATGGGTGGAGCTCGATCGCCTGGCGCAATCCGGCCAGCGGACCGCGCTGCCGGCCGACGCGTTCTCGGCGGCGGTGATCAACGATCTCTTCGTGCGCACCATCCAGGATCGTTCCGAGGTGTGGGACGCCTGGCGCAACCTGGCAGCGCTTGCGCATGCCGGCGACCTCGACAGGCCCGACGCGGCGCGCCCGGAGGCCGGCATCACGTCGCCGCTGCCGTCCGCGGCGTCGGGTGCCGAGGCCCGCACGCTCGACCGCTACGCGCGTGCCAATCGCGCCCTCGGCGAGGGACTGCGCAAGCTGCACGACCGCGGATGCCTGGATGCGGGACTGCGCGGGGTGGTGGCGTTCATTGCCATGTTTCACCTCAATCGCCACGGGTTCGACGGGCCCAGGCAAGCCGCATTGGCGACGATGATGTGCAGCGCCTGGGATCCCCGGGTCCATCTGCACGGCGGAGTACGGGAGGCGCCGCCGGCGCGGTCCGAGCCAGCCGGCTAGATCGGCAGCGTGACCGTTGCGAAAACCAGCAGCCACTTTTCGGGCGACGCTGCGATCACCGGGCAACCGGGCGCGTCATCCGCCGACCATCTCCGGCCGAGCGTGAACGAGCTCGAGTGCCTGGCGCAGCGGCAGAGCAAATCGGACGACATCTTGCATCCGCGCCTGCCGCGCATCGAAAGCGGCGCGCGACATCGCCGGCTCCGCCCATCGCGCGGGCACCTGCTGGCCGGCAAGGAGAATGTCGTAGACGTATTCCTGGGAGAAGAAGTCGCGCCGGCCGGACTCGTAGAAAAAGGGATCCGCCTGGCCGAAAAGTCCGCTGGAGGCGACCAGCGGCGCGCGCTCCCCGAACAGGGCAACGCGTGCCTCTGCGGTTCCGAGCTCTGCGCTCGCACGGCACTCGCGCCAGTACGGCGTGTCGAGCTTGCGATTGTAGCGGTAATGGATCGACAGAAAGCCGCGGAGCTCGTCCCACAGGGCGTTGAGCCGCCGGCTCAGGGCGCGCTTGGTCGCATCGTCCGAGCGGGTGCTGGGGAAATGATCGGTGAGCAGGTTGAGCGCCACCAGCAGCATGTGGATGGCGGTCAATTCCAGCGGCTCGACGAACGCATAGGAGTTGCCGAGCGCGACCACGTTCCCCAGGAAGAAATCCTCGTGGCGACCGGAGCGAAAGCGCAGGCTCCACGGATCGCTGATCCCGGGATTTTTTCGCCGCAGCTCGTCGATCGCCGCCGTCTGGTCGGCGAACGCGGTGGAGAAGACATAGCCGCGGTGATCGGAATCCTCGAACGGGATCTTCCAGCACCACCCGTGATCCATGGTCTCGGCAAGCGTGTAGGGCTCGATGGTCCCGGTGGTCGGGACGTTCCCCATCACGGCGGCGTCGTTGAACAGGCTCGACGCAAAGCTCAGATAGCGCGAGCCGAGCTTCTCGATCAGGATCGAGCGGAAACCGGTGCAGTCGACGTAGAGATCGAAGGCGATGCGCTCGCCCTCCTTGGAGACCAGATAGGCGATCTCGTCTCCGCGCTCGGTCAGCGCCACGTCGGCGATCTCGCGGTCGAGGATGACGACGCCGGCGCGAACCGCCTCCTCGCGCAGGTAGGCGACGAAGCGGCGATTGTCCAAATGGTACGCCACCGGGACCTGCCCGAGGAGGTTCTCGTAGGTCCCGTCGCCACGATCGATGATCGGCGCCTTCTTCTGCTCCTGAAGGAGCGCACCGAGACAGTAGGAGTCGATGTTGCCGCGGTAGCGCAGAGGCTCGGTCACGCTGCCGAACTGGAACGGAAACTGGAAGGCGTAGTCGCCGGGCAAACCCCAGTAGAAGCTGATGCCGATCTTCCACGACGGCCGGACCCGCCGATAGAAATCGACCACGTCGAGGCCGAGACGCTGGGGATTGTGCAGATAGTCCACCAGATAGGGCGTCGTCGCCTCGCCGACGCCGAGGATCGGAATCCGGCTCAACTCGATCAGCGTCACCGCGAGTTCCGGCCGCTTGCGTCGCAGGGTCAGCGCGGTCAGGAAGCCCGCGGTGCCGCCGCCGATGATTTCGACATTCCGATAGGGCTCGGTCGCCTCCCGCGTCGCGCGGTGCATCGCCTGGGCCGCCGCAACATCGGCTGCCACGGCGCCCGCCACCACGGCGCTGCGCCGCAGCGGCCCGGGTGGCTCGGCCGCGGGGACGATGCAATGCGGACAGCCTTCCAGCGGGGCGACGTCCAGGAGCCGCATCTGCCCGCCTGTCCGCGAAAAGCACAGCGCACGCCTGAGCAGCCCGACCGGCTCGGGCACCGCGGCGGCGATCGCACCGGCCACCGCCTCCAGAATTCGACCGCTCCTCGTCGGCAAGCGTGCCGGATCGCAGGAATGGCAGCGTGCCGACGGCCTCGTCGGAAAGCGCCTCGGCTCCGAAGCAGGCGGTGAGCTGGCGACACGCGAAGCACGCGGTCTCGCCCGCCACGAAGAGAGGTCCGACCACCACCTCGCCGCTCTCGACGCTGGCGAACAGGATCGGCGAGCCCGATGCGCACAGGGCGCGCTGGAGACCGAGGATCGCCTCGTATGCCGTTCCCTCAACGGCGGCGATGACCAGCGCCGGACGGGGCGAAACGATTTCGCGGGTCTTTCCAGCAGTCGAAGCCTCGGGGTTCGCGACGATTGCTGCGCCAAGCACGCTGCGGACGCGGGCGGACGACGTTTGCGGGTCGAGCCATTCGCGCGCCTCGAAATCCACACTCTCGACATTCGGAACGCCCCGATTGCCGAGTGCGTGCACAATAGCCGCCGCGAGCCGCCCGTTCCCGATCACCGCAACCGGTTGCCCCGAGCCCGGGCCATCGCTTCGGCGCTCGAGGACGCCCGTGGCCACGAGGATCTCGAGCATCCTGACGTCGGCGCCGCGCCCGATCAGCGTATCGACCGACGACCCGCGCTTTGCCGCCTCGAGCACCGCCTCGAGCCGCTCGCGGGCAATTCCGGCAAGCACCGAGTTCCCCCTCGGCGCGCGGACCAGGAGTTTTCCCTGCGTGGTCGCGACGATCTCGACGCCGGGAGCGACCGAGAGCAGATCCGTGTGCGACAGCACGCCCATGCGCGAGCCCTAGCTTCGAAGTCCGCATCGGGTCAAGCGGGCCCCGCCCGCCGATCTCCAAGTCATTTCAGGGTCAACAACCGCAGATTTAAAATGTCTCGCCCATATACACGGCTCAACCGCGGAATTGTTGACATCGAGCGCGTCGGTAGTTAGCCTTTAGTCGCGGGGATATCGACTGCAACCTTCCGAAAGGTGGCCAAGATGGCAAATTCTTCCAAAGGGGCAGCTGGAGCGACCGAATCATTTTTCCCGATCAGCCTTACCGACCTCGATCTGTCGAACGTGGTCGGCGGAGCGACCATGCAGGTGCAGCAGATCCAACCGGGGTTCTCTGCCGGCCAGATAGGTGCCGTCAGCCAAAGCCACTTGGGCCCCGGCATAACGCTGCCGCAGGTGGCCAGTACCGTCATGTGTTGCTGGTAGGGAGGCGCCCATGGCTCGCTCCTTCCTTGTCCATTACAAGATGACCGATCCGCGCGCCTTCTGGAAGGACCTGGAAGGCTCCATCACGTCGCTGCCGTCGCAGCTCAAGGTGCTGTTCAGCACGCCGAACATCACCGGGACCGAGCTGGTGACGCTGTGGGAGGAAGCCGAGAACGGTACTCTCGACGGCTATCTCAAGAAGCATCCGGGCTCGCTTGCGACCTACAGCGTGATGGAAGTCGACCTGAAGCGGACCCGCGGTCTGCCGATGTAAGCGGAGCTCGACTCCGTTCGCTGGCGCTCGGAATCCGATCTGTCGACGCCATTGAGGATGCCTCGATCCATAGGATTTGAGGCATCCAGCGGCTGGACGCGATTCCGCCTCCACCGTGGCGCGGATGGCTTTCCCCTTCGGGGAATAGCGCCGCGAAATCTTGCCTGATGACAGGGAGCCGCGGAACCGGATGCGCATCGTCATCTGCGGTCATGCGACGCTTCTGGTCGAGACCGGCGATCAGGTTCTCCTGATCGACCCCGTTCTCAGCGAAGGATTGATGTCGGGGGCCGTCGAGTTCTATCCGCAGCGACGGTTCGTTTCGGCGCGGTTCCCGTCGCTGACGGCGCTGGTCATCACCCACGGACATTTCGACCATTTCCATCCCAAGTCGCTGGCAACCATCTCCCGCGAGCTCCCGGTGGTCGCCCCGCGCGACCCGGAATTGCTGGAGAAGCTCGAGGAGCTCGGCTTTCACAAGGTCACCGCGCTCGACCCGTGGGAGGAAGCCGTGCTCGGGCGCACCCGCGTCAAGGCCACGCCCTCGCAGCACGACGAGCCGGAGTTCGGTCCGATCATCTCCGACGGCCAGATCGTATTCTGGCACATGGCGGATGCCGAGGTCGACGCCGCCGTCGGCGAGCGCGTGCTCAAGGAGGCCGGCAAGGTCGACGTCGTCGCCAGCAAGTATCAGCCGGTCGTCAATGCCAGCATGTCGTATCTGCGCGATGCCGGAAGCAGTTTTGCGCCGCACGAGGTGTGCGACTGGCTCGAGGCCGCCTGCGTCGCGCGGCCGCGCTTCGCGTTTCCCTATGCGAGCGGCCTCGCCTTTGCGGGGGAGCATGCCTGGTTCAACCGTTACGCCTTTCCGTTGACGCAGGACGACGCCGCGCGGCTGCTGCAGCAGCGTCTCGGCCCCGACGCCGTCGCCCAGGCGGTCTACCCGGGCGACGTCATCGAGGCTGAGCCGGACGCTATCCGCTGCCTGTCGCAGGCCGCCGATTTCGTGAAGACGGTTCCGTCCGCCCTGTCGCCGCGCTGGGAGCCGGTGGATACCTCGACACTGCCCGGACCCGGCAGCGCCACGGAGCAGCGTGAGCTCGCCGACCTGCTGGCCTCGTGCCTCTCCGGCCCGTTCGGTCGCTGGATGGGCGAGGCGTTGCGCAATCCCGAGAGCCCGTGGCGCAACTTCGTCGGCTGGGGCGTGGTGTGGCAGCTGGTGGTGCACGCGTCACCCGACGAGCGCCTGTGCTATTCCGTGGATTTTCGCGACCCCGCACGCATCTCGCTCGCGAAGGGGGAGAACGCCGAGGCGAATTTCTTCACGCATCTGGCCGGCAATACCTTGCTTCGCGTGCTGCGGCACGAGGTTCCCGGCATGATGTTCTGGCTGGTCGGCGCGGTGCGCAGCTACGAGAAGATCATCCTCGTCCGCGACGGACATTTCGGCTTCCCGCCGTTTCCGCCGGAGGCCGAGTTTCGGCCGAGCGATCCGCTGACCTACTTCCTGCGCTATCATTGGAGCGAGGAACAGGCCGCTCCTTCCGGGAGCGAGCGTCCTCGGCATGAGCACGGCAAGGCTTCACATCTCTGAAGGAGGACCCGAGATGGCAGAGGATCCCAAGCGCGCAGCATCTCCGACCGAAGAGGTCACAAGCTACTTTCCCATCAGCCTGACCGATCTCGATCTGTCGAACGTGGTCGGCGGGGTGTCGGTCGCGCAGAGCACGGCCAATCAGGTGCAATTCAACCTGATGAAGCAGCCTTCCCACATCCACGAAACAATCATGTGTTGCTGGTGAGGAGGCATCGCGGGCGTCCGACGGTTCTGGTCATCGGCGGCCGAGCCCACCGATCCGCTGACCTCCTTTCTGCGCTACTGTCATTGGGCGGAGGATCAGGCTGATCCGTCGCGCGAGTGAGGTTGCTCGGCATGGGCACGGCAAGACTGCGCATCAGTGACGCGGCGACGATACGGGTTCAGTACGAGGACAATTCGGCCTTTGGCAGCGCCGTCGACGAGGAGATCGACCGGCGCATCCGGGTCAGATGCGGCGACATCGTCGCGGCACGCCGGACCCACGGGATGGCCGGGCTGGTTGCGCGCAGCGATGAGTTCCTCGAGGCGGCCTTCGCGCCGGGTGTGCTGGGAGATCTCTATTGCGGCCCCGGACGCCTGCGCGAGGATTTCCTCTACCCCTCGGCGGCGCTGACCAATCCGGCCGCCCTGGTCGTCGACCGCGAGGGGAGGAGCGTCGCCATTCCGCTGGCGCGCGAGGTCATGGGCGACCTTGCCCGGTGGATGGGCGAATGGTCGGCGGGCGGCGCTCCGCCGTCGGCCGGTCCCGCCCGTTCGCTGTGGCTCGCCCTTGAGGATGCCGGCGCGCTCGACGGCGTCCCGGCCGGCCCGCCGCTCAAGACCGCCGACGTCACGTTCGTCGGCCACGCCACGATCGCGCATCGCGCCGGATCCTCCCTGATCCTCATCGACCCGTTCCTGCGGCCGCGATCGAAAAGCTATCCGGCCGAATACCAGCCGATCGGCGCCGCCGAGCTCGGCCCGGTCGATGCGATCTTCATCACCCACTCGCACCCCGACCATTTCGATCCCGGCAGCCTTCTGCGTTTCGGCGCCGATGTGCCGATCTATGTGCCGGCGGTCGAGCGGGAATTGATTCTCACGGTCGACATCGCCCACCGGCTGGCGCAATTCGGGTTCTCGCAGGTGCGTTCGCTGCCCTGGTTCGAGGAGGCGCGCATCGGGCCGTTGCGGGTCGTGGCGCTGCCGTTCTATGGCGAGCAGCCGACCTGCGGTCCGCGACTGCACCAGGAGGTGCGCTGCATCGGCAATACCTATGTGGTCGAGACCGCCGCCCACCGCGTCGCCTATCTGGCGGACTCGGGCGTCGACGCCGCCGGCGACGTCAAGCAGGTCGCCGCCGAGGCGCGCGCCAAGCTCGGCCCGATCGATGTGCTGTTCGGAACCCATCGCGGATTTCCGGTCTATCCGATCCAGTACCTGTTCAGCTCGGTCGCCCAGTATCTGCTGTTCGTGCCGCCCGGCGAGCGGGGCCGGCGGCAGCAGATCATGAACGACGCGCACGATCTGCTGGACACGGCGGAAACCTGGGGAGCCCGCCTTGTCGTCCCATATGCGTGCGGCGGCGCACCCTGGTACTGGGACCTCGGAATGGGGCCCGGTCAGCCATCGCCGGGAATGCGCTTTCGCATGACGGATCCGCCGCCCGAGGAGCTCATCGAGGCGCAGCGGGCCCGCTCGGAAACGGCCGAGGGCTTCATTCCGTCGCCGGTCGAGGCGCGGGTTCTTCGTCCCGGCGAGGGCCTGGTGATCGCGCCGACGCCGCAGACCGTCCGCTTCCCCGAGCACACTTGGCCCTATGGATCGTACGGCTCGCCGTCCGTTCCCGATCGCGACCCGACATTGCTGCTGCGCGGTGGCGAGGACATCGAGGTGGTGCGCAAGAAGGTCCTGCTGCAGATCCTTGCGCTCGCCGAAGCGGAGCGGCGCGCGATCGGGGTGTCTGCGGCGGAGCTGCAGACGATGGCCGACACGTTCCGCCGGCGTTACGGCCTGGTGTCGCCGCTCGACATGGAGGCCTGGATGAAGGCCGAGGGACTGGACAAGCGGGGCTTTGCCGAAACGATGCGCGATTTCGTCGTCGTCGATAAGCTGTGCGAGGCGTTCGCGGCCCGCATCGACGAGGTGCTGGACGTGTCGCTGCGCATCAACACCGCGCGGGATTTCCTGGCGCGCAAGGGGCGCGCGTCCTAAGCGCGGCGCTGCGCTCGTATCATGCGAGGCCGGACGGGTCGGCTTCGGCAAAGCGGAGAGGAGCAATGATGCTGGACAATGTCGAGCGCATGTCCTCGCCGGCCGCGGACGTGCTGCTGCGCGATTACATCCGGCCGGGCCGGCCGGTGATCCTGACCGACCTGTTCGACCGGCAGCCGATCCGGGCCATCGACACGCCGGACGCCGCGCGCCGGCAGATCGGCGACGTCGTGCTCCAGGTGCAGCCCAACTATGTGGGCGCGCTGCTGGCGCATGGACGGACCGCCGAGCCCCGTCCCATGACGGTCGCGGAGTTTCTCGACATTCTCGCGGCGAGATCGGATAGCGATCTCTATTGCGTCGAGTATCCCACGCCGGCCGGCATCCTCGACCGCGTCGGCCGGCCGGAGGCCTGCGACCTGCGGGAGGGCGCCGACGTCATCTCGACCATGTTCTTTGCCGGCAAGGGCAACTCCGCGCATCTGCATTTCGACGGCGACCTGCGCGACGTGATCATGTATCAGGCGCTCGGCACGAAACGCTACGTGATCATCGACCCGCGGGAAACCCGCAAGCTCGATCCGTTCGTCGACGCCGGTATCGAGCGGACGAGCTCGGTTTTTCTGGAAAATTTCTCCGAAGCCGACAAGACGGCATTCCTGCGCTACACCAATGCCTGGGATTGCGTTCTCAGTCCGGGAGAGACGCTGTTGATGCCCATGATGGCGTGGCACTATGTCGAGTATCTCGAGCCGTCGATGTCGGTCAGCTTTCGGCTGGGCCGCAATCGGTACTGCCGCTTCCTGGCGGAGCAGATGCCGATGCGCAGCATCTTCCTGCAGGCGCTCGCCCCGCGTTTTGCCGACGAGACGGCGCTTGCCGCGGAGGATCTGGAAATCTTCGAGGAGATCGAAAGCGCGTGCCGCCAACCCTATCCGAGCGAGGCGGCGCGGCGGCGTCATCTCGATCGTCTCTGCCTCGAGATCTGGGAGCGAACCGTGCCGGCGGACCAGCGCCTCCCCTACACGGTCCGCGACATGCGGCGGATCGACGGCATCAGGGCCGTCTCGCCGGAGCCACCCGCGGCGCCGCGGCCCTGGGAGGAGCACGACGTTCCCGCGCTCGCGCCCGCCGTCCGCGTGCTGTCGGGGAAGGACACCGTGGTGTTTGCCCGCGGCAGCGCGCTGGAAGCCGAGTTTCCCCTCAATCCGCAGACCGCCTGGGTCGCGAAAATGCTGTCCGCGCTCGGCAGCGGGCGCACCATCGCGGCCCTGCAGGCCGAGCTGGCGGTGGATGGCGCGGCGCTGACATCGGTGCTCGGACAATTCCAGCAGCGCGGCTGGGTCGGAAGAACTCAACCGGCCGCGGCACCCTCCACCGGGCCTGAAGCCTAGCGATCGAGATGGCCGATCGGATCATAGCGCCGGAGGAAACATGGCGGCGGATCGAGCCGCACCTCAGCACTCTGGGAATAACACGCGTCGGCGACATTACGCGGCTCGACCGCATCGGAATCCCGGTATGGATCGCGGTGCGCCCGAATTCACGCACGCTCTCGGTCGCGCAGGGAAAGGGGCTGGATCACTGGGCGGCCCGGGTTTCCGCCACCATGGAATCGATCGAGACCGCGCTTGCCGAAAGACCGGCCCTGTCGCTGCAGTTCGCGCGGCTCGCCGATCTCGCCAAGGACCGGGTGGTCGTCGACATCGAGGCGCTTCCCCGCGTCCGCAACTCGTTGTTCGGCGCCAATCGCCCGATCCATTGGGCGGAAGCCACCGACTGGGCCAGAAGAACGTCGGTCTGGGTCCCCTACGAGATGGTTCACGCCGACGCGACCATTCCCTGGAGGGACGGCAGCGGCTCGTTTCCCTCCACCACCAATGGATTGGCGTCGGGAAATGTGCTCGCCGAAGCGATCCTGCACGCACTGTGCGAGGTCGTCGAGCGCGACGCGCTGGCCCTTTGGAACTACGCCCCGGCGGCGCAGCAGGCCGGCCGGAGGCTCGACCTCGAAAGCGTCGACCATCCGGCCGACAAGGACCTGCTCGGCCGGTTCCATCAGGCGGGAATCACGCCGATCGTCTGGAACGTCACCAGCGATATCGGAATCGCGGCGTTCCGCGCGGTCATCTTCGATCTGACGGCGGACGCGGTGACACGGCCGTTCCCCGGAGCATTTGGCGCCGGTTGTCATCCGGATCGCAATGTCGCCCTGGCGCGCGCCCTGACCGAGGCGGCACAAAGCCGGCTGACGGTGATAGCAGGATCGCGCGACGATTTCGGCCGCCCGCGTTACTGGTCGTCGCAGAGTGAGGAGGCCCTCGACCATAGCCGGTCGCTCGCGCGGGGCAGCGGCGGGACGTTGAAGTATTGCGATGTTCCCACCTGGTCAGGAGATACCTTGACCGCCGAGATCGACTATGTCGTCGGACGGCTGCAGGCTATCGGAATCGACCAGGTGCTGTTCATCGATCTCAGCCCTCGGGACATGCCGATAGCCGTCGCCAGAGTCATTGTTCCGGGCCTCGAAGGACCGACCGAGGGTGACATGTACATCCCCGGACAACGCGTTCGTTCCAGATTGCGGAGCCAGGAGTCGTGACAACCTGTATCTTTCTGGGGCCGAGCCTTCCAGTCGGCGAGGCCTCGCAGGTGCTCGATGCAATCTATCTTCCCCCCGCGCAGCAGGGCGATGTGCTGCGCGCGCTCGAACGAAAGCCGAGATTCATCGGCATCATCGACGGATACTTCGAGACCGTTCCGGCGGTGTGGCACAAGGAGATCCTGTTCGCCATGCGCTCCGGCGTCCATGTGTTCGGCGCCGCCAGCATGGGAGCGCTTCGCGCCGCCGAGCTGCATCCGTTCGGGATGGTCGGAGTCGGCACGATCTTCGAATGGTATCGCGACGGTGTCGTATTCGGCGACGACGAGGTCGCGGTTTCCCACGGCCCGGCGGAGCTGGGGTATCTGCCGCTCAGCGATGCGCTGGTGGATATTCGCGATTGCTGCACGGGCGCCGTGCAGGACGGCATCATCGGGCCGGAGCTGGCGGAGCGGCTCGTCGCCGCTGCCGGCTCGTTACCGTTCCCGGCGCGCTCATATGACACCCTGGCGAAATCCATCGGACAGGAAGAGGGCGGGCTGCATGCCGGCAAGTGGCTGCGCTACTGCCGCGAGCGCGGCCGAGGACTGAAGGCCAGGGATGCGCTGGCGCTGTTGCGAGCAATCAAGGAAGCGGCGGGAAGAGATCAGCCCTCGACCACGGTCTCGTTCGAGGTGGAACGCACCGTGTTCTTCGAGCGTCTGCGCAATGAGATAGCATTGGACAAGGTCAGCGGAAAGCGGGTCTCGACCCTGGACGAGAGCCGCGAGTTGCGCGCGGGAGAAACGATCGAGAGTCTTCGCCGGGGCATGCTCCTGAGGCTGGCGGCGCGGGATGCCGCGGTCCATCTGGGTTGGCAGCTCGGCGCCGACGAGGTCGCCGAATGTGCAGGCAGGTTCTGCGCACGGTTCAACATTCCCGACGAGGAGGCACGGCGCGCCTGGATGCAATCGGAGTCGATCTCGGATGATGCATTCTGGCAATTCATCAACGATACGCTGCTGATCGAACGGCTCGATCGTTTGTACTCCACCCGGATCGGCGAGAGTCTTGCGGATCATCTCCGGCTGATGACCGCGAAGGAGAGACTTTCGGGCGATCGCTGACGACGTTCGTGCAGGGGACGAGCGCCCGATCGGCAATACCGCGAAACTACCCCCGCGGGCATGGTCGGCGCACCGCCTTCGGACGCCAATCGGTCCCCCCTACAGCCGCGGGCGGATGGCATTGAGGATGGCGGTCGTCGCGTCGATGAATTGCACGGCCTGTCTGGTCTTGGCCAACGACAGGGGAAAGCGCGAGCACTGGTCGGAGAATTCGCCCATATGCCTTCGCTCGGTCTCCAGGATGTCGAGGGCCCGGGCGACCGCGAACCGGAGAATGTCCTTCAGCGCCTTGTCGTCGCCGAAATCGCTCATCTGCAACTCGATGGTGATCAGGTATTCGTAGCTCCCGAGCTCCTGCGAAGCCTGGATGAGATCGTCCAGCGTCCGCTTCATGCAATCGGCTTCGCCGCTGGAGATGTCGGTCCGCTGCAGCGCTTTGCCGATATCGCTCGTCAGTGTGATGAACAGCTCCCTGATCTCGGAAATCCTGGCAAAATCCTTGTCGTCGAGAACCCTGGCGGCCGCAGGGTACGAACCCATCGCCAGCATCAGCAACCCCAGCAATGCGGCACGAATCATCATGTCGGGTCGGCGATCCTGCGCGCCTCCTCGGCGGTCTCGGGAGCCCCGCCGGCGGCGACCAAATGCAGATATCCGGGGTGCGTAGGTCATGCGTTCGGGGTTGTCGCCGACCGCCCTCCGCCGGGCGGCCGGGAGGGAATGTTAGTCCAGTACCGGCGATTGCGCCAGCATCGCGGCAGGCCGTCACGGCGCGTGCGGAGCCGACCTTGCGGCCCGACCTGAGGTGGAAGCCTTCCCCGACGGCCGCCGATCGACGGCAACGGCAGCGCCAGGGCGGCACGGGCGGGGGCCGGGCGTGGTTCGCGCCCGGCCCGATAAATGCCGGAACCGGCGCCTCCCGGGCGATTATGCCGCGAGGGCTATTGCCATATTCCCTCGTCGGCGCATGATACTTACCGGCTCGGCCGCTGCGGAGGAGAGGCCCGTGTGGTTACGCAAAGCTCGTCGACCGCGCGCCGGTCGCTCGTCGGGATGCCGGTGACATGAGCAACCAGCGGGTATTCCGCGCCGTCGCCCTCGACCGGATCGCGTCGCCGGAGCAGCTGGACCATCTCGTCAGGATCACCAAGCCCCTCGATTGGGTGGCCGGGCTCGTCCTCCTGTTGTGCCTCGCGGCCGCCGTCGCCTGGAGCATCATCGGGAGCATCCCGACCCGGGTGCCGGGAGAAGGCATTCTGATCAGCGCCGGCGGCCGGGTGGTGGACGCGGTCTCGGCCGCGGGGGGCCGGCTCGCCTCGATCGACGTCGTGGTCGGAGACCACGTATCGCAGGGCCAGGCGATCGCGCGGATCGTCCAGACCGATGTCGAGGAGCGCCAGCGCAGCGCCGCCGAGGTCTATCGCGAGCGCGAGCGCGAGCATTCCGTCCTGGTCGGCAACATCGAGCGCGAGCTCGCCGCAAAATTCAAGAACTTCGCCACGCTCGAAGCCGCATTCAACCAGATCATTCACGCGACCGACCAGCGCATCGACTATCTCCTGGTCGAGGTGAAGAACCTCGAAGGCCTGCTTGCCAAGGGCTACACGACGCGCCGCAATGTCGAGGACCGGCGGCGTGAGCTCGCCGACGCGCAGCAGCGCAAGACCGATACCGAGAACGAGATCCTCAAGCTGAGAGCGCAGAAAGTCGACCTGGAGACCCAGCGCGATCGCGATCGCCAGGACTCCCAGTTTCGCGTCAACGAGGCGCGTCGTCTGATGGACCAGCTCGCGAGCGAGCTCGGGCGCAACACGCAGGTGGCGAGCCCGATCGAGGGGCGGGTCATCGAGGTCAAGATCTCGACGGGCTCGGTTCTGTCCGTCGGCACGCCGGTGATCGCCATCGAGACCGAGGGCACGACGCTGGACGCGGTGATCTATATCCCGGCGGATCGCGGCAAGAGCGTGAAGCCCGGCATGGAGGTCCGCCTCGAGCCCAGCACGGTCAAGCGCGAGGAGTTCGGCGCGCTGGTCGGCACGGTGGCGACGCTGTCCGAGTTCCCGATGACGCCGCAGGGCATGGCCGCGGTGCTGCACAACGATACTCTGGTGAGCCGCTTCTCGCGCGACGGCGCGCCCTACGCGGCCGTGGTGAAGCTGCAGCACGACGAGGGGACGGTGAGCGGCTATCACTGGGCGGTGGGCGCGGGGCCTGCCATCCGCCTGACGACGGGGACGCTGACCCGGGCGGAGATCACCACCCGCAAACAGCGTCCGCTCGATCTCGTCGTGCCGATCATCAAGCGTTTGAGCGGAATCGCCGGATAGAGCCGTTTCGCATGGAGGCCCAGGCGGAAGAGACCCAGCGCCCGGCGCGTCGCCTGTTTCGGCGCCTGCGCGGCCTGTTCGGCCGCCGCAGCGTCAGGCGGACGCCGACGATTCTGCAAATGGAGGCGGTCGAGTGCGGCGCGGCGTCGCTCGCCATGATCCTCGCCCATCATGGCGTGTGGATCCCGCTCGAGCGGTTGCGCGTGGCCTGCGGCGTATCGCGGGACGGCAGCAAGGCGGCCAACGTCCTGATCGCGGCGCGTCGGTTCGGGTTCACCGCCCGGGGATTCCGCTCGGAGCCCGCGGGCGTGCCTACCCTGCCGATGCCATGCATCATTCACTGGAACTTCAATCACTTCGTCGTTCTCGAGGGAATTCGTCGCGGACACGCCTTCATCAACGACCCCGCGATGGGCCGACGGCAGATCGACATGGCGGAGCTGGACCTGGCGTTCACCGGCGTCGTCCTGACGTTCGAGCCGAACGAAGAGTTCAAGAAGATGGGCAGGAAGGTCGCGAGCGCTGCCCATCCTGCTTCGCGAGCTGCGCGCCTCGAAGCCCGCGGTCAACCTGCTGGTGGCGGTGAGCCTGATGCTCGTCGTTCCGGGAATTCGTGATTCCGGCGTTCTCCAAGATCTTCGTCGACGATATTCTGATCCAGAACTCCACCGGATGGTTCATCCCGCTGCTCATCGGCATGGCGGTGGCGGCGGCTGGCGCGCGCCCTGATCACGGCGCTGCAGCAGTCGCTGCTGCTGCGCCTCGAGACCAAGCTCGCGGTGACCATGATCAGCCGCTTCCTGTGGCACGTCCTCGCGCTGCCGATGGAGTTCTTCAGCCAGCGTCATGCCGGCGACATCGCCAACCGGGTCGCCACCAACGAGCAGATCGCGCGCCTGATCTCGGGCGGCGTCGCCATCAATGCGCTGAGCCTGATGTCCCTGGTGTTCTTCGCCGCTGCCATGATGATCTACGACCTGCCGCTCGCCGTGCTCGGGATCGGCATGTCGTTGATCGAATGTCCTCGCCCTGAAGCTGGTCGCCCGGCGCCGGGAGGATCTCGGCCGCAGCCTGATGCTCGAGCGCGGCAAGCTCATCGGCAGCATCATTGGCGCCGTGCGCACGATCGAGACCCTCAAGGCGAGCGGCCTCGAGGACGATGCGTTTGCGCACTGGGCCGGAATTCAGGCCAAGACCCTGAATGCCGAGCAGGCTCTCGGGCTGTCGTCGACGATTCTCGACATGCTGCCGACGCTGTTCGCCGGCCTGACCATGGCGGCGATCCTCGGGATCGGCGGCCTGCGGGTCATCGAGGGCGCGCTTACGCTCGGCAGTCTCGTCGCTTTCCAGTCCCTGATGGCGAGCTTCTCCGGGCCGATCACCACGCTGGTCAACCAGGCGGGAAACTTCCAGACCATCAAAGGCGGCCTCGAGCGCCTGGAGGACGTCTACAACTATCCGCTCGACCCGGCGCCGACCTGCGGTGCTGGCGGCCGCCCGCCTGCCGCCGAAGCTCGCCGGGCGGATCGAGCTCGACAACATGCAGTTCGGTTATTCGCTGCTGGAGCCGCCGCTGATCGACGGACTTCGATCTGCGGTCGAGCCGGGCAAGCGGGTGGCGCTGGTCGGCGCTTCGGGCAGCGGAAAGTCGACGCTCGGCCGGCTGATCTGCGGCCTGTACAAGCCCTGGGCCGGGCGAAATCCGCTTCGACGGCCGGCCATTGTCGGAGATCCCGCCGCAGCTGTTCGCCAACTCGGTCGCCTATGTCGACCAGGACATCTTCCTGTTCGAGGGCACGGTTCGCGACAACCTCACGCTGTGGGATTCGACGGTCGGCGAGGCGGAGATATCGCAGGCGCTGAAGGACGCGTGCATTCACGACGACATCGCGGCGCGACCCGGGAACTACGACTGCCTGGTCAGCGAGGGCGGCACGAACTTCAGCGGCGGACAGCGCCAGCGGATCGAGATCGCCCGCGCTCTGGTCGCCGAATCCATCGCTCCTGGTTCTCGACGAGGCGACCGCGGCGCTCGACCCGATCACCGAGAAAGCGATCGACGACAGCCTGCGGCGGCGCGGCTGCACCTGCATCATCATCGCGCACCGCCTGAGCACGATCCGCGACTGCGACGAGATCATCGTGCTGCGGAAGGGCAGGATCGTCGAGCAGGGAACGCACGAGGAGCTGATGGCGTTGAACGGAGACTACGCCCAACTGGTCGCGCAGGAATGAACGAGCCGTCGCCGATACGGACGGAGGCTCGCCCGGCGGCCGGCGCGGCAGCGGCCGTTGCGCGCGTGGCGCTCGACGCCCGGCGCCCGCAGCGGCTCGATCATCGCGGGCGCGCGATCCGCCTGATCGCCGGTCACGCCGACCTTTTCTCGCTGGGCTCCGCGGCCGGGACCAGCGAAGGCGCGCGACGTCATCTGTTTCGTGTCGAAAGCGGCGAGATCATTCTGGACCTGCCGGAAGACGGCGACAACTCCCGGCGCGTTCAGGTCATCGCGGTGGGCGGGCCGGGCGCCGAGGCCATGGTCCTGCCGCGAGAGGAACTAGAGGACCTCGAGCCGGTCGCGGCCTGGATCGCCAAGCTCAGTGCGGTGATCGTTGGGTCCAACGTCGACTGGGAGATTCGCGAGATCGAGCCCGAGGTGAGCTCGGACATCGAGCCGGGCGAGCGGCGCCGCGGTGCCGCCCGCGGCATCTTCTGGGTGTCGGTCACCGCCGGCAGCGTGCGGGTGATGGGGCTGGAAGCGGTCTACACGGCCGGCAGCTCGCTCATACCGCTGACCGCCGGCATGTGGATCGAGGCGGAGGGTGAGGGCGCGACGCTCGCAGCCCGCGACCGCATGCCGGACGGAGCGGACCTGTGGCAGGCGGTCGATCGATTCCACGTCTGCGCCATGGCCTGCATTCGCAGCCGTCTGGCGGCGGTGGCGGGCCGCGAGGCGCAGCGGCTCGACCGTCGCATCGAGCTCACCAGGACCCACACCTACGAGCTGTTCGACGAGCTCTCCGCGGTGATCGTCCGGCCGTCGGATCGTGCCCGGCCCGAGGCCGATGCCACCAATTCGCTCCTTGCCGCCTGCCGCGAGGTGGCCAATGCGATCCAGGTGACGATCGTCCGACCGCCGGGACGAACGCCGTCCCAGCAGGGATTTACCGACCTCGTCGAGATCGCCCGGGCGTCCCGGCTTCGCGTGCGCCGGACCTTGCTGCGGGCAAACTGGTGGCGCCAGGACGTCGGCCCGCTGGTGGGCTGGCACGGCGAGGCCCGCAATCCGGTCGCGCTGGTCCCGACGTCGCGGCATCGCTACCTGATGATCGACCCCGGTTCGGGAGCCCGGCGCCTCGTCGATGAAAAGCTGGCGACGGAGCTCGCGGTCGAGGCGGCCATGTTCTATCCACCGCTGCCGGCGCGATCGCTGTCGTTCTGGGATCTGCTCTCGTTCGCCATAAGTCATGCCCGGGGCAATGCTCTGCGGATCATGTTCGGCGTGGTGGCGTTGGGCCTGTTGTCGCTGGCGGCGCCGCTCATCACCCAGGTGCTCGTCAATTCGGTCATTCCCCGCACCGAGCTCGATCAGCTCGCCTATTGCGCCCTGGCGCTCGGCATGACGGCGCTGGCGATGGCCGGCCTGCAGGCGATGCAGGGAGCCGCCATGCTGCGGCTCGAAGGGATGCTCGACTGGAAGCTCCAGGCCGCCGTAGTCGATCGCCTGCTCAGGCTGCCGGCGTCGGTGTTCCGCGAGCACACGGTCGGCGACCTTGCCGACCGCGCCATGGGCATCGACGCCATTCGCCGGATCGCCACCGGACGAACGTTGCGCGGCCTGCTGGCCGGCATCCTCTGCTGGTTCAGCTTCGCCCTGATGATCTATTACGATCTGAGAACTCGCTGTCGTGGCGATCATGCTGACGATCGTGCGAGGGTTGTTGATCCTCGCCACCAGCGCGGCGCGTCTCTACCACGAGCAGCGCAACTTCAATCTGCACGGTAAGGTCCAGGGCCTGGTGCTCCAGCTGCTCGCCGGGATCGGCAAGTTGCGGGTGGCCGCCGCGACGGTTCGCGCGCTCGGCGTCTGGTCGAAGCGGTTCGCTGCGCAGAAGCGGCATTTCATCGCGTCCCGGCGTGCCGCCAACGCCCTCGGCGTCGTCGAGGCGGCGTTTCCGACGGTCGCCACCCTCATCATCTTCGCGGTCGCCGGAGATGCCTCCGCCGGCAAGCTCACGCTCGATCTCGGCGCCTTCCTGGCGTTCTTCGCCGCCTTCGGCCAGTCGCTCGCCGGCGTCGGCGAATGGGCCGCCGCCGTCGGCGACTCTTTGATCGCGATCCCGCAGTTTTCCCGTATTCGGCCGCTGATCGCCAGCGCGGTGGAGATTTCCGAGGACCGCAAGCCGCCCGGGGAGCTGTCCGGATCGGTCGAGCTGTCCCGCGTGACCTTTCGCTACGTGTCGGGCGGACCGCCGATCCTCGACAACGTGACGCTGCGCATGGCGCCGGGAGAATATGTCGCGCTGGTCGGTCCCTCGGGCAGCGGAAAGTCCACGATCTTCCGCCTGCTGCTGGGCTTCGAGAAGCCGGAGCAGGGCGCCGTCTTCTTCGACGGCAAGGCGATCGAGACGCTCGACATCAGCGGCGTCAGGCGCCAGATGGGCGTCGTCCTGCAGAACGGCCAGCTCGCCTCGGGGAGCATCTACGACAATATCTGCGGAGGCGTGCAGCTGCCGCTGAGCCAGGCCTGGGACGCCGCGCGCCTCGCCGGCCTCGAGGCCGACATCAAGGCCATGCCGATGGGCATGCATACGGTCATCGCCGAGGGCGTCAGCACCATATCCGGCGGCCAGCGCCAGCGCCTGATGATCGCGCGCGCCATCGTCCGCCGCCCGCGCATTCTCCTGTTCGACGAGGCGACCAGCTCGCTCGACAATCAGGCGCAAGCCATCGTCAGCGAGTCGCTCGCCAGGCTCAACGTCACCCGCATCGTCATCGCGCATCGGCTGAGCACGGTCCGCCAGGCCGACCGCATCGTCGTGCTGGTCGACGGCAAGATCGTCCAGGCCGGATCGTTCGCGGAGCTGAGCGGCTCCTCCGGGGTCTTCGCCGATTTTGCGCGGCGGCAATTGCTGTAACCAAGAGGAATTGCAGATCGTTTGGAAAATCCTCGAGACGAGATCGAGCCCGCACCCACGAAAGGGGCGACCATGCGCAAGGTTCTGTACATCTTCGGACTGCTGACCGACGCCGACGTCGAATGGATGGCGCGCGCGGGATCGCGGCAACGGCTTGCGGATGGAGACGCCGTGATCGAGGAAGGCAAGCACACCCAGTCCGTGGTCCTTCTTCTCGAGGGCGAGTTCGTGGTCACCACCAGGGAAGTGGGGCAGATCGCGCGTCTCGGCGTCGGCGAGATCGTGGGCGAGATCTCGCTGGTCAATTCGATGGTGGCGTCCGCCACCGTCACGGCCCGCGGCGCATGCCTGGCTTTGTTCCTCGACAAGACCATCCTGCTGCGCAAGCTCGAGGACGACGTCGCCTTCGGCTGCCGGTTCTATCGGGCCCTGGCGATTTTTCTGGCCGACCGGCTGCGGGCACACGCGCGCCGGCCGCTGTCCGCCGACGGGCACGCCGCCGAGGGCGGACCGCCGGCCCTGCAGGATGAGCTCGACATCGCGGTGCTGGATACGCTGTCGGCGGCCGGCGAGCGCTTCGATCGCATGCTGAAAGCCCTGAGCGGCGTCGGCGACGGCGGCCGCCGTCAAGGCCCGGTCCATTCCCGGACGGCGACATGAGCGTTTGGTCGGAGCCTGCCGGGGGCGCCTCTTCCCGCCGGGCCGACCGTGCGGTCAGCCGGCGAAATACAGGCGGCGCGCCATGCGGGCGCTCTTGTCGTCAGGATCGAAATAGCTCGCCGTCCAGTGCCCGTCCTCGACCAGAAAGCCCTGTTTCATGTCCTCGGGCTTGGCATGCGGATTCTTCTCCAGGAATATTTTTCACCGCCTCGCGTGACGCCGGGACTGGAATCGTCTGGCTTGGAGAGCGGAACCGCTCCGTTAGGTAACACGCTGGTACCGCCCAGATTGCGCCCTTCCGGCGCCGGCAAGGAAAAAGTGTACGTCTGCAACCTGGGACCGACTGACGCCGACCAGCCCCCACAAGGCCTCGGATCGACGCGGCGGCCGTCACCGGATAGGCTCGCGCGCACTGGGACCAACGTGGGGAGCAGGCGATGATGCCGGTCGAGTTCGACGTTACGGGAAAAGTCGTCTTCATCACCGGGGCCGGGCGCGGCATCGGCAAGGGGATCGCCCAGGTGCTCGCCGAGGCCGGTGCCGACGTGGCGCTCAACGCGCTGACGGCGAAATACGTCGAAGGCACGGCGGCGGAGATCGCCGCGGCGTCCGGACGTCGCGTCGTCCCGGTGATCGCCGACGTGACGAAAACCGACGAGGTCCGGCGCGCGGTGGATTCGATCCTCGCCACGTTCGGGCGCATCGACGTCCTGGTGAATGCGCTGGGCAACTCCATCCGCAAGCCGCTGGTGGCGCTGCCGGACAAGGGGGTCGGCGCCCTCTCCGACGACGAGCTCCGGTTCATCATGGACATCAACCTGACCGAGGCGCTGCTGTGCACGCGCGCGGTCGGCCCGCACATGCTGGCGCGCCGCTCGGGCAAGGTGATCAACATCGCGTCGTGGACCTCGCATCAGGGCGGAGGCGAGATGGTGCTCTACACGACGGCGAAGACCGGGCTCGCCGGGTTCACCCGGGCGCAGGCGCTCGAATGGGCACCCTACGGCGTGCAGGTCAATGCCATCGCGCCCGGCCTGTTTCCCGACGTGGTCACGTCCGGCGAGGAGGGCGTGCGGAGGAGCACTGAGCGCGCCGCGCAGACCGTGCCGCTCGGGCGACCCGGGCGGCTGCGCGAGGTCGGGCTGCTGGCGCTCTATCTGGCATCGGATGCCTCGGACTACATGACCGGGCAGACCATCCTGCTCGACGGCGGCCTCGGGCTGTAGCGGCGGCTGGTCCGGCCGAGCCGTCCACCCCCGCCTTCAGGGACGCCGGTCATGGTCGCACTCCGCGGGGCGACAGGCCCATGCCAGTCGTAATAGTATCAAAGACAGGTCAACACCTTAACCGGCGGATCGGCTTTCCACCATGACCACGCATGAACTCAAGAACCATTTCGCACATCCATCAGGAGCTCCATAGTCACCTGCCTTCAGAGCCTGCGCTTCGGGTGAAGGCCTTGGAAAGCCTGCTTGTCGAGAAAGGCATGGTTAATTCCAAGACCGTCGATGCCTGGATTGAGGTTTATTCGGAGGAAATCGGACCCAAGCGCGGTGCTCAGATCGTCGCGCGTGCATGGGCAGATCCACAGTTCAAGGCGCGCCTGCTCGAAAATAGCCCCGCGGCGGTCAGGGAGTTGGGCTTTGAGGGAAACCATCTTCTGGTCGTGGAGAACACCGCTGATACGCACAACATCGTCGTGTGCACGCTCTGCTCCTGCTATCCGATATGGCTACTTGGCATACCGCCCAACTGGTACAAGACGGCGGCCTACCGTGCGCGAGCGGTACGCGACGCCAGAGGCGTTCTCGAGGAATTCGGCGTCAGCCTGACGGAAAAAATCCAGGTGCGTGTCTGGGACAGTACAGCTGAGCTGCGCTACCTGGTCCTGCCGCAGCGACCAGAGGGCACGGAAGATTGGGAAGAGTCGAGGCTCGCCCGAACTCGTTACGCGCAATTCCATGATCGGCACTGAGCGGGACCTTACGGGCAGGATCAGGGAGGTGGTCTGAATGGACGGCATCCACGACCTGGGTGGCCGAGAGGGCTTCGGCGCCATCGACGTTCATGAGACCGAGGTGCCCTTTCACGAGCCCTGGGAGGCGCGCGTGTTGGGAATCGTGCGGGCTATGAGCCCTGCGGCTGACTGGAACATCGACTGGTTCCGGCACTGCCGGGAACTGATTGAACCCGGGGATTACCTTGCGCGCCCCTACTATGACCAATGGCTGCAGACTTATGCAGCGATGCTGGTGAACTCCGATATCGCCACCGTCGATGAATTGACCAGCGGGCGGGCAACATCGCGCCCCTCGGGCCTTGAGCCGCCGATGAGCCCGGCGGACGTCGCCGCCGCGAAGCGGTCCGAGCGGGATTTTGCACGGACGATCAATGAACCTCCCATATTCACGGCTGGGGATTCCGTGAGAGCGAAGCGCCACGGTACTTCGGGCCACACTCGGCTTCCGGCCTACGTACGCGGTAGACGCGGCCGGATCGCGGCGTTCCATGGCGCACACGTTTTCCCCGACGCAAACGCGCATGGCGAAAAACGCGCTGAGCCACTTTACACGGTCGGATTTGATGCCGCCGAACTGTGGCCCGAGGCCGAGGCGTGCCGGGACCGCGTGTTCCTCAATCTCTGGGAGAGCTACCTTGAGCGCGACTGATGCACCGCAATTCGGCCCGCTGGCGAGGCGCGATGACGAGCCGACCTTCGATGAGCCCTGGCAGGCGCAGGTCTTGGCACTGGCTTTCACGCTCTCGGAAGCGGGTCTCTTTACCCCGGCGGAATGGTCGGATGCGCTTGGTGTGGAATTGAGACGCGCCAACGAGAGAGGCGAGCCCGATGACCACACGACGTATTACGCGGCGGCGCTCGCTGCGTTGGAACGTCTCGTCGCCGCGGATGGCAGTTTCACGACCGGTGCGCTGTCCGAGCGAGTTGAGGAATGGCGAAGCGCCTATCTGAACACGCCCCATGGCCAACCAGTTGAATTGATCTCCGGAACGAGGCGCTGAATTTGGTGGTATGAAGGTCTGCGTCGGTTGGCGAGCCGGCGAGACCTAACCCGGTACCTAGGTTTGCTCGGAGTCAGGGGCGGCTGTCGCCGGCAGGGTGATGGACAGCCGGTCTACCCCCAGATGCGGAAATGCCCCGGGCGTCTCGGGAGGTACGCTGAATGCCAAATGACGGCAGGCGCGTCAATCGGCCAACGTCTCTCCCGAGCCACCGAGCTCGGCGGGCAGATCCTGGAACTTTGGCAAACCGTCCCGTACCGAAACCATCTTGCTCCGGTAATTCGCATGCAGCGTCGGCTCATGCGTGAAGCCCTGCAATAGATTGGCATAGACATCGACAAGCCGCATGCGTGGATGGTCGGTCATGAGATGTCCGCCGCAAACCTTGCAGAACTTGCGGTAGGAATTCTCGGTCTTGTGGAAGGTTCCTATATCGGCTTCGCCCTTGGTAATACGCACGCTGTCCGACTTCCACAGGCTGAAGGCATTGATCGGCGCGGCCGACCAGGCTTGGCAATCGCGACAATGACAGTATCCCGCGAAGACCGGCTTGCCGGTAACCTCCAGCTCGACCGCGCCACAGAAACAGCTGGCCTTGTAGGTAGCGGCATCTCTTCTCGTCTCTTCGCCACGCGCCAGCAGATCGTCGTATTCAGGATACTTCGTCATGAATGATCGGATGAAATCGCATTCGACGGAGAGCTCCCGTCCTTGCGCCCGCACGGCATCGAGGGTCGCGCGACCAAGCCTCGAGCCGATCCCTCGTCCGCCTAGTTCCGGCGGCACCTCGGTATGCACGAGCGTTATTGCTCCCGGCGATTTTCGGTAGGTGACAAAAGCAATGGCGCCTTCGATATCGAGCTCGAAGCGATTGCGCCCCTCGTTGTCGCGAAAATTGTCAGTCATGTGCACTCCTGTCCTGGCACCAGCGCGTTCAAATCTGTCGACTTGCCTGGATGAACGGAATATCCATGGCTGATTACTGTAAGTATTGTACCGGACACGGTCAAATGCTTACAGTTTCATGGAATGTTAATTCAGATATTTGATGATTCATAATAGGGAAAGTTGTCCTCCCCGAAGGAAACGACCATGACGATACCATCTGCCACCGGCAACGGCGCCAAGTCGAGATCCACAATCAAGCTCATCCTGTTCGGAGCCCTCGGTTGCCTCGCCCTGCTTGCCGCGGTGGTCCTCGGCTGGGACGGCGTCCGCTCGTGGCGCTCCTACCAGGCCGCGGTCGATCAGCAGGAGCTGGATCGTGGCATCAATCAGTTCGTTCGCGGCCTCTACGAGGTCCTCCTGGAGCGGCTGGAGACCAATAGCGCGCTGCAGGCTCCCGATCCCGCTCCTCAAGCCGTCGTCGCCAAGATCGAAGCGTTTCGCAAGGTCGTGAGGGACAATTTCGATCCGGGCCTCGCCGCGGTCAAGCAGCGCGACTTTCCGAACAATGCGGCGCTGCTGCGGGATCTCGAGACGGCGCGGCATAAGGCGAACGAGTACCGCCGCCAGGCCGACGCCGCGCTCAAGCTCCCCCGCGATCAGCGCGACGAGAACCTGCGCAAGACCTTCATTCCGGTCATCACCGCTTCGGTCAATGCCGCGCTCGATGTCTGGTCCACCGTGCTCCACAGCAGCAACATGAGCGATGCGCAGCTGGTTCGGCTGGCCACCATCAAGGATATCGGATGGGAGATGCGCGACCACTCCGGGCAGGAGCGGTCGATCGTCGCCGCCGCGATCGCGGCGGGACAACCCATCCCTGCCGATCGTCTGATCGTCATTGGCACGCATCGCGCGCAGGTAGCGGCGTTGTGGAAGGAATTGCAGCACCTCACTGCCGATGCCGGCACCCCTCCGGCGATCAAGGAGGCGATGCGTTCAGCGCAGGAAAAGTACTTCAAGGATTTCCTGGCGCTCTCGGACAGCATGCGCAAGGCGGGCGAGAGCGGCGCGAAATATCCGATGACATCGGCGCAGTGGACCGAAACGACCAATCCGCAGATCGGAGCGCTGCTCGATGTCATGTATGCCGCCAGTGCGGCCAGCGAATCCGTGGCCGAAACCGCCAAGAGCAACTCGTTCCGGCAGTTGGTCAGCGCTCTTGGCCTGATCTTGCTGAGTTTTTTCCTGGCCGCGGCCTGCATGTGGATCGTCATCAGACGCGTCACGCAGCCGCTGACGGCAATGTCGAAGGCCATGCACGAGTTGGCCGACGGCAACTTCGACGTGATTCTGCCCGGCCTCGGTCGCAGGGATGAGATCGGCGACATGGCGCAGGCCGTCGAGAGCTTCAAGCTGAAAGCCGTCGAGAAGGCCCACGCGGAGACGGAGCAGAAGGACGTCGAGGCACGTGCCGCGGCCGCCCAGCGCAAGGCCGACATGCAGAAGCTCGCCGATCGGTTCGAGGCCGCGATCGGCAATATCGTCAATACGGTGTCCTCCGCCTCTGCCGATCTCGAGGCAGCCGCCACCACGCTCACCAGGACCGCGGAAAACACCGAACAGCTCTCCACGGCGGTCGCCTCCGCATCCGAGGAAGCGTCCGCCAATGTGCAGTCGGTCGCCTCGGCAACCGAGGAAATGACCGGCTCGGTCAACGAGATCAGCCGCCAGGTGCAGGAATTGAGCAAGATCGCCCGCGAGGCGGTCACGCAAGCCGAAAGGACCGACGCCCGCATCGTCGAGCTGTCGCAGGCCGCGGGCCGCATCGGCGACGTGGTCAAGCTCATCACCTCGGTTGCCGAGCAGACCAACCTCCTGGCGCTCAACGCGACCATCGAAGCCGCCCGCGCGGGCCAGGCCGGCAAGGGCTTCGCGGTCGTCGCGTCCGAGGTCAAGCAGCTCGCGTCCCAGACCGCCAAGGCGACCGAGGAGATCAGCGCACAGATCGCCAGCATGCAGCATGCGACGCAAGAACTCGGTCGTCGCCATCAAGGAGATCAGCGGCACGATCGGCCGGATCTCCGAGATCGCCTCGACGATCGCGGCGACCGTGGAGCAGCAGGGCGTCGCGACTCAAGAGATCGCTCGCAACGTCCAGCAGGCGGCGCAGGGCACCTCGCAGGTTGCCGCCAATATCGGCGACGTCAGCCGCGGCGCCGCGGAGACCGGCTCCGGCTCCGCCCAGGTCCTCGCCTCGGCGCAGTCGCTCTCGGCCGAGGGCAACAAGCTGAAGACCGAGGTCGATCGTTTCCTCGGTACGGTACGCGCCGCTTAACGGGCGCTGCGGCGCTCAGGAGCGTCGCCCGTAGTCGCGGTCCGCCGCCGCGGCGCTGATGCGGCCGTCGCGGAGATCGGCTTCGATCGACGTTGCGGCCCGCTCCGCCGGGTCGCCGTGGCCGGCGCCGCCGGGCGTCTGCAGGCGCACGACCTGGCCCGGCCGGAAGGTGAGGTCAGGGGCGCTGGTCGGCGCGATGGGCTCGTCGTCGACGCCACCGATCTGAATGCGCGCAGCGGGCGCGCCACGCGCGCTGCCGATGCCGGCACCCTGGTCCGTCATCACCGGATCGATCGTGATCCGGTCGGTCCCGACGGTGGCGCCACCGGCCGGCGAGGCGATGGCAACGCTGGGAGCAGCTCACTCCCCACCGCCTTCGTCAGGTCGAGCCTGGCGGCCGCCTCCCGAACCTTGCCGGCGGGATCGCCGGAAAGCTTCTCGCGGACCAGATCGGGCCGGTGCAGCGAATTGTAGAACTGATCGATCAGGTAGACCTCGAGGCCGTCCACCACTGTCAGGTATTTCGCTCCGTTCGGGGACGAGTTGAAAAAGCCCTCTTGTGTCACCCGGAGCCATTCACCGTCGCCGAGCCGGAGAATTGTGAGGAGCAGGGCCCCGCTCTTGCGGTCCCAGTGCCTCATGACGCCGGCCTCATCCACCGACACCAGGCGCCGACCGTTGTCCGAGAACGCGATGGATTTGAAGTCCTGATCCCGATAGCTGATCTGGAACTGCTTGCGGCCGCTGTCGATGTTCCACAGCACGAGAAAGTTGTTGGAGCTCGCCGCGACGGCACGATCGCCCGTCGTGGAGAACTTGAGGTCCGTCACCGTCACGAATTGTCCGCCGTAGCCGGACTCCAGCCGGCGCAGCTCCCTGCCCGACCGGATGTCCCATTGCTTCACCATCAGCGCCGAATAGGGACCAGCCGCCACCCGTTGGCCGTCGGGCGATACCGCCATCGATCGCACCGGGCCCACCAGCATTCGCAGCACTTTTTCCTCGCGTCCCGTCGCGGCATTCCAGATCCGCACCTTGTTGTCGTCGGTCCCGGCAAGCAGCCGGCGCGCGTCGGGCGAGAAGGCGACGACGTCGGCCGATCGCTCGTTTCCCTTGAACGTGCGCAACACCTTGGCGCTGGCGACTTCCCAAAGCTTCACCGTGCCCTCACCATCGCCGGACAGCAGCTGGCGACCGTCGGGTGACAGCGCCACGGCTGCGACCGCTGCGTCGTGAGCCGCGAAAGTACGGATCGCTGCGGCTTTCTCGAAGTCGCACAACGCTATGGTCTTGTCCTCACCCCCATATGCAAGCTGGCGACCGTCCGATGAAAAGGCCAAGGCGGCGATCGCGCCGGACGGGGCCGGACAGGTTCCGATCCTCTGCCCGGTCTCGGCGTTCAGGACCGAAACCTCGCCGGCAACCGACATCGCGACCTGCGAGCCCGTCCGCGAGAAAGCGGTAGCGCTTGCCGAATTCTGGCCCGCGACGGTCCATACCTCACGCCCATCCTCCAGGTCCCTGAGACGCAGCATCCCCTTGTCCGCCTCCACGTAGGACCGCAATCCATACTGCGAGACCTCGCCGATCGTGCCCTTCACGACGTTCGCCACCTGACCGGTCGAGGCGACGACCGATGTGAGAATCCAGTCAGCGCGCTGACCAGCGTCGGAGCGCGAGCGGGGAATGAAATACGCCAGACTGTTGTCGCGCGACAAACCCAGGAGCTCGGCGTCGTCCGGTGACTTGAGCTTGGCGTAGGACGCGCCCGTCTCGGCATTCAGGATCTCCACACTCCCGTTGCCGTCCTCGAGGACGCCGTAGACGCCGTCTGGAGAGAACACGTATACGGAATCCCCGTTGCCCTGCACCTCGGCCACCGGTCGATCGTTGTCGAGGTCCCAAAGCTTGATGAGACCGGACATGCTCTTGATCAAACAACGCCGACCGTTCGGCGAGTACACGGCCGCCTTGAACGTGTCGTCCAGGGCCACCAGGGTACGCATCCGTTTCCCGGATTGCGCGTCCCAGAGCTCGACCTGCTTGTCGGTCAGGCCGGACAAGGCGAGCTTGCCGTCCGGCGACAACGAGATTGCCACGGCGCCGTTCAGGGTACCGAGCTCCTTGCCGGTCCTCCCGTCGAACAGTCTCATCGTCTTGTCGTCGCGCTTGACCGCCAGCCGGCTGCCATCCTCCGACATCGTCGCGGCATCCTCGTCGGGCGCATCGGAGACAACCAGTATTTCGTTCCCGGTAATAGTGTCCCAGAGCTTGACGTTCCCGCCAACGTAGCCGAGCAGCCGGCGGCCGTCGCTCGAAAGCGATTTCACGCGCCAGTATTTGTTGTTCGGGTCGATCCTGGCGACGTTTCTCACCAGACGTCCGGACCTCATGTCCCAGAGCTTGATGACTCCGTCATCCCCGCTGGAGGCGACAAACCGGTCCTCGCCGCCATGAGAAATGACCAGGGAGTTTATGTCTTGCGTGTGGCGGGTCGGCAGGACAATCTCGACGCGCGACGTTGGTGGCCTCAGCACCGGCGTGCCCTGGAGCGATTGTGCGGTCGCGGCCGGTACGACCAGAGACAACGCGATCGCGCCGATCATCAACCTGCCGCCAAACATTCCCCCTCCCTACAGTCACTCCCAGTCCTCGCAGACAAGCCTGGAACACTCGCTGACAACCGTATTTCGCGCCGCCGGCTGCGGTCAACCTTCGGCGCCGCCGCGGCGGTAGTCCCGCTCGGCGGCCGCGGCGCTGACGCGGCCGTCGCGGAGATCAACCTCGATCGCCGACGCGGCCCGCTCCGCCGGGTCGCCGTGGCCGGCGCCGCCGGGCGTCTGCAGGCGTACCACCTGGCCCGGCATGAACATGAGATCGGGGGCGCTGGTCGGCGCGATGGGCTCGTCGTCGACGGCGATGATTCCGAGCCCGCCCGGCCGGCCGCCGCCGACGCCCTGCGGCCGGGTAGCGGGTGCGGCCGGCGGAGCCGGAGAGCACCATCGGCACCGACGGCGCCACGTCGGCGGTCGGCTCGACCATCAGGGCAAGCTCCTCGCCCGGCCCGCCGCGCCAGCGTCCGGCGCCGCCGGAATCGACGATCAGCTCGCGGCGCGAGAAACAGCATCGGCGTCTCGGTCTCCGACCACTCGATCGAGACATTGCGCACGTTGTAGGGAAAGCTGATGGCGCCGAGCCCGTCGGCGCCCGGGCCGCCCGCCCATGCCGCCGAAGGCGTGCTGGTGGAGCGCAAAGGCCTCGCCGTTGCGACGCAAACCGTTGACGTAGAACTGCCAAGTCGGCATCGAGCCGGAATCGGCCGGCACGCGGTCGGGCGCGATCTCGGCGAGGATGCGGAACACCAGCTCGGAGACCAGCATGCCCGACGCGAGCCGCCAGAAGCAGGCCGCCGGATAGCTGGGATTGATCAGCGTGCCGGAAGGCGCGCGGATGTCGAGCGGCCGATAGGTGCCCTCGTTGTTCGGCAGCTCGGGGTCGCAGACCATCTTCAGCGGCACCGCCACATAGGCGCGCGTGTAGTTGATCGGCGAGTTCACCGGGCGGCGCACCTGCGGGCTGGTGCCGGAAAATCCGCAAGGATCGGAGTCGCCGGCGATGGTGAGTGCGAGCTCGATGCGGCCGGGCTCATCGACGCCGCCGATCTCCACCGGCATGGATTTGGAGAACCGTGCCCTGCGGCAGCGCCGCGGATGCCGGCGCGCATCGAGCGCTCGGAGCGGGCGATGATCTCGTCGGCGACGGCGCGCAGATCGTCGAGCCCGTGATCGCGGGCGATGCGCACCAGCGCCTCGGTGCCGACCCAGCCGGCCGCCACCTGGGCGCGGATGTCGCCCATGACCTTTTCGCTGAAGCGGACGTTGCGGGTAAGGATGGCGAAGCAGATCCTCGTTGGGCACGCCGGCGCGGTGCAGGTGCATCAGCGGGATGATCAGGCCTTCCTCGAACACCTCCTCGCTGAGGCCCGACCCTTTGCGGCCGCCGATGTCGACGTGATGCACGCTGGTCACCGAGAACCCGATCACCTTTCCGCGGTGGAAGGCGGGCGTGAAGATGAAGATGTCGGCGGTCTGCCCGTTGCACACCCACGGATCGTTGGAGACGAAGATGTCGCCGGGACGCACGGTCGCCGGCGGAAATTTTCGAACCAGCTCCTTGCCGACCACCGGCATGACGCCGACATGGCCAGTGGCGCCGAGCCAGGTCTGGCCGATCAGGTTGCCGCGATCGTCGTAGAGACCGGTCGACATGTCGTGCACCTCGACGACGTCGTGGGAGAAGGCGGTGCGAAACAGCGTGGTCGCCATCTCGTCGGCGCGCAGCGATCAGCCGCGGCCAGATGGTGTCGAGGGTGAGGCGCGCCATCGTGGTCACTCCGTGCCCATCGCGATGTCGAGGGAGCCGTAGCGGTCGACCGTCACCCGCGCGCCGGCGTCGATCACCGTGGTGGCCGAGTCCTCCTCGACCAGTGCAGGGCCCGTCGAAGCTCATGCCGGGGCGCAGCAGGTCGCGGCGATAGACCGCGAACGCGACGAAGCTTTGCCGCACCGCCGACCAGGCGTCGCGCCGCCCGCGCAGCGCGCCCTCGGCATCGCCGCCCGACATTGTCAGCTCCGGAACAGCGTGGCTGTCGGCGCCCGCGGTGCCGGTGACGTGCACGGTGACCAGCTCCACCGGCACGTCGTCGTAATAGTAGCCGTACTTGCCGCGGTAGGCTTCGGCGAAGCCGGCCAGCAGCTCGTCGGCGGTCAGCGCGGCGATGCGTTCGGCATCGACGCCGACCGGCACGTGGTAGCTCTGCCCGACATAGCCGAGGCCGAGCGTGACCTCGAAGCTTGGTGCCGCGGTCTCGACCTCGCTGAGCTTCGCGGCGATTTCCTGACGGATCGCCGCGACCTCCCCGGCCAGCGCCGCAAAGTCGAGCGCCGCGAGCGGAGTCTTGCGGGTGCGGGCGATGTCATAGGCGGCCGGCGCCAGCACCAGGCCGAGGGCGGAGAGCACCCCGGCGCGCAGCGGGACCAGGATTTTTCCGATGCCGAGTTTTGCGGCGAGATTGCCGACGTGGACCGGGCCGGCGCCGCCGAACGCCACCAGCACCGGGCGGGACGGGTCGCCCCCACGCTCGCTCACATGCATGCGCACGGCGGCAGCCATCGATTCGTTGACCACGTCGTGGATGGTCCAGGCCGCGGCCACGGTCTCGACGCCGAGCGGCTGCGCGATGGCCGAATCGATCGCCCGCGCGGCGGCGGCGCGGTCGAGCCGCATGGTGCCGCCGGCGAAGCTGTTTTCGTCCAGATAGCCGAGCACCAGATCGGCGTCGGAGACGGTGGGCTCGCTGCCGCCGAGGCCGTAGCAGGCGGGCCCAGGTGCTGCGCCGGCGCTGTCGGGGCCGACCTGCACGATGCCGAGCGCACCGAGGCGCGCGATGCTGCCGCCGCCGGCGCCGACCTCGATCATGTTGACGGCGGGGATCGCCACCGGAAAGCCGCTCGACTTGGTGAAGCGGCGCGACCGCGCCACCTCGAGCTCGTCGGTCAGCGGCAGCACGCCGTCGCGGATCAGGCAGGCTTTTGCGGTGGTGCCGCCCATGTCGTAGGCGAGGACTTCCGAAAACCCGAGCAGCCGGGCGAAGCGCTGCGCCACCACGGCGCCGGCGACGGGACCGGACTCGACCAAACGAACCGGGAACTCGGCGGCGGTTCTGGCCGAGCCGATGCCGCCGTTCGACAGCATGATCTGCAGCGGCGCCACGAACCCGGCGTCGGCCACGCCCTTCTCCAGCCGGCCGAGGTAGCCGGCGGTGAGCGGCTTGACGTAGGCGTTGACCACGGTGGTGGAGCTGCGCTCGTACTCCTTGATCTGCGGCAGCACGTCGGAGGAGAGCGAGATCGCCACCCCGGGCAGACATCGCGCCAAAAACTCGCCGGCGGCGCGCTCGTTGGCCGGATTGGTGAAGGCGTGCAGGAAGCAGATCGCGACGGTCTCCACGCCCTCCGCCGCGAGCTTTTCGGCGATCGACCTGATCTCCTGGGGATCGACCGGCCTGAGCACGGAGCCGTCGGCGCGGATGCGCTCTTCCACCGGCAGCCGCAGATGGCGGGGCACCAGCGGCACCGGCGGATCGGCGAACATCTCGTAGGTGGTGACGCGCACGTAGCGCCGAAGCTCGATCACGTCGCGGAACCCGGCGGTGCACAGCAGCGCGGTCTTGGCGCCCTTGCGCTCGATCACCGCATTGGCGACAAGCGTGGTCGCATGGGCAAGCCGTTCGGCCGCCGCCGTCGAGCCCGGCATCGCGCTGGCGAGCCCGGTGAGGCCGGCGAGCATCGCGCGCGCGGGATCGTCCGGCGTGGTCAACCGCTTGGCGGTCAGAATGCTGCCGGTCGCCGTCTCGATCAGGACGAAATCGGTGAACGTGCCCCCGATGTCGCAGCCGATCCGAAAACCATTCGCCATGGAGCACGCCCCACCGAGCCCGGATTTTTTCGCCGCCGACACTGTCAAGGCTTTCGCCGGCTGGCAACCGGTTCCGTGGCTTTCACGCGGCAACCGGGACAACCGCGGATTACGGGCACAGGCGATACAAACAAACAGGCAACGAATCTCCGGCGCGTAGGGTGGGCAAATCGCCCGCACTGGCCGTCGAACCTGATGAAGCGCTGCCGGCGATTTGCCCACGCGGTCACACCGTTGGTACCGACCGCGTGGGCAACGACGGAAGCGGTGCCGTCTACCAAACAAATGCCGGGGCCGTCGTTGCCCACCCTACGTTCCCGCGGTCCGTACCGGCAGCTTGTCGTAGTCGAGCGTCTTCAGCCAGGCGGGCCCGTCATGCGCCATCCACAACGCGGCGGCGAGGGCGGCGAACGTCTGCATGGCACGGAAGTCGATCTCCTCGAAGGCGCCGCGCGCCGCGTTGGCGCAGATCAGCACGCCGAGATAGTCGGCCTTCCACAATATCGGCACCTGCATGGCGGAGCCGGCGCGGAACGTCTGCAGGATTTTCACGAACGACTCGTGGTGGCCGGTATCGGCCAGCATGATGCCGCGCCGCGTGGCGGCGACGACGCCCGGATGGCCGAGCGTGATCGCCACCCGCTCGTGGTGCTGCTCCGGCTGGAAATTCACCGGCGCGGTGATCAGGTGATACTGCCGGTCGGGGGTGACCATGAAGGCGGTGGCGGCGCTTGCCGGCGTGGCCCCCTCGCGCAAGGCCCCCGGACGCCCGGCGGCGGAGGCGTCGCCCAGCAGCGAGGGCAGCGAGCGGGTCACGCACCACAGCGCCTCCTCGGCGTGATGGGCGATCGCCGCATCGCCGGCCACGCGCTCGAGCGCCAGCAGCAGGTTTTCGCGCAGCGCATCGAGGTCCCGCATCTTGAAGTTGCCTCTTCCTGTCAGATCCGTCGGACCGCCAGGGTCACATTGCGCCCGTATCGCCGTCAACGGTGGGCAGCAATGCCACGATGACGCTTGCCGCTCGCCGCCGGGTTCGGTCTACTCGCGCGGTCACGGCGCGAGGCTTGCGCGCGAAGCAAATATCAACGGGAAAATCCATGCAGTTCATCGATCTCAGCCGCGAGCTTCACCATCGGACGCCGACGCATCCCTCCCATCCGCCGGTGGTGATGGGCATCTGGAACGACCACAGCGAGATCAAGCAGGCGGGCGCCACCCGCTTCACCTCGAAAGCCTATGCGCTGTCGCTCAGCGATCATGCCGGCACCCATGTCGACGCGCCGTGTCATTTCAATCCGGACCCCAAGGCGCCCTCGATCGATGAGGTGCCGCTGGAGAATTTCTATACCGAGGCGATCTGCCTCGATCTCTCCCACGTGCCGCTGAAGCACCAGATCACATTGGCCGAGATGGAGCAGGCGCTGGAGAAGTCCGGCCAGGAGATCAAGCCGCGCGACACCGTGCTGATCGAGATGGGCGTCAACAAGCGGCTGTGGGGAACGCCCGGCTACCTGCACGACTTTCCCGGTCTCCACGTCGACGCCGTGCACTGGCTGGCCGACAGAAAAATCCTCATGTTCGGCGTGGAGGCGGTGAGCCCGGCGCCGGAGGGCGAGCCCAACTTCAAGGCGCACATGGCCTGCGCCGAGCGCGGCATCACCCATATCGAATGCCTGTGGAACCTCGACAAGCTGGTCGGCAAGGGCCGCTTCCGCTTCATCGGCTTTCCGCTGAAGATCCGCGGCGGCACCGCGAGCCCGATCCGCGCGGTCGCCATCCTGGGCGAATGATTTTCCGTGACCGCCACCGACACGCTCGCCGAATTCGTCGCGTCGACGCGGCTGACCGACATCCCCGCCGACGTGGTGGCGCGCGGCCGCCTGATCCTCGCCGACTGCATCGGCTGCATGGTGGCGGGCGCCGCCGCGCCTGAGATGCGGCGGCTCACCGCCCTGCAGGCCGGGCGCGGCGAACCGGTGGCGACCGTGCTCGGCACCGGGCAGCGCCTGGCAGCCGCCGCCGCCGCCTTCATCAACGGCACCGCGGGCACCTGGCACGATCTCGACGAGGGGAATCTCAGCACCCGCACCCATGCGGGCATCCAGATCGTGCCGGCGGCGCTCGCCGAGGCGGAGGCGCGCGCGCTCTCCGGCGCGCGGCTGATCGAGGCGATCATCCTCGCCTACGAGGCGAGCGCGCGGCTGTGGCGGGCGACCACGGCGCGCCATGCCGTGCATCCCCACGGCACCTACGGCCCGCTGGCCGCCGCCTTGGCGCTCGCCAAGCTGCGCGGCGACGACGCGAGCGCGACCGCGCACGCCGTCAATATCGCCGCCACGCTGGGCATCGCGGCGAGCCGCAATGCGCTCAACGACGGCGCCACGGTGCGCAACGTCTATACCGGCCACAGCGGACGCGCGGGGTTCGAGGCGCTGGCGCTGCGCGATGCCGGCTTTACCGGCGAATCCGACGCCGTCGCCTCGATCATGGGCAACATCTACGGCAGCGCGTTCGACGCCGCGGCCGCGACGGAAAATCTCGGGCAGACGTGGTGGATCCGCCGCAACTACTTCAAGCGCTTCGCCGCCGGACGCTATGCCCATGGCGCGCTCGATCTCGTCGAGGAGCTTTTCGGGCGGATCGGCCAGCGCCTTTCGGCCGCCGATATCGCGCGGATCGACGTCGAGACGTTCTTCTGGGCGGCGACGCTGGCAGGGCAGACGGCGAGGACGCCGTTCGGCCTGCGCTTCTCCCTGCCGATGGCGATCGCGCAACGCATCGTGCTCGGGCCCATGCGGCTGACCGACGACGGCGCGCGCGGCTTCGCCGATCCGCGGGTGGCGCGGCTCGCCCGCGCGATCTTCGTGGTCGAGGACAAGGCCGCCACCGCGGCCTATCCGGATCGCCAGCCGACCCGCATGACGGTGACGTTTCGCGACGGCACGTCGGAGACGCTGTCCGCCGAGCGCATCATCGGCGAAAACGATCATCCCTTGCCGGACGGCGCGCTGGAAGCCAAGTTCATCGAGCTGACCGGGGAAGCCTGGGGCGGCGCTGCGCCAGGCATCTGGCGCGACCTCGGCCGCATCGAGGAGATCGCCGACGTCCGCAGCCTGATCGACGACTGGCGCAACGCGGCGCGATGACAAACCAGGGAGGACAGACCATGACCAACGCGGTGCCGAGCATCGATCTTGCCGTCTCCATCTCCGGCACTGCGGACGCCAGGCTGGCGACCGCAAGCGAGGTTGCCCGCGCCTGCGAGGAGACCGGCTTCTTCAAGATCCGCGGCCACGGGGTGCCGCAGGCCCTGGTCGAGCAGGCCTTCGCCACAGCGGGCGCCTTCTTCGCCAACCCCCAGCCCGTGAAGGATCGCTTCCGGCCGGCGAAAAGCTCGTCGGCGCGGGGCTATCATGCGCTGCGCACCAAAAACCTCGCCAAGACGCTGGGCTACGACAACCCGCCGGACCTGCGCGAGCAGTTCTACATCGGGCCGCTGGTCAGCCGGGCCGCGGAGTTTGCCCATATCCCCGGTGCCGCCGAGCTCTATGCGGAGAATTTTTGGCCCGACACGCCGGCCGAGTACCGCGAGGTGTTTTCCGCCACCTATCGGGCGCTGGAAAACCTCGGACAGACGCTGATGCGGGTGTTCGCGGTGGCGCTCGATGTCGACGAGCGCTTCTTCGACGACAAGATCGACCGCCACTTTTCGACCCTGCCGGTCAATCACTATCCGGAGCCCGACGGCGAGCCGCTGCCCAACCAGATCCGCGCCGGCGAGCACACCGACTTCGGCAGCCTGACCATTCTGGCGGTCGGCCAGCGGGCGGGCGGCCTGCAGGTGAGGCTTCGGGACGGCACGTGGCTCGACGTGACGGCCGAGCCCGGAGAGTTCATCGTCAATATCGGCGACATGATGCAGCGCTGGACCAACGACCGCTGGCTCTCCAACGTGCATCGCGTCGTCAACCCGAAGGCCGAGCAGCGCTCGGGCAGCCGGCGCATGTCGATGGGCTATTTTCTGCATCCCAACTACGACGCCGAGATTGTTTGCCTGCCGACCTGCGCGGGGCCGGACAACCCGCCGCGCTACGCCCCGGTGCGCGCCGGCGACATGATGCGTCAGAAGCTCGAGGCGCGCGCGGCGTGAGTTTTGTAGGGTGGGCAAAGGCGGCCGCGGCGTCGCGGCATGGCACGTTGCCCATTCCGCCGTGCCCACGCGGTGACGCCTTGGATCCGGCAAACCCCGACCGCGTGGGCAACGGCGGATGAAGCAATGCGCTCAATCAATAGGTCGGGGCCGCCGTTGCCCACCCTACAGCTTCTGGAGGTGTGATGCCCGCAAAACCCCTGGTCGCCGCCATCGGCTGCGGCGGCACCATCTCGTCGCTCGGCCGCGACTCTCTGGACGTGCTTGACTATCCGGATTTCGGCAGCAAGATGCCGATCGACAAGGTGATCGGGCGCTACCCGGAGATCGCGACAATCGCCGACATTCTGCCGGTGGCGTTCCGCAGCGTCGGCAGCACCGCGATCGGCCCGCCCGAATGGTTGGAGCTCGTCGCCACCATCCATCGGCTCGCCGCCGAGCGGCCGGACATTTCCGGCTTCGTCATCCTGCACGGCACGGCGACGCTGGAGGAGACCGCCTATTTCCTGCATCTGGCGCTGAAGACCGACAAGACCGTCGTCGTGGTCGGCGCCCAGCGGCCGGCGAGCGCGCTCGGCAGCGACGCCGGCATGAACCTGCTGGGCGCGATCCGCACCGCATCGGCGCCGGCGGCGCGCGGGCTCGGCGTGCTGGTCACGCTCAACGACGAGATCCATTCGGCGCGCGAGGCGACGAAAACTTCGACCTACCGGCTGCACACCTTTCGCTCGCCCGATTTCGGCGTGCTCGGCCATATCGACGGCGACGGCGTCCAAATTTATCGGCGGCCGGTGCGCCGGCACGCGCCGGACACGGAATTCAACGTCGCCGGGCTGGAAAACCTGCCGCGCGTCGACATCGCCTATTCGTACGGCGGAGCCGACGGCACCGTCATCGACGCGCTGGTGGCGGCGGGCGCGCGCGGCATCGTGTCGGCGGGACTGGCGCCGGGCATCGCGGCGCCGCTCGAGCGGAAGGCCCTGGAGCGCGCACGCGACGCCGGCCTCGTGGTGGTGCAGTCGAGCCGCGCCGGCAGCGGCCGCGTGGCGCTGCGCCGCTATCTGGACGAGGGCGGCATGGTGGCGGCGGACAACCTCAATCCGCAGAAGGCGCGCATCCTCTTGATGCTTGCTTTGGCGCAGACGCGCGAAATCGGCGAGATCCGCCGCATGTTCGGGACCTACTGAATTCTTGCGCTACTGCGCCGCGACGCGGACCTCGGCCTCCTCGGCGCGGCGGCGCAGCGAGACGGGCAGCGGCCGCGATTTCTGGTCGGCCGCCGTCTCCACGACAGTGCCGGCGGGCACCAGGGTGTAGCCGGCAAGCTTCAGCCCGCGGCCGGTCGGCCGCCGCGTCAGCAGCCCGTCGGGCCGGCGCAGCACCACCAGCACGATGATGAGGCCGTAGAGGATCATCCGGTACTCGTTGGTGAAGCGCAGCATCTCCGGCAGCACGGTGAGCAGCACCGCGCCCAGCACCGGGCCCCACAGCGTCTGCAGGCCGCCGAACAGCAGGAAGATGATGAAATTGAGCGAGACGAAGAAGCCGAGGTCGTGCGGGCTGATCACCAGCACGTAGTGGGCCTGGATGGCGCCCGCCATGCCGACCAGGGCGGCGCCGAGCGCAAAGCTCGTGGTGCGGACGAGGCCGATCGACACGCCCATGGCGCTGGCAGCCAGCGGATCGTCGCGCACCGCCCGGCAGGCGAAGCCGAGCCGCGAGCCGTCGAAGCGCCAGGCGACATAGAGCGCGACCAGCGCCGCCGCCAGCGCCGTCCAGATGCCGGTCTTCAGCCCGATGCCGGTAAAGCTGTTGGCGCCACCGATATAGTCCCAGTTGAACGCCAGCACGCTCAGCGCCTCGCCGGCCGCCAGCGTCGTCAGCTTGAGGATGAAGTCGCGCATCTTCAGGGTGACCAGCGCGAGCACGGCGCCGACCAGCGCGCCGGCGATCGCCGCGGCGACGATGGCCGGCACGAACGCCCAGCCGAATTTCACCGTCAGCACGGCGGCCGCATAGCCGCCGACGCCGGCGATCGCCGCGGTCGCCATGGAGAGCTGGCCCGACAGCGCCGTGACGTAGAGGCCGAGCACCATGGCGATGTTGAGGAGCGTGAAGATGGCGACCGGCATCATGCTGGCAAGGTTCATCGTCGTGACCTCAGGTCGCGTAGGAGCCGAACAGGCCGTTGGGCCGGAAGTAGAGCACCCCGATGAGGACGAAGAACGCCGCCGCATCGCGCAGGCTCGACGACAGATAGCCGGTGACCAGCGCCTCGATGATGCCGATCGCCAATCCCACCACCATCACGCCCTCGAAGTAGCGATTGCCCGCCACCAGCATGCAGACAAAGGCTTTCAACCCGTAGACCAGGCCGACGAAGGCCGAGGCCGAGCCGTAGAGGGTGCCGACCGAGACCGCCGCGATGCCGGCCATCGAGGAGGCGAGCAGGATGGTGAACTGGCAGATGCGGCTGACGTCGACGCCGAACGCCGCCGCCACGTCGGGGCGCTCGGCAATGGCGCGCGTCGCCCGCCCCCACGAGGTGCGGCGCACATAGAGGCTGACCAGGACGAGCAGCATAAGGCAGATGGCGAAATTGGCGATCTGGCGCAGCGTCAGCGTCACCGGGCCGATGTCGATGAAGCGGCGCGGCAGCAGGGCCGGATAGGCGACCGGATCGGGCCCGGCGATCAGCGCCATGCCGTTCTGCAGCGCGATGGCGACACCGAGGGTGCCGATCAGCGTCATCAGCACGTCGCGCCCGCGCAGCGGTGCGATCACCGTGCGCTCGAGCGCGAAGCCGACGAAGCATGCCCCGGCGGCGCCCGCCAGCACCGCGACGGCGAGCCCGATCTCCGGCCACTGCGCCGCCGGCAGCAGGCCGGCAAACATCCCGACCATGAAGATGTCGGGATGGGCGAAGTTGATCACCCTGAGCACCGTGAAGGCGAGCGCGAAGCCGATCGCCACCACCGCATAGGTGCTGCCGATGACGAGCCCGTTCGCCAGTTGCTGCAGCAGAAGGTCCATCACGTTCTTTCCCGTAGGATGGGTTGAGCCGAAGGCGAAACCCATCAGCCGAACCGCTTGTTACATGATGGGTTTTGCAAGTGCTCAACCCATCCTACGCGTGCCCGCCGAGAAAAACGTCCTGCACGCTCTGCTTGCCGCCGATCTCCGCGGCCGGGCCGCTCTCCACGATGCGGCCGGTCTCCAGCAGATAGGCCCAGTGCGCCACCTTCAGCGCCTGGCGGGCATTCTGCTCCACCATCAGGATGGCGATCCCCATGCGGTTGATCTCGCGCACCAGCGTAAACACCTCGCGCACCATGATGGGGGCGAGACCGAGCGAGGGCTCGTCCATCAGCAGAAGCCGCGGCGAGGAGACGAGGGCGCGGGCGATCGCCACCATCTGCTGCTCGCCGCCGCTGAGCGACCCGGCCACCTGGTCGCGGCGCTCGCGCAGGCGGGGAAAGCGCTCGAACATCTCGAAGATGCGCCGGTCGACCAGCGCCTTGTCGGTCACCGCAAAGCCGCCGAGCCGCAGGTTGTCGAGCACGGTGAGCGTGTTCCACAGCTGCCGGCCCTCCGGCACCCAGGCGATGCCCAGCATGTGGATCTGGTGCGATTTCAGGCGGCGAAGGTCCGCGCCGCCGTCGAAGCGGATATTGCCCGCGCGCGGGCGCAACAGGCCGAGGATCGTCTTGATGATGGTGGTCTTGCCGGCACCGTTGGCGCCGAGGATCACGCGGAGCTCGCCGGGCAGGACGGCGAGCGAGACCCCGTCGACGGCGGGCACCGCGCCGTAGGAGACCGCGAGATCCTCGACCTCGAGCAGCGCCGTCATTCGTCGGACCCCAGATAGGCTTCGATCACTCTCGGGTCGGCCCTGATCTCGGCGGGCGTGCCCTCGGTGATTTTTTCGCCGAAATTGATCACCACGACGCGGTCGGAGGCGGCCATCACCACGTTCATGTTGTGCTCGATCAGCATGAGGGTCACGCCGGTCTCGCGCAGCCGGTCGATCAGGTCGATGATGGCGTGGGCCTCGCGGGCGACCATGCCGGCGGTCGGCTCGTCGAGGATCAGGAGGCGCGGCTCGAGCGCCAGCGCCCGGGCGATCTCGACGCGGCGCTGGTCGCCGTAGGGCAGTTCGCCCGGCATGCGGAAGCGGTTGGCGCCGACCCCGACCCAGTCGAGCAGCGCCTCGGCATGCGCCACCGTGGCGCGCCGCTCCGCCCGCTCGTCCGGCATCAGGGCGAGCGCCGCGAGCACGCCGGAGCGCGTCCGCGCGGTGCGGCCGACCATGACGTTCTCCAAAGCGTTGAGGTGCTGGAACAAGCGGATGTTCTGAAAAGTCCGCCCGATGCCGTGGGCGGCCAGCCGGTGCGGCGGCCAGCCGGTGATGCGGCGGTCGCCGAGAAAAACCTCGCCGCGGTCGAGCGGCAGCACGCCGGTGATCAGGTTGAACAGCGTCGTCTTGCCGGCCCCGTTGGGGCCGACGATCGACATCACCTGTCCCTCGGGGACGAGGAAGCTCACGTCGTGGACCGCGACCAGCCCGCCGAACCGCTTGGTCAGTCCCTCGACGCGCAGCATGCGGGATATCGCATCAGACCGCCACGTAGGTGCCGCGGCCGGTGACCTGGATGACGACCACCGACGGATTGACGTTGTTGCCGTCGGGCGGGTTCTTGAAGGTGATGCGGGTGCCGAGCGACGTCGTCATGTCGAAGTCGGCGAGCGCCGCCGCGACCTTGTCGCGATCGGGCTCGCCCGCCTTCTTCAGCGCCGCGATCAGCGTCATCACGCTGTCGTAGCCGTAGGTCGAGAACGAGGTGGCGAGTTGCTGGGGAAAGCGGGCGTTGTACTTGTCGAGGAAACCCTTCAGCACGGTGGTGGGCGCGTTGAGATCCTGGGCGAGCCAGGTGTAGTCGCCCTTGACCACGCCCTTGGTGCCGTCCCAGTAGACCGGGTCCTGGAACGAGCCGAAGCCGGTGATGAGCCGCTTCTCGATGCCGGCCTCGCGGATCTGCGAGGTGACCTTGATGCCGTCGCCGGTCGCCGCCGCGACGTAGACGGCATCGGGCTTGAGGCTGCGGATCTTGGTGATTTGCGGGGAAAAATCCTGGTCGCCGGCGCGAAATGCCTCGAACGCCACGAGCTCGTAGCCGAGCTTGGTGGCGAGCTGCTTGCACACCTCGGCGTCGCCCGCCTGGGCGTCCTGGGTCTGGTCGTAGATCACCGCCAGCTTCTTGATCCCCTCCTTGGCGATGATCTTCTGTAGCATGATCGGGACCGCCACGGTGGACACCGGATTGACCCGGAACGTGTAGGTGTTCCACTCCTTGACCGGCGCGCCCGAGCCGTTGCAGATCAGCGGCAGCTTGATCTGGCCGGCGACCGGCACCAGCGGCACGAAGCCGACCGAGTTGGTCGGACCGAGATTGGCGATCACCTGCGGATCGGTGGCGTACTGGCGAAACAGCGTGATCGCCTGCTTGGGGTCGTTGGCCATGTCGCCGAGCGGCATCTCGAGCTGGTATTGCTTGCCCTTGGCGTCGGTCCAGCCGCCGGCGGCGTTGATCTCGTCCAGCGCCACCTGGGCGCCGTCGCGCGCCCGGATGCCGTAGGCGGCCGACGGCCCGGTGAGCGGCTGGATGTGGCCGATCTTCAGCACGGAGGCCGACTGGGCGCGAGCGCGCCGGCCCGGCGCCATGGCCAGCGCGGCGGTGCCGGCGGCCAGCGCCGCGAAGCGGCGGCGGGTGATCGGGCGGCCGCGAGCCGCAATGGTCGCCTTCAGTTCATCAATGCTCATGCGCTTGTTTCCCCGGCCGTGCTGATCATGGGGCTTCGGCACCGCAGCGCCGGGCGACCCGATGTCATCCTAGTTGACGATGGCGGTGGCGCCAAAGAGGATTATTGCATCATGCCCGGGGCCGATTGGTCAAAAATTTGGCTAGGCACGCTTGCCGTGCCATCACTGTCCTGGCGCCGAGCCAGTTGTGGTTGCACCAGAAGACATTCACGAGTGCGGCCCCTGCAACCGTCGAGGGCGTGACATGACACAAACGAGCTTCTGGCCCGACCGATCACGCCTCGCCTTGTCGTTCGTGGTGAACCTCGAGGAGGGCGCCGAGGCGTCGGTTGTCGACGGCGACAAGGGGCCGGAGGCGGTGGACGAGCTCGGCATCGCGCTGCGCAAGCCGGTGCGCAACCCCGCCAACGAAAGCAACTACCGCTACGGCCTCAACGCCGGCGCCCCGCGGGTGCTCGACCTCCTGGAGGCGAACAGGATCCGGGCAACCGTCACGGCGGCGGCGCTGGCGCTGGAGCGGGCACCGGAGGTGGCGCGCCGCATCGTGGCGGGAGGCCACGAGGTCTGCAGCCACGGCTGGCGCTGGGTGCACCAGCACAACATGGACGAGGCGGAGGAGCGCGCCTTCATCGCCGCAGCGATGGAATCGATCGAGAAGACGACCGGGACGCGGCCGGCCGGCTGGCTGTCGCGCTATCTGTTCACCGCCAATACCCGCCGCCTGCTCGCGGAAGCCGGCTTTCTCTATCATATGGACGACTATTCCGACGACCGGCCGTTCTGGGATGTCGTCGAGACCGGCGCCGGCCCGCGGCCGATGCTGGTGCTGCCCTACGCGCTCGACAGCAACGACATGAAGATGTGGACGGCACCGGCGTTGACGCCCGCGCAGTGGGCCGATTATGCCATCGACACCTTCGACGTGCTCTACGCCGAGGGGGCGGACCGGCCGCGCATGATGTCGCTCGGCGTGCACCTGCGCATCATCGGCCGGCCCGGCCGCATCGGCGCCTTGCGGCGCTTCATCGAGCATGCGAGGAGCCGCGACGGCGTATGGATCGCGACGCGCCGCGAGATCGCCGAGCACTGGGCGCGCGAGCACCCGCCGCAGGGATGAGTTTCGTATGAGGACGCGCCGCAGGCTCCAACCCTGTTGTTTGGCGTCGCAATTGCCGCAAGGTCCTCCCTCCCCCCGCTCTTGCGGCGGGGAGGGATGGGGTGGGGGGCGCTGCGGCATGTTCCGAGCAAATAATAGGCCCCCCACCCCGACCGGCCTTCGCTGCGCTTCGGCCGCGTAGCCGACGCTTCGCGTCGGCGTTCCTCAACGACGCCGGCCGGAGGCCGGCTATGCCTCCCCGCCAACGGGCGGGAGGGTGGACTCGCGGCACCGCTGTGATCAATTAGGATCGCAAGCATTTCCTGCGGCTCTTCATCAACTGTCCTGTCGCTGAACCGCTGAAGGCAGCGCCGGCGGCGAACCAGACAAGACAACGGAGGCTCCGATGCGGGTCGTGATCTGCGGCGGCGGCGTGATCGGGGCCTGCACGGCGTATTTTCTGGCACGCCGCGGGATCGAGGTGACGGTGGTGGAACGCACCGAGCCGGCGGCGGCCGCCTCCGGCAAGGCCGGCGGATTCCTGGCGCTCGACTGGTGCGCCGGCAGCCCGCTCGACGCCCTGGCCCGGCGCAGCTTTGCCCTGCACGCCCGCCTCGCCGAGGAGCTCGGGGGCGACTGGGGCTACCGCCGCATGAGCGCCTACGGCGGCTTCGTGGTCCCCGACACCCACGCGCGCCGCCACGTCCCGTCCGAGCTCGGCTGGCTGTCCGACGGCGTGACGATCACGGCGCGGCTCGGCACCACCGCCACCACCGCGATCGTCCATCCGCGAAAATTCACCACGGCGATCATGCGCGCCGCGGTGACGCTGGGCACCGGGCTGCGCCACGGCCGGGTCACCGGCCTCGTGCGCGGAGGAACGTCGGCCGTGCAGGGCGTCGAAGTCGACGGCGAGACCCTCGAGGCGGACGCCGTGGTCATCGCGATGGGGCCGTGGTCGCTCATCGCCGCCGGATGGTTGCCGCTGCCCGCCGTCTTCGGGCACAAGAGCCCGAGCCTCGTCTATGACACCGGGACCGACATCCCGGCCGACGCGCTGTTTCTCGACTATCGGGACGACAGCGGCGACGCAGTGACGGTCGAGGTATTTCCGCGCGCCGGCGGCAACACGCTGGTCACCGCCTTTCCGGACGACGGGCCACTGCCGCTCGACCCTGCTGCCGTAGCGCCGGACCCCGGTGCGATCGAAAAGCTGCAGGCGATCAGCGAACGCTTGTCGCCGGCGTTCATGGCGGAGCGGATCATCGCTCGCCAGGCCTGTTTTCGCCCGGTCACCCAGGACGGCCTGCCGCTGATCGGCCGGGTGCCGGATTGCGCCGGCGCCTATGTGGCGACCGGCCACAGCGTCTGGGGCATCCTCAACGCGCCGGCGACCGGAGAAGCCATGGCCGAGCTGGTCGCCGACGGGGCGGCGAAGAGCACCGAGCTGACGGCCTTCGACCCGGCGCGGCTACCGGCGCTCGATCCGGCGCTGCTGCGTGCCGGGTGAGGCACGAGCAGCGCCCTCCTGCCCCGCGTCCTTCCCAAGCTGCGGCGGTCGTCAGCCCCGGTCACGACAACCGTGACGGTCGTCGTCTCCCCGGCCACGCCAACCACGACGGTCGTCATCATTTCCCCAGCCGCGACGGTCGCGCCGGTCGTCATCGTCGCCGCGGCGGCGCCAGCCGCGGCGGTCGTCATCATCACTCCGGCCGCGCCAGCCGCCACGGTCATCATCGTCGCCCCGGCCGCGTGCATCGCGACGGTCGTCATCATCTCCCCGACCACGCACGCCGCGACGGTCGTCATCATCCCCCCGGCCACGCGCGCCGCGACGGTCGTCATCATCCCCCCGGCCGCGCGCGCCGCGACGGTCGTCATCGTCCCACCGGCCACGCGCGCCGCGATGGTCGTCATCATCTCCCCGGCCACGCGCGCCGCGACGATCGTCATCATCTCCCCGGCCACGCGCGCCGCGACGGTCCCGGTCGTCGTCTCCGTCGCGCGAACGGCGACGCATGTCGCTGTCGTCGCCGAGCATCTGCGGAAGCGAGGCGAACCGACGCTTCTGGCCTTCGTCGAGGCTGTCGTAGAGCGGCCCCTGCGCATCGGCGAGGCGCGTCAGCGCGCCGCCCATCTGGCTCAGCCCTTCGGCGCGCTGTCGCAGTCGTTGCGTCGGATCCGCGGAGCGCTCCTGATCGTGTGATGCCTGCATCCGCTCACGCCGATGCTTCGCCACCTCGCGCAGCGCCGCTTCGTAAGCCGGCCAGTTTTTCTCCTGCTCAGGCGTGAGCCGGAGACCCTCCTTGAGGGCGGAGATGCGGGCGGCGAGCCCCGCATCGGTCGGTCCGGTACGATCGTCCTGCGCGACACCCGGAGGTCGGCTGACCTCGCCCGCCCGCTCCGTCTGCTGGGCAACGACCACCGATGAGCCGGCGATCACGATTGTGGCCGCTCCGACCAGAACTGCCTTCCACATTTCAGTCTCCTTTGCGCTCGGCCGGGCCGGAGCGCTCTCGATTCGACACTTGTCGCATGTCCTTTGGACAAATGCTCCATGAGAGCGTGACGTTCCCGGGATCCTGATAATAACGCGCAGCCAAGCATGCGGACGAGCCTATCACCGGTCCAGGACATGTATTGGGGGATGCGGAAAGAGCCTCGAGGCCCGTTGTTCCCTGCGTTCCGCCGCACCTGCGCAAGGGGCGACGCCGGCGCAGCCGCTTGCATCGATGCGGCTGCCGGATACGGCGAGGATGCGACAAATCGGCCTATGGCTGCCCAAGCCCCATGACGCGCTCCGGCACGCCCATCAGGCCGCCGCCGCACTGGCCGCTACATAGAGAGGAATGACCGATGAGCGAACGATTGTATGGCAATAGCCAACTTGCGACGCTGGCTCGAAGCTTTCCTGTGCGCCAACGAGTCGGTCTTACCCTGGTGGCCGCTGCCTTGGCGCTCCGGAGCCTACAAAAATCACCGGATTACCCGACCGGAGTCAGTGCTTTCGAGCTGGGGCGACGATGGTACGATCGCGAGCCAATGGATCCGGATCGACTCGAGGACGCGCTGCATGACGAGGAAGACGAGGGTGTGGATATCCTTGCGCAAATGGCGCCATCGGAGCGTGAAAGCAACGCGTGGACGGTGCTGGGATCGGCCCTCGGCTACACCGCCTACCATGCCTATCTGTCTGCCGGACAGCTTCCGGGCGCCCTCGTCTCTGAGGTTCGGGAGGACGAGGTACTGGATTCCCTGGATCAATTCGCCCGTGCGCTGTTGCCGAATTTTTCCGCTGTCCTGGAGAGAGCGGCCGAGTATCTCCGCAGTCCGGCGGGAGCCGGGCAGCTCGCTCAGTTGCTGTCGTACGCATCGAACGGCGGCTGAAGAGTGGTGGCGCGAACTGATGGGAGACATGTCAGGGATTTCGTGCAAGAGGCCTCTTTGAGGGTTTGAGTTTGGCCGGTTCCGCCGCCAGCCGAAGCGGCCCGTTGGGACCTACTCGCCTCTTGACACGGTCGCTCGAACTCGGGCGAATGTCGAAATAGGAGAGTGGATTTTTGCGCGCCGACCATGGGCCTGTCCCGGGTCGGTTTTTTGTTGCCGTAGCATCAAGCCAGCCGAACTGCGCCCGGCCCCCCGTGCCGGCGCCAAAGGGCCGCGAAAGCGGCCCTTTTTGTTTTTCGGCAGCCCCGCCGCCGCTCGCCTGACCCCCGCACAACCGACCAACAACCAAGTGAGACCATGCCGTCGCTCGACGAACTCATGGCGCTTGCGCCGTGGCCTGATGCGTCCATGCCCGAGCCCACGTCCTACGAGGACGTGCGACCCTATCTCAGGCCTTCGCTGTTCGAGGCGTTGCGGCCCCACGTCGAGGAGTTCGAGCGACGGATGGCGGCGCGCAACGCCCCATCGACCGTCGCCGCGCCTTCGCCCGGGGCCGCGCCGCCGGCCGCGTATCCGCCAGGGCCGGTTCCGGTGGAGACCGTCCCCGAACCCCGATCCTACGAGGACGTGCGGCCATACCTCAGGCCTTCGCTGTTCGAGGCGTTGCGACCGCACGTCGAGGAGTTCGAGCGACGGATGGCGGCGCGAAACGCGCCATCGAGCCTTGCCGCACCTTCGCTCGGCTCCGCGTCGCCGACAGAATATCAGCAAGGGCCAGTTCCTCCGCTGGAATCCACGCCCGAACCCAGGTCCTACGAGGACGTTCGACCCTACCTCAGGCCTTCGCTGTTCGAGGCACTGAAGCCTCACGTCGCCGCGTTCGAGCAGTCGATCGCATCCCGGGCCGGTGCGTCGGGCATACCTCCGGTCGCGTCAATGCCGTCCTCGCGTGAGGAGATGCGACCGCTCCTCCGGTCGAGCGTGCCTGAGGGGCTGCCGCTCCACGGGGCGCAATGGGCCGTCCGGCCGCGCGCGACCGCGGCCGGTCCGCAGGCCACGACCGATCCGCCGATCGTGCCCGCGTCGCTCCAGGTCCCGGACAGCGTCGTACCGGCGCCGGCGCCCACTGCGGCCTATCCGTGGCTTGATGCCTCGCCTTCCGCTTCGCCGCTGACCGGCGGCACAGCTGTCTCGGCGGACTTGCTCACGCCGGCTCTCACGTCGCCCGCGACATCCTCCAGATTTTCCACCGCCGCTCCTGATCCTCTCGCAGGTCGATCGATCACCACCAACACGACACCGCTGCGCGACTCCCCGGTCATGAGCCCGAGCCAGGAATTCGCGCCCGGCAAGGCCGATCCGCTCACCAACAACACGATCACCGACGTAACGCCGGGAGGCGAGATCATAAGCGAGGTCGGGAGTCAGGGGCGACAACTCTCCAAGAACGAAGCTCGCGACGCAGATGCAGATGCAGATGCAGATAGGGACCGAACATTCGAGGGTAACTACGAAGCCGCGCTCGCTGCGATCGAAGCGGACCCTCGATTGCAAAGAGCGGTCCATAGAATGGAGAGTGCGGGTGACCCAGACTTCCGCAGCCGCCTGGCGACCATCATCGCGGACCTCCATCAGAATCCGCGAGTTGCACTGCGCGCCATTCTGGGTGAGGCCCTCGGCAGCCAGATTCGGCTGCGAGCCTTATTCTCCCGAGCCAGTGCCGAAGCCAGTCTTGCGACGCTTGACGCCTTCAATCGCCTCGACGAAGTAGCGCCGAGGCTTGGGGTCGCGGAGGCGAGCGAGACCGGTCGTCTCACCGCCGCCAACATTGACGCCGATCAGGCTCAAACATTCCAGCGCATTGCACGTTCGGACTCTTCTTACGACGAGAAGATGCGCCAGTTTGATGAGGCCGGGTTTATCGATTCGGCCCTCGCTGGTGGCGCAATCCATCTCCTTGGTTCGGTATATCGCGGTGGGCTGCTCGGGCCAACCGATCGGCCAGGGGGAGGCCCGGGGGGTATCAAGCGAGGATCACCGTCAGATAAGCGACCGAAAAGTGCAGAGATCGAATCGTCCGATCCGCAAGCCAGGACGGCCGACTCCGACCCTGCCGCCGAAAGGGCAAGTTTTCTCAGAAACTCACCAGGCATCGCTATCGGAAACGGACCGGCCTTGAAAGGCCTTTGGCTGACGGGAATAATGGAGAGCCCCATTCCGGCACAGGTTGCAGATATCCTGAGAGGGCAACGCTTTGCGACATTTGATGCGTTTAGAGCTGCTTTTTGGAAAGCTGTGGCCAGCATTCCAGAATTGGCGTCCCAGTTCCGGCCGCAAAACCGCGCTCTGATGCGCCAGGGGCTTGCCCCTAAAGCGCCGACCAACCACCATGTTGGAGGCATAGACGAGTTTCAGCTGCACCATGTCAAGGCTATTCGCGACCGTGGCCCGGTCTATGATATGGAAAATATGCGTGTCGTTTCCCCGCTTAGTTCCCGTTGTTGACCATATCCTGAGTTGCGAGGTTGCGGTCATTCGGATCGGGGATTTGGAGAAGGGAAGAGCGATAGCCTCGCATAGGCTGTCGACGGTGAGGCCGCTTGCTTGAGAGAATAGGCGCGATCTTGCGAAGCATGGGCTTGAGTTTGGCGAAGAGTTGCTCGATTGGATTCAGATCGGGACTGTATGCCGGAAGGTAGAACGGATTGCCCCTCGGGCTTCGATAGCCTCTTCAACGCCCTCGACCATGTGAACGCTTGCGTTGTCCATGAACACGATATCGTCTTTTTTCAGAGTTGGAGCGAGGATTGCTCGATGTAGGCCTTGAACGTCTCGCCATTCATGGCGCCTTCGAGCACAAAGGGTGCGGTCACACGATCGTGGCGCAAGGCTGCGATGAAGGTGACGGTCTTCCAGTTTCCGTGCAGCACCTTCTGGACGAGCCGTTCTCCTTGCGGCGCCCGGCCGTAGAGACGCGTGATCGTCGTCGATACGCTGGTTTCATCGATGAACACGAGCTTTCTCGGATCAAGTCTCGTCTGCCGCCGCTGCGCACAATCAGATACACTATTTGCGCCCGTAAAGACGGAGAAGTCGTATGCCTAGACATCTACTTACTAGAAGGGAACTTGTCGGAATCGTGGGCAGGCTCATGAGCGGCCAAGTCTCAAGCAAGCGTGAGGAGTTTGCCCTGATACAGAAATTTGAAGATGCCGTGCCCTATCCTTACGGCGGCGACTTGATAGTACATCACCGGCACGAATTCCGAAGTCCAGAGGAACTTGTCGACTTCGCGCTCGGGCTCGAGAGATACCCGAAGCTGTCACGAGAGCAGCTCATTGCCGTCACCAAGAGGCTGATGGACGCAGACGTCTCGAGCAGGATTGAGTCGCAGCGCTTGACGTCGATGTTCAAGGAAAACATTCCTCACCCGGATAAGACCGACCTCATCTACTACCCGACGATCGAATTCAGCACCGCGGAGGAACTCGTGGACTATGCGCTGTCATACAAGCCGCCGAAGTGATGGCTCCAGCGAGAGATCCGTAGCCGCACTCGCGCGTCCCCCGCCACCGCTGCGATGTCGGCCACGCCGAAAATTTGGAGCGGGCGAAGGGAATCGAACCCTCGTATGCAGCTTGGGAAGCTGCCGTTCTACCATTGAACTACGCCCGCGAACCGCGGCCTGGGGATTCCCCTCGAGGCGACTCCCGCCGCGGTACGCTGCGGCAGATCGGCCGCACGTGCCCGGCATTCTTACCGCCGGGTCGCGGCGGCTGCAAGCGCGCCGCCCCACGGACCGAGGCCGGTTCCGGCAAAGTCCTTGGCCGGACCGAGCGTTGCAGCCTAATCTCGCCGGGGTTCCGGGGGTACCTTTGCGGCCTCCGTTTCGCGCCGAGATGATTACCGCCTGGGGGACGATCATGACCATGACGTGGCTTCGCCGCTGCACCCTGGTGCTGGCTGCATTGACGGCGCTGGTCGGCGGTTCGAAGTCTCGCGGCGGCGCAGACCGTGGCGGACGCCGACCGCCAGATCCTGGCGGGGCCGTGGGTCGGAATTTGGAATTCGGACACCATGGAATACGGCGCCGCGGTGAGCCTGTCGGTCGCCGCCGACGGCAGCATCGACGGCAAGATCGACTGGACCTTGCGGAAATCCAGCCGGCCGGACTATGCCAGCAAGATCGGGATGAAGGGCGTCGAGTACGTGCGCGGAAAATTCCAGCCTGGATCGTCCGTGGTGTCGTTCGACGGCTATCGGCTGGACGACCCGAACAAGATTCTCGGGACCGACCGGTACCGTCTGATCCTGTCGGAGAACCGCGCTACCCTCGGCGGGCTGACCTGGGACCACGGCTCGTGGGGAGGGCGCATCTTCCTGAAACGGTGACACGCGTGCCGACATGAGTGCCGCATCGCGACCGGATCAAACCTGCCAAGGCGACCAGGGCGGAGATCCCGGCGGCGAGCCGCGCTCGCTCGCCCGACCGGAACACCGCCCTGATCGACTGCGAGTGTCGTCACCTGTTTCGCCGCCCCGGCGCGTTGCCCGATGCGCCCGGCTCATCCTTCATGGAATTGCCTTCCTGCATCTCATGGCCGGGCGAATAGCCAGAGGCTCCAGGCTCGCCCTTCACCGAGCCCTTCTTCTGCATCTCATGACCCGGTGTATTGCTGGGCGTGGAGCTCTGCGCCAATCCGAGGCTGGTCGAGGCGATCAGCACTCCGGCGGCAACGGCAAGACAGAGGGCTTTCATGGGCGTTTCTCCCGAATGACTGCGGTGTGAGAAAAACGCGCGGCGGACGGTCGAGGTTCCGTCCGAGCGGCGCTGCCCATGCGGTTCAGGCGAAGACCGGAGCGACGAGGCAGACGAAGCCGACGGCCAGACCGATCGCGCCGCCGCACAGCAGCAGGCAATCGAGCCCGCGCTTGAGCTCATTCATGAGCACTGAAGCCTTTGTTCTCGCATGTGGTCTGACGGGTAGACCGAGCCCACCGCGCTGCGACATGCATCAGCAAAGGTACAATGCTCACGGCCGCAGCAGGTTCCGCACGCCCCGACGGACAGCGGACCCTCACGCCACCCGGAAATGCTTCGACAGCTTCAGCCCCTGCGCCTGGTAGTTGGAGCCGATGCCCTCGCCATAGAGCTTGGCCGGCCGCTCCAGCATTCTTTCGTAGACCAGGCGGCCGACGGTCTGGCCGTGCTCGAGGATGAACGGCACCTCGCGCGAGCGCACCTCGAGCACGGCGCGGGAGCCGCGGCCGCCGGCACCCGCATAGCCGAAGCCGGGATCGAAGAAGCCCGCATAGTGCACCCGGAATTCTCCGACCAGCGGGTCGAACGGCACCATCTCGGCGGCGTAGTCGGGCGGCACCTGGACGGATTCTTTTGACGCCAGGATATAGAACTCGTTGGGGTCGAGGATCAGGCTCCTGTCCTCGCGCCCCGCGATCGGGTCCCAGAACTCGGCCACCGCGTAGCTCGCCCGGCGCTCGACGTCGATCACCCCGGTATGGCGCCGGGCGCGATAACCGACGAGACCGCCGCCGCCCTCGCCGGAAAGATCGACGCTGACCGCGACGCCGCCGGCGAGATCGGCGTCCTCGCTGTCGACCAGGCGCTCGGCCGCATGCAGCGCGGCGAGCGCCGCGGCGTCGAGCACGGCGCTGCCGCGGCGAAAGCGGATCTGCGAGAGTCGCGAGCCCTCGCGCACCAGCACCGGAAAGGTGCGCGGGCTGATCTCCGCATAGAGCGGGCCGTGATAGCCGGGCTCGACATGGTCAAAACTGCGCGCGCGGTCGGCGATCACCCGGGTGAACACGTCGAGCCGGCCGGTCGAGCTCTTCGGGTTGGCGGCGGCGGCGAGGTCGGGGGTGAGCGCCAGACCCTCGATCAGCGGCACGATGTAGACGCAGCCGGTCTCCAGCACGGCGCCGTCGCCGAGCGCGATCTCGTGAAGCTTGAGATCGTCGATGCGCTCGGCGACCGTCGCCTGCGGGCCGGGCAGAAAACTCGCGCGCACCCGGTAGGCGACGTCGCCGAGGCGCAGATCCAGGCTTGCCGGCTGGATCTGGTCGCGCGCCAGCGCGTAGGCCGGCAGGATCGCCCCGGACGCGACCAGGGCCGCGATCATGCGGTCGGTCAGGATGCCTTTGTCCTGTTTGGAGGAGTCCATTCCCGCACGCCGTGCCGGGCCATGCGATCGACCAGTCGATCGGATGCCCGGCCCCCGAGGTGGAGCACTAGCGCGGCGGCGTCTTGACGGAAAGACGCCGAGCGCGTATGAGCCCATTTATCCCGTGGTCATTTGAGCCGGCCGGCTTGCAGCCACGTTAAACAACTTGCTAAAAGGCCGGGGACGCTCGCGACCCGGCACTTGGGGATTGTCCCCCGGCCGGGTTTTTCATTGGCCCAAGGAGGCCTTGATGGCAGCGTCGACCCCGAGAAAATACCGCCCGGAAACCCGCCTCGTCCATGCCGGCCAGCTACGCTCGCAGTTCGGCGAGACGTCGGAGGCGCTCTACCTCACCCAGGGATTCATCTACGACAGCGCCGAGCAGTGCGCGGCGCGCTTCAAGGGCGACGAGCCGGGCTTCATCTATGCGCGGTACTCGAACCCGACGGTGGCGATGTTCGAGGGCCGCATGGCCTCGTTCGAGGGCGCCGAGGCGGCACGGGCGACCGCGAGCGGCATGGCGGCGGTGACCGCGTCGCTGATGGGCCAGGTCAAGGCCGGCGACCACGTGGTCGCCGCCAAGGCGCTGTTCGGATCGTGCCGCTGGGTGGTCGAGGAGCTGCTGCCGCGCTTCGGCGTCGCCTCGACGCTGGTCGACGGGCTCGATCTCGATCAGTGGCGCGCCGCGGTGCGGCCGAACACGAGGACGTTCTTTCTCGAGAGCCCGACCAATCCGACGCTCGACGTCATCGACATCGCGGCGGTGGCAAAAATCGCCCATGAGGGGGGCGCCACCCTGGTGGTCGACAACGTGTTCGCCACCCCGATCTGGCAGAGCCCGCTGACGCTCGGCGCCGACTGCGTGGTGTATTCGGCGACCAAGCATATCGACGGCCAGGGCCGCTGCCTCGGCGGCATCATCCTGGCGTCGGAGGAGTTCATCCAGAAGAACGTGCACATGCTGCTGCGGCAGACCGGCCCGTCGATGTCGCCGTTCAATGCCTGGGTGCTGCTCAAGGGCCTGGAGACCCTGCACCTCAGGGTGCGCCGGCAGACCGACACGGCGGCGGCGGTATCGGTGGCGCTGGTGGAGCACGCCAAGATCTCCCGGCTGATCTATCCGGGGCGGCCCGATCACCCGCAGGCGGCGACCGTGCAGCGGCAGATGCGAGGCGGCTCGACGCTGGTCGCCTTCGAGATCGACGGCGACATCAAGGCGACGTTCCGTTTCCTCAATGCGCTGAAGCTCGTGGGCATCACCAACAATCTGGGCGACGCCAAGAGCCTGATCACCCATCCGGCGACCACGACTCACCAGCGGCTCACGCCGGCGCAACGCGCCGAGCTCGGGATCACCGACGGGCTGGTGCGGTTCTCGGCCGGCCTCGAGCATCCCGACGATGTCGCCGAGGACCTGCTCTCCGCGCTCGACGCGGTGTGAGGATGGGATGCGGGATCTTAGGATGGGTTGAGCGTCAGCGAAACCCATCTATTTGGTCGGGTGAAGATGATGGGTTTCGCAAGAGCTCAACCCATCCTACAATCAGAGGCCGACCCGGCGCACGCGCAGAACAGCCTCAGAACGGCGCTGCGCCGGTCAGATAGGTGCCGGCGTCGGTGGTCTGTCCGCGGCCGGCGGTCAGCGACGCGCGGGTCGCCGCCTCGGCGATGTCGCCGGCGAGCAGCTTGGCGACGCAGCCGTAGCTCCAGTCGTTGAGGTGCAGCTGGTCCGGGGAGAGGAACGCCTCGAAGGGCAGCTGCCGGCTGGTGCTCCAGTAGCGCATCACCGCGAAACGGTGGAACAGGTCGACGTCGTCCTGCTTGGCGGCGGTGGCGATCAGCGCCACCATGCGCTCGTGGTCGGGGCGGGACAGCACCATGGGGGCGAACTGCGGATCCATCAGCACCACGTCGATGCCAGCGTCCTTGAGGCGCACCACGCCCTGATGGATCAACGACATGTGGTCGTCGATCTTGCGATCGCGCAGCAGCGCATTGGTGCCGAGCTGCCAGAGCACCAGGTCGGGCTTGTCGTCGATGAGGCTGCTGTCGAGCCGCGCCAGCATCTGCGGGGTCTCCTCGCCGTTGACGCCGCGGTTGATCACCTTGATCTCGGCCTTGGGGAAGCGCTGGCGCAGCTCGGCCTCGAGCCGGCTCGGATAGCAGAGCGCCGGCGCGCTGGCGCCCGCTCCCGCGGTCGACGAGGAGCCGAGCGCCACGATGGTGATCGGCTCGCCGCGCTTGAGCCGCTGGGCCACCCGGGCGAGCGGCTTGACGAAGCGGCCGGCATCCGGCGGGGCCACGCAGGTCTGCGGGGGATTTTGCGCTGCAGCGGAGAAGGGCAGCAGCGACATCGCGGCAACCACCAGGCCGGCGCGGGCAACACGGAACAGGAGATCGGACACTAGCGGGTTTCCTTGGCAGGCTCGGCGAGCTTGGCGGCCTCTATGACCAGTTGCGCGAGAAGCCGGCCCAGACAGTCGTGGACCCGCTCGGCGGTGACGGCATCTTTGGCGTTAGCATACAGATCAAACGTTCCAAGATCGTTCCATTCCTTCATGATGGCGAAGCGATCAAACAGCGGAACATCCTGTTGCAGCGCCACCCAGTGCATATGGTCGCCATAGGCGCTCGCCGCAATCATCGACTCGGTGCGCGGGCTGTACTGCATGTTCACAAGGATAACATCAGCTTGACGATCATGCAGCGCCGCGATGCCTTTGTCCAAGGTCGATCCGTAGTCTTCCGGATCGACACCCTTGATCGCATCGAATGTTCCGGTCTGCCATATCACCAGGTCGGGCTTGTCGTCCACAAGCATGCGGTCGAAGGTCGCGGCCATCTCGGCGGCGGTCTGCCGGGGCTTGGCCTCGTTGATCACCTTGACGGCGACGCCCGAAAGGCGCTGCGACAGCGCCGCCTGCATGCGGGCCGGATAGCCGGTTCCCGGGTCGGCCGGATTGGGCGCCAGCGACGAGGTCGTGCCGAGCACCACGACGGTGAGCCGGCGGTCCTTCTCGATGGCCTTGGCGACATGCGGCAGCGGGGCGGCGGCGTGCGCCAGCGGCGCCGCCTCCAGGCAGGCGTCGGCGCTCTCGGCCGATGCCGCTCCGAGGCAGGCAAGACTACCTACCAATGCCAGAACCAGCGCCTTCATGCCTCGCCCCCCGCGAGATCGGCATCCGGCGGTTTCGACCGCGATCCGGGTCCGCGACCCTCCAGGGTCTTGTACCACGACAGGAGCCCAGCGGCTGCAGTCATTATGGCGATCCCGGCGAGGCTGACCAGCACCTGCATGGCGACCCGGTCGGAAATCTCGTTGAAGATGAAATGGCCGGCAAAGGCCAGAAATACGCCGAGGCAGAAGATCTCCAGCGAATGCTGGCCGCACAGGACCAGCGGCTCCAACAACCTTGACTTGAGTCCCGGCCAGTCGCGCGGCAGAAAGCGCACCACCAGCACCGCCAGCGCCACGAAGTGCCAGAACCGCAGCATGTCGAGGTTGGCCTTGTCGATCGGATACATCCACTCGGCGAGCCGCTTGGGGACCAGCGGAGCGAGCCCCGGCACCCACCAGGTGAGCGCCACCGCCAGCGCGAAGACCAGGTAGAGGGCGGCGACGGCCAGCACGACGGGAGAGCCGATGACGCGGCCGAGCCGCGCGGCACCGCCCAGCGCGCACCACGCACCGCACACGAACAGCAACTGCCAGGCGAACGGGTTGAACACCCAGTCGCCGCTCGGATAGGCCGGGAGGTTCAGGTCGAGATACCAGTTCAGCGCGTAGAGCGCCGCGGAGGCCAGGAGCGCCAGCGACGCCCGGCGCTGGAGCAGCCAGAGCAGCGGCGGGAAGCCGGCCAGCAGCAGGATATAGAGCGGCAGAATATCCATGTTGACCGGCTTGAACTTCAGCACCAGGGCCTCGACCAGCGTCACGTCCGGATGGTTGAGGAAATCGAAGATCCCCATCTCCTCCTTGTAGAGCGGGTTGGCGAACCGCGCCGACACGTAGGCGATCTCCGCCATGTAGATGACGAACAGGAAGATGTGGGCCACGTAGATCTGCCAGACCCGGCGCAGCACGCGCGCGCTCGCCACCAGGAAGCCGCGGTCGCGCATGGCGCGGCCATAGACGAAGGCCGCGGTGTAGCCGGAGATGAACACGAAGATCTCGGTGGCGTCGCTGAACCCGTAGTTGCGGATGGTGATCCAGCTGACCACGTTGGATGGGATGTGATCGAGGAAGATCAGCCACAGCGCCAGCCCGCGGAACAGGTCGAGCCGCAGGTCGCGCCCGGTGAGCACGGCGGCAGCGACGGGAGCCGGGGCCTTGTCGACGAGGGTCGTCTCGTTCATCTGAGCACTTTGCGATTCCGCATGCCGGAATTGATCGGGCCCGGTCGGATTGGCCATTGCGCAGGCAGCCTGGACGCGATTCACTATGCAGCGCCGCGGGGTGTCGCGCGGATCGACCCGAAAGCCGCCATGTACCGAGCTACCACCCGCAACATCGAGGTCAACGTCACGCCGCGCTTCGTCGACGAGCGCTCGTCGCCGGCCAACGGCGAATATTTCTGGGCCTATACGATCGAGATCGTCAACCGCGGCGAAACGACCGTGCAGCTCAAGACCCGCCATTGGCGGATCACCGACGCGCTCGGCCGCCTCCAGGAGGTGCGCGGCGCCGGGGTGGTCGGCGAGCAGCCGGTGCTCGGGCCCGGCGAATCGTTCGAATATACCAGCGGCGTGCCGCTGCCGACGCCCTCCGGCTTCATGGAGGGCACTTACGGCATGGTGACCGAGGCGGGCGACGGTTTCGACATCGAGATCCCGGCCTTCTCGCTGGACAGCCCGAGCGCCGGGCGAACGCTCAACTGATCGCCTTCGCCCGGGCCGCCGACACCTGCTCGTCCCACCACGGACAGACGCCGGGCATCAGCTGGTGATTGCCGCGCATCACCTGGACGGGCTCGCGCACGCCGTCGGCGGCGGCCTTGAGCCGGAGCTCGCGGGCGGCGGCGCGCTGCTCCGGGCCGAGCCAGACGCGGTCGTGGCCCCACAGGCTCGGACCGTAGGTGACCTCGGACGGCTGCCAGGTCGCTGGCTCGATCGCGCGGCCGCCCCAGCCGTACTCGACCATGAAGCCGGACGGCGTCCACGAATAGAACGACGTCATCGCGTCGTTGATATGACGGCCGAGGGTGACGCCGATCCGCCCCTCCTCGCCGAGCGCCAGGTCGTAGGCCTGCCCGACATCGTCGAGGCTGAACAGCTCGACCATCAGATGATGCATGCCGTTCTTCCCGGTCTCCAGGAAGGCGAGGCTGTGATGGCGCGGATTGACGTGGAGGAAGAACGCCTTGAACGGATCGAGCACGTAGTCGCTCAGCCGGAAGCCGAGCACGTCGCGATAGAACGGCAGGACGTCGTCGACCCGTTCCACCGTCATGACCGCATGGCCCATGCCGAGCGGCCCGGTGCGGAAGCCCGAGATCGAGCGGCCGGGGACGAACGGCGCCGACGCGGTCTCGGCGCCATGAAACACCTCGAGGCGGTTGCCCACCGGATCGTTCAGCACGATCAGGTCGGCGACGCGTCGCTGGCCGGCGAGCGCGCGCGAGCCGCGGGCGACCGCCACGCCGCTCTGCTCGAGCCGGGCGGCGAGCGCCTCGAGCGCGGCGCCGTTCTCGACCTCCCAGCCGAAGAAGCCGGCGCCGGCGTCGCCGGCCTGGTCCACCATCAGGCGCTGCCTGCGGTCGTCCATGCGGAAGGCCAGCGTGCTGGCGCTGCGGTCGACGAGCTGCATGCCGAGATAGCGGGTGCCGAACGACGCCCAGTCGTCCAGCGCCTTGGCGCGGACGCCGACATAACCGAGGGCCTGGATCTCCATGGCTCGACCTCCAAACCGTGTGATTGCGGATCAGCCGGAGTCTAGCACGGAATCCCGCTACGGCGAGACGGCGCGATCGGCTCCAGGCGCCGGCGCATCGGGCTCGCGCCGCACCAGCCAGACCCCCGCGGAGGCGACCACGAAGCCGGCGACGGCGAGCCACGACAGATGCTCGCCGAGGATCAGCCAGCTCATGATCGCCACCGTGCCGGGGACCAGATAGAAGTTCGCCGTGACCCGCCCGGTGGTGCCGTGGGCCAGCATGAACGAGTAAAGCCCCATGCCGCCGATCGACATGGCGCCGACGTTCCAGGCGACCGCGCCGACGGCGGAAGCCGTCCAGTCCGCATGCGGGGTCTCCAGAAGCGCGGTCGCCAGCACGCAGAAAACTGCCGCGGCGATGAACTGCGCGGCTTGGCCGGCAAGCCAGGGCACGCCGCGGCAGAAGCGGGCGAAGTACAACGTCCCGCCGCACAGCCCGACGATGCCGGCGGCGCCGAGCAGCAGGCCGACACCTTCGGTCCGGCTGTGCACCGCGCTCAGGCCCAGCACCAGCGCGACGCCGAGGAGGCCGAGCGCGGTGCCGAGCCATTGGCGCGGCTTCATGCGCTCGCCGAGGATCGGCCCGGCGAGCGCCGCGGTGAGAATCGGGTTGAGCGCGCCCATCAGCGCCATCGGGGCGGCGTCGACGGTGACCATGCCGACATGGGCGGTGAGCAGGGTCACGCCGTTGATCAGCGCACCGGCGATCGCGCAGTGATGCCAGAAGCGGCGCAGCGGCGCCCAGGAATGCCGCAGCGCCAGCATGGCGGCGACCAGGATCGCCGCGACGATCACCTGGCGCACGGTGACGAAATAGAGCGGCGTGATATGGGCGAGCCCGATGCGGGCGGTGACGAACGACGAGCTCCACAGCAGGATGAAGAGGACCGGCACGGCGAGCGCCAGCATCCCGCCCGCCGGCGCCTGCCCGGGCGTCGGGCGCCTGTCGGCGTCGTTCAGCGGTCGTCCTCGATGTCGGTGGGAGCGAAGCGATAATTGGCGCTGCAGAACTCGCAGGTCACCGAGATGGCGCCGTCCTCCACCATGTCGGCGCGCTCCTCGCGGGAAAAGCTCTTGAGCATGGTGGCGACGCCGTCGCGCGAGCACGAGCACTGGGCACGCACCCGGGCGCTGCGGAACACGCGCACCCCGCGCTCGTGGAACAGCCGGTAGAGCAGGCGCTCGCTCGACACCGCCGGATCGATCAGCTCGATGTCCTCGACGGTCTCGATCAGCGAACGGCCCTCGACCCAGGCGTCGTCCTCGGGGACGACGTGCGGCGCCATGCCTTCCGGCGCGTCGCCCGGATCGAGGTCCGGTCCGCGCATGCGCTCGGGCGAGCGCGGCAGGAACTGCAGCAGGATGCCGCCGGCGCGCCAGCGATGGCGCATGCCGTCGCCGCTGTCGGAAAACTCCTCGGCGACCGCCAGGCGGACCCGGGTCGGAATCTGCTCGGAGCGGCGGAAATATTCGTGCGCCGCCTCCTCGAGCCCGCCGCCCTCGAGCGCCACCAGCCCCTGATAGCGGCTGGTCGCCGGGCCCTGGTCGATGGTCATGGCGAGATGGCCGCGCCCGATCAGGGCGCCTGCCCCGTGGGCACCGTCGGCGATCGCCCGGCCGACGCGCGCCGCATCGAAGCGCGCGCAGGCGCGCACCCGGTCGGGCGTGGTGAAGTTCACCACCAGCATGCTGACCGGCCCGTCGGTCTGGGTCTGCAGGATGAAGCGACCCTCGAACTTCAGCGCCGAGCCGAACAGGATGGTGAGCACCACCGCCTCGCCGAGAATCTTCGCCACCGGCGCCGGGTAGTCGTGCCGCGTCAGGATCTCGTCCACCGCGGGACCGAGCCGCACCACCCGTCCGCGCAGGTCGAGGGCGGCGACCTCGAACGGCAGGATGGTATCGTCGGCGGAGGTCGCCGCCGGCTCACGCGTCGGGATCTCGATATGGCTCATGGGGCGCTTGCGTCGAGGCACCAGGCGAGTATGCCCTTCTGCGCGTGCAGGCGGTTCTCGGCCTCGTCGAACACCACCGACTGCGGGCCGTCGATCACCTCGTCGGTGACCTCGTCGCCGCGGTGCGCCGGCAGGCAGTGCATGAACACCGCCTCGGGCCTCGCCCGCGCCATCAGCCGCGCATTCACCTGGTAGGGTTTGAGCAGATTGTGCCGGCGCTCGCCGTCGCGGTCGCCCATCGAGACCCAGGTATCGGTAACCACGCAGTCGGCGCCGTCGACCGCCTCCTCGGGATCGTCGCCGAGCATGATCGCCGCCCCGGACTGTTTTGCCCAGTCGACCGCCTGCCTGGGTGGCGCGAGCTGGCTCGGCGTCGCCACCCGGAGGCTGAACTGGAAGCGCTCGGCGGCGTGCATCCACGAGGTGAGAACGTTGTTGCCGTCCCCGGTCCAGGCCACGGTGCGGCCGCGGATCGAGCCGCGATGCTCCTCGAATGTCATGACGTCGGCCATCACCTGGCAGGGATGCGACAGCCGGGTGAGGCCGTTGATCACTGGCACCGTGGCGTGGGTGGCGAGCTCCATCAGCAGGCCGTGATCGAGGATGCGGATCATGATGGCGTCGACGTAGCGCGAGAGCACGCGGGCCGTATCGCCGATGGTCTCGCCGCGGCCGAGCTGCATCTCCTGGCCGGTGAGCACGACGGTGGTGCCCCCCAGCTGGCGCATGGCGACGTCGAACGACACCCGGGTGCGGGTGGAAGGCTTGTCGAAAATCATCGCCAGGGTGCGGCCGGCGAGCGGCCCGGGCGCTGCCGCGCCGCCGCGCTGCCGCGCGGTCTTCATGGCGCGGCTCGCCTCGATCATCCCGACGAGTTCCGGCGCCGGGATGTCGATGAGATCGAGGAAATGGCGAACGCCGTTGCGGTTCACCCGGGCGCTCCCTGTGTGGCGGGCGCCTTCGGCGCCCGCGCGACCGCGGTGCAGGCCCGATCGATCATCCCGACCGCGGCATCGATCTCATCCTCGCCGACGATGAGCGGCGGCAGCAGACGCACGACGTTCTCGCCGGCTCCGACGGTCAGCAACTTCTCGGCGCGCAGGGCCGTGACGAGGTCGGCGCTGGGGCCGACGGCGCGCAGCCCGATCAGCAGGCCTTCGCCGCGCACCTCGGCGATGACGCCGGCATGGCGGTCCTTGAGCTCGGCGAGACGCTGCTTGAGCCCCAGCGACTTGCGGCGGACTTCCTCGAGAAAGCCCGGCTCCAGCACCACGTCGAGCACCGCATTGCCCGCCGCCATGGCGAGCAGATTGCCGCCGAAGGTCGAGCCGTGGGTTCCCGGCGTCATGCCCTTGGCGGCCTCCTCGGTGGCGAGGCAGGCCCCCAGCGGAAATCCGCCGCCGATCGCCTTGGCGACCGGCATGATGTCGGGCGTGACCCCGGTGCCCTGATAGGCGAACAGATCGCCGGTGCGGCCGATCGAGGTCTGCACCTCGTCGAACATGAGCAGCAGGCCGTGCTGATCGCAGAGCTGGCGCAGCGCGCGAAGGAACTGATGCGAGGGGGCCCGCACCCCGCCTTCGGCCTGGATCGGCTCGATCATGATCGCCGCGGTCTCCGGGCCGATCGCCTGCTTCACCGCGTCGAGATCGCCGAGCGCGACCTGGTCGAAGCCGTCGACCACCGGCCCGAAACCCTCCAGATATTTCTTCTGCCCGGTGGCGGCGAGCGTCGCCAGGGTGCGGCCGTGAAATGCGCCCTCAAAGGTGACGATGCGGAAGCGCTCGGGCCGGCCGTCCGCCGCATGGTGCTTGCGCGCCATCTTGATCGCGCATTCGACCGCCTCGGCGCCCGAATTGGTGAAGAACACGAAATCCGCGAAACTCGCGGCGCACAGCCGCTCCGCCAGCTGCTCGCCTTCGGGGATGCGATACAGGTTGGAGACGTGCCAGAGCTTTTCCGCCTGGCGGGCGATCGCCTCCACCAGATGCGGATGCGCATGGCCGAGCGCGGTGACCGCGATCCCCGAGGTGAAGTCGAGATAACGCTCGCCGTTGGTGGCGATCAGCCAGGCGCCCTCCCCGCGCTCGAAGGCGAGATCAATGCGGGCGAAGACCGGCAACAGATGTGACGTCACGGCAACCGTCCATTCCGGCAAGAGCTTGAAATGAATGTGCCGCCTCTGTCAGGCGGCACCAATCACCCATCTTATTGTGGGGGACCGGGCTGTCAACACGGCGTTTCGGGCATTTTCCGTAAGGACAGGCGCCGGCCCGGGGCGAAAACCGTTCCGAACCTGCGGGGCCCGGTTGAGTTTTCGCAATGCGAGCGCGGGCGGCGCGGCACAGTTCCGATCACCTGCGCCGACATATGCTGGGGACAAAGCCGCTCCCCGCAGCCCGCGACTCGACGGACTCTGCGCAGGAGTCAATGCATATTGTAGCCTCAGCGTCGTCGGATACGACATCTCGTTGCGGCGGACCGTTTCTAGTAAGTGGTGAGAAGTACGCGTGCGCAAGGCCAGCCGGCGGGCTGCCAGGCGTCGCGGAGGGATTCTGCCGGGGCTGTCGCCCCTGCGGATTGCCAAAATGGAGAGGCCAATGTCCTGGACTGACGAACGCGTCGAAAATCTCAAGAAATTATGGTCGGACGGACTTTCGGCCAGCCAGATCGCGGCCGAGCTCGGCGGCATCACGCGCAATGCGGTGATCGGCAAGGTGCATCGGCTTGGCCTGTCCGGACGCGCCAAGGCGCCCTCGGCGGCGGCGCCGCGCCAGCGCAAGCAGCGTCCGCCCGGACAGATGTTCCGCACCATGCGGACGGCGACGCGGGGCAACACGGCGCTCGCTCATGCGCTGCCGGCCTACGAGATGGAGCCGGAGCCAGAGCCGATCGAGAACATCATCCCGATGGGCCAGCGTTGCACCATCCTCGAATTGACCGACGCCAAGTGCCATTGGCCGATCGGCGATCCCGGGCAGTCGGACTTCTTCTTCTGCGGCGGCAAGACGGTCGGCACGCTGCCCTATTGCGGCTATCACGCGCGGGTCGCCTACCAGCCGGTCACGGACCGGCGCCGCGATCGGCGGCCGATGCGCGTCTGATTGGTTGACTTTGAGTGGCGCATGTTCTTGTCGGCGAACCGGGAACCACTTCGCCGGAACATGCGCTAGGCATCGACCCGGGCGCGGCTGGCGGGAAGCAGCGCGAACCGCGCCACGTTGGAGATGAAGCAGCGCGCGCTGTGCTCCCAGGTCATGCCCAGGGCGAAGGTGCGGCAGGCCTCGCGCGAGAGCGTCAGCGCCTTGCGGCAGGCGGCTCCAAGATCCTGATCGAGGGCGCCAACCGCCGCCTCGCCGATCACGTCGCGCGGGCCGGGCACCGAGAAGGCGGCGACCGGAACCCCGCTCGCCAGCGCCTCGAGCAGGACCAGGCCGAACGTGTCGGTGCGGCTCGGAAACACGAAGACGTCGGCTGCCGCAAAGGCCCGCGCCAGCGCCTCGCCGGTCATGGCGCCGAGAAACACCGTGTCGGGAAACCGCCGCTCGAGATCGCCGCGTGCCGGACCGTCGCCGACCACCACCTTGGTGCCCGGCAGGTCGAGCGCGAGGAACGCCTCCAGGTTCTTCTCCACCGCCAGCCGTCCGACGTTGAGAAACAGCGGACGCGGCAGCCCGAGATCGGCGCCGGGCTGCGGCCGAAAGAGGTCGGCATCGACGCCGCGCGGCCACAGCATGACATTGCGGAAGCCGCGCGAGGCCAGCTCGAGGGTGAGCGCCGGCGTCGCCGCCATGACGCCGGCGCCGGCATTGTGGAAGCGGCGCAGCCAGCTCCAGGTCCAGCGCTCCGGCACCGGCAGCCGCGCCGAAAGATATTCGGGGAACCGCGTGTGAAAGCTGGTGGTGAACGCAAAGCCGTTGCGCATGCAGTAGCGCCGCGCCAGATGGCCGATCGGGCCTTCGGTGGCGACATGGATGGCGTCCGGACGCATCGCCGCGATGCGCCGGGCGATCGTGCGCGGGGTGACCAGCGCGAGGCGGATGTCCGGATAGGTCGGCAGCGGCACCGTCCTCAGTCCCTCGGTGGTGAGGAAGGCGAGCGTGGCGCCGAGCGGCTCGGCGACGCGCGCCACCTCGCTCAGCGTGTGCACCACGCCGTTGACCTGCGGATACCAAGCATCCGTCGCAACCAGGATCCGGATCATGCCGCACGCGTCTCGACAGCGACCGGCTCCGGCTCACGCTCGCCCGCGATGTGCGTCCAGTTGATGATCTCGAACCGTCCGTCGCTGTTCTCGGCGATCGCGGTGCAGCTTTCGACCCAATCGCCGCAATTGACGTAGCACACCCCGAAATCGCTGTGTATCGCCGCGTGGTGGATGTGACCGCAGATCACGCCGTCGGCGCCGTGGCGCCGCGCCTCGGCGGCGAGCGTGGTCTCGAACTCGCCGATGAAGCTCACCGCGTTCTTCACCTTGAGCTTGGCCCATTGCGACAGCGACCAGTAGGTGAAGCCGAGCATCCGGCGCAGCCGGTTGAACGCGGTATTTGCGAGGATCGCCGCGTCATAGGCGCGGTCGCCGATCAGCGCCAGCCATCGCGCATGCTTGATGACCACGTCGAACAGATCGCCGTGGATGACGAGATAGCGCCGGCCGTCGGCCGCCCGGTGGATCGCCGTCTCGGCGACCTCGATGCCGCCGAAATGGGTGCCGTAATAATCGCGCAGGAACTCGTCGTGGTTGCCCGGAATGTAGACCAGCCGCGCCCCTTTGCGGGCCTTGCGCAACAGCTTCTGCACCACGTCGTTGTGCGCCTGCGGCCAGTACCAGCTCGATTTCAGCGCCCAGCCGTCGACGATGTCGCCCACCAGATAGATGGTGTCGGCATCGTGCCAGCGCAGGAAGTCGAGGAGACGGTCGGCCTGGCAGCCGCGGGCGCCGAGATGCACGTCGGAGAGAAAGAGCGCGCGAAAATGCCGGGACCCCTCGTCGTCCGTCACCGGGTCTGGTTCCGCTGCCTGCGCCATGCGTCCGGGGGATGACAGATTCATGTTGCAGTTCGGTGACGAGCCTCGTCGGGCCGCGCCGGCCATGTCTCGCAAGAATCACGCGGTCAGGCGGACGGGCTGCGTCGGGCTTCCACGCACATGCGGTTGCCGCGCCAGACGAAGCTCGAGCGGAGCCACGCGTCGATCCACAGCACCGGCAGCATGAGGTCGCGCAGCATCCAGGCGACCGGCGATAAGAGCGACAGGTGCCAGCCGACGACGCGCGCCAGCAGCGCCTCGGCGCCGTACCAGAACAGGACCAGCGCCGTCAGCGCGGTGGGCAGGTCGAGCCCCAGCCCGGCGGCGGCGATGGCGCCCGCCAGCAGTGCCGGCACGCTGCCGGTGAGCAGCTCGGGAAGGAAATACAGCCGGAACGTCGCCCGCCGCAGCCGCGCCCAGCGCGCCTGGCGCCGCCACACCTCGGCGGCGGTGCGCCGACCGAGCGGCTGGGCGAACGGGGCGTCGACCAGGCGGACCCGCAGCCCGGCGCTGCGCACCACCTTGGTGGCGGCGGCGTCCTCCGCCGGCTCGGCGGCGAGCGCCCGGATGCCGCCGGCCCGCCCGAGATCGGCGCGCCGCCACAGCATGGTCTTGCCCTGGGCGAAACCGGCGCCGAGCGTGTCGGCGAAATACTGCCAGCGCGCCTGATAGGTATTGAGAAAGCCGCATTCGAGCTCGGCCCAGAAGCCGCGCGGATGCGATCCGACCGGCGGCGAGCAGACGAGACCGGTCCCTGTCTCCCAGGCGGCGAGCAGGCGCTGAAGATAGTCGGGCGGCATCGCGACGTTGCTGTCGGCGATCGCCACCCATTCGCCGGTCGCGGCCGCCCAGCCCTTGACCAGATTGTTGAGCTTGGGATTGACGCTGATCCGCTCGTCGCCGACCAGCAGCCGCGCGGGCACGCCGGCATGCTCGGCCATCAGGCGCCCGACCAGCGGCACCACCGGGTCGCTGCCGTGGGCGACGCAATGGATGAGCTCGTAGCGCGGATAGTCGAGGGCGAACGCCGAGCGCAACGTCTCCTCGGCAAAATTGTCGATGCCGCATACTGGACGGATCAGGCTGACCGCGGGCGCGGCGACCGGCGGACTTTCGCGGCGGCCGCCACGGCAGCGGACCATGGCGACCACGATGCTGGCGACATGGAGCGAGGCCATCAGCAGGCAGCACGCCGCCGCGATGCAAATCACCGTGGTCATCCCGGCGTTATCGAACGCGAGGGGTGACAGTCATGTGACAAGGCGAGGATCTTTGCTTCAGCCAGCGTGTCGGATCGGCACGATCAGAACCGCGCAACCTACGTCTCATGATTGCCGGCGCGGCGTTCATCGAACCGACAAGCAAATCGCCTATGAGTACAGCCGATCCCGTCGGCGCGAGATGTGCTCTCGTTGTGACGGCCTGCTCGGAGCCGAGGAGATCTCATGCGGCAAGGTGCCACCGGCGATCTCGACCGGGAGATGGTGGAAAAGGCCTATGCGCGGTGGACGCCGATCTACGACGCGATCTGCGGGCCGATCTTCTGGCGCGGACGCCGCGCCGCCGCGACGGCGGCGCGCCGGGTCGGCGGCCGCATCCTCGAGGTCGGGGTCGGCACCGGCCTGTCGTTCGACGACTACGACGCCAGCACCGAGGTGGTCGGGATCGACCTGTCGGAGCCGATGATCGCCAAGGCGCGCGCCCGCATGGCGAGCGGACGCTATCCCCACGTCGAGGACGTGCACGTGATGGACGCCCACCGGCTCGCCTTCGCCGACGCCTCGTTCGACTGCGTGGTCACCCAGTTCGTCATCACGCTGGTGGAAAACCCCGAGCAGGTGCTGTCGGAATGCGCCCGGGTAGTAAAACCCGGCGGCGAGATCATCCTGGTCAATCATCTCTATTCGGAGCGCGGGGTGGCGGCTGTAGTCGAGCGCTGGCTCGCCCGCCATTCGCGGCCGCTTGGCCTGAGACCCGATTTCCCGTTCGCGCGGCTCGCCGCCTGGGCCCGCCGGCACGGCGAGGTCGAGCTCGTCGCCCGCACCCCGGTCGCGCCCTTCGGCATCTACACGCTGGTGCGGTTCCGCCGCTGCCGCGACGGCGTGCGGCAGGCGGCGTGAGGGTTGTCTATTTGTGCTGATGCATGATCCTGATGGGAAAAGTCCGCGACTTTTCGCGATCGTGCGTCATTGCGCGCCGGTCAGCGTCGTCGGTGCCGGCGGCGCCGGCCGTCCGGCCTTGCCGTAGCGCTCGTCGAACGAATAGCCGCCGCCGCGCACGGTGCGGATCGGATCCGGCGCCCGGCCGCGGTTGAGCGCGCGGCGCAGCCGCCCGACATGGACGTCGACGGTGCGCTCGTCGATATAGACGTCGCGGCCCCAGACGCCGTCGAGCAGCTGCTCGCGGGAGAACACCCGGCCCGGGCTCTGCATCAGGAACTCGAGCAGGCGGAACTCGGTCGGCCCGAGATGGATCTCGCGCCCGCCGCGCGACACCCGGCGGGTCTCGCGGTCGAGCTCGAGATCGGCGAAGCTCAGCACGGTGGCGACGCGGCCCGGCATCGAGCGGCGCAGCAGGGCGCGGATGCGGGCGAGCAGCTCGGGAACCGAGAACGGCTTGACGATATAGTCGTCGGCGCCGGTGGCAAGCCCGCGCACCCGCTCGCTCTCCTCGCCGCGCGCGGTCAGCATGATGATCGGCAGCCGCTCGGTGTCGGCGCGGGCGCGGAGCCGGCGGCACAGCTCGATCCCGGAGATCCCCGGCACCATCCAGTCGAGCACGACGAGGTCGGGCGGGCTCTCCTTGAGCCGGATCTCGGCCTCGTCGCCGCGCGCCGCGACGTCGACCTCGTAGCCCTCGGCCTCGAGGTTGTAGCGCAGCAGCATGGTCAGCGGCTCCTCGTCCTCGACGATCAGGATGCGGGCGCTCATCGGGTCACCCCGTCCGTTCAGCCGCGCAGGGGAATGGTGGCGAAGCTCGTCGTGTCGCCCTTCGGGCGCTCGTCGGGCAGCGCGCGGCCCTCCACGATATAGTGCACGGTCTCGGCGATGTTGGTGGCATGGTCGCCCATGCGCTCGATGTTCTTGGCGCAGAACAACAGATGGGTGCAGAACGTGATGTTGCGCGGGTCCTCCATCATGTAGGTGAGGAGCTCGCGGAACAGCGAGTTGTTGACCGCGTCGATCTCCTCGTCGCCGCGCCACACCTCGATCGCCATGGCGACGTCGCGCCGCGCATAGGCGTCGAGCACCTGCTTGAGCTGGGCGAGCACCAGGTCGGTCATGTGCTCGACCCCGCGGATCACCTGGTGCGGGCGGAACTCGCCGTTGAGCGCCACCACCCGCTTGCCGATGTTCTTGGCGAGATCGCCGATCCGCTCGAGGTCGTTGGAGACGCGCAGCGCCCCGACGATCTCCCGCAGATCCACCGCCATCGGTTGCCGGCGCGCGATGGTGAGGATCGATTTCTCCTCGATCTCGCGCTGCAGCGCGTCGATCGCCGGATCGGTCGCCATGACGCGCTGGGCCAGCGCTGTGTCGCGCTTGGCGAGCGCCACCACCGAGTCTGCGATCTGCTTCTCGGCGAGACCGCCCATCTCGGCAACCTTGCGGGAGAGCTCCTGCAGGTCGATGTCGAAGGCCTTGATGGTGTGCTCTGACATTGCTCTTCGTCCCCGATTCTGACGCGGCAGCGGGAAGCCTAGCCGAAGCGGCCGGTAATGTAGTCCTGGGTGCGCCGGTCGCGCGGCGCCGTGAACATCTGGCTGGTCTGGTCGAACTCGATCAGCTCGCCGAGATACATGAAGGCGGTGAAGTCGGATACCCGTGCCGCCTGCTGCATGTTGTGGGTGACGATGACGATGGTGTAGTCGTCCTTGAGCTCGTCGATCAGCTCCTCGATCTTGGCGGTGGAGATCGGGTCGAGCGCCGAGCACGGCTCGTCGAGCAGGATCACCTCGGGCCGCACCGCGACGGTGCGGGCGATGCACAGCCGCTGCTGCTGGCCGCCCGACAGGCTCAGCCCGTTGGCGTTGAGCTTGTCCTTGGCCTCGTCCCACAGGGCGGCACGGCGCAGCGCGGTCTCCACCCGGTCATCGAGCTCGGAGCGCGACAGTTTCTCGTACAGCCTGATGCCGAACGCGATGTTCTCGTAGATCGTCATCGGGAACGGGGTGGGCTTCTGGAACACCATGCCGATGCGGGCGCGCAGCAGGTTGAGATCCTGCCGCGGCGACAGGATGTCCTCGCCGTCGAGCACCACCTCGCCCTCGGCCCGCTGCTTGGGATAGAGGTCATAGATCCGGTTGAGGGTCCGCAGCAGGGTCGACTTGCCGCACCCCGACGGACCGATGAAGGCGGTCACCTTGTTGGCATAGAGCGACAGGCTGATGTCCTTGAGCGCCCGATTCTGCCCGTAATAGAAGTTCAAATTGCGGATCGTGACCTTGTCCCTGAGGCCGGCGGCATCGACGGCGGGGTGAGCCACGGCAGGAACCGAGACATTGGGCATGACGGTCATGAGGGTTTTCTCTGCGCGGTGAGCACGCGCGCCAGGATGCTGAGCGCGAGAACCGTGAAGGTGATGATCAGCGCGCCGGTCCAGGCGAGCTTCTGCCAGTCCTTGTAGGGGCTCAGCGCGAACTGGAAGATGACGGTGGGAAGGCTCGCCACCGGCGCATTGAGGTCGAGGCTCCAGAACTGGTTGTTGAGCGCGGTGAACAGCAGCGGCGCGGTCTCGCCGCTGACGCGGGCGACCGCCAGCAGCACGCCGGTCACCATGCCGGCGCGCGCGGCACGGTAGGCGATGCGGGTGACGACGATGGCCCGCGGCATGCCGATGGCGGTGGCGGCCTCGCGCAGCGTATCGGGCACCAGCAGCAGCATGTCCTCGGTGGTGCGCACCACCACCGGCACCACGATCACGGCGAGCGCGACGGCACCGGCGAGCCCGGAGAAATGCCCCATCGGGGCGACCATCACCTCGTAGATGAACAGGCCGATGACGATCGAGGGCGCGCTGAGCAGGATGTCGTTGATGAAGCGCACCACGTAGGTCAGCCGCTCGTGGCGACCGTACTCCGCCATGTAGGTGCCGGCGAGGATGCCGAGCGGGGTGCCGATGGCGACCGCGATGGCGGTCAGGACCACGCTGCCCACGATGGGGTTGAGCAGGCCGCCGTCGCTGCCTGGAGGCGGCGTCATCTCGGTGAAGACCTTGAGCGAGAGGCCGCTGAATCCCTCCCACAGCAGCGTGCCGAGGATCAGCACCAGCCAGCCGAGCCCGAACAGGGTGGCGGCGACCGCCAGACACATGCTGATGCCGTTGCGCAGGCGGCGAGCCGAATAGAGCGTTCCTCCGGCCGCCATGCTCAGGCTCCCAGCCGCCGCTCGAGGCGCATCAGCAGGTAACGCGCCGCCGCCAAGACGATGAAGGTGATGACGAACAGGATGAGGCCGAGCGCGATCAGCGACGAGGTGTAGAGATCGCCGACGGCCTCGGTGAACTCGTTGGCGATGGTCGCCGAGATGGTGGTGCCGGGCGCGAGAATCGAGCTCGAGATCCGGTGCGCGTTGCCGATCACGAAGGTGACCGCCATGGTCTCGCCCAGCGCGCGGCCGAGCCCGAGCATCACGCCGCCGATGACGCCGACCCGGGCGTAGGGCAGCACCACGTTGCGCACCACCTCCCAGGTGGTGCAGCCGAGGCCGTAGGCCGCCTCCTTGAGCACCGGCGGCACCGCCTCGAACACGTCGCGCGAGATCGAGGTGATGAATGGCAGCACCATGATGGCGAGGATCAGCCCGGCGGTCAGCATGCCGATACCGTAGGGCGGACCGGCGAACACCGCGGACAGCCCGGGAATGAAGCTGAACGTGTCGATCAGCACCGGCTGCACATGGGTCTGCAGGAACGGCGCGAAGACGAAAATGCCCCAGATGCCGTAGATGATGCTGGGAATCCCGGCGAGCAGCTCGATCGCGATGCCGATCGGCCGGCGCAGCCACAATGGGCACAACTCGGTGAGGAACATCGCGGTCATGAGGCCGACCGGGACCGCGATCAGCATAGCGATCAGCGAGGTGACGACCGTCCCGTAGATCGGCGCCAGGGCGCCGAACTTTTCGGTGACCGGATTCCAGCTTTCCGTCAGCAGAAAACCGGCGCCGAAGGTCTGCAGTGCCGGCAGCGCGCCCGCAGTCAGGGCGACGATGACGCCGGCGAGCACGATCAGCACCGCAATGGATGCGGCGCGGGTCACCGATCGGAACAGCGCATCGCCGATGCGCAACCGATAGAGGGCACCCGACCGCTGGGCTGCTTCCGATGCCTCGACCACGCCGTTCCGCAACGCCACGTCGACCACGAACCGCCTCCCGACGCGCTGCATGCGGCTCCCCAGGCTTTGCCTAACGGATTGGGCGAGCCGACTTAAACCGGCTTGGCGGCCGGAGCACAAGCCGAGTTTCCCGATTGTGGAAAACCGGAAGGGAAAGGCGCGTCGCCGCGCCCTTCCCCGCAACGTCGACGGCTCAGTTGGAGACCGCGAACAATGCCTTGCCGCTCGCGTCCCTGATCTGCGTCGCCCACACCTGCTGGATAGCGCTCACGACCTTGGCCGGCATCGGGACGTAGTCGAGGTCCTCGGCCATCTTGCCGCCCTTGGTGTAGGCCCAGGCGAAGAATTTCAGCGCCTCGGCGGCCGCCGCCGGATCCTGCGGCTGCTTGTGGATGAGGATGAATGTGGCGCCGGCGATCGGCCACGATTCCGCACCGGGCTGATCGGTCAGGATGACGTGGAAGCTCTCGGCCTTCTCCCAGTCGGCGTTGGCGGCCGCGGCCTGGAACGCGGCGGCATTGGCGGCCACGGTCTTGCCGTCCTTGTTGATCATGTCGACCGAGGTCATCTTGTTCTGCTTGGCGTAGGCATACTCCACGTAGCCGATCGAGCCCTTGGTCTGGGCTACGTTGTTGGCGACACCCTCGTTGCCCTTGGCGCCGATGCCGACCGGCCACTCGACCGAGGTGTTGGCGCCGACCTTCGCCTTCCAATCCGGGCTGACCTTGGACAGATAGTCGGTGAAGATGAAGGTGGTGCCGGATCCGTCCGAGCGGTGGACGACGGCGATCGCCTGGGACGGCAGCTTCGCGGCCGGGCTCAGCTTCTTGATCGCCGGATCGTCCCACTTCGTGATCTGTCCGAGAAAGATCCTGGCCAAGGTATCGCCGTCCAGCTTGAGGTCGCCGGACTTGAGCCCTTCGATATTCACGACCGGAACGTCGCCGCCAACAACGGTCGGAAATTGGACCAGGCCTGAAGCCTGCACATCCTTCGCCTCCAACGGCATGTCGGACGCGCCGAAGGTCACGGTCTTGGCCTTGATCTGCTTGATGCCGCCGCCCGAGCCGATCGACTGGTAGTTCAGGCCGTTGTTGGTCTCTTTCTTGTAGGCGTCGGCCCACTTGGCATAGATCGGATACGGGAAGGTGGCGCCGGCGCCGGAAATGTCCAGCGCCTGGGCGGCGGTCAGCGACGCGGTGGCGACCAGCGCCGCCGCAGCGAAAGTCCTTACCAGTTGCACGAGGTGCCTCCATGTTGCGTCGAAGCTGGCCGTCGCAAATCTGAGGGATCGCGATGGCTCATCTTCGAACCGAATTGTCGGACGTTTGTGGCGTCGTTGATGTGACGTTGGGTGACTGCATCGAACGGCCGAGCGCTCTCCGCCGGTCACCGCCGGCGCATGGTCGCCAGCATCATCTAGCGCCACCATGTTGCGCTTATATGATGGTTCAGTGACACTTTGATGACGAGCTAACTATTTGTATTTACAATAGAGTTACGAACCGCCGCAAGCGGCAGCCGCACCATGAAGGTGGCCCCCGCGCCGGCCGTGCTGTCGATCACCAGGCGCCCGCGATGGCGTGCCACGACATGCTTGACCAGCGCCAGCCCGAGCCCGGTGCCGCCCTCGGCGCGGCTCTGGCCGACATCGATGCGGTAGAAGCGCTCGGTGAGCCGCGGCAGGTGCTCCGCCGCGATGCCGGGTCCGTAGTCGCGCACCGCGACCAGCGCCTCGCCCGGCCCCTGCGCCGCCTCGCCGCGGGAGAGCGTGAGATCGACGCGCTTGCCGCTGGCGCCGTATTTCAGCGCGTTCTCCACCAGATTCTCGAACACCCGGGTGAGCTCGTCGCGGTCGCCCGGCACGATCAGCGGCTCGGCCGGGGCCTTGATGGTGATGGTCATGCCGCGGTCGCGCGCCAGCATCTGCAATGCATCGGCGACCTGGCGGACGATGGAGACGAGGTCGACCGGCAGCTGCGGATGAAGGTGGGCGTTGAGCTCGATGCGCGACAGCGACAGCAGGTCGTCGATCAGGCGGGCCATGCGGTTGGCCTGCGTCTTCATGATGGCGACGAATTTGTCCCGCGCCGCCGGGTCGTCGCGCGCCGGCCCCTGCAGGGTGTCGATGAAGCCGGACAACGAGGCGAGTGGGGTGCGCAGCTCGTGGCTCGCATTGGCGACGAAGTCGGCGCGCATCTCCTCGACCCGGCGCAGCGGCGTGAGATCGTGGAACGTCATGATCATCAGGCCGCCGGCGGAGCCCGGCGCCGCGCCGCCGAGCGCGACCGGAGCGACATGGGCGGCAAACCAGCGGTCGACCGGCACCCGCTCGGAGAACTCTACCCGCTGGACCTCGCCGCTGGCGCCGGCGCGGCGGATCGCCTCGACGATCTCCGGGACGCGCAGCGCGAGCGAGGCCGCCTCGCCGCGACCGAGCGCCGGCGCCATCGCGCCGGCCCGCTCGTTGAAGGCAATCACGCGGCCGTCGCGATCGAGCACGATGACCGGATCCGGCAGCCCGGAGATCACCGCATCGAACAGCGGATTGGCCAATCGCGGCTCGGCCGGCTGGCTGATCGCCGGCGCATCCTGCGGCGAGGAACCCGCGACATTTCCGAGCAGCGCGACGGCGGCGACGGCCCCGAGACCGGCGAGCGCCAGCCCGAAGGGGAGCGCGCCGACGGCGACGAAGATCGCCAGGACGACCGCGACCGCGATCAGCACGCTGCGCGTCGCGGTGAGCCGTCTCCGCCAGGAGTCCGGCCTCCGCCCCGCCTCGCCGCGCCGTTCGATCGCTGCCATGGCTCGGGTCGTGTCCGATTCGCCAGCCTCTTAGCGCGGACCGGCCGGCTTGGCCAATCATCGCCAGACCCGTCCATGGATCAGGCAAGCGCCGGATCAACGCTGTCCGTGGCGGCAAAATTTGGCTTCGCCGCGCACCCCCGGCTCGTTATGGTCGCTGTTCCGGCGCATCGGGCCTTGCCCGTATGGGCCGATCCGCTTGAACTTATCAAGACACCTGCCCCCGACATCAGAACCTCGAAGGCACCCGGTCCTTGGCCAAACTCCTTCCCGTCAACGGCTGACCGATCGTGGCGGACAGCATCGGCTCATCGAAAGCGCCGCGGCGCCCGGTCGTCGTGGCGGCGCTCGGCACGACGCAGACGCTCGCCTGGGCGTCGAGCTACTACCTCCCGGCGATCCTCGCCGACGACATGGCGGCAGCGGTCGGCGCACCCCGCACCTGGGTGTTCGGGGCGTTCTCCGCGGCGCTGCTGCTCACCGCATTCCTCGGCCCGGCGGTCGGACGACTGATCGACCGCAGCGGCGGCCGCAACGTGCTGATCGCCTCCAACCTGGTGCTCGCCGCCGGGCTCGGCGGGCTCGCCCTGGTCGACGGGCCGGTGACGCTGTTCCTCGCCTGGGCGGTGCTCGGCATCGGCATGGCGCTCGGCCTCTACGACGCGGCCTTCGCCACGCTTGCCGGCATCTACGGCCGCGACGCCCGCGCGCCGATCACCGGCATCACTCTGCTGGCGGGTTTTGCCTCGACCATCGGCTGGCCGCTCACCGCCCTGCTCGACGCGCAGATCGGCTGGCGCGGCACCTGCCTGGCATGGGCCGCCATGCATATCGTCATCGGCCTGCCGCTCAACCTCTTTCTGGTGCCGCGCGCGAGCCGGCCGGTGGAGCAGAAACAATCCGCGCCCACGAGCTGGGAGCCGCGGCGCGAGATGATCCTGCTCGCCTACGTGTTCGCGGCGAGCTGGTTCGTCACCGGCGCCATGGCGGCGCACCTGCCGGCGCTGATCGAGCGGATGGGCGCCACCACGGTCGAGGCGGTGGCGGCGGCCGCGCTGGTCGGGCCCGCCCAGGTGGCGGCACGCATGGCGGAGTTCTTCGTCATGCGCCGCGCCCATCCGCTGGTGTCGGCGCGCATCGCCGCGTCCCTGCATCCGGTCGGCGCCGCCGTGCTCATGGTTTTCGGCGCGCCGGCCGCGGCCGCATTCGCGCTGCTGCACGGCGCCGGCAACGGCCTCTTGACGATCGCCCGCGGCACGGTCCCGCTGGCGCTGTTCGGCCCGGAGAATTACGGCGCGCGCACCGGGCTGCTCGGAGCGCCCGCCCGCGCCGCCCAGGCGGCGGCGCCGCTCCTGTTCGGCCTGCTGCTCGACCTGATGGGAGGTCGCGCGCTGCTGGTCTCGGCGGGCCTCTGCCTCTCGGCGCTGGTGGTCCTGTTCATGCTGCGGCCGACCCGGGACGCCGATCCGGCCGCCGTGTGAAGCGGTCCGCCTGCCGCATCGCGGCGATTCAATCGAACAGATGCGCGAGACGTCTCGCCGCCTCGAAGCAGTCGTCGGCCGCCATGATGGCCGACACCACGGCGAGCCCGTCGGCGCCCGCCGAGATCAGCGCCGCCGCGTTCTCGACCTTGACGCCGCCGATCGCCATGATCGGCTTCGCCGTCCGGCGCCTGAGCGCGGCGAATCCCGCGACGCCGAGCGGCTCGCTGGCGTCCGGCTTGGTGGTCTGCGCATGGATCGGCCCGATGCCGAGATAGTCGGCGGCATCGACGTCCCGAGACAGGATTTCCGCCTCGCTGGTGATCGAGAGGCCGAGGATTTTTCCCGGCCCGACCAGCGTGCGGGCGATCGCGATCGGCATGTCGTCCTGCCCGACATGGACGCCGTCGGCATCGACCGCGAGCGCGACATCGACGCGATCGTTGATGATCAGCGGCACGCCGAGCGGGCCGAGCAGATTTTTCAGCAATCGCGCCTGCGCGAGCAGGTCGCGGGTGGACGCCGTCTTCTCGCGCAGCTGCACCATGGTGGCCCCGCCGCGGATCGCCGCCCCGACGACGTCGACGAGGCTGCGTCCGCGCGACAGGCCGCGGTCGGTGACGACGCACACGCGGTACGGCCACCCGTCCATCAAACAAGGACCTTCAGCCGCGCGCCGATATCCCGCGGCGCGATCGAGCCGAGCTGGTCGATGAAGCGGACCCTGTAGCTGCCGGCACCCGGCGGTTCCGGGCCGTCCGCCGCCATCTCGCCGGCCACGCCATAGGCGGCGACGGCCGCGGCTGTCGCTTCGAAGGTGTCGCCGGTGACTGCCGCAAACGCCGCGACGATACCGGACAGCGCACAGCCGAGCGCCGTGACCCGGGCCATCAGCGCATGCCCATTGGCCAGCCTGACGAGACGCGCCCCGTCAGTGACGATGTCCACGGCGCCGGTCGCGGCGACGACGCAGGAAAGTTTGCGCGCCAGCGCCACGGCGAGCCCCTCGGCCTCCTCGGACGTATTGGCGGCGTCGACGCCCCTCGGCACGGCGACCACGTCGGTCACCCCGGCGATCCGCGCGACCGCCATGACTTCCGACGCATTGCCGCGAACAATTCTTGGAGCGTGCGCGAGCAGCGCCGCCACCGTGGCGTCGCGATAGGACGTCGCGCCGACGCCCACCGGGTCGAGCACCCACGGCTTGTTAAGCGTGCGTGCCGCCGCCGCGGCCATCAGCATGCTCTCCACCCACGGCTGCGACAGCGTGCCGATATTGATCACCAGCGCATTCGTGAGGCGCAGGAACTCGACCACTTCCTCGGGCGCATGCACCATGGCGGGCGAGGCCCCGATCGCCAGCAGGGCATTGGCGGCAACGTCCATCGAGACGAAATTGGTGATGTTGTGCACCAGCGGCCGAGCCTGCCGCAGGGATGCGAGCAGCGGACCGGCGAATTCCGCGGTGTCGGAGGCTGAAAGTATCTTCGGCACGAGATTTGTCCTCGATTGGGCGGCGCGCGGGCTCGGCCGGGAGTTGCTCTAGACGCCCGAGATCGAAGGCCGCGCTGAGATCGCCCATCCTCTCCCGCACGCCGGAAAGCGGCTCGAGATCGAATCGTCGGGTGATGAATTTCAGGATCGACGTGGTGTCGTAGGCGGTCTTGTCGACAAAGCCGCGCCGCGCGAACGGCGAGACGATCAGTGTCGGGATGCGGGTGCCGGGACCGAAGCGGTCGCCCCAGCCGGGCCCCGACGGCGGCGGCACATGGTCCCAGAAGCCGCCGTTCTCGTCATAGGTGACGATCACCGCCATGTCGTTCCATTGCGGGCTCTTGCGCAGCCGCTCGAGCAGGTCGGCGATGTGAGCGTCGCCGCTCACCACGTCGGTATAGGACGGGTGCTGGGTGTAGATCCCGACCGGCTTGTAGAAGGCGACGCTCGGCAGCGTTCCGGCGTCGATGTCGTGCAAAAAATCCTCGCCGTCCTTCAGGTGGGCGGCGCGGTCCGCGGTGCCCGGCGCAAATCGCGCGTGATAGTTGAAGGGCTGGTGGTGCGGCTGGAAGTTCGGGCTGCCATCCGCGCGCACGTAGATGATCTTTCGCTTCTCGCCGTGCGGGCGCCGCCCGTCCGCCAGCGCGAGGTTCCAGCCCCCCGCATACCAGGCCCAGCTCACTCCCTTGGCGGACAGCGTGTCGCCGATGGTTTGCGCGGTCTGCGGCGGCAGCGGCAGGCCGAGACGCGGCGTGCCCTTGGGATCGGCGAGATCAGGGTCGCCCTCCTCGGCAGGCGCAATGCCGCTCGGCTGCCACGGCGGCTGGGTGGTGTTGACGGCGTCGCCCTCCGGCGTGATCTGTCCGCCCATCCCGTCGCTGAACACTTTGACCGCGCCCTCGGTCGCCGACGGGGAATCCGGCTTCCTGGTGAGCCTGCCGTCGGGATCGATGCGGGCCCGCATGCCGTCGGGCGCATCGGGAAATTTCGGCGCGCAGGCGCAGATCAGATATTGGTGATTGAGGAACGAGCCGCCGAACGCGCCCATGAAGAAATTGTCGGCGAGGACGAAATCCTTCGCCCACTGCCATAGGCGCAGCTGGCCGTCCCCGAAATACCCCATGGTCCAGCCGCCGACCGTCGACATCGCGGCGAACATGTTGTTGCGGCCGCCGTTGATCTGCTCCTGGTTGTGATAGAAGGCATGGATCGGGCTGGGCAGCACCTTGTCGAGCCCGCCGTCGATCGGCGGCGCGTCGATGCGGAACGGCGCATTGGGCATCTTCGGGAAGCGCGCATCGGGCTTGCCGTCGGAGCCGAAGACGGTAAGGAAGGGCAGCGGCTGGCCGTCGTGATCGAGCTGCGTCTTCTGCTCCTCGGTGGCCTGGGCAATACCGTTGGCGCCGGGAAAGAAACCGTAGAGATGATCGAAGCTGCGGTTCTCCGCATAGATCACCACGATGGTCTTGATCCTGGCGAGCGCATCGTCCGCCCGCGCGGCATCGGTTCCGCAGGCGGCGAGCAGGACAATCGCCAGCAGCAGCTTGGCACGTCGCATCATTCATCCCCCGAGTGTTGACCGAAGACCCTATAGCATCCGGCGGCGAAGAAAGCGTGACAGGTCACCTGAGCGCCGAGATCGCGCGGACGACCTCGCGCAGGCCGCGATCGAGCTGCTTGTCGCGGCGCAGCACGAGGCCGAGCCGGCGGTGCAATCGCGGCGCGAGCGGGCGCACCATGATGCCGTCCTGCGCGGCGCCGCGCCCGACCGCCAGCCGCGGCAGCACGGCGCAGCCCATTCCGGCCTCGACCAGCTTCTTGATGGCCTCGACGCTGGCGAGCTCCATGACCGGCTTGGCGGCGAGCCCGGCGCGCAGGAACCAGTCGTCGATGACCCGGCGGGCATGGGCGCCGGTCTCGTAGAGGACGAGCGCCCGCCCGGCGAGGTCCTGCGCGGTCACCCGCGGCGGCGGCCGCTCGCCGCCGCGCGGAAAGATCGCCACCAGCTCGTCGTCGCGGATCGCCGTCACCTGGAACATCCGGCCCGGCGCCGGCAAGGTCACCAGCGCCAGGTCGACGGTGTTGTGCTCGAGCGCCTTGAGCATGTCCGGCGTGTTGCCGGTGCTCACCACGATCTCGAGGGCGGGAAATTTTTCGCGCAGCGCACGCAGCGCCGCCGGCAGCAGATAGATGCAGGCGGTGGCGCCGGTGCCGAGCCGCACCCGGCCGAGGCGGCCTTCGCGGTGCGCCGCCACGGCGTCGAGCGCGCCGGCAACCGCGTCGAAGACCCGCCCGACATGCACCAGCAGGTCGCGGCCGGCGGGTGTCGGCTGCGCATGCCGGCCGATGCGCTCGATCAGCCGCAGGCCGAGGCGGGCCTCGAGCTGCTTCACCTGCAGGCTGACCGCCGGCTGGGTCAGATTGCGGCGCTCCGCCGCCGCCGAAAAGCTCTTCAGCTCCACCACGTCGGCGAAGGTCTGCAGCTGGTCGAGACTGAGCTCGCGCATACCTCGAGAATTACTTATGCGAACGATTATTTCAATAAATTTTACTTGGGCCCGGCGGCGCCGCACGATCGGCCAGACGTCGCGCCCGGGACCCTGCCGGGCGCGGGCCATTCGACGGGACCCGAGCCATGCACAGAGCCGCTGCGTCTTTCCTCCCCGTGCGCCTCGCCGAGCCGGCCGTTCGCCCGGCCGAGGAGCGCGACATCGCGGCAGTGGCGGAGATCTACCATCATCACGTCCTCAACTCGCCGGCGACCTTCGAGATCGAGCCGCCGGGCCGCGACGAGATGGCGCGGCGATACCGCGCGATCGCCGGCAACGGCTATCCGTATCTGGTCGCAGAACGCGGGCGTGAGATCGTCGGCTATGCGTATGCGGGGCCCTACCGGCCGCGGCCGGCCTATGCCGACACGGTGGAGAACTCGGTCTATGTGCGCGCCGGCCTGGAGCGCGGCGGGGTCGGGCGGGCGCTGATGCGGGCGCTGCTCGCGGCGTGCGAGGCCCGAGACTTTCGCCAGATGATCGCGGTCATCGGCGACAGCGCCAACCTGCCGTCGATCGCGCTGCACGAGCGGCTCGGCTTTCGCTCCGTCGGCACGCTCAGGGCGGTCGGCTTCAAGTTCGGCCGCTGGCTCGACAGCGTCCTCATGCAGCGCGATCTCGGCGGCGGCGACCGCACGGTATCGCGCCGCGGCACCACCGAGGAGGCGGAGGCCGCAGGTCGCACCCGGGCCAGGCGTTAAGGGCGGGCGCGCGGTGTTTTCGTCCGGTCGACGGCGGGCCACTGCTCGGGAGGGCCGGCAACGGGCCCTCCTTGTGTGGACGGGCCGGGGGTACGACAGCGCTCCTGCAGCTCGAGCGCCTCGGTGCAGCCAGGAAGGGCCGTTGCAGGATCGAAATCCTGGACCGCCGCAAGATGGAGCTCGGTACTTGCGAGTGCTACGCCATCATCGCCGCGGAGTACCGGCGGCTGTCCACATGGATGCCATCAGCACCGGTTTGCGGCGGGGGCGGCGTCTGATCGCCGTCCAGCCGCCGATGCCTCAAGTTCGGCCGCTCAGCCAGTCATGGTCGATGCCGTAGCGCACGATCTGCGCGCGGGTACGAATGCCAAGCTTCTCTAGCGCGCGTGCCTTGTAGGTCTCGACGCTCTTGATGCCGACGTCGAGCGAAAACGCAATTTCCTTGTTGCTCAATCCGCGTGCCGTCTGCTTGAGGACTTCCGCCTCGCGCGGACTGAGGTCGCCATGATGGCCGGTTTACGCAGGGGCGGTCTCTTCCGAGGCGTCCATGAATGCCTTATCGGCGATTGCAGGATCGAGATACATGCCTCCTTCGGCGATGATCCTGACGGCGCGCACGAGATCTTCGGCGGCTGAGCGCCTAAGAAGATAGCCGCGTGCACCCACCTGGATGAGGGGCTGGAGATACGCCTGGTCCTCGTGCACGGTCAAAGCCAGCAGGAAGAGCGCCGTACCGAAATTCGGCTCGGTCTCGGCGCCAACGCCCGCGACGCGCTCCCGCGCGCCTGCCGCGAAGCCTTGTCCATCGTCCTCGACGACGACCCGCAATGAACAGCCGGACGGATGAAGGGGAGTTGGCTGTGCAACGGTCGGCCGTACCTCCGTTCACTGAGGCAAGCACGTTCCAAATTTAGAAGCCATATCGTTCGGCTTGTTCGGCCATAAGACGCCATCGGCGCGCCGCTTCCTCGAGGGCGCGCTTAGCCTCTGGATCGCGAGACCGGGCCGCGTTGGTTTCGCAGTCCTCGGCGCGTCTGCGGTATTCATCGGCTTTCGACATGGCGGCCCTGCGCTGTGCTTACCGGGAAGGAGCAATGAGGATCAAGATCGAAGGGCGAGCGCCGCTGGCGAACGTGATCGGCAACGGCGTGAACGTCGTGCGGATTGCATCGCCGTGCGAACCCGAAGCCATGGCTCTAGCCTCTGGTGGGAGGTCACGCAGGTCGCGTGATGCGCGGCGCGTTCAAACCGAGCCGAGCGTCAAGAAGGAGGCGATTGCGTGCTATCACCCGCGCTCGCTGGGGACACTAGGGGTCGATCCGTAGGTATTCCTACCGAGGTGTATGGCCCTAGGCAGTCGCCCTGAATTGCTTTCCGGGATTTCGTTGTGGTGATTGGCGTCGTCCGGCGGGGCGACGTGCGCGATCCCTGCAGGAAATCGCCGCGGCTCGTAGAAGCCGCACGGCCCAAGTCTTGGGGAAACAGCTGGCGCCCCGGCCAACAAAGGGTCCGTTGGCCGGGGCACACCCCGAAGAGGAACGAAGGGTCAGTCGGTCCTGGAGGTCCGCGAACACCCTCGAGCCGGGTAAGGCCTAGCTTAGCTAGCGTAGCTAGGGCGATCTTGCCTCTTGGAGAATTAAGTCCCCCTCGGCTGCAAGCTTTCCACGCCAGAGCATGCAGCAACGTGTCCTAATTCCTCCCCATCAGAAGGGCCGCGTAATGTTCGTGATTGGTCTGCTTCTGATCGCGGCTTCACTCTTCACCCTCTGGCTGGTGCTTCCCCGCAACGGCCAAGCCCGATCATTCGTTGGCAATGAATTCCTGGAACACACGATGTCCATCGTCATCGTCGGAAGCGGAGCCCTGGGATTCGTGCTGTTGCTGACCGGAATGCCGCGATGATCGGCTTGATCGGGGGTATCGTTGCTCTGGCGTTCGGGATCGGCATGATGATCCTGGGTATGCCACGACATGGAATTGAGCGCGCTTTCGTGCGTTCATGGCCGCTGTTCGTGGCGTATCTCCTGACGGCGATGACCTCGATTGTCTTTGGGGCCGCCTGGGTTCTGAGTAGCGTGTTGGCGACCTCCGGGCCGCGTTGAGGCGCGGTGGCGGGATTTATTCGGTGGGCGACGTGCGAGACGTTCTAGGCGTCCTGGGAGCTGCAAGTTTCTTCGCGCTCAACGGCGTGCTGTGGGTCATTCGGCCCGACCCGCTGCTTTGGCTGGTGGCCGCATCTGCGCTTGGTGTCGCCTTTTTCAGCGGAATGCTGTGGTATGTGACGCAGGAATAACGATCGCCAGCGAAGTTCGCGGCCAGGGGAGCCGTGCGCATGCGGGGTCGCGGCTAAGCCACTGGATCGCTCAGTGCTATCTTCTTTGGTTCAAATTTTTGGGGGTCAGCGTCATTTCCATTCGAACCAGATGCGCGAGGTTACGCGCGCCCATCCTCTCCATGACCCAGGCGCGGTAAATCTCGACGGTGCGGGGACTGATGCCAAGGTGGGTGGCGATCTCCTTGTTCGACAGGCCCTGCGTTGCCAGCAACATCACTTGCCGTTGTCGCTCACTGAGGCTCGCGAAGCGCGATTCGAGGTCAGACCTGAGCGGTTCCGGCGAGCCTGGGGTTTGGTTCAGCCCATCCCCTTTGCCCCCGCCGATGGAGTCCAATAACCTCCGCTCATCGAACGGCTTTTCGATGAAATCAAAGGCGCCTTTCTTCAGGGCAGTAACGGCCATCTCCACGTCGCCATGACCTGTAATAAGGATAATTTCCGGGTGGACGCTTCTTGCGGACAAGAAGTCAACGAGTTCAAGACCCGACATCCCTGGCATGCGAACGTCGGCGACAATGTAGTCGAAATCCTTGTCGCCGTCCGTAGAAACGAACAGATCCGCCGAGGTGAAGCAGGACGTTTCGATGCCATTGCGCGTCAGGAATAGGCGCAGTGAATCCAGCACGGCCTCATCATCATCAATCAATGCGATATGCATCGAATCACTCCACGGAACTGGCGGCCGGCACTGTAAAGTGAACGAGACCGCCGGCTGGACCGGTTACGATCGTCAATTTCCCGCCGTGTGCCTCAACAATCGTCTTACACAGCGACAGCCCGATGCCGAGCCCCTCGGGTTTGGCCGATTGAAACACCGCTGGTGTACGCGACAGGATTTCATCAGGAAATCCTGGACCTAAGTCGGCGACCGCGAACTCCACTTGATTCCGGTCGCGGTGCGATGCTTTGATTACAATCACGCCGCGACTTGCACCAGTTTCGCTGATCGCTTCGCTTGAATTTCGGAGCAGGTTCAGCAGAACCTGTTCGATCTGCAACATATCTACCATGACGAGCGAGATATTTTCGTCGATTTCGGCCCGGACGGCAATGGCGTGACGGGTCATCTCCGGGCCAAATAGCTCAAGGGTTTCCGTGACAATGCGTCTGACATCGGTCGGGGCCTTGCTCGCGCGATCGAGCCGGAACAGTGCGCGAAGCTTTCGTATGACCTCGGCGGCTCGCTCGACCTGCCCCGCCGCTTTTGTGGCGGTCTCGACCGCCTCTTCGTGCCGGCCGCCAGACCGTAGGGTTTCGAGCAGCAGGCGCGTGTAGGTTCCCGCCGCCATCAGGGGCTGATTGACCTCGTGGGCGATCGCTGCGGCGAGCTCGCCAACGCTGCCGACCCGAGCCATTCGGGCAAGGGCTTCCTGGTGCAGGCGCAATTGCATGTCAGCCCGTCGATTCTCCGTCACGACTGCCCCCGCGATCAACCCGGTCAGGGTCAACACCAGCATGAGCACCTGAAAGGCGGTGACATCAATGTTCTGCCTGCTCGCGAGCTGGATACCGATGATCAACCCGATCTGAGTCAGCAGGATGCCCAAGCTTACCGCCTCCAGCCCGCCGCGCACCGCCATCCAGACGATCGGAAGAAACAGAATATAGAAGAACTGGAATTGGTCCTGGTCAGGCCGGGAAAAGAGCAGCACGAGCGCCCCCGCGATCACTATTCCTTGCGCCAGCATCTCGCGCGACCCGGTGAATCCCCGCGTGAGGAACAGAAGCCCGACGGGTGCGACCACCGCGATGCCGATCACGTCCCCCACCCAGAACTGCACGATGGCCGGAACGATATCCCTGACCGGGAGGAGCCCAGCGGCGGCCAGGGTGCCACCATACCCCGCTGCGACCAGCGCTGAGCTCATGGCAGCCGTCGCAAGCAAGAGGGCCAGGTCCCGCACAGCAGGAAGCGTCGGGCTGAAGCGCGTTCCAGGACGTAGCAGGAACATCAGTCCGGTCGCGTAGCCTCCGCCGATGACCAGGGCGCTCAGCAGCTCGATTATCCATGGGAGCGGCAGCTGACGGACAAGCAGGTCGGCGAGCAGCGGTGCCGGAAACAGCAGCCAAATGAAGCGCTGCCCGAACAGCACCACCAGAATGAAGCTGAGGCCCGTCGGAGGGTTCCAAGGAGTGACCCCAAATGGGGCGAAGGGGTGGATGAAGCTCACCCAGTCCAGCAGGACATACCCGGCAAGATAGGACAGCCCGACCCACAGGAGGTTGATCCGTAGCAGTCGAGGAGGTCCCATTGCGAGTTGCCCAATTTACCGGCGGAGCGGAACAGTACTGCCGTGCCCGAAGACGTGCGCTAAGGGTCGACCCCTAGGTATTACTAATCAGTCACTAATATAGGAGACAGATTCTGTTCGAAAGAATGAGCGGACAAGGGAGGGGTTTCGCTGAATCTCCAGCAGTTCGACGTCGACGCGATCATGCAGCGACTCCCCTTTGGCGAGTGGGCTCTTCGCGGTTCCGGTTCGTTTCATATGATTCCACACCAATTCGTCCGGATTCAGCTCCGGAGCATAGCCCGGCAAGAAGTGCAATTCCAACCTTCCCTCGGTCGACGCGACGTACTCTTGCACAACTTTCGCTTTGTGGGCAGGCAAGCTATCAAGTATCAGGTATAGCGGTTTCCTACGATGGAGCATCAGAACCTTCAGCATTTCAATAAACAACTCGGCGCTCATGCCGCCTTTATACGTCGCAAACCAGAAGCCACCTCGGGCATTGACCGCTGACGCCGCCGAGACAGACTGGCGCTGGCCAGGAACGGCAACAATCGGAGTCTCGCCCTGCACGCCCCATGTCGTTCCTTGCACGACGTCGGCGCGGAAGCCCGACTCGTCCCAGAAGTAAATCTCGGCGCGTCGCTTTTTCGCCCGCCTTGCAATGCTTGGATAGGTATCAGTTCTCCACGCTTCAATTGCTGCAGGATCGCGCTCATAAGCTCGCTTCAACGGCTTCTGCGGTGTCAATCCCAACTTGGCCAGCAGTTTTCCGACCGCGGTCACCCCTAAATTAGCGCCGAACTTGTCTGCAATCAGCTTGCGCACAACCATCCGCGTCCACAGGCCAAAGTCAAAGCCATGTTGGCGGGGATCCTTGCCGTTGATCCAACGAAAAAGTTGCTGCTCCTGCTTGCCGGTAAGCGTGCGCGGGCGCCCCGTGCCCTTGCGGGATCGCAGCGCACGCAGCCCACGCCCTTTGCCCTTCGCTTCTCTCAGCCATTTATAAATGATCGGACGACTGAACCCGTACGACGCGATCACCACGCTGGGCTTCTCGCCCTCCCAAACACGCTGAACCGCCATCCGGCGGATCTCTTCCAAAGTTTTGTGATCTAACGTCCGTCCATCCCGCTTCATCCGCGAATCATATTGACATCGCCGACAGAAGGCAAGATAATTGTACGCTAAATTACTGAATACCAAGGTACGGCGCCCTAGGCGTCCGCCCTGGATTGCGTCCGGCATTTTTGCACGATCAATGGGTAAGGCGCAGACATGGTGCACTGTGAGCAACCGACATACGACCTGTGATGACGGAGACGTAGTGATCCTGTGTGCCGGGCAGGTAATACGGAATGTCCTCGCCTTCTGGTCCGCGTCGTTTCCGGTACGGGTCTATATCGCCGAGGATGGGTACCATGCCAACCGGCTGCTCAGGACAGTACCCTGTCGCCTGCTTGTCACCGATCGCCTTCTGCCACCCTGGCCTGGTCTCGACACGTTCCACACCCTGCGAACCCGCCATCCGCGGCTGCGGATCGCGTTCGTGTACGATGGAAGCCTCGAGGCTCGAACGTTCGCAGGGCGGACGGGGGCAACGGACTTCCTGTCGACGCCGCTGACGCGCCATGCCGTGATGGACGTCATCGGTCCGGCGCAGCGTGATTTCTTGAGTGCCTGATAGAGGAAGTGGAGCCTTCTGGAAGGGATTCTTGGTTTCATGGACATCGATCGGGCTAATGAGATCTGCGTGTCTGCTTATGTGCCGATCCGCGTCTTGAGCTATATCGGCAGGACGAACCTCGATCGGCGCTATGGGGGATTAGAAGGGTTATTTGCGCCTCACCGTTGGGGAGCACGGCACGTTCGGCAATGGCTTCGGCAAGCGTAAGAAAGCTCCCACGGAGTTTGACGTTGCCGAGCTTTGCGGGGCTGCCGGTCACCCGGCCGATGTACCTCGGGAAGCGGACCCGCCGCAGCATCGCGCGACGGACACCTGCGGACTTCGGAACCGTTCTACTTCAGATGCGCGTTGAGCAGCTTCGCCAGCCGCGCGCCGGCGAGCGCCACGCGCTCCTCGGCGATGGTCTTGGCGTCGTCCTGATAATCCTCGGACAGCTGGAACGGTCCCTTGCCGTCGCCGATCGGCTCATAGACCGTGCCTTTCGCCAGCTCGAAGCTTTCCGTGATCCAGGCATGGGGGTTGCTGACCTTGGCACCGCTCGTCGGCGCATCATCGAGCTTGCTGGCCGCCCTGATCGCGCTGACCGCGCTGTTCGAGGTCCCGAGCAAGTCGTCCCAGAATGCGTGCAGCGCCTCCCCGCACGAGGTCACGCAGATTTTCTCGCTGTTGCCGCCATTGTCGCCCTTCTTGAACTGGGCAGAGAACCGGGACGTTGCGTGGAGCGGCTGGTGGACGTCGCCGACAATGTGCAGCAGCCAGACGAGGTCGTAGGACTTCACGTCCTCAACTTGCCGGCGACCTTCGAGATCGAGCCGCCGGGCCGCGACGAGATGGCGCGGCGATACCGCGCGATCGCCGGCAACGACTATCCGTATCTGGTCGCCGAACGCGGGCGTGAGATCGTCGGCTATGCCTATGCGGGGCCCTACCGGCCGCGGCCGGCCTATGCCGACACGGTGGAGAATTCGGTCTATGTGCGCGCCGGCCTGGAGCGCGGCGGGGTCGGGCAGGCGCTGATGCGGGCGCTGCTCGCGGCGTGCGAGGCCCGAGACTTTCGCCAGATGATCGCGGTCATCGGCGACAGCGCCAACCTGCCGTCGATCGCGCTGCACGAGCGGCTCGGCTTTCGCTCCGTCGGCACGCTCAGGGCGGTCGGCTTCAAGTTCGGCCGCTGGCTCGACAGCGTCCTGATGCAGCGCGAGCTCGGCGGCGGCGACCGCACGGTGTCGCGGCGCGGCGCGGGGCACGCACCCACCAGGCCGCGGACGCAGACGACGGGGACAGCAAGCTTCCGAATAGGATGACCCTTGGGAGACGCCATCGCCGAATTGCATTCGAAGCGGCCATATGGCTGTGCCGCGACGTCCGCAGCTCGCTCTCCGGCGCCGGCGCGGGAACGTGATATACCGAGCCCCCGACGTTCGCGGACCCGAGAGGATGCCTTGACGGCAACAATCATCGATGGGGTGGCGGTCGCCGCCGCGATCCGCGAGGAGTGCCGCGACCGCGTGCACCGGCTGGGGCAGGCCTCCGGCATCACGCCGGGCCTGGCGGTGATCATCGTCGGCGGCAATCCGGCATCGGCGATCTATGTCCGCAACAAGGTGCGCGCCTGCGCGGAGGTCGGCATCCATTCGGTGAAGCTCGCGTTCCCCGACGATGTCGATCCGGAGGTGGTGGCGCGGCAGATCGCAACTCTCAATGCCGACCCGGCGATCCACGGCATCCTGGTCCAGCTGCCGCTGCCGCGGCAGTTCGAGCTCAACGGCCTGCTCGCCACCATCGACGCCGACAAGGATGTCGACGGCTTCCACCTCTACAATGTCGGCGGCCTGGTGCTGGGAAATACCGTATTTCCCCCGTGCACGCCCTACGGCGTGCTGCGGCTGCTCGAGCACCAGAAAATCCCGCTGGAGGGCCAGAATGTCGTGGTGGTCGGCGCCAGCAACATCGTCGGCAAGCCGATGGCGCTGATGCTGATGCAGCGCGACGCCACGGTCTGCATCTGCCACGCCAAGACCCGCGACCTCGCGCAGTTCACCATCCTGGCCGACATCCTGGTGGTGGCGGCGGGCCAGCCGAACCTCATCCTGGCGCAGATGGTGCGCACCGGCGCCGTGGTGATCGACGTCGGCATCAACCGGCTCGCCGACGGAAAACTGGTCGGCGACGTCGACTTCGAGGGCGTGCGGCGCAAGGCCTCCTTCATCACGCCGGTCCCCGGCGGCGTCGGGCCGATGACGGTGACGATGCTGCTGGTCAACACCATCGCGTCGGCGGAGCGCCACGCGGCGCGCGCCAACGCCCGGCAATCACGCGCCGCGCCGGCGGTTCAGATGACCTGAAGCCCGGCCAGAAAGCCGTCGCGCTCGATGCGCGGCAACAGGTCGACCTCCCACGCCAGATAGTCCGCCATCGCCTTCTCGACGTCGCCCGGCTGCTCGTAGGGTTTCAGCCACGCGTCGATCGGCTCGTCCGCCATCCGGGGATCGTCGGAGGTCAGAGCCTGGCCGGCCGCCAGCCAGGCCGCATTGCCGCCGACCAGATAACGGACCGGCTGGTGCGTCAGCGTGACGGCTTCGGGTGCCGCCAGCGCCCCCAGCACGCCGTCCTCGGAGGTCAGCACCACCTCGCCGCGCAACGGGATCTTGTCCAGCGCCTGGGCCAGCCGCGATCGGATCGCAAACCACGCGCCCAATATATGCGCCGCCCGGTAGAGGCGGCTCACCGACAGGTCGATCACGGTGGCGCCGTCCTGCGCGAGGACACGGGCCAGCTCGGCGGCGCGCATGGCGAGGTCGGATCTCGGCGCGGCGCCGATCACCGACGGCGCCGGCGATCCGGTCTCGGAGCCCGCCTCCGCGAGCACGAACACGTCCCGCCATCCCATCTGGCGGAGCCACGACGCCGTCATGGCGGCGCGCACCTCCTTGTCGTCGACCAGCACGATCCGGGCGCCGAGCGTGCCGATATACTGGTCGGTGGCCTGGACCAGCTGGCCGCCCGGCGCCGACACCGCGCCGGCGACGTGACCGGCCGCGTACTCGGCCGGATCGCGCACGTCGAGCAGATAGAGCGAGCGCTCGGCGCTCTCCGCACGGAACCGCTCCAGCCGCGCGCCGTCGATGCGCTCGACGCCGAGCCGGCGCGCGAGGCCTCCGGACGCGGATTTCGCCCAGGCGAGGCCGGGCTCCGAGGGATCCGGTGCCCGCAGGTCCCGGCCGCTGTCGCAGGCGAGGCCGGCAAGGTTCCAGCCCATGGTGCCGTTGCGCAGCGCCACCACCTTGTTGGGCACCCCGGCATTGATCAGCGACTGCGCCCCGATGATGCTTCGCGTGCGGCCGGCGCAGTTGACCACCACCATTGTGTCGGGCGACGGCGCGATGTCGCGGATGCGCAGCACCAGCTCGGCCCCCGGCACGTTGATCGCGGTCGGGATCGACATGCGGGAATATTCGTCGAACGGCCGGCTGTCGACCACGACGAGGTCGGTGCCGGCGCGCATCAGGCGGTCGAGCTCCTCGGCGGCGATACCCGGCGTGCCGCTTGCGTGCTCGACCAGCTCGCCGAACGCCTTGCTCGGCACATTGAACCCGGAGAACAGCTCGAAGCCCGCGGCCGCCCAGGCCGCGATGCCGCCTGCGAGAACGAAGAGATTGTCGTAGCCGGCAGCCGCCAGGATCGCGGCGCCGCGCTCGGCGAGACCGTCGGCCTCGTCGCACAGCACGATACGGGTGGCACGACGCGGCACCAGGCGCGCCATGCGCAGCTCGAGGCGGCTCAGCGGCAGCGACCGGGCGAGCAGCAGATGGCTGCGGGAAAAGACCAGCTCCTCGCGCAGGTCGAGGATCGCCAGCTCCTGCCCGTCGCCGAGCATCTTTCTGACCGCCGCCGGCGACAGCGGCTGCAGGTCTTGCGACGGCATCGCGAGGCCTACGTAGCCTGCTGCGGGGTCATCTGGTGCACGGCTCCCGTCGCCAGATCGAAGCGCACGCGGTGAATGCGGTCGAGATTGGTCCCGGTCACGCGGATGAAGCGCGCCTTGTCGGGATAGTCGATCGAGTGGATCGTGCCGTCCTGATAGATGCCGGCCTCACCCGGCATCAGCCGGTATTTCCGGGTCGGCTTGAGCTCCGCATGGGCGGCATCGGTGCCGTTGTCGAGGCGCTCCCATTCGGTCATGTCGGTGTACTTGGTGGCCTGGCCGTAGATCGCCCAGGAGGCGCCGTGATCGTGGGGAGGCGACACCCGCGCCTTGTCGTTGATGTGGGCGAGGACCTGGAAGCCGAGACCCTTGTCCTCGTAGAGCACGCTCAAACCCCGCGGCGCATCGTCCCCGCAATATTTCTCGATGAAGTCCTGCTCGCCGAGCAGGCGCTCGAGGCGAAGGCGCACCTCCTCCCGGCCCTTGGGGCCGGGATCGGCCGAAAGGATGCCCCGGCAATCCGCCACGAACCGATCGAGATCGTAGGACATTGCGTTCCTCCGTCGCCAGTGCGAAAGGTTTGCCGCATCATTGCCGATCCCGGCACGGGACGCCAGAGCGGCTAGAGCATGTTCCGGTGAAGCGGATACCGGTTCACCGATAAGAACATGCTCAACTCAACGATTTTGGAGCATATCCCGATCACACTTGATCGGGATATGCTCCAGGGGAAGCGGCGCGACACGAGAGAGCAGGAATGGACAAGCGACAGCTGGGAAATTCGGGACTGACCATTGCGCCGCTGGTGTTCGGCGGCAACGTGTTCGGCTGGACGGCGGACGAGGCGACCTCGTTCCGGCTGCTCGATCGTTTCGTCGACGCCGGGTTCAATTGCGTGGATACGGCGGACGTCTATTCGCGCTGGGCCGCCGGCAATTCCGGGGGCGAGTTGGAGACGATCATCGGCAAATGGCTCAAGCGGCGCGGCCGGCGCGACGACGTGGTGATCGCCACCAAGGTCGGCGCCGAGATGGCGGCGGACCGCAAGGGACTGGCGCCAGGCTACATTCTCGCCTCGGTCGAGAGCTCGCTGAAACGGCTGCAGACCGACCACATCGATCTCTACCAGTCGCATCGCGATGATGCCGCCACGCCGATCGAGGAGACGCTCCAGACCTATGCGGGGCTCGTCAAGGCGGGCAAGGTTCGCGCCATCGGCTCGTCGAACTTCGATGCCAAGCGCATGGGCGAGTTGCTGGCGACCAGCGACCGCCTCGGCATTCCCCGATACCAGACGCTGCAGCCCAACTATAATCTGTACGACCGCGCGGGCTACGAGAGCGAGCTGGAGCCGCTCTGCCTGGCGAACAAGGTCGGCGTCATCAGCTATTATTCGCTGGCCAGCGGCTTCCTGACCGGCAAGTACCGCTCGGAAAAAGATCTCGGCAAGAGCGTTCGCGGCGGCGGCATCAAGAAATACCTCGACGACCGCGGCTTGCGGATCCTGCGCGCGCTGGACGAGGTATCGGCGCGCCTGGCGGCGACGCCGGCGCAGATCGCGCTCGCCTGGCTGATGGCGCGGCCGAGCGTGACGGCGCCGATCGCCAGCGCCACCAATGTCGGTCAGCTCGACGAGCTCATCAAGGCCGCGCAGGTCAAGCTCGACGCCGACGCGATCGCGGCCCTCGACAAGGCGAGCGGCTGAGCGACGTCTGGCGCAGCATCATCGGAGGTCGTCATGCGCGCGTTCATCTGTACCGCCTGCGGCATGCAGTATCCGCCGGCCGATGCACCGCCGTCGCACTGCACGATCTGCGTGGAGGAGCGGCAATACGTGCCGCCCGCCGGGCAATCCTGGACCACGCTCGCGGAGCTTGCGGCACGGTCCTTCAACGGCTGGCGCCAGCACGAGCCCGGCGTGATCGGCATCGGCACCCAGCCGCAATTCGCCATCGGGCAACGCGCCCTGCTGGTCTTGACGCCGCACGGCAACGTGCTGTGGGACTGCATCTCGATGCTCGACGCCGCCACCGTGGCGCTGATCAAGGGGCTCGGCGGCCTCACGGCGATCGCCATATCGCATCCGCACTTCTACACCACGATGGTGGAGTGGAGCCGCGCCTTCGGCGACGTTCCCATCCATCTTCACGTGGCGGACCGCGAGTGGATCATGCGGCCCGATCCCGCCATCCGGCCGTGGGACGGCGAGACGCTCGAACTCATGCCGGGCGTGACGCTCGTCCGCTGCGGCGGCCATTTTCCCGGCGGCACGGTCCTCCATTGGGCGGAGGGTGCCGGCGGCAACGGCGTGCTGTGCTCGTCGGATATCGCCACCGTTACCATGGACCGAAAATTCCTGAGCTTCATGCGCAGCTATCCCAACCTGATCCCGCTTCCGGCGAGCCAGGTGACCGGGATTGCGGCTGCCCTGGCGCCGTTCCGGTTCGATACCATCTACGGGCACTTTTTCGACCGCGTCATACCGAGCGGCGGGAAACGGATCCTGCAGGCATCGGTCGACCGCTATGTCGCCTGGATCAGCGGCCAGGCCGGCGGCGGCTCCTGAGCCTGCCGCCGCTCTCGGCGGCTCTTGGCGACCACGCTCACGGTCGCGCCGCGTGCTGGGCCACCCACTGGTCGATCGCCGGAAGCCTTTGTTCGCGGAAGTCCGCGTCCACCAGGATCGACTCGACGGAGCGCGCCGCGACCATCCGGCCGCCCGCCGTCTCGTGCACCGGCGCGAAGCTCTCGAGCTCGCGCGCATAGGCCCGGTCGGCGAACCCCGATATCAGGTTGGAGACGAAATAGTTGCGGAACGGCGGGCCGAGCCGCGTCACCAGCGCGGAAAAATTCTCCTGCACGAAGCGTAGCGCCAGATCGGGATGCTCGCCCCCATAGGCGACCGACGAGATCAGGTTCCCGACCAGATTGTTCGGCGTCGCCTCGGAGAGCGCCAGCGCCAGGGTGGCCTCGGCGAGGCCCCGATCGCGGGCGGAAGCGAGCGCCGCATAGAAGCGCACGCGCTCCTCCGTGCTGGTGGTGCGGCGGGCAAGCGCCAGCAGCGCATCGTAGGTGGCGCGATCGGCGTTGCGGCCGGCCAGATGGGTGACGGGCTCGCGCAGCTCCGGGATGAGCGAGGCCGGATCCTCGACGAAGGCCGCAAAGCGCCGCCTTGCCTCGGCAATGATCTCGCCGTCGTCGAGATCGCCGAGCGTGCGGATCAGCCTGGCGCGCAACAGGGCGGCATCGCTGCCTTCACCGGCGGCGCGATCCCAGCCGAGCCGCGCGAACACCGGTCGCAGCTTCGCCCGCGCATAGGCCTGGAATGCCGGGCGTTCTCCCCGGTCCCGCTCCAGCCGGTCGATCCGCGTGAGCACCCGGATCACCTGCTCCCACACCGCCCGCTCGTCGTCGATGCCGATATGGTCGACGAGATCGAGAAAGTCCCGCGGCGGGATTTTCGCCGCCTCGACCAGCGCAAAACCGTCGGCCAGGAGGTTGACACGATCCGCTGCCGGCAGCGACCGCATCGTGGCGGCGAGCCGGCCAAGCGAAGCCTGATCGTATTGCACACGGTAGTAGCCGACATCGCCGAGATTGAGCTTGACCGGATCGCCGCAGTTGCCGCCGTCGAGCTCCGCGGTCGGCCGGTCCACCAGGACGACATTCGGCGCCGCCGCGCTGCCCGGCCGCCCGACCGCGATCGGCACCGGCCACTGCAGCGGCCTGGCGGTCGGATCGTGCACCGTAAAGCGCTCGGTCCTCACCATGATGCGCTGCCGGCCGTCGCGGCAGACTGCCTCGCCGACGACGAGCGGCACGCCGGGCTGCTCCGTATAGGCGGCCGCCAGCGTGGCGACCGGCTGCCCGGACGCCGCCTCGAGCGCCCGCCACAGATCCGCAGTCGTGGTGCTGCCGAAGGCGTGATCGCGCATGTAACGGCGAATTCCGGCGCGAAAGACGTCCTCGCCGAGGAAATTCTCCAGCATGCGGATGAACGCCTGACCCTTGCTGTAGGTGATGCCGTCGAAGATCGCCATCGCCTCGCTCTCGTCGGCGACCGGCTGCTGGATCGGATGGGTGGTGCGCCGCGCGTCCTGGCCCATGGCGTTCTGCTTGGCATCGTTGCCGTTGAGCCAGGCCTGCCAGTCGGGATGGAAGTGCTCGGCCGCCTTGGCCTGCATCCAGCTGGCGAAGCCCTCGTTGAGCCAGAGATTGTCCCACCACGCCATGGTGACGAGATCGCCGAACCACTGGTGCGCCATCTCGTGCGCCAGGATGTTGTAGATCCCGCGCTGCAGCGCCGGCGGGCTCGCGGCGGGATCGAACAGCAGCCGGCTCTCGAAGAAGGTGATGCCGCCCCAGTTCTCCATGGCGCCGCCGAAGCCGCCGGGCACCGCGATCAGGTCGAGCTTGGGCAGCGGATATTTGGCGCCGAAATAGTCGTTGAAATAGGCCAGCAGACCGAGCGCGCTGTCGAGCGCGAAGCGGCCGCTGTGGCGCTTGCCGCGCGTGGTGACGACGCCGACCGTGATCCCGTCGACCTCGCCGGTCAGCCGTTCGAGCTCGCCCGCGGCGAGCACGAACAGATAGCTCGACATTTTTGGCGTCGGCGCGAACGAGACGCGCTTGGCCGCCCCGCCGACCGGCTCCTCGCCGACGATCGGCATGTTGGAGACCGCGAGAAACGCCTGCGGCACCGTCACCGTGAGCGCGAAGGTCGCCTTGAAGGCCGGCTCGTCCCAGCCGGGAAAGATGCGCCTTGCGTCGGCCGGCTCGAGATGGCTGGAGATCATCCGCCGGCCTCCCTGCTCGGTCGGATAATCGACGACGAACAGCCCGCGGCCGAACTTGTTGATGTGAGCCGTGAAGGCAAGGCTAAGCTTGTGCGGGCCTCGGCCGAGCGGATCGCGAAAAGTCAGCGTCGCGGTCTGGGCGGCGGCATCGAGCACGATGTCCGCCGTCTGATCCGGCCGCGCGTCGACGATCGCCTTGTCGATCGTCATGTTCACCGCATTGAGCACGATGCGGGTGGTCGGCTCCGCGACCTCGATGTCGACGACCTCGGAGCCCTTGAGCGCGAGCGTCTCGAGGTCGGGCTCGAGCGCGATGGCGTAGTGGATCGGCACGACGGTTTTCGGCAGCTTGCCCGGCGTGGCGGCGAAGCTGAAAGGCTGCTCCGCGGCCGCCCAGCCGCCGGCAGCAATGAGCCCCATCAGCGCCGCCGCCGCGATGCGGGTCACGAGCGAAAGCCATCGGGCAGGGCGAAGCCAGGACATGAGGATCGTCTCGCACCGGGAGGTCGAGCCCCGGCCGGGCCCGATTGCGGCGGCACGATATCGGAGAAATTGCGGCACCGCCAATGAGCGCCGCGCATGGCGGCAGGCGGGCGGGCGAACCGGTTGCGCGTGTACAGCGGCAGATCCGTAGGATAGCTTTGCGCCGGCAGGATCCAAGAAATGTCAGCGGGGAGACGACCACGATGGGGACGCGCCGGACGGTGGCCGCGGTCGTTGCGAGCATCTGGTCGATCGCGATGCCGCCCCTGATGGGCGCCGCCTCGGCGTCGGACCCGTTGCCGCGCGGCAAGCCCGAGGAGGCCGGCATGTCGTCGGAGCGCCTCGGCGAGATCGCCAAGGTGCTCAACGCCGACATCGAGCGCGGAAGAATTCCCGGTGCCGTGATCGCCGTCGCCCGCCGGGGGATGCTCGTGTATTTCGAGGCGTTCGGCTACCGCGACAAGGTGGCCGGCGTGCCGATGACCACCGACACGATCTTCAACATCGCCTCGATGACCAAGCCGATGACGGCGGTGGCAGCACTGATGCTGACCGAGCAGGGACGGCTGCCGATCGACGACCCGCTGGCCAACTATTTTCCCAAATTCACCGACATGCGGGTCGCCGTGATGGACGCGGACCGGCAGAACATCCTCAACACGGTGCCGGCCGCCCGCAAGGTCACGATCCAGGACCTGATGCGGCACACGTCGGGGATCGTCTATGGCGGCCGCGGCACCACCGCGGTTCACAAGGCCTATCCGGCCGGCAGCACCGCGGCGGCAGTCGCGATGAGCGGCCCCGAGCTCATCGATCGGCTGAGCGCGCTGCCGCTGCTGCACCAGCCGGGCGCGGTGTGGGACTACGGCTTCGGGCTCGACGTGCTCGGCCTGGTGGTCGAGCAGCTGGCCGAGCAGTCGCTCGGGCAGTTCATGCAGGACCGCCTGTTCAAGCCGCTCGGCATGACGGATACCGGTTTTCACATCCCGCCCGCCAAGGCGGCGCGCTACGCC